>NZ_CP107902.1:1645000-2892122 GCF_036013935.1 Streptomyces sp. NBC_00461
CCGCGTCGTCGTACGGGTGCTGGACGCCGGTGCGGACAAGCCGCTGGACTTCCTGACGCCTGCCGACGAGCCGAACCCGGCGCTCGGCGTGCGCGGGCTGCGGACGCTGCTCGACCACCCGGAGGTGCTGCGCACCCAGCTGACAGCGCTCGCGAAGGCTGCCGAGGGTCTGCCGGTCTACCTTGAGGTGATGGCTCCGATGGTGGCGGACCGTGCCGACGCCAAGGCGTTCGCGGACGCGTGCCGTGCGGCGGGGCTGCGGGCGAAGTTCGGCGCGATGGTCGAGATCCCGTCGGCCGCGCTGCGGGCTCGGTCGATTCTGCAGGAGGTCGAGTTCCTGTCCCTGGGGACCAACGACCTCGCGCAGTACACATTCGCCGCCGACCGTCAGGTGGGCGCGGTGTCCCGGCTGCAGGATCCGTGGCAGCCCGCGCTGCTCGACCTGGTCGCGCTGTCCGCCGAAGCGGCGAAGGCCGAGGGCAAGAGCTGTGGAGTCTGCGGTGAGGCCGCGTCCGATCCGCTGCTCGCGTGTGTGCTGACCGGTCTGGGTGTCACCTCTCTCTCGATGGGTGCGGCGTCGATTCCCTATGTCAGGGCGACGCTGGGCAAGTACACGCTGGCCCAGTGCGAGCGTGCCGCTGCGGCAGCCCGGGCCACGGAGAGCGCCGAGGAGGCGCGCAACGCGGCTCAGGCAGTGCTGTCCGGCGAGTAGTCGGGCCGAGATCGACTGTTGTTTCGCGGCTGTTTTTGAGGGGCGCTTCCTCCATGGATGAAGCGCCCCTTTTGCTTCAGTGGTGGTGTCCCGGCTCCGGTCCCTCCTGCCCCAGGTCCGGCGGTACGCAGTAGTCCACGTCCGATTCCGGGGAGATCAGGTCTCCGGATTCGATGTCGGTGCAGTAGGCGTCGAACACCTCTCCGGCTGTGAGGGGTTCTACGCCCTCTCCGCGCAGGCGCCATCCGTAGACGCGGTCGGTGGCCCCGGGGGCGCTGGTGCGCATCACGAGTCCGCCCGGGCTCTGGGTGGCGATGCCGAGGGCCAGGACCGTGGTGAACTCGAGGGCTTCGGCCTCGTCGAGTCGCACGGCACCGTGGTCGTCCTGATCGGCGTGCAGCACGGAGAAGAGGGTTTCCGGCGTTGCGAAGACGCTGCACACGAGGTGGCGATTGCCCGGTCCTGCCGTGTCCAGGATGCGTACGAGGAGGTGCGAGGCGCGGGTGAAGGCCGCGCGGCCGATGTCCTCGCCGCAGGAGGCGCATGCGCCGAGGCGGGCGAGGAGTGTGGAGGCGTACTCCCGGGTGGCCTGGCGAACGGCTTCGTCGACAAGGGCCGGGACGAGGTCGGCCAGGGGCTGGCCTTCGTAGGGAAGGAGGGGTCCTGTGGTGGCCAGTTCGGCGGTGAAGCGTGTGCGGCTGGACTGGACGTCGGGGTCGAGGCCGGTGTCCTCGCAGAATGCGGCGTACTCCTGCGGGTCGAAGAGGGCAACGGTGGTGTGGCTGCCTTGGGCGGCGCGCGTCTTGAGGAGCGCCTCCACTTGCTGGAGATAGCTGGTGTGGTTGTCGAAGGCGAAGCTGCGATAGCGCCGCATGGCGCGAAAGTCGTGTTCGTCGGTGAGCAGGCCGATGGTGCCCGCGATTTCGCGCCGCAGGACGCGTCGCATGGTCTGGTGGTCGGTGTGCGCCATCTTTCCCCCTGTGCACGGTCGATCAATGCTCACTCACAGTAACCGACGGCACTGACAATGACTTCTGGGTCAGGGGATCGCGGACCAGGCGATGCTGAACTATGCAGGTCAAGGCGATGGCGGCGCCGAAGCAGGCCCAGCCGACCGGGCCGGCGGCTATGGCCGCGGTGACTGCGAGTGGTCCGATGCTGCGTTGGGCGGACTGGGCCAGGCCGTGCACACCTAGGTAGGCGCCATGCGCCGTGCCGGGGGCGAGAGCGACGGACAGTTCCCAGGAAATGGTTGCGTGGAGCATCTCGGCCACCGTGAAGGCGGCGGCCGCGGCGGTCAGGAACAGGGTCGCGGTGATGGCGCCGCTCGTGGCCGAGAACGCCATGGCAAGGCCGCCGAGGGCGAAGGCGGCCGACAGCGGGACGAGGAGTCTGCGAGCGGCCGCAGTCGTGGTCCCGAAGCGGGCCAGGGGGACCTGGAGGGCCACCACCATCACGTTGTTGAGGACCAGCAGCAGGGGCGCGAGGCCGTGTGGTGCGGTGCCCGTGTGCGCGATCCAAAGAGGCAGGCCGATTTTGAAGACCGCGTCATCGAGGAAGAGAACGGTTTCGGTGGACACGTAGGCGAGGTAGGTGCGGTCGCGCCAGGGGCTTGCGCTTGTCGGCTTGGTTTTCGGTGCCGGGGACTTCGAGGTGGTCACCGTGCGGGTCGGGGACGGGGGTTCGCCGCAGCGCAGGGTGAGCAACGCGGAGGCGAGGAACGACACGGCGTCGCCGGCCAGGAGCCACTGGTAGGCCGCTGAGGTGCCGAGCGTCAGGGCCGCGGCGGCGGCGAGGCCTCCCAGGGCCCAGCCCGCGTTGGCGACGGTGCGCTGGACGGCCTGGTAGCGGACACGGTCCGGTCCTGCCACCCGGGTGGCGTACAGCCTGGTGAGGACGCTCGCCGCGCGGTCGCCGAGGCCGCCCACGGCGGAGAAGGCGAGGAGCAGGGCGAAATCGTTCGTGGTGAGGAGCGCCAAGGAGGCCAGCGCGCGCAGGAGTTGGACGACGAGCAGCACGCGGGTGAGCGGGAACCGGTCGGCGATGCGACCGCCAAGAGGTGCGCCGGCGATGCCGATGGCTCCGGCGGTCGCGGCGAGCGTGCCGACCTGACCGACCGAGAGGCCCGAGACGTAGGTGAGGTACAGGACTGACACGGAGGCCCAGAGTCCGCTGCCGGTCCGGTCGACGAGCGCGATGACGAGCATTCTGCGTCCGTCGCGCCCTCCGGGTATCCGGCTCGACCATGCGGCTGCGCGGTACGTCCGATGCACTGCTCCCCCTTGCCTTCGATTATGTACTGATACATAATTTCCAACGTGGCAACACAATATGGGATCACTGGTACGACGGCCAAGGGAATTGCCGCGTCCGTCGAACGGGCCGTGACGGAGGGATCGTTGGGGCCCGAGGCCGCGCTGCCTCCCGTGCGACGGCTCGCGGACGACCTCGGGGTCAGTCCCGGTACGGTCGCCACGGCCTACAAGGAGCTGCGCCGGCGTGGAATCGTCGTCACGCGCGGGCGGGGCGGGACCGTGGTGGCGCCCGCTCCCGCGGTGGCGTCACGCCGGCCGCCCAAAGTGCCGGAGGGCCTGCGGGACCTGTCCGGCGGGCACCCCGATCCCTCGCTCCTTCCCGCTCTCGTACCGCCGTCTCGTCTGTCACCCGGCGTCCGGGCACATCGCTCGATGCCCAGACTCGCGCGGCTGGAGGAGGTCGTGCGCGACTGGATCGGGCCCGAGGGTGTGCCGGTGGAACACGTGACCTTCGCGCACGGAGCGCTGGATCTGATCGGCCGGCTTCTGTCCGTGGAGCTGCGGCCCGGCGATGCCGTGGCCATGGAGGACCCCGGATATCACCATCTGCTGGATCTGGTCACTGCCCTGGGGCTGCGGATCGTCCCGGTGGCCGTGGACGACGAGGGTCTGCGTCCCGACGCCGTGCGGGGGGCGCTGCGGGCGGGTGTCCGGGCCCTGGTGTGCAGTCCACGGGCGCAGAATCCGTACGGCGGCTGTTTCTCGGCTGCGCGCCGGGAAGCGCTTCTGGAAGTGCTCCGTGCCGAGCCCGATGTGCTGGTGGTCGAGAACGACCACGCGTCGGAGGTCTCCGGTGCTCCCCTCCGCTCGCTGACCGGCGATGGATTGACGCGCTGGGTGCACGTGCGGACGGTGAGCAAGTTCCTGGGCACCGACCTGCGGTGGGCGGCGGCGGCTTGCGACGCGACCACGCTGGCCCGCCACGACGGCCGGCTGCTGCTGACGTCGGGCTGGGTCAGTCATCTCCTCCAGGAGATCGTGCACGGGCTGCTGACGGATGTCGCCACGCGCGCGTTGGTGACCGCCGCTCAGGAGACGTACGCGCTGCGCCGCGGCGCTCTGCTCGCCGAGCTGGGCGGGCGCGGAATCGATGCCCATGGGGCGAGCGGAATGAATCTGTGGGTGCCCGTGCAGGACGAGTCTGCCGTGGTGAACGGGCTGCGCTCGTACGGCTGGTGGGTCGCGGCCGGGGCCCGGTTCCGTTCGTCGTCGCCACCAGGGGTGCGGATCTCCGTGGCCGCGCTCGCGCCGGCCGACGCGGCGCGGCTGGCCTCGGACTTCGCTGCCGTGCTCGGCGAGTCCGAGGCCACCTACGGTGGTTGAGCCGGCGTCTCAGGAACGCTTGCGGGCGAGGTCCTCGTAGAAGTGCAGCAGATCCAGGTTGTCGATCGAGCCGGGGTTGACGGCCTTCTCCAGAGGAGTGCCCTGGAGGAGGCGCTTGACCGGGACCTCGATTCGCTTTCCGGTGAGGGTGTGCGGAATGCCGGGGACTTCGATGATCTCGTCTGGGACGTGGCGCGGTGAGAGCTGTTCCCGGATGGTCTGCTTGATACGGCCCAGCAGGGCGTCGTCCAGGGGTGTGCCGGGGGCCAGATGCACGAAGAGGGGCATCCAGTAGCCGCCGTCGGGCTGTTCGACCCCGATGACGAGGGATTCCCTGATCTCGGGGAGGCGCTCGACGGCCTCGTAGATGTCCGCGGAGCCCATGCGCACGCCCTGGCGGTTGAGGGTGGAGTCGGAGCGGCCGTGGATGACGACGGAGCCGCGGGAGGTGACGGTGATCCAGTCGCCGTGGCGCCACACGCCGGGATACGTGTCGAAGTAGCTGTCGTGGTAGCGGCTGCCGTCGGGGTCGTTCCAGAAGCGGATCGGCATCGACGGCATGGGGTTGGTGACCACGAGCTCGCCGACCTCGTCGATCACCGGTCTGCCGCTCGGGTCCCAGGACTGCAGATCGGTGCCGAGGCCGGGGGCCTGGAGCTCGCCGATGTACACCGGGAGGGTCGGTACCGCTCCCGCGAAGCAGGAGCACACGTCCGTGCCTCCGCTGACGGACGCGATCCACAGATCGGCCCCGCTCTCCGCGAACTCGTCGTGCAGCCAGCGGAAGCCGTCGGGTGGCAGCGGGGATCCGGTGGTGGCGACGCACTTCACCCCGGAGAGGTCGAAGTCTCGCGCCGGGTGCACGCCGGCCTTGCGGCAGGCCATGACGTACGCCGCCGAGGTGCCGTAGAGGGTGGCTCCGGTCCGTTCGGCGATGCGCCACTGGGCGCCCGTGTCCGGGAAGCCGGGGCTGCCGTCATAGAGCACGATCGTCGTTCCGGTGAGGAGGCCGGAGACGAGGAAGTTCCACATCATCCAGCCGGTCGACGTGTACCAGAAGAAACGGTCCTCCGGACCCAGGTCGCAGTGCAGGCCGAGCTGTTTGAGGTGTTCGATCAGGATGCCGCCCTGGGACTGGACGATGGCCTTGGGGAGTCCGGTCGTGCCCGAGGAGTAGAGCACCCAGAGGGGGTGGTCGAAGGGGACCTGTTCGAAGACGGGTTCCACGTCGGCACCGGTCAGGGCCGACCACTCCAGGGCGTCCTCGGGGGGTTCGGTGCCGAGGAGCGGGATGTGGACGACGGCACGCAGCGTGGGCAGTTCTTGGCGCAGCTCGGCGACGGTGTCGCGGCGATCGTGCTCCTTGCCGCCGTAGCGGTAGCCGTCAACGCTGAACAGGACGACCGGTTCGACCTGCTGGAAGCGGTCGAGGACGCTGCGGGCGCCGAAGTCGGGGGCGCAGGACGTCCAGACGCCGCCCACCGCCGCTGTGGCGAGGAAGGCGACGACGGCCTGCGGGATGTTCGGGAGGTAGCCGCTGACGCGGTCCCCGGGGCGTACGCCGAGGGCGCGCAGCTCGGCTGCCAGGGAGCCGACCTGTCGGCGCAGCTCCGACCAGGTCACCGGGCGCGGCTCGTGTGTCTCGTCGACGTACAGGAGGGCGGGTTCGTCCGCGCGGGTCGCGGCGGCGCGCAGGGCGTGCTCCGCGTAGTTCAGCGTCGCTTCGGGGAACCACTGCGCACCCGGCATCGAGCGGTCGCCGAGCACGCGCGCGTAGGGAGTCGAAAACCGTACGTCGAACCACTGGGTGACGGCTTTCCAGAACGTGTCCAGTTCGTCGACGGACCAGCGGTGCAGTGCCGCATAGCCACCCTCGGCCGGGGCGCCGTGGTGCTCGGCCGCCCAGGCCTGGAATTCTGTGACCTGCGCCTGGGCACGGCGTTCCGGATCTGGCTGCCAGAGTGGCTGGGGGTTCACGGTCGACATGGGGCGGCTCCCGGACTGTGCGCGTCGTGTGCGTCTGGCGCGCACGTGCTGGGGTGTGCGCGTGACGCGGCTGACACGGACGATGCCATGTGATCGACTTCTACACTAGGGCGCGACCCACATAGTCCGTGCCGTGAAGATGTGGTCCCGGCACGGGTGAACGGCAGTTGAACGGCACACATGTGTGGGGCGTTCAATGGCAGGGTGAGCAGCATGGACGGTCGTGACCTGGTGCGTTCGATAAAAGCGGTCGGTTCTTCGGGGGCGGCCCAGAGGTTGCGTATCGTGCGAGCCGCATGGCGCAGGAGGCGTGCGGACGCCTCCGCCCTGCCGTCGCGAGGCGCCGAGCGCGCGCGGGTGCCCGGGCCCGTGCAGGAGGTGGAGCCCGGCCCGGGTGGTGGCGTCGTCCGGTTCAGCCGGTCCGAGCTGCGCATCGTCGTAGCGGTGAACGGAGCGGTCTTCTGGGGCTGGGACGGGGCCTCTCCCGAGCCGTCGTACGCGTTGGCGGGCCGCTGCCCGGAGCCGGATCCCCGGGCGGTCCTGGAGCCGGACAAGGACGGTGGCTGGCGGGTCGTGGCCGAGCGGGTGACGGTCGTCATCTCGCGGCACGGAGCCGTCGAGGTGTGTACGCCCGGTGGTGTGACCCTGCGCCGAGATCTGCCGCCCCGGTGGTGGGAGCCGGTGGACGGTGGCACGGCACGCTGGATGCAGCGGTCGGAGGTGGCCGCGGACGCGCGGTTCTTCGGGCTCGGGGGGCGGTCGTCGGGCCCCCGGCTGCGCGAGGGCACGTACCGCTTGTGGAACACGGATCCGGGCCACGCGTTCGGTCCCGGAGACGATCCCCTGTACATCACGATGCCCGTGCAACTGGTGGCGGCGGACGCGGCGACGCATCTCGTGTTCCACGACACCTCCTGGGACGGCACGGTGACGCTGCGGGAGGGCGAGGAGGGCGCCGGTTCCGGGCACGACCGGGCAGGGACCTCCGAACTGCGCATGGACGGCGGCCCGTTGCGCTGCTGGGTGATCGTGGGCACCCCCGCGCGCGTGCTGCTCGTCTGGGCCTCGCTGACGGGTGCACCGGCGCTCCCGCCCGCCTGGGCGCTGGGTCATCACCACGCGCGCTGGGGCTTCGGCAGTGAGCAGGAGGTACGGCGGATCGTCTCCGGCTACCAGGAGCGCGGGCTGCCGCTCGACGCCGTCCATCTGGACATCGACCACTTCGACGAACACCAGGTGTTCACTGTCGACCACGAGCACTTTCCGAAGCTGCCGGTGCTGGCCGAGGAGCTGCGGCGGGACGGGATCCGGCTGGTGTCGATCGTCGACCCTGCGGTCGGAACCGCCGAGGGCAACGCGGTGTACGACAGCGGGACGGCCGAGGACTCGTTCGTGCGGGACGCCTCGGGGCGGGTCGTACGAGGGGTTGTGTGGCCTGGGGAGGCGGTGTTCCCGGACTTCACCCACGCGCGCGTGCGGGCTTGGTGGGGTCGTCTGTACAAGGAGCGGCTCGGCCAGGGGTTCTCGGGGTTCTGGCACGACATGAACGAACCCACGTCGTTCACCGCCTTCGGGGAGACGACGCTGCCTCGGTCGGCCAGGCACGCGCTCGAAGGCCGAGGCGGGGACCACCGGGAGGCGCACAACGTCTATGCGCTGTGCATGGCAAGGGCAGGCTACGAAGGGCTGCGCGAACTGGCTCCCCAGGAGCGGCCGTTCATCTTCTCGCGCTCCGGTTGGGCCGGCATGCAGCGGTACGGGGGCGCGTGGTCCGGTGACGTGGCCACGGGCTGGCCAGGGCTGCGGGCGTCGTTGTCGCTGGTCATGGGGCTCGGGCTGTGCGGGGTGCCGTATTCGGGCCCGGACGTGGGCGGTTTCGACGGGAGTCCGTCACCCGAGCTGTACCTGCGATGGTTCCAACTGGGCTCGTATCTGCCGCTGTTCCGGACGCACGCGAGTCTGCGTGCGGGGCGCAGGGAGCCTTGGGAGTTCGGTGCCGAGGTGCTGGAGCACGCGCGTGTGGCGCTCGTCGAACGGCGGCGGCTGCTGCCGTACTTCATGACGCTCGCGCACCTGGCCCGCCGCACGGGAGCGCCCTATGTGAGGCCGCTGTGGTGGTCGACGCCGGAAGACCGTGCGCTGCGCGACTGTGAGGACGCCTTCCTGCTGGGCGACTGCCTGCTGGTGGCGCCGGTGCTTGATCCGGGCACGGACCGGCGTGCGGTGCAGCTGCCCCGTGGGCGCTGGTACGACACGGTGACGGAGCAGGTGTACGAGGGGCCGGGACAGGTGCTCCTCGATGCCCCCTTGTCGCGGATTCCGGTGCTCGCGCGCGCGGGTGCCGTCGTCCCCGTACGCGGGGACGACGGCGGGTTGGAACTGGAGGTGTGGGCGCCCGCCCAGGGTCGGACCGGGAGCGGACTGGTGGTGCAGGACGCGGGCGACGGGTGGGACGAGCCGGAACTCGAGCGCTACGTCGCCCGTTGGACGGGGGGACGGCTGGTGGTCGAGCGGGAGGACGAGGGCGGCGCGAGCGAGCCGCCCTACCCGGTGCGCGTGCGCGGGCTCAAGGAGAGCTGACTCAGATGTACCGGCCCTCGAACCAGGCCCGCACGGCCAGCGTGTGCAGAGGGAAGGCGAGTTCCTCCGCCCTGCGCAGGAGGTGCCAGCCCTCCGTCTCGTCCGTGGGCGCAGACTGCGGAAGGCCCTCGGCCGATCGCTCCGGGAGGAGCCCGAACAGCAGCAGATGCCCGTCCGGGGAACTCATGGCGTCGATGAGCCGGACGTCGCGGCTCGCCGCGTCGATGCCGGTCTCTTCCTTGAGTTCGCGGACGACGGCCTGCCGCCAGTCCTCGCGGTCGTCGATGTAGCCGCCGGGCAGGGCTATGCCCCCGCGCGCGGGGACGATGGTTCGGGTGATGACGACGAGGGCGGTGCCCTGCGTGTCGTACACGGGTTGGAGCGCGATCGCCACCGGCAGTGGGTTGCGGTAGGCCACCGCATGGCAGGCCGGACAGGTGCGGGGCCAACCGGTGACGCCCTCCCCGTAGGGCGCTCCGCAGCTCGAACAGTGGGAGTCGGGCGCGGAGTTGGGGGTTGAGGCTTGAGTTTCGGACACGAAGCGGAATGTATCCGATCACGGGCGGGGCGTCTCCGGCAGGCCGCTCAGTAGCCGCTGGTGAGCGACTTCCAGGACACGGGGAAGTCGAAATAGGTGTCCGGGTAGGGCTCGGGCTTGTACGTGTAGTGCCACCACTCCTCTGCGAGGTTCACGAATCCGAGCCCCTCGAGGGTGCCCTTGAGGAGCAGCCTGTTGGCGCGCTGATCTCCCTGGATGCGCGGGTCGAGCGTGTGGGCGAGGGTGTCGAAGCAGTCGAAGCCGGTGCCCATGTCGACGGAGTTGTCGGGGAAGCGTTCGCCCTTGGGCCCGTAGCAGGGGACGAGGGGGTCTCCGGAGTGGTACGGCCGGGTCGGCTTCGCGGGGAGCCTCGCGATGGTGAGGTCCATGGTCGAACCGCGGCTGTGGCCGGATTTCTCCGCGATGTAACCGTCCTCGAACAGCCGGGTCTTGTCGACCTTCGGGTAGAACTCTCCCTTCATCGCCTGGTCGTCGAGGTCCTCGGCCCAGCGGACGAAGTGGTTGACGGCGCGTTGCGGTCGGTAGCAGTCGTACACCTTGAGGGTGTAGCCCTTGCGCAGCAGCCTCGTCTGGGCCCTGTGGAGCGCTTCGGCGGCCGGCCTGGTGAGGATGCAGATCGGCTGCCGATAGCCGTCGATGCGCTCACCGACGAAGTTGTGCGGAGTGAAGTAGCGCATCTCCTGGATGATCGTCGGGTCCACCGTTCTCAGGGCCACGAAGTCTTTCGGTGCCCTGGGTCCCGTCGTTCTGGCCTGGGCGGTGGCGGATGCGGCGGTCACGGCCAGCAGGGCGGCGAGTGCGGTAATTGCACCGCGTAGTGCACGGGAGAGACGTGTCATGTCTCCTGCATCTATCAGGAAGGCGTTACGTCCGGGAAGCGATCGGATGCGGTTCACCCCGGATCGGGAAAGGACGGCCGGAACCACCCCCGTGGACCCCGGCCGTCCCTTCCGTAACGACGACGCACCAAGGACCGGTTCGGTTCGATCGAGCGCACTGCCGATTTCCGGATGCCCGTGGCAGACTTCTGACGTTCCGTCAGATTCCTTGGCGAGGAGGAACTTTGTCGCGCACACGCACGCCTGTGGTCGCCGGGTGGTTCGCCGGCGACGGGGACGGCTTCAGGCTCCTCGGGACGCGCTGTGCGGCGTGCACCTCGCTCTTCTTCCCCCGCGAGGACGCGCACTGCCGCAATCCCGGGTGCCCGGGCGGAGATCTGGAGGAGGTGCCCCTGTCACGGCAGGGGCGCGTCTGGTCGTACACGGACAGCCGCTATCGACCTCCGTCACCCTATGTGACCGATCCGGAACTTTCGTGGGCGCCGTACACGTTGATCGCTGTGGAGCTGGAGCCCGAGCGAATCGTGGTGCTGGGACAGGCGGCTCCGGGGATCACCGTCGCCGACCTGGCGGTGGGCATGGAGGTGGAGGTCGTCCCCGGAGTGCTCCATGAGGACACGGAGACGATCTGGACGACCTGGCACTGGCGGCCGACGGGGGTGAAGGCATGACGGGTGAGGTGGCGGTGCTCGGCGCGGGCATGCACCCGTGGGGCAAGTGGGGGCGCAGTTTCGTCGAGTACGGGGCTGCGGCTGCCCGTGCGGCGCTCGCCGACGCCGGGCTCGAGTGGCGGGACGTCGGCTCGGTGGTCGGGGCCGGCACCGTGCGCGGCGGCTATCCGGGGTATGTCGCCGGTGCGACCTTCGCAAAGGCACTGGGCTGGCAGGGGGCCCGGGTAGCGAGCGTGTACGCCGCCTGCGCGTCCGGAGCGCAGGCCGTCAACACCGCGCGGGCGCAGATACTTTCGGGGCTCGCGGACGTGGTCCTCGTGGTGGGCGCCGACGCGGCACCCAAGGGATTCTTCCGGCCCGCGGGCGGAGACCGGCCCGACGATCCGGACTGGCTTCGCTTCCGGGTTCTGGGGGCGACCAATCCCACGTACTTCGGGCTGTACGCCCGCCGTCGCATGGCCGTGCACGGGGACACACTGGAGGACTTCGCACAGGTCAAGGTGAAGAACTCGGCGCTGGGGGAGCTCAATCCGAACGCGCGCTACCGCAAGCGGGTCACCGCCGATGAGGTCGCCGCCTCCGCCGTGGTCGCCGATCCGCTGCGGCTGCTCGACATCTGCGCGACGTCGGACGGAGGTGCCGCCGTGGTGCTGTCCAGCATGGAGTTCGCGCGCCGGCACGCGACGAATCGGCCGGTGCGGATCCGGGCCGTGTCCACGGTGACACCCCGCTACCCCAACACGGTGCTGGATCTGCCCGACATCGCGACGGACTCGGCAGCCGCCCTGGAGCCGGCCGCCGACCCGTTCCGGGCATCGATCGCGCGAGCGGCCTACGAGGAGGCGGGCGTCGGACCCGAGGACCTCTCCCTCGCGGAGGTGTACGACCTGTCCACGGCCCTGGAGTTGCAGTGGTACGAGGATCTGGGGCTGTGCGGGCAGGGAGAGGGCGCGAAGCTGTTGCGGGAGGGCGTGACGGCCCCGGGCGGCCGCATACCGGTGAACGTCAGCGGTGGGCTGGCCTCCTTCGGCGAGGCGGTTCCGGCCCAGGCGATCGCTCAAGTATGCGAGCTGACCTGGCAGTTGAGAGAGGAGGCGGGTGAGCGGCAGGTCGCGGGGGCGCGCGTGGGGATCACGGCGAACCAGGGATTGTTCGGGCATGGGTCGGCGGTGATCGCAGTGCGGTGAGCGTGGTGCGGTGACCGTGACGCGGTGGGGTGGTGCGGTGAGCGCAGCGCGGTGAGCGGCCGTTCGGGGACGGGTCCGAGGAACATGGCCGCCGCGCGGCGCAAGCCCTTTCTCCTACGCTGCGTGACCGCTCCGGAATCCTGTGTGAACGTCTCATGAACTGGCCCTGAGCGTGCTTCGGTGGAGCCATCATGCTCCCGTGCGCTCCTGGACGGATACTCTCCGCTTCGCCTTCCAACCGGTGGTCAACCTGACCACCGGCGGAGTCGCGGGGCTGGAGATACTCGCCCGCCCTGAGGCCGGCGACATCCTGGCCGAGGCTCGCCGGGACCCTGAACTCGACGGCCGGCTGGCGGTGTTGGCGGTCCGTGCGGCGGCGCGCAAGGAGACCTTGCTACCGCTGCACGTCAACGTGTTCGCCGGTACCCTCGCCGACCTCGGCGGCCTCACTCCGCTGCACGACGCCGTGCGCGCGGCTGGACGGCTGCCGTGGGAGGTGACGATCGACATCGGACCGCCGTACACCCACGTCCCCCACCAGGCTCTGCTGGAGGCGGTGGGCGCGCTGCGGGCCCAGGGCTTCCGGATCAGCGCGGACGGCGTCGGGGACGGTGACGTACCCCTGCGATTGCTCACCGACATGGGGCCCGACCTGGTGAAACTGGACGCGTCGCTGCTGGCTCGGCCTGCGGCGGTGATGGCCATGCGGACACTGTGCGAGCAGTTGGGAGCGCTCCTGTCCGTCGAGGGCGTGGAGACGGAACTGCAGTGCGGGGCCGCGATCTCGGCCGGAGCCCAGCTGGCCCAGGGTGAGTTGTTCGCGCCGCCGGCCCGGCTGCCCGCGGCGGACGTATACGTTCCGCCCCGCTCCCCCGGTGCCGTGACGGTTCCCAGGTCGGGACCCTCGGTGCGACAGTTCGTGCGGCCCGCGGCGCTGCTGCCGGCCACCGCGTCGGCCGGTCAGGTGCGGGCACTGCTGACCGGGTCGCCTGAGGTGTCCGGCGTACTGCTCGTCGACCAGCACGGGCTCCCGGTCCGTTCCGTGCACCGTTCGCGCTTTCTGCTGTCGATGTCGGGGCGCTACGGCCATGCGCTGTACGCCGACCGGCCCGCCGTCAAGCTCGGGGACCACCCTCGGACGGTGGGCGTCGACGCCACCGCCTGGGAGGTCCTGGACGTGGTGGCCGTCGGCGACCGCAGCCGTACATCGGACGATGTGGCGGTCGTGGACCGGCACGGGCGGTGCGTCGGTGTCGTACGGCTCGCAGACCTGGTGCGGGCGCTGGCCGAGAGCCGGGTCGAGGAGGCGGCCGGGCTCAATCCGCTGACACGGCTGCCGGGTTCGGACGCCATCACCGGCGAAGTGGACCGACGCATCGCGGACGGCCGGACGTTCGCGCTGAGCTGGCTGGACGTGGATCACTTCAAGCAGGTCAACGACGGAGCCGGATTCGCGGCGGGCGACGAGCTGATCCGGTCGGTGGGCAGGGCACTGCAGCACGCGGCGTCCGGAAGCACCCGGGTGGGCCACATCGGCGGGGACGACTTCCTGGTGCTCGCCGAGCCGGAGTGGCTGGATCCGCTCGCTGCCTCGGTGCTGGACGCGCCCTGGTCGGCCGGCGGGCGTCCCGTCACGTTGTCCCTGGCCACCGTCCTGTGTCCGCCGGGCAGTGTGCTGGACCACCGTCAGGCGGCCGCGTGTCTGGCGCCGCTGAAGAAGGCCGCGAAATCGCTCCAGGGAGCGAGTTGGGTGCTGGGCCGAGCGGGGCTGGCGGGCCACGAGATCCGGCGCGGCTCGGGGGCGGCGCCCGCCCAGGCCGGGTGCGCGGTGGCGGAACCAGGCCTAGGCTGATCGTCATAACCGACGGACGTTCCTCCTTCGCACGGACACCGCGGCGGCTGTCACCGTTGCCGTCGGCGACCTTGACGCTCTGTGGGCGCCGGTGAACACTTCCGGTGTCAGTCGACATCGCCGTACATAAACGGTGTATCCAGGCACGCGCCGCGCGGGCCCCGCCTGAAGAACAGGCCCGTTCCCCACCGGCGATTCGGCTGCGACGGCACGCTCGTCACGGACGCCGTGCGGGGCGCGGGAGCTTCCCTGCCTTCGGCTGAAGTCGCCACGGGAAACGCACCCTGCACGGAGGACCGGGGCCGATCACCCCGGGGACAGGGCCTAGGAGCCGCCATGAGCAACGGAGACATCCACGGCGAAGGCCGCGCCTGCGGCGTCGGTGGACCGCCGCACGGCGGGCGCACGGGCCATGCCGTCACCGCGACCCGTGGCCCGGGACCATGCCGGGACCGGAGTCACTCGCGGATCCCGGTTGTCGGACCGCTGATCGGCGGGGCACTTTCCGGGCTCATCCTCAAAGCAGCCTTCTGATCCAAAGCAGCCTCCCGAAGGAACGACGAAGGGGACGTCATGACGGACAAGTTCGTCGCCGCTATCGACCAGGGCACCACCTCCAGCCGCTGCATCGTCTTCAACCAGGACGGCGCGATCGTCGCCGTCGACCAGCGCGAGCACCGCCAGATCTTCCCGAAACCGGGCTGGGTGGAGCACGACGCCACGGAGATCTGGTCCAAGGTGCAGGCGGTGGTCGCCGGAGCGATCGCCAAGGCCGGACTGCGCGCCGATCAGCTCAGCGCGCTCGGCATCACCAACCAGCGCGAGACCACGCTCCTGTGGGACCGCGCGACGGGCAAGCCCGTGCACAACGCCATCGTGTGGCAGGACACGCGCACCGCGGGTCTCGTCAACCAGCTCGGCGGCGCGGACGGGCAGGACCGATTCCGCGAGCAGACCGGGCTGCCGCTGGCCACCTACTTCTCCGGCCCGAAGGCGGCCTGGCTGTTCGACAACGTGCCCGGCCTCCGGGCCCGGGCCGAGAACGGCGAGATCGCCTTCGGCACCATGGACTCCTGGCTCATCTGGAACCTGACGGGCGGCACCGACGGCGGACAGCACGTCACCGACGTGACGAACGCCGGGCGCACCATGCTGATGAACCTGGAAACCCTCCAGTGGGACCCGTCCATCCTCTCCGCGATGAACATCCCCGAGGCCGTCCTGCCCGAGATCAGGTCCTCGGCCGAGGTGTACGGCAGTGCGGTCGGCCAGCTGGCCGGAGTGCCGGTCGCGTCGGCCCTCGGCGACCAGCAGGCGGCCGTGTTCGGGCAGGCCTGCTACGACGTGGGCACCGCGAAGAACACGTACGGCACGGGCTCCTTCCTGCTGCTCAACACGGGCAACCGGCCGGTGGCGTCCAAGAGCGGGCTGCTGACGACGATGGGCTACAAGATCGGGACTGAGGCACCGGTCTACTGCCTGGAGGGGTCGATAGCCATAACGGGCGCCCTCGTGCAATGGTTCCGCGACCAACTGGGCATCATCCGTACCGCCGACGAGATCGAGCCCCTGGCGGAGAGCGTCGACGACAACGGAGGGGCGTACATCGTGCCCGCCTTCTCCGGCCTCTTCGCACCGTACTGGCGCTCCGACGCGCGCGGTGTCATCACGGGGCTGACCCGCTACGTCACCAAGGCGCATCTCGCACGGGCCGTGCTGGAGGCGACGAGCTGGCAGACCCGTGAGGTCGTGGACGCCATGTACCAGGACTCCGGGGTGCAGATCACCACCCTGAAGGTGGACGGCGGCATGACCAAGAACAACCTGCTGATGCAGCACCAGGCGGATGTGCTCGACGTTCCCGTGGTCCGGCCGAAGGTCTCCGAGACCACGTGTCTGGGCGCCGCGTATGCGGCCGGGCTCGCGACCGGTGTGTGGAACGACCTCGACGAGCTGAAGTCCCACTGGCAGAAGGACGTCGAGTGGACGCCCGCCATGGAGGCGTCCGTACGCGACCGCGAGTACCACAACTGGCGCAAGGCCGTGGAGAAGAGCTTCGGCTGGGAGGAGGACGGCGAGAACTAGGCACACGCGCGCGTGCGTGAGCCGTAGGCAGCGGCCCGTACCCCGGTCGGCGGGGGTACGGGCCGCCTCCGCGCGGTTCAGGTGGCGACGGGCTCCCGTCGGCCGGCCGCGTGCGCCATCGCGTGCTCGACCACGCCGATGAGGACCTCCTTGACGGATTCCCGGTCACGGGCGTCCGTCAGCACGACCGGTACGTCGTCGTCCAGGTCGAGGGCCTGGCGGACGTCCTTGGCGGGGTAACGGGCCGATCCCTCGAAGCAGTTGACGCCGACGACGAAGGGTATGGAACGCCGCTCGAAGTAGTCGACGGCGGCGAAGCAGTCCTCCAGGCGGCGGGTGTCGGCGAGCACGACGGCGCCGAGGGCCCCCTCGGAGAGTTCGTCCCACATGAACCAGAACCGCTCCTGACCCGGCGTGCCGAACAGGTACAGCACGAGATCCTCGCGCAGTGTGATGCGGCCGAAGTCCATGGCCACGGTGGTGGTGTGTTTGCCCTCCACGCCGCTCGTGTCGTCGATCGGGCGGCCGGCCTCGGTGAGCAGTTCCTCGGTGCGCAGCGGCCTGATCTCACTGACCGCGCCGACGAGGGTGGTCTTGCCCACGCCGAAGCCGCCGGCCACCAGGATCTTGAGCGTGACGGGCTCGACCGGTGGCTTCCCGCGCTCAGAACGCCCGAAGATCATCGATCTCTTCTCCTGCTTGATGGGGGTGGGACGACGGCAGACCGTAGCCTCCGCCGCCTGGGGTTTCGATGACGAGTACGTCGTCGGGTCCGACCTCGGCGGAGTCGCTGCCGCCGAGCGCGGTGACCGTGCCGTCCGCGTGCTCCACACGGTTGGCGCCGAGCGCGCCGGGTTCGCCGCCCGCCATGCCGTACGGCGGGACCCTGCGGTGCTGGGACAGCGTGGAGACCGTCATGGGCTCGTGGAAGCGGATGCGGCGCACCGCACCGTCTCCGCCGTGCCATCGTCCGGCGCCGCCGCTGCCGTACCGGACGGCGAACTCGTCGACCCGGACGGGCAGCCGCCACTCCAGGACCTCGGGGTCGGTGAGCCGCGAATTGGTCATGTGGGTCTGCACGACGGGCGCGCCGGGGAAGCCCTCGCCCGCGCCGGACCCGGAGGCCACGGTCTCGTAGTACTGGTGGCGCTCGTTCCCGAAGGTGACGTTGTTCATGGTTCCGGAGCCCTCGGCCTGGACGCCGAGCGCGGCGTAGAGGGCGCCGGTGATGGCCTGGGAGGTCTCGACGTTGCCCGCGACGACGGCGGCCGGCGGCTCGGGCGCCAGCATGGAGCCGGGCGGCACGACGATGTCCAGGGGGCGCAGACAGCCGTCGTTGAGCGGGATGTCGTCGGCGACGAGCGTGCGGAACACGTACAGGACGGCCGCGTTGACCACGGCGAAGGGCGCGTTGAAGTTGCTCGTCAGCTGCGGTGACGTACCGGTGAAGTCCACGGTCGCGGAGCGGTTTTCGCGGTCCACGCGCACGCGTACCCGGATGACTGCGCCCGAGTCGGTCTCGTAGGCGTACTCGCCGTCGTCGAGGGTGTCGACGACCCGGCGTACGGCCTCCTCGGCGTTGTCCTGAACGTGCTTCATGTACGCCTGGACGACGTCGAGGCCGAAGTTCTCGATCATGCGGCCGACTTCGTCGACGCCCTTCCTGTTGGCGGCGATCTGGGCGCGCAGGTCGGCGAGGTTGGTCCTGGGATTGCGGGAGGGGTAGGGCGCCTCGGTGAGCAGGCGGAGAGTCTCCGCCTCGCGGAAACGGCCGTTCTCGGCGAGCAGCCAGTTGTCGAAGAGGATGCCTTCCTCCTCGATGCTGCGGCTGTTCGCGGGCATGGAGCCCGGGGCGATGCCACCGATCTCGGCGTGGTGGCCGCGGGAGGCGACGTAGAAGAGGAGTCGGTCACTCTGCGTGTCGAAGACGGGGGTGATCACGGTGACGTCGGGCAGGTGGGTGCCGCCGTGGTACGGGTCGTTGACGGCGTACGTGTCTCCGGGCCGCATCGAGGTGCCCCGGCGCCTGATGACCTCCTTGACGCTCGTACCCATCGAGCCCAGGTGGACGGGGATGTGTGGGGCGTTGGCCACCAGGTTTCCGTCCGGGTCGAAGAGGGCGCAGGAGAAGTCGAGCCGCTCTTTGATGTTGACGGACTGGGCGGTGGACTCCAGCCGGGCGCCCATCTGTTCGGCGATCGACATGAAGAGGTTGTTGAAGACCTCAAGGAGAACCGGATCGGCATCCGTGTCGAGATCGGAACTCTGCGTAATCGTCACGCGTTCCATGACCAGATGCCCGTCGTCTCGTGCCACGGCCCGCCAGCCGTCGTCGACGACGGTCGTCGCGCCGGCCTCGGCGATGATCGCGGGGCCGGTGACGGTGTCGCCGGGAGGGAGGTCCTCGCGGCGGCGGAGGGGCACGTCGCGCCAGGCGCCGCCGGTGTGGAGGCGGACGGACGCGGCCGAGCCGCCCGAGCGGGCGGCTTCGTAGGGGGCGAGCACGGAGAGATCGGGGGGTTGTGTGATGCCGGTGGCTTCGACGGAGAGGGCCTCGACGACGATCGGGCGCTCCAGCGTGAAGGAGTACGTGGCGCGATGACGTTCTTCGAAGGCGTGACGCATCGTGTCGGGCTCGGTCAGCTCGACGGTGAGAGGGGTGTCGGTGCCGTCGTAGCGCACCTGCGCGCGACGGGTGATCCGGATGCGCTCCTCGGGGATGTCCTCGGCCAGAAGTTCCGCGCGGGCGGCTCCCTCCAGGTCGTCGGCCGTCTTGAGGACGGCCGGCATGGACGCCGGCTCCAGGGGTGCCTCCACGGACTGTTCGCGCATGGCGGTCGTGTCGGCGAGACCGATGCCCAGCGCGGACAGGACGCCTGCCATGGGCGGTACGAGGACCGTGCGGATGCCGAGCGAGTCGGCGACCATGCACGCGTGCTGGCCACCCGCACCACCGAAGGTGGTGAGGGCGTAGCGGGTGACGTCATGGCCCTTCTGGACGGAGATCCTCTTGACGGCGTTGGCGATGTTGGCGACGGCGATCTGCAGGTAGCCCTCGGCGACCTGCTCGGGCGTGCGGTCGTCTCCGGTCCTGGTGCGGATCTCGCGCGCGAGGGCGGCGAAGCGGTCGCGGACGAGCGGTGCGTCGAGAGGCTGGTCGCCGGCCGGGCCGAACACCTTGGGAAAGTGCGCGGGTTGGATCCGGCCGAGCATGACGTTGGCGTCGGTGACCGCGAGCGGGCCGCCGCCGCGGTAGCAGGCGGGCCCCGGGTCCGCGCCCGCCGAGTCCGGCCCTACGCGGTAGCGGGATCCGTCGAAATGGAGGACCGAGCCGCCGCCGGCCGCGACGGTGTGGATGTCGAGCATGGGGGCGCGGAGTCGGACACCGGCGATCTGTGTGGTGAAGACGCGCTCGTACTCGCCGGCGAAGTGCGAGACATCGGTGGAGGTGCCTCCCATGTCGAAGCCGATGACGTGGTCGAAGCCGGCCAGCTGCGACATACGGGCCATGCCGACGATGCCTCCGGCCGGCCCGGAGAGGATGGCGTCCTTGCCACGGAACTGACCGGCTTCGGCGAGTCCTCCGTTGGACTGCATGAACATCAGCCGTACGCCCCGGAGTTCGTCGGCGACTTGCTGGACGTAGCGGCGCAGCACGGGCGACAGGTAGGCGTCGACGACCGCGGTGTCCCCGCGCGGCACGAGCTTCATCAGCGGGCTGACCTCACTGGACAGCGAGATCTGCGGAAAGCCGATGCGGGCGGCCAACCTGCCGACGGCCTGCTCATGGGCGGGATGCAGGTGGCTGTGCATGCAGACGACGGCGACGGCGCGGATGCCGTCGCCGTAGGCCTCCCGAAGGGGGCCGACGAGGGCGTCCAGGTCGGGGGCGCGCAGGACGGTGCCGTCTGCGGCGATGCGCTCGTCGACCTCCACGACGCGCTCGTGGAGCAGTTCGGGGAGGTCGATGCGGCGGGCGAAGATGTGCGGGCGGTTCTGGTAGGCGATGCGCAGGGCGTCCCGGAAGCCGCGGGTGACGACCAGCAGGGTGCGTTCGCCCTTGCGTTCCAGGAGCGCGTTGGTGGCGACCGTCGTGCCCATGCGGACGGCCTCGACGGGGTCCTGGGAGCCGGCCAGCAGTTCGCGGACGCCCGCGACCGCCGCGTCGGAGTAGCGCGCCGGGTTCTCCGACAGCAGCTTGTGCGTCACCAGGCGGCCGTCGGGGCGTCGCGCGACGATATCGGTGAACGTGCCGCCCCGATCGACCCAGAACTGCCAGCCAGCCACCTCAGTACCCCGATTCCGCGCCGCTCACAGTGCCCGGAGGCCGTTGATCACGTCGCGCAGAATACTCTCGTCCGGCAGTTCGGCAGGGGGTACGGGCCGGGTCACATGGACGAATTCGCCGGCCACGAGGTCGCCGATGAGGACGCGCACCACTCCGATGGGCAGATCGAGTTCGGCGGCGAGTTCGGCGACCGACTGGGGCGCGGCACGGCACAGATCGACGATGTCCACGTGTTCCGGGGACAGCATCGCGTCGGCGTCCGGGTCGTCCGCCTGCGGCTCCGTGACGACCACCGCGATCAGGTCGAGGCGATGCTGGCCCTCACTGGTGGTACGGCCGCGCGTCATGGCGTACGGACGGACGACCGGTCCGGCCTCGTCGTCGAACCAGTGGCTTCTTCCCTGACCGTCAGCGTTCATGACATCTCACTACCCGCCTGCGGACAGATCGGTGCGCGGGGCAGCGCCCAGATGCACCCCGACCCGCTTCACCAGGAGCGTCATCTCGTAAGCGACCTGGCCGACGTCCGAGTCGGCGTCCGAGAGGACGGCCAGGCAGCTGCCGTCGCCGGCGGCCGTCACGAAGAGGAAGGCCTCGTCCAGCTCGACGACCGTCTGCCGGACGTTACCGGCCTCGAAGTGGCGGCCCACGCCCTTGGCGAGGCTGTGGAATCCGGAGGCGACGGCGGCGAGGTGCTCGCTGTCCTCCCGGGTCAGGTCCTTGGACACACCCGTCGGCAGGCCGTCGCCGGACAGGACGATGGCCTTGCGGATGCTCGCGACGCGGTCCACCAGGTCGTCCAGGAGCCAGTTGAGCTCCCCGGACTTGTTGGTCGTGGTGTGGCCGGTCGTCTTCGGTGCGGTCATCGACCGTCCCCCCTTGTCGTTCGTTGTGGTGCTGTGCCGCTCTGGGCGTCGTCACCCGCGGCATTCTCGTCGCGGCCGCGCTGCCAGCCGCGCTGGAGCGAGGCCATCCGGCTGCGGACCTCGTCGGCGTCCCGCTCCACGGGCTCCGGGGCGCGCTCCGTGTCCCGCCGGTTCTGCTTCAGCTGCGGGGCCAGGTTGGCCTGGCGTACGCGCCGGGGCAGCGGGCCCGAGCCGGAGCCGGTCTCCTGCGGGGCGGTGCCGGGGCGCCCGGCCGCAGTGCCCTCGCCCATGGTGATCGCGGCGGGACGGTTGCGCATGGGGAGGGCGGGAGCCTGCGGGCTTTCACCGGGACTCGGTCGCTCGGGTGCCGGGGACACAGCGCCCTCACCGGGCCGGCCGGGTCCACCCGCACCCGGGCGCAGCGGTGAGGCTCCGCGCCGCCGTGTCGGCAGCGGTGGCGCGGCTCCCTGGTCGGGCCTGCTCGTACCGCGGCCGCCCGCGGGCTCGTCGCCCCGGCGGCGCGAGGGCGATGGTGCGGCGGCCTCCGGCTCGGGTCGGCCGCCCGGGCTGGTCGGCGGTTCCTCGGCGGCGTCCTCGCGGCGGGAGCGCTGCTCGGTGACCGGGCGTCCGTGCGAGCTGACCAGCTTGGGTGTGCGGCGGCGGGGCAGCCGGACCGGCTCGCCGATGTCGTCGGCAGCGTCGATGCGGGCCGGTTCATGGATGCCGGAGTCGTCGTGGAGGGGACCGTCGCTGCGGCCGGTCGTCTCGTCGTGCGCGAGGGCGATGGAGCGGCGAGGGCGGAAGATGCCGCCGCGCTCGCTGTCCTCGTCGTCGAGCGCACCCGGGAAGTCCTCGACGGCGTCGAGTTCGACCGGCGCCTCCAGTTCGACCGGGCCGTCCAGAAGGGCGGCGGGCCGACCGGGAAGGGGTACGGGCATCGGGGAGAGCGCGGTGCGGCGGCTCTCCTCCAGCTCGGCCTCCTTCGTCGGGTGGGGTCGGTCGAGGCGGAAGCCGATGCCGTTGGTGTCGGGGACGTCGTCCGTCAGCAGCGCGTCGGGGACGAAGAGGACCGCGGTGGTGCCGCCGTACGGGGACGGCTGCAGCGAGACTCGGACGTTCTGCCGCTGGGCGAGCCGGCTGACCACGAACAGGCCGAGCCGGTCGGTGTCGGACAGTTCGAACTCCGGTGTCTCGGCGAGCCGGAGGTTGGCATCCAGAAGAGCGTCGGCGGCCATGCCGAGGCCGCGGTCGTGGATCTCCAGGGTGAAGCCGTTGGCGACCCGCTCGCCCAGGACCTGGACGGCCGTGTGCGGTGGGGAGAACACCGTGGCGTTCTCCAGGAGTTCGGCCACGAGGTGGGTCAGGTCGGCGACGGCTGGACCGGTGACGGCGATCCGCGGCAGGCGGCGGACCTCGATGCGTTCGTAGTCCTCGACCTCGGCGACCGCGGCCCGGACGACGTCCATGAGCTGGACGGGCTTGCGCCACTGCCGGGAAGGGGCGGCGCCGGAGAGGATCACGAGGCCCTCGGCATGCCGTCGCATACGGGTGGTCAGGTGGTCGAGGCGGAACAGGTCGGCGAGCTCGTCGGTGTCCTCGGTCCGGCGTTCCATGGTGTCGAGGAGGGTGAGCTGCTTGTGCAGGAGGACCTGGCTGCGCCGGGCGAGGTTGACGAACACCTCGGAGACCCCGGCGCGCAGTTCCGCCTGTTTGACGGCGGCCTCGACGGCGGCGCGCTGCAGGGTGTTGAGTGCCTGGCCGACCTCGCCGATCTCGTTCTTGTCGTACTCGAGGCGCGGCACTTCGGTCTCCACGTCGACCTGTTCGCCCGCGGACAGGCGCCGCATGACACTGGGCAGGCGCAGGCCGGACGCCTCGTGGGCCTCCAGTCGCAGTTGCCGCAGGTCGCGGATGAGGGCGCGGCCGACCCGCACGGACAGGAAGAGCGAGAGCAGCAGGGCGACCAGGCCGAGTACGCCTGCGACGGCCGCCTTGGCGATGACTCCCACGGCGACCGGGCGGACGCGGTCCTGATAGCGGTCGCCCGCCTGGTCGTTGAGGGTGCCGAGTTTGTCGAGCACGTTTCCGGCGGAGGTGTCCCAGCTCTGCGCGGTGACCTCGCCGGGCTTGCCGTCGGCGGAGGAGACGGCGTCCTGCTCGGCCACGCGCAGCGGGGCGGTGGCGGCGTTCTTCCAGAACCGCTCGTAGCGTTCGCGGTCCGACGAGGGCAGCAGCGGCAGGTTGACGTCGTACATCAGGCTGCGCTGGGCGACGAGGTCGGAGATGTCGCGGCTCTCGTCGCGTGTGAGCTTGCCGACGATCAGCGAGGAGCCGAGGAGGGCGTCCTCGCGGGAGAGCAGTTCGCGGGCCCGGGCGAGGTTGACGAGTGCGCGGTACTGCTTGTCCATCTCGACGTTGTCGACGACGTGAAGATTGGCGAGCAGGACATAGCAGGGGTCGACCAGGCGGTTGTAGAGGTCGAGGGTCTGGGCGCGGTCGACGGTGCCGTCCTCGACGCTGCGGCGCAGGGCCTCGATGCCGTCGAAGGCGTCCAGCACGGCCCCCAGACGCTCACCCGTGCCGTCGCCCATCGCGTCGCGCACGTCGGGGTTCTTGGCGTTCTTCCGGATCTCGGCGACGGCCTTGTCCGTGGCGGTCCGGCTGCGCCTGAGATCGGCGAGGCCGTCGGCGGCCCGGGGGTCCGCCAGGTAGACGAGGGTCTGTCGGCGTTCCTGCTGCAGGACACGGACGGTGTCCTCCATCGGATACCCGATCTTCTCCACCACGTCCGACACGTTGAACAGATCTTCTGCCTCGCGTCCCGTGAGCACCGTGGCGAAGCCCCAGATCGCGGTCAGGGACACCAGCGGCACGAGAAGCAGCGCCACGATCTTCCGGCGGATCGACTTCCCGCGAAAGCGCATGGCCTCCCCCAGCTCGACCCCCATCAGTCGGGGGTACACATGTACGTCAACAAACGGCGCGAGCCTACTACCGACGCACAGGTATCTCGAAGAGCAGTCCGGAAGCTGAACTTCCGCGCGGGCGACGAGACATGGGGAGTTGTCCGCTCATTGCGGGAGATTGCCTCCCCGATTCCCTGGACGACCGCAGAAACGTATCCGGCCGACCTACCCGGCCAGTTGGCCTGAAATTTACGCTCCGTGGGAATCTTCGGGACGCCTCGTTCGTCCTTCTCCACGGGGAATGGGTGCGGAATGAGCCACAGGAGCCGTATCCCGCACCCCGGCGGCGTAAAACAGCGCAAGCCGGGCAGCCACTGGGGAGCCGTGCCATCGGGCACGGGGCGAGCGGTCTGCTGGCGGTGGGGAGTGACACGTTGATGGGCACGGCGGAGCGGCGCGAGGCGCCCGGGGACGGCTTGGCGGCACAGCTGACAGGGCAGCCGGGCCAAGAGGCACGGGATCGCGACATTCCAGCAGACACGCACGGGGTGAGAGACAGCAGCGGCGTGCCGGCGGGTGCGGGTGGCGGGGCGGCAGAGTCCGCGGGCACCGCGGCTGCTGCACCGGGGAGGGACGAAGCGCGGTCGCGTTACGGGCCGTTGTGGGTCGAGGAGCCGGCGCGGCGGCGTCGGATGCCCGATCCGGTGCGTACGGCGGCGGTGCGAGCGGTGATCATCATCGCTGTGACGCTGATACAGGCGATGGTGGCCTTCCTCTGCACCATGGCGGGATCCTGGCTCGCCTTCCCGATGGTCATCAGCAGCGTCGTCAGCACGGTGGTGGCCACCTGGGGCGCCCTCGACGTCTGGGTGACCCGTCAGGTCTGGAACCAGCGCAACGGCGTGGTATCGACACCCAGCAGCAGCGCCAGGACCCTGCGCCGCGAGCGTCGCCGGGCCCGACGGCAGCTGAAGGCCACCGAGCGGGCCCAGGAGCGGATACGTCGGCGCGGCGGGTCCGGGCAGTTGTCACACTCCTGACCCGCGCCGCCTGCACGGCGCCGGGTGGCGGATGGCGGGTGGCGGGTGGCGGGTGGCGGGCCTACGGGACGCTGGGGGCCGGGCGTTTGAACATCCGTGTCGCCGTGATCTCACTGTGCACCGCTTCGCCCTCTCCGGCCGGGGTCTGCTGCGGCAGACCCGGACGGAGGTGTTCCTCCACGCTGATGTACTTCAGCCCGGCCCGCAGGTCGGCGTCGTTGCGCAGCCGGATGACCAGGGGGAACTCCGCCAGCGCGGTCGTGTCGAACAGGCCGGTGGTGTACAGGAGTTGGACGCCGAGCGCGTCGGACACGGCCCGCTGGAGTTCCAGGAGGTACGTGGCGTTGGCGCGCCCGATGGGGTTGTCGAGGAACAGCGTGCCGGCGTGCCGGTGCTTGTCGCGGCCCCGGTCGTTCGACCGCAGCGCGGCCATCGTGCAGTACAGGGCGATGGCCGCGGTGAGCAGCTGGCCGCCGGAGAACACGTCGCCCATCTGCCCGACGGGCACCCGCTCGGCGCGCAGCACGGCGTCCGGCTTGAGGATCTCCACGGCGACGCCCTTGGGCTGAAGTGCCGCGCCCACGCCCCGCAGCAGCAGGGACATCCCGTCACGGCGCAGGTCGGAGTTCTTCTTGACGGCCGCCCGGGTCGCCTCGTCGATGACCTCGCCGAGCCGTTCGGTCAGAGTGGCCTGGTCGGGCTCCTCGAAGCGGATGCGCAGGAACTCCTGCCCGGACCACTCCCCCAGCCCCTCGGGCAGCCTGGAGAGCCGCTGAGCGGACCGCAGGGTGGCCAGTGCCGACTCCACGAGCCCGCGCAGCCGGTCCACGATCGAGTCCCTGTTCCGCTCCAGCTGCACCAACTCGTCGGTGAGGACACGAAGTCGGGGCGCGAACGCGTCGGCCCACTTCTGGGCGTGCTCGGGCAGTGCGGAGGCGGGCAGCTCGCGGATCTGCTGCCGTGCCGGGGTGCGGACCTGCTCGTAGCGTGTGGAGTTGGCGTGCCGGACGAGAATGTCGCTCGCCTCGCGCACGGTTGCCTCGGCGGCCGACAGGTCGGCGGCGCAGCCGCGCAGGGAGCGACGGGCCTCGGCGGCAGCGTGCCGGGCCTCCTCCAGGCTGCCGGTGTACGGCTCCGGCTCGTCCTGCTCCTCCTCGAAGACGTGTTCGCGCAGCAGGTCGCGGAGCATCGCGGTGATCTCGTCGAAGCCGCCTGCCGCGTCCTCGGCCGCACGGTGCGCATCGAGGAGTTCGGCGTGGGCTTCCCGGGACCGGGTCAACGCATCGGTGCGGGAGGCGAGTTCGGCCATCGCCGTACGCAGCAGTGCCTGTGCGTGCTCGGCGTCGCGCGGCTGGAGCTCCTCGGGCAGCTCGGTGTGGGCCTCGCCGTCCTCGGGCGCGTGCCGCTCGGTCTCGCCACGCAGCCGTCCGAGCTGTTCGCTCGCGGTCGACATCCGGGTCTCCAGGAGCTGCACCAGCTCCTCGGCCCGCGCGGCGGCGGCCTGTCGGGAGGGTCCGTCGGAGCCGTCCGGCGACTGCAGCAACTGCTCCGCGCGCGTACGGACCTTGTTGCTGAGCCGGTCCAACTCGGTGCGGGCCGCGCTCTCGTCGCTCTCCGCGCGTGCCTGCTCGGCGCGCAGGTCGGCGCCGACGCCGACCTGCTCGTAGAGCTGGGATGCGGCGCGGTAGGCCTCACGGAGGGCGGGCAGCGACGGCTTGGCGGCTGACTCGTCGTCCTCCGGTACGCCGTCGGGGGCGCCCGCGATCTCCGCGCGCTCGGCGCGCAGTGCCCGGGCCGTGCGGCGGGCGTCGTCGGCGGCGCGCTGGGCGCCGCGGCGGTCCTCGTCGGCGGCGCGGGCACGCTCCAGACAGGCCTGGGCGCGAGCCTCCGACTCGGCGCCCTCGTCGGCCAGTTCGCGCAGTTTGACCTGCCATCCGGCCCGCTCACGCAGTCGGAAGGCGAGCCCGGCGAGGGCGTCGGCCGCGCGCCGGGCCTTCTGCGCGGCCTCCTGCCGCTCGTCCCGCACCTGCGCTGCCTCGGCGGCGACCTCGTCGGCCTCGGCCCGCACCGTGCGCGCCTCGGCCAGCTCGGCCTCGGCCTCCTCGGCGAACGCCCCCGCGTCGTGCGCGGCCCGGGCCAGCTCGACGAGCCGCCCGGCCGGGCAGCCGGTGCGCCAGGAGGCGAGCCGCGCCGCCAGCTCCCGGTCCTTGCCGAGGCGCGCGGCCAGCGTCCTGATCTCCTCGTCCCGCTCGCCCGCCCGCGCGCGCAGCGTCTGCCTCTCCTCGTCGGCGGCGTGCTCGTCGTGCATGGCCGGGTTCGGCGGTACGAGGAAGACGCTGCTGTCGCCCGCGTCCGCGGCCGGGGTCGGTGCGAGCAGGGCTGCTGCCGTGCCGACGGCCACGGCGGAGCGCGGCAGCAGCGCGGCCTCGTTGAGGGCCTCGCGGGCCCGTGCATGCGTGTCGGGATCGGTGATGATCACGCCGTCGACCAGTTCCGGCCGCGCCGCGAGCACGCGCGCGTGGTCGGCGGGGTCCACGGCCTGGGCGAGATAGCGCCAGCCGGGCAGCGCAGGAATGCCGTGCTCACCGAGGAACTCCACGGTGGCCAGCACGTCCGGCCCGGGCGGCAGCAGTCCTCCGTCTCCGAGCGCGCCGAGGATCCGGGAGTCGTCGGCCGCAGCGGTACGCAGCTCGAAGAGCTGCCGCTCGGTGGACGAGACGGAGTCGTCGAGCAGCTCGCGCAGTTCGTCGGCGAACCGGTCGAGCTCTTCGGGGCTGAGGGCCGGCCTGCTGTCGTGCGTCTCGTGCCGGGGCTGCGGGACCAGAGGCCGTGTGTCGCTGCCGGAGACGCTCAGCAGCTCCGCCAGCCGTTCTTCCGCGGCCAGAGCCTCGGCGATGCCGCGCTCGGCCTCGTACGACCGCTGGGTCGCCGTCGCCGCGTCCGCCGCGCGTGCCGCCGTCAGCTCCGCGCGGGATTCCGCCGAGGCCGCCTCGCGCGCGTGTTCCGTGGCCTTGCGCGATGCCTCGCGCGCCGTGTCCCAGGCGGCGACCGCCGTCTTCTCGGCGTCGCTGGCCGCGAGGGCGGCGCGAGCCGGGTCGGCGTCGGGCGCGCTGTCGTCGAGCCAGCCCGCGCGCACCGCTTCGGCGGTCTCCTGCTCGACCTCGGTGAGGCGCTGCCGCAGATGCCCGACCTCACTGCGGGCCCGCTGTGCTTCGGTGGCGGCGGCGGTCGAGTCCCGGTGGGCGGCCTCGCTCACCTCCTGGAGCGCGGCGGACCGCTCCTCCTCCTCGTTGGCGAGGCTCTCGGCGCTTCCCGCGGCCGCGTGCAGGGCCCGTACGAGATCCACGGCGGCCTTGGTGCGGGCCGCGAGCGCGGGGGCCGCGTCGCGCTCGGCCTCCTGGATCGCGGCGGCCACCCGCGCGACCCGGTCGGCGGCGGCGCGATGGCGCAGCACGGCCTCGGCGGCCTGCCAAGCGGAGTGCAGCGTGCGCGCGTCGGCGAGCTCGCGCTTGTGCCCGGCGGCGGACTTCTCGGACGCGGCGAGCGCCAGCGAGGCGTTGCGGTAGGCGAGTTCGGCCGCGATCAGCGCGCTGCGCTCCCGGCCCGCTTCGGCGTGGGTGACCGCGTAGGCGGCCGCGGTGACGCGCTGGGCGAGGTCGGCGGCCCGGACGCGCTCCTGCCCGCTCCGCGCCGACAGGCGCCGTGCCAGTGCGCGGGTACGGCGCTCGGCGGCGGTGTGGATGTCACGCGCGCGTGAGCGGGCGTCGGCGGCCTCGACGATCCGGCCCAGGAGGTCCGCCGATCCGGCGGTGAAGTCCCGTTCGGCGATCAGTTCGGCCCGGCGGCCCAGCTTGTTGCCGAAGCCGCTGACCAGGTCGGCGAGCCCGTCGGTGTCCCGTGTGTCGGTGACGGCGCGCAGCAGCAGGTCGGTGAAGTCGGAGTCCTTCTTGACCGCGAAGAGGCCGGCGGCCTCGCCCTCGTCGGCGTTCATCTCCCGCTGGTAGCGGAAGAGTTCGGGGTCGAGACCGAGGTCGCCGAGGTGCTCGATCCACCGGTCGTGGATCTCCTCCCAGTGCACCTCCAGATGCGGATACGCCTTGCCCGCGTCGGTGAGGGCGTCCCTGAAGCCCTTCATGGTGCGCCGGCGGCCCTGCGCGCCGGACTGGCCCTCGACGGCCGGCCGTACGGACGTGGCCTCGGCGACGGGCAGGTTGTCCAGGGACAGCCCGGGGCCGGGCCGGAAGGAGTACCAGGCCTCGGCGAACTTCCGCGGGTCGTTGGAGACCTGGCGGCCTCGCCACTCGCTGACCTTGCCGACGACGACGCACTCGCCGGTCAGCGTGTGCTGCCACTCCAGGGCGACGTGCCCGCAGTCGTCGGCGAGCAG
The DNA here is from genome assembly GCF_036013935.1 of Streptomyces sp. NBC_00461. Lineage (NCBI taxonomy): Bacteria > Bacillati > Actinomycetota > Actinomycetes > Kitasatosporales > Streptomycetaceae > Streptomyces > Streptomyces sp. NBC_00461. The sequence goes on from NZ_CP107902.1 coordinate 1,674,597, forward strand.
GAACTTGCGCAGCACGCCGGAGCTGGCGCCGCCCAGGGTGTTGCGGTGACCGGGCAGCATCACGGAGAAGATCAGCTTCAGCAGCACGGACTTGCCGCCGCCGTTCTCCAGGAAGAGCACGCCCGCGGGTGCGGGGCGGCGCGGGGGGCCGACTGGCTCCTCCTCGAAGAACTCCGCCTGGGCGGGCGCGGGGTCGGGCACGGGCTCGCCCACGCCCCGCAGGTCAAGCACGGTGTCGGCGTAGCGCGCACCGGCGGGACCGATGGAGTAGAGGCGGACCCGGGACAGCTCGTACATGGCGGACTCTCGTAAGTCTTCGGCAGGTCGGAAAAGTTCAGGAGCTGGACGCGTGGAACGGCAGCCCGGCGTCGGCCACCGGCTCCAGGTCGTCCGTGTCCTCGGCGGGCAGCAGCGTGGGCGTGCCGTCGGTCACCGGGACCACGCCCAGCTCCAGCAGCTCGGCCATCGCGGCACTGCCCGCCATGTCCCGTACCTGGAGCTGGTAGCGGGCGGTCGTGCGGTAGGTGCCGCCGTTGTCGTCACCGGTGCGCTGCAGGAACCCGGAGTCGGTGAGGAAGGCGGCCGCCTTGCCCACAATGCCGGTTGTCGAACCGGCGAGTCTGCGCGCGTCCTTGGTGGCACCGGCGGCGCTGCGTCTGGCCCAGATCCGCCACGCGGCCTCCAGCCCGGGCGCGTCGGTGGCCGGGTCCGTGTTGTCGCCGTGCTCCTCGGCCCGCTCCTCCAGGCGGCGGCAGGCCTGCCGTACGAAGGCGTCGACGCCGTTGACGGTCACGCGCCCGATGTATCCGTCGTCGGCCAGGTCCTCGGGGCGCGGGAACGCCATGGCGGCGACGGCGAGGTGGGCCAGCCCGTGCAGGAACCGGTCTCCGCCGTCGGCGGAGGTACGGCGCGCGTAGTCGCCCATGCGGACGGCGAACACCGAGTCCTCGGCCGCCGTCACGGCCATCCCCGCGCGCGGGGACACCTCCAGCACGACGAGCCCGAGCCCGGCGGCCACGGCGTCCGCGAGGCGCGCGAACGGCGGGTCCTCGCGGTACCGGCGCAGCAGGTCCGCGTACTCCTGGTCCCGCGCGGGCTGCAGCTTGGGCTGCAGCCCGAACGCGACGAGCCGCGCCGCGTCGGCGGCGTCGGCGGGCGTGACGGCGGCGGTCGCCGACGGGGCCGGGGCCTCCGTGTCACTCCACTCGACGTGCTCACTCACGACTGCAACTCCTTGGTCTGATGATCGGGGGTGCCGGGATGCGCCCCGACAGGTGCGCGGGGCACTGCGCGACCAGCCACAACAAATTCGGGGCCGGGAGACCGCATCACGCCGCCTCCGTCCTGTCCGCCGCCATCCCCACCGCGTCCAGCAACGCTGTCCCCACGATGAGATCGGCCCCGCCGAACTCCAGGTCGTCCAACTCCGTCCCGTCGTCCACGGCGAACAGCAGCTTTCCCTCACCTTGCCGGTAGGCGGTCCCCACCGCCGGACTCGCCGCGTGAACGGCCAGCAGGGCCACGAGATACGGCAGATCCGGATCCTGCCGCCGGGCCTCGGCAAGCAGCCCGGAGAGCCGACGGGGTGCATCGGCCGGCAGATCCAGGAGCTGCGTCGCCGCCGCCAGCTGCTCCTCGCTGAAGCGGCTGTCGTCCGGCGTGGCGATGAGGTCCGGCTCGGGCATCTCGGCACCCAGGTGCTCCCGCTCCACCGGCGGTGTCAGCAGGATGTCGACCAGGTCGGTCACCCGCACCGACACCGGCGTACGCAACCCGGTACCGCGCGCGAAGAAGGCGTCCGTGACGCGCACCGCCTGCTCCAGCGGCAGCGGCAGGATCGGTGAGACCAGCTGCCCGTACAGGTCGATGCCCGACGATGTCATCGGCGTGGCGAAGGCCTGCCGGTCCTGCTCGGCGCGGAACAGGGGTCCCGCCTCCAGCAGCCGGGACTGCAGCTGCGTGTGCCGCCGGATGCAGTCCTTGACGATGTCGACGAGCTCCGCGGCGCGCCGCTTGTGCTCGGCGTCCTCTGTCTCGTCCCGCGCCTTGCGGATGTTGGTGAGGATCGCGTTCTCGTGGCGGTACCGGTCGGCCACGTGGTCCAGTGCTTCGGCGATCATGTCGGGCACGGAGTTGAGCCAGTCCACCGCCCGGACGTTGCGCCGGGTCGCGTCCAGGGCTCTGCGGAGTGTCTCCGAGTACTGCACGGTCCGGTAGCGGGCCTGCTCGGCCGCGAGTTGGGCGTCGGCGAGGCGGCCCCGGTTGATCAGGACCTCCAGCTTGACCTCGGCGGCGATCTGCGCGCTGGTGACGTCCGTGTCGAGGGCGCCGACCAGGACGTTGACCGCCTCGTCCGTCGTGCGGAGGTAGACGGTGCCGCCGGGCCCGGGCACCTCCTCGATCAGCTTGAAGTCGTAGTCACGGCGGACGTAGCTGCCGTCGGTGGTGAACGTGCCGTAGACGGCCCTGAAGCCGCGGTCGACACTGCCGACGTTGATCAGGTTCTCCAGGACCCAGCGGGCCACGCGCTCGTGCTCGGCGACCGGTCGCTGCGGGGCCTGGGCGGCGATGCGCGGGATGAGGCGCGCGACTATCTGGTCGTGGTCGGCACCCGTGTCGAAGTCCATGTTCAGGGTGACCAGGTCGATGGCCGCGAGGGCCACCTCCGCCATGCCGTACACCGAGTACTCACCCGCGAGGTTCGCCTTGCGCGCGTCGAGGTCGTGCAGCGGCGCGGTGCAGGCGAGCGCGCGCAGACGCCGCGCCAGACCCTCGTCGGCGGCCGGGCCCGGTGCGGGGCGCGGCCCCGCGCTGAGCTGGGGCGGAACACGGTCCGTCGTTGCAGGCGAAGTCACGGTGCACAGACTAGGTCCTCGGTCTGACAACGACCCAAACGGCACGGAACGCCTCCGGCGGTTGGGCGGGCGGCTACCGGTTGTGATTCGTGTGCGGGCCGTCCGTGGCTGATCGCGCAGTTCCCCGCGTCCCTATAGGCCGCTGTCCTCGCCGACCCTTCGCCTGTACACCTCGACCACGCGTTGCAGCGAGTCGTCGAGGTAGACGGCGAGCAGCCGTTCCGCCCCGGCCCTGTCGGCTGCCTGGAGCGCTTGGAGGATCTGCTGATTGCGGGCCAGGTACGGCTCGTGCAGGGCTTTGGGGTCGTCCACGAGGTGGAAGGCGAGGCGCAGTTCGGCGAAGACGCTGCGCATCAGCTCGTCGGTGCGGGCGCTCCCGGCGAGGGCCACCAGCTCCCGGTGGAAGTGGATGTTGGCGGTACCCACGCCTTTCCAGTCACCTTCGCGCGCTGCCCGCTGCCCCTCCTCGACCACCCCGGCGAGCGCGTCCAGGCCGTACGGTGGCTCGCCGAGCCCGCGGACGACGGCGCACTCGACGAGGCCGCGGGTGCGGTAGATGTCCTCGACGTCCTCGACGGTGAGGACCCGGACGAAGACGCCCCGGTTCAGCTCGTGGACGAGCAGGCGTTCGTGCGTGAGCAGCCGGAACGCCTCGCGCAGCGTGTTGCGGGAGACCCCGAGCGCGCCGCCGATGCTGTCCTCCGCGAGCCGGGTCCCGGGTGGGAAGAACCCCTCGGCGATACGACCCCTGAGGATGTCCGAGACGCGCTCGGCGGTGCTCGTGCGCCCCAGGAGAGCCCGGTCGTCGGCCAGTCCCGTCAGCTGCTCTGCCATGCCCGGAATTCAATCGCAGATCCAAGAACGCATCAACAGGGGTATTGAAGGATCGTTCAACGATCCTCTACCTTGCTACGCACGGCGCCGTCTTCCGCACCGAGGCGCCGACCGCTCCCGCACGGCACGGCTCATCCCTGAAGCACCCTCCGTCCTCCGTCTGCGAGGTGCCCATGAGCACGACCCCTCCACCACAGGCCCTGACCGAACACTCCGAAGCGGATCAACACGGACTCGACGACGGCGCGTTGGGCTGGCTGCGCGCTCTGGGGCCGCGTGGCCGCCGCGCGTTCGCCGGCGCGTTCGGCGGCTATGCCCTCGACTCGTACGACTACTTCACCCTGCCGCTGAGCATGGTCGCGCTGGCTGCGTACTTCGGCCTGGACAGCGGCCAGACCGGCCTCTTCACGACGGTCACGCTCGTGGTCTCCGCGGTCGGCGGCGCCGTCGCGGGGGTGGTGGCGGACCGGGTCGGCCGGGTCAGGGCACTGATGATCACGGTGATCACCTACGCGGTCTTCACCGTGGCTTGCGGCTTCGCGCCCAACTACGAGACTCTGCTGGTCTTCCGGGCGCTCCAGGGCCTCGGTTTCGGCGGTGAGTGGGCGGTCGGCGCGATCCTCGTCGCCGAGTACGCGAGCGCCAGACACCGGGGCCGTACCCTCGGCGCGGTCCAGAGTTCGTGGGCCGTGGGCTGGGCGCTGGCCGCGATCGTCTACACGCTGGTCTTCTCCTTCGCCGGCGCCGACCTGGCGTGGCGCATCATGTTCTGGACGGGCGCGCTGCCGGCGCTGCTGGTGATCTGGATGCGGCGTCGGGTGCAGGACGCCCCGGAGGCGACCGCCGTACGCGAACGGAGCACCGAGAAGGGCTCGTTCACGGCGATCTTCAAGCCCGGCCTGCTGCGCACCACGATCTTCGCCGGGTTGCTCTCCACCGGCGTACAGGGCGGCTACTACACACTCGCCACCTGGGTGCCGACCTATCTGAAGAGCGAGCGCGGTCTGTCGGTCGTCGGCACCGGTGGCTATCTGACGTTCCTGATCTCCGGCGCGTTCCTCGGCTATCTGACCGGCGGTTACCTCACCGACCGGCTGGGCCGCAGGCGCAACATCTGGCTGTTTGCCCTGCTGTCGGCGGTCTGCATCCTGGCGTACGCGAACATCCCCAGCGGCGCCAACACCCTGCTCCTGGTGCTGGGTTTCCCGCTCGGGTTCTGCATGTCGGCGATCTTCAGCGGCTTCGGGTCCTACCTGAGCGAGCTGTACCCGACGGCGGTACGCGGTACGGGACAGGGCTTCACGTACAACACCGGGCGCGCCGTGGGCGCCGTCTTCCCCACGACCGTCGGTTTCCTGGCCGACAGCTGGGGCGTGGGCGGCGCGCTGGTGTTCGGCGCGATCGGCTACGGCATAGCGGCGCTGGCACTGCTCGGCCTGCCGGAGACCCGCGGAAGGGAACTCGCGTGAACCAGACGGAAGACCGCCCTGTGACCGTCGTCGACGAGCACGCGCACGCGTGGAGCCCGAAAACCGCCCGGGCCCGCTTCCGGGACGGGCTCACCGGCCCCACCGCCGGAGTCGCGGCCGGCCACACCCAGGTCAACCTGATCTCGGTGCCCGCCGACTGGGCGTACGACATGCTGCTGTTCTGCCAGCGCAACCCCAAGCCATGTCCGGTGCTCGACGTGACGGACGCCGGCTCCGTCACGACCGTCCTGGCGGACGGAGCGGATCTGCGCACCGATCTGCCGCGCTACCGGGTGTGGCGGGACGGCGAGTTGGTCGACGAGCCGACGGACGTACGTGAGCACTGGCGCGACGATCTGGTGTCGTTCCTGATCGGCTGCAGCTTCACCTTCGAGTGGGCGCTGGCCGGGGCGGGCGTCCCGATCCGCCACGTCGATCAGGGTCGCAACGTCCCGATGTACGTGACCGACCGTCAGTGCCGTCCGGCCGGGCGGCTGCACGGCCCGCTGGTGGTGTCCATGCGGCCGGTGCCGCCGGTGCACCTGGCGGCGGCGATCCGGGAGAGCAGCCTGCTCCCGGCGGTGCACGGCAGCCCCGTGCACTGCGGCGATCCCTCGGGGCTCGGCATCGTCGACCTCGGCAGCCCCGACTTCGGCGACCCGGTGGACGCGGAGCCGGACGACATCCCGGTGTTCTGGGCCTGCGGGGTGACCCCGCAGGCGGCGGTGATGGCCTCGCTGCCGCCCTTCGCCATCACGCACGCACCGGGACAGATGTTCCTGACCGACGCCCGCGACGAGCAGTACCGCGTGGCCTGAGACGTGAACGAAGGATCCATGACCTCGATCGACCTGAACGCCGACCTCGGCGAGGGCTTCGGCCGCTGGCGGCTGACCGACGACGAGCAGTTGCTGTCCGTCGTCACCAGCGCCAACGTGGCCTGTGGCTTCCACGCCGGGGACGCGGCCACCATGCGGCGGGTCTGCCAGCTCGCGGCCGAGCGCGGCGTCCGGATCGGCGCCCAGGTCTCCTACCGGGACCTGGCCGGGTTCGGGCGGCGCGCGATGGACGTGCCGCCCGCGGAACTCGCGGCCGAAGTGGCGTACCAGATCGGTGCGCTGGAGGTCTTCGCGCGCGCCGCGGGCACGCGCGTGTCGTACGTCAAGCCGCACGGCGCGCTCTACAACCGCGTCGTGCACGACGAGGAGCAGGCCGGCGCGGTCGTGGACGGCGTACGGCTCGCCGACGCCACGCTGCCCGTCCTCGGCCTGCCCGCCTCGCGCCTGCTGGAGTTCGCCGGGAAGGCGGGCCTCCCTGTCGTCACCGAGGCGTTCGCGGACCGCGCGTACACCCCGGAGGGCACGCTCGTGCCGCGCGGCCACGACGGTGCCCTGGTCACCGACCCGGAGGCGGTCGTGGAACGCTCCGTGGGCCTGGCCCGCTTCGGTACGGTCACCTCCCACTCCGGTGTGCGAGTCGAGGTACGCGCGCGTTCCCTGTGCCTGCACGGGGACACGCCGGGTGCCGTGGAGCTGGCCCGGCGGGTGCGGGAACGCCTGCAGGCGTCCGGAGTCCGGGTGGAGGCCTTCGTATGAGGGTGCTGCCCGTCGGAGACGGCGCCCTGCTCGTCGAGGTTTCCTCCGGTGACGAGGCCCAGGCGCTGCACGCGGAGTTGCTGCGCCGCCGCGCGGAGGGCCTCCTCACGGTGCGCGAGATCGTTCCCGCGGCGCGCACCGTCCTGCTCGACGGCCTCGACGACCCGGTCGGTCTGGCTTCCGAACTGACCTCCACCGAAGTGCCCGTCGCGGCCCGCGGCGAACAGGACGCCGTGGACATCCCGGTGCGCTACGACGGTCCCGACCTGGCCGACGTCGCCGCCCACTGGGGTGTCCGCGAAGAGGACGTGGCCCGTGTCCACGCGGCCGGCGAATTCACCGTCGCCTTCTGCGGGTTCGCCCCCGGCTTCGGCTACCTCACCGGTCTTCCGCCGCGGTACGACGTCCCGCGCCGGGCCACCCCTCGCACGTCGGTCCCGACGGGGTCGGTGGCGTTGGCGGGCCCGTACACGGGCGTGTACCCGCGTTCGTCGCCGGGCGGCTGGCAGCTGATCGGGCGCACGGACACCGTGTTGTGGGACCACGCGCGCGTACCGGCCTCGCTGCTGTCGCCCGGCACGCGCGTGCGCTTCGTCCCGGTGGAGTGCTCATGACGGACCGGGCGCTCGTCGTCGTACGGGCCGGGGCGCTGACCACCGTGCAGGACCGGGGACGCCCCGGGTACGCGCATCTCGGTGTACCCCGCTCCGGAGCGCTCGACGGCCCCGCGGCGCTGCTCGTCAACCGGCTGGTCGGCAACCCGGTTGAGGCTGCAGTCCTGGAGACGACGGTCAACGGCTGTGCCCTGCGGCCGCGATCCTCCGTGACGGTGGCCGTCGGGGGCGCCCCTTGTCCGGTCACCGTGGACGGCCGGCCGGTCGCCTGGGGAGCGCCGGTGCGCGTGCCCTCCGGGGCGCTCCTGGACGTGGGAACGGTCGTCTCCGGAGTGCGCAGCTACGTGGCCGTCTCAGGTGGCATCGCTGTCGACCCGGTGCTCGGCAGCCGCTCCACGGACCTGCTGTCCGGCCTGGGCCCGGCACCCCTCACGGACGGCATGGTGCTGCCCCTGGGGACGCCGTACGGTGTCCACGCGCGCGTGGACGTCGCCCCCCAGCCGGCACCTCCGGCCGAACTCGTCCTCCGGGTGACTCTCGGTCCACGCGACGACTGGTTCACTCCGGGGGCAGTGCGCACCTTCACGTCCAGTACCTATCGGGTCTCCTCCGCCAGCAACCGGATCGGCCTCCGCACGGAGGGGCCCGCCCTGGAGCGAGCCCTGCCGGGCGAACTCCCCAGCGAGGGCATGGTGCTCGGCGCGGTCCAGGTGCCTCCGGACGGCAGACCGGTCGTCTTCCTGGCCGACCACCCGACCACCGGGGGCTATCCGGTGATCGGCGTCGTCCGCGCCCAGGACCTCGCAGCAGTGGCCCAAGCGGCACCGGGCACCCCGGCCCGCTTCATCAGGACACGCGGCTGACAGCACCCCGAAAAGGGCGCCGGGAACTGCACGACCGGCCACAACGGACCGACACCGACCCGTCGGCCGTAACGACCCCCGGCGCACCGCTCACGCCACGTCCGGCTGGTCCACGACCGACACCGCGGCCAACGCCGCAGAGACCGCGGCAGCGGCCCGCAGATCCAGCCGCGCACTGGTCCCCCGCACCCGGTGCCGCATCTCGTCGGCGGCGAGACGCAGGAGCTGCGGCAGCAGGTCGGTGCACCGCCGGGCGACCCACGCGGTGCCCGCCGTGGCCAGCCACACCATGCTCGCCGACCTGGTGGGCACGGGGAACTCCGGCTCGGATGAGGGCGCGGTGCCCGTGGCACGGTCCTCATCCGCCAGCAGCGAGTGGAAGCGCGCGGCCAGCTGCCGGTGCCCCCGCTCGCCTGGGTGCAGCCGGTCCGCGCTCCACATCGCACGGTCCGTGATCCAGTCCTCCTCGGCCGCGTGCAGATGGACGGCCCCGTAGCGTTCGGACAGCGCGTGGACCACCCGGTTGACCGCCCGCTGCCGCCGGGCCAGCGGACGGGCCAGCGAACCCGGCAGGCCGAGCATCGAGCCCGGGTCGGGCAGACAGGCCGTGAGCAGGGTCGCGCCCTGCCCGGTGAAGGCGGCGTACACCTTGTCGAGCCGTTCGGCGACGGCGTGGATGTCGAACGTGCACCGCAGGGTGTCGTTGACGCCGATCACCACGGACGCGACGTCCGGCTTCAGTGCGAGGCCGGCCGGCGTCTGGTGTTCCAGCACCTCACGGGTCTGCGCCCCGCTCACGGCGAGGTTGGTGAACTCGACGGACTCCGCGGCCAATCCGCCGGCGAGCAGCGCGGCCCAGCCGCGCCACCCCTCCCCGACGGGATCACCCACGCCCTCGGTCAGCGAGTCCCCGAGGGCCACGAAACGTACCGATCTCATGCCACGCCCCCGGGCACGAAACGACGCACCGGTACCGTCGCGTCGTGCGCTGCGAGGAAGGCGTCCACGGCCGTGTTCCAGCCGAAGCACTCCGCACGCGCGCGTGCCGTCTCACGCCGCTCCCGCTCGGGGAGGTCGAGCAGCATGTCGACGGCGTCCGCGAACGCGTCCCCGTGGTCCGCCGCGACGGCGCCGGCGGATCCGATCACCTCAGGCAGCGCGGACGACGTGCTCACCACCACGGGAGTAGCGCAGGCCATCGCCTCCAGCGCGGCCAGCCCGAACGTCTCGGCGGGCCCGGGCGCCAGGCACACGTCGGCGGAGGCCTGGAGCGAGCCCAGCTCGCCACGGTCGGAGACATGTCCCAGGAAGGTGACGGGCAACCCGCGCTCACGCGCCCGCTGTTCGAGCCGCGGGCGCAGCGGCCCGTCCCCGGCCACCACCAGCACCGCCCGCCTGCCGCGCCTCAGCAGCGCCTCCAAGGCGTCCAGCGCCGTGCCGGGCCGCTTCTCCACGGACAACCGCGTGCAGGTGACGAGCAGCGACTCGTCCGCGCGCGCGTACCGTGCGCGAAGCCCCGGGTCGTGCAGTGCGGGATGCCGCTCGACGAGGTCGACGCCCAGCGGGGCGCGTACGACGTTGCGGGCGCCGATCCGCACGAACTCGCGCTCGGCGAACTCGGTGGTGCACACCACGCGCGCGTACGTGTGTGCCGTACGGACGTTGAGGGCGTCGGCGGCGCGCCGGGCCGCCCCCTCCGGCAGGCCCCAGGTGCGCAGCACACCGTCGGCGGTCTCGTGGGAGACCATCACGGCGGGCACACGGGCGCGCCGCGCCCACTTTCCGGTCCACCTGAGGGTCGTACGGTCGGAGACCTCCAGGCGGTCGGGCGCCAGCTCCTCCAGGAGCCGGGCCACGCGCCGCTTGTCGGTGAGCACCCGATACCCGCCGGTTCCGGGCAGCAGCGGCCCGGGCAGGGTGATGACACGCCCCTGCTCGGTGTCGCGGTCGTCGGCACGCTCACCGGGGACGATGAGCACCGGCTCGTGCCCGGCCGCCTTGAAGCCCTTGCCCAGCTCCCGCAGGGCGGTGCGCAGACCGCCGGAGGAGGGAGCGACGAAGTTCGCGAGGCGCACGATCCGCAGTGAGTTCATGCCGCCACCGCCGTCTTCTTACGCGCGGCGAGCACATCCGCGTAGTGGCCGATCAGCTGATCACCCACGGCCGCCCAGGTGCGGCCCTCGACCGTGGCGCGTGCGGTGGCACCGAAGGCGGCCCGGCGTGCCGGGTCGGCGGCAAGGGACTGTACGGCGTCCCGTACGGCGTCGGCGTCGTGGGGCGGCACCAGCAGCCCGGTGCGCCCGTGGGCGACCAGGTCGAGGGGCCCGCCGGCGGCGGGTGCGACGACGGAGACGCCGCTCGCCATGGCCTCCTGCACGGTCTGACAGAAGGTCTCGAAGGGACCGGTGTGCGCGAAGACGTCCAGCGAGGCGTAGATCCGGGCGAGGTCGTCGCCGGTACGGCGGCCGAGGAAGACCGCCCCCGGCAGGGCCTCGGCCAGGGTCGGCTGGCTCGGACCGTCGCCCACGACGACGACCTTCACTCCTTCGAGGCCGCACACGCCGGCCAGGAGCTCTATGTGCTTCTCGGGGGCGAGACGGCCGACGTAGCCGACGATCACCTCGCCGTTCGGGGCGAGTTCGCGGCGCAGGGCCTCGTCGCGCAGCTCGGGGCGGAAACGGACGGTGTCCACGCCGCGCTGCCACAGCTTGACCCGCGGCACGTCGTGGGTCTCCAGGTCGTGCATCGAGGCGCTGGAAGGGGCGAGGGTGAGGTCGGCGGCGGAGTGGACTGAACGGATGCGCCGCCAGGCCGCGGCCTCGCCGGCGCCCATGTAGGTACGGGCGTATCCGGCCAGATCCGTCTGGTAGACAGCCACGGCCGGGACGCCGAACCGGGCGGCGACCGCCATACCGCGGACACCGAGGACGAAGGGGCTGGCCAGGTGGACGACGTCGGCCCGGTGCTCGACGACGGCCGCGGCGAGGCGGCGGCTGGGCAGAGCGACACGGACCTGGGGGTAGCCCGGGAGCGGCAGGGAGGGGACTCGGACGACGGGGCACGGCGCCTGAGCATCGGGCCCGGTACCGGCCCGCCCGATGAGGGCGGTGCTGGCCGGGGCGACAACGAGCGGAGAGTGACCGCGATCTACGAGGTGCCGGGCGGTCTGGAGCGCGCAGTGGGCCACGCCGTTCACGTCGGGGGGAAAGGATTCGGTCACGATGACGACACGCATACCCGTGTTCTCGCCGTGCTGGACGTGGTCGCGTCAACGTGGATCTTTGCGAACGATGAACGTCCCGTGAGCGTTCCCCCGCACACCCGAGCAGGTCAGGCCGTGTCCATGACCGCCTGACCCGCGGGTCATCCGCTGTTCATCCGGCAGCCGTGCCGCCACCTTGCGTACATCTGCGTGACCGGTTCAGACAGCGGGTCCCTCAGGTGCGATGCGGCTTCGTACGGCCGTCTGCACTTCGGCTTCCTCGGCCGGATCGGCGGCGAGCCGGCGAAGCTGCTCGACGACCCGGGCGTCACCGGTTTCGGCGTGCCGGGCGGCGATCTCGCGGGTGGTCTCCTCGCAGTCCCAGAGGCACTCGACGGCGAAGCCCGCCGGGAAGGAGGGATCGGTGGCCGCGAGGGCGCGGGCGGCCCGGCAGCGGAGATGGGAGGAGGCGGTCTCGCGGTAGATGTGGCGGAGCACGGGGGCGGCGCAGGCGATGCCCAGTCGGCCGGTGCCGTCCACGAGGGTCCACAGGGTCGGGGCGTCCGGCCCCTCGCCCCGTACGGCTTCGCGCAGCGCTCCGAGGACCAGGTCCTTGTCCTCCATGCCGCCCCGGCAGGCGAGCATGCGGCCGGCGGCGGCGCCGAGGGGGTCGGGCCGGTGTGCCCAGCCGCGGGCCCGGTCGACGGCGGCGACACTGCGCATCCGTTCGAAGGCGTCGACAGCGGCCTCCACTACGGCCGCCGAGCCGGTGACCACGGCGACCTCGATCAGGTCGAGGGCGTCCGGATCATTGCTGTCGGCCAGATAGCGAAGCGCTGTGCAGCGGGCTCCGTCGGTGCCGTCCTTGGCGGCCCGCACGATCTCGGGCCGGTCCTCGGGGCCGGCGACGGCGGTGAGGCAGCGGGCGGCCGGGACGTGCAGCGCGGCGCCACGTTCGATGCCCTGCTGGGCCCACTCGAACACGGCCTGCACGCTCCACCCCGGACGGGGCCCGGATGGTCGCATCTGGCGCTGCCAGCGGTCGAAGCAGCCGGTCTCCTGGGCGGCACGCACCCGCGTGGAGATCGATTCGCGCGGATCCTCGGCCCACAGCCGCCACGGCCGGGGCTCGAAGGAGTCGCGGACGACGGCGGCCAGCTCGGCCTCACCCTCGGCATCGGTGGCGAAGCGGGCCAGCACGGGCGCCGCGAGGGCCCGCAGGCCGGCGTCGTCGTCGCGCAGCGCCAGCTCGTCCAGCGCCCAGGCCCAGTTGGAGCCGGAGGCGGCGTAACGGCGCAGCAGTTCGAGCGCGTCCAGCCTGCCGTACGAGGCGAGGTGGCCGAGGACGGCCAGCGCAAGCCCGGTGCGGGACTCCTCGGTGTCGAAGACGTCCTCGACGTCGAAGAGGTGCGCCTCGATCTCGTCCAGCTCGCCGTTCAGGTCGAGGTAGAGACGGGCGTAGTAGAGGGAGCGGTTCTCCACCTGCCAGTCGTGGCGGGGATCACGCAGCACGCAGTGGTTCAGTGCCGCGAGCGCCTCGGCGCGCGGTGCGGTGAGCGCGTGCAGCGTGCCGTCGCCGCGGCCCCTCTGGAGGAGGCCGAGCAGGGTACCGCTGGGCGCTATGACCGGATCGAACATGGGAAACAGCCTCACATCAAGCGTCGACGCAACCGGGGACCGCGCACTACCAGGCCGCGTGACACAACGTCGGGGCGCCCGCCGTCTCTTGCTTGCTGTAGACCATGTTCCTCTGCCTCTCGTCGGTGGCCCATGCGGACCGCATCACGGTCCGCGCGGTGCGGCAACGCCTGCCCGGCCATCACGTCCGTGAATCACGACGTCATGATGACTCGGCACTTCGACCTGCCGCGACCGAAATTTCGGCGGCCCTGTACCGCCTCCCCCGTTTTCTGTGTTGTCGCTGGTCAGAACACTCGGATCAGTGTGCGCCGAACAACTCGAGCAGTTCCGTCTTCCCGAACATCCGTGCGGTGTCCACGGCCGACGGAGTGCCCTCGGAGGGGTCGGCGCCCCCCTCCAGAAGCACTCTGATCACTTCTGCCTCACCCTTGAAGACGGCCCCGGCGAGCGGGGTCTGGCCCCGGTCGTTGACCCGGCCGGCCTCCGCGCCACGGGCGAGCAGGGCGCTCACCGCGTCGGCGTGCCCGTGATAGGCGGCGAGCATCACGAGCGAGTCACCCCGGTCGTTGGTGAGGCCGGCCGGAACGCCCGCATCGACGTACGCCACAAGCGCCTCGGTCTGTCCCTGCCGGGCCAGATCGAAGATCTTGGTCGCCAGCTCCACGACCTCGGGGTCGGGGGCTTCAGTCATCGGCCGGACCGCCTCTCCATGCAACCGTTCAGGTGAATCGCAAGGGTACTGGCTCGCGCCTTACATGACCCGATCCGCCGGAGGTAAAGATCACCACAGCCCCGATCGGACGCAAGGAGCGCGCGACACACCCGAGACACACCACCATCCGAGGGAAATTCACCGAATTTCACCCAGTTGCACCTTTTATAGTATGGATACATGCTGTGATCCTGGAAGTACTCATGGTGACTGTCCCCGTGAAACCAGGAGAACTCAAATGATTCTGTCCATCTCAGGTGTCGTCCTGCTCGGCATCATCGTCTTCCTCTTCTTCCGCAAGGACGGACTCAAGGCGTCACACGCCATGGTCTCGGCCCTGTTCGGCTTCTACCTCGCGAGCACGGCCATCGCCCCGAGCATCAAGGCCGGCGGCGAAAGCCTCGCGAGCCTCCTCGGCGGCATCAAGTTCTGACGCCGTTTCTCCCGTCCGTACGCACCAACAGGAGACAGCAGTGGCTCGGCGCCCCCTCCCCCGCATCCTGAGCACAGGCAGCGCGCAGATCGCCAGAAGCCGGGATCTGGCCCGGACGGCGGCCGACAGCGCCACCGACGTCCTCCATCCGCTGATCACGATCACCCGCGGTCTGCGCCGGCTGGCTGTGGCCGGGCGACACAGGTGGGCCGACACTCCCAAGGACAGACGCGGGCCGCTGCTGTTCCTGGTGGCCTCGGTGGTCCTGGTCGTGGCGCTGGCGCCGTACGGACCGCTGCTCGCCGCCATCACCCTGATGGCGGCGGCAGCCTGGCAGGGCCGGGAGGATCGCAAGCCGTCGAAGCCCGAAGGGCCCGACGAGTCCCAGACCGAGCGCCTGAAATCGCTGTACGAGGCCCTGGTCCCGTACTTCTCGCTCGCGGGGGACCCCTCCCCCCTCTACGCCCACGGCGGCGAGTGGGAGAAGGCGTTCCCCGCGTACGAGTTCGACGGATCGGGCCGTGTCACCCACCTCGTGATCCGCTACCCGGCGTACTTCACGGACGGCGAGGTCGACTCCCGCACCCGGATCGAGCAGCTGCTGCACGCCAAGTCGGGCCGCGGCCGCGAATACCACTTCACCTGGGACGAGGAGGGCAACCGGCTCACCGTCACCGTGCTGTCCCCGCTGCCCACCGACATCGCCGCCCAGCGATTCGTCACGACGCCGGGCGAGACGGTCCTCGGCTTCACCGACCCCACCCAGGTCCAGCGCACCCTTCCGCTGAGCTACGGCGAGGAACAGCGCGACGTCCCGCCGGTCGTCTGGCGCACCGGAATCCGCTCCACCGAGCCGCACCTTCTGATCATGGGCCAGCCGGGCAGCGGCACCTCGACCCTGATGCGCTCCATCGCCCTCCAGGCGCTCCAGCACGGCGACGTGGTGATCGTCGAGGGCGGCACCGGCGAGTACGCGTGCCTGACCGGCCGGGACGGCGTCCTGGCCATCGAGTGCGGGCTGGCCGGGGCGCTGGCGGCCCTGGAGTGGGCCGCCCACGAGACGGAGCGGCGCCTGATCGCCGCGAACCGCGCCCGCCAGGCCGGCCACCCGCCGCCGGAGGACACCAAACGCCCCCTGTGGCTCCTCCTCGACCGCCCGAGCGCCTTCGCCCACCTGGCGGCCGCGGACGGCCGCAAGGACCCGCAGTCCCTGCTCCAGGTCCCCCTCCGGCACGGCCGCGCGGCGAACGTGACGGTGGTGGTGGCCGACCAACTGGACAACGCCGACGCGCTGAGCGATGCCGTACGACAGCACACACGCGCGCGTGTCGTTCTCGGTCCCGCCACGGCCGACCAGTTGGCAGGGGCCCTGGGGGCTCTCCCGGCCACGACGCCGGCCGCCGACGTCCCGCCCGGCCGCGGGTACGCACGCCTGGGCGCGGGACCGGTGCACCGGCTTCAGGTGCCGTCGACCCCCGACCCGTACGACGACGCGACCAGCGACACGGACAGGCAGGCCGTGCTGGCGCTGCTGCCGCCCCACACCACCCCGGCGGACGCGAAGCCGGTCGAGGCGACACCTGCCGAGACGAAGGCTGCCGCTGCGAAGGCCCTCGAAGCGGAGTCCGCCGAGGAGGAGCAGACCGAAGCGGAACCGGTGCCCGCGGAAGCCGTGGTGGCGGAGGCACCGTAGGCCGCGCCGCTCCGGCTCTGCCGCACGGCCACCCCGACCACGCCCCCCCCCACAGTCAGGACCGCCCGCAGCGGCGACGGCTACGGCAGCCCGACGGCTCGGGCCGACAGCCCGACACCCGGCGAATCACCGGCCCGACGGTTCCACGCCCCACCGACCTAACGACCCGGCAGCCCGAAGGCCCGGCCGTACGGCGGCTCGGCAGCCCGGCCCCCCGGCAGGTCGAGGCGGCGCCGGCGCCCGCGGAAACCGTGGCGGCGGAGGCACCGCAGGCCGCGTCGCTTCGGCCCTGCCGCACCCGGACGGCCGCCCCGACCACGACCGCCCCACGGCCAGGACCGCCCGCAGCAGCGACGGCTACGGCAGCCCGACGGCTCGGGCCGACAGCCCGACACCCGGCGAATCACCGGCCCGACGGTTCCACGCCCCACCGACCTAGCGACCCGGCAGCCCGAAGGCCCGGCCGTACGGCGGCTCGGCAGCCCGGCCCCCCGGCAGGTCGAGGCGGCGCCGGCGCCCGCGGAAACCGTGGCGGCGGAGGCACCGCAGGCCGCGCCGCTTCGGCCCTGCCGCACCCGGACAGCAGCCCGGCGGCTCGACCCCCGGCGAACAACAGCCCCGACGATGAGGGCCAGCGGCTCGACACCTGTGGCGAGCCCGCGAGCCAACAGCCCGAGCCAACAGCCCAACGGCTCGGCGCCCCGCCGGCGAACCGGCCCGGCTACCCGAAGGCCCGGCCGTCCAGCGGCTCGGCAGCCAGCCGCCCCGCCGCCCAAGCGGCTCGATACCTGGCGAACCGACGGCCCGACGATTCGACGACCCGCTGGGCAAGGGACCCGGCAGCCCGAAGGCCCGAACCTCCGGCCGTCCGGCGCTCGGCCCGGTAGCCCAGCGGCCCGACGCCCAGCGGCCCAGCGCCTACGCCACAAACGTCCGCGGCGGCTCGCTGCCCCCCGACGCCCCGCTCTCCACCAGCCGCGCCGCCGCGGCCAGCCGTGCCGCTGCCTCATCCGCCACCGCGCCGCCCACCGTGAAGGGCAGCCGCACATAGCCCTCGAAGGCGCCGTCGACCCCGAAGCGCGGCCCCGACGGGACGCGTAGTCCTACCCGCTCCCCCACCTCGGCGAGACGGGAGCCCGACAGCCCTCCGGTGCGCACCCACAGCGTGAGCCCGCCCCTGGGCACCTCGAACTCCCAGTCGGGCAGCTCGCGGCGTACCGCGGCGACCAGCGCGTCCCGGTTCTCCCGGGCCTGCTCGCGCCGGATCTCCACGGCCTGCTCCCAGCCGCCCGTGCTGAACAGCCAGTTCACGGCGAGCTGCTCCAGCACCGGGGTGCCCAGATCGGCGTACGCGCGCGCGGCGACCAGGCTGCGGATCACGTCCGGTGCCGCGCGGACCCAGCCGATGCGCATGCCCGCCCAGAAGGCCTTGCTGGCCGATCCGACGGTGATCACTGTGGATCCGGCGGGGTCGAAGGCGCACACGGGCCGCGGCATCGTCGTCTCGTCGAGGTCGTCGTCCAGCCACAGCGCGCTCATCGTCTCGTCGGCGATCAGCACCGTCCCCGCCGAGCGGGACGCCTCCACGAGCTGCCGCCGCTGGTCGTCGCCGGCGAGCGCGCCGGTCGGGTTGTGGAAGTCGGCGACGATGTACGCGATCCGGGGCGCGGCGTCCCGCAGCACCTGCCGCCACCGGTCCAGGTCCCAGCCGGTCAGTCCCTCGGCCATCGCGACGGGCACGAGCCGCGCGCCCGCCTCCCGCATCAGCTGGAGGATGTTGGCGTACGACGGCGACTCGACGGCGATGCGTTCGCCGCGGCCCGCGAACAGGTGACAGATCGCGTCGATCGCGCCCATGGCCCCCGTGGTCACCATGATCTGCTCGGGCATCGTGGGGATCCCGCGCGCGGTGTACCGGTCGGCGATCATCGAGCGCAGCGCGGGCAGCCCGGCCGGATAGTCCCCGTGGGTGTGGGCGTACGGGGGCAGTTCCTCCAGGGCGCCCTGGACGGCACGGGTCAGCCATGGCTCGGGCGCGGGGAGCGCCGCGCAGCCCAGGTCGATCATCGACCCCAGGGCTTCCGGCGGAAGGGGTTCCAGGCCGCGCGCGGGGAGCGGGTTACCGGCCGGTACGGCCGTCCAGCTGCCGGCGCCGCGCCGGGACTCCAGGAATCCCTCGGTGCGCAGCGCCTCGTAGGCCGCAGCCACCGTCGTACGGCTGACGGCCAGGGCCAGGGCCAGTTCACGCTCGGCGGGCAGCCGGGCGGCCACCGGGACACGGCCTTCCAGCACCAGCAGCCGGATGCCGTCGGCCAGCGCGCGATAGGCGGGCGGACGGCGCGTGCCGGGGCCCGCAGGCCGGTTCTGCTGGGAGTTGAGCAGCCGGGCGAGCTGCGCCGCACCCATCGCCGAGGTCCACTGCGCCATGGAAATCAGTCCACCTTCCTCGAATTGGCCATGGATGATGCTTCTATCCAAGCCACAGGGTGTCATGAGTCAGGCCACTACCACCACTGGGGGCACCTCTTGTCCACGCAGAGCCGTCTCGGGCGACGGTTGATCCAGCTGTACACCGGCCTCGCGCTGTACGGCGCGAGCTCCGCGCTCCTCGTCGAGGCGGGCCTGGGCCTCGAGCCCTGGAACGTGCTGCACCAGGGCCTGGCCGAGCTCACCGGCCTGACGATCGGCGTCGTGTCGATCATCGTGGGCGCGGCGGTGCTGCTCCTGTGGATCCCTCTGCGCCAGCGCCCGGGCCTCGGCACGGTCTCCAACGTCTTCGTCGTCGGCCTCGCCATGGACGGCACCCTGGCCCTGGTGCCGGAGGTGCACTCCCTGGCCGTCCGCATCCCGCTCCTGCTGGCCGGAATCCTGCTCAACGGCGTGGCGACCGGCCTCTACATCTCCGCCCGCTTCGGACCCGGCCCGCGGGACGGGCTGATGACCGGCCTGCACCGGCACACCGGCCGCTCGATCCGGCTGATGCGTACGGCGATCGAGGTGGCGGTCGTCGCGACCGGCTTCGCGCTCGGCGGCACCGTCGGCATCGGCACCGTCCTGTACGCGGTGTCGATCGGCCCGCTCGCCCAGTTCTTCCTGCGGATGTTCGACGTCCCACCGGCATCCGACGGCAGCACGGTCGTTGCCGAAGGGCAACCGCAGGGAGCGATACTGCGTCCGTGACCACGCGGATACGCCACCCCTATCTGGACCATCCCGGCCCGATCGCCTTCGCCCACCGGGGCGGGGCCGCGGACGGTCTGGAGAACACCGTGCTGCAGTTCCGGCGGGCGGTGGCGACGGGCTACCGCTACATCGAGACCGACGTCCACACGACGGCGGACGGCAAACTGGTCGCCTTCCACGACGCGACCCTGGACCGGGTGACGGACGGGGCGGGGCGGATAGGCGATCTGCCGTGGCGGGACGTCAGCCACGCGCGAGTGGCGGGCAAGGAGCCGGTGCCGCTGTTCGAAGAGCTGCTGGAGACCTTTCCCGAGGTGCGCTGGAACGTGGACCTCAAGGCGGAGGCCTCGCTGCACCCCTTCCTGGACCTGATCGAGCGCACGCACGCGTGGGACAGGATCTGTGTCGGCTCGTTCTCCGAGGCCCGCGTGCTGCGCGCCCAGCGGCTGGCCGGGCCGCGCCTGGCCACGTCGTACGGCACCCGGGGCGTCCTCAACCTGCGGCTGCGCTCCTGGGGCGTCCCGGCGGCGCTGCGCGCATCCGCGGTCGCGGCGCAGGTGCCCGAGTCCCAGTCCGGTATCCAGGTCGTCGACCGGCGCTTCGTCCGCGCCGCCCACGCGCGCGGGCTGCAGGTGCACGTGTGGACCATCAACGAGCCCGATCGCATGCACCGGCTCCTGGACCTGGGAGTGGATGGCATCATGACCGATCACATCGACACGTTGCGCAAGGTCATGGAAGAACGCGGCGTCTGGGTCTGAGCGCCCGGCGGCCCCCGCCCCCCGATCCTTGGCACGGCACTTCAGCGGGGAAGCGAGGGCACGGGTGAGCGCCGACACCGTGCGGACGGAAGTCATCGACCGGCAGCGCGAACAACGCGGCTGGTACTTCTACGACTGGGCCTGCTCGGTCTACTCGACGAGCGTGCTCACCGTGTTCCTGGGTCCCTATCTGACGTCGGTGGCCAAGTCGGCGTCGGACGCGGACGGGTTCGTGCACCCACTGGGGATCCCGGTGCGGGCCGGTTCGTTCTTCGCGTACTGCGTCTCCGCGTCCGTGATCGTTTCGATCTTCGTGATGCCGCTGGTGGGCGCGGCCGCGGACCGCACCGGGCGGAAGAAGCCGATGCTCGCCGCCTGCGCCTATGTCGGGGCGGCGGCCACGACCGGCCTGTTCTTCCTGTCCGGGGACCGCTACCTGCTGGGCGGCCTTCTGCTGATCGTCGCCAACTCGGCGGTGGCGGTCTCGATGGTCGTCTACAACTCCTACCTCCCCCAGATCGCACCGCCCGAGGACCGTGACCGGGTCTCGTCCAGGGGCTGGGCCTTCGGCTATGCGGCCGGCTCCTCGATGCTGATCGTGAACCTGGTCCTGTTCACGGCACACGACTCCTTCGGGGTCTCCGAGTCGACGGCCGTCCGCATCTGTCTGGCCTCCGCGGGGCTGTGGTGGGGCGCCTTCACCCTCGTACCGCTGAAGCGGCTGCGCGACCGCCGCACTACGTCCACGGCGCCCGCGGTCCACGGATGGCGGCAGCTGGCGGCCACCCTCCGGGGCATGCGGGGCAAGCCGCTCACGCTGGCCTTCCTCCTCGCCTACCTCATCTACAACGACGGCATCCAGACGGTGATCTCGCAGGCGTCGGTGTACGGCTCCGAGGAACTGGGCCTGAGCCAGTCCACGCTCATCACGGCCGTCCTGATGGTCCAGGTGCTGGCGGTGGCGGGCGCACTGGGGATGGGGCGGCTCGCCCGGACGTACGGAGCCAAGCGGACGATCCTCGGCTCACTGGTGGCCTGGACGCTGACTCTGGCCGCCGGATACTTCCTGCCGGCCGGGGCACCGGTGTGGTTCTTCGTCCTGGCTTCCGGCATCGGTCTCGTCCTGGGCGGCAGCCAGGCCCTGTCCCGGTCCCTCTTCTCCCATCTCGTCCCGCCCGGCCAAGAGGCCGAGTACTTCTCGGCGTACGAGATGAGCGACCGGGGTATGAGCTGGCTCGGCCCGCTACTGTTCGGGATCACCTACCAGCTGACGGGAAGTTATCGCGACGCGATCATCTCGCTCGTGGCCTTCTTCGTCATCGGGTTCGCCCTGCTCGCAAGGGTTCCGGTGCGGCAGGCGATCTTGGAGGCGGGCAATCCGATTCCTGAGAGGATTTAGCATCCGCGGCGAAAGGGCTGTAGTGTACGCGTTTGGCCTGCCAGGCGTACCGTTACTGCGCGTCAAAGATGACGAAACGCTGGGTGACATCTGCTAACAGATGTGACAAACCGGGCGGCGGTGGGTACAACAAGGGGCGGCTACGACGGCGACGCACGACCCGGAACGGGACACGGAACGGGAATCTTTACCGCCGACCGGACGTTGACCGGATGACGACGACAGCGACACCTGTCCTGTGGGCGACAAGCCCGGGAGGCACGATTCATGAGTGAGCGAGCTCTTCGCGGCACGCGCCTCGTGGTGACCAGCTACGAGACGGACCGCGGTATCGACCTGGCCCCGCGCCAGGCCGTGGAGTACGCATGCGAGAAGGGCCATCGCTTCGAGATGCCCTTCTCGGTCGAGGCGGAGATCCCGCCGGAGTGGGAGTGCAAGGTCTGCGGGGCCCAGGCACTCCTCGTTGACGGCGACGGCCCTGAGGAAAAGAAGGCCAAGCCCGCGCGTACACATTGGGACATGCTGATGGAGCGGCGCACCCGCGAGGAACTCGAAGAGGTCCTCGAGGAGCGCCTGGCCGTTCTCCGTTCGGGCGCGATGAACATCGCGGTCCACCCGAGGGACAGCCGCAAGTCGGCTTAGTTCCATCGGGGTCGAACGGACATACAACGCACACAAGCAAGTTGACTGCGGGCGCCTACGTGAATTCACGTAGGCGCCCGCAGTCGTGTGTTCGGTGCGTCGTGTGCCCGGTGCGTCTGAGCCCTGTACGTCGTGCGTCCGGCACGTCGTGCGTCCGGCACGTCGTGCATCCGGCACGTCGTGCATCCGGTGCTCGACCGTGCTCCACAGCCGATCGCCCTACGGTTTGCTCACCGGGTCAGCGGCGGCCGCGGCTCCTGCGGGGTGTCGTCGCCCGGCTCGTGCTGGATGACCTCGCCCTGGACGACCTTGCCGTCGGGGCGGTGGATACGGGCCTGCTGGAAGGCGTCACCGAAGCTGCCCGCACCGGCCTCACGCAGCTTGCGGTCGAGGGTGCGCTCGGTGAGGCGGCTCAGCGCCTTCTGAACCGGCGGGATCAGCAGGAGCAGGCCCACCGCGTCCGAGATCAGGCCCGGGATCATCAGGAGCAGGCCGCCGAGCATCAGCAGGCCGTTGCCCCCGCTCTGCTGCGGGGTGCCGCCGCGCTGCAACGCCTCGTTGAGGTTCTGGAAGGCGCGTCGGCCCGCCTTCTTGATCACCGCCGCGCCGAGCACGAAGCCCGCGAGCAGCAGCAGGAACACGACGAACCCGCTCGCCGCACCCGCGACCACGGTCAGCAGCCAGATCTCCAGCACCAGCCAGGCCGCGACGCCGAGCGGCAGGAACGTCCGCAGCCGGGAGCGGCGGGGCCGGGCGGGGTAGGTGGGGGTCGGTGCACCAGTCGTCATGCGTCCAGTGTGCCTGGGCCCGGCTCAGCGCGGGATAAGTGAATGATCAACGAGGCCTGTGAACCCCGTACGCGAGGCCTGTGCGGGCGGACGAGACGGCCGTCAGGACTTCTTGCCGCGGCCCGTGACCTTGCCGAGCCGCTCCCCCACGCCCCACGCCGTGACCCGCCACAGGGCCTCCACGAGGATGTCGCGGCTCATCTTGGAGTCGCCGAGTTCGCGCTCGACGAAGGTGATGGGCACCTCGACGACGTGATAGCCGGCCTTGACCGCGCGGCGGGCGAGGTCGACCTGGAAGCAGTAGCCCTGGGAGGCGACCTCGTCCAGGCCGAGACCTTCGAGGGTCTCGGCGCGGAAGGCGCGGTAGCCGCCGGTGATGTCCTTCAGGGGCAGGTCGAGGGCGAGGCGGGAGTAGAGGCTGCCG
This sequence comes from Streptomyces sp. NBC_00461, assembly GCF_036013935.1. Taxonomy (NCBI): domain Bacteria; kingdom Bacillati; phylum Actinomycetota; class Actinomycetes; order Kitasatosporales; family Streptomycetaceae; genus Streptomyces; species Streptomyces sp. NBC_00461. The sequence continues at coordinate 1,697,705 of NZ_CP107902.1, forward strand.
CCGCGGGAGATGACCTCGCGGCTCCTGGGCCAGTTCACGACCCGGCCGCCGGGTACCCAGCGGGAGCCCAGGACCAGGTCGGCGCCCTTGAGCGCGGTGAGCAGCCGGGGCAGTTCCTCGGGCTGGTGGGAGCCGTCGGCGTCCATCTCGACGAGCACGCCGTAGCCCTTTTCCAGGCCCCAGCGGAAGCCCGCGAGGTAGGCGGCGCCGAGGCCCTCCTTGCCCTTGCGGTGCAGGACCTGGACGTGGTCGTCCTCGACGGCGAGTTCGTCGGCGAGCTTGCCGGTGCCGTCGGGGCTGTTGTCGTCGGCCACGAGGACGTGCGCCTCGGGGACGGCCTTGCGTACCCGGCCGACGATGGACTTGATGTTCTCCGCCTCGTTGTAGGTCGGAATGATCACCAAGGCCGTGCCGAGCGGGCCGAACTGCCTCGCCTGGGCCTTTGCCCCGAGAGTCCCGTCGCCGTCGTTCACTACTGCCCCTTCATGTCCGTCCGCAGACGTCCACCATAGTGGCCACGGCCTGCGATGACGCGACAGCACGTTCGTATCGTGGTGTCGATTCCACAAGAGCGGGGTAAGAGCGCGCTTTCGGGCACTTTGGCGAACTACGGATGGGGGCCCGGCGCCCTTCGGGCCGACCTGGGACCCGCTGGCTGCGGATCGACCGAAAGCCGTTGTCTACTGAGCGCCCGGGCCCCACCCGGGTCACACCTCCCCGACCGGCCGGAACGTTCCCTCGTCGCGGCGCGGGCGCTGAGCCTGGCTCCCAGTGGCGGTGCCCCGGTGCGGCACACCGTCCTGACGCAGCGGCGCCGCGACGAGTGCGCGGAAGTTCCCCGGTCGGGCGTCCGGTGGTGGACTCGGCCGAACCTACCGGCCCCCTGCCATCGGCTGTCAACAGCCGTTTGACCTGCGGTTCTTTCGACAATGCCCTGGTCAGGCCGGAGGATACGCAGGTCGCGCGGCGCGGTGGCGGGCGGTGATCGGCGCCGCGCCACCCCGGGAGATCACTCGCCCGGCCCTACGAACACCGTACGTCCGCCAACCACGGTGCGCAGGCATACGGGGAGGTCGCGGCCCGGGGTGAGGTCGGGCAGGCCGGGGGTGCCGGAGCGGGGGTCGGTGGACCAGCGGGCGACCCGGTCGTCCGGGGCCTGGACCACGAGTTCGTCGGTGCGCCACACCGCGTAGTCGGCGGGTGCGCCCGGCACCAGGACACCCGCGTCGTCCCGGCCGATCGCCCGCCAGCCGCCGCGCGTATGGGCGGTGAACGCGGCACGCACGGAGACACGGTGCTCGGGCGTGCGGTGGAAGGCGGCGGCGCGGACCGTGCCCCACGGGTCGAGGGGCGTGACCGGGCTGTCGGAACCGAAGGCGAGCGGGACGCCGGCCCTGAGCAGGGCCGCGAAGGGGTTCAGGGTGCGGGCCCGGTCGGCGCCCAGGCGCTGGGCGTACATACCGTCCTCGCCGCCCCACAGCGCGTCGAAGGCGGGCTGGACGGAGGCTGTCAGGCCCAGCTCCGCGAAGGCCGCGATCGTCTCCGGGGTGAGCATCTCGGCGTGTTCGACGCGGTGGCGGGCGGCGCGGACGCGGGCCGGGCCGACCTTCTCGGCGGCGGCGCGCACGCCCTCGACCACCGCGGTCACGGCGGCGTCACCGATCGCGTGGAAGCCCGCCTGGAGGCCCGCCTCGGTGCACGCCGTGACGTGCGCGGCGACGGCGTCGGCATCGAGGTAGGCGGTGCCGGAGTGCCCGGCGTCGCTGTACGGCGTGTGCAGGCACGCGGTGTGCGAGCCGAGCGCGCCGTCGACGAAGAGGTCCCCGGCGGCGCCGGCCGCGCCCAGCTCGCGCACCTTGTCCACGTCCTGCTCGGCCCAGTACCCGATGACTCGAGGGCCCAGCCCCGCTGCGGCCAGGCGCAGAAGATCCGTGAAGTCGTCCTCCGAGGAGATGTCCGGCCCGGCGCATTCGTGGACCGAGCCGATGCCGAGGGAGGCGGCGTGCGCGAGGGCGGTGCGCTGGGCCTCGGCGCGCTGGGCCGGCGTCACGGCTGCGAACGCGGCGGCGCGTACGGCGTGATGGGCGCCGGCTGTCAGCGGGGCGTCCGGTGTGCCGGGTCCCGTGCCGAGTGCGGGGGCCATGTCGAGCAGGGCCGTGGTGACGACGGCCGAGTGGACGTCGATGCGGGAGAGGTAGAGCGGGCGGCCTGCGGCCGCCTCGTCCAGTTCCGCGCGGGTCGGGGGGCGGCCGCCGGGCCAGCGGGCGGCGTCCCAGCCGTGCCCGAGCAGCACCTTGTCCTGCGGGCGGGCCGTGGCGAAGTCCCGTACGAGGGTGAGGGCCGCATCCAGGGAGGGTGCGTCGGACAGGTCGAGGCCGGTGAGCGCGAGGCCGGTGGAGGTGGTGTGCACATGGGCGTCGGTGAACGCGGGGGTGACGAGGGCGCCGTCCAGGTCGACCACCTCGTCGACGCCGTCCGCGAAGGCGTCCGCGGCGCCCTCGGAGCCGACCCAGGCGACCTGGCCGCGCTCCACGACCATCGCGGTCGCGAAGGGGTCGGCGGGGCTGTGGACCTCTCCGCGGCGGAGCAGGACGGTCTTCGGGTCGGGGGTGCGCTCACTCATGGGGAACAGTCTCGCGCCTCACCGAGGCAGCCCTGCACGCAGGTGTGTCAGATCCGCGGCGGCCGGGCCTCGTACGGTGTCGAAAGGACCACCGTCGTCCGCGTGGAGACGCCGGCCAGGCTCCGCACCCGCGCCAGCAGTTCCTCCAGTTCGTGCGGGGTCGCCACCCGCACCTTGAGGATGTAGTTCTCGTCGCCCGCGACGCTGTGGCAGGCCTCGATCTCCGGTACCCCGGCCAGGCGCTCCGCGATGTCGTCGGGGGCGCTGGGGTCGAACGGTTTGACCGAGATGAACGCGGTCATGGGCAGACCGACGGCCTCGGGGTCGACCACCGCGGCATAGCCGCGGATGACGCCACGCTGTTCCAGCCGGCGCACCCGCTGGTGCACGGCCGACGTGGACAGGCCCGTGGCCTTGCCCAGGTCTGTGTAGCTCATCCGCCCGTCCTTGACGAGCAGCTGCACGATTTGACGGTCCAGCTCCTCCATGGCGCAAGAACCTACAGTGCTCCTGATCTCCTCGGATACCTGAGCAGCCCAGGTCATACCCGGTTTGTGATGTGGCCGGGAGCGGTCCGTGTGCCGTCCGGGGGACAAAACGTCCACCATCGGCATCTGCGGCGGGCATGTGACGAACGCCACACCAGTCGAGACGTCTCCGTGATGGTCTCGCGATTACCGCCGTGAGCGGGCGGGAAGTGCTTGCTGTGGTCGAGGCCGCAGTGCCTTACGGCCCAGCCCGAGGGGGAGTTAATCCATGCAGAGTCTTAAGCGCCCTGGTCGTACCGCGCCCAAGCGGCTCCAGGCAGTTGTCGAGCCCGAGCCGGAGGGCGTCGAACCCGACGCCTTCGAGGACGAATTCGACGCCTACGACACCTTCGAGATGTACCGGGTGATCTGCCCGGACTGCGTGCAGCCCATCGCCCTGCTCGCGGACGAGGAGGTCCTCCCGGAGCACGCGCTGTGTGCCTCGCCGTGGAACCCGTTCGGCCTCACGGTCTGCGACGGCACCGGCCGCCGGGCAGCCGAGGCCCGGTCCGCGGACGAGTCGGCGGAGCCCCAGGAGCAGGGCACGGCACTGCTGTTGACGCTCCCTCAGGGGCTTGACTGGCGGACGCAGCCGTTCTCGCATGTCGGCGGCCCGGGCTCGCGCCCGATGAGGGTCCCCGTCATACGGCGCCACGCCGCCTGAGCAACCTTCACCCGGCTCGGTTCAAGGCATCGCCCGATCCCAGTAGCTGCCCTGCACCATGGCCCGCAGGCTGCCGTGGTGCAGGATCAGTGTGTCCGGATCCGGCGGGACGGCGGCCTCACCGAAGCGCACCTGCCGGTAGGCGATACGCAGCATGACGATCGCGTGCCGCAGGGCGGCGTACAGGGTGTGGAAGTCCATGTCGCGCGGTGCGTGGCCGGTGAGTTCGGCATAGCGTGCCTCGACCCGGTCGCGGCGCAGGAAGTCCGGGAGGCCGGGCTGTCCGAAGGTGACCGTCAGGTCGTGGAAGAAGCGGTGCAGGTACACGGTCCAGCCGAGGTCGACCTCGCGCGGGGCCAGGGCCGCCATCTCCCAGTCGAGGACGGCCGCGGGTTCGAAGCCGTCGTAGACGACGTTCCCGATGCGCGCGTCGCCCCAGGTGAGGACCGGTGCGCCCGGGTCGTGGGGCCAGAGCTCCGCCAGCCGGTCGAAGGCGGCCTCGATGAGGGGTGAGCGGGCGCGTCCGTCGACGACCCATTCGTAGTAGGCGTGTTGGGCGCTGACATGGCGGCGCAGGGCGTCGCCCTCGCCCGGCAACGCGAGGAACTCGGCCTCCTCCGGCGGCACTTGGTCGTGCAATAGGGCCAGGATCCCGACCGAGGCCGCCTCCAGGTGCTCGCGCTCGGCGTCGCTCGCCGCGTGCAGCCAGTTGCCCTCGTAGGTGTAGGGCATCACGTCGGGCGGCACGCGCCCCTCGACGCGCTCCATCACGAAGAACGGCGCTCCGAGCGGGCCGGGGTCCTCCTCCAGCCACAGCACCTTCGGCACGGGCAGGTCCGAGTGCTCCGCCACGACGCGCATCGTGCGGTACTGGCGCGGCATGTCGTACACCGGGAAGACGGTGTACGCCGCCGGGTCCGCCGCCAGTCTCAACGCGCAGGCCCGCACTGGTGGTTCTGGGTGCTCGATGTCGAAGAGCAGGGTCTCGCTGGACATGCCGTTGGACTCGGGGACGGTGATCCCGACCGCCTTGGCGCCGGGCAGGCGGCTGCCGAGCCAGCTCGTGAGACGGCGGGCGATGTCCTCGGGGTCGCGGGTGCTGGTACGAGGGCGGGGTGCCGCGGCCATGTCACAAACCCCCTATGGCGCTACCGAGTTGAAGTCCGTGAACCCGCTCGGATCGTGCCGGCCGAACGAGCCGTGCTCGAAGATGCCGTGCCCGACCCGGCCGTCCAGACGGAAGCGGGCGGCATGGTCGGTGACCCCGTAGGCGGCCAGGGCGTGCGGCTGCGACAGGTCGTAGGTGCGCCGGTCCGTCCAGCCGCGGCCGCGCCAGGTGCCGTGCTGCCAGTCGTCGGCGGGCGGGTAACCGGCCCCGATCGCGAGCGGGGAGGAGGTGAGGATCTCGACCTCCAGCTCCTGCGGCTTGCGGACGTCGCCCAGGTGGATGAGGGCGCGGTCGGGGTGACGGGTACCGGTGCGGTAGGTGATCTCGGGCTGGGGCCAGCCGAGTTGGCGGTCGCGGTGGCCGGGGTGGACGAGCGTGGCGTCGTTCAGGGAGCGGTACCCGTCCGCGTCCTCCTGGACGATCACCATCAGGAAGCGGTCCTCGAAGCGCACCGGGCACCACAGCCAGTGGAAGCCCTCGGTCGGGTGCTCCTCGGCCGACCGTCCGCCCTCCTCCCCCGGTATCGGCCGCACACCCCAGCTGCGGTCGCGGGTCCCGGTCCACTCGGTGGCCGTGACCCGGAACTCCTCACCGCCGGCGCGCACGACTCCCTCCACACCGCCCGCCTGGACGAAGCGGCGCCCTTCGATGGTGAGCCGGTCGCCGCGGCGCTGGAGGTGGTGGGGTTCCCACAGGGCGGGGAATTCGGCGGTCCAGGTGAGGTCGTACGACAACGACTCGTCGTCCGACACCAGCCGCAGCCGGCGCAGCGGCTCCTCGGCCTCGATCCTGAGCGGGCCGACGGCGAGCCGCATGCGATCGTCGCCGAGGGCGTCGGAGGCCCGTACGGCGTGCAGCGTGTCCCCGGTCCGCAGGGTCGCGTACGCGTCGATCACACCGACGTTCGGATAGACGCCCAGGCCCACGATGAGCAGCGCGCGCCCCTCGTGGTCGAGGACGTGGAAGATGCAGCGGTCGTAGGCGTTCCGGTCCCCGGTCGCCAGGTGCTTCATGGACAGGGGCACCTGGTGGACGGGGTACTCGTCGAGCGGTACGGGGCGGTCGTCAGCCACGCCAAACCTCCCTGGAGACGGCTGGGCTGACGGTACGTCAGACAGCTGGCGGTGGCCAGAGGGGGCGTCGGACGTCCGCGAACTCACGGTCGATTTCGCGGGTGGGTGACCTGTCCGCCTAGCTCCGCGTTGCCCTGGTATGACCCCCACCTACACCGCGCTTGGGCGTCAGCGCCTCGCGTTCGTCCCGCCGCCCGCAGGAACGGTTCCGCCTGCGCCGCAGCTCCAGGACCCGCCGATCTACCGCGATCTGCTGCGCATCTGGGCCGACCGGGGCCGCACCCTGCCGGGCCGCCACGACCCGGAGTGGGTCAGGCTGGCGGCCCCGCAGGTCGCACCGGGACAGTTCAGCGGGTTTCAGGACCCGCGAGGTGACGGGCGATGACCATCCGCTGAATCTGGTTGGTGCCTTCGACGATCTGCAGGACCTTGGCCTCGCGCATATGGCGCTCGACCGGGAAGTCCGCGGTGTAGCCGTATCCGCCGAGGACCTGGACGGCGTCCGTGGTCACCTTCATCGCGGTGTCCGTACAGTGCAGCTTGGCCATGGCCGCCTGCTTGGCGAACGGCCGCCCCGCGTCACGCAGCCGCGCCGCGGCCAGATACAGCGCCCGGCCCGCCTCGATCTGGGTCGCCATGTCGGCGAGCATGAAGCGCAGCCCCTGGAAGTCGGCGATGGGCCGCCCGAACTGCTGCCGCCCGGTGGCGTACGCGACCGCCTCGTCGAGTGCCGCCTGGGCGAGGCCGATCGCGCAGGCCGCGATGCCGAGGCGGCCGGAGTCGAGCGCGGACAGGGCGATCGCGAAGCCCTGCCCCTCCTCGCCGATGCGCCGCTCGTCCGGCACGCGCACACCGTCGAAGTGGACCTGCGCGGTCGGTGAGCCCTTCATGCCCATCTTCTTCTCGGGCACCGCCCCACTCAGCCCATCGGCGTCGCCGGGGACCAGGAAGGCGGTGATGCCACGGGGGCCCTCCTCGCCGGTGCGGGCCATGACGGTGTAGAAGTCGGCGATGCCGCCGTGTGTGATCCAGGCCTTGGTGCCGGTGATCACCCACTCCTCGCCCTCGCGCACGGCCTTCGTCCGCAGGGACGCGGCGTCGGATCCGGAGGACGGCTCGGACAGGCAGTAGGCACCCAGCAGGCCGCCGCCGAGCATCGCGGGCAGGTGCTCGACCTGCTGCTGCTTGGATCCGTAGGCGGCGAGCGCGTACGAGGCGAGGGTGTGCACGCTGACGCCGAGGCCCACGGTGAGGCGGGCCGCCGCGAGCTCTTCGAGCACCTGGAGGTAGACCTCGTAGGGCTGGTCACCACCGCCGTACTCGGAGTCGTAGGGCAGGCCGAGCAGACCGGCCTCCGAGAGCAGCGTGAAGACCTCGCGCGGGAACCGTCCGGCGTCCTCCTCCTCGGCCGCCTTCGGCGCGATCTCCCGCTGGGCGATGTCACGGACAAGCGAGATCAGATCCCGGGCCTCGTCTGTGGGCAGTTGACGGTCCACCGGCTGCGCGGCGCGGTCGGGCATGGCGACGCTCTCCTCCCTGTTCGGGCACATCGGCGATGCGCGCCCTGGGTGGGGGCGGCTCCGCCGGGTCGTACTGACGCCTGGCCGATGCTCGCTCTCCCGGGTCTCGGAAGCTGCTGACCAGCGGCTGTGCGCTGTGAGTATGCCCGATCGGAGGCATCACGTCACCAGTTAACGACCGCTCACTTCAAGAATATCCCGACCCACCGGAAAGCCCTCGCGAATCCTTGGGAAATTGGTCCGCACCATTGACCGCACTGGTCTAGTCCTCCTACTGTTCCTGACCAACGCTTTACCGCGTTCATGCCAATCGGCGCGCGTTCCCCTCTCCCCCACGAGGAGACACCCGATGCACATTCCGCACCGTCCCCGCGCCTCGTTCCGGGCGCTCGTCTCCGCCGCGTGTTGCGCGGTCCTCGGCGCCGGGCTGCTGGCCGGCGCGGGCACCGCCGCCGCCGAACAGTCGTCCCGGCAGGCCGCCGGGTCCAAGGTCGTCGGCTACTTCACCGAATGGGGCACCTACGACCGCAAGTACTACGTCAAGAACGTCGAGACGTCCGGTTCGGCGGCCAGGCTCACACACATCAACTACGCCTTCGGCAACGTCACCGGCGGCAAGTGCGCGATGGGCGACTCCTACGCCGCGACCGACCGCGCCTACACCGCGGCGGAATCGGTGGACGGGGTCGCCGACACCTGGGACCAGCCGCTGCGCGGCAACTTCAACCAGCTCCTGAAGCTCAAGAAGAAGCACCCGGGTCTCAAGGTCCTGTGGTCCTTCGGCGGTTGGACCTGGTCGGGCGGCTTCGGCGAGGCCGCGAAGAACCCCGCCGCCTTCGCCCAGTCCTGCTACGACCTGGTGAAGAACTCCAAGTGGGCGGGCGTCTTCGACGGCATCGACATCGACTGGGAGTACCCGAACGCCTGCGGCAACACCTGCGACACCAGCGGCAAGGAGGCCTTCAAGAACCTGATGGCGGCGCTGCGTTCGAAGTTCGGCAGCAGCGCGCTGGTCACCGCGGCGATCACCGCGGACGCCACCAGCGGCGGCAAGATCGACGCGGCGAACTACGCGGGGGCGGCACAGTACGTCGACTGGTACAACCCGATGACGTACGACTACTTCGGCGCCTGGGACTCGGCCGGCCCGACGGCCCCGCACTCGCCGCTGAACTCCTACTCCGGCATACCGAAGGCCGGCTTCCACACCTCGGCGACCATCGCCAAGCTCAAGGGCCTCGGCATCCCGGCCTCGAAGCTGTTGCTCGGGATCGGTTTCTACGGCCGCGGGTGGACCGGTGTCACACAGGCGGCGCCCGGCGGCACGGCCACCGGCCCGGCCGCGGGGACGTACGAGCAGGGCATCGACGACTACAAGGTGCTCAAGTCCAAGTGCCCGGCGACCGGCACGGTGGGCGGCACCGCGTACGCCAAGTGCGGGAGCGACTGGTGGAGTTACGACACGCCGTCGACCATCGGCACGAAGATGACGTACAAGAACCAGCAAGGTCTGGGCGGCACGTTCTTCTGGGAGCTGAGCGGGGACACCGCGAACGGTGAGCTGATCAAGTCGATCAACTGACCTCGGGAGTACGGTGGTCGGGGCGGGGGCGCGGGAGCCTCCGCCCCTCGCTCATGCGCCCCGGCGGGCGGGGACGGGAGTGGGGTAGGCCGGGTCCATCTCCTCGATGGCCCGCATGGTGCCGCCAAGCGTCTTGACCAGGAGCTCGCGCAGCTGGTCGCGGGAGAGCTGGGGGCGGTCGATCCAGTCGAGGGTGGCGCCCTCGACGCTGCACACCCAGGAGAACAGGCCCATGCGGGCGAGCGGGGCGATGTCCGTGCGGCCGTACGCCCCTTCGGCGACGGTCGCGACGATCGCCTCGCGCACCCCGTCCCGGATGGCGTGCACCTCGGCGTCGAAGCCGACACCACCGCTGACGATCGCGCGGAAGGCGGCCTGGTTGTGCTCGGCGTAGCGCAGATAACCGTCCATGGTGCGGTGGACCCGGTCCACCTGCTCCAGTTCCAGACCGCTGGCCGCGTAGGTGATCAGGTCGTCGACGGAGTCGTGGATGATCGCCAGGTAGTAGCCGCGCTTGGACTGGAAGTAGTAGTAGATCAGCCCCTTGGCGACGCGTGCCTGCCGTGCGATGTCATCCATCGAGAGCGCGTCGTACGAGGTGTCGGCAAACAACTTCCGCCCGATGGTGATGAGTTCGGCGCGGCGCGCCAGCGAGCGCTCGGTGCCGCGCGCCCGGGGGCGGTTGGTCTCGCTCTGTTGGCTGATCTTCAATTTCGACCCTGGTCTCCAGCGGGCGGCGGGACATCCGCAGTATGTCAGAACAACCATGCCCACTCGTTCGAGTCTGATCGACTGTGGTGGGTGCAGCGGGAGCCGGGCCGGTACGGGTCAGATCACAGCAGGCCGAGCTGGGCGACGAGCATCGCAACGACCACGACGAGGGCCCAGCCCATGACGTGCTCGAGGATCTTCGGGCCCTCGTCCTTGGGGCCGCCGGTGCGGGTGCGGGCGGCGGTCGCTGAGTGTGCGGTCATGGCATCTCGCTGAGGTCGGACGGGCGGTGGACTCCCCCTACGGCTTTGTCCACCTTGCCACCTGGAACGGCTTTTGCGGCAGAGACGTTGGTCACAGGCGAAAGGCCCCGGTTTCCCGGGGCCTTCGCACGGTCCGGGACGGCTCAGCGCACGCCGACCGCCGCCAGCGCCTTGCGCTGGTGTGCCGTGGGACGCGCCGGGAAGTACAGGTAGCAGACGCCGCCGGTGCCGGAGACGACCTTGCCGGTGGCGTTGTAGCGCTTGGTGCGCAGCCAGATGTTCTCCCACTCGCGCCGCTTGTAGACGCGCCGCACGGCGGAGTCGTCCTGCGAGGCCGGGTCGTTCGCGATCACATCGCCCTCGGCGGTGAACCCTATGACGGTCATCAGATGCCCCGAGGTGCCGTAACCCGCCCCCGTCAGCTCCTCCTTGAGGAACGACTGGGACGTTATGGCCGGGATACCGGCCGCGATCAGCGTCTCCAGGTCGGTGAGCGAGCCCAGCCGGGTGACCACGCCCTGCAGACCCTTGTACGTGGCCGCGTAGGCAGCGTTGAACGGCCAGTTGCCGCAGCCCTCGTACTGGTAGTCGTAGGTGAAGCGGGCGGCCTGGCACACCTGCGGGTCGGCGAACGCCGGGTCCACCCAGGCCAGTTGCTCGGGGCTGAGCCGGCCGCCCCAGTACTCGATGATCATCTGCGAGGAGGTGGGGCTGCACCAGGCCTCGCCGCCGTTGTCGTACTCGGGGTACTGGCCCTTGTGGATCTCCTGCGAGTAGCGCGGGACGGCCAGCTCCTTGGCGAGACCGGGCGTGGAGGCCGGGACCGTGAAGCGGTCCGGGACGTCCGAGCCCATCGCGCCCACGCGCCACACGGTGGGGGTGAGCTTGGTGCCGGGCCTGCGGTGGAGGGTGAGGCGCAGACGGTACGAGACCAGACGCAGGCCGGTCGTCGCGTCGTCGATGGCGAAGGTGTCCGTCCAGATGGTGCTCTTGCTGTCGGTCTGGCCGTCGACCGAGGTCCGCTTGATGTCCTGGTCGCCGGCCGCCCAGCGGCCCATCACGTACCAAGGGGTCTCGGTGCCGTCGGAGTAGGTGCCGTGCAGCTCGATCTGGAGCCAGGTGCCGGCCGGGGTGTGCGCGTTCCACGAGGCGATGACCTCGGTGGCGGGGACGCGGAGCCGGTGGACGGGGGACGTCCAGGTCGCGTACTCCCAGGCAGCCGTCGTGCCGGTGTGCGGGTCGGTGTAGTCGGTCGTGCCGGCGGGGGTGGCGATCACCACGCCGGGCCGGGCGCCCACGACGGTACGGGTGCCCTTCGCGGTGCCGGCGCGCCAGTCGGGAACCCTGGTCCAGGCGTGGTGGTCGACGGGGCCCGCCGGGGACCTCGCGGCCTGGGCCACGCCGGCGGTGACCATGGGGGCCACCACTGACGCGGCGACCGCGGCGGCCAGGACGTTTCTGCGGGACGGCTGTTCGGCTCTGCCCATGGGCGGAACGACCCCCAAGTGTCCGAGTCGGGACGGATGCAAAGGCACTCCTGCGCCGCACGTGGTGCAGCGCAGGACGCCAACTATGGCCGCAGGCGGTACGTCCTGCCAGCACTTCGGCCCATGCCACGCCCACGAATATTGGTCTCCACCAGTGGCATGACCTGCTGCGCGATCCGGCCCGGCGCACGGTGGGGTGCGCCGGGCCCGGGACTCAGATCAGGTCCATCGCCGCGACCTCGTCGGGGCGGCCGTAGCTGACCGGCCCCTGGAAGCGGCGGCGGGCGGTGGCGAACCACCAGACCGTGGCGACGACCAGCACGACGGCGAGGGCGATCGGCGCGTAGTTGAAGGAGTCGACGGTGATCGGTGAGGCCTGCGGGAGCATGAACAGGACGCTGCTGAGCAGGATCCAGGCCACCGCGACCACGCCGACGGGTCGGCTCCAGCGGCCCAGGTGCCACGGTCCCGGCTGGAACTCCGCGCCCAGGCTCAGCCTGAGCAGGATCGGCACGCCGTAGGCGAGGAAGAGTCCGACGACGTTGACGCTGACGATGGCGGTGAACGCCGTGTGCGACCACCAGCCGGGCAGGACGAGGGCCAGCGAGCAGCCGACCGCCAGCCAGACCGCCTTGACGGGGGTGCGGGTGCGCGGCGAGACCGAGTGCCACAGGCGGGAACCGGGCATGGCGCCGTCGCGGGAGAAGGCGAAGATCTGCCGGGTGTTGCTGGTGAGATTGGCGAGACCGCAGAAGAGCATCGCGCCGATCACGATCAGCAGGAGCACCTTGGCCGTGCCCAGGCCGAGTCCGTCGATGAGAATCTGGACGGGCGGAGCGGATGCGCTCGCCACATGGTCGTAGTCGTGAATGCTGTAGACCAGTGCGAGCATCAGGATCAGTCCGGTGATCGCCGAGTAGCCGATCGCGCGGGTGATCCCCTTCGGGGCGTTCACCGTGGCCCGCACCGTTTCCTCGGACATGTGGAAGCTGCCGTCGAAGCCGGTGAAGGTCCAGCTGGTGACGAGCAGGCCGAGCATCCCGCCGTAAAGCCCGTTGGTGAAACCGGTGTTGTTCGCGAAATGCGTGACGAAGGACGCCGACTGATGCTGGTCGGGTCCGACGGTCAGGGCGCCCACGATCACCACGAGCCCGACCAGCAGCCACCACACGGAGATCCGGTTGAGGAGCGCGACCAGCTGGATGGTGTAGGTGTTGGCGAACCCCTGCAGCACGATCAGCAGCGCCGTGATCAGCACCGTCTGGTGCGCGGTCGGCACGTACGAGGACCACTGCAGGGCGATGAAGGCCTGGATGAAGGTGGCCGCCGCGTAGCCGGTGGCGGCCGTGCCGCCGATCTGACCCACGAAGTTCAGCCAGCCCGTGTACCAGGACCAGGCTCCCTTGTGCCGTTTGGCGAGTTTACCCGCGGAGAAATAGAGCGCGCCGCTCGTGGGATAGGCGGAGGCGACTTCGGCCATGGCGATACCGACGAAGAGCACCATGATGGAAACGCCTATCCAGCCGAACACAAGAATGCGGGGACCACCGGCGTTCATGCCGAATCCGAAGCTGGAGAAAATGCCCGAGATGATGTTGATGATGGTGAAGGAGATGGCGAAATTGTCGAAGGCCTTGAAGCGGCGCGTGAGTTTTCTCGGGTAACCCATCGCGTGCAGGGTGGCGTCGTCGTCGAGCGCCTTCCGTTCTGCTGTTCGTTCTGACATCTGCCGGGCCTTTCTCTCTATGGGGGGACAGGGAGACCGCAGGTGCGACGAGCCCGGGACAGCTGGTCGGCCGGCTCCCCGAAGGCCGACCAGGGCATGCGCGAGGCGTACGGTCCCATCGCCGCGAAGACCGCCCGCGCCTCGAACTCGCGCTTGCCCATGACCAGGGCGTGTGCGAGATAGGCCAGGTCGAGCACCGGCGTGTAGCGGTAGCCCGCCACCGTGGGCAGCCAGTTCTGGTAGATCGCGAGGGCGGTGGAGCGCCACTGCGGCTGCTCCCAGACGCGGTCGGCGAGCAGCTGGGTCGGGTTGTAGCTCTCGACGAGGGAGACGAGCGGCAGCAGTCGCAGCGGGGAGTCGGCGGGGGCGCGCTGGCCGAGGAAGGCGGCGACGTCCCAGGCGGCGTTCACCGAGCCGCCGTGGCGGGTGAAGAAGCAGGCCAGGAAGCGGTGGTGGGCCTCGCGGTGCCACGGGTCGAGGGACAGCACGTGCGCGAACAGCCGCCATGGCCCGGGCGGTGCGGTGAGCAGCCCCCGCGGGGCGGGGTCGTTCAGCCGGTGCAGTCTGGCCATGGCCAGCCGGGCCGCCCAGGGCGTGGGATCGGCCGGGTTCGCGGCGGCCGCCCGGTCGCAGGCCGCGAGCGCGATCCGCTCCAGGGCCCCGGCCCGCTCGTCTTGCGCGTCGGCCGCGCCCAGCGCCCGCAGCACCGCCACCCGCGCCCACAGCAGCGCGGCCTCGGGCGTCGGCTCCTCGGCCAGCCAGTGCTCGGCGAGATCGGAGTCCGCGGCCTCCGAGGCGAGGACCAGGGAGCGGTGGGAGCGCAGCCCGAAGTCGTCGCGGGTTTCGGTGAGAGCTTCGTGTGCGCTCCGATAGCGGCCCGCGCGGATGTCGACGCATACGCTCGCGAGCAAGCGGTCGTCGGCCGCCGGATGCCAAACATACTGCCCTTCGAATAACCCCGCGGCCATCTGCTCCCGTCTCCCCGTACGACGTCGCACACTTGTGCACCTGGCACCCTACTCAGCCCAGAGCGCAACCGGAACGCTGTTTTCGAGAAGGCGTGTCGAGGTTTCGGCGCGGGAATAACACTGGCTCGCAGCCAGCCAACGACTAGTTCAATGCGACACTATTTTCCGGGCCCCATACGCGGACCCCATACACGGCCCCGATACGGCCCCCATACGCCCCGATTTCACCCACCACTAGAATGTTCCCGCCGAATATGCCCACCCGCGCCGCACAAGGAAACGACCATTCAAGACCTCGCCTCCCGGCTCCGCCGCCTGCCGCCGTCCTGCGGCCCGGTCCGCCTGATCGGCGTCGACGGACACGCCGGCTCCGGAAAGTCCACGTTCGCCGGGCAGTTGGCCCGGGCGCTGGACGGGGCGCCCGTGCTGCACCTCGACGACATCGCCAGCCACGACGAGTTGTTCGAGTGGAGCGGGCGCCTGCTGACCGAGGTGATCGAACCGCTGGGCCGCGGCGAGAGCGCCCACTACTCCGTCTACGACTGGCACACCCGCCGCTTCGGACCGCCCCGCACGCTGCCGCCCGCACCGGTGATCCTCGTCGAGGGTGTCGGCGCCGGCCGCCGCGCACTGCGCCCGCATCTCGCGGCCCTCCTGTGGATGGAGTTGCCGCACGAGGAGTCCTGGGCGCGCGGACAGCAGCGTGACGGGGAGGAGCAGAGGGAGTTCTGGGCCGGGTGGGTCAGGGCAGAACGACGGCACTTCGCCGAGGATCCCTCGCGACCGTTCGCGGACCTTCTGGTGCGGCAGTCGAAGGAGGGGTACGAGGTGCTGCCGGGGCCTGCGACGACGGTTGGACCGGACCAGAAAATCACGCACGGTGACGGACCAACGGCAGTGTGCTGAACTCGTGAAGACCGCCTCCGGAGAACTTCCCGGAGTGCCTCAACTCGGCTTGACCGACGAGCCGTACAGGACTTACGTTCTGAATGTGCGGCCGTTCGAAGCCGCCCGCAGTCGCGAAGCCCCCGGTTGTTCCCCCGTGATCGGGGGCTTCGTTCTGCCCTCACCCCACTTTTCCGGACGCCGCGCGGCGGATTTTGCTCACCCACGGTCACCGTCCGAAGTGCGCCCCGTCTGCTCCCACCTCGCCAAACGGCCTGTGCGGCACCCTTCGGCGGGTGACACCTGCGCAGGTACGATGCCCTCGGTGCGACCTTCGGACGGCTGCGCGCACCGCAACTCCGGTCCGCGCTACGGCGGTTCGATCTAGGAGGCCGACGGCGACGGTCCGGCGGTCAACCGACGGGGGCACGGTTTGTGGGGGACGTGATGGATTTCGGCATGCAGGGCCCCGAGGCCCCGGCCGACCTCGCCTGGCTGCGAGGTGTGGATGCCTACACGATGGGCGCCTATCCGCAGGCGGAGGAGGAGTTCCGGGCCGCGGTCCGGATGGATCCCGGGATGGCCGACGGCTGGCTCGGACTGCACGCGCTGCGCGTCGACACGACGACCGCGCTGTTACGGATGTTCCGGCACCGGGACCGCTTCGGGGAACAGCGCGCCCGGCACCGCCGGGCCCTCAACTCCTGGTACTGGCTGGGCTGGTGGGTGCAGCCCGTGCTGGAGAGCCCGCGTGATCTGCTGCTCGCGCACGCCTCGCACTGGCTGGACGGCCGCCATGTTCCCGAGCTGGACCGGGCGCTCGCGGCCCTGCCGCCCGTGGACACCGACCCGCAGGTCCGCTTTCTGCACGCCTGCCGCGCCTATCTCGTCAAGGACTGGGACCAGCTCGTCCGCCACACCGACCCGCTGATCGACGACGCCCTGCTCGGCATCGAGGCGGGCCTGTTCGGCGGCATGGCACGGGTCCGCCTGGAGATGTACGGACAGGCCGAACCCCTTCTGTCCACAGCCCTGATGCGCTGCCGCAGCGAGCAGCCGCAACGCAAGGAACTGCGCTACTGGCTCGCGCGGGCCCACGAGGGCACCGGCCGCTCGGCCGCCGCCCTCCCCCTCTACCGCGCCGTGCACCGCGTCGACCCCGCCTTCATGGACACCTCGGCCCGGCTCGCGGCGATCTCGGAGGGCGACGGGTACGACGAGTCCACCGACCTCGCGGCGATCACGCTCTCCGGCGGCCAGGACGCGCTGGAGGGCCCCGACACCCTGGACCCGCTGTTCGGCGCCGAGGGCCGGGACCTGAGGTTCTCCGAGTCCGACCTGCCGCCGGTGGGCTCGCTGCCGTCGGCGATCGACCCTTCGGCGCGCCACAAGGCCGTCGGCCCTGCCGGGTCCCCGCTGCCCGCCGGACCCACCGACCCGGACCTGCTCGAAGAGGCGCTCGCCGAGCTGGAGCGCATGGTGGGCCTGGAGCCGGTGAAGCGCCAAGTCAAGGCGCTTTCCGCTCAGTTGAACATGGCGCGGCTGCGCACGGGCCAGGGACTGCCGGTGCAGCCGCCCAAGCGGCACTTCGTCTTCTCCGGCCCCTCGGGCACCGGCAAGACCACGGTGGCCCGCATCCTGGGCCGTGTCTTCTACGCCCTCGGACTGCTCGGCGGCGACCACCTCGTGGAGGCCCAGCGGGCCGACCTGGTCGGCGAGTACCTGGGCCAGACAGCCGTGAAGGCCAACGAGCTGATCGACTCCGCGATCGGCGGTGTGCTCTTCGTCGACGAGGCCTACTCGCTCTCCAACTCCGGCTACGGCAAGGGCGACGCGTACGGCGACGAGGCGTTGCAGGTGCTGCTGAAGCGGGCCGAGGACAACCGCGACCACCTGGTCGTCATCCTGGCCGGCTACCCGGAGGGCATGGACCGTCTGCTGGCCGCCAATCCCGGCCTCTCCTCCCGCTTCACCACCCGCGTCGACTTCCCGTCGTACCGGCCCCTCGAACTCACCTCGATCGGTGAGGTGCTGGCCGCCGAGAACGGCGACGTGTGGGACGAGGAGGCCCTGGACGAGCTGCGCTCGATCGCCGGGCACGTGGTGGACCAGGCGTGGATCGACGAGCTCGGCAACGGCCGGTTCCTGCGGACGCTGTACGAGAAGAGCTGCGCTTACCGGGATCTGCGGTTGTCGACGTATCCGGGGCTGCTGTCCCGGGACGACTTGTCGACACTGCGGCTGCCGGATCTGATGCAGGCGTACGGGGAAGTGTTGTCCGGGCGGGGGCCGCAGGATCCGTCGGGGTTGTGAGCCGCGCCCACTGACTCGGTCGCTTCTGAGGTCTTGCCGAGCGGGTCCGTTGTGGCTGGTCGCGCCCACGCGGCGGAGCCGCAGATCGATACAGCCCCGCGCCCCTTTCGGGGCACGGGGCCACCGTGTCAGCCCGCCAAGGCCTGTTCCGGCTCCCCACTGGCCCGCGGCTCGGTCACCTTCACCTCCGGCACCTCCCGGTGGGCGGGGTCGGTGACCTCACCGACCAGGAGCTCCAGTACGTCCTCCAGGGCGACCAGGCCGAGCACCTTGCCGGACGCGTCGGCCACCTGGGCCAGGTGCGTGGCGGCGCGGCGCATGACCGTCAGGGCGTCGTCCAGGGGGAGTTCGGAGCGCAGCGTCGTCATGGGGCGCCACAGCTGCTGCGGCACCGCCCGGTCCGAGTCCTCCAGGTCCAGTACGTCCTTCACGTGCAGATAGCCCATGAAGGCGCCGTTCTCCGCGGCGATCGGGAAGCGCGAGTAACCGGTGCGGGCGGTGAGCTCGACGATCCGGCCCGGCGTCACCGACGGCGCGACCGTCACCAGGGACTCCCGCCCCAGGAGCACGTCCGTCACCGGGCGGGAGCCCAGTTCCAGCGCGTCCTCCAGGCGTTCCTGCTCCTCGGGGCCGAGCAGGCCCGCCTGGCCGGCGTCCTCCACCAGGCGGTTGAGCTGTTCGCTGGTGAAGACCGCCTCGACCTCGTCCTTCGGCTCGACCCTGAAGAGCCGCAGGATGCCCTGGGCACAGGCACCGAGGGCGATGGTGATCGGCTTGCAGAGGCGGGCGAAGGCGACCAGGCCCGGCGCGAGCCACACCGCGGCCTTCTCCGGGGCCGCCATCGCGAGGTTCTTCGGGACCATCTCGCCGATGACGAGGTGGAAGAAGACTACGGCGGCGAGCGCGATGACGTATCCCAGCGGGTGGATCATCCCGTCCGGGAGGTGGACCCATGCGAAGACCGGTTCCAGCAGGTGCGCGACGGTCGGCTCGGCGACCGCTCCCAGGGTCAGCGAGCAGACCGTGATGCCGAACTGGGCCGCGGCCATCATCTGCGGCAGCCGCTCCAGGCCGTAGAGGACCTGGCGGGCCCGGGCGGTGCCGAGCGGTTCGATCTGGCTGCGGCGGACCGACACGAGGGCGAACTCGGCGCCGACGAAGAAGCCGTTGGCGAGGACGAGCAACCCGGCGAACAGGAGTTGGATCACGCTCATCGGGTGACCTCCACGACCGGTCCGGTCCGCACCAGGCGGACACGCTCGGCGCGGTAGTGCCCCACACGGCGCACGGTCAGCCGCCAGCCGGGCAGTTCCGCCCTGTCGCCGACGGCCGGGATCCGGCCGAGCCGGTCGGCGACCAGCCCGGCGACGGTCTCGTACGGCCCCTCGGGCACGTCGAGACCTATGCGCTGCAGGATGTCGACGCGGCAGCTGCCGTCGGCATCCCAGGAGGGCCTGCCGTCCTCCGGCGGGGCGGCGGCGAGTTCGGGCACGTCCTGCCCGTCGTGCTCGTCGCGGACCTCGCCGACGATCTCCTCGACGATGTCCTCCAGGGTCACCACGCCCGCCGTGCCGCCGTACTCGTCGACGACGACCGCGATGGGCTGCTCGCTGCGCAGCTGGGCGAGGAGGGGCTGGACCGGCAGGGTCTCGGGGACCAGCAGCGCCGGGCGGGCGATACGGCCGACGGGGGTACGCAGGCGGTCGTGGACCGGGACGGCCAGCGCGTCCTTGAGGTGGACCATGCCGACGATTTCGTCGATCCGCTCCTTGTAGACCGGGAAGCGGGACAGGCCGGTGGCGCGGGTGAGGTTGACCACGTCCTCGGCGGTGGCCGTCGACTGCAGCGCACTCACCTTCACGCGCGGGGTCATGACGTGCTGCGCGGTCAGCTCGGCGAGCGACAGCGTGCGTACGAAGAGGTCGGCCGTGTCCTGTTCCAGGGCGCCGGCCTGCGCGGAGTGCCGGGCCAGCGAGACGAGTTCGCCGGGGGTACGGGCTGAGGCCAGCCCCTCGGCGGGCTCCACGCCCATGGCTCGGACCAGGCGGTTGGCGACCGCGTTCAACGCTGCGATGACCGGTCGGAACAGGAGGGCGAACCTGTGCTGCGGGCCGGCGACGAAGCGCGCGACCTGCATCGGCTTGGACACCGCCCAGTTCTTGGGCACGAGTTCGCCGATGACCATCTGCACGGCGGAGGCCAGCAGCATGCCGACGACCACCGCGACGCCGGAGACGGCGCCCTCGGGGATGCCGATCGCGCTGAACGGGCCGTGCAGCAGCTGCGCGAGCGCGGGCTCGGCGAGCATGCCGACGACGAGGGAGGTGATGGTGATGCCGAGCTGGGTGCCGGAGAGCTGGAAGGACAGCTCCCTGAGCGACTCGGCGACCCTGAGGGCCCGTTTGTCGCCTTCGGCTGCGGCCTTCTCGGCGTCCGTCGACTCGACCGTGACCAGGCCGAACTCGGCGGCCACGAAGAAGCCGTTGGCCAGGATCAGCAGGAGGGCCGCTCCAAGGAGCAGCAGGGGGGTGGTCATGATGCCGCCGCCTCGATGGGTCGTGAGGTGGCGGCGCAGGTACTACAGGACGATCCGTCCATCGCTGGAGGGAGTCACTCCTCGGGTAGCAGGGGGCCTCTGAGGACCGGCGGAAGACCGGCGGGGACATCAGCGGCGGAGGCGCAACGAAAACGCCTCCGCCAACAGATTAATCAAGACATGGGTCTCTACGGCAGATCCCTCGTCGAGCGGGACTCGGCGAGGGCACGCAGGGCGCGTGCGTCGGCGATGGCACGCTCCTTGGCGATGCCCGGCTGGATGCCGAGCGCGGGCAGGCTGGTGCCGTCGCTGAGGTCGAGGAAAACCCAGGGATCGCCGGGGCGCAGGTTCACATGGAGGATCTCGGCCCACTCCAGGTGCCGCCGGGAGGCGATGTTGACGACGGTGACACCTCTCTCGTCGGCGACGACCCGCACCCGGGCGAGCAGGGCCAGCACCCCGAACAGGATCGCCCCCGTGAAGACGAAACTGAGCTTCTCGCCGGGGCTGAGCTGCTCCAGGAGCAACGCGACGGTCGTGATCACCACGAAGATCGCGGCGCCGCTCGTGAGCAGGACGACCCGGGTGCGGCCCGGCCGGAACGTGACGGGGAGGGTAGGCAGATCGGACATCTTCCGGTGTCTCTCGGTCGCCGTCCGTCAGAGACGGCAGGCGTGGATGGCCGTGGTCAGGATGGCCCGCGCGCCGATGTCGTACAGGTCGTCCATGATCCGCTGGGCTTCCTTGGCCGGGACCATCGCACGGACGGCGACCCAGCCCTCGTTGTGCAGCGGGGAGACGGTCGGCGACTCAAGGCCCGGGGTCAGCGCGACGGCCTTCTCCAGCTGCTCGACGCGGCAGTCGTAGTCCATCATCACGTACGTCCGCGCCACCAGGACGCCCTGCAGACGGCGCAGGAACTGCTGAACCTTTGGCTCGGCAGCCTCCTCGCCGTCGGCGCCGGTGCGGCGGATGACGACGGCCTCGGACTTCATGATCGGCTCGCCGAAGACCTCCAGGCCGGCGTTGCGCAGGCTGGTGCCGGTCTCGACGACATCGGCGATGACCTCGGCGACGCCCAGCTCGATGGCGGTCTCGACCGCGCCGTCCAGGTGGACGACGGAGGCGTCGACGCCGCTGTCGGCGAGGTGCTTGGCGACGATGCCCTCGTAGGAGGTGGCGACCGTCTTGCCCGTCAGGTCCTCGATGCCGTTCGCGGTGCCCGGCTTGGACGCGAAGCGGAAGGTGGAGCGGGCGAAGCCCAGCGGGAGGATCACCTCGGCGTTGGCGCCGGAGTCGACCAGCAGGTCGCGGCCGGTGATGCCGATGTCGAGGCGGCCGGAGGAGACGTAGATCGCGATGTCGCGGGGGCGGAGGTAGAAGAACTCGACCTCGTTGGTCGGGTCGACGATCCGCAGCTCCTTGGACTCACGGCGCTGCTGGTAGCCGGCCTCATGCAGCATCTCCGCCGCAGGGCCTGACAGGGAACCCTTGTTGGGGACGGCGATGCGCAGCATGAGGTCGGCTTCCTTTGTTCGTTCGTACGGGATGGGGTGCGCGTGCGGCTCAGAGGTGGGCGTAGACGTCGTCCAGGGAGATCCCGCGGGCGACCATCATCACCTGTACGTGGTAGAGCAGCTGCGAGATCTCCTCGGCGGCCGCTTCCTTGCCCTCGTACTCGGCGGCCATCCAGACCTCGGCGGCCTCTTCGACTACCTTCTTGCCGATGGCATGGACGCCCTTGCCGACCAGTTCTGCGGTGCGGGAAGTGGCGGGGTCGCCGTGGGCGGCCTTCTGCTGGAGCTCGGTGAAGAGCTCCTCGAACGTCTTATTGGACATGGTGGCGCTCACTTTACGCGGTGTGCCGACCGGCCTAGCGCCATGGTTCGGATACTGAGCGGAGGGTTGCCGCGGTCGCCACCGCCGCCGTCACCGCCTCGTGCCCCTTGTCCTCGTTCGAGCCCTCGATTCCGGCCCGGTCCAGGGCCTGCTCCTCGGTGTCGCAGGTCAGCACGCCGAAGCCGATGGGGACGCCGGTGTCGACGGAGACCTGGGTGAGGCCCAGGGTCACGCCCTGGCACACGTACTCGAAGTGGGGGGTGCCGCCCCGGATCACGACGCCGAGGGCGACGATCGCGTCGTAGCCGCGGCCCGCGAGGACCTTGGCGACGACCGGGAGTTCCCAGCTGCCGGGGACCCTGAGCAGGGTCGGCTCGTCGATCCCCAGGTCGTGCAGGGCGCGCAGGGCGCCGTCCACCAGGCCGTCCATCACCTTTTCGTGCCACTGCGCCGCGATGACGGCGACCCGAAGGTCACCCACGTTGCGTACGGACAGTTCCGGTGCGCCCTTGCCGCTCACGTTCTCTTGTCTCCTCGGTGACGTCTGACGGTCGTTTACTGGGTGCTGCAGGTGGACACGGGAGCCGTGTCCAGCCAGGGCAGGTCGTGTCCCATCCGGTCCCGCTTGGTGCGCAGGTAGCGGAGGTTGTGCTCACCCGCCTGTACGGGCATCGGCTCGCGGCCGGTGACCTTGAGTCCGTGGCGGACGAGCGCGTCGGTCTTGGCGGGGTTGTTGGTCATCAGGCGCAGGCTGCGGACGCCGAGGTCCTCCAGGATCTGCGCGCCGGCGCCGTAGTCCCGGGCGTCGGCGGGCAGGCCGAGTTCGAGGTTGGCGTCGAGGGTGTCACGGCCGCGCTCCTGGAGCTCGTAGGCGCGCAGTTTGGACAGCAGGCCGATGCCGCGCCCCTCGTGGCCGCGCAGATAGACGACCACTCCCCTGCCCTCGGCCTGGATGCGCTCCAGGGAGGACTCCAACTGAGGGCCGCAGTCGCAGCGCAGGGAGGCGAAGATGTCGCCGGTCAGGCACTCGGAGTGGATGCGGACCAGGACGTCCTCACCGTCGCCGAGCTCACCGTGGACGAGGGCGACGTGCTCGACGCCGTCGACGGTGGAGCGGTAGCCGTAGGCCGTGAACTCCCCGTGGGCGGTGGGCAGTTGGGTCTCGGCCTCGCGGCGGACGGTGGGCTCGGCGGTGCGGCGGTAGGCAATCAGGTCCTCGATGGAGATGATCGTCAGGCCGTGCTTGCGGGCGAACGGGATCAGCTCGGGCAGGCGCAGCATCCGGCCGTCCTCGCCGGCGATCTCGACGATCGCGCCGGCCGGCCGCAGCCCCGCGAGGCGGGCGAGGTCCACGGCGGCCTCGGTGTGGCCGTCACGGGTCAGGACACCGCCGGGCCTGGCGCGCAGCGGGAAGATGTGGCCGGGGCGCACGAAGTCACTCGCCCCGGCCTCGCCGCTCGCCAGCAGCTGGAGCGTGGTCGCGCGGTCGGCGGCCGAGATGCCGGTGGTGACGCCGTGCGCGGCGGAGGCGTCCACGGAGACGGTGAACGCCGTCTTCATCGACTCGGTGTTGTCCGCCACCATCTGCGGGAGTTCGAGCCGGTCCAGCTCCTCGCCCTCCATGGGGGCGCAGATCAGGCCGCGGCACTCGCTCATCATGAAGGCGACGATCTCGGGGGTGACCTTCTCGGCGGCGACGACCAGGTCGCCCTCGTTCTCACGGTCCTCGTCGTCGACGACCACGATCGGGCGGCCGGCCGCGATGTCGGTGATGGCCTGCTCGATCGGGTCGAGCGACCAGTCCTCGATGCCGTCTGTGGTGTAGAGAATCGGTGCCGATGTCATGCCGGCGCTCCTTCCAGGACGGGCCGCGCGGCGTTGCGGGAGCGCAGCCACCAGTCGCGCATGCCCCACAGGACGAGCGCGCCGTAGATGACGTAGACGAAGCCGGAGAAGGCGTAGCCGTTGGCGAAGTTGAGGGGGACGCCGACGAGGTCGACCAGGAGCCAGGCGATCCAGAACTCGACCATGCCGCGGGCCTGGGCGTACATGGCGACGATGGTGCCGACGAAGATGTAGGCGTCCGGCCAGGGGTCCCAGGACAGGGACGGGTAGGCCTTGAAGAGCAGGGCGACCGCGACCGTGCCGGCGCCGGCGGCGGCGATCATCGCGCCGCGCTCGCGCCAGGTGGCGAACCGCGGGGTGATGTGGCCGTCGGCGGACCGGCCCTTGTCGCGGTTCCACTGCCACCAGCCGTACAGGGCGACGACCATGACGACGACCTGCTTGCCGGCGCTGCCGGCGAGGTGGCCGTAGAAGGCGATGAAGAGGACCAGGCCGGAGAGGAACTGCACCGGCCAGGTCATCAGCGAGCGCCGCCAGCCGAGGGCCAGGGTGATCAGGCCGAGGATGTTGCCGATCATGTCCGACCAGATGATGTGCTGGTCGAGGAGGGTGAAGGCCTCGGAGTTCAGCCAGTTCACCGGGCCGCCCCCTGACCGCTCGCGAGCAGCCGCTCGACGTACTTGGCGACGATGTCGACCTCGAGGTTGACCGGGTCGCCGGGCTGCTTGCGGCCGAGCGTGGTCAGGGCGAGGGTGGTGGGGATCAGGCTGACCGTGAAGTAGTCGGGGCCCGCGTCGACCACGGTGAGGCTGATGCCGTCGACCGTGATGGAGCCCTTCTCCACCACGTAGCGGGTCAGGTCCGCGGGCAGCGAGACCTTCACGATCTCCCAGTGCTCGGAGGGCTTGCGCTCCAGGACCTTGCCCGTGCCGTCGACATGGCCCTGGACGATGTGGCCGCCGAGGCGCGCGCCCACGGCCATCGGGCGTTCGAGGTTGACGCGGGAGCCGACGGCGAGGGCACCGAGGCTGGAGCGGTCGAGGGTCTCCGCCATGACGTCGGCGGTGAACTCGTCGCCCTCGTGGTCGACGACGGTGAGGCAGACGCCGTTCACCGCGATGGAGTCTCCGTGCTTGGCACCCTCGGTGACGACGGGGCCTCGCAGACGGAAGCGACACGCGTCGCCGAGGTTCTCGACGGCGGTGATCTCGCCCAGCTCTTCGACGATTCCGGTGAACACTTCCCGGGTCCTCCTGCCTCTTCGGGCACGGACTCCGGGGCTGTCGATGACGACAGAATGTACGAGCGAGAACACCGGGGGCGACGCCGGACGCACCCGTCCCGAAGGACGGACCGATACGGCGGCGCGCACGAATGCCCGCCCGCCGCGCACTGCCTCCCATCCGGACTTTAACCGTCGGTCCAGGAATTTCACCTGGTCAACCGGCCGCTGGAAGCGACCGGGTCGCGGACTGTAACCGCCGGTTCGGACTTTCACCGACCCCGGAGTGCGCTGCTTCTGGTACAGGGCCAGTGTGCCACGCCTGATCGAGGTCCATACAGGCGAACGGTGTGGGCCTGCTCACAGGATGTGCCGCTGGACTTCTCAACTCCCCTGACCTGCTGGACCATTTGGTCTAGTCCTTTTGGCTCCTCATGGGCCGACCCGGCGGCGGTGACGACGGCCCTTGCCCGCCGCCGGGTCTTTTCGCCCGCGGCCGGGTGTCCGCGCCCGCCGCCATCGGCCTCTGGCAGGGTGAGTGGCATGAGCAGCGCGATCGCCGACGAGTTCGAGGCGCACCGGCCACGGCTGTTCGGCCTCGCCTATCGCATGCTGGGCTCGGCCGACGAGGCCGAGGACGCGGTCCAGGACGCCTATCTGCGCTTCAGCGGAGCGGACCGCACGGGCATCGAGTATCCGGCGGCCTGGCTCGCCAAGGTCGTCACCAACCTCTGTCTCACCCGGCTGACCTCGGCGCGGGCCCGCCGCGAGCAGTATGTCGGGCCCTGGCTGCCCGAGCCCGTGGTCACCTCCGACGGCACCCTCGGCCCGCTGGAGTCGGCCGAGCAGCGCGATGCCGTGTCGATGGCCGTGCTGGTCCTGCTGGAGCGGCTCAGCCCTACCGAGCGCGCGGTGTACGTGCTGCGGGAGGCGTTCGGGTACGGGCACCGGGAGATCGCCGGCGTACTGGATCTGACGGAGGCCAACTGCCGTCAGCTGTACCGGCGGGCGGTGCAGCGTGTCGGTGAGGACCGGTCGCGGTTCGAGCCGGTGCCGCAGCGACAGCAGGAGCTGGTCGCGTCGTTCATCACGGCGGCCCGCGAGGGCGATCTGGCCGGGCTGGAGAAGCTGCTCGCGGCGGACGCGACCTGGTGGAGCGACGGCGGCGGCAAGGTCAGTGCGGCTCGGCGGCCGGTCCATGGGCGCGAGAAGGTCGGCCGGCTGGCGCTCGGCGCGTACGAGAAGTGGGCGGCGGGGGTGGAGTTCACGATGGCCGAGATCAACGGTGCGAGCACGCTCGTGGCGTGGGCCGGCGACACGCTCGTTGCGGTGCTCGCGCTGGACCTGCGTGAGGGTCTGATCACGGACGTGTGGGCACAGGTGAATCCGGACAAACTGGAGTTCCTGCGGCGCCGGCTGACGCGTCCCTAGGAGCGTGTCACGTTTCGCCGGGGCTGTTCAGTCCTAGCTGGCGTAGGGCGTTCCACTCGGGGGCGTCCGGACTCCGAAGGGGCTGAACAGCATGACCACGATCCTGGTGACCGGCGGTACCGGAACCCTCGGCCTTCTCGTCACCGAGCGGCTGCGCGCGGACGGGCACGAGGTGCGGGTGCTCAGCCGGCACACCCAGCCGTACGCCGTCGACCTGCGCGAGGGCGGGGCGGGGCTGGACGCTGCGGTCGCGGGCGTGGACACCGTCGTGCACTGCGCGACCACGCAGACCGGCGGTGACGAGAAGGCCGCCGGGAACCTGGTCGCGGCGGCCCGGCGGGCGGGGGTGGGCCACCTGGTCTACATCTCGATCGTCGGCGTCGACGCGGTGCCGTTCCCGTACTACCGGACCAAGCTCGCCGTCGAGAAGCTGATCGAGGAGTCGGGGCTGGGCTGGACCGTGCTGCGTACGACGCAGTTCCACGACCTGCTCGTGAGGCTGCTCAAGGGGCTGGCCAAGCTGCCGGTCGTGCTGCTGCCTGCCGGTGTCCGCGACCAGCCGATCGAGGTGGCGGAGGTCGCGGCGCGGCTGACCGAGCTGGCCGTCGGGGCTCCCGCGGGGCGGGTGGAGGACATGGGCGGGCCCGAGATCCGGACGTTCGAGTCGCTGGCCCGCACCTATCTGAAGGCCACGGGGCGCCGGCGGCCGGTGCTGAACGTGCCGCTGTGGGGCAAGGCGTACCGGGCCTTCGTCGGCGGAGGGCACCTCACGCCGGAACTCGCCGTCGGGAAGGGGACGTTCGAGGAGTACCTGGCCGGGCGGCGCGGATAGCCGACGCGACCGGCTCCGCATGGGCGGCTCCGCACGGGCGGCCCGGGACTGCTCGCCCGTACGCGTCATCCGTACTCCCGCTGAGCCACCGCTCCAGAGACGTGAACGCGCCCTCCGCGGGCGCGGGTTACCGCTCGGGAGGAGCGAACAGGTCGTCCTGAGCTCCGTCCCGTGCGGTGAGCAGTGCCCCGCGAAGTACGGCACCCCCACCGAGGGCGCTCGCCCTGACCTCGGTGGGCAGCGGTGACATGCGCCGGACCCGCTCGGCCACGCGGCCGGCGAGTTCGTCCCCGCCGGCCTGGCCGACCTCGCCGCCCAGCACGAGGCATCCGGGGTCGAGGATCGCCACCACGGAGGCGACACCGACGGCAAGTCGGTCGGCGAGGGCGTCGAGGAAACGGGCGGCCGACCCGGCCTCCGGTACGGCGATGCCGGCTCGCGTCGGCGCTGCTCCCGCCTCCCCCGCCGCCCGCACAACCCGGGCCACCGCCGTCCGTACCACCCCGGCGGCCGCCGGCTCATGTGCCGTGCCCTCCACCGTCACGCCATGCTCTCGCGCCAGTTCCACGATCGCCGCCGACCCCGCCAGGGAGTGGAATCCCCCCTCGCAGTCCGTCGCCGAAGGCAGTGCGGTCGTTCCCGGTACGGGCAGGAAGCCGATTTCACCGGTGCCGCCGGAGGCACCGCGGCGTAGTGCGCCGTCCAGGACCACGGCCGCGCCGGTGCCGTGGCCGAGCCAGAGGAGGACAAAGGTGTCGCGGTCGCGCGCGGCGCCGTCGCGCTGTTCGGCGACGGCGGCGAGATTGGTCTCGTTGTCGACGCTGACACGGGCTTCGGGCAGGCGTTCCTGGAGGGCCGCGACCAGGCGACGGTGCCACTCGGGCAGGCCCGAGGAGTCGCGGAGTTCCCCGGTGGCCGGGTCGATCAGGCCGGGCGCGCCGATCCCGACGGTGTGCAGGCGGTCCGCCCCGGCTTCCTTCGCCACCCGTTCGACCATCGTGACCGCCTGCTCGACCGCAGGTCCTGTCCCGGTGTCGTCGGCGATCGGCACGGAGGCCTCGGCGAGCACCCGGCCGAGCAAGTCGGAGACGATCACGGAGACACCCTCGGTCCGGACGTCGAGGGCGGCGAGATGCGCGCGGTCGGCGACGATGCCGTACAGCTTCGCGTTCGGCCCGCGCCGCTGCTCTCCCGCCTCCCCGACCACGGTGATCAGAGCGGAGGCGGTGAGCCGCTCCACGAGATCGGCGACCGTCGGCCGGGACAAGCCGGTCAGCTGCTTCAACTGCCCTGCCGTCAACGGGCCCTCCTGCTGCAGCAGACGCAGGGCGAGCCGGTCGTTGATGGCCCGGGCGGTGCTCGGAGATGCGGGCATGCCGGGATCCTCCCAGATCGGCCGGGACGCGCAGGACAAGACCGGCGACCCCGGCTCCGCACCGCACGGCCAGTAATCCCCTATCTATCAGGCAGGGTTCCTGATAGTTTACGCGATGCCAGTGGGGAAACACAGGAATCGGGAGGGCCGAGAATGAGCGACGTGGTCTGCGACCTGCGCGAGGTGAGGCGGGCCCGGTACGCCGTGGCCGCCGTGTTCGCCGTGCACGGAGCCGTCACCGGCTCGTTCGCGACCCGTGTGCCCTGGGTCCAGGACCATGCCTCGCTGAGTGCGGGACAGCTCGGCTTCGCCCTCGCCTTCACGGCGTTCGGCGCCTCCTGCGCCATGCCGCTGGCCGGCCGGATCAGCCACCGCTTCGGCAGTCGCGGGGCTCTGCGCGGCCTCATCGCCCTGTGGACGATGGCCCTGGTCCTGCCGTCGCTCGCGCCGAACATGCTGACCCTGTGCCTGGCGATGTTCGCGTTCGGCGCGAGCGCGGGCATGGCCGACGTCGCGATGAACGCGCTCGGCATCGAGGTGGAGCGACTGCTCGGCAGGTCGATCATGACGAGCCTGCACGGCATGTGGAGCGCGGGCGCCCTGACCGGCTCCGCGGCGGGCACGCTCGCCGCGCACCTCGGTTCCGACGCCCGCCTGCACTTCGCGCTGGCGGCGGCCACCCTCACCCTGCTCGGGACGGTGGCCTGCCGCTGGGTGCTCGACCTGCAGCCCGCCGAGGACGAGGAACCTCCGCCGAGGTTCGCCCTGCCACCCCGGTCCGCGCTGCTCATCGGCGCCGTCGGCTTCTGTGCGGTATTCGCGGAGGGCGCCAGCCTCGACTGGTCGGCGGTCTATCTACGCGCCCAGCTCGACACGTCGGCGGGCCTGGCTGCCGCGTGCACGACCGGCTTCATGCTCACGATGGCGATCGCGCGGCTCGTCGGCGATGCGGTGGTCAACCGGTTCGGCGCGGTCCGCACCGTCAGGACCGGCGGCGCCGTGGCGGTTCTCGGCGGACTGCTCGTCGTCGTGGCGGGCGATCCGGCGGTGGCCATGGCGGGGTTCGCGCTGCTGGGCCTCGGCATCGCGGTCGTCGTGCCGCTGTGCTTCGCGGCGGCGGGCCACAGCGGCCCGAACCCGAGTCAGGCCATCGCGGGTGTCGCGACCATCACCTACACCTCGGGTCTCATCGCCCCGAGCCTGATCGGCGGGGTGGCTCAGGCGACGAGTCTGGTGGTGTCCTTCGGCCTGGTGACCGCTCTTGCGTGCGGGCTCGCGGTCTTCGCGGGCGTGCTCCGCGCAGGCGAGCGCAACCGCCCGAAGGTCAGCCCTCCGAGCGCGGCGGTTCCCGACCCGCGGCCTTGAACCGCTCGCTCCACGGCGCGGGGCGCGTCGCCTCCGGGTCCACCAGATCTGGACGCGGATGCCGTGGGCAACGGCGGGCAGCCTTGGGGGCTTGGCGGTCACAGGTGTAGCTCCTGAGCGCTGAGACGGAGCCGTGAGACGAAGCCATGGGACGCTCAGGAGCCCGGTCGGAAAGGCGGGCCCTGGTCAGCCCGCTATCGAGTCCAGTTGCTCGGCCGCCGGACGCAGCGCCCAGAGGTCACCGCCGGGCGGCGCCTCCAGCTTCCGGACCGCCGTCTGTGCCGCCCCGTCCCCCGCGTCCGCGGCCGCATGGACGACATCGCTCGCCGCGTAGCGGTGGAACTCCAGCTCCGGGTGCGGCCATGGGGCGGCCCCGGTCGCGGCCGGCAGCAGATAGTCCACCGCCTTCGACAGCCCCTGTCCGTCGGGCCCTTGATACGACCACAGATCGACGCCGACGTGCCGGCCGATCGCCGCGAGCCGGGTGTACGCGACCAGGTCGAAGGTCGAGTAGTGCCAGCTGCGTGTGCGCGCGAGTTCCTGCGGCTGACTGCCGTCGCCGGCTATCTGCGGGTCGATGCGCTTGGCGCGCGCGTCGAGCACGGTCCGCCGGGCCAGCGCCCGGTCGCCGGTCGCGTAGGCGAGGGCGGCGAGCTGCATGTCGTAGAAGGTGCCGTGGTTGTTGGCCGCCGCGCCCTCCTCCTTGCCGAAGGCGCTGTTCTTCAGCCAGCCGAGGAAGTCGGAGTTCCAACGGGTCATCCCCGTCCGGTCGGACTTCGTCCAGCCGGGGGCGCCCGTGCCGAGGATCGCGAGGGCGTCGACGACGCTGGTGTACGACTGGGAGAAGTCGATGATGCCGATGGCCCGGCCGTCGTACTTGCACGGGATGAACTGCGCGTGGTTCAGGTTCGGGTTCATCCTGGTGGCCGGGGCGAGGAACCAGGTGCGCAGCACCTGCGCCGCCTTCTCGGCGTACGTCCGCCTGCCGGTGTAGTACCAGGCCAGGGACAGGTCGTAGGTCGAGTCGAAGACCTTCTCGACGTCCTGGCGGTCGGTGCCGGAGTCGACCTCGGGGTTGCGCTGGCCGTCCCGCTGGACGTACGGGCAGCCCCAGGGGTTGTCGGCCGTCGGGGCCGTGCTGGGCCACCAGTACGGGGCCTGGCTCAGATAGTCGTGGGCGTCGCCGCCGGGTGCCGGCTTCGGTTTGTCGACGACCGTCCAGGGGCCCTGGCCCAGCCAGTTGTCGGCGCGGGCCGTCAAGTCCCGCAGGGCTCGGTGCAGTTGTGGATCGCCTCGGTCGAGGCGGAGCTTCGTCTGCTGGAGCCGGGCGCCGTCGAGGACTGCGGTGTCGGGCGCCCTGGGTGCCGCCTGCGCGGAGGGGACGAGGACGGCTCCGAACGTCACGACCGCGGCCAGCAGGACGGCGGCGCGGGATCTTCCACTCATCAAGCACTCCGATCAGTCGAACAATCGATCAGATACGTGAACACAGTTCATGAGCAGGACCGTGCGAGCGTAGGACCCCCAGGTGCCCGTGACAATGGTCCGGACAGTCTTCACGTACAGAGAAAGCGAAACCCCACCATGGACCTCGGCGTGCGCTGGAAACTGCACGGTGACGGGCGAACGCCCGCGCCCGGAGCGGTGGTACGCCCCGACGAACGGCTCTCCTGGCCCCGCACGGTCGGCCTCGGCGCCCAGCACGTGGTGGCCATGTTCGGCGCGTCCTTCGTGGCCCCGGTCCTGATGGGCCTGGACCCCAACCTCGCGATCATGATGTCGGGCGTCTCGACCGTGATCTTCCTGCTCGCGACCCGCGGCCGGGTACCCAGCTACCTGGGCTGCTCACTGTCCTTCGTGGGCGTCGCCGCCGTGATCCGCGCCCAGGGCGGCACCAGCGCCACGGTGACCGGCGCGGTCCTCGTCGTCGGCGTGGCGCTGTTCCTGGTGGGACTCGCCGTGCAGCGCTTCGGCGCGCGGATCATCCACGCGGCGATGCCGCCGATCGTCACCGGCGCGGTCGTCATGCTGATCGGCTTCAACCTCGCGCCCGTCACGGCGTCCACGTACTGGCCGCAGGACCAGTGGACCGCCCTGCTGGTCATGGCCTTCACCGGTCTGGCCGTCGTCTGTCTGCGTGGTTTCTGGTCCCGGATCGCGATCTTCCTCGGTCTGCTCTTCGGCTACGGCATCTCCTGGGCCTTCGACCGGATCTTCGGCCGCATCCACTCGGTGGACGCGAGCGGCGAACTCACCGACCACTGGCGGCTCGACCTCTCCGGTGTCGGCAGGGCCGACTGGGTCGGCCTGCCCTCCTTCCACGGTCCGGCCTTCAACTGGTCGGCGATCCTCGTCGCACTCCCCGTCGTCATCGCGCTGGTCGCCGAGAACGCCGGGCACGTCAAGGCGGTCGGCGAGATGACCGGCGATCCGCTGGACGACAAGCTGGGTACGGCGATCGCGGCCGACGGCATCGGCTCGGTACTGTCCACCGCGGTCGGCGGCCCGCCCAACACCACGTACTCCGAGAACATCGGCGTGATGGCCGCGACCCGCGTGTACTCGACCGCCGCCTACTGGGCCGCGGCCGGTTTCGCACTCCTCTTCGGCCTCTGCCCGAAGTTCGGCGCCGTGGTGGCCGCGATCCCGGGCGGCGTCCTGGGCGGCATCACGGTCATCCTGTACGGCATGATCGGCCTGCTCGGCGCGCAGATCTGGTCCAACGCCCGGGTGGACCTGCGCAATCCGCTGAACCTGGTCCCCGCCGCGGCGGGCATCATCGTCGGCGTCGGCAACGTCACGATGAAGTTCACCGACACCTTCTCCCTCAGCGGCATCGCCCTCGGCACGCTCGTCGTCATCACCGGCTACCACGTGCTGCGGGCCTTCGCACCGGCCCACCTGAAGACTCAGCCACCGCTGCTGGACGGGGGCACGTCCTCCTACGACGAGGCCAACTCGTAGGCGTACGAGGGTGTGAACGTCCCGGGCGAACCCTTGCAGCCGTCCGACTCCCCCGGCAGCTTCACCCACAGATAGGCGTCGATCCGGGCCTCGCCGGTGCTGAGTGAGGGCGCCCGGCCGATCTTGCGGCCCGACGGGTCGCACCAGTCGCCGTCGGCCGGGGCGCCGTTGCCGTTGCGGCTGGTGTCGATGACGGCGCCCAGGCTCGCGGGGCCACCGAGGGCGGCGAGGACCCGCCGGTCGTAGGCGATCTCGTCGGGCGTGGTGTGGAAGTTGGAGACGTTGCTGAAGATCCCGTCGGAGGACGCGGCCGAAGCGGCGCCCGCCTGCTTCAGCAGACTCGCCTGCGTCGCGGCCGCGTTCCAGCCGGAGTGGCCGGCGTCGAAGTACACCCGCGCCTTCGGGTCGGCGGCCTTGAGGACCCGGCCGGCGCGGGCCAAAGAGGCGAACCGGTCGGCGCGCCCGCCCTCGGACAGACAGTCGGCCTGGGCTATGGAGTCGGGCTCCAGGATGACGACGACCTCGCCGGACCCCAGGCCCGCCGCGAACCTGTCGACCCATCCGTCGTACGCGGCGAGGTCGGGCGCCCCGCCCTCGGAGGCGCCTCCGCAGTCGCGGTCCGGTATCGCGTACGCCACCACGACCGGCACCCGGCCCTGCGCCCCGGCCCCCGACGTGACGGCGCGGACCCGGGAGGTGACGGTCGACGGGGTGAAGTCGGCGAACCACACCGCGGCCGGCTGGTCGGCGATGCGCGACTCTATGACCGAGGTGCGCGGGTCGCCCGGGTGGGAGCGGACCCAGTCGAGCACCTGGGAATCGGGGTGGCGGTACAGACTCGTGGACACCTGGGCGGGCGGCCGCTTCCTCTGCGTCCGGCTCGGGGACGGAGTGGGAGTGGGAGTGCTCCTCTTCGCCGGGGCGGAGGAGGACGGGTGGGTCGCCGACGGGGACGGGACCACCGGCAGCTGGTCCACGTGCGGCGAGCTGGTCACCCTCGGCTTCGCCTCGTCGGCGCTCCGGCCGTCGTCCAGCGCGGTCATCATGCCGGTCACGGTGCCGACGGCGACGACCACGGAGGCCGCCACGACCATGGCGCCACGGCGGGCGGCACGCCTGCGCTCGGCCCTGCGTGCGGCCAGACGCTGGGCACGAAGGCCTGACACTGTGCTGGTCCCCCTCCCGCGGCGGCGGACGCGTTCCCCCGTTCTGGGGAAGCGTCGGGCCCGCTGACACTGCCGTCAGCCTATGACTGGGACCCTTCCCCCATGGGGCAATTGGAACAGTTCACCACTTCTGTAGACGCAGTCGTCTCCCGTATGCGCGCCCTCGACGCGACGCTGCCCGAGCGGGACGGCATCGCGGTCTTCAACCGCGTCTACCTCGCCGTCACCGAGGCGGTCGACCGCCGTATCGACGGCAGTGGGTTCCCGGACGCCCGGGCCGCGATCACGCTGGACGCGCGGTTCGCGGAGCGCTATCTCGCCGCCGTCGACGCGGTGGCGGACGAACGGCGCCCACCGGCCTGCTGGCGGCCCCTGTTCCAGTTCCGCCGTCACCCCGGCGTACGACCGCTGCAGTTCGCGCTGGCGGGCATCAATGCGCACATCGGCCACGACCTGGCGCTCGCCGTCGTGGACAGCTGTCGTACGTTGAACTGCGAACCGGCCGACCTGGAGGACGAGTTCGATCGCGTGGGTGACCTCCTCGTCTCGCTGGAGGAGCGCATCCGCGAAGATCTGATGCCGGGCCCCGACCTCCTCCAGATCGCAGACCCGCTCACCCACCTGCTCGGCGCCTTCAGCCTGGAACGGGCCCGGGACGCGACCTGGTCGGCGGCGCGCGCCCTGTGGGCGCTGCGCCGACTGCCCGACGTGGCCGAGGAGTTCACCGAACGTCTGGACGCGGCGGTGGGCTTCGCGGGGCGGATGCTGCTCACGCCACTGCCGGACTGATCCGGTCGCGTTACGTTGGTCGAGGTACCGCCTGAGGCTGAACGACGCAAAGGAGCGTACGCATGCCCACTCGCCTGGGCCTGAGTCTTCCCCAAGCACGGCAGTACGACATCGGACGGGACGTGCCGGACGTCGCCCGCACCGCGGAGCGGATCGGCTACGACAGTCTCTGGGTCTACGAACGCGCCCTCTTCCCGGATCCCGCGACCCAGGGCCTGGGCGGCATGGACGGCGTCCCCTGGCCCGACCAGTACCGCGGCGTCCCCGAGCCGCTGGTGACACTGACGCTGGCCGCGGCGGCGACCGAGCGCGCCGAGTTGGGCACCAGTGTCCTGGTCGCTCCACTGCACGGCCCGTTCCAACTGGCCAGGACGCTGGGCACCTTGGACGCGGCGAGCGGTGGCCGGGTCGTGGCGGGCTTCGGCACGGGCTGGTCGCTCGACGAGTACGCGGCCGCGGGCGTGGCCCCGTTCGAGGAGCGCGGCCGTGTCCTGGACGAGATCATCGACGTCTGCCGTGCCGTGTGGGGCCCGGACCCGGTGCTCTACGAGGGCCGCCACACCAGGATCGCCTCGTCCGTGATCGGGCCCAAGCCCGCCCGCCCGATCCCGATCCTGCTGCCCTCGCACAGCAGGAAGGCGATGATCCGGCTCGTGGACCGGGCCGACGGCTGGATGCCCATCGCCATGGGGGCCGGACAACTTGCCGACCAGTGGCGGCAGTTGCAGGATCTCGCGGCCGCGCGCGGCCGCGCCCGACCGATCCGCTCGGCGGTCCGGGTGAACGCGCAGTACACCGCCAAGGCGTACGACGCCGCGGACCGGGCGGCGTTCCAGGGCAGCGTCGACCAGATCGTCGAGGATCTCGTCGCCCACGCCGAGATCGGGCTCGACGAGTTCTTCTTCGAACTCCAGGGCCACCTGCGCGACGTCCAGGAACTCAAGGACGTCGCCACGGAGGTGTACGAGAAGGCTCGCGCGGCCGGTGTCTAGTGCCCCGACAGGCGACGTTTGCGCGACGGGGCGAACCTTGCCTGTCGGGGTACCGGTCAGTCCTCCGGCAGTTCGACCGGCGCGATCTCGTCGTACACGTCGCCCGGGCCCGGGTTGGTCGTGTCCGTCCCGCCGCCGAAGTGGTGCATGACGCCCCAGACCGCGTTCAGCGCGGTCTGGATCGCGCCCTCGGCCCAGCCGGCCGTCCAGGAGATGTCGTCGCCGGCGAGGAAGATGCCCCGCTTGTCCTCGGGCAGCCGGTCCTGCATGAAGTGCGTGAACAGGCGCCGCTGGTAGCGGTAGTGGCCAGGCAGGTTGGCCTTGAACGCTCCCATGAAGTAGGGCTCGTTCTCCCAGGACACGGTCACCGGGTTGCCGATGACGTGCTGGCGGATGTCGACGTTCGGGTAGATCTCGCCGAGCGACTTCAGCATGACCTCCATCCGCTCGTTCGCTGACAGCGGCAGCCACTTCAGGCTGTCGTCGCACCAGGTGTAGGAGAGGCAGATGACGGCCGGCTTGTCCGGACCGTCGTCCAGGAGGTAAGTGCCGCGCGTCATACGGTCGGTGAGCGTCATCGACATGACATCCCGGCCGGTGACCTCGTCCTTGTCCAGCCAGAAGGGTCGGTCGACGGGCACGAACAGCTTGCTGGACTCCATGTAGTGGGTGCGCTCGATCGCCGTCCAGTGGTCGATCGGGAAGAGCGAGTCGTCGCAGGCGATCTTCGACAGGAGCATCCAGGACTGGGCGGTGAAGATCGCCGCCTGGTAGGTGCGGATGTCGCCGTTCGCGTCCGTCACGGTGATCCGGTTGCCGGCGGTGCGGTGCAGCCGGGTCACGGCGGGGCGGGGCTCGCCGTCCACGTGCAGGGACTTGAGGGAGGTCCCGTACGGCCAGTGCACGATCTTCTCCGGCTCGCGCTCCCAGAGCCGGACCGGCAGTTGCTGGGAGCCGCCGACGATGCCGCGGTGGTGGTCGTCGGCCTCGGTGTAGACGACCCGGAGGATCTCCAGGATGGAGTTCGGGAAGTCGGTGTCCCAGCCGCCTGTCCCGAAGCCGACCTGGCCGAAGATCTCGCGGTGGCGGAAGGACTTGAAGGCCTCGGAGTCGCAGAGGAAGCCGTAGAAGGTCTGGTTGTCGAGCTTCTCGACGAGCCTCGACCAGATCTCACGGATCCGCGGCACGTCCCGCTCGCGCAGGGCGCGGTTCATGTCGGAGAAGTCGGCGCCCTCTTCGAGGCAGGTGTTCCAGGCGTGGGCGACGTCCCGGTACACCTGCGGCAGGTCGTCGACCGTCTCGGCGTAGTGCGACTCGCCCTTGAGGTCGACGACCGTCGAAGGGGTCGCCTCCGCAAGGGGGTTGGGGAACGGCCGGGTCTGAAGGCCCACCAGGTCGATGTAGTGCTGGAGCGCCGTCGAGGAGGGCGGGAAGCGCATCGCGCCCATCTCGGCGGTGAGGTCCTCGGTGCCCGGGCCGTCGAAGCCGACGGTGCGCAGTCGTCCGCCGATCCTGTCGGCCTCGTACACGACCGGCTTCAGGCCCATCTTCATCAGCTCGTAGGCCGCCACGATGCCGGACAGCCCGCCGCCGATGACCGCGACCTCGGCCCCGTGCTCGGTCGCCGGTATCTGACCGAGGCCCGCCGGGTGGGCGAGGAAGTCGTCGTAGGCGTACGGGAAGTCCGGGCCGAACATGGTGATCGGCGGTTGGTGCTCGTCTGCGTGCTCGACGGCGTTGGGCACGGTGGACGTCATGGGGTACGGACTCCTTGCGGGAAAGCTGCTGAATCTGCTGGGGGCTGGGGTAAGGCTTTTCTTCGGCC
Source organism: Streptomyces sp. NBC_00461 (assembly GCF_036013935.1). Taxonomy (NCBI): domain Bacteria; kingdom Bacillati; phylum Actinomycetota; class Actinomycetes; order Kitasatosporales; family Streptomycetaceae; genus Streptomyces; species Streptomyces sp. NBC_00461. Next base: position 1,735,396 of record NZ_CP107902.1, read on the forward strand.
GGGCTTTCAGGCCAGGGACCCGTAGAGACCGGGGCGGCGGTCCTTCAGGTACGGGTTCGCCTCGCGGGAGGCGGCGAGGAAGGCGGGGTCGGCGTCGGCGAGCACGAGTTGTTCGCCGCGTCCGGCGCGGGCGCGGGCGACGCCGTCGGGGCCGGCCAGCACGGAGAGGCCGACGAAGTCGAACTCCCCTTCCAGGCCGACCCGGTTGACGTACGCGACGTACATCTGGTTCTCGAAGGCACGCACCGGGATCATCGACTCGGCGACGAACTGGAACGGGTGCATCTGCGCGGTCGGCACGACGAGGAGGTCGGTGCCGGCCAGGGCGTGGGCGCGGACGTTCTCCGGGAACTCGACGTCGTAGCAGATCATGAGGCCGACGCGGAGGCCGTTCAGCTCGGCCTGGACGACCGGCTGCTCCCCGGGCGTGAAGTGGTCGCGCTCGAAGCAGCCGAAGAGGTGGGTCTTGCGGTAGTTCGCGAGGCGGTCGCCGTCGGCGGAGATCAGCTGGGCGGAGTTGAAGACGGTGTCGCCGTCGCGCTCCGGGTAGCCGTAGGCGATCGCGAGCCCGTGCCGGGAGGCGATGTCGGCGATCGCGTCCGCGCAGGCGCCGTCGGCGGGTTCGGCGAGGCGGCCGATGTCGTCGCCGATCGCGTACCCGGTGAGGAACATCTCCGGTGCGGCCAGCAGCACGGCGCCCGTGGCGGCGGCACGGCCCGCGGCCGCGTCGAGGACCTTGAGGTTCTCGGCGACCGAGCCGGGGCGGCCGGAGCTCTGGAGCAGGGCGGTGCGCATGCGTGTTCCTCAGCGGTACGTATGGGTTTGGGGGGCCAGATAAACGGTACGGGCGCGGGGCTCGGGCGGACAAGGCGGAGCCGTTGCGCGCCGGTGAGCGGATCGTTGCGTGCACCATCCGTCCGCCGGCGATTCGTTGCGCGCCTTCGGGCATAGCTCCGGACCTCCTTGAGGCGCAGGTCACGGACGGGTCCCCGCCGCGCGCCGGAAGCGGGGTGCCGCCTCGGGCGCGATGTGGTGGCGGCACGGCGCCGGGACAGTGGTGACCGTCCGCTTCACCTGCAGAAAGGACCGCCATGCAGCGTCGTACGATGATCGCCGTGCTCGCGGCCGTGCTCCTGCTCGCCACCGGAGCGACGGGCTCTGCCATGGCGTCCGCGACCGACAGCCGTCCGCAGCGCGAGGCCGCCGCGGTGACCGGCACCGCGAAGCTCTACCGGGTCGCCGGGGAACCTTTCGAGAAGGTCAAGAGGGGCACCGGCGACTCCAAGGTCGGGCAATGGCGGCCGGGCGTCCAGTCGGCCGGCCGCTCGCGCTACAGCTCGCGCAGGCGCTCGACGATCTCCCGGAGCAGCTCGGGGTCGGCGGCCGGGCCGCCCGGCGCCGGCCGCCGCGGGGCGTCGATCCGTACGAGACCGGCGTCGGCCAGATCGCCGAGCAGCACGCGTACGACGGTCAGGGGCAGGTCGGCGTCCGCGGCGAGCTCGACGAGGGGCCGGGGGCGGTGACGCAGGAGGGCGAGGAGGGAGCTTGCGGCGTGATCGGTGCGGTACGGCGCCTCGCTGTCGCGTACGGCTGTGACCTGCGACATCAGGTCGACGCGGTGCTGGTCGGAGGGGCGGGTGCGGCCACGGGTGACGGCGTAGGGGCGCACCAGCGCCCCCGTCTCGTCCTCGTACCAGTGCTCGTCGCTCACGGCAGTGACGCCCGTGCCGGCGCACCCTCCGCCCCCTCGGCACCGGAGCCCTCGTCCGCCAGCACTCCCTCGGGCAGCGACACCGTCGCCGTCGTCCCGCCGTAGGGCGACGGGCCCAGCGTGACCTCGATCCCGTGCCGGGCGGCGAGGCGGCCGACGACGTACAGGCCGAGCCGTTCGTGCCGGGTCGGGTCGAAGTCGGCCGGCGTCGTGAGCGTGTGCTGCGCCTCCTCCAGGTGCTCGGTGTCAAGGCCGAGTCCCCGGTCGTCGATCCGCAGGACGAAGCCGCCGCCGGACCGTGCGGTGCGTAGGGTGACGCGGGTGTGCGGCGGCGAGAACACCGTGGCGTTCTCGACCAGTTCGGCGATCAGATGGACGACATCGGCGACGGCGTCCGCCGCGATGCCCACGCGTGGCATCGGCGGCACCTCGACCCGGGCGTACGCCTCGATCTCGCCGACCGCGGAGGTGACGACGTCGGCGACGGGCACCGGGCGCCGCCATCTGCGGCCGGGTGCCGCGCCGGAGAGGATGATCAGGCTCTCGGCGTGCCGCCGCATCCGGGTGGTGAGGTGGTCGATGCGGAACAGCTCCTTGAGGACGTCCGGGTCGTCGGTGCGTCTCTCCAGCGTGTCGACGAGCTTCAGCTGCCGGTGCACCAGCGACTGGTTGCGGCGGGCGATGTTGAGGAGCACAGCGGAGAGCCCGCGGCGAAGGGTCGCCTGCCGCACGGCCGCCTCGACGGCCGCGAGCCGTGCGGCGTTGAAGGACCGTCCCACGTCGCCGATCTCGTCGGCCTCCGCCTCCCCGTCCGTCAGCGGCGGCGCCTCGGCGGCCGCGTCCACCTCCTCGCCCGCGCTCAACCTCGCCATGACGTCGGGCAGTTGACGGGTGGTGAGGAGGTCGGCCGCGTCGCGCAGCCTCTCCAGCCGGCGCGAGATCCGGCGTGCGCCCCGCACCGCGCACCACACGGACAGCGCCACGGCGACCAGCCCGAGCACCCCAACGACGGCGGCCTTGACCAGTTCCTGGCGGGCGAACTCCCGCCCGCGGTCGGCGGAGTTGACCGCGGAGCGGGTGCACAGCCGCATGTACTGCTTGACCGCCCGGTCGGTGGTGGAGCGCCAGGAGTCGGCTGACACGGCGTCGGCCGCCCTCGACGCTCCGGCCCGCAGCAGCGCGTCCTCGCCCGCCACCAGCCGGCGATGGACTTCCCCGCGTTGGAACTCCTCGAAGAGCGCCCGCGAGTCACCCGGCAGATCGGGCACGTACGTCCGCTCGAAGACGCGCCGGTCCTCGACGGTCGCCGCGAGCGTGTCGTACTGCCGGTCGGTCAGCGTCCCGGCGGCCCGCGCACCGGCGACCAGCGCGTCCTCCCGCGACACGAACTCCCGCACCCGGACCAGCTCGACGACGACCTGTGCCTCCCGCGCCAGCTGTCCGGCCTGCAGCGCGGTGAGCGTCGACTCGACGTCGAAGCCGGGTTCCACCAGGGCGCTGTACTCGCTCACCGCCCGGTCCCAGGAGACGTCCCGGGACAGCACCCGCTCTCGCAGCAGCTCAAGTCCGCCGACGCTCGTGACCATGGCGTCCAGCGCCTGCCGCTGCCGCGCGGAGAGCCGGTCCCGGTTTCCGGACCGGACCGCGTCGCGCATGGCGTTGACGGCCCGGTCGGTGCGGCGCTGCTGCTCCATCAGATCGACGACGGTCTGCGTACGGCGGCTCGTGCCCAAGTACGTCGCCGCGAGCCGCCGTTCGATCTGGATCTGCCCGATCGCCGTGTCGACGGGGGTGCCGAACTCCTCGTAGACGCCCTGCACCCGGACGAGCGAGCGCAGTTCGCCGGTGACGGACACCATGGCGAAACCCCACAGCACCAGCAGGGCGAGCACCGGAGCGAGCGCGAGTGCCACGATCCGGGCGCGGACCGTTCCGGTACGGCCGATGAGCCGGCGCATGCTCTCCCCCTGGAGTATTACTCGCCAGTGTTACCCGTCGGTAGCGATCGCCGCACAACCTACGGGATGCTCCGCCGGGACCGCAATGGCCTCCCGAGCACCAGCAGCACCGCCGTCACCAGATACGGCAGGGCGCACAGGGCGAAGGCTGTGCTGTGCGCGGTTCTCGTCTCGACGGCCGCGTATCCGCCGTACACCGCGACCGTGGCGAGGTCGCTGCCCAGGCCCGCGACCGAGGTCAGGGTGGCCCGGCGCTTGTCGTCGATGCGCTGCTGGAGCCGGACGTCGGCCAGCACGGTCGCCAGCTGGAAGCCGCCGAAGGCGAGGGCGACGAGGCCCAGCGCGAGAGGGGTCCCGGCCGCGGCGCCCACGGCCAGGGCGAGCGCGGCACCGACGAGAACGGCCGCCAGTCCCGCCGTACCCATGCGTTCGCACCTCCCGGCCAGCAGGCTCCCGGCGGTGGCTCCCGTCCAGATCAGCAGGAGCAGATAGGGGACGGTCACCTCGGCCACCCCGGTGTCCCGCACCAGCAGTGGCGTGTACTCGTCGAGCGCCTCCCACACGGACGCGACCGCCGGGACGAGCAGCAGCGCTCCGCGCAACGACCGGTTGCGAAGGACTTCGGCGAGCCCGTCCCGCAGCATCGGGGCCCAGCCGTCACCCCCGGTTTTCAGCTCCGGCCGGTCCTCCGGGAACCGGGTCGCCGTCACGGCGGTCGCCAGACAGGCCAGTACGCTCGCCGCGCCCACGGCCGGGTAGCCGCCCCAGGCGAACACGGGTCCGGCGAGCGCCAGAGCCGCCATGATCGCGACGTGCCCGGCCGCCCTGGCCCGGCCCATGATCCGGGCGTACTGCTCGGCCGCGCCGAGCCGCTCCAGTTCCTCGTACACCAGCGCCTCCAGCGCACCGGAGCCCAGCGCTCCGCGCGCGCCCCACAGGACGAAGCCGAGGGCGAAGGCCCAGTACGACGGGGTGAGGATCCACAGCGCGAAGCCGGCGGCGGTGAGCAGCGGGCCCAGCCAGAGCAGCAGCCGCCGGGAGACGGCGTCGGCCCAGGCGCCGGAGGGCACCTCCAGCACGACGCCCGTGATCGACCAGATGGCGAACAACGAGGACATCTGCCAGACGGACAGGCCGGTGTCGCTGAACAGCAGGGCGTACACCGGGTAGAGCAGGACGAAGTCGTCGAGGAACGCGTAGCCGTACAGCGTGGCCGTGAGCCGACGGACGCCGGTGCCGACGGACACGCGCGCAGGTGAGAGTGTCATGGGGCCTTCCCGCAGGGACGGATCGGATGCCGGAGGTACGGCGTCCGAGGCGGTCCTCGGGAGGCACGGCTGGTGGATCAATGTCGCCAGGTCATGTCACCGATGGTAGGCGGACCTGGCGCGTTCGTCCGGTGAATTTCCCACCCTCAGGTCGGGGACCCCGACGAGAAGCGGCGCAGCAGCGGCGACAGCACCAGCACGGACTTGGTGCGCTCGACGAAGGGCTCCCCGGCGATGCGCTCCAGGACCCGTTCGAAGTGCCGCATGTCGGAGGCGAAGACCTGGACGATCGCGTCCGCGTCGCCGGTGACCGTCGACGCGGCCACGACCTCCTGGTAGCGCTCCAGGCCCCGCCGGATGGTGTCCGGCGAGGTGTTGTGGCGGCAGTAGATCTCGACGAACCCCTCGGTCTCCCAGCCCAGGGCCCCCGGGTCCACCCGTACGGTGAAGCCGGTGATGGCCCCGGTGGCGCGCAGCCGGTCCACGCGCCGCTTCACGGCGGGCGCGGAGAGGCCGACGAGCTGCCCGATGTCCGCGTAGGAGCGGCGGGCGTCCTCGGCGAGGGCGTGCACGATGCGTTCGTCGAGATCGTTCAGCACTGCTGGTCGTTCACTTCTCTTCGGGCGTGAGAACTTCTGGCGCGAGAACTTCTGGCGCGGCAAGGCGGGATCGGCGATAGCCGTACCCGAAGTAGAACACGAGCCCCACCGCCATCCAGACCCCGAAGACGACCCAGGTGACGGCGGACAGACTGCCCATCATCCAGACGCAGAACGCGAGCCCCAGGGCCGGCAGGACCGGCGACAGCGGGACACGGAAGGTACGGGGCATGTCCGGGCGGGTGCGGCGCAGCACGACCACGGCGATGTTGACCAGCGCGAAGGCGAAGAGCGTGCCGATGCTGGTGGCGTCGGCGAGCTGGCCGAGCGGAATCGCGGCGGCGAGGACACCGCAGAAGAGGGACACGATGACCGTGTTGGCGCGCGGCGCACCGCTCTTGGGATGGACCTTCGCGAACAGCTTGGGGGCCAGGCCGTCCCTGGCCATCGCGAAGAGGATGCGGGTCTGGCCGTAGAGCACGGTCAGCACGACGCTCGCGATGGCGATGACCGCGCAGGCGGCGAGCAGGGTGCCCCAGAAGGTCTGGCCGGTGACGTCGCGCATGATCTGGGCGAGCGCGGCCTCCGAGTCGTTGAACCGCCGCCAGGGCTTCGCACCGACGGCGACGGCCGCGACGAGCACGTACAGCGCGGTGACGATGACGAGCGACAGCATGATGGCCCGCGGCAGGTCGCGCTGTGCGTTCTTGGCCTCCTCGCCTGCGGTGGAGGCGGCGTCGAAGCCGATGTAGGAGAAGAAGAGCGTGGCCCCGGCCGCGCTGACGCCCGCCATACCCAGCGGCATGAAGTGCTGGTAGTTCCCGGACCTGAAGCCCTGGATGCCGATGGCGCAGAACAGCACCAGCGCGGCGATCTTCACACAGACCATGATCGTGTTGGCGCGCGCGGACTCCCGGGCGCCACCCAACAGAAACGCCATGGCCAGCAGGACGACGATCAGTGCGGGCAGGTTGAAGATGCCCCCGTCGCCGGGCGGCGCGGACAGGGCGTCCGGGATGGTGACGCCTATGGTCCCGTCGAGCAGTTCGTTGAGGTACTCGCCCCAGCCGACGGCCACGGCGGCGACCGAGACGCCGTACTCCAGGACCAGACACCAGCCGCAGATCCAGGCGATCAGCTCACCCATCGTTGCGTATGCATACGAGTAGGAGGACCCTGCGACGGGAATGGTGCCCGCCAGTTCCGCGTACGAGAGGGCCGAGAAGAACGCCGTCAGACCGGCGATCACGAAGGACAGGGTGACGGCGGGACCGGCCTTCGGCACCGCCTCGCCGAGGACCACGAAGATGCCGGTGCCGAGGGTGGCGCCGATGCTGATCATGGTGAGCTGCCACAGCCCGAGGGAGCGGCGAAGGCTCCCTCCCTCGCCCTGGCCGCCCTCCGCGACCAGGCGTTCCACAGGCTTGCGACGCATGAGGCGCGCGCCGACGCCCGGGGACGGTGGGGCGTTGGTGGTACGGCCTTGCGGGGGTGCGCCTTGGTCGAGCACGCGCTGACTCCTTCGTCACTGCGGTCAGGGCGGCGGGGACCGGCGGCACCCCTGCGCGAGCAGGAACCCACCGAGCGGGGTCCCCGCCACGCCACGTACAGCGCATGACCCTATGCGCCATTCCTTCACGGGCGTAATGCAGCAACCTTGCACGTGTCCGCAAGATCGTTGCGTTCCTAGCGGGAGGGTGTCCATTCGTTGCGCGCGGGCTGCGGAGCGTTGCGCGCGCGGGCGCGTCACCCCGCTTCGTGCTCCCCTGCGACCGCCCTGGCCTTGGCCTCGTCGGCCAGGTCGAACCCCATCGCCCGGGTTTGCCGTACGCCCGGCCTGGGCGTCGATCCAGCGGGTGTGCGCCTCCCAGGCGGCCTGCTTGCCGGCGCCGAACGCGGCCCCGCTCTGCGACCAGGGGGCCCTGGCCTCGCGCGACGAACGGACCGTCAGCTGCCGCCCGTACGCGGCCTTTTGGGCCACGATCGCGTACCTACCGGCCGCCCCTTCTGCCGGGCGACGAGGTGGGTGCGCTCCTCCACCCCCTGCCGCGCGAAACGCCGGCCGTGGACCGAGGTTGCCGGCCCCCGATCTTCCCGACGGGACCACTTGCCGTGGGGCAACAGGGGCCGTGCGCAAGGGAGTTGGCTCAGCTCCAGCTGGCGTGCAGCGGCTTGCCCTCCGCGTAGCCGGCGGCGCTCTGGATGCCGACCACGGCCTTCTCGGCGAACTCCTCCAGGGAGCCCGCGCCGGCGTAGGTGCAGGAGGAGCGGACGCCCGCGATGATCGAGTCGATCAGGTCCTCGACGCCGGGACGGGCCGGGTCGAGGAACATGCGGGAGGTCGAGATGCCCTCCTCGAACAGCGCCTTGCGGGCGCGGTCGTACGCCGACTCGTCCGAGGTGCGGTTGCGGACCGCGCGCGAGGACGCCATGCCGAACGACTCCTTGTAGAGCCGGCCGCTCGCGTCCTGCTGCAGGTCGCCCGGGGACTCGTACGTGCCCGCGAACCACGACCCGACCATCACGTTGGACGCACCGGCCGCGAGCGCCATGGCCACGTCGCGCGGGTGGCGGACACCGCCGTCGGCCCACACGTGCTTGCCGTACTTCTTCGCCTCGGCCGCGCACTCCAGGACCGCGGAGAACTGCGGCCGGCCGACGCCGGTCATCATGCGGGTGGTGCACATGGCGCCGGGGCCCACACCGACCTTGATGATGTCCGCGCCGGCCTCGATCAGATCCCGCACGCCCTCCGCGGCCACGATGTTGCCCGCGACGATCGGGACCTGCGGATCGAGGGCCCTCACGACCTTGATCGCGCTGATCATCGACTCCTGGTGGCCGTGCGCCGTGTCGATGACGAGCGTGTCGACACCCGCGTCGAGCAACTGCTTGGCCTTGCCCGCGACATCGCCGTTGATGCCCACGGCGGCGGCGAGACGCAGCTTGCCCTGCGCGTCCACGGCGGGCGAGTACAGCGTGGCGCGCAGGGCGCCCTTGCGGGTGAGGATGCCTGCGAGCTTGCCGTCCTTGTCGACGGCGGGCGCGTAGCGGCGGTTGGCCGCGTCGAGGCGGTTGAACGCTTCGCGCGGGTCGATGTCGGCGTCCAGGAGCAGCAGATCCCGGGACATGACGACTTCGAGCTGGGTGAAGCGGTCGACACCGGTCAGGTCCTGGTCGGTGACGACGCCCACGGGGCGGCCGTCCTGGTCGACGACCACACCGGCGTTGTGGGCGCGCTTCGGCAGCAGGGCCAGCGCGTCGGCGACGGTCTGGTGCGGGGCCAGCACGATCGGGGTGTCCAGGACGTGGTGGCGGCTCTTCACCCAGGAGACGACCTCGGTGACGACCTCGATCGGGATGTCCTGCGGGATGACCACGAGGCCGCCGCGCCGGGCCACCGTCTCGGCCATGCGGCGGCCCGCGATGGCGGTCATGTTGGCGACGACCAGCGGGATGGTGGTGCCCGTGCCGTCCGGGGAGCTGAGGTCCACGCCCTGCCGCGAGCCGACGGCGCTGCGGCTCGGGACCATGAAGACGTCGTCGTACGTCAGGTCGTACGGGGGCTGGATGTCGTTGAGGAAACGCACGTGCTGCACATCCCAGTCGATCAGAGGCGGCCCCCGGACAGGTCTGCCAGAGGGAAGAGCACGTACCTCATTGTCCCATGTCGGCTGGAATGCGTTGCCCGGGCGGATCGTCCAGGCAGGTCAGAGGCTCCTTCAGAGAAACCTCCAAGCCCTATCGCGCCGCGTTCCCGAGAGCGAGCGCCACGCAGAGCGCGGGCGTCCGGTCGACGGCCTCGGAGAAGACCTCCTGAGCGGTCTGCCACTCCTCGGGCCGCGCCTTCGCGTACGGCCGCCAGTTCCGTACGACGACCAGCAGGCCCCGCTCCACCGCGCCTTCGGGCCAGACGGTGTGGTCGGAGAGGCTGTCGACGAGGGCGTCCCAGTTGCGGCCGAACCAGTCGGGCAGCCGCAGGGCACGGGCGGAGCGGTCCATCAGACCCGCCTTGTCCGTGACCCCGTCGAGGTCCAGCGTGACCACGAGTTCCGTCATCTCAACACCGCCCTGAACGATTCGTAGTGATCATCGGTGTAGTAGATCTCGCCGCCCTGCCCGGTGACAATGCGCCGGGCTCCGCGGTCGCGCGAGCCGGGAGTCCTGACGGTGTATTCGAGGTAGTAGCCACGCTGATGCCCGGGCAGCAGCCCCTCGAAGTTCCCGAAAACGACGCCGTCCCTGGCGTAGGGGAAGGGCCCGCCCTTGTCGATGAGCACGAGCGTCTGCCGCGCCTCGGCGGGGAGCGCGGACGCCTGGACGGTTGCCAGGTCGCCGACCCATGCGGGAGTGGCGGCACTTGACCGACCGCCTGTCGTCCCCGATGTCCCGGACGTCCCCGTTGTCGACGAACAACCCGTCAGAAGGACGACGAGACAGACCAGCATCCCGGCGAGCACCCGGGGGACGAACCGCAGCATCATGTCGCCGATGCTGCCACGGCCGCCCCCTTCCGACCTGCCGTCAGGGCCCGTCGGGGTCCGCCCGGTTGAGCGCCGGCTTCGGCGTCTGACCCGACGTCATCAGTACGTCCGCGGCCGACGTGTCCGTCACCAGGCTGGTGACGAGCCCGGAACGCAGCACCGCGTCGATCGCGGACGCCTTGCGCGCGCCGCCCGCGATCGCGACGACCTCGGGGACACGGCGGAGCTGGTCGGTCTTGACCGTGATGCACCGCTCGCCGAGGTCCCGTCCGACCCGGCGGCCCTGGGTGTCGAAGAGGTGCGCGGACATCTCGGCGGCGACGCCGAGCGAGGCGTAGTGCGCGCGCTCCTCGTCGCTGAGCATGTCGTGCACCGTCGAGATGCCGGGCTCCCAGGAGCCGATGGAGACACAGGCGACGGTGACCTTGTCGAAGTACTCGAAGGCCCGCGCGATCCCCGTCTGGTTGCGCAGCGCCGCCGCGGTCGCCGCGTCCGGCAGCAGCATCGGCGCGTAGATCGGGTGGGCGTCGCCGCCGGACACCTGGGCGGCGCGGCGTACGGCCTCGACGGATCCGCGCTCGGCGGTCCCGGCGTCGTACACACCCGTCAACTGCACCACCGTGCACGGCGGCAGCCGGTCGAGCGCGGCGGCCATGTGAATGGTGGAGCGGCCCCAGGCAAGGCCGAGCACATCGCCCTCGTTGACGAGTTCGCCGAGCAGGTCGGCGGCGACCTCGCCGAGGTTCTCGGGGTCGGGCGACTCCTCCGCGTCGGCAGGGGACTCCACCACGACGGCGTGCCTGAGGCCGTAGCGGGCACGCAGCGCGTCCGAGCGCTCCGCGTCCAGCTCGGCCGGGACGCGGATCTCGATCCGTACGAGATCCCGTTCGAGAGCCGTCTCCAGGACCCGGGCCACCTTGAAGCGGCTGACGCCGAACTCCTCCGCGATCTGGATCTTGGACTTGCCCTCGAGGTAGAAGCGGCGGGCCATGGCCGCCGCCTGCACCAGCTCAGCGGGTCCCATCCGCACTGCTGACCGGCCCGCCGACATACCCGACACGGCGATCTCCTCACTGCTGTTCACGCTGTGGATTCGCCGTTCATCCTTGCAGATCCGGCGTACTTGATCCGCCCCGATGGGCGGCGTTCACGTAGCTGTTCACGTTCCTGTTGGTCAGTGGTCGCATGCCCAGGACGCCTTGGCGGTCACGTTCTCCGCCTGGGTGCGCAGTGCACGTACCGCTTCGGCCGGGTCCTCGGCCCCGTACACCGCCGAACCGGCGACGAAGACGTCGGCGCCGGCCTCCGCGCAGCGCTCGATGGTGGAAGCGGAGACTCCGCCGTCGATCTGCAGCCACAGCTCCAGTCCGTGCTTGCTGATCAACTCGCGAGTGCGGCGAATCTTGGGAAGCATGATGTCGAGGAACGCCTGCCCGCCGAAGCCCGGCTCCACCGTCATGATCAGCAGCATGTCGAGCTCGGGGAGCAGGTCCTCGTAGGGCTCGATGGGCGTCGCGGGCTTCAGCGCCATGGAGGCGCGAGCGCCCTTGGCCCGGATCTCCCGGGCAAGCCGCACGGGCGCGGCGGCAGCCTCGACGTGGAAGGTGACGGACGATGCCCCCGCTTCGACGTACTGCGGGGCCCAGCGATCGGGGGCCTCGATCATCAGATGGCAGTCCAGCGGGGTGTCCGTCGCACGCGCCAGCGACTCTACGACCGGCACACCGAGCGTGAGGTTCGGGACGAAATGGTTGTCCATGACGTCTACGTGGAGCCAGTCGGCTCCTTCGACCGCCTTCGCCTCGTCCGCGAGGCGGGCGAAGTCGGCGGACAGGATGCTGGGGTTGATCTGCACGGCCATGACCCAAGCCTGCCATGTCCGGGCACGTTTGTTCGCGCCGGTCCGGACCTAAGCCGTTCATCGGATGTTGTCCGCGGACGGCGCATGCCATGCTGGGCCGCCGACCGGCACCGCGTACGGCCACGGGGGTCGCCATGAGGCAGCTCGACGTCTGGAAGCGCAACACCATCGCTTTCGTGTGCGGGCGGCGCTCCAAGTGGCTGATCGTGGCCCTGTGGCTCGTGGTCCTGGTGATCGCGGCGCCGTTCGGGATGAAGCTGAACGACGCCCAGGACAACGACGCGCAGTCCTGGCTGCCCGGGTCCGCCGAGTCCACCCAGGTCCTCGACGTCTCCGGAGACTTCAGGCCCGAGCAGATCCCCGCGGTCGTCGTCTACGCGCGGGCGGACGGGCTGACGGCGCAGGACCGGCAGCAGATCGCCCAGGACGCCCAGCAGGTCAAGGCGCTGCGCGCCCACGGCATCATCGGTGCCGAGACGAAAGGCCCGATCTACGACCGGCGGACGGCACCACGAGCCGCCCAGATCTACGTGCCGATCACCATGGACGCGCAGGGCTGGCAGCGGATCGCGCCCGCCGTCGACTCGATCCGCGACCAGGTGGGCAAGGGCGGCGGCGGACTCGCGGTGCACATCACCGGGCCGGGCGGCACGTCGGCGGACTTCTCCAAGGCCTTCGAGGGCATCGACTCGACCCTGCTGTTCTCGGCGATGGCCGTCGTGATCGTGATGCTGCTGCTCACGTTCCGCAGTCCGACGCTGCTGTTCGTGCCGCTGCTCGGGGTCGTGGTGGCCCTGTTCACGGCACAGGCGCTGATCTATCTCCTCGCACGGCACGCGGGCCTGACCGTGAACGGTCAGAGCGCCGGCATCCTCACGGTGCTCGTCTTCGGCGCGGGCACCGACTACGCCCTGCTCCTGGTCGCCCGCTACCGGGAGGAACTGCGCCGGCACGAGGACCGCCACGAGGCGATGGCGCTGGCCATGAACCGCGCGGGACCGGCGGTGCTCGCCTCCGGACTGACGGTCGTCCTGAGCATGCTGGTGCTGCTCGTCGCCGAGATGAACTCGACGCGCGGCCTGGGCCCGGTGGCGGCGATCGGCGTGACGATCGCTCTCCTGGCCATGCTCACCCTCTTCCCGGCCCTGCTGCTGATCTTCGGCCGCTGGATCTTCTGGCCGACCGTCCCGCACTTCGGGTCCGCCGATCCGACCGAACGCGGCATCTGGGCCCGCATGGGCCGTCGTATCGCCCGCCGTCCGCGCATGGTCTGGAGCATCACGGCCGCGGTGCTCGTGGCCCTGTCCCTGGGCCTGTTCCAGTTGCGTGCGGCGGGAATCGCCAACGCGGACGCCTTCACCAACACACCGGACTCCATCACCGGGCAGAAGGTGTCGGCGCGTTACTTCCCGGCGGGCTCCGGCGATCCGCTGGTGATCGTCTCCAACAAGGCGCAGGCCACGCAGGTGGGCCGCGCCGTCGCCGCGGACCGCGGTGTCGTGCCGACGAGCATCGGCATACCACCCGGCACCGCGCCCGAACACAACGGTCAGGTGCTGTTCGAGGCGACCATGCGCGCCCCGGCCGACAGCGACGCGGCGAAGGCGACCGTGCAGCGGGTGCGCCACGCGGTGCACGTCGTGCCGAACGCCGACGCCCAGGTGGGCGGCGGCACAGCCGCCCTGCTGGACATGGAGAACGCCCAGACCCACGACAACTACCTGGTCATCCCACTGGTCCTGGTCGTCGTCCTGCTCGTGCTGGGCATCCTGCTGCGCGCCCTGGTGGCACCGCTCCTGCTGATCGGGACGGTGATGCTGTCCCTGGCCACCGCGCTGGGGCTGAGCGCCCTCGCCTTCCGGCACGTCTTCGACTACGCGGGCGAGGACGTGTCCTTCCCGCTGTTCGTCTTCGTGTTCCTGGTCGCGCTCGGCATCGACTACAACATCTTCCTGACCACACGCATCCGCGAGGAGGCCTTCCACCGCGGCACCCGACCCGGGGTGGTGACGGGCCTGGCCACCACCGGCGCGGTGATCACCTCGGCCGGCCTGGTCCTGGCGGGCACGTTCGCCGCCCTGGGCACGCTGCCGATGGTGGGCTTCGCGGAGATCGGCTTCGCGGTCGCACTCGGCGTCCTGCTCGACACGTTCGTCATCCGGTCCGTGCTGGTCACCTCACTCTTCCTCGATGTGGGAAAGAAGGTGTGGTGGCCGCACCGCCTGGCCCACCAGGACGGCGGAACGCCCGCGGCGAGCGAGGCGGAGCAGGTCAGCCAGTCCTCCGAATAAGGGCCAGATACATGGCGTCGGTCCCGTGCAGGTGCGGCCACAGCTGTACGTCCGGACCGGCGCCGAGGTCCGGCACGCCCGGCAGGAGCGGGCGCGCGTCGACGAGTTCGGCGCCCGGATGCTGCTTGAGCAGGTCGTCGACGACGGCCCTGGTCTCGGCCAGGTGCGGCGAGCAGGTGGCGTAGCCCACGACGCCGCCGACCCGTACGGCGTCCAGGGCGGAGCGCAGCAGGGCACGCTGGAGCGGCCCGAACTGGTCCAGGTCCTCGGGACGACGCCGCCAGCGCGCCTCGGGCCGCCGCCGCAGCGCGCCGAGCCCCGTGCAGGGCACGTCCATCAGCACCCGGTCGAAGGAGCCGGGCCGCCACGGCGGGCGGGTCCCGTCGGCGGTGATGACCTGGTAGGGCCCGGGGTTGCCGCGCAGCGCCTTCGCGACCAGGCCGGCCCGGTGCGGCTGCTTCTCGGAGGCGAGCAGGGCCGCCCCCCGCTCAGCGGCCAGTGCCCCGAGCAGCGCCGCCTTCCCGCCGGGCCCGGCGCACCCGTCGAGCCACTTCTCGTCCGGCCCGTCCAGGGGGGCGTTGGCCAGCGCCACCGCCACGAGCTGACTGCCCTCGTCCTGCACGCCCGCACGGCCGTCCCGTACGGCCTCGATCGCGCCGGGCTCACCGCCTTCGGTGAGCCGCACGGCATACGGCGACCAGCGCCCCGCGACCGCGGCCTCCTCCCCGAGCAACTCCTCGGTCCTGGCCCGCCCGGGCCGCGCGACCAGAGTCACCTCGGGCCGCTCGTTGTCCGCCTCCAGCAACCGCTCGATGCCGGCCCGGCCGCCGCCGAGAGAGTCCCACAGCGCGGACACGACCCAGCGCGGATGCGAGTGGACGACGGCGAGGTGGTCCTCGGGGTCGTCCTCGTAGGGCGGCGCGACCTTCTCGATCCAGCCGTCGAGATCGTCCTGCGCGACCTTCCGCAGCACGGCGTTGACGAACTTGGCCCGCCCGTCACCGAGCACGACCCGGGCCAGCTCGACCGAGGCGGACACGGCCGCATGGGTCGGGATCCGCGTCCCGAGCAACTGGTGCACCCCGAGGCTCAGCACGTCCAGCACAGGCGGGTCGACCTCGCGCAGCGGCCGGTCCACACAGGCGGAGATGACGGCGTCGTAGGTCCCCTGCCACCGCAGCGTCCCGTACACCAGCTCCGTCGCGAGCGCCGCGTCCCGCCCGTCGAACGTGTCCGGTCCCTCCTTCTCCCGCGCCTTGCGCAGCAGCGGCGGCAGAACGAGGTTGGCGTACGCGTCCCGCTCGTCCACGGCCCTCAGCGCCTCGAAGGCGAGCATGCGGACGGGGTCCTTCTTGGGCCGCCGATAGGGCTTAGGGGACTTGCGGGGCGCAGGGGAGGTGTCGCTCACGAAAAAGGTGCTCCGGTATG
The DNA here is from genome assembly GCF_036013935.1 of Streptomyces sp. NBC_00461. Classification (NCBI taxonomy): domain Bacteria; kingdom Bacillati; phylum Actinomycetota; class Actinomycetes; order Kitasatosporales; family Streptomycetaceae; genus Streptomyces; species Streptomyces sp. NBC_00461. Next base: position 1,750,996 of record NZ_CP107902.1, read on the forward strand.
TCTGGTCGGACTACGCACCAAGCCTACGTCCCACCCACCGCCTCGCTAGCTCCCACCCACCACCTTGCTAGCTCCCACCCACCGCCTTGCTAGCTCCCGCCCACCACCCTGCTAGCTCCCGCCCACCACCCTGCTACCCGCCGAGGCGCTCCCCGTCGGCGATCCGCACGCCCCGCGCCCAGTCCGCCGCTCGCATCGGCTTCTTGCCCTGGGCCTGTACCCACAGCAGCTCGACGGCGTACGAACCGGTGCCGACGTGCACGCTGTTCTTGCCGACGGCGAGCTGCCCGGGCGGGAGGTCGGTCCGCTCCGGCACGGGCGTGACGTGGATCAGCTTGAGCCGCTCCTCCCGGAAGGTGGTCCAGGCGCCGGGCGCCGGGGTGCAGCCGCGCACGACCCGGTCGACCCGCAACGCCGGGGTGGCCCAGTCGACCTGGGCGTCCTCGACAGTGATCTTCGGCGCTGTGGTGATGCCCTCGGCCGGCTGCGGTACGGCCTTCAGCGTGCCGTCCTCAATGCCGTCCATGGTCGCGGAGAGCAGCCCGGCGCCGGCGAAGGCCAGCCGGGTCAGCAGGTCGCCGCTGGTGTCGTTGTGCCGGATCTCCTCGGTCACCGTGCCGTAGACCGGCCCGGAGTCGAGGCCCTCCTCGATGAGGAAGGTGGAGGCCCCCGTGATCTCGTCCCCGGCCATGATGGCGTGCTGCACGGGCGCGGCGCCGCGCCAGGCCGGCAGCAAGGAGAAGTGCAGGTTGACCCAGCCCTGGGCGGGGACGTCGAGGGCGACGCGGGGCAGCAGGGCGCCGTAGGCGACGACGGGACAGCAGTCGGGGCCGATCTCCCGCAGCCGCGCGAGGAATTCCGGATCCCTCGGCTTGAGCGGCCTCAGCACCTCGATCCCGGCCTCCTGGGCCCGCTGCGCCACAGGGGACGCGACCAGCCTGCGTCCCCGCCCGGCCGGTGCGTCGGGCCGCGTGACGACGGCGGCCACCTCGTGCCGCCCAGAGGCGATGAGAGCGTCCAGAGCGGGAACGGCGACCTCGGGGGTACCGGCGAAGACGAGCTTCATGGGTGGGCGGGGCCTCTCGGACGGGGGCTGTTGCGGCGACGTACAAGTCTATGACCCCGACCGGAAAGCTCCAGGACCACACCGGGAAAGCCCACGGTCACGCATGCCGACGGGAAGGATCCGGGCGAGGTCCGCGGCGGGAACCGGCACTTGGGGGCGTAGGCATATGCCCCCACGCCCCCAGACCGTGACCCCCGAAGCAAAAACACGTTGGTCAAGAAAGATTGACCACAACGGGCCGCGATCGCGCGGCCCGGATCCTTTTCAACGCCGGTTCGAGAGGCTTGTTCATGGCCGACCACGCAACCCACGACGCCCAGGCTCGGGCCAGCCTGCACTTGCTGGTGCGGGACATCGAGCGGGTCCGCCGGCAGGTGGACGCACTGCGCACGCTCACCGCCCAGTTGGGCAACGTCTACCGCCCCCGCCGCTCGGGCCCCTCCACGGGCTTCGTCGTCTACGGACGCGCTCCCGCCCCGACCGTCCGTCTCGCGCAGGAACTGCGCGACAGTGTCGAGACCCTGGTCACGGCCGCGGTCGACTTCGACCGCTCTCTCGGCTTCTCGTGGGACGCGGTGGGTTCCGCACTCGGGGTCACCAAGCAGGCGGTGCACCGCCGTTACGGCGCGCGCCGGGCCGCGGCCCAGGCGGCCGCCGAGACCGAGCGGGCCGCCGAGCCGGCGGGATCCCTGCCGGTCGCCGTGAACACCGGTATGCCGACGGTGCCGACGGTCCCCGCCGCCCGTTCCATGCCGACCCAGCCGACGGCCGGCAGCCCCACGCTCCGCGACGAGGTCAGGCCGACAGCATTCCCCGGCCCCCGCAACGGCTGAGCCACCTTCCTCCCCTGCCCTCCCGGCACGCATCCGGGAGGGCAGACGCATGTCGGGACGCTGGGGAGACCTGTCGGGACGGCAGAGGTAGGAAGCCATGTCTGGACGTACATGGGGAGCCATGTCCCCGGACACAGTGGGGAGGCACGCCAGGACGCAGGTACGAGGCATGCCTGGACGCACGCAGGTACGGAGGCACGCCTGCACGCAGGTACGGGGCACGCATGGACGCACGCAGGTAGGGCGGCATGCGGGGACACGTCCGAGGAACTCGACCACGCCTCGCCCGACGCCACGCGCCCTCACCCGCCGCAGGACGAGCGGCCTACCTCACCCGATGTCAGGCGGATCGATCCGCACCCGAACCACCGCCTCCCCGGCCCCCCGAGCCATCCGCGCCGCCTGCGCAGCCTTCAGCGCCGACGCCAGCGCCGCCCCGCACCCCGGCGGCACCCGCACCAGGGCCCGGAGCCAGTGCTCCCCGGGAGGCGGCGCCCCCACCCGCCGCGGCCGCCCGGTCACCGTGACCGGCAACGGCACGGGCCCCAGCACCTCGGCCTCCCGCGGCAGTTCGACCGTACGCAGGAATTCGGCGACCGCCTCCCCCTCCCCGGACAGCGCCGCCATCCGCGACACCGGCGGAAAGCCGAGTTCGGCCCGCTCGGCGAGTTCCCGCACGGCATGGCCGACGGGGTCCCAGCGCACCAGCGCCTGCACGGGCCGCAGAGTCGGCTCTGCGACGACGACCACGGTGCCGTCGGCGCCCTGCGGCCGGACGAGCGAGGCGGCCGCCATCCATCGTCGCAGCGCGTCCTCACCGGCGCGCAGATCGGGCCGCCCGAGCATGGCCCAGCCGTCCAGCAGCAGCGCCGCCGCGTATCCGCCCTCGGCGACGGGCTCGGCCCCCGGCGTGCTCACGATCAGCGCGGGTGCGTCCGGCACGGTGTCCAGCACATGCTCACGTCCGGAGGTCCGCACCGGCACGGCGGGAAACGCCCGCCCCAGTTCCTCGGCCGTCCGCCGCGCCCCCACGACCTGCGCCCGCAACCTGAACCCGCCGCACTCCGGACAGTGCCAGCCGCTCTCGTCCCGTCCGCACCATCCGCAGCGCAGCGCGGCGCCCGCCTCCTGTCCCTCCATCGGCCCGGAGCAGTGCCGGCAGCGCGCGGGCGCCCGGCAGTTGGCACACGCCATCCGGGGGACGTACCCGCGCCGGGGCACCTGCACGAGCACCGGCCCGTGCCGCAACCCGTCTCTGACGGCCTGCCAGGCCAGGGTGGGCAGCCGGGCCGCCCGGGCGGCCTCGTCCCGCGCGAGATCCTGGTCCCCGACGGTCCGTACGAGCGGAGCGGCCGCCCGCACCTGTTCGCGTACGGCGACGAGCGGCAGGGCCCAGCCGCTCTCGACCAACTGCGCGGCCTCCACGGTGCAGCTCCAGCTGCCCAGCAGGAACCCGCACTTGTCCAGTGCGGCCCGCAGCAGCAGGACTTCCCGTGCGTGCGGCTGGGGCGCGTGCTGCTCGCTGTGGCTGTCGTCCCCGTCGTCCCAGATGGCGACGAGACCGAGATCCTGGACCGGTGCGAACATGGCGGCGCGGGTCCCGATGACGGCCCGCACCGCTCCCCGCCGCACCGCGAGCCACTCCCGGTACCGCTTCTCGGGTCCGGCGTCGGCGGTGAGCACCGCGTGCCGGCCCTCCCCCAGCAGCGCGGTCAGCGCCGCGTCGACCCGCGCGACCGCCCGCCCGTCCGGCAGCACGACCAGCGCGCCCCGACCGGAGGCCAGGGCCGCCGCCACGGCACGCGCCAGCTCGTCGCTCCACTCGGGTCCTGGCAGCGCGTTCCAGACCGCGCGGGGCGCGCCTCCCGACGCCAGCGACTCCAGAAACGCGGCCCCCCGCTCGTACCGCACCCAGGACCCCGCCTCCGGGATCCCCGGCGCCGGCAGTGGCTCGGGCGAGGGCCGCTGCTCGGCCCGCGCGCTGCGGGGCGGCACGGCCAGCTGAAGCACATCGGCAAGGCTTCCCGCGTACCGATCGGCAACGGCACGGGTCAGCCCCAGCAACTCCTCGCTCAGCACCCGCTCGGGAGAGACGACCTGGGCCAGCGCGGCCAGCGGCCCGGAGTAGTCGGACTCCGCGAGCCGCTCGACGAGAAACCCGTCGATCAACCCCCCGCCCTCACGCCGCCCGTCCCTCACCCGATGGCGCCCGGCCCCGAAGCGCACCCGCACCCGCACGCCGGGCTGCGCGTCCGCGTCCAGCTCCTCGGGCACGGCGTAGTCGAAGTACCGGTCAAGATGCAGCACGCCCTTGTCGACCAGGACCCGCGCGACGGGCAACTCCTTGGCCAGCGCGGCCCCTCGCCACGTCCGTGGCTTGGCCTTGGGCACCTCAGCCTTGCGCACACTCTCCCGGATCAACGCAAGCTGCTCGGGCGGCGCGCCCTCGGCCCCGCCGTCCACCGCCCCGTCCTCGCTGCTCACACCTGCATTCTTACCAAACGGCACTGACAACCGACGGCGGCCCAAGATCATGCGGACGGCGCATCACGACCCACGCATCCCGCCCCCGCATCATGATCTGCGCATCGCGAACTGCGCGCCACATGCGCCACAGACACACCGAGGCCCGGCCCCCCAAGGGAACCGGGCCTCGCCAAGCGTCGCGGAGCTTAGAGCCCCGCCGCCTTGCGCAGTGCGTCCACGCGGTCCGTCTTCTCCCAGGTGAACTCCGGGAGCTCGCGGCCGAAGTGGCCGTAGGCCGCGGTCTGGGCGTAGATCGGGCGGAGCAGGTCGAGGTCGCGGATGATCGCGGCCGGGCGGAGGTCGAAGACCTCGTCGATGGCCTTCTCGATCTGCTCGGTGTCGACCTTGGCGGTGCCGAAGGTCTCCACGAAGAGACCGACCGGCTCGGCCTTGCCGATGGCGTACGCGACCTGGACCTCGCAGCGGGAGGCCAGGCCGGCGGCGACGACGTTCTTCGCCACCCAGCGCATCGCGTACGCGGCGGAGCGGTCGACCTTGGACGGGTCCTTGCCGGAGAAGGCGCCGCCGCCGTGGCGGGCCATGCCGCCGTACGTGTCGATGATGATCTTGCGGCCGGTGAGGCCGGCGTCGCCCATCGGGCCGCCGATCTCGAAGCGGCCGGTGGGGTTGACCAGGAGGCGGTAGTTGTCCGTGTCCAGCTTGATGCCGTCGTCCAGGAGCGCCTTCAGCTCCGCCTCGACGACGAACTCGCGGATGTCGGGCGCCAGCAGCGACTCGAGGTCGATGTCGGAGGCGTGCTGCGAGGAGACGACCACCGTGTCGAGGCGGACGGCCTTGTCGCCGTCGTACTCGATGGTGACCTGCGTCTTGCCGTCGGGGCGCAGGTAGGGGATGGTGCCGTTCTTGCGGACCTCGGAGAGGCGCTTCGACAGGCGGTGCGCCAGGAAGATCGGCAGCGGCATCAGGGTGGGGGTCTCGTCGGTCGCGTAACCGAACATCAGACCCTGGTCGCCCGCGCCCTGGCGGTCCAGTTCGTCCTCGTCGCCCTCGACACGGTTCTCGTACGCCGTGTCGACGCCCTGCGCGATGTCCGGGGACTGCGCGCCGATGGACACCGAGACGCCGCATGAGGCGCCGTCGAAGCCCTTCTTGGAGGAGTCGTAGCCGATCTCGAGGATCTTGCTGCGGACCAGGGTCGCGATGTCCGCGTAGGTCTTGGTGGTGACCTCACCGGCGACATGGACGAGGCCGGTGGTGATCAGCGTCTCGACGGCGACCCGGGAAGTCGGGTCCTCGCGCAGAAGCGCGTCGAGAATGGTGTCGCTGATCTGGTCAGCGATCTTGTCGGGGTGACCCTCGGTCACGGACTCCGAGGTGAACAGGCGACGGGACACAACGCTCCCTGGGGTTGCAGCGGCTGCTGGCTGATCATTGGCGGACGGGCCCGGGGGCTGCGCCCGGCATCGTCCGAGAACAGTTTATCGGTCGTACTCGGTCATCGGCCTCCCTGTCTCGCCTCTCGGGAGGGCTGTGACCTGCGGCACGGGCATTCTGCCCAATTACGTGCGGCCTTGGCCAGGGCCGCCACGCCCCGGTGTCAGAGGTTTTCACGCCTCCGTGACAGAGGTTTGAGGGGACCGGGAAGCGACTGAAACATTCACCCGAGGCGTTCCGCCACCAGGTCCCAGACGGTTTCGGCCAACCTTTCCTTAGGACCGTGCGGTACGGGGGTCTCGGTGCCGTCGGCGCCCAGCACCACGGCCTCGTTCTCCTCGGAGCCGAAGGTCTTGCGCTCCCCCACCTCGTTCACCACCAGCAGGTCGCAGCCCTTGCGCTCCAGCTTGGTACGGCCGTTGGCCAGGACGTCGTCGGTCTCGGCGGCGAAGCCGACGATCACCTGTCCGGGGCGGGCACGCTCCGCCGAGATCTCCGCGAGGATGTCCGGATTCCGCACCAGCACGATGGGGTCCGGGTCCTGGCCGTCCTTCTTCTTGATCTTTCCGGCGGCGTATGTCTGCGGGCGGAAGTCCGCGACCGCGGCCGCCATCACGACGGCGTCGGCCTCAGGGGCCGCCTTCAGGACCGCCTCGCGCAGCTGCACGGCCGTGCCGACCTGAACGACGTCCACACCGGCCGGGTCGGGCAGCATGGTGTTCGCGGCGATGAGCGTGACGCGGGCGCCTCGCGCGGCGGCGGTGCGGGCGAGGGCGTAGCCCTGCTTGCCGGAGGAGCGGTTGCCGAGGAAGCGCACCGGGTCGAGGGGCTCGCGGGTGCCGCCGGCGCTGACCACGACGTGCCGGCCGGCGAGGTCTGGCTCCCGCACTCCCCTGGCGAGCACGCGGCGGCACACCTCGAAGATCTCCGCCGGGTCGGGCAGCCGCCCCTTGCCGGTGTCGACACCGGTCAGGCGGCCGACGGCCGGTTCGATGACGACGGCGCCGCGCCGCCGCAGAGTCGCCACGTTCTCCTGGGTGGCCGGGTGCTCCCACATCTCCGTATGCATGGCGGGCGCGAAGACGACCGGACAGCGGGCCGTCAGGAGCGTGTTGGTGAGCAGGTCGTCGGCCAGGCCGTGGGCGGCCTTCGCGAGGATGTCCGCGGTCGCCGGGGCGACGACGACCAGATCGGCATGCTGTCCGATGCGGACGTGCGGGACCTCGTGCACGTCGTCCCAGACCTCGGTGGAGACGGGATGGCCGGAGAGCGCGGACCAGGTGGCGGCGCCGACGAAGTGCAGCGCGGAGGCAGTGGGAACGACGCGGACGTCATGGCCCGACTCGGTCAGTCTGCGCAGCAGCTCACAGGCCTTGTAGGCGGCGATACCGCCGCTGACCCCCAGAACGACCTTCGGCCTGTCCACAGCGCCTCCCCGCACTCGACATCCGCACGCCACGGCTCCCGGCGCACGCACCCATCACACACCACAGGCCCGACAGTCGCGCTGCCGGGCCTGTGGAAAAGCCAACTGCAAACCGAAAATACTACTGCGCGGGGCCTTCGATGGCCTCGGACGTCAGCAGTCCGGCGTTGATCTCGCGCAGGGCGATCGAGAGCGGCTTCTCGTGGACGTGGGTGTCGACGAGCGGACCGACGTACTCGAGGAGGCCCTCGCCGAGCTGCGAGTAGTACGCGTTGATCTGGCGGGCACGCTTGGCCGCGTAGATCACGAGGCTGTACTTCGAGTCGGTGGCCTCGAGGAGCTCGTCGATCGGCGGGTTGATGATGCCCTCGGGCGCGGAGATGGAAGAGGACACGCTCTACCTTCCGATGGATGGGAAAAGATCGGTCGTGATCACATCACTTGTGATCACACAACATCCATCAAGGCTAGCAGCTCGCGAGCCACGTCCTCGACGGAGGTGTTGACCAAGGTCATGTCGAACTCCGGCTCGGCCGCCAGCTCGATCTTCGCCGCGTCAAGACGGCGCTCGATCACCTCGGGCGGCTCGGTTCCCCGCCCGGTGAGCCTGCGCACCAGCTCCTCCCAGGAGGGCGGAGCCAGGAACACCAGCCGGCCCTCCGGCATGGTCTCGCGGACCTGCCGGGCGCCCTGGAGGTCGATCTCCAGGAGAACGGGCACACCGTCCTCCAGGTGCTCCAGCACGGCGGCACGCGGGGTGCCGTAGCGGTTTCCGGCGAACTCGGCCCACTCCAGCAGCTCACCGTTGGCGATCAGCTTGTCCATCTCCTCGTCGGTGACGAAGAAGTAGTGGACGCCGTGCTTCTCGCCGGGGCGTGGCGCACGGGTCGTCGCCGACACCGAGAGCCAGACCTCGGGGTGTTGCCTGCGCATATGGGCGACGACCGTGCTCTTGCCGACCCCTGAGGGGCCGGAGAGCACGGTCAGCCGCGGACGTACGTCCGGGGGCTCGGGGGTCGTCCCCCGGAATGTTGCAGCCATACAGCGATTATTCCAGCAATCCCGGAGTGCCCGGGACTCCTGGTCCGGAGTAAGCCGGACTCAGGAGCCGGTGCTGCCGAACTCACGCTCCAGAGAGGCGATCTGGTTGGAACCGAGACCACGCACACGGCGGCTCTCGGAGATGCCCAGTCGCTCCATGATCTGCTTGGCGCGGACCTTGCCCACGCCCGGCAGCGACTCGAGCAGGGCGGAGACCTTCATCTTGCCGATGACGTCGTTTTCCTGGCCCTGCTTGATGACCTCGTGCAGGGAGGCGCCGGAGTGCTTGAGTCGATTCTTGACCTCGGCCCGCTCCCGGCGAGCCGCGGCGGCCTTTTCGAGCGCGGCTGCGCGCTGTTCAGGGGTAAGGGGCGGAAGAGCCACGCCTACGTCACCTCGGATGTCGAACTGTCGGATACGGACCGGTGAGGAACCTAGTCGCCCCACACCTGGGGAGCCACGAGCAACACGCTTGCCCGTTGACTCTCGTCGGAGACTAGCGGGCAAGTCCGCCAGAGTCAGCGAGAACAGCGGAAAAGTCCTGGTCAGCCTCCGTCAGGCCGGACATTTAGGACATAATGCCCAGGATTTGAGGATGTATTCAGACTCAAGCGGGCCTCGCACCACTCCTCCGACCACTCGTCGAAGGAGTCGAGCGAGCGTCTCGAACGCCTAAGACGACCGTCACGAACGTCTCATACGGTCGCCACGGCGGCCCTGATCTCCTCCGCGAAGCGGTCCGCGGCCGCGCGCAGCGCCCCGGCGTCGGGACCGTGCCGCAGCACCCCCCGGCTGACGTTCGGCACGACGTTGCGCACCGCCGCCCCGAAGACGCCGGGAAGGTCGGCCGCGGTGGCGCCCTGAGCTCCGATGCCGGGAGCCAGGAGCGGCCCGTTGATACCCAGGTCGTAGGACGACAGATCGCCCAGCGTGGCGCCCACGACGGCCCCGAAGGACCCCAGGGGCTCCTCCCCCTCGTTCTCGGCGGCGAGGTGCGCGAGCATCGTCGCTCCGACGTTCCGTCCGTCCGCGCGCATCGCGTGCTGCACCTCACCGCCCTCAGGGTTGGAGGTCAGCGCGAGCACGAACAGGCCCGAGCCGCTCTCCCGGGCGAGCGCGAGGGCCGGCGAGAGCGATCCGTAGCCGAGGTAGGGCGAGACGGTGAGCGCGTCCGAGAAGAGCGGGGAGTCCTTGCGCAGGAAGGTCTCGGCGTACGCGGCCATGGTCGAGCCGATGTCGCCGCGCTTGGCGTCCATCACGACCAGCGCCCCGGCCGCCCGGGCCTCTTCCACCGACTTCTCCAGGACGGCGATGCCACGGGAGCCGAAGCGCTCGAAGAACGCGCTCTGCGGCTTCAGGACGGCGACCCGGTCGGCGGTCGCCTCCACCACCGTGCGGCTGAACCGCTCCAGGCCCGCGACATCGTCGTTCAGGCCCCACTCGGCGAGCAGGGACGCGTGCGGGTCGATACCGACGCACAGCGGCCCACGCTCGTCCATGGCCCGGCGCAGACGGGTGCCGAAGGGTTCGAGAGCACTCACGTGGTCTTCCTTACGTCGGCGCCGACCGCGTCGGCGAGGGTGGCGTACGGGCTGGTGGCGAGGCGGGCGGCGAGGCCCTTGTGGATGGCGCGCCCCCAGAAGGGGCCCTCGTAGATGAAGGCGCTGTAGCCCTGGACAAGGGTGGCGCCGGCCAGGATGCGCTGCCAGGCGTCCTCGGCGTTCTCGATGCCGCCGACCCCCACCAGGGTGATGCGGTCGCCCACGCGCGCGTAGAGGCGGCGCAGCACCTCCAGGGAGCGGGCCTTCAGGGGCGCGCCGGACAGCCCGCCGGTCTCCTTCACCAGCGAGGGTTCGGATTTCAAACCGAGCCCCTCGCGCGCGATGGTGGTGTTCGTGGCGATGATCCCGTCCAGGCCGAGTTCGACGGCGAGGTCGGCGACGGCGTCGACGTCCTCGTCGGCGAGGTCCGGCGCGATCTTCACGAGCAGCGGGACACGGCGGGAGGTCACCGTACGGTCGGCGGCCTCGCGCACGGCGCTCAGCAGCGGGCGCAGCGCCTCGGTGGCCTGCAGGTTGCGCAGCCCGGGGGTGTTCGGGGACGAGACGTTCACGACCAGGTAGTCGGCATACGGCGCCAGCCGCTCGGCGGACTTCACGTAGTCCGCGGCGGCCTCGTCCTCGGGGACGACCTTGGTCTTGCCGATGTTGACGCCCACGACGGTCCGGAAGACCGGCTCACGGGACGCCAGACGGGCCGCCACCGCCAGCGAGCCCTCGTTGTTGAAGCCCATGCGGTTGATCAGCGCCCGGTCCTTCACGAGCCGGAACAGCCGCTTTTGGGGGTTGCCGGGCTGTGCCTCCCCGGTCACGGTGCCGATCTCGACGTGATCGAAGCCGAGCATCGACATGCCGTCGATCGCGACCGCGTTCTTGTCGAAGCCGGCGGCGAGCCCGAAGGGGCCGTGCATGCGCAGCCCGAACGCCTCGGTGCGCAGTTCCTTGTGGCGGGGGGCGAGTGCGGCCGCGACGAAGGTGCGCAGCACGGGGACGCGGACGGCGAGGCGGATCCAGCGGAAGGCCAGGTAGTGGGCCCGCTCCGGGTCCATCCGCTGGAAGACGAGGTTGAAGAAGATCTTGTACATGGTGTCCTCACGAAGAGGGGGACACCGTTTCCGGTGTCCCCCTCAGGGCTGCTAGTCGCGGGCCGCGGTCAGGTGTTCCGCGTGTTCCTGGAGCGAACGGACGCCCACGTCACCGTGGTTGAGGGCGTCGATGCCCTGTACGGCGGCGGCGAGCGCCTGGACCGTCGTCAGGCACGGGACCGACCGTGCCACGGCCGCCGTACGGATCTCGTAGCCGTCGAGGCGGCCGCCGGTGCCGTACGGGGTGTTGACGATGAGGTCGACCTCGCCGTCGTGGATGAGCTGGACGATGGTCTTCTCGCCGTTCGGGCCGGTGCCCTCGGACTGCTTGCGAACGACCGTGGCGTTGAGGCCGTTGCGCCTGAGGACCTCGGCGGTGCCGGAGGTGGCGAGCAGCTCGAAGCCGTGGGCGACCAGCTCGCGCGCCGGGAAGATCATCGAGCGCTTGTCGCGGTTGGCGACCGAGATGAACGCGCGGCCCTTGGTCGGCAGCGGGCCGTAGGCGCCCGCCTGCGACTTGGCGTACGCCGTGCCGAAGACGGAGTCGATGCCCATGACCTCGCCGGTGGAGCGCATCTCCGGGCCGAGGACCGTGTCGACACCGCGGCCGTGGATGTCGCGGAAGCGCGACCACGGCATGACGGCCTCCTTGACGGAGATCGGCGCGTCGAGCGGGAGCTCGCCGCCGTCGCCCTTCGCCGGAAGCAGTCCCTCGGCCCGCAGTTCGGCGACGGTCGCGCCCAGGGAGATCCGGGCGGCGGCCTTCGCCAGCGGGACCGCGGTCGCCTTCGAGGTGAAGGGGACGGTGCGGGACGCGCGCGGGTTGGCCTCCAGGACGTAGAGGATGTCGCCGGCCATCGCGAACTGGATGTTGATCAGGCCGCGTACGCCGACGCCCTTGGCGATGGCCTCCGTCGAGGCCCGCAGGCGCTTGATGTCGAAGCCGCCCAGGGTGATCGGGGGCAGCGCGCACGCCGAGTCGCCGGAGTGGATGCCGGCCTCCTCGATGTGCTCCATCACGCCGCCGAGGTAGAGCTCGGTGCCGTCGTAGAGCGCGTCGACGTCGATCTCGATCGCGTCGTCGAGGAAGCGGTCGACCAGGACCGGCCGGGAGGGACTGATCTCGGTCGACTCGGCGATGTAGGACGACAGCCGGGTCTCGTCGTAGACGATCTCCATGCCGCGCCCGCCGAGGACGTACGACGGCCTCACGAGGACCGGGTAGCCGATCTCGTCGGCGATGGCCTTGGCCTCGGCGAAGGTCGTGGCGGTGCCGTGCTTGGGGGCCGGGAGGCCGGCTTCCGCCAGCACGCGCCCGAACGCGCCCCGGTCCTCGGCCGCGTGGATGGCCTCCGGCGGGGTGCCCACGATCGGCACGCCGTTGTCCTTGAGCGCCTGCGACAGACCCAGCGGCGTCTGGCCGCCCAGCTGCACGATCACACCCGCGACCGGGCCGGCCTGCTGCTCCGCGTGGACGATCTCCAGTACGTCTTCCAGCGTCAGCGGCTCGAAGTACAGACGGTCGGAGGTGTCGTAGTCCGTGGAGACGGTCTCCGGGTTGCAGTTGACCATCACCGTCTCGTAGCCCGCGTCGCTCAGCGCGAAGGACGCGTGGACGCACGAGTAGTCGAACTCGATGCCCTGGCCGATGCGGTTGGGGCCGGAGCCCAGGATGATGACGGCCGGCTTCTCGCGCCGCGCGACCTCGGTCTCCTCGTCGTAGGAGGAGTAGAAGTACGGCGTCTTCGCGGCGAACTCGGCGGCACAGGTGTCGACCGTCTTGTAGACCGGGCGGATGCCGAGAGCGTGCCGGACCTCGCGGACGACATCCTCGCGCAGGCCGCGGATCTCAGCGACCTGCTGGTCCGAGAAGCCGTGCCGCTTGGCCTCGGCCAGCAGATCCCGGGTCAGCTCCGGCGCCTCGGCCAGCTCGTCCGCGATCTCCTTGATCAGGAAGAGCTGGTCGACGAACCAGGGATCGATCTTCGTGTACTCGAAGACCTCCTGAGGCGTGGCGCCCGCGCGGATGGCCTGCATGACGGCGTTGATACGGCCGTCGGTGGGCCGTACGGCCTCTTCGAGGAGGAGCGTCTTGTCGCCGGGCTCGCCGACGAAGGTGAACTGGCTGCCCTTCTTCTCCAGCGAGCGCAGCGCCTTCTGGAAGGCCTCGGTGAAGTTGCGGCCGATGGCCATGGCCTCGCCGACCGACTTCATTGTCGTGGTGAGGGTGGAGTCGGCCTGCGGGAACTTCTCGAAGGCGAAGCGCGGGGCCTTCACGACCACGTAGTCGAGCGTCGGCTCGAAGGAGGCCGGGGTCTCCTTCGTGATGTCGTTCGGGATCTCGTCGAGGGTGTAGCCGACGGCGAGCTTGGCCGCGATCTTGGCGATCGGGAAGCCGGTCGCCTTGGAGGCGAGGGCCGAGGACCGGGACACGCGCGGGTTCATCTCGATGACGATCACGCGACCGTCCTCGGGGTTCACCGCGAACTGGATGTTGCAGCCGCCGGTGTCGACGCCGACCTCGCGGATCACGGCGATGCCGATGTCCCGCAGGATCTGGTACTCGCGGTCGGTCAGCGTCATCGCGGGCGCGACGGTGATCGAGTCGCCGGTGTGCACGCCCATGGGGTCGAAGTTCTCGATGGAGCAGACGACCACGACGTTGTCGTGCTTGTCGCGCATCAGCTCCAGCTCGTACTCCTTCCAGCCGAGGATGGACTCCTCCAGGAGCACCTCGGTGGTCGGCGAGAGCGTGAGGCCCTGCCCTGCGATGCGGCGCAGCTCCTCCTCGTCGTGCGCGAAGCCGGAGCCGGCGCCGCCCATGGTGAAGGAGGGCCGGACGACGACCGGGTAGCCGCCGAGCGTCTCGACGCCCCCGAGGACGTCCTCCATGGAGTGGCAGATGACCGAGCGGGCGGACTCGCCGTGGCCGATCTTCTGGCGGACGGCCTCGACGACACCCTTGAAGAGGTCGCGGTCCTCGCCCTTGTTGATGGCCTCGACGTTGGCGCCGATCAGCTCGACGCCGTACTTGTCGAGCGTGCCCGCCTCGTGCAGCGAGATGGCCGTGTTGAGGGCCGTCTGGCCGCCCAGGGTGGGCAGCAGGGTGTCCGGGCGCTCCTTGGCGATGATCTTCTCGACGTACTCCGGGGTGATCGGCTCGACGTACGTGGCGTCGGCGATCTCCGGGTCGGTCATGATCGTCGCCGGGTTGGAGTTCACGAGGATGACCCTGAGGCCCTCGGCGCGAAGGATGCGGCACGCCTGGGTGCCGGAGTAGTCGAACTCGGCGGCCTGCCCGATGACGATCGGGCCGGAGCCGATGACCAGGACGGACTGGATATCGGTGCGCTTAGGCACGCTGGCCCTCCATCGGGACTGTGCTCATCAAAGAGGTGAAGCGGTCGAACAGGTAGGCGGCGTCGTGCGGGCCCGCTGCCGCTTCGGGGTGGTACTGGACGGAGAAGGCCGGCTGGTCGAGCAGCTGGAGCCCCTCCACGACGTTGTCGTTCAGGCAGACGTGCGAGACCTTGACGCGCCCGAACCTGGTCTCGCTGACCTGGTCGAGCGGCGCGTCCACGGCGAAGCCGTGGTTGTGCGCGGTGACCTCGACCTTGCCGGTCGTCCGGTCCTGGACGGGCTGGTTGATGCCCCGGTGGCCGTACTTCAGCTTGTAGGTGCCGAAGCCGAGCGCCCGCCCGAGGATCTGGTTGCCGAAGCAGATGCCGAACAGCGGCGTCTTCCGCTCCAGGACCGCGGTCATCAGCGCGACCGGGCCGTCGGCGGTCGCCGGGTCGCCGGGCCCGTTGGAGAAGAAGACCCCGTCGGGGGCGACGGCGTAGACGTCCTCCTCGGTGGCCGTGGCCGGCAGCACATGCACCTCGATGCCGCGCTCCGCCATGCGGTGCGGGGTCATGCCCTTGATGCCGAGGTCGATCGCAGCGACGGTGAACTTCTTCTCGCCGACCGCGGGGACGACGTACGTCTCCTTGGTGGCGACCTCCTCGAAGAGGCTGGCGCCCTTCATGTGCGGCTGGGCCTGCACGCGCGCGACGAGCTCGGACTCGGCGGCGATCGCCTCGCCGGAGAAGATCCCGGAGCGCATGGAGCCGCGCTCGCGCAGGTGGCGGGTGAGCGCGCGGGTGTCGATGCCGCTGATGCCGACGATGCCCTGCGCCACCAGCTCGTCGTCCAGGGAGCGCTTGGCGCGCCAGTTGGACGGCACGCGCGCGGGGTCGCGCACGACATAGCCGGAGACCCAGATGCGGCTCGACTCGTCGTCCTCGTCGTTCCAGCCGGTGTTGCCGATCTGCGGGGCGGTCGCGACGACGATCTGGCGGTCGTACGACGGGTCGGTCAGAGTCTCCTGGTAGCCGGTCATGCCGGTGGAGAACACGGCCTCGCCGAAGGTCTCCCCCACGGCCCCGTAGGCACGGCCGCGGAAGATCCGGCCGTCCTCCAGGACGAGTACGGCGGGAACCTTGGAGGCTCCCCTTGTGGAGGTCGTCATCGTGCGCCTTCCGTTTCCGTCTTGTTGATCATGGAGTTGATGGTGTCGACCCACTCGGTGTGCTCGGCCGCCCGGTCGGAGCGGAACCCGGAGTCGATCAGTCGTTCGCCGTGCGCCCAGGTCACCACCAGCAGCCCGCCCTCGGTCAGGACCTTGCCGGCGATGCCCTTGTCCAGCCGGGCCTCGCGCAGAGCCGCCAGGGGGACGAAGAAATCCGTCGCCCCGGGCCGTACGACGTCCAGACCCGTGTCCGTCAGCGTGAGCTCGACCCGGCTGCGGGTGCCGAGGCCGTGCGCCACGATGCGGTCCAGCCACTGACCGGCGGTCGTGGAGCCGTGGTAGCGGCCGCTCATCGTCAGTCTCACCTCGCCGGGCTCTTCCGGCGCGGTGGGCAGCTCGGGGACGTCGCCCTGGAGCGTGCCGCGCCACTTCCAGCCCTCGCGCATCAGCCAGTAGACGAGCGCGACGAAGAGGGCGAGCCCGACGAGCCAGCCCGCGCGGGCGGCCCAGTCGGTCACCTCGGCCGACTTCTTCTCGGCGGCGAGTGCGGTCGAGAGTCCGGCGGCGAGCAGAGTTGCAGGTGTCACGTGAGCTTCCCGTCGACGAGCGTGGCCTTGCCCCGGAGCCACGTGTGCGTGACACGGCCCGGCAGCTCACGCCCTTCGTACGGGGTGTTGCGGCTGCGCGAGGCGAAGCCCGCGGGGTCCACCGACCCACGGTATTCCGTGTCGACGAGCGTGAGGTTGGCGGGCTCACCAGCCGAGACGGGACGCCCGTGCCCCTGTGCCCGCCCGATGTCGGCGGGCTTGACGGACATGCGCTCGGCGACCCCGGCCCAGGTGAGGAGCCCGGTGTCCACCATGGTCTCCTGCACCACTGACAACGCGGTCTCCAGACCCACCATGCCCATGGCGGCCGCGGCCCACTCGCAGTCCTTGTCCTCGTGCGGGTGCGGGGCGTGGTCGGTGGCGACGATGTCGATCGTGCCGTCGGCGAGCGCCTCGCGCAGGGCGAGCACGTCGCGCTCGGTGCGCAGCGGCGGGTTGACCTTGTAGACCGGGTTGTACGACCGCACCAGCTCGTCCGTGAGGAGCAGGTGGTGCGGGGTGACCTCGGCGGTGACGTCGATGCCGCGGGACTTGGCCCAGCGGACGATCTCGACGGACCCGGCGGTCGACAGGTGGCAGATGTGGACGCGGGAGCCGACGTGCTCGGCGAGCAGGACATCCCGGGCGATGATCGATTCTTCGGCCACCGCGGGCCAGCCCCCGAGCCCCAGCTCGGCCGAGACGATGCCCTCGTTCATCTGGGCGCCCTCGGTCAGCCGCGGCTCCTGCGCGTGCTGGGCGACGACCCCGCCGAAGGCCTTCACGTACTCCAGGGCGCGCCGCATGATCACGGCGTCGTCCACGCACTTGCCGTCGTCGGAGAAGACGGTGACGCCCGCCGCCGACTCGTGCATGGCGCCCAGCTCGGCGAGCTTCTTGCCCTCCAGGCCGACGGTGACGGCGCCGATGGGCTGCACATCGCAGTAGCCGTGCTCGCGGCCCAGCCGCCAGACCTGCTCGACGACGCCGGCGGTGTCGGCGACCGGGAAGGTGTTGGCCATGGCGAAGACGGCCGTGTACCCGCCGCTCGCCGCCGCGCGCGTGCCGGTCAGGACGGTCTCGGAGTCCTCGCGGCCCGGCTCACGCAGGTGGGTGTGCAGATCGACGAGCCCCGGCAGGAGCACCTTGCCGCCGGCCTCGACCACCTCGGCGCCCTCGTCGGAGAGCCCCGTCCCGACGGCCTCGATGACCTCACCGTCGATCAGCACGTCCTGCGGCTCGCCGCCGAGCACCTTCGCACCACGGATCAGGATCTTGCTCATGGTTCTTACTTCTCCTCGATGGTGCGGGCGTGGGTGACGGCGGGTTCGTTGCCACCGAGCAGCAGGTACAGGACGGCCATCCGGATGGACACTCCGTTTGCGACCTGCTCGACGACGGTGCAGCGGTCGGAGTCGGCGACCTCCGCGGTGATCTCCATGCCGCGGACCATCGGGCCGGGGTGCATCACGATGGCGTGCTCGGGCATCCGCGCCATGCGCTCGCCGTCGAGGCCGTAGCGCCGCGAGTACTCGCGCTCGGTCGGGAAGAAGGCGGCGTTCATGCGCTCGCGCTGGACGCGGAGCATCATCACGGCGTCGGACTTGGGGAGTACGGCGTCGAGGTCGTAGGACACCTCGCAGGGCCAGCGCTCGACGCCGACCGGCACCAGCGTGGGCGGGGCGACGAGGGTGACCTCGGCGCCGAGGGTGTGCAGCAGGTCGACGTTGGAGCGGGCGACCCGGCTGTGCAGGACGTCCCCGACGATCGTGATCCGCTTGCCGGACAGGTCCTGTCCCAGGCCGGCGTCCCGGCCCACCAGACGGCGGCGCATGGTGAACGCGTCGAGCAGGGCCTGCGTGGGGTGCTGGTGGGTGCCGTCACCGGCGTTGATGACGGCGGCGTCGATCCAGCCCGAGGTGGCGAGGCGGTACGGCGCTCCGGAGGCGCCGTGCCGGATGACCACGGCGTCGACGCCCATGGCCTCCAGGGTCTGGGCGGTGTCCTTCAGGGACTCGCCCTTGGAGACGCTCGACCCCTTGGCGGTGAAGTTGATGACGTCCGCGGACAGGCGCTTCTCGGCGGCTTCGAAGGAGATACGCGTGCGCGTGGAGTCCTCGAAGAAGAGGTTGACGACGGTGCGGCCGCGCAGGGTCGGCAGTTTCTTGATCGGCCGGTCGGCGACCCTGGCCATCTCCTCGGCGGTGTCGAGGATCAGGACGGCGTCGTCGCGGGTGAGGTCGGCGGCCGAGATGAGATGACGCTGCATCTGTCAGGCTCCGTAAGGCAGTTCAGGTTTGGGAGATTCCGGGCAGGCGGGCTCGTGCAGGGGCGCACTGAGCAGGCGTACGGCGGTGACGTACGCGCGCGTGCTACTGCTGCTCGCCCGGGGCGGCCGGCTTGGCACCGAGCAGCACGGTGTCGCGACCGTCCTCCTCGGCGAGCTGGACCTTGACCGTCTCCCGCAACGACGTGGGGAGGTTCTTGCCGACATAGTCGGCGCGGATGGGCAGTTCGCGGTGGCCGCGGTCGACGAGGACCGCGAGCTGCACCGCGCGCGGACGCCCGATGTCGTTCAGGCCGTCGAGGGCTGCGCGGATGGTGCGGCCGGAGAAGAGCACGTCGTCGACGAGGACGACAAGGCGGCCGTCGATGCCGTCACCGGGGATCTCGGTGCGGGCCAGCGCACGCGGGGGATGCATGCGCAGGTCGTCGCGGTACATGGTGATGTCGAGCGAACCGACGGGAATCTTCCGGTCGGTGATCTCCTCCAGCTTGGCGGCGAGCCGCTGCGCGAGGAAGACGCCCCGGGTCGGAATGCCGAGGAGCACCACGTCGTCGGCGCCCTTGGCGCGCTCGACGATCTCGTGGGCGATGCGGGTCAACACCCGCGCGATGTCGGGGCCTTCGAGAACGGGCCGGGCATCGGAGCCTTGCGTGTCCTGCTTGTCCTGCATGTCCATAAGAAACGGACCTCCTTCTCCGCCTCACGGGACGGACCTTAAAGGACGTCGGATTTGCGCCATCCACGGTAGCAGGCCCTGACGACGCCCCTGATCACCCCCCTGGCGTAATCAGCCACCGCGGCCCCGGAAGAGTCGGTGTGGACCATTCGGCTTGACGCGCGAGAGTTACGCTGCGTAACCTCACAGTGAGTTACCAGACGCGCGGCTCGGACCCTCTGCAGCCGCGTCGACACAGTGTCCGGGGAGCTATATGTCCAGCGAATACGCCAAGCAGCTCGGGGCCAAGCTCCGGGCCATCCGCACCCAGCAGGGCCTTTCACTCCACGGTGTCGAGGAGAAGAGCCAGGGACGCTGGAAGGCGGTCGTGGTCGGTTCGTACGAGCGCGGTGACCGTGCCGTGACCGTACAGCGCCTCGCCGAACTGGCGGATTTCTACGGGGTCCCGGTGCAGGAACTCCTGCCGGGCACCACCCCCGGCGGCGCCGCCGAGCCGCCGCCGAAGCTGGTCCTGGACCTGGAGCGGCTGGCGACCGTGCCGGCCGAGAAGGCGGGCCCGCTGCAGAGGTACGCGGCGACGATCCAGTCGCAGCGCGGCGATTACAACGGCAAGGTGCTGTCGATCCGCCAGGACGACCTGCGCACACTCGCCGTCATCTACGACCAGTCCCCCTCGGTCCTCACCGAGCAGCTGATCAACTGGGGCGTGCTGGACGCGGACGCCCGCCGCGCGGTCGCCCACGAAGAGGTCTGACAGCTTTCAGCAGAAACGTGCCGCCGGGGGTGGCCGGAACTTCACTGTTCCGGCCACCCCGGCGGCTTTCTGCGGCCCTCGACGGCCTCGCGGGCATGGGAACGCCAGGGGGCCCGCAGTAATCACACTGCGGGCCCCCTGGCGATGCCTGTCCCTTACGCCTCGTCCCGGCGCAGCGAGGGCTTCAGCTCCTTGAGCCGGCCCAGCAGGCCGTTGACGAAGGCGGGCGACTCGTCCGTGGAGAACTCCTTCGCGAGCTGCACCATCTCGTCCAGCACGACGGCGTCGGGGGTCTCGTCCGCCCAGATCAGCTCGTAGGCACCGAGGCGCAGAACGTTGCGGTCCACGACCGGCATGCGGTCGAGGGTCCAGCCGACCGAGTACTGCGCGATCAGCTCGTCGATGCGCCGCGCGTGCTTCGCGTAGCCCTCGACCAGCTGCATGGTGAACTCGCTCACCGGCGGCTGCCGGGTGTCGTCCCGGGAGAGCCGGATCCAGTCCGCGAGGACCGTGTTGACGTCGACGTCACGCTGGTCGCCCTCGAAGAGGATCTGGAAGGCGCGCTTGCGGGCCGTGTTGCGGGCAGCCACGGTTAGCTGTTCACCCGGCCGAGGTAGTCGCTCGTGCGGGTGTCGACCTTGATCTTCTCACCGGTGGTGATGAAGAGCGGGACGTTGATCTGGTGACCGGTCTCCAGGGTGGCGGGCTTGGTGCCGCCGGTGGAGCGGTCGCCCTGCAGGCCCGGCTCGGTCTCCTGGACGACGAGCTCGACGGCGGCCGGCAGCTCGACGAAGAGCACCTCGCCCTCGTGCTGCGCGACGGTGGCCGTGAAGCCCTCGATGAGGAAGTTGGCGGCGTCGCCGACGGCCTTGCGGTCGACCATGAGCTGGTCGTACGTCTCCATGTCCATGAAGACGAAGTACTCGCCGTCCATGTACGAGAACTGCATGTCGCGCTTGTCGACAGTGGCCGTCTCGACCTTGACGCCGGCGTTGAAGGTCTTGTCGACGACCTTGCCGGAGAGCACGTTCTTGAGCTTGGTGCGCACGAAGGCCGGGCCCTTGCCGGGCTTGACGTGCTGGAACTCGACGACGGACCAGAGCTGGCCGCCTTCGAGCTTGAGCACAAGGCCGTTCTTGAGGTCGTTCGTGGAAGCCACGGTTGCGGAATCTCCTGGACTGACGTGGACGACCCCGGCGCACGCGCGTAGCCGACAAGCTAGAGCGCGAGCAGCTCCTTGGTCGTGATGGTGAGTAGCTCGGGTCCGCCGTCCGCCTCGGGGCGGACGACGAGCGTGTCATCGATCCGGACACCACCCCGGCCCGGGAGGTGGACCCCCGGTTCGACGGTGACCGGCACGCAGGCGTCCAGTTTACCCATGGCCGCAGGGGCCAACTGCGGGTCCTCGTCGATTTCGAGCCCCACGCCGTGCCCCGTCAGGGCCGTCAGCCCTTCCGCGTATCCCGCGGAGTCCAGTACCTGACGTACGGCGCGGTCCACATCGCGGCAGGCCGCGCCCGGCGCCAGCGACTCGCGTCCGGCACGCTGAGCGGCGAAGACCAGGTCGTACAGTTCGATCTGCCAGTCCGCGGGAGACGTGCCGATGACGAACGTACGCCCGATCTCGCAGCGGTAGCCGCGGTATGCGGCGCCCAGGCAGACGGAGAGGAAGTCGCCCTCTTCGACGCGGCGGTCGGTGGGACGGTGTGCGCGTCTGCCGGCGTTGGGGCCGGTGGCCACGGAGGTCGGGAAGGCGGGGCCGTCGGCGCCGTGGTCAACGAGGCGGCGCTCCAGTTCGAGGGCGAGATGGCGTTCGGTGCGGCCGACGAGGATGGACTCCAGGAGTTCACCGAGAGCCTGGTCGGCGATTTCGGCGCCGATGCGGAGGCAGGAGATCTCCTCCTCGTCCTTGACCACCCTGAGCTGTTCGACCGCGCCACCGAGGTCGGCCAGGCGCAGCCGCGGGACGACCGAGCGGATCTCCCGGTGCCGGGCCACGGTGAGGTGGTGTTCCTCGACGGCGAGGGTGTCGGCGCGTTGGGCCTCGGCGAGATCGGCGGCGGCGACGGCGGGATCGCCCGCACTGCCGGGCAGGGCCTGCACGCGCAGCGAATCGTCCGGTCGCCCCTGCGGGGGTCTCTCGTCCGGTGGGCCGGCGCACAGGAGAAGGTCCTCGGTCTTGCCCAGGAGCAGGACGGCGCCCTGTGGGGCGGTGCCCGCGAGATAGCGGACGTTGGCGGGGCGGGAGATCAGCGCGGCCTGGCTGCCGCCGGCCTTGCAGCGTTCCCTCAGCCTTGCTCGGCGGACTGCGTACACCTCTGACATGACACGAGCGTAGGAGCGGTGGGGGATTTGTGCCGGTTGGGGTGCCGATTGGGGGATGGGGGTGCCGGGTCCTGTCGCATGCCGAAGGTGCCTCGCACCCCTGAAAGCGGGTCGGCCTACCGGCGGCTACCAGGTCGGTGGGCCGCCGGCTACCAGGTCGGCGGGCTGGCGATGGACCGTGCCAGTACGTCGTCCAGGACCCTCGCCGTCTGGGGGACGTCCAACTGGGAGTTGTCGATGATCGGCAGGCCCGAGCCGTACCAGCCCGCCATACGGCCGTGTATGCGGGCCACCTCCTCGTCGGTGAGGCGGCGGTTGCCGGAGCGTTCCGCGTTGCGTTCCAGGACTATCTCCAGCCCTGGGAGGAGGACAACGGGGAGGAGGCCGGGGCCCACGTGGCGCTTCCAGCCGCCGAGGCCCACCACCGGACGGTCCGGGAAGACGGCGTCGTCGAGGATGCAGGAGATGCCGTTGGCCAGGAAGTTGCGGGCGGCGAAGCCGCAGGTGCGGCGGGCCAGGCGGTACTGCGCCTCCGAGCCGTCGTTCCACCCCGACTGCGGGTCGGCGAAGCCCGAGCGGACCCATTCGCGTACGTCGTCGAGGCTGATGTGGGCGGTGGGGACCCGGCGGTGGTCCGCCCAGTACTTGGCGACGCTCGTCTTGCCGGCACCCGCAGGGCCGATCAGCAGCACCGCGAGGGTCGTGCTGGTCGCGTCCGGCACCGCGGTGGCGGGCGGTGCGCTGGGCATGGCGACCGGGCCGCCGGGCGGCAGCGGGACATGGCCGGTGGTGTCCGGGGCGGGCGGCGGGGCCGGGGAGTGGTGCGGGGCGGGCGGGGCCGACGGCGGGGGAACCTGGGGGTAGCCCGGCGCAGGGGGCACGGGCGCGGGGCCCTGGTGCCCGGCCGCCTGCTGCTGACCCGGCTGATGTGCGGCCGGTGACCAGCCTGCGGCCGGTCCGTGCCCCGGCTGATGGGGCGGCGGCAGCGGAGAACCCACTGCATGCTGCATCCGGTGCCACTCCGTCTCGTACAGGCAATTGGCGCTGGCAGCGGGCCGCGAAGCCCGCTCCCTACCGAACGGTACCTTCCCCGGCCGCCGTTTGGTGAACGGCCGGGGACGGCCCGAAGTGCCCATGCCCGTAAGGCAAATCGGACGGATCGCGCTCCGCCGGACTTACTCGCCCACTTCGCCGTACGCGGCCAGCAGGACGGCCGGGTCGGGGCCTTCCAGGACGGTCGGCTTGGCCAGGCCGTCCAGGACGATGAAGCGCAGCAGGTCGCCGCGGGACTTCTTGTCGACCTTCATGGTCTGCAGCAGCTTGGGCCACTGGTCGTAGCGGTAGTGCAGCGGCAGGCCGACCGACTCG
The DNA here is from genome assembly GCF_036013935.1 of Streptomyces sp. NBC_00461. Taxonomy (NCBI): domain Bacteria; kingdom Bacillati; phylum Actinomycetota; class Actinomycetes; order Kitasatosporales; family Streptomycetaceae; genus Streptomyces; species Streptomyces sp. NBC_00461. Next base: position 1,774,434 of record NZ_CP107902.1, read on the forward strand.
AGGACGGTGCGGTGGCGGTCGGCCGTGGCGTCGTCCAACCGGCCCGCCAGACGGCCGAGTTCGGCGGCGAAGTGCATGCCGACGGCGACCGCGGCGCCGTGCCGCCACTTGTAGCGCTCGTTCTTCTCGATGGCGTGGGCGAGCGTGTGGCCGTAGTTGAGGATCTCCCTGAGGCCCGACTCCTTCAGGTCGGAGGAGACGACCTCGGCCTTGACCCGGATGGAGCGCTCGATGAGCTCGGCGGTGTGCGGGCCCGCAGGGGTGCGGGCGGCCTGCGGATCGGCCTCGATGAGTTCCAGGATCTGCGGGTCGGCGATGAAACCGGCCTTGATGATCTCGGCGAGCCCGGAGACGTAGTCGTTGACCGGGAGGGAGTCCAGCGCGGCCAGGTCGCACAGCACGCCGGCGGGCGGGTGGAAGGCGCCGACGAGGTTCTTGCCCTCGGCGGTGTTGATGCCGGTCTTGCCGCCGACGGCCGCGTCCACCATCGCGAGGACGGTGGTCGGGATCGCGATCCAGCGCACGCCGCGCAACCAGGTGGCGGCCACGAAACCGGCGAGGTCGGTGGTGGATCCGCCGCCGACGCCGACGATGACGTCGGAGCGGGTGAACCCGGACTGGCCCAGCGCCTTCCAGCAGTAGGCCGCGACCTCGGCGGTCTTGGCCTCCTCCGCGTTCGGCACCTGGATGGCGACGGCCTCGAAGCCCTGCCCGGCCAGATCCGCCCGCAGCGCCTCGCCCGTCTCGGCGAGCGCCTCGGGGTGGACCAAGGCGACCCGCTTGGCCTTCTCCCCGATCAACCCGCCCAGTTCTCCCAGGAGTTGACGACCGACCAGGACCTCGTACGGCTCGGTCCCCGCCGTGCCCCCGACCTGGATCCGGGTGACTGCCTCGCTCATGCTTCCTTCAACTCCAGTGCGTCCAGGGCGACTTGGGTGACCTCTTCGGGCGTACGGCCGTCGGTCGCCACGACCGCCGTGGCAACCTCCTCGTACAGCGAACGCCGGGCCTCCATCAGCTCGCGCCACTGCTTGCGCGGGTTGACCGCGAGCAGCGGCCGAGCCGCGTTCAGGCCGGTGCGCTTGACCGCCTCCTCCACGTCCATCGAGAGGTAGACCACGCGCTGCCCGCCCAGCAGCGCGCGCGTGTCCGCGTCCAGGATCGAGCCGCCGCCGAGGGCGAGGACACCCTCGTGCTCGGCCAGCGCCCGGTGCACGGCCGCCTTCTCGATCGCCCGGAAGGCAGCCTCACCCTCGTCGACGAAGATCTCCGCGATGGCGCGGCCCTGCTCGGCCACGATGTCGTCGTCGGTGTCCCGGTAACCGACACCGAGCCGCTCGGCCAGCAGTTGTCCGACGGTGGACTTGCCCACACCCATCGGACCGACCAGCACCACGACAGGCACTGCGCTCACCGGATGGCCAGGTGGTCGAGGTACGACTGCACGTTGCGCCGGGTCTCGGTCACCGAGTCGCCGCCGAACTTCTCCGCCACCGCGTCCGCCAGCACCAGTGCCACCATCGCCTCGGCGACGATGCCGGCCGCCGGTACCGCGGACACGTCGGAGCGCTGGTGATGGGCCTGAGTGGCCTCGCCGGTGCTCACGTCGACGGTCTGCAGGGCGCGCGGCACGGTCGCGATCGGCTTCATCGCCGCCCGCACCCGCAGCAGCTCGCCGGTGGTCAGCCCGCCCTCGGTGCCGCCGGAGCGGCCGGAGGTGCGCCTGATGCCCTCGTCGGTCTTCACGATCTCGTCGTGCGCCTTCGAACCGGGCACCCGCGCCAGCTCGAACCCGTCACCGATCTCGACGCCCTTGATCGCCTGGATGCCCATGAGGGCGCCGGCGAGGCGGGCGTCCAGCTTGCGGTCCCAGTGCACGTGCGAGCCCAGGCCGACGGGAACGCCGTACGCGAGGATCTCGACCACCCCGCCCAGCGTGTCACCGTCCTTGTGGGCCTGGTCGATCTCCGCGACCATCGCCTTCGACGCGTCCGCGTCCAGGCAGCGCACCGGGTCGGCGTCCAGCTTCTCGACGTCGGCCGGCGTGGGGTACACCCCCTGCGGGGCCTTCGCGGAGGCCAGCTCGACGACGTGGCTGACGATCTCGATGCCGGCCGTCTCCTTGATGTACGACCGGGCCACGGCGCCGAGCGCGACACGGGCCGCGGTCTCCCGGGCGGACGCGCGCTCCAGGATCGGCCGGGCCTCGTCGAAGCCGTACTTCTGCATGCCCGCGAGGTCGGCGTGACCGGGGCGCGGCCGGGTCAGCGGGGCATTGCGGGCCAGGCCCGCCAGGATTTCCGGATCGATGGGATCGGCCGCCATGACCTGCTCCCACTTCGGCCACTCGGTGTTGCCCACCATGATCGCGACCGGCGAACCGAGGCTGAGGCCGTGCCGCACACCACCGAGGAAGGTGACCTCGTCACGCTCGAACTTCATCCGCGCACCGCGTCCATAACCGAGCCGGCGCCGGGCCAGGTGGTCCGCCACCATCTCCGTGGTGATCGGCACACCGGCGGGAAGGCCCTCCAGCGTCGCCACGAGTGCGGGACCGTGGGACTCCCCCGCGGTCAGCCAGCGCAACCTGCTCAACGGTGCTCCTCAGTGCTCGCGCCCTGGTACTGCCCTGCGTACGCACGTCCTCGCGTACGTCGACGGCTCGACCAGGTGCGCGGCCCTGGCCCGCCACCCTCGATCCTCCCACGTCCGGCGGGCGGCTTTGATCCGAGTCCGGCAGACGGACAGGGGCGAGCGGACCGATCAGTCCCGCCGGGCGGCGGCCTCGCGCATGGCGGCGAGCGGGGAACGCGCGTCGCCGGTGAACTGGCGGAACTGGAAGACCGCCTGGTGCACCAGCAGGTCGAGGCCGCCGAGGACGTGCCCGCCCCGCGCTTCCCAGGCCGCGGCGAGGGGTGTCGGCCACGGGTCGTAGAGGACGTCGAAGAGGGTGCCGATGTGCGCAGGCAGCTCCGCGGCGAGCGCGTCGGTGCCCCCGGCGGGCGTCGTGGAGATCACCAGGGGTGCCTCGAAGGCCCGTGCCGCGTCGGCCCAGTCGGCCGGGCGGACCTGGACTCCGAGCCGCTCGCCCCACTGCCGCATCTCGTCGGCACGCCGCTCGCTGCGCACGTAGACGGTGACCTCGCCCGTGCAGATCCGGGCGAGCGCCGCGAGGGCGGAGGAGGCGGTGGCGCCGGCGCCCAGGATCGCGGCCGACTCGGTCTTCTCCACTCCGCGCTCGTGCAGCGCGGCGACCAGTCCGGGGATGTCGGTGTTGTCGCCGACCTTGCTCCCGTCGGGCCGGAGGACCACCGTGTTCACGGCCTCCACCGAGGCCGCCGTGTCGGTGATCTCGTCGAGCAGCGGGATCACGGCCCGCTTCAGCGGCATCGTCAAGGACAGCCCGGCCCACTCGGGGCCGAGCTGTGCGAGGAACCCGGGCAGCGCGGCCTCGTCGATCTCGAACCTGTCGTACGACCAGCCCTCCAGGCCGAGTGCCCGGTATCCCGCGGTGTGCAACCGCGGGGACAGCGAGTGGGCGATGGGCGAGCCGAGCACGGCCGCCCTGTGGGTCGTCGTCATCAGCCCTTTTTCCTCGACGCGTTGAACTCGTCGACCAGCTTGTTGTGCTCGGCGAGCGTCTTCGTGAACTTGCTGGTCTTGCCGTCCAGCGAGATGAAGTAGTACCAGCCGTCGTGCGTCGGGGCGAGCGCGCCCTTGAGCGCGTCCGCACCGGGGTTGTCGATGGGGCCGGGGGGCAGACCCTTGATGTAATACGTGTTGTACGGGTTGTTGTACTTCCGCAGCTCGGCGATGCTCAGGTCGATCTTGCTCTGGTTCTTCACGTAGTTGTACGTGGAGTCGAACTCGAGCGAGCCGTAGGTCTCGGGGTTCCCGGGCTTGAGGCGGTTGTAGACGACCTCGGCCATCTTGCGGAAGTCGTCGTGGCTCGTGCCCTCGGCCTGCACCAGGCTCGCCACGGTGAGCAACTGCCAGGGGCTGTCGAGTCCCAGGCTCTTCGCCTTCTTCTCGAGGCCGAGCTCCTCGTACATGTCGTCGGCCCGGGAGACCATCTCCTTCAGGACCGTCTCGGGCTTCTGCCCCTTCGTGGCCGCGTAGCTGGAGGGGTAGAGGAACCCTTCCAACGGGTCCTTCAGGTTCGGGTGGTCAAGCGCCCAGTCGGGCAGGCCGAGTTTCTTGTAGTCCTTCTTCGCGATCTTCGCGGTGGTGCCCTCGGCGACTCCGAGCCGCGTGTCGATCAGCTTGTAGACAGCCGTGTTGCGATAGCCCTCGGCGATGATCAGGTTGCTGCGGCTCTTGTTGCTGAGCATCAGTTCGACCGCACTTGCGGCCGACATTTGCTTCTGCAAGGTATAGACGCCGTCCTGGATCTTCTTGCCGTCGGGATTCGACTGCTGCGCGGAGACAAACGCGTCGACGCTCTCGACGACGCCCGCCTCCTTGAGCTTCTGGCCGATCACATAACCGCCGGCACCCTTGGGGATGACGACGGTGACCTGTGCGCCGTTGCCCTCGCCCGCGTAGTCGGGTGCCGCGCCGAAACGGTCCTTGTAGAACTGGTAGCCGAAATAGCCGACCCCGCCGACGCCGCCGGCGAAAATCACCACCAGTACCAGACAGGCACATCCGCTGCGACGTTTCTTCGGCTTCTTGCCGCCGCGATTCTTGCGGGCGGCCCCGGGGTTGTCGTCGTCCTCGTCTTCGTCTTCGCCTTCGTTCCCGCCCGCGAAGAAGGCGTGTTCGCCCTGGTCGGGGCCGGGATCCCAGTCGGTGCGCGGCTCGGGTTCGGCCTGCCTGCGGCTGGGTGGCTCAGGGGGCGGGTAGGCGTCGGGCGCGTTGTAGTAGTCGGGCTGGTCCGCGGCGTACGAGGCGGCCTGCTGGCCGTACGGGTCCGAGGGGTCCGTGTATGGGACATGCGTGTGTGTGCCGGTGCCCCAGCTGCTCTGGTCGTACGACTGCTGGGTCTGGTCGTAACCCTGCTGCCCCTGGTCGTAGCCCTGTTGACCCTGGCCGTGTCCCTGCTGCCCTTGGTGGTAACCCTGCTGACCCTGCTCGTGGCCCTGCTGGCCCTGGCCGTAACCCTGCTGGCCCTGACCGGCGTAGTACTGCTGGTCGTAGCCCTGATACTGCTGCGCCTGCCCGTAGGAGGACTGCCCGCCGTCGCCCCAGTCACCGTAGTGCTGCTGCTGCGGCTGCTCCGGATAGTGCTGTGGCTGGCCGCCGTAGGGGGACTGCCGGCCCACCTGGGCCTGCTGTCCGCCCCACCCGTCGTCCCCGTACAACGGGTCCTCCGGGTGCCACGGTTCGGGGCCCTCGCCCCGGCCATACTCAGTCATCGATCCCCTAGAGCCGCGAGGCGGCAGTTACGCGGCTTCTGGCCAGGTTTCCGTCCCGCCTCTTGCTGTGCGGCCGCAGTTCGAACAGCGGCGCAGTCGCGCGGAACGTTACCGTATCGCGATCAGATGACCACTTCGACGCCCTCGCCGGGTGCTTTACCTGACACCCGTTCGGATTCGAGGGCCTGCTGAAGGATGATCACGGCGGCGGCCTGGTCGATGACGGAGCGGCCCTTCTTCGCCTTCACGCCCGAGGCGCGCAGTCCCTGACTGGCCGTCACCGTGGTCATCCGCTCGTCGACGAGCCGGACGGGGATCGGGGCGATTGTCCTGGCGAGCTCCTGGGCGAAGCCACGAACCTTTACCGCGGCGGGGCCCTCGCCCCCCTTGAGGGAGCGAGGGAGACCGACGACCACCTCGATCGGCTCGTACTCCTCGACGATGTGCTTGAGCCGCCGGTGAGCTGCGGGAACGTCCCGGCCGGGGACGGTTTCGACCGGGGTGGCGAGGATCCCGTCGGGGTCGCACGAGGCGACCCCGATCCGGGCGTCCCCGACGTCGATCGCGAGTCGACGGCCTCTGCGCATCTCTTCGGCCCTACTTCGCCGTCTCGGTCACAAGACGCTCGACCGCGTCCACGGCGTCGCCGATCGCTGCCGGGTTCTGGCCGCCGCCCTGGGCGACGTCCGGCTTGCCGCCACCGCCGCCGCCGAGGGTCTTGGCCGCCGTACGGACCAGGTCGCCGGCCTTGAGACCGCGCTCACGGGCGGCGTCGTTGGTGGCGATGACGGTGAGGGGCTTGCCGTTGTTGACCGTGAACAGGGCCACGACCGCGGGCCGTCCGCCCTGGATGCGGCCGCGCACGTCGAGGACCAGCTTGCGCAGGTCGTCGGGGGTCGTACCGTCCGGGACCTGGCCGGTGACGACGGCGATGCCACGAATGTCCTTGGCGGACTCGACCAGACCGGCGGCGGCCTGGAGCACCTTCTCGGCGCGGAACTTCTCGATCTCCTTCTCGGCGTCCTTCAGCTTGCCGAGCATGGCGGAGACCTTCTCGGGGAGTTCCTCCGAGCGGCCCTTGAGCAGTTCGGTCAGCTGGTTGACGACCGTGTGCTCGCGGGCGAGGAAGTTGTAGGCGTCGACACCGACGAGGGCTTCGATACGGCGGACACCCGAGCCGATCGACGATTCGCCGAGCAGCTTCACCAGGCCCAGCTGGGCGGTGTTGTGCACGTGCGTGCCGCCGCACAGCTCCTTGGAGAAGTCGCCGATGGTCACGACGCGGACCCGCTCGCCGTACTTCTCACCGAACTCGGCGATGGCGCCCTGCTTCTTGGCCTCGTCGATGCCCATGACGTCGGCGCGGACGTCGAGGTCGCGGGCGAGCACCTCGTTGATCTTCTGCTCGACGTCGCTCATCACGGCCGTGGGAACGGCGGACGGGGAGCCGAAGTCGAAGCGGAAGCGGCCGGGCTGGTTCTCGGAACCGGCCTGCGCGGCCGTCGGGCCGAGGGCGTCGCGCAGGGCCTGGTGGGTGAGGTGCGTGGCGGAGTGGGCGCGGGCGATGGCCTTGCGGCGGCGCTGGTCGATGGAGGCCTGGGCCTTCGCGCCGACCGTGACCTCGCCGACCTGGACGACGCCCTTGTGGACGTACACCCCGGGGACCGGCTTCTGGCAGTCACGGATCTCGATGACGGCACCGGTGTCGACCTTGATGCGGCCGGTGTCGCCGATCTGGCCGCCGCCCTCGGCGTAGAACGGGGTGCGGTCGAGGACGATCTCGACCTCGTCGCCCTCGGTGGCGGCCGGGGAGGAGGCGCCGTCGACCAGGATGCCGACGATCGTCGACTCGGTGTCGGTGTCGGTGTAGCCGATGAAGTCCGTCTCGCCGGCCTTGTCGGCGATCTCGCGGTAGGCGCCGGTGCCGGCGTGGCCGGTCTTCTTGGCCTGGGCGTCGGCCTTCGCGCGCTCCCGCTGCTCCTTCATCAGCCGCCGGAAGCCGTCCTCGTCCACCGAGAGGCCCTGCTCCGCGGCCATCTCCAGGGTGAGGTCGATCGGGAAGCCCCAGGTGTCGTGGAGCAGGAACGCCTTGTCGCCGGGCAGGACCCCGGAGCCGGACGCCTTGGTCTCGGTCACCGCGGTGTCGAGGATGTTGGTGCCGGCCTTCAGCGTCTTGAGGAAGGCGTTCTCCTCGGCGAGGGCGACCTTCTCGATGCGCTCGCGGTCGGTGACCAGCTCGGGGTACTGCTGGCCCATCATGCCGATGACGACCTCGATCAGGTCCTTGACGACCGGGCCGGTGGCGCCGAGCAGGCGCATGTTGCGGATGGCGCGGCGCATGATGCGGCGCAGCACGTAGCCGCGGCCCTCGTTGCCCGGCGTCACACCGTCGCCGATGAGCATCACCGAGGTACGCATGTGGTCGGTGACCACGCGCAGGGAGACGTCCGAGCCGTGCGCGTCGCCGTAGGCAACGCCGGTCAGCTCAGTGGCCTTGTTGATGACGGCCATGGAGGTGTCGATCTCGTACATGTTCTGCACGCCCTGCAGAATCATGGCGAGGCGCTCCAGGCCGAGGCCCGTGTCGATGTTCTTGCTCGGGAGCTCGCCGAGGATCTCGAAGTTGTCCTTGCCGATGCCCTCGCCGCGCTCGTACTGCATGAAGACGAGGTTCCAGATCTCCACGTACCGCTCGTCGTTGACGGCCGGGCCGCCCTCGACGCCGAACTCGGGGCCGCGGTCGTAGTTGATCTCGGAACAGGGGCCGCAGGGGCCGGGGACGCCCATGGACCAGTAGTTGTCCTTCATGCCGAGGCGCTGGATGCGCTCCTTCGGCACGCCGACGACGTCGTGCCAGATGCGCTCGGCCTCGTCGTCGTCCTTGTAGACCGTGATCCAGAGCTTCTCCGGCTCCAGGCCGTAACCACCCTTGTCCTGGGGGCTGGTGAGCAGCTCCCAGGCGTACTTGATGGCGCCTTCCTTGAAGTAGTCGCCGAAGGAGAAGTTGCCGCACATCTGGAAGAAGGTGCCGTGCCGGGTGGTCTTGCCGACCTCTTCGATGTCGGGCGTGCGCACGCACTTCTGCACGCTGGTGGCGCGCGGGAAGGGCGGCTTGACCTCACCCAGGAAGTAGGGCTTGAAGGGCACCATGCCGGCGGGGACCAGGAGCAGAGTCGGGTCGTCCGCGATGAGCGACGCCGAAGGGACGACGGTGTGCCCGCGCTCCTCGAAGAAGCTCAGCCAGCGGCGGCGAATCTCGGCCGACTCCATCAGTGGTCCTCATTCCGGTTGTACGAGTACGTCTGGTACGTCGAGCCCTCGACGTACTTCGGGTTGTTGCGGTTCTCGATGGCGGCGTACCGCCGGGGTGCGGGGAGTTCGGGGTCGACGGAGGCGTTCAGCCCGAGCGCGTCGCCCAGTTCCTCCTCCCGCTGGGCCATGTTGTCGCGGACGTCGAGCGCGAAGCCGACCGCGCGGTCCTTGATGCGGTGACCGGCCTCAAGCGCCTTGTTGGCCGCTGCGGCGGCGAGGTTCTCGGGGGTCAGCTGCTTCAGCTTGCGGTTGACCTTGGTGGTCGCCCACACGCCGGCGGCGACGCCCGTGGTGAACCAGAACGTACGGCGGAACATCGGTTCGCTCAGTCCCTCTTCCCGCGGTTCTCGCGATCCTTGCGCTTCTCCCGCCGCGCGGCCGGGACCGTCCGGCCCACGATCACGGTACGCCGGGACTCCTTGACGGGCACGTCGTCCCGGCGGGCGCCGAGGGCCCTGCGGACGCCGTAGCCGAAGGCGGCGACCTTGACCAGGGGGCCGCCGAAGGTGGAGGCGACGGTGGTCGAGAGCGCCGACGCGTTCGACGTGACCTCCTGGACGTCGGTCGCGATCGCGTCGACCCGGTCGATCTGGGTCTGCGCGGAGCGCACCGCCGCGGAGGCGTCGGCCAGCAGCGGAACGGCCTGGTCGGTCACGTCCGCGACCAGCTTGGTGGTCGCCTTGAGCGTCTGGGCCACCCTCGCCAGTGCCACGGCGAGGAAGGAGACCAGGATCGCCCAGAAGACGGCCACCAGGATCCCGGCCACCTCTCCACCGGACACCACGTGCACCCGCTCCCTGAAACGTGCCTGAACATCGAGAAAAGTCGTGGGCCGAGCCTATCGCGCCGGGGATGGGGCTCCGCACCGGATTACCCCTCAGCGCGGCGCCGCGTCGCGGCAAGGGATTGTACGGACCGAATGCGGCTCAGTACGCTCCGTGTTCCATGCGGCATCATCAGCGCGGCGGCGACCGGGTGGACGGCAATCTGCCTCTGGAGCTCAACTCGTTCGTGGGGCGTTCGGCCGAACTGGCCGGACTGGCGCGGGCACTCGGGGCGGCGCGCCTGGTGACGGTGACGGGTGCGGGCGGCGTCGGCAAGTCACGGCTCGCGGCGCGGGCGGCCCTGCGGTGCGCACCGCGCGACGGGGTGTGGCGGGTGGAGCTGGCGCCGGTGCGCGATCCGGAGTTCGTCGAGTACGCCGTCGTGGAGGCGCTGGGGCTGAGAGACCACACGACGCGGCTTCCCCGCGAGACGCTCCTCGCTCATCTCGCCGAGCGTCAACTCCTGCTGGTTCTGGACGGGTTCGAGCATCTGACGGAGGCGTGTGCCTCTCTGGTGGGCGAGTTGCTGGGCCGGGTGCCCGGGCTCAGGGTGCTCGCGGTGGGGCGCAGACCGCTGGCCGTGGCGGGTGAGCGGGTGTGCCCGCTGCCACCGCTGGGCGAGGACGAGGCAGCCGAGCTGCTGCTGAACCGGGCGGCGGAGCAGGGTGCGGTGGTGACGGACGGCGCGGAGCTGCGTGAGGTGTGCCGGCGCCTGGACGGAATCCCGCTCGCGATCGAGCTGGCGGCGGGACGGCTGCGGGCCCTGTCCCCCGGGCAGCTGCTGGAGCGGCTGGACGACCGGTTCCGGCTGCTCACCGGTGGCGGGCGGGATGCCCCGCCGCGCCATCGGACCCTGCGTCTGGCCATCGGCTGGAGCCATGAACTGTGCGCACCCCGCGAGCGGTTGCTGTGGTCGCGGCTCTCGGTGTTCGCCGGGCGGTTCGAACTGGAGGCGGTCGAGTACGTGTGCAGCGGGGACGGTCTGGCGGCCGACGACGTCCTCGACGTGCTCACCGAACTGCTCGCCCAGTCGGTGCTCGCGCGCGAGGACACGCCGGCAGGTGTGCGCTACCGGATGCTGGACACGGTCCGGGCGTACGGCGCCGAGTGGCTGGAGGCGACGGGGGACGCGGCCCGGCTGCGGCGGCGGCACCGCGACTGGTACCTGGGCCTTGCGACCTGGTGCGAGCTGGACTGGTTCTCGCCGCGTCAGGCCGAGGTGGCCACGCGGGTGGAGGTGGAGCTGCCGAATCTGCGCAGTGCGCTGGAGCACTGTCTGGCCGAGCCGGACGAGGCGCATCTGGGGCAGTACCTCGCGGGCTCCCTGTGGTTCTACTGGGCGGGCTGCGGGCGGCTGTCGGAGGGGCGGCGCTGGCTGGATCAGGTCGTGCGGCTGGACTCCGGCCATGAGCAGTCCCGGCTGAGGGCGCTGTGGGTGCTCGCCTATGTGGCGATCCTGCAGGGCGACACGGTGCCCGCGCTGGCGGCGCTGCAGGAGTGCCGGGAGGAGGCGGAGCGCTCGGGCGATCCGACGGCGGTGGCATACGCGGAGCACCGCACCGGATGCCTGGCCCTGGTGACGGACGACATGCCACGGGCGGAAACGCTGCTGCGTTCGGCGCTGGACCGCTATCAGGAGATCGGCGAGCTCAACAGCAACGTGCTGATGGGCCAGGTCGAGCTGGCGATGGCGCGGGCGTTCCAGGGCGATCTGCCGGACGCGGTGCGGCTGTGCGAGGACGTACGGCGGGTGTGCGAGGACCACGGGGAGCGGTGGACCCGTACCTACGCGCTGTACGTGCTGGCGTACGCGGCCTGGGCCGGCGGCCACCCGGCCGGAGCCCGCGCCCTGCTGGTGGACTGCCTCGCCGGCGCGCACTCCTTCCACGACCTGCTCGGCTCGGTGCTGGCGGTGGAGCTGCTGGCCCTGGTCACGGCGGTGCAGGGCGATGCGGCGGAGGCTGCGGTGCTGCAGGGCGCGGCGACGCGGATGTGGCGGTCGGTGGGTCTGCCGCTGTTCGGCTCGGCGTACTACAACGCCCCGCACGAGCTGTGCGAGGCGATGGCGCGGGAGCGGCTGGGCGACCAGCGGTACGCGGGTTGCGTGGCGGAGGGGGCGCGGCTGGTGCGGGAGGCGGCGGTGTCGAGGGCGCTGGAGCGGCCGCTGGGCGCCGTCCCTTCGCCGCGGGGGCCGGTGCGGTACGCGACGGCGAGCGTGAACATGCACGAACCCGCCGCCTCCCGCGCCCGGAAGGGCGGGGAGACGGCGGGCTGAGGTGGTGCTACCGCCTGCTGGTGATCAGCGGGCGTAGTACTCGACGACGAGCTGCTCGTCGCAGATCACCGGGATCTCCTTGCGGTTCGGCTCACGGTCCAGGCGGAACGCCAGGGCCTTGAGGTTCACCTGGAGGTAGCGCGGGGTCTCACCGTCGGGGGCGAAGCCGCCCTCACGGGCGATGGAGAAGAGGGTCTTCTCGCGGCTGCGCTCGCGAACCATCACGACGTCGTCGGGACGGACGCGGAACGACGGCTTGTCGACCTTGCCGCCGTTGACCTCGATGTGGCCGTGAACGACCATCTGACGGGCCTGGTAGATGGTGCGGGCGATGCCCGAACGCAGGACCAGGGCGTCGAGACGGCGCTCGAGCTCGATGATCAGGGCCTCGCCGGTCTTGCCCTGGACCTTGGAGGCACGCTCGTAGGCGCGGACGAGCTGGCGCTCGGACACGTCGTACTGCGCGCGCAGACGCTGCTTCTCGAGCAGACGGACCTTGTAGTCCGAGTTCTGCTTGCGGCCACGGCCGTGCTCGCCCGGCGGGTAGGGGCGGGCCTCGAAGTACTTGACGGCCTTCGGGGTCAGCGCGATGCCGAGGGCACGCGACTTCTTGACCTTGGGGCGGGACTGGTTCGCCACTGTGTCTGTCTCTTTTCTCAGGTTTCCGGCTTGCCAGGGTGGTGGGAGGTCGCATCCGCAGCCGGGGAAACCCATCTCGTCCTGGCGGACGGGGTGGGCAGCCGCTCCCCTGGTCTGGGCACATACGTGCAGCACGCGAGTGGCCCACCGACCGGTCCCGGAACCCCGGGTGGTGGTGGGCTGCCCGCGACACCGATCGACGGTGCGCGACGCTCCTGGAGTCGGTCCGCGAGGGACCGGTCTCCGGCTGACTGTCCCGCTCTGACAGCACAGGACTCAGCACTTCGGCGAAGTCTACAGGGTGCTCAGGACCGCTTGCGACCGAGGTGTTTCCTGGTCCATTCGACCGCGTCCGCGTATCTCGCCTCGGCTCCGTGCCGGGTCGGTGTGTAGTACTCGCGGTCCTTGATGGCGTCCGGGGCGTACTGCTGCTCGGCGATGCCCTCGGCCAGGTCGTGCGGATACACATACCCCTGCGCGTGGCCGAGTTTGGCGGCGCCCTTGTAGTGGCCGTCGCGCAGGTGCGGGGGCACGGAGCCCGCCAGTCCCTTGCGTACGTCGTCCATCGCGGCGCCGATCGCGGTCGTCGCGGAGTTGGACTTGGGGGCCAGGGCCAGGGCGATGGTGGCGTGGCTGAGGGTGAGGGCGGCCTCGGGGAAGCCGATCATGGCGACGGCCTGGGCGGCGGCGACGGCGATCGGCAGGGCATTGGGGTCGGCCAAGCCGATGTCCTCGCTCGCCGAGATCATCAGGCGGCGGGCGATGAAGCGGGGGTCCTCGCCGGCCTCGATCATGCGGGCCAGGTAGTGCAGGGCGGCGTCGACGTCCGAGCCTCTGATGGACTTGATCAGGGCGCTGGCGACGTCGTAGTGCTGGTCGCCGTCGCGGTCGTACTTCACCGCCGCCCGGTCGACCGTCTCCTCCAGGGTGGTCAGGGAGATCTCCGTCTCGCCCTTGTCGAGCGCGGCCCCGGCCGCCGCCTCCAGGGCGGTCAGGGCGCGGCGGGCGTCGCCGCCGGCGATGCGCACGAAGTGGTCCTCGGTGTCCTCGGGGAGGGTGACCGCGCCCTTGAGGCCGCGCTGGTCGCTCAGCGCCCGCTTGAGCAGGCCCCGGACGTCGTCGTCGGTGAGGGGTTCGAGGGTGAGGAGGAGGGAGCGGGACAGGAGCGGGGAGATCACCGAGAAGTACGGGTTCTCCGTCGTCGCCGCGATGAGGGTCACCCAGCGGTTCTCGACCGCAGGGAGCAGGGAGTCCTGCTGGGCCTTGCTGAAGCGGTGGATCTCGTCGAGGAAGAGGACGGTCTCCTTGCCGTACCCGCCGGTGGCGCGGCGGGCGCCGTCGATGACCGCACGGACCTCCTTGACGCCCGCGGTGATCGCCGACAGCTCGACGAAGCGCTTGTCGGTGGCCTTGGAGACGACGTACGCCAAAGTCGTCTTGCCGGTGCCGGGCGGGCCCCACAGGAGCACCGAGGACGGTCCGGCCGGGCCGCCCGCGCCCTCGCCGACCAGTCGGCGCAGGGGCGAGCCCGGCTTGAGCAGGTGCTGCTGGCCCACCACCTCGTCGAGGGTGCGCGGGCGCATCCGCACCGCCAGGGGGCTTCCTGTCGGATCCTTCTCCTGGCGTTCTTCTGCGGCGGCGGTGAACAGGTCGGGCTCCACGCTGAAACCCTAGTTCAACGCACTGACAATCCCTCCGGGCCCCTGGGGGCCAGGGGTCAGCTGGTCCAGAAGTCCCACCAGCGGGTCAGGACGAGCATGCCGATGATGCCGACGTGCAGCACGGGCACGACCCAGGTGAACTCGCCGAAGAAGCTCTTCAGCCAGCGCGGGGCGGGCAGCAGGTCGTTGCGGACGTTGAACGAGGTCACGTACCAGAACATCGTGATCGTCGCGACCCAGGCCAGGGAGCACCACAGGCACAGCGCGTTGATGCGGTAGAGCGACTGGAACTGGAGCCAGGTGCAGAAGGCCACGCCGAAGAGCGTGCCGAAGTTGAAGGTGAGCCAGTACCAGCGCGGGAAGCGGGCTCGGGTGAGCAGGCTCATGCCGACGCAGATCACGATGCCGTAGCAGACCAGGCCGAGCATCGGGTTGGGGAAGCCGAAGGCGGCGGCCTGCTTCGACTCCATGACGCTGCCGCAGGAGACGACCGGGTTGAGGCTGCACCCCGGGGTGTACGACGTGCCCGCGACCTTGGCCTCGAGCAGCTTGAACTTGTCGGCCGTGATGACCCACGCGGCGAGCAGACCCGCTGCACCCGTGATCACCAGCAGGAGCGCGAACGCCCGGCTGCCGCCCACTGTGCGCGGTCCGGACGGGTCGTGATCCGGGGCGGGCTCGGGCTCGGTGGAGACGTCCTTGACAGTGGTCTTGCTCATCACGCCGATTCCGTCTGCTTGAGAGTTGGACCTTCTTCGGGCAGGGGCCATTGTGCCGCACCGTGGCCACTGTCCACCGTTCGGTGGACATAAGGAAGTACGCACGGTCGTCCCTGAGCGTTCGGTTCCGGACGACGCTGGACGGCATGACAGCACACGCGAACGATCTCGCGGTGGACGTACGGGGGCTGCGCAAGCAGTACGGGGACGTGACCGCCGTGGACGGCATCGATCTCAGGATCCGCAAGGGCGAGGTGTTCGGCCTGCTGGGACCCAACGGCGCGGGCAAGAGCACCACGGTGGAGATCCTCCAGGGCAACCGTTCCAGGGACGCGGGCGAGGTGTCGGTGCTCGGATCGGACCCGGCGACCGCCGCGCGCGCGTGGAGGTCGCGTGTCGGAATCGTCTGGCAGGACGAATCGGCACCCGCCGAGTTGACGGTGCGCGAGACCGTACGGCATTTCGCCCGCTACTACCCGCGTCCGCGGGACCCCGAGGAGGTCATCGGCCTGGTGGGGCTGGAGGCGAAGGCGGGCAGCCGGATCAAGGCGCTGTCGGGCGGCCAGCGCAGGCGTCTCGATGTGGCCCTGGGGGTGATCGGCGATCCCGAGCTGCTGCTCCTGGACGAGCCGACGACCGGCTTCGACCCGGCGGCCCGACGCCAGTTCTGGGACCTGATCCGGCTCCTGTCCGACGAGGGCACGACCATCCTGCTGACCACGCACTACCTGGAGGAGGCGGAGGCGCTCGCCGACCGGCTCGCCGTCGTCGCCCGGGGCCAGGTCGTCGCCGAGGGCGAGCCGGCCGCCCTGCGGGAGCGGTACGGCACCGAGGCCACCGTCGAGTGGACCGAGCCCGACGGCGTCACCCGCACCGAGCGCACCGAGACGCCGACCCGGACCGTCGCCGAGCTGATGCACCGCTTCGACGGAGAGATCCCGGGCCTGAAGGTGACCCGGCCCACGCTGGAGGACGTCTACCTCCGGCTGACCGGACAGGAGGACGCGCGATGACCACGACCGCAGTGCGGACCCGGACCGAGCCGTCCGCCGAACGACTGCCCGGGGCATGGGGGCTGGGACTGCGGCGAGGTGCCCTGGAGATCAAACAGTTCTTCCGGCAGCGCGACCAGGTGGTGTTCACGTTCGCGTTCCCGGTCGTGTTCCTGTTCCTGTTCGCGTCGATCTTCCACGACGCCGTCCACGGCTCGGGTGTCACCGCATCCCAGCTGTACGTCCCCGCGATGATGGCCTCCGGCATCATGTCGACCAGTTTCCAGTCGCTGGGCATCTCCATCGCGGTCGAGCGGGACGAGAAGGTGCTGCGCCGGCTGCGCGGTACCCCGATGCCTCCGTCCGCCTACTTCCTGGGCAAGATCTGGCTGGTTCTGTTCACCGGCGTGTTGGAGACGGCGATCCTGCTGGTCGTCGGCACCACCTTGTACGACGTCGATCTGCCGTCGGACGGGTCCCGTTGGTTCGACTTCGCCTGGATCTTCGTGCTCGGGCTGACGGGGTGCGCCCTGCTGGGCATCGCGATCAGTTCGCTGCCCGGGTCGGCGAAGAGCGCCAGCTCGGTCGTCGTACTCCCCTTCCTGGTCCTGCAGTTCATCTCCGGGGTGTACATCTCCGTCGACACCATCCCGGACTGGATGCTGAACATCGGCGCGCTGTTCCCGCTGAAGTGGCTGTGCCAGGGCCTGCGCGGTGTGTTCCTGCCCGACTCGGCACGGGTGCTGGAGCAGGCGGGGAGCTGGGAGTTCGGGCGCATCGCGCTGGTGCTGGCCGCCTGGTGCGTCGGAGGATTGGTGCTGTGTCTGCTGACGTTTCGCTGGAAGGACCGGCGCACCGGGTGAGCGGTGCCGGGACCGCGCGCGGTGCGGATGCCTGGGATCGGTCGATCCGACTGTGGGACGCGTACTTCGCGGTCGCCTGGGCGGCCACCCTGACCTTCGTGCTGGCCGCACCGCATCCCGGATGGCTCGTCCGGGCGGTGGCCGCCGGGCTGCTCGTGCCGATGGTGCCCTGGTACGTGGCAGTCGGGCGGCCGCTCCTGCCCGAGGGCTCGCCGGACGAGCGGCGGGCGCTGAGCTACCTCACGGGGGCGATGGTGCTGTACCTGCCGTCAGCGGTGCTGGTGAGCGAGTCACGGCTGCTGGTGTTCGCTCTCATCCCCCAGTGCTTCATGACGCTGGGCGTGCGCAGGGCACTGGCCGCGGTCACGGTGGTCAACCTCGTTCCGCTGGTCGGCTGGGCGCTGTTGTGGCGGCCCGGTGCGGAGGACGTGTTCGCCAACTCCGTGTCCACCGCCGTCACTCTGGTCTTCGCGATGATGATCGGCAGCTGGATCATCCGCATCATCGAACAGAGCGTGGAGCGGTCGGAGTTGATCGCCGAGCTGGACGCCAGCCGCCACGAGGTGTCCCGTCTCTCGGCCGCGCACGGCGCCCTCACCGAGCGCGAACGCATGGCCCGCGAGATCCACGACACCCTCGCACAGGGCTTCACCAGCCTGTTGATGCTGGTCCAGGCGGTGGAGGCCGAACTCGACCACGACGTCCCGCAGGTCCGCCGGCATCTGGCCCTGATGGACGAGACGGCCCGGCAGAACCTCGCCGAGGCCCGTGCCCTGGTCGCCGGGGCGGCGCCCGCCGACCTGAACGGAACGTCCCTGCCGGACGCGCTGCGCCGCCTCGCGGCGCGCCACGAGGCCACACTGGACGTGACCGGGCCCGTGCGCCCGCTGCCGGCCGCTCCTGAGGTGGTGGCGCTGCGTTCCTGCCAGGAGGCCCTGGCGAACGCCCGTAAGCACGCGGGGGGTTCGGCCGCCGTAGGCATCGCGCTGGCGTACTCCGAGGACGCGCTCACCGTGTCCGTACGGGACGACGGCCGCGGCTTCGACCCCGGTTCACCCTGCGACGGCTACGGTCTCGCGGGGCTGCGTTCCCGGGTCATCGAGGTGGGCGGAACGGCGCAGATCCGCAGCACACCGGGCGACGGCACGACGGTGACCGTACGCCTGCCCGTCTCTTCCCCGAGGAGCTCGTCGTGATCCGGATCGTCCTCGCCGACGACCATCCCGTCGTACGGGAGGGCCTGCGGGCGATGCTCAGTGCCGAGCCCGATCTGGACGTCGTCGCCGATGCGGCGAGCGGGCCGCAGGCGGAGGCGTTGGCGGCCGAACTCCGGCCCGACATCGTGCTCATGGACCTGCGGATGCCGGGCGGCGGGGGCGTCGACTCCATCGTGCGGATGGGCGAGGCCGGGCTGTCGTGCCGGGTGATCGTCCTGACGACGTACGAGACGGACCGGGACATCCTGCGAGCGGTCGAGGCCGGCGCGGCGGGTTACCTGCTCAAGGACATGCCACGGGGTGAGCTGGCGGAGGCGGTGCGGGCGGCCGCGCGTGGCGAGACCGTGCTCGCGCCGTCGGTGGCGGCGCGGCTGGTGGACCGGCTGCGTACGAAACCGGAGCGGCCGCGGCTCTCGGAGCGGGAGACGGCGGTTCTGCGGCTGGTGGCGGAGGGCTGCACGAACGCGGAGATCGGCCGGCGTCTGTTCATCGGCGAGTCGACGGTGAAGACCCATCTCCTGCGCGCCTTCGGCAAGTTGGGGGTCGACGACCGGACGGCGGCGGTGACGAGTGCGATGCGCTTCGGGCTGCTCGACCCATGACGAGGGCGCCGGGTGCCCCTGCGGGCATCCGGCGCCCTCGACGACGTGAAGGACGGGCGGGACGGACGGGCTAGCCGAGCCGGGACTCCAGCTCCGCCACGATCTCGTTCACCCCGACCGCCGTCTGCTCGCCGGACTCCATGTCCTTGAGCTGGACGACGCCCTCGGCGAGGTCGCGTTCACCGGCGACGATCGTGTAGCGGGCGCCGCTGCGGTTGGCGTTCTTCATGGCGCCCTTGAGGCCCTTGGCGCCATAGGAGAAGTCGGTGGCGATGCCGAGCTTGCGCAGTTCGGTGACCTTGGCGAACAGGACGCGGCGGGCCTCCTCGCCGAGCGGGACCGCGAACACGCTGGTCGTGGAGGGGAGTTCGAGCTCGACGCCCTCCGCCTCCAGCGCCAGGACCGTGCGGTCGACGCCGAGGGCCCAGCCGACGGACGGCAGCTCGGGGCCGCCGATCATCTCCGACAGCCCGTCGTAACGGCCGCCGCCGCCCACGGCGGACTGGGAACCCAGACCGTCGTGGACGAACTCGAAGGTCGTACGGGTGTAGTAGTCCAGGCCGCGCACCAGCTTGGGATCGTCCTCGAAGGCGACGCCCGCCGCCGTGATCAGCTCCCGGACCTCCTCGTGGTACGCCTTGCAGGCGTCGCAGAGGTAGTCGCGCAGCAGCGGCGCGTCCCCGAGCTGCTTCTGGACCGACTCGCGCTTGTCGTCCAGGACGCGCAGCGGGT
The DNA here is from genome assembly GCF_036013935.1 of Streptomyces sp. NBC_00461. Taxonomy (NCBI): domain Bacteria; kingdom Bacillati; phylum Actinomycetota; class Actinomycetes; order Kitasatosporales; family Streptomycetaceae; genus Streptomyces; species Streptomyces sp. NBC_00461. Next base: position 1,793,627 of record NZ_CP107902.1, read on the forward strand.
TGATCTCGGCGCGGCGCAGGGTGTCCTCGTCCAGGTCCAGGCCGCGCAGGAAGTCCTGCAGGGCCGCCCGGTACACCGGACGGCACTCCCTGTCGCCCAGGCTGTTGAGCAGGATGCGGAAGTTCCTGAGGCCCAGCGAGCGGTACGCCTGGTCGGCCAGGATGATCAGCTCGGCGTCGAGCGCCGGGTCCTCCGCGCCGATCGCCTCGGCGCCCACCTGCGAGAAGTGCCGGTAGCGGCCCTTCTGGGGGCGCTCGTAGCGGTAGTAGGAGCCCGAGTACCAGAGCTTGACCGGGAGGTTGCCCAGCTTGTGCAGGTTGGCCTCCAGCGCCGCGCGCAGCACGGAGGCGGTGCCCTCGGGGCGCAGCGCGAGCCTGTCGCCGCCCTTGGTCTCGAAGGCGTACATCTCCTTGGTCACGATGTCGGTGGACTCGCCGACACCGCGCGCGAACAGCTCGACGTTCTCGAAGCCGGGCGTCTCGATGTAGCCGTAGCCGGAGTTGCGCAGCGGTGCGGCGATCGCCTCGCGGACCGCCAGGAACTTGGCGCTGTCCGGCGGGATCAGGTCGTACGTGCCCTTGGGGGCCTTGAAGGTGCTCACGGAAGGTCTCGTCACATTCCTCGTCGGGGAGCGTCGGCGCCGGCTCCCTGGCCGGCGGCCACCTGCCGCAGATACGGGTTGGCGGCGCGCTCCTGGCCGATGGTCGTCTGGGGGCCGTGGCCGGACAGCACCACGGTCGAGTCCTCGAGCGGCAGGCACACGCGGGCCAGCGAGTCGAGCATCTCGGCCATGTCGCCGCCGGGCAGGTCGGTGCGTCCGATGGAGCCGGCGAACAGCAGATCCCCGGAGAAGAACACGGAAGGGATCTCCGTGGTCTCGGGCATCCGGAAGGTCACCGACCCCTTGGTATGTCCGGGCGCATGCGCGACGGACAGCTCCAGACCCGCGAGCGAGAGCCGCGCGCCATCGGTCAGCTCCTTGACGTCGTCCGGCTCCCCCACCGTGAGCTCGCCCATCAGCGGCATCCCGATGGATCGGCCGAGCGCCTTCTCCGGGTCCGCCAGCATGTAGCGGTCCTCGGGGTGGATCCACGCCGGCACGTCATGCGCGCCGCACACCGGGACGACCGAGGCCACATGGTCGATGTGGCCGTGGGTGAGGACGACGGCGACGGGCTTGAGCCGATGCTTCTTCAGCGCTTCCTCGACGCCTTGGGCGGCCTGATGGCCCGGGTCGATGATCACGCACTCCTCTCCGGCGGCGGGGGCGACGAGATAACAGTTCGTCCCCCAGGCCCCGGCGGGGAACCCGGCAATGAGCACGATCGTCCTTCGTTGTGTCGATACGGGCAGCCGCTGCAGCTGTGAACGAATGGCTGCAGCCTCTGCCAGAGCCTACCGGCGCTGCCGAATCCTCAGCGAACCCATATACGGTACGGGGCACACGCAGGCGGTCGACTCACAAGACGCACGCGCCCCAGTCGACGTACGAGACGCACGAGGAGAAAACCCGGTGGTCACCCAGGAACAGCGGAAGCGTCAGCTCGCCCGGGAGAAGTTCTTGCGCCAGCAACAGCGGCGCACGGCCGCGCGCCGCAAGGCGAACATGCGCAACTCGGTGATCGCGTCGGTGCTCGGCGTGGTCGTGATCGGCAGCGTCGCGCTCTACACGACCGGTGCGCTCAAGGACGACGGCAAGGCCAAGGCGAGCCCGCAGACGACGCCCAGCGCGCCCCCGACCAGCAAGGCGCCGGACCCGTGCGCGAAGCCGGCCAAGGGCTCGGTGAAGAAGCTGAGCTGGAAGAAGGAGCCGGCGCTGACCATCGACAAGTCGGCGAAGTACACGATGGATCTCGCCACGACGTGCGGTGACATAGACATCGCGCTGAACGCGTCGGCGGCGCCGCACACCGTCAACTCGTTCAACTTCCTTGTCGGCAAGGGCTACTTGGACCACACCAAGTGCCACCGGCTGGTCCCCCAGGGCATCTACGTCCTGCAGTGCGGCGACCCCACGGCCACCGGCACGGGCGGTCCCGGCTACACGATTCCGGACGAGAACCTCAAGGACAAGGTCCTCAAGGGGCAGGTGTACCCGGCGGGCACGGTCGCGATGGCCAACCAGTACAACGCTCAGACGAAGCAGGGCCGCAACAGCGGCGGCAGCCAGTTCTTCCTCGTCTACCAGGACAGTCCGCTGCCGGCCGACTACACCCCGTTCGGCACGATTTCCAAGGCGGGCATGAAGGTTCTCAAGAAGATCGCCGCCGCCGGAGCCCAGGCCGCGGACCCCACGACGGGCAACACGGCACCGAACGCGACCGTGGTGATCAACAAGGCGACGGTCACCAAATCCTGAGCGTCAAGTGCGGAATTTCGGTCGCGCGGGATGCGGACAGGCAACCCGCCGGTCGCCTATGTTGGCCGTGACGAAACTGTGGACGATGCCCGGGGGCAGTGAGGCCCTTCGCAGGCATCATGTGGAGGAGGCGCTGTGAGCAGCGACCCGTGGGGCCGCGTCGACGAGACGGGGACCGTGTACGTGCGTACGGCCGACGGCGAGCAGGTCGTCGGTTCCTGGCAGGCCGGCTCCCCTGAGGAGGCGTTGGCCTACTTCGAGCGCAAGTACGAGGGCCTGGTTGTCGAGATCGGCCTCCTCGAGAAGCGAGTGAAGACCACCGACCTGTCCGCGAAGGACGCGCAGACCGCCATCGACCACATCCGCGAGCAGGTCGACGCGCACCACGCGGTCGGCGACCTGGCCGCCCTGCGGACTCGTCTGGACAAGCTGGTCCAGACGGTCGATGCGCGTCGTGAGGAGCGCAAGCAGCAGCGGGCGAAGCAGTCGGACGAGGCGCGGCACGCCAAGGAGGACCTGGTCACCGAGGCGGAGCAGCTGGCGCAGTCCGACCAGTGGCGGTCGGCCGGTGAGCGGCTGCGGGCGCTGGTGGACACCTGGAAGGGTCTGCCGCGCCTGGACCGCAAGTCGGACGACGAGCTGTGGCACCGCTTCTCGCATGCCCGGTCGGCGTTCTCCAAGCGTCGCAAGGCCCACTTCGCTTCGCTGGACGCGCAGCGCGAGGAGGCCCGCAGGACGAAGGAGCGGCTGGTCGCCGAGGCCGAGGCGCTGTCCGGTTCGACGGACTGGGGTCCTACGGCGGCGCGCTACCGCGACCTGATGACGGAGTGGAAGGCCGCGGGCCGCGCCCAGCGTGAGCACGAGGACGACCTGTGGAACCGCTTCCGCGGCGCCCAGGACGTGTTCTTCGCCGCCCGCAGCTCGGTCTTCGCCGAGCGGGACGCCGAACAGTCGGAGAACCTGAAGCTCAAGGAGGAGCTGGCCGGGGAGGCCGAGAAGATCCTCCCGGTCACGGATCTGAAGGCGGCACGCGCCGCGTTCCGCTCGATCAACGAGCGGTGGGAGGCCATCGGCCATGTGCCGCGTGACGCCCGGCCGAAGGTCGAGGGCCGGATGCACGCCGTCGAGCGCGCCATCCAGGAGGCCGAGGAGTCCGAGTGGCGCCGGACGAACCCGGAGGCACGCGCGCGTGCCGAGGGTCTGACCGGCCAGCTCCAGGCGGCCGTGGACAAGCTGCGGGGCCAGATCGAGCAGGCCAGGGCCCAGGGCAACAACTCCAGGGCCGACAAGCTCGAGCGGGAGCTGGAGGGCCGCCAGGCGCTCCTGGACCAGGCGCTCAAGGGCCTGCACGAGTTCGGCGGCTGACAGGCGGCTGACAGGCTGACGAGACCCAAGGAAAGGGCCCCGTACCTCGGGTACGGGGCCCTTTCCTTGCGCGTGTATCCCTTACGGCTCCATACCGCCTCTAAGACCTGCTGCGCGCCGACGTCACCCGGTAGACGTCGTACACGCCCTCCACGCCCCGCACGGCCTTCAGGACGTGGCCGAGGTGCTTCGGGTCGCCCATCTCGAAGGTGAAGCGTGAGGTGGCGACGCGGTCGCGGGAGGTCTGGACGGCCGCGGACAGGATGTTGACGTGCTGGTCGGACAGGACACGGGTGACGTCCGACAGGAGCCGGGAGCGGTCCAGTGCCTCGACCTGGATGGCGACCAGGAAGACCGAGGACTGGGTGGGCGCCCACTCGACCTCGAGGATGCGCTCGGGCTCGCGGGACAGCGAGTCCACGTTCACGCAGTCGTTGCGGTGAACCGATACGCCACTACCGCGCGTGACGAAACCGATGATGGGGTCACCGGGAACAGGCGTACAACAACGGGCCAGCTTGACCCACACGTCGTCGACGCCCTTGACGACGACGCCCGGGTCGGCGTTGGAGCGGCGCTTGCGGCTGCGGCTCCTGGTCGGCGGGACCGACTCGTCGATCTCCTCGGTGGCCGCCTCCTCGCCGCCGAGCGCGGAGACGAGCTTCTGCACGACGTTCTGCGCGGAGACGTGGCCCTCGCCGATCGCCGCGTACAACGCGGAGATGTCCGGGTAGCGCATCTCGTGCGCGAGCGTCACCAGCGAGTCGCCGGTGAGGATGCGCTGGATCGGCAGGTTCTGTTTGCGCATCGCGCGGACGATGGCGTCCTTGCCCTGCTCGATCGCCTCGTCGCGGCGCTCCTTGGAGAACCAGGCCCGGATCTTGTTGCGGGCGCGCGGCGACTTCACGAAGCCCAGCCAGTCGCGGGAGGGGCCCGCGCCGGCCGCCTTGGAGGTGAAGACCTCCACCAAGTCGCCGTTGTCCAGGGTGGATTCGAGCGGTACGAGCCTGCCGTTGACCCGTGCTCCTATGGTGCGGTGGCCGACCTCGGTGTGCACCGCGTACGAGAAGTCCACCGGGGTGGCGCCGGCCGGCAGCGCTATCACGTCGCCCTTCGGCGTGAAGACGAAGACCTCGTTGCGCGACAGGTCGAAGCGCAGGGACTCCAGGAACTCGCCGGGGTCCTCGGTCTCCTTCTGCCAGTCGAGGAGTTGGCGCAGCCACGCCATGTCGTTGAGGTGGTCGTCCTTGCCGGTGGTCCTCGGCTGGTCCGAGCGCACCTTGGAGGCGCCGGCGACGGCCTCCTGCTTGTACTTCCAGTGCGCGGCGATGCCGTACTCGGCGCGGCGGTGCATGTCGAAGGTGCGGATCTGCAGCTCGACCGGCTTGCCGTTGGGGCCGATGACCGTCGTGTGCAGCGACTGGTACATGTTGAACTTGGGCATCGCGATGTAGTCCTTGAACCGGCCGGGGACCGGGTTCCATCGCGCGTGCACGGTGCCGAGGGCGGCGTAGCAGTCGCGGACCGTGTCGACGAGGACACGGATCCCCACCAGGTCGTAGATCTCCGCGAAGTCGCGTCCGCGGACGATCATCTTCTGGTAGACGCTGTAGTAGTGCTTCGGGCGGCCGGTGACGGTCGCCTTGATCCGTGCGGCCCGCAGGTCCTGCTGCACCTCGTCGGTCACTATGGCCAGGTACTCGTCACGCTTCGGTGCCCGCTCGGCCACCAGTCGTACGATCTCGTCGTACATCTTGGGGTAGAGGATCGCGAAGGCGAGGTCCTCCAGCTCCCACTTGATGGTGTTCATGCCGAGGCGGTGGGCGAGCGGCGCGTAGATCTCCAGCGTCTCGCGCGCCTTCTTCTCCTGCTTCTCGCGCTTGAGGTAGCGCATGGTGCGCATGTTGTGCAGGCGGTCGGCGAGCTTGATGACCAGGACGCGCGGGTCCTTGGCCATGGCGACGACCATCTTGCGCACGGTCTCGGCCTGCGCCGCCTCGCCGAACTTGACCTTGTCCAGCTTGGTGACGCCGTCGACGAGCAGCGCGACCGAGTCGCCGAAGTCGCGGCGCAGCTGGTCGAGGCCGTACTCGGTGTCCTCGACGGTGTCGTGCAGCAGACCGGCCATAAGGGTGGCCGGATCCATGCCCAGCTCGGCGAGGATCGTGGTCACGGCCAGCGGGTGGGTGATGTACGGGTCGCCGCTCTTGCGCTTCTGGCCGCGATGCCAGCGCTCGGCGACCTGGTAGGCCTTCTCTATCTGCCGCAGCGTGGCGGTCTCGATCTTCGGGTCGTTGCTGCGCACTATCCGCAGCAGCGGCTCCAGCACCGGGTTGTACGGGTTGGAGCGCTGGACGCCGAGGCGGGCCAGCCGGGCGCGGACGCGGTTGGAGGAGCCGGAGCGGGCGGGCTGGCCGGTGTTCGGGCGGACCGCGGGCGGCGTGGGTGCGGTTCGCTCGCCCGAGGGGGCTGCCGCTCGGGCGGAGTCGAGAGCGGGGGACGGCTTGGGGCGCGACTCCTCGGCCGACTTGCCCACGGGGGCCGACTGGGCGTGCTCGACGGGCCCGCGAGCGTCGTTCTTCGCGTGCGGTGTGTTCGGCGCGGGCTTGGCCGCGGCTGCCGAGGCGGACTCGGGCTTGGCGGCGGTCAGGTGCTGGGCCTCGTCTGGCAAGAGGACTCCTCGTGCGCGATCCGGGTCCCCCGGTCAGGCTCCGGAGACCCCATGGTAGCGATCCTGGGCCGCAGGATCGCCTTCAGGCCACTGTGAGGACCGTCTACCCACGAAACAGAAGAGGCACCTGCCGGATTCCCGAGCACGGCTTCGGGGTGAGGTGGGGGTGTCTTGGGGGTGACGGGGGGTTGGCGGGGGTGGGGTGCGGGGGTGGGGGGAGGCGCGGGCGCCGGGGGGGGGGTGCCTCTATGTCCTTCGTCAAGGCACCCCTGTCGGGTTTGGGGTGATTCGGTCTTGCTGGGGTCATGCGGCGAGCTCGACGTCCGCGGGCGTGCGGGATTCGTAGAAGGTGCCGTCTCGGAGCATGGCGAACAGGACGCTGATGCGTTGGCGGGCGAGGCGGAGGAGGGCCTGGGTGTGGGTTTTGCCGCGGGCGCGTTGCTTGTCGTAGTAGGCGCGGGAGGCGGGATCGGCGTTCATGCAGGCGAAGGCGGAAAGGAACATGGCGCGTTTGAGCTGGCGGTTGCCGCCTCGGGGCGCGTGTTCGCCGTGGATCGAGGTCCCCGACGACTTCGTGGTCGGGGCGAGTCCGGCGTAGGAGGCCAGGTGGGCGGCGTTCGGGAAGCTGGTGCCGTCGCCGACGGTGACCAGCAGGACGGCGGCGGTCCTGACGCCGACGCCGGGCATCGACGTCAGGACCGGGGAAAGAGGGTGGGCCTCCAGCAGGGCGTTGATCTGGGCTTCCAGGGCCCGGCGCTGTTCGTGGACAGCGGCGAGCGAGCGGGCCAGGGAGGGCACGACGATGTCGAGGGTGCCGGTCCCCGGGACCACGACGGTCTGCTCGTCCAGCGCCTCGAAGACATCGTCGATCAGCCGCTGGGCCATGCGCGGGGCCTTGGGCCGGATGAGCTCGACGAGCCTGCGGCGGCCGGCTTTGCGCAGTGCGGCGGGGGAGCCGTAGCGCTCCACCAGCCAGGTGACGGCCTGGTGGTCGAGGCGGGGGCCCAGAACCCGCTCCAGCGACGGGTGGAACTGGGTGAGCAGGCCGCGTATCCGGTTGGAGGTGCGGGTGGCCTCGGCCGCGAGGTCCTGGTCGAAGCCGACGAGGACCGTGAGTTCGGCGGTGATCTCGTCGGTGAGTTCCAGCGAGCGCAGGGTGTGCGGCATGGTGCGGGCCGCGTCCGCGATGACCGCAGCGTCCTTCGCATCGGTCTTGGCCTCGCCCGGATACAGGTCGGCGATCCGCCGCATCGCGAGTCCGGGCAGGTAGGCGACCTTGCAGCCGGTGTCCCGGGCGACCGCGAGCGGGAGGGCTCCGATGGAGGCGGGCTGGTCCACGATCACCAGCACGGTGCCGAACTTCGCGGCCAGTGTGTCGAACACGGCCCGCAGTTTCGGCTCGCTGTTGGGCAGCTGCTTGTCGAAGACCTTCTTGCCGGCCGGAGTCAGCCCGTGCCCGTGATGAGAGCTCTTGCCGACGTCCAGGCCGAGGAACACGCCCACGTCTTCGGTGTCGAACATCGCGCCCTTCCAGGGGAGTTGATCGTGCCGGCCTCGGCAGTGGTGTCGTACGCGCGCATCCACGTTATGCAGACCTGCCGCCCGCGAGCTGTCCGGCGTTGCGCCGGACCGGGTGGTGGCCGGACCTCTGATCAGCGTCTCCGACGGCACCTCCCGGGCCCGGTGACACCACCCCCCAGGTCATCCGTTCGACAGGGGGACACAGTCATGCCGGGCCCGGAGGCCAGCGGCCCTCTTGCAGGACCGCGGAAAACATAACGGGGGCTCGTACGAGGGCCGGGGCGGGGCGCCGGGGGCGAACGAGGGCCGGAGGGGGGGTAGCGCGGGGGCTGGGGGGACGTACGAGGGAAGCGGGGCCATACGGGGGCCGCGGGCCGCACGAGGACTGCGGGGCCCAACGAGGGCCGAGAAGCCGTCCGGGAGCTGCGGGGCCGCACGAAGGTCGACAAGCCGCACGGGAGCTCCGGAGCTGGACAGGTCCGAGAAGCCGCACAAGGACTGCGGGGCCCCACACAGGCCGAGAAGCCGCACGGGAGCTCCGGGGCTGGACGGGTCCGAGAAGCCGCACAAGGACTGCGGGGCCCTACGAGGGCCGAGAAGCCGTTCGGGAGCTGCGGGGCCCCACACAGGCCGAGAAGCCGCACGGGAGCTCCGGGGCTGGACGGGTCCGAGAAGCCGCACAAGGACTGCGGGGCCCTACGAGGGCCGAGAAGCCGTTCGGGAGCTGCGGGGCCGCACGAAGGTCGAGAAGCGCCACGGGCGATACGGGACCGCACCCAGGCCGAGAGGCGGCGCCGCACCAGGTGACCGACCGGGTGGGCGGGGGCCGACAGGACAGCGGCTCTGGTGCCGTGTGGGGGCGCGCGGCGTAGGGCACAGGCCCCGCACGGGTCCGACCGGGGCGTGGCCCGAGGGCTGCTGATGTGCGAAACGGCCGGACCGGTGAGGCCGGGCCGGCCGTTTCGTGGTGGGTGCTGCGGTGTCAGACCTGGAGCAGGGCTTCCAGTGGTGCGCCCGCGAGTGCCGGTTCCAGGCGGGGGCGGCCGCGAAGGAAACCGAGCTCCATCAGGACCGCGAGGCCGGCGACCTCGGCGCCCGCCCGGCGGATCAGCTGTATCGAGGCCTCGGCGGTGCCGCCCGTGGCGAGGACGTCGTCGACGATCAGGATGCGGTCGTCGGCGGACAGGTCCTCCGCGTGCACCTCGATCTCGGCCGAGCCGTACTCCAGCTCGTACGCCTGGCCGAGGGTGGCTCCGGGAAGCTTGCCCGCCTTGCGTACGGGGATGAAGCCGAGGCCGGCCCGCACGGCGACCGGGGCGCCGAGGATGAAACCGCGGGCCTCGAGGCCGACGACCTTCGTGGCACCGGTGTTCGTGGCGATCTCGGCCAGCGCGTCCGTCAGCGCCGTGAAGGCCGCCGGGTCCGCCAGGAGCGGGGTGATGTCCTTGAACATCACACCCGGCTCCGGGTAGTCGGCCACATCCCGGATGCGGCTGAGCAGCAGCTCCTTGATGTCCGTCATCGGCGCTTCCCGGAGGGACGGCCCCGGCCGCGGTTGCGGGACGCGGGCTGGTTGCGCGGACCGACGACCGCGTGCGCCGCGTCCTCGGGCTCGTCGTCGTACGTCGCGTCCACGGTCTCGTGCTCCAGCGGCTCGCCCTTCGCCGCGGCCTGGGCCCGCTTGGCGAGGACGCGCTTCTTCAGGGCCTTCATCTGAGGCTCGCGCTCCTTGAGGTCGGCGACGAGCGGCGTGGCGATGAAGATCGAGGAGTACGCACCGGCCGCGAGACCGACGAACAGCGACAGCGAGATGTCGTTGAGCATGCCGGCGCCGAGGAAGCCGCCACCGATGAACAGCAGGGCACCGACCGGCAGCAGCGCGACCACGGTCGTGTTGATGGACCGCATCAGGGTGCTGTTGATCGACCGGTTGGCGATGTCGCTGTAGGTCCAGCGGGTCTGCTTGGTGATGTCCTTCGTCTGCTCCTTGAGGCTGTCGAAGACGACGACCGTGTCGTAGAGCGAGTAACCCAGGATGGTCAGCAGACCGATCACCGTGCCCGGCGTGACCTCGAAGCCGACGAGGGCGTAGATACCGGTGGTGATGGTGATGTCGTGGATCAGCGCGACGAGGGCGGCGAGCGCCATGCGCCACTCGAAGGCGATCGCCAGATAGATCACGACCAGGACCATGAAGATCGCCAGACCCTGCCAGGCCTTGTTGGCGATCTGGTCACCCCAGCTGGGGCCGACCAGGTCCGCGTTGATGTTCTCGGTGTCGACTTTCAGGTCCTTGGCGAGCTTGTCCTTGATCGCGTCGGACTTGTCGGTGTCGATGCCCGCGATCTGGATGCGCAGGCTGCCGTCGCCGAGCTTCTGGACGATCGCGTCGTGGCCGGACGCGTCCTGCGCGTACCCCTCGGCGGAGGTGACCGAGGCCGTCATGTGCTTCGGGGTAGTGAAGACGGCGCCGCCCTGGAACTCGATGCCCATGTTCAGGCCGCGCACCGCCAGGCCGAGGATGGCCGTGATGGTGATCAGGATCGAGATGCCGTACCAGATCTTGCGGTTGCCGACGAAGTCGTAGCCGACCTCGCCGCGGTGCAGTCGGGCGCCGAGGCTGCCGAGTTTCGACATCTCACGCCTCCTTCGGGTCGACGGGGGCGGGACGACGGGTGCGGCGCAGCGGTGGCTTGGCGCCCAGTGCCTTCGGGTCCAGGCCGGAGTACTTGTGGCCCTGCGCGAAGAACTTCCGGCGGGCCAGCAGCGTCATCAGCGGCTTGGTGAACAGGAAGACCACGACGACGTCGAGCACGGTGGTCAGACCGAGCGTGAACGCGAAGCCCTGGACCTTGCCGACGGTGACGATGAACAGCACCGCGGCGGCGAGGAACGACACGAAGTCGGAGACGAGGATGGTGCGCCGGGCGCGCGGCCAGGCCCGCTCGACGGCGGGGCGCAGCGAGCGGCCCTCGCGGATCTCGTCCCGGATGCGTTCGAAGAACACGATGAACGAGTCCGCGGTGATACCGATCGCGACGATCGCACCGCAGACGGCCGGGAGGTTCAGCGCGAAGCCGATGGTCGGACCGAGCAGCGCCATGATCACGTACGTGAGGATCGCGGAGACCAGCAGCGAGGGGATCGCGATGACCGACAGGCCGCGGTAGAAGATCAGCAGGTAGATGACGACCAGCGCGAGGCCGATGGCACCCGCGATCAGACCGGCGTGCAGCTGCTCGCCACCGAGGGCCGCGGTCACCGTGGTGACGCTGTCCTCCTTGAAGGTCAGCGGCAGGGCGCCGTACGACAGCATGTTGGCGAGGCTCTGCGCCTCGTCCTGGTTGAAGCTGCCGGAGATCTCGGCACTGCCGCCGGTCAGCGCCTGCTTGACGAACGGGTCGGAGACGACGTCGCCGTCGAGGACGATCGCGAACTGGTTCTGCGGGGTCTGGTTCTGCGCCAGCTTGCCGGTGATGTTAGCGAACTTGTCACTGCCCTTGGAGGTGAACTCCATGGTGACGGTCCAGCCGGCGCCGGACTGCGTGTTGAAGACGGCCGAGGCCTTCTTCACATCGGTGCCGTCGACCGCGGCCGGGCCGAGGATGTACTTCTGCCACTGGCCTTGCGAGTTCTGACCGCAGGCGATCGTGGGGTCGGTGGCCTTGACACCCTTGCCGGCCGTCGCGCGGGCCGCCTTCTTCCGGCAGTCGAGGGCGGTGTACTGCGCTTCCAGCTTTTTGGTCGCGTCACTGACGGAGCCGGTCGCGGACGGGGAGGGGCTCGCGGAGGACTTCGCACCGGACGAGGCGGTGGCGCTCGGCGTCGCGTCGGCCTTGAGGGCGTCGCTGACGGGGCGGCCTTGCGAGGTGGCCGTGGCCGACGGGGTCGTGGAGGAGGACGGGGTCGACTTCCCGGTGGCCTTTTCGCTCGCCTTGTCCGACGCGCTGCCAGAGGCGCTCGGCGAGGGAGGAGTCTTGGCGGCGGCGCCGGAGACCTCGGTGGTGAGCACCGGCCGGAAGTACAGCTTGGCGGTGGTGCCGACCTGGTCCCGCGCCTCCTTGGAGTTCGTGCCCTTGGGGATGTTGACGATGATGTTCTTGTCGCCCTGGGTCTGAACCTCGGCCTCCGAGACACCAAGACCATTGACACGGCGGTTCATGATGTCGACCGCTGTGTTCATGTTGGTCTTGTTGATCGCGGATTCCTGGCCCTTCTCCGGGACCGCACGAAGCGTGATGCTCGTACCTCCGGCAAGGTCGATGCCGAGACGCGGAGTGGTATGACCGGAGGCGAACATTCCTCCGGTGAGCGCCACGATGGCGATCAGGATGAGGGCCAGCGAGCGCCCTGGCTTGCTCTGGGCGCTCGCGCTTCGGCCCTTCTTAGGTGCTGCCACCTTCTCGTACTCCCTCTCGGGCCGCTCCGCGCCGGATCTTCGGGCGGACGGCCATGGCATGGTGTCGGGATCCCGTGCGAGCTGCGCATGATCCGGGGCGCGCGGAAGCGGACCGCACGCCCTGGGGCATGGCTACTTCGCCTCGGAGTCGCCGTCGGTCTTCTTCGGCTCTGCGTCCGACGTGGCCTCGGCGGCCGTCGTGTCGTCGGCCGGCTCCTCGGTCGCGTCCTTCTTGCCGAGGTCGACGGACTTGTCGTCGGAGGCGGCGGCAGCTTCGTCGGCGGAGTCGTCGGACTCGGTGAGGGAGGAGGCGTCGTCCGGGACCACGTCGGTGTCGGACTTCAGGTCGTGCTCGATGCCGTGCACGATGCGGTTGTACTCGTCATCGCTGAGCACGGAACCGATGGCGTTCTTCCCGAAGAGGAGCTCGACTCCCGGGCCGGCGTCGAGGAGGACCGTGTCGTCGTTGACCTCCTTGACCGTCGCGTACATGCCCCCGATCGTGCGGACGCCGCTGCCGGGCTGCAGCTCGTTGCGCATCGCGGCGGCCTGCTGCTGCTTGCGCTTGGCCGAGCGGGTCATGAGGAACATGGCCCCGATGAGCACGATGAAGGGGAGGAGCATGGTGATATTCACGGGACGGTATTTCCTTCGCACGACCGCGATGGAGAGCGGCCTCATGGATGGGGGTATGTATACCGCCGACAAAGGCGGCATCGGCGGAGTCTAAGCGAGTCCACGCGCAGGGAACAACGCTCAGCATGGCACCTGGGTTCCTGACCGGGCCAATGCCCTCGCCGTCACGAACCCATCACGTCCCGAACAGGTCCTGTTGTCCGTTTCCCGCAGTTGCCGAGCGGGGCGGCGTGAGGCCGAGATGCGCCCATGCCGCGGGGGTGGCGACCCGTCCGCGCGGGGTGCGGGCGAGCAGGCCCTCCCGGACGAGGAACGGTTCGGCGACCTCCTCGACGGTCTCGCGCTCCTCCCCCACGGCGACCGCGAGCGTGGAGAGGCCGACGGGACCGCCGCCGAACAGCTTGAGCAGGGCCTCCAGAACTCCGCGGTCGAGGCGGTCGAGGCCGCGGGCGTCGACCTCGTAGACCTTCAGCGCGGCCGCGGCGATGTCGCGGGTGATGAATCCGTCGGCCTTGACCTGGGCGTAGTCGCGCACGCGGCGCAGCAGGCGGTTGGCGATACGGGGCGTGCCGCGGGAGCGGCCGGCGATCTCGGCGGCGCCGTCGGCCTGGATCTCGACGTCGAGCAGGTTCGCGGAGCGGTGGATGACGCGCTCCAGCTCGGCGGGCTCGTAGAACTCCATGTGCGCGGTGAAGCCGAAGCGGTCGCGCAGCGGGGGCGGCAGCAGGCCCGCGCGCGTGGTGGCACCGACCAGGGTGAACGGGGGCAGTTCGAGGGGGATGGCGGTGGCGCCGGGGCCCTTGCCGACGATGACGTCGACGCGGAAGTCCTCCATCGCCATGTACAGCATCTCCTCGGCGGGCCGCGACATGCGGTGGATCTCGTCGAGGAAGAGGACCTCGCCCTCCTGGAGGGAGGAGAGGATCGCGGCAAGGTCGCCGGCGTGCTGGATGGCGGGTCCGCTGGTGATGCGGATCGGGGCGCCCATCTCGGCCGCGATGATCATCGAGAGGGTGGTCTTGCCGAGGCCCGGGGCGCCGGAGAGCAGCACGTGGTCGGCGGTGGCGCCACGCGCGCGTGCGGCGCGCAGCACGAGATCGAGCTGCTCGCGGACCTTCTCCTGTCCGATGAACTCGTCCAGGTCCTTGGGGCGCAGGGCGGCCTCGACGGCCTGGTCCTCGCCATCGGCAGCAGAGTCCACCAGCCGCTCCGCGGCGGGGCCGACGAGCCGCTCGGCGGCGGGGGTGTCGGTCGGGTCGTCCCAGTTCACTGAGATCTCCTAGCTGGGCTCGTGCAGGTGGGTCAGCGGGCGCGGTTGAGGGTCTGCAGGGCCGCTTTGAGCAGCTGACCGACCTGGGGCGTGCCCTCGGTCGCCTCGGCCTGTGGCGCCACGGCGGACACGGCCTCGTCGGCCTCGCGGGAGGCGTACCCGAGGCCGATCAGGGCGGCGTGCAGCTGGTCGCGCCAGCCGGAGGTGACCGCCGTACCGACGGCCGGGGCGCCGATCGGTTCGCCGAGCCGGTCCCTGAGCTCCAGCAGCAGCTTCTGGGCGCCCTTCTTGCCGATGCCGGGGACGGCGACGAGGGCCTTCTCGTCGCTGGTGGAGACGGCTCGGCGCAGGGCGTCCGGGGAATGCACCGCCAGCATCGCCTGGGCCAGGCGGGGGCCGACTCCGCTCGCCGTCTGCAGCAGCTCGAACACCTGACGCTCGTCGTCGTCCACGAAGCCGTACAGCGTGAGCGAGTCCTCGCGGACGACCAGGGAGGTGGCGAGCTTGGCCGGCTTGCCGATGCGGAGGGTGGAGAGCGTGTTGGGGGTGCACTGCACGGCCATGCCGACACCGCCGACCTCGACGACTGCGGCGTCCGGGGCGAGGGCGGCGACCGTGCCGCTCACGAAGGCGATCATGCCGTACGGCCTTTCGACGGGGTCGGTGCTTTGGCTGCGTGCAGGGCGACGGCCTGCTGGAGTCGGTTCTGGGCGGGGGCGCGCCAGATGTGGCAGATGGCGAGCGCGAGGGCGTCCGCGGCGTCGGCCGGCTTGGGGGGCGCGTCGAGCCGGAGCAGCCGGGTGACCATGGCGCCGACCTGTGCCTTGTCGGCGCGGCCGCTGCCGGTGACCGCGGCCTTGACCTCGCTGGGGGTGTGCAGGGCGACGGGGATGCCGCGGCGGGCGGCGCACAGCATGGCGACGGCGCTGGCCTGGGCGGTGCCCATCACGGTCCGTACGTTGTGCTGGCTGAACACCCGCTCCACGGCGACGACTTCGGGCCGGTACTCGTCCAGCCACTGCTCGATGCCCTGCTCGACGGCGACGAGGCGGTGCCCCAAGTCGGCGTCCGCGGGCGTCCGTACGACTCCGACGCCCACCATGGTGAGCGGCCGGCCCGCGACCCCCTCGACGACGCCCACGCCGCACCGCGTCAGTCCGGGGTCCACCCCCAGTACGCGCACGTGCCCCTCCCCTCGGTGATCTTTGACTTCACGCCAGGCTATCCGCTGCCACCGACAACAGCGGCGGGCCGGTGGGACGTGTCCCACCGGCCCGCCGAAACCGCCGCGTTCGAGGCCGTGTTACGCGTCGACCTTCTCCATGACCTCGTCGCTGACATCGAAGTTGGCGAAGACGTTCTGCACGTCGTCGCTGTCCTCGAGCGCGTCGATCAGCTTGAAGATCTTCCTGGCGCCCTCCTCGTCCAGTTCGACCTGCATAGTCGGGACGAAGTTGGCCTCGGCGGAGTCGTAGTCGATCCCGGAGTCCTGGAGGGCGGTGCGGACGGCGACCATGTCGGTGGCCTCGCTGAGCACCTCGAAGGACTCGCCGAGGTCGTTGACCTCCTCGGCGCCGGCGTCCAGGACGGCCCCGAGGACGTCGTCCTCGCTCAGCTCGCCCTTGGGGACGATGACGACGCCCTTGCGGTTGAAGAGGTACGACACCGAGCCGGGGTCGGCCATGTTGCCGCCGTTGCGGGTCATGGCGACGCGCACGTCCGAGGCGGCGCGGTTGCGGTTGTCGGTGAGGCACTCGATGAGCACCGCGACGCCGTTCGGTCCGTAACCCTCGTACATGATCGTCTCGTAGTCGGCGCCGCCGGCCTCGAGGCCGCCGCCGCGCTTGACCGCGGAGTCGATGTTCTTGTTCGGGACCGACGACTTCTTCGCCTTCTGGATGGCGTCGTAGAGAGTGGGGTTGCCCTCGATGTCGACGCCGCCCATCCGGGCAGCCACCTCGATATTCTTGATCAGCTTCGCGAAGAGCTTGCCGCGCTTGGCGTCGATCACGGCCTTCTTGTGCTTCGTCGTAGCCCATTTAGAGTGGCCGGACATCTGCCTGTCTCCTTCGCGTAACCCATCTCTGCAACCAACGCCTGAGATCCTACAAGGACTCCGGCGTCCGGTTCGCGCGCACGATGTCGACAAAGAGGGAGTGCACGCGGTGGTCGCCGGTCAGTTCCGGGTGGAAGGACGTGGCGAGGGCGTTGCCTTGACGGACCGCGACGATGTGGCCCTCGTGCTCGGCGAGCACCTCGGTCTCGGCGCCGACGGACTCGACCCAGGGGGCGCGGATGAAGACGCCCTCCACGGGATCGCCCGCGACGCCCCGGACGTGGACCGCCGCTTCGAAGGATTCGTTCTGGCGGCCGAAGGCGTTGCGGCGCACGATCATGTCGATGCCGCCGATGGTCTCCTGGCCCGAGCGCGGGTCGAGGATCTTGTCGGCGAGCATGATCATGCCGGCGCAGGTGCCGTAGACGGGCATGCCGTCACGCACGCGCGCGCGTAGGGGCTCCATGACGCCGAACAGGACGGCCAGCTTGGAGATGGTGGTGGACTCGCCGCCGGGGATGACGAGGCCGTCCACCTCGGCGAGTTCCTCGGGGCGCCGCACCGGCCTGGCCACGGCATCGGCCGCGGCCAGGGCGACGAGGTGCTCCCGGACGTCGCCCTGAAGGGCCAGGACGCCTATGACAGGAGTGCTCATGGGTGGTTACCAGCCGCGGTTGGCGTAGCGCTCGGCCTCGGGGAGGGTGTCGCAGTTGATGCCGACCATGGCCTCGCCCAGGTTGCGGGACGCGTCCGCGATGATCTTGGGGTCGTCGTAGAAGGTGGTCGCCTTCACGATGGCGGCGGCGCGCTTGGCCGGGTCGCCGGACTTGAAGATGCCGGAGCCGACGAAGACGCCCTCGGCGCCGAGCTGGCGCATGAGCGCGGCGTCGGCGGGGGTGGCGACGCCGCCGGCGGAGAACAGGACCACCGGGAGCTTGCCGAGCTCGGAGACTTCCTTGACCAGCTCGTACGGGGCGCGCAGCTCCTTGGCGGCGGCGTACAGCTCGTTGTTGTCGTAGCCGCGCAGGCGGGCGATCTCGTTCTTGATCTGGCGCAGGTGGCGGACGGCCTCGACGACGTTTCCGGTGCCGGCCTCACCCTTGGAGCGGATCATGGCCGCGCCCTCGGCGATACGGCGCAGGGCCTCGCCCAGGTTGGTGGCACCGCAGACGAAGGGGGTGGTGAACGCCCACTTGTCGGAGTGGTTGACCTCGTCGGCCGGGGTGAGGACCTCGGACTCGTCGATGTAGTCGACGCCGAGGGACTGCAGGACCTGGGCCTCGACGAAGTGGCCGATGCGGGACTTGGCCATGACCGGGATCGAGACGGCCTCGATGATGCCCTCGATCATGTCCGGGTCGGACATACGGGCCACGCCGCCGTCCTTGCGGATGTCGGCCGGGACCCGCTCCAGGGCCATGACGGCGACGGCGCCCGCGTCCTCGGCGATCTTCGCCTGCTCCGGCGTGACGACGTCCATGATCACGCCACCCTTGAGCTGCTCGGCCATGCCGCGCTTCACGCGTGCGGTGCCGGTCTCGGGGGCCTGGTTTTCGGAGAGCGTGCTGGACACGGGTTGACCTCACTCGGTGAAAGAGGGTTTCTGCAGACACCGAGGAAACGCGAATGGGCCAGTCCAAAGCAAGGGCCAATGGCAAGCCGGTGGATCCTTTTCCGGACTGCGGTGGGGTTATGGCTGCTGGGAGACCCGGTCGGCCAGGGCCGCAGGCGGTTCGTCGTCCATCTCGAAGGCCATCGGGAAGGGGGCGTGTCCGGCCAGCCGGAACCAGCGCACCTTGCGGTGTTCGCGCAGCCTGCGGGCCGCGCCCACGGCGTCGTTGTGGAAGCGGCGGGCCATCGGGACCCGCAGTACCGCCTCGGTCAGTTCGTGGGCGGCCTCGTCCCCGCCGGGCGCCTCGCGCACCACCTCCACCTGCTGCGGCACCGCGAACACGGCTCGCAGTGCCTGGCTCAGCTCGCTCTCGGCGACCTCCCGCTGCTCCTCCTCGGCCTGCCGGGCCGCGTGCGCCGCCTCGTACAGGACGATCGAGGCGGCCGGATCGAGGACACCGGAGGTGGCGAGTTCCTGCGCCACGGAGGCCCGGCGCACCAGCTGCGCGTCGAGCGCGGCACGGGCTGCGTCGATCCTGGCGTGCAGCCGGTCCAGCCGGCCCGCCGTCCAGCTCAGGTAGAGGCCGATCGCGAGCAGGGCGGCGAGGATCCAGATGAGGGTTGCGGTCACGGGCGGTCACGTTACCGGGGTACCGAGGGGCAGTTGTGATCAGCCGTGACGGAATGATGGCGGGATTACGGTCGACCCACCGGACCTGCCGTGGTCAGCCGCCGAGACCGCCAGTGTCGGTCAGCCGCCGCGACCACCATGGTCACCACCGAAACCCACCGTCACCAGCCCCCGGCACCACCATGGTCACCACCGAAACCCGCCATCGCCAGCCGCCGCGACCACCATGGTCACCACCGAAACCCGCCGTCGCCTGCCGCCGGGACAACTGTGGTCGGTCAGCCGCCGGGAACCGTCGTCGTCAGTCCCGTGCCAGCCCCAGCCGCGCCCGCAGCCCCGGCCCGCGGTCGTCGTCCGCCGCCGCGACCGCCGCCGCGCCCGACGTGACCGTCTCGTACACCGACAGGATGTCCGCCCCGACGGTCGACCAGTCGAAGCGCCGTACGTGCGCACTCCCCCGCTCGCGCAACTCGGCCCGGCGCTCCGGGTCTCCCAGCAGCCTCAGGGCCGCCTCCGCCAGCGCGCCGGAGTCCTCGTTGGCGAAGAGTGCGCCCGCCGCGCCCTGGTCGAGGACCTGGGCGAAGGCGTCCAGGTCGGCGGCGAGGACGGGGGCGCCGGCGGACATGGCCTCGACGAGGATGATGCCGAAGCTCTCACCGCCGGTGTTGGGGGCGACGTAGAGGTCGACACTGCGCAGGAAGCGGGCCTTGTCCTGGTCGCTGATCATGCCCAGGAACTCGACGCGGGAGCGGAGTTCGGCGGGCAGGGTCTCGACCGCCTCCTCCTCGTCGCCCCGGCCCGCGACCAGCAGGCGGGTCTGCGGGCGGGCGGCGAGGATCGCCGGGAGCGCCTTCATCAGGACCGGCAGGCCCTTGCGGGGCTCGTCGATACGGCCGATGAAGCCGATGGTGTCTCCCTGCCACTCGGGCTTGGGCTTGGCCCGGGCGAAGAAGTCGACGTCGACGCCGTTCGGGATGACGACCGCGTCGCCGCCGAGATGTTCGACGAGGGTGCGACGGGCGTACTCGCTCACCGCGATGCGCGCGCTGATCTTCTCCAGGGCCGCCTGGAGGATCGCGTACGCGGCGATCATCGCCCGCGAGCGGGGGTTCGAGGTGTGGAAGGTGGCGACGATCGGGCCGGACGCCGCCCAGCAGGTCAGCAGGCCCAGCGACGGGGAGGTCGGTTCGTGGATGTGCACGACGTCGAACTCGCCGTCGTGCAGCCAGCGGCGCACGCGAGCGGCGCTCAGGAAGCCGAAGTTCAGCCGGGCCACCGAGCCGTTGTACGGCACCGGGACCGCGCGGCCGGCCGAGACGACGTACGGCGGCAACGGGGTGTCGTCGTCTGCGGGCGCCAGGACGGAGACCTCGTGGCCCAGCCGGATGAAGTACTCCGCGAGGTCACGGATGTGGAACTGGACCCCGCCGGGCACGTCCCAGGAGTACGGGCACACGATGCCGATCCTCACGGCCGCTCCCCGGTCGCACCGTCGGCTGGTCGCGGTTCAAGGTCCTTGAGCCACAAGCGCTGGAGCATGTGCCAGTCCTCCGGATGGTCGGCGATCCCCGTGGCGAAGGCATCGGCCAGCGCCTGTGTCATGACAGACGTCTTTTCGGCCCGGCTGCCTGTCTCGGGCACCTCGACCGGTGGGTGCACGCGCCCCTGCATGACGGGCGAGTCGTCGTACCAGAGGGTGACCGGCAGGAGCAGTGCGCCGGTCTGCTGGGCGAGGAGGGCGGGGCCGGCCGGCATCCGCGTGGCCTCGCCGAAGAACTGGACCTCGACGCCCGAGGACGACAGGTCGCGCTCGGCGACCAGGCAGACCAGGCCGCCGTCACGCAGTCGCCGGGCCAGGGTGCCGAAGGCGGTGCCGCCGCTGTGCGGCAGTACCTCCATGCCGAGGCCCTCGCGGTAGGCGACGAAACGGTCGTACAGGGTCTCCGGCTTCAGGCGCTCGGCGACCGTCGTGAACGGCGTCTCCAGCTTTGTGGTGACCCAGGCGCCCGCGAGGTCCCAGTTGGCCATGTGCGGCAGCGCGAGGACGAGGCCCCTGTCGGAGGCGATCCCGTCGGTCAGGTGGTGCAGGCCCTTGGGGTCGAAGCCGTTCCTTATGCGGTCCGCGCTCCACGCCGGGAGCCGGAAGGACTCCATCCAGTAGCGCAGGTACGAGCGCATGCCGGCGCGCGAGAGCTCGGCCAGGCGCTCGGGGCTCGCGTCCGGCAGCACGCGCGCGTAGTTGCTCTCCAGCCGCTGCACGCCCTTGCCGCGCTGCTTCCAGGCAAGGTCGGCGATGGTGCGTCCGAGGCGTACGGCGACCGGCTCGGGAAGCTTCTTGACCGTGCCCCAGCCGAGTCCGTACAGGGCGTCGGTGAGCTGATCCCGGGCGCTCACTTCGCCGCCTCACTCCCCTGCGAGGCGTTCTCCGGCGGTGCCGCCTCGGCCGCCGCCTCCGCCTCCGCCGACTCGCGACGGACCGTGACGACCCGCTGGATCAGCGTGACCAGGCTGCCCACGGCGACGATCCACAGCGCGACGGGCAGCAGGTACTGGATCCCCGGCACGCCGAACTTGTGCAGCCCGGCGAGCCCGGCCGCGACCAGGGAGATGACCAGGCGCTCGGCTCGCTCCACGAGGCCGTTGACGGCGACCGGCAGGCCGATCGACTCGCCCCGGGCCTTGGTGTACGACACCACCTGGCCGCTGGCCAGGCAGAAGATCGAGACGGCGCACAGGGCGATGTCGTCGCCGCCGCCCGCGTACCAGAGGGCGAATCCGCCGAAGATCGCGCCGTCGGCGACCCGGTCGAGCGTGGAGTCCAGGAAGGCGCCCCAGCGGCTGCTACGGCCCAGCTGGCGCGCCATGTTGCCGTCGACGAGGTCGGAGAACACGAACAGCGTGATCACGACCGTGCCCCAGAAGAACTCGCCCATGGGGTAGAAGACCAGCGCGCCCGCGACCACGCCGGCGGTACCGAGGAGCGTGACCGTGTCGGGGCTCACGCCCCGCCGGATGAGAAACGCGGCGAACGGTGTGAGGACACGCGTGAAAAATGCACGCGCGTACTTGTTCAGCATGGCCTTCCCGACGGTCGGTGTGGCCGCGGCCCCTGCTGGCCACCGGCTGGCCCATCGTAGCCACGCGCGCGCTTGTGCGACGGCCGGGCACCCGGACGTCTGTGCGGAGATCCGGCGGATGGCCCGCAGCCGGCCGCGGGAGGCGCGATCGCGTCCTCTGTATGGACGCACCGTGACGGGAGTGGAAAGCTCGAAGAACCGCGGGCGTCATCGGAGCCGCCACCGCACGCGGCCCGGCACGCCCGCGCCCAGAGTGACCTCACCGTGCACGGGAGGCAAGGCCATGGGCGACAAGGCAAACGCACACCCCGGAGCCGCCGGCAGGGCAACGGCGGCCGACCACCCCGCGTCCGTACGGAATGTGGTGCTGGTCGGCCACTCCGGATCGGGCAAGACGACATTGGTGGAAGCTCTCGCGCTGACGGCGGGAGCGGTGAACAGGGCGGGCCGTGTGGAGGACGGCGGCACGGTCTCCGACTACGACGAGATCGAGCACCGGCAGCAACGCTCGGTACAGCTCTCCCTGGTGCCGGTCGAATGGGACGGCATCAAGGTCAATCTCCTCGACACCCCCGGATACGCCGACTTCGTCGGGGAACTCAGGGCCGGTCTGCGAGCCGCGGACGCGGCCCTTTTCGTCGTCTCGGCCTCCGACGGCGTGGACGGCTCGACCCGCATGGTGTGGGAGGAGTGCGCGGCCGTCGGCATGCCGCGGGCGATCGTGATCACACACCTGGAGTCCGCCCGGGCGGACTTCGAGGGGATGACGCGGACCTGCGCGGAGGCCTTCGGCGGGGACGACCCGGACGCGGTGATCCCGCTGTACCTGCCGCTGCACGGCCCGCAGGGGCCCGACGGGCACGCGCCCGTGACCGGGCTGGTCGGGCTGCTGTCGCGGAAGCTCTTCGACTACGCGTCCGGGGAGCGCAAGGAGTCCGAACCGGGCGAGGACCAGCTGCCCGAGATGGAGGAGGCCCGCAACCGGCTGATCGAGGGGATCATCTCGGAGAGCGAGGACGAGACCCTCATGGACCGCTATCTGGGCGGCGAGCAGATCGACTTCGGGACGCTCGTGGAGGACCTGGAGCGGGCCGTGGCGCGCGGGGTCTTCTTCCCGGTGCTGGCCGCCGCCCCCGCGGCCGAGGGCGCCCGGCAGGGGATCGGCACGGTCGAGCTGCTGGAGCTGGTCACCGGCGGGTTCCCGACGCCGTTCGAGCACCCCACGCCGGGGGTCACGACGATCAACGGCAAGCCGCGCGAGATCAAACCCTGTGACACGGAGGGTCCGCTGGTCGCCGAGGTCGTGAAGACCGCTTCCGACCCCTATGTCGGCCGCGTCTCCATGGTCCGCGTCTTCTCCGGCACGCTGCGCCCCGACGAGACGGTGCACGTCTCGGGCCACGGCCTGGCGGACCGCGGGCACGAGGACCACGACGTCGACGAGCGCGTCGGTGCGCTGTCCACCCCCTTCGGCAAGCAGCAGCGCGTGGTGACGCACGCCATCGCGGGCGATCTGGTGTGCGTGGCGAAGCTCGGCCGCGCGGAGACCGGCGACACCCTCTCGGCCAAGGACGACCCGCTGCTCATGGAGCCGTGGGAGATGCCCGACCCGCTGCTGCCGCTCGCCATCGAGGCGCACAGCAAGGCGGACGAGGACAAGCTCTCGCAGGGCCTGTCCCGGCTGGTCGCCGAGGATCCGACCATGCGGCTCGAACAGAACCCGAACACCCACCAGGTGGTGCTGTGGTGCCTGGGCGAGGCGCACGCGGACGTCGCGCTGGAACGGCTGCGCAGCCGCTACGGCGTCCAGGTCGATGTCGTACCGCACAAGGTCTCCCTGCGGGAGACGTTCGCGGCCAAGTCCGGTGGGCGCGGGCGCCATGTGAAGCAGTCCGGCGGGCACGGGCAGTACGCGATCTGCGAGATCGAGGTGGAGCCGCTGCCGGGCGGTTCGGGCATCGAGTTCGTGGACAAGGTCGTCGGCGGCGCGGTGCCGCGGCAGTTCATCCCGTCCGTCGAGAAGGGCGTAAGGGCCCAGGCGGCCAAGGGAGTTGCCGCGGGGTATCCGCTCATCGACGTCCGCGTGACGCTGCTGGACGGCAAGGCGCACTCCGTGGACTCCTCCGACGCGGCGTTCCAGACGGCCGGCGCGCTGGCACTGCGGGAGGCCGCGTCCGACGTGAAGATCCACCTCCTGGAGCCGGTGGCGGAGGTGACCATTCTGGTCGGCGACGACTACGTGGGCGCCATCATGAGCGACCTGTCCGGACGGCGCGGCCGGGTGCTCGGCACGGAACAGACCACCGGCAGCCGGACGCTCGTACGGGCCGAGGTGCCCGAGATCGAGATCGGGCGGTACGCGGTGGATCTGCGCTCCCTCTCGCACGGCACCGGGCGCTTCAACCGTGCGTACGCGCGGCACGAGCCGATGCCGCCGCAGATTGCAGAAAGGATTCGCGAAGAGGTGCGCGCCGCCTCGTAGTTGGGCGACGGGCGCTCTCAAGTGGCTTTTGTGGAACGCTCCCCTCCGCGTCGGCGGGCGGCTTCGGCCGTCCGCCGACGAATGTCGGTGCCTGCGGATACGCTGATGACCTGATCAACAGGTGTGCGAAGCAAGGAAGTCGGGAAAGCCGCAGAGGCGACATCCGGCAGCGATCGGGGGCGGGAATGACCGTTGACAGCGGCTACGGGGACATCTTCGGTCCACAGGTGCCGCGCACGGGCGACCAGGCGCAGACGGCGACGTTCGCGCTGGCCTCTGCGGCATACCGGGACAACCCGGTCATAGACATCAAGAACGCTGACAACGAGTGGCACCAGACCACCGTGAAGCCCGGCCTGAAGTGGGGCACGATATTCCGGCCCAACCTGGGTGAAGCCTTCTCCCGGGCGGTCGTGGACCGCATGGTGGGCCCCGGCCGCAAGCCGCTCATCCAGTCCTTCGGCGCCGAGCCGCAGGTCACCGTCGAGCACTGCCTCGCGGCGAACAACATCCGCAAGGCCCGCGACCAGATGCTGAGCATCGTCATGGTGCTGTGCGGTGTGCTGTTCCTGCCGGGGCTGCTGGTGTGGCTACTGGTCTTCTCGATCCGCACCACGGTCTCCAAGCGGGAGGACAAGCGGGCCGGCGCGATGGCGACGACGCTGCTGGTGGCGGTGGGCGCGCTGGCCGTGGTCTTCCTGATCCGGATGCCGTTCACCGGGTTCTGGGCCTGGTACGCGCGAGCCTGTGTCGTCATGCCCGTCATCGGCTGGTTCTGGGCCAAGCAGATCTGCGAGCGCACGGCGAAGGACCTGCGCGGGCGCTGGGACAGCCTGCTGGCCGGCAGCAGCATCGGCGCCAAGGTGCCCGAGGCGGTGCCGACCAGCCCGGGCGAGACCAAGGCGGACACGCTGCGCCAGTCGCTCGCCAAGCTGAGCGCCGAGCAGCAGTCCAACTCGGTCTTCTACGCCGGTCCCAAGGGCATCCTCGGCATGGGCACGCGCTGGGGCAGCTGGCAGCTCGCCGAGGACCTGGTGTCGGCGGATCCCACGCGGGAGATCCATCCCTTCCGCAGCTGGGACGTCATCCGGGCGATCCACGACCAACTGCGCATGCTGGAGCGGAACACGCTGAACACCGGCGGTTTCCCGACCCCGTCCGTACGGCACTGGATCGTCACGCCGATCGCGGAGGGCACGAAGGCGGTGTCCCGGCCCGAGGGCACCGACGTGGACGCCTACCAGGTCAAGTCGCACGCCATACAGGACATCTGCAACAAGCAGCAGTTCGGCGCGGGTGACCGGCACTATCTGGGCGTGCAGTGGACGCTGTGGGAAGGGCAGCTGGTCATCACCATGATGATCACGGTGACCGTGCTGCACGAGACGCTGCGGATCGAGGTCACCGGACATGCGCTGGGTCCCGTGAACGGCCTGTTCACCGGCAAGCCCGAGGCCCCGACGAAGGAGGTCCAGAAGTCCTTCAAGCCCTGGGAGACCCGCAAGGTGGCGCTGCCGCTGGTCAACACCGACGAGGTGGTACGGCTGGCCGTCCGTGCCCCGATCTCCTGGTACCCGCCCCTGCTGAACTGGCTGGGCGGCACGATAACGCTGCCCGAGCCCTTCGGTCTCCGGCACGCCTGGGCCGACCAGCCCTGGCGCCACCGCTTCATGGCCGACGACGCGCTGCGCGCCGCGACGCCGGTGCTGCGGGTGGTGCACGCCGCGGCGATCCGGGTGCTGACGGAGAACGGCGTGGAGACGGAGAAGTTCGGCACGAGGTCCGCGTTCTTGAGTACGGCTGTGCAGGACCCGACTCCGAGGAAGGCCGACGTCTACGACGCGTAGGTTCCGAGGGTTCCGTGGGCTCGTGGGTTCCGGGGGGCCGGCTGCCGCCCCCAGGACCCGCTTCGGCTGATGGCTCTCAGGCCGTCGGCCAGGCCTCCGCCAGCATCTTCCGGGTGTCCGCCAGCAGCTGCGGCAGCACCCGGGTGTGGCCGACGACCGGCATGAAGTTCGTGTCGCCGCCCCAGCGCGGGACGATGTGCTGGTGGAGGTGGGCGGCGATACCCGCGCCGGCCACCGAACCCTGGTTCATGCCGATGTTGAAGCCCTGGGCGCCGGACGCGGTGCGCAGGGCCGTCATCGCCTGCTTGGTCAGGGCGGCGAGCTCGGCCGTCTCGGAGTCCGTGAGGTCCGTGTAGTCGGCGACGTGACGGTAGGGCACGACCATGAGGTGGCCGCCGTTGTACGGGTAGAGGTTGAGCACCGCGTACACCTGCTCGCCGCGTCGCACGATCAGCCCGTCCTCGTCGGACTTGGCCGGAATGGAGCAGAAGGGGCAGCCGTCGTCCGCACCCGGGCCGGTCGGCTTGTTCTCGCCCTGGATGTAGGCCATCCGGTGGGGCGTCCACAGACGCTGGAACGCGTCCTGGGTCCCCACTCCCCACTGCTGCTCCGGCTCACTCGTCATGCAGTGCAGCATATTGCGTCGCCCGTTCGCGGCGTGTCGGCGGGGTTGCGGGAAAAGCCCGCCGGGCGAAGCTGGGGCGGTGGACGATGACAGTCGAGTGGCCCGCTGGCAGCGGCGCACGGAGCTTCCGCTGGCGTTGGCGTCCCTGGCGTTCCTCGCCTCGTACGCGGTCCTGGTCCTGGCCCCCGGCCTGCACGACGCGTGGCAGGACCTGTGTCTGGCGGTGCTGCTGGGCTCCTGGGCGTTGTTCGGCGTCGACTACGCGGTGTCCTGGAGGCTGAGCGGGCAGCGGCTGGGTTTCGTACGGACGCACTGGCTGGACACAGTGGTGCTCGTGCTGCCACTGCTGCGGCCCCTGCGGGTCGTCAAGGTGTACGAAGCCGTGCAGCGGCGCCACGGCAAGCCACGGCTCGCGCTGCACGCGCGCGTGATCGTGTACTCCGGGCTGTCGACGGTACTGCTCGGCTTCGCCGGCGCACTCGCCGTCTACCAGCAGGAACGCGGGGCGCCGGGGGCGTCGATGCGGACGTTCGGGGACGCACTCTGGTGGGCCTGCGAAACCCTCACCACGGTCGGCTACGGCGACATCACCCCGGTGACGCCCGGGGGACGGCTGATCGCGGTCGGGATGATGGTCATCGGTCTGGCGCTGCTCGGCGCGGTGACCGGAACCTT
Source organism: Streptomyces sp. NBC_00461 (assembly GCF_036013935.1). NCBI lineage: Bacteria > Bacillati > Actinomycetota > Actinomycetes > Kitasatosporales > Streptomycetaceae > Streptomyces > Streptomyces sp. NBC_00461. The sequence continues at coordinate 1,820,852 of NZ_CP107902.1, forward strand.
CGCCTCCTGGCTGCTGCAGGTGTTCTCCCGGGAGGACGACGAAAGGCCCCCGGGAAGCTGACCTCCCGAGGGCCTTCGTACAGGTCGCCTCCGTCCAGGACGCGTTCGTTGAGGACGCCTCCCTACAGAGCGATGGATCAGACCTGCGTCCTGTCCTCCACGACCTTCGCGATCTTGGCGATGGCCTCGTCGAACGGGATGCCGTTCTCCTGTGAGCCGTCGCGGTAGCGGAAGGAGACCGAGCCGCCCGCCATGTCCTCGTCGCCCGCGATGACCATGAAGGGCACCTTCTGCTTCTGGGCGTTGCGGATCTTCTTCTGCATACGGTCGGAGGAGGAGTCGACCTCGACCCGCAGCCCCTGCTTCTTCGCGGCCGTGGCGAACTTCTCCAGGTACTCGACGTGCCCGTCGCCGATCGGGATGCCGACCGCCTGGACCGGGGCCAGCCACGCCGGGAAGGCGCCCGCGTAGTGCTCCAGAAGCACCGCGAAGAACCGCTCGATGGAGCCGAACAGCGCGCGGTGGATCATGACCGGGCGCTGCTTGGAGCCGTCCGGACCCGTGTATTCCAGGTCGAAGCGCTCCGGCAGGTTGAAGTCGAGCTGGATCGTCGACATCTGCCAGGTGCGGCCGATGGCGTCCTTGGTCTGGACGGAGATCTTCGGGCCGTAGAAGGCGGCGCCGCCCGGGTCGGGAACGAGGGGCAGGCCCTGCTTCTCGGCGACCTGGCGGAGGGTCTCGGTGGCTTCTTCCCAGACCTCGTCCGAGCCGACGAACTTCTCCGGGTCCTTGGTGGAGAGCTCCAGGTAGAAGTCGGTCAGGCCGTAGTCGCGCAGCAGGCCGAGGACGAAGGTGAGCGTCTTGTCGAGCTCGTCCGACATCTGCTCACGGGTGCAGTAGATGTGTGCGTCGTCCTGGGTGAAGCCACGGGCGCGGGTCAGGCCGTGCACGACGCCCGACTTCTCGTACCGGTACACGGTCCCGAACTCGAAGAGGCGCAGCGGCAGTTCACGGTAGGAGCGGCCGCGCGCGTCGAAGATCAGGTTGTGCATCGGGCAGTTCATGGGCTTGAGGTAGTAGTCCACGCCCTCGTCGAGCTGCATGGGCGGGTACATGCCGTCGGCGTACCAGTCCAGGTGCCCGGACGTCTCGAAGAGCTTGCCCTTCGTCGCGTGCGGGGTGTAGACGAACTCGTAGCCCTCCTGCTCGTGGCGGCGGCGCGAGTAGTCCTCCATCACGCGGCGGACGATGCCGCCCTTGGGGTGGAAGACGGCGAGGCCGGAGCCGATCTGCTCGGGGATCGAGAAGAGGTCCAGCTCGGAGCCCAGCTTGCGGTGGTCGCGCTTCTCGGCCTCGGCGAGGAAGTCGAGGTGCGCCTTCAGCTCGTCCTTGGAGGGCCAGGCGGTGCCGTAGATGCGCTGGAGCATCGGGTTCTTCTCGCTGCCGCGCCAGTAGGCGGCCGCGTTGCGCATCAGCTTGAACGCCGGGATGTTCCGGGTGGAGGGCAGGTGGGGACCGCGGCAGAGGTCCTTCCAGCACAGGTCGCCGGTCTTGGCGTCCAGGTTGTCGTAGATCGTCAGTTCACCGGCGCCGACCTCGACGTCCGCGCCGTCGTCGGAGGAGGCCGAGCCCTTGAGGCCGATCAGCTCCAGCTTGTACGGCTCGGCAGCGAGCTCCTCGCGCGCCGCCTCGTCGGTGACGACACGGCGGGAGAAACGCTGCCCCCGCTTCTGGATCTCCTGCATCTTCTTCTCGATGGCCTTGAGATCCTCGGGAGTGAACGGCTTCTCGACGTCGAAGTCGTAGTAGAAACCGTCCTTGACCGGCGGGCCGATGCCCAGCTTGGCCTCGGGGAACAGCTCCTGCACGGCCTGCGCCATCACGTGCGCGGTGGAGTGGCGCAGGATGTTCAGGCCGTCCTCGGAGGTGATCTCCACCGGCTCCACGACCTCGCCCTCGGCCGGCACGTAGGCCAGGTCCTTGAGGTCGCCGCTCACGCGCGCGGCGACGATCGAGCGCACGCCGGCGAAGAGCTCGGCGGCCGTAGTCCCCGTCGTCACCACGCGCTCTTCCCGCTCGGAATCGCGTTGGATGATCACACGGACGTCTGACACCGGTCTCTCCTGACTGAAGGTGGGCTGCGGCGCCATACCAGGAACGCGCGCAATAGGGGATCGTACCGACCCCGACCCTCCGACCGCGAAACGGTCGCCTTTCGAGAAGATCAGTCCGGGATCAGTCGCAGTCGTCCCCGCTGCACGCCTCCTCGAAGAAGTCGAGATTCTCCTGCAGCGACTTCATGAGCCTGTCCCGCTCCGCCTCCTCGACCTGTACCGGCGCGACCCCGGAGGCCCCCGTCAGCCGCCGGAAGCCGCCCCGGCTCTCCAGCCGCCCGTGCAGCCGTACCGGCAGTCCCACGAGGTGGGCGTGGCCCGCGATGCGGTAGTCCTCCTCGTCCAACGTGATCCGGACGTGCGGGACCTCGGCTCCCGCGATCACGCGCAGTCGTACGCTGCCCTCGCCGCGCGTCCCCGACCTGCGCATCCGCACCACGGTCCCGGTGATCCGGACCGGCACGGACGGCTCCTCGCGCAGATAGCGGGCCCCGGCCTCGCGCAGCGCCGGCAGGTCGCCGGGCGAGAACTCGACGGGCTCGGCGGTGGCCGCGCAACCCTCCGGAACCCCGGCGGCCGGCGCCCACTCCACTCCGATCCTGGCCCCCTCGGTGCCGCGCACCAGGGCGATCAGCGCTTCGGTGAGCTCCCGGCTCACACCCGCTTCGACGGCGCCGTCGAAGGCGTCCATGCCGCCGGTGGCCCGCTGGTAGTCGATGGCCTCGCGGGCGGCGTACAGGGCCTGGTGGAGGCGTACGGCGAGCGGCCGTCCCGTGCCCACGGGCACGAACGCGGTGAGCCGGCCGTCACCGGCCGCGGGTCCGACGAGGACACTCTCCAGCAGCGCGGCGGCGGCCCGGCGGTGCCGTACGCCGTAATAGCCCGCACGTGCGCGCGTGGCGAGCGCCGCGGCGAGCATCATCTGGCGGGCGGCGGCGCGCAGTTGTTCCTCTACGGTCCAGGGCGCGGAGTCGGCCGGTCCCGTCGGTGCGTCCCGCCACCAGCGGATCTCGTCGCTGGGCACGGCGAGTCCGACCAGAACCTCGCGCGCGGAGGGCGTGCCGCTGCGGGTCAGGGCGAGCAGCGCCTCGCCGAGCAGGTCGTCGCTGTCGGGGAAGGCGCGGCTCTCGGGCACGAGGAGGCTCGTCCCGCCGCCGCCGGGGCCGGGCGGGGTCCAGCGCCCGTACCGTCCGGCGGCTCCGCCGCGGCGCTGCCAGCCGTGCCGGTGCAGCAGGGCGCTGAGGACGGCGGGGTCGACCTGGCCGGGCTCGGGGGGACGGTGCCAGGCGGCCGCGGCGATGTCGTCCGGGTGCGGCCTCACCGGCCGGGCCGGCTCCTCAAGGGGGCGGTGCGTCATGGTCTGCCTCCCGTGCCGACCCGCGTCATGATCTCGCACAGCGCGCGGTCGTCGAAGATGCGTGAGGTCGGTATCCGCACGGTGGTCCGGGTCCGGCCGGTGACCGCCTGACCGGCGAGGTTGACCCAGTAGCAGCAGTGCCGCAGGTCGAGGCGGTCGTGGCTGGCCCGAAGCCAGTCGTCCTGTGATCTCGGGACGAGCATCACGACCAGGATCTTGTGCACCGAGACGGGCGTGCGCGCGAGTTTGCGCAGGTGGTCGTTGTCGAGCGTGAAGGAGAAGGAGCGGCCCGGCGGGTTCGGCGGGACCTGGTAGGTGCACTTCAGCTGCACCTTGATGGTCACCTCGTCGTCGACGGTGTGCCCGGGTGAGCCGTGACTGACGTGCCAGTCGATGCCGTTGTCCGGAAAGGGCTGTGACAGCGAGCAGCCGGCCGCCGCGGCGACGGCGTGCAGATAGCCCACCTGCAGTGTCTCCATGCACGCGGTGGTGGCGAGGGTGCCGCGAAGGGGGCCCATGCGTTCGGGCAGCAGCCCGCCCCGCTCGGGCTGCGCTATCGCCATGACCAAACAGCCTTCCAAGCCAGGTGAATCCCCGTATCGGGCCGCTGAACTGCAAAGACCCGTACTCCTGTTGTGTCCTTCCGGCGTACGGCGCAAACAGCCCGGGTATCACCAAACAGGCAGAAGACGGGACGTCAGCTGCCCTGGGTGAACGAGGAGTTGTGGTGGCATGACGTGCTGGTACGAGGGGCCCTTGGCCGCTTTCGACACGGAGACCACGGGCGTTGACGTCGAGACCGACCGGATCGTGTCGGCCGCCGTCGTCGTCCAGGACGCCCCGGGCGCACGGCCCCGGGTGTCCCGTTGGCTGGTCAACCCGGGTGTGCCCGTCCCCGAAGGGGCGACGGCGGTGCACGGGCTGACGGACGAACACCTGCAGCGCAACGGCCGCTGGCCGGCGCCGGTGGTGTACGAGATAGCGGAGGCGCTGGCCGAGCAGGCGGCGATGGCCCGCCCGCTGGTCGTGATGAACGCGCCCTTCGATCTGACGCTCCTGGACCGCGAGTTGCGCCGCCATCGCGCCTCGTCGCTCGACCGCTGGTTCGAGGCGTCGACGCTGCGCGTGCTCGACCCGCGCGTCCTGGACAAACACCTGGACCGCTACCGCAAGGGCCGCCGCACCCTGACCGACCTGTGCGCGCACTACGACGTCACCCTGGAGGGCGCGCACGACGCGGCCGCGGACGCACTGGCCGCCCTGGATGTCGTACGGGCCCTCGGGCGCCGTTTCGCCACCCGGCTAGAGCGTCTCTCCCCCGCCGAACTGCACACCCTGCAGACGACGTGGCACGCCGCCCAGGCGCGTGGCCTGCAGGCGTGGTTCGCCAAGAGCGGCACGCCGGAGGTGGTGAACACCGCGTGGCCACTGCGACCGGACCTGCCTGCGGCAGCATGACGAAAGCCGGCGCAAAACAAAGAGAGCGACATGGTCCGCGTATTCTGCGGACCCACGTCGCTCTCCCGAGCGTGGGCGATACTGGGTTCGAACCAGTGACCTCTTCGGTGTGAACGAAGCGCTCTCCCACTGAGCTAATCGCCCGGGAACGGACTGAACAATACAGGTCCCCGCGGGCTTCGTTCAAACCGCTTCCAGGTGGGCGGCCAGCCCTCGCCGTCCGGCCCGCATCATCAGCCGGTGATTGGCGCGGAACACCGGCCGCCCCGGCACGGCCAGCCGCCTCAGCAGCGGCTTGTGCACGTCGACGACCTGCTCGTAGCGGGCGAGGGTGCCGGTGCCGGCCGCGGTGATCGTCCAGCGCGCCCAGCCCTCGACGTCGCCGGACATGGCGATCTCCAGGACCCCCGCGACGGGATCGCGGCGCGTCTCACGGGCGGTGAAGCGCAGGTCGTACGGGAGGAGGGACCGGATCCGGATGACGCCGGTGGTGTCGTCGAGCCGGGTCACCTCCCGCACCTGGGGCCACCACCGGGGGTACTCCTCGGCCCGCTCCAGCGCCTCGTACACGGTGGCGGGCAGCGCCGGCAGGGCCCACCGGCTGCGGAAGCGGTAGTGCGTCCAGTCCATGGGGTGAGTGTGCCCGTACGCAGGGCGTTTGAGCGGGATCTGAGTAGCTTCTGAGTACCGGCACTCATGTCGTACGACGTGACGCCGACCACACTCCGTGGCATGACGCATGTTCCGCCCCCGGCCGAGGAGTTGCGGCTCCTGGATGCCGAGCTCTGGCGACTCGACGCCCGCAGGGCCCAGTTGCTGCATCGCCGTGCCTGGCTGGTCGCCGCGCTCCAGCCGAAGCGCCCGGTCGGCCCGGTGCCGCCGGCGCCTCTCGGACCGTCCCGCACGGAGGCCACGGCGCCCGGCGTGCAGAACGTGCTCCTCCTGCTCGGCGGCGTCCTGCTCACCGTCGCGGCCATGGTGTTCACGCTGGTCAGCTGGGGGCACATGGGGATCGCGGGGCGGGCGCTCGTCCTCAGCGCGATCACGTTGGCGGCGCTCGGCGCGCCGGTGCTCCTGCTGAAGCGCGGACTGCGCTCGACGGCCGAGTCGGTGGCCGGTCTGGGGCTGGCTCTGACGGTGCTGGACGCGTACGCCGTGCACCAGGTCGCCTTCGCGGGGACAGGAGGCGCGGGGTACACGGCGGTCGCCGCGACGCTGCTGGCGGGGCTCTGGGCGGCATACGGCCTGCTGCCGCGGGCCACCGAGCTGCGTCTGCCCCTGCCCGCCGCGCTGGCAGCGGCCCAACTCCCGCTGCTCTGCTGGGCGGTCTCGGCCACGTCCGGTCCGTACTGGATCACGGCCGCGCTGCTGGTGACGGCCGGGTCCGACACAGGTGTGGCGCTCCGCGTGACCACCAAGGCCGTACGCGTCCTCGCCGCCCTCGGTGCGTACGGCGCCGGTGCCTGGGGCGCATTGGCGGCCGGCTGGCTCTCCTGGGACGCAGCCGGCCCGAGCGCCGCCGCCCGTGCGGCGGCGCTCCTTCTCCTCGCGGCGGTGATCGCACTGGGCGCCGCCCGGCAGCTGCCGAATCCGGCCGCGGCGACGGGCAACGCGGTGGCGGGCGGTCTGCTCCTGGCCGCGGCGGGCGGTGGCGTGCTGCGGGTGGCACTGCCCGCGGGGTGGACCGTGCCGGGGTATCTGGCCTGCGGTGTCGCACTGTTGGCGGTGGCGCGGGTGCGGCTCCCGGAGCCCGTACGGCGTGGTGTCGTCCAGGCCTCCGGTGCCGTGCAGGCGGCGGCCGTCGCCTGCGCCGTGCCGCTGGTTCTGGTCGCGCTGCTGGGTCCGCTGGGCTGGGCGGCCGAGCCGTGGTCCGGTGCGCCGTCGGACGCGCGGGCCGCGGTGACGGTCCACATGCCGTGGCCGCCCTACCCGGGCCAGCTGCTCCTCGGCCCGCTGGTCGTCGCCGTGCTCGCCCTCCTGGTCCGCGGCCAGGCCCGTCGGCCGTGGGTGTCGACCGGCGCGGCCTGCCTCGCCTGGGCCACCGCGATGGCGGTGCCGGCCGTGCTCCAACTCCCGTACTCCGCGGCCCTGTTGCTACAAGGGGTGGTGACCGTTGCGCCCCTCGTGGGGGCAGCCTTCCTCGTCCTGCCGAGGACGGCCACCGCTCTCGCACTGATCAGCTCCGTCCTCCTCACCTTCCTCTCCCTGCCTTCCCAGACGGCGACGCTCACGGTGCTGTCGGTCCTGACGGCCCTGTTCGCGGCTGCCTCGCTGCGGCCGCACCTCACGCCGGTCACCGCGCCGGCCGGGCTCGTGTACGCCGCCGCGCTCGCGTGCGCGACGGGTGCGGCGGCGGACTGGCAGGCCCAGCACACGGCGCTGCTGGTCCTGGCGGTCCCGGTGGCCGCGGCCCTGCTCCCCGCACGCCTGGGCGCCACGCACGCGCGCGTGCCGGTCGAAGCGACCGGAGCGGCAGCCGCCCTGCTCGCCATCGGCCTCGCGATCACCGCCCCGCCCATGCTCGCCCTGGTGCTGGCCCTGTGCGGAGTGATCGCGTCCGGCACCGCCGTACGCCCTGAGCGCAGGCCGGTCGGCTACGCGGCGGCCGTACTGTTCCTGCTGGCCTCATGGGTACGCCTGGCCGCCTGGGACGTCGGCACCGTGGAGGCTTACACGCTCCCGGTCACCGTCCCGGCGCTGTGCGTCGGCGTGTGGCGCAGGTCCCGGGATCCACTGGCGTCGTCCTGGACGGCGTACGGCCCCGGTCTCGCCGCCACCCTGGTGCCGAGCCTTGCCGCAGCCTGGAACGACGCGCACGGGACGCGCCCGCTGCTGCTGGGCGCGGCGGCCCTGCTGACCACCCTGCTGGGCGCCCGCCATCGCCTCCAGGCACCCCTCGTGCTCGGCGGTTCGGTGCTCGTCCTGGACACGCTGCACGAACTCACCCCGTACCTGGTCCAGATGACCGGCGCACTCCCCCGCTGGGCACCTCCCGCACTCGCCGGACTGTTGCTGCTCGCACTCGGTGCGACGTACGAGCACCGCATCCGGGAGGTCCGTCGGGTACGGGAGGTCCTGGGAAGGATGGACTGAAGCGCCCCCGTCAGGGGCGCGGGGAACTGCGCGACCAGCCACAGACGGCCTGCAGACGGCAGACCGGCGCAGTTCTCCGGCTCTCCCAGCGGAGCGTTACGGCATCTTGTCGCCCAGCAGCGCCAGGTTCTCGATCGCGGCGAGCCCGTACAACGCGGTGTCGTTCGAGGACACCCACGCGGCCTCGCTCCCCGCGACCAACGTGACCGGCCCGCTCAGCTTCTCCGTCTTCCACGGCGACGACTCCTTGTAGCCGTCGGAGTCGTAGAACTTCGTCCACGCACGCTTGGCAAGGGTCTCGTCGCCGGTCCGGACGGCGGCGTACGCATCGAGGCGCGAGTGGCCCTGGAAGAGCAGCAGGGTGCCGAAGTTGGAGCCGTAACGTGCCGCTTGTTCGGCCTTGGTGGCGTTGAAGTAGCGGCAGTAGTCGAAGTAGGCCTCGTTGAACTTCGGCATGTCGACCAGGTCGATCAGCTCGGCGCACAGCTCGTTGAGGCCGAAGACGGCCGAGAGGTGGGAGACGCTGACCACGGGTTTGCCGGCGACGGCGAACCTGCCGGTGTCCAGGTCGTACAGCCCGCTGCCCTGGACGAAGCCGTTGGGCTGGGCGGCGATGCCCTCCATCGTCGACAGCACGCGTGCCCTGGCCTTCTCCCACTTGGGGCCCCTGCGCTCCCACTCGGTCAGCCACGCCGACACCAGGCCGCTCCAGTCGGTGCCGAAGCCGACCGACAGGGCGTGCCGGTCGGGCGTGTAGGGGTCGGTGCGCACCTTGCGCTGCGGGTCCAGGACCAGGAAGGTCTCGTCGGAGTCGACGTTGGCGTGCATCAGGTCGCCGACGCGTTCGTCGGCGGTGAGGAAGTAGTAGTAGCGCCGGTAGGTGGTGTTGGCGATGCGCTGCTGCTTGGCGCTGTCGGCGTAGTGCTGCACGCCGTGCCGGGTGCCGAGGCCGGCCCAGTCGCCCAGGTGGTAGACGTCGACCTCGCCCGTGTGCCGGGTCAGCGCCTCGGCGAAGCGGAAGATGTCCGAACGGCCCGAGCGGATGTACGCGAACCAGAGCCAGAGATCCGGCGACAGCTCGGAGTTGTCCCAGGCGTAGCCGCCGATGTCGTAGCGCCACTGGTGGCGCACCGTGTCGTACGAGTGCATGAAGTCGCCGTAGTCCCAGAAGCCGTACCAACGGCGCTGCTCCACCTGGTCCTTGTAGTAGGTGAAGAGGAAGTCGAGGTGGTCCTCGATCCTCGCCTTGGCGGCCGTGGAGCGGTCGGGCTCGGAGTACAGCCCCGGTCCGAACACCTTGGCCTTGATGAGCTGCCTGGGCGGGGCGGCGAGCTGCGGCAGCACCCGTACGGCTTCGGCCTGTTCGGCGAGCCTCTCGGCGGCCGGGGTCGACTCGTTGGCCCAGAAGAGGAGTTCGGAGGTGCGGGCGATGCCGTACGGGGTGCCGAACTCGGGCTCGTAGTCCTCGTAGGTGATCTCAAGGCCTTCGAGCTGCTTCGCGTACGTGTCCTGCCCCATGCCGTCGTGATAGAAGCGCAGGTCCATGGGCTGCGCCTCGGGCGACCAGAGCCAGAGGGTGACCTCGGCCTCGTCGGTGTGGGCGTCGCGGATGTCGAGCTGGGCGGGGTGCTTCTCCCAGAAGTCCCGCAGGCCGAAGGAGAGTCCGCCGCTGACGCCACCGACGTAGCCGAAGCCGGAGGCCCGTCTGCCGCCGCCGGCGCCGACCCAGCCGTACCCCTTCCTGGTCCGCTTGCGCAGCATGAAGCCGTCGGCGGAGAGCTGGGCGAGGGTGTAGTCGCCCCACTCCGGGATGTACTGCAGCCGGGACGTCACCCGCTGGTCCCAGGTCGACGGATCGGGCAGCTTCTGCCCCGCGTACTGGGCCGCCTGCACGGCCGCACCCGGGTCACGGCGCAGCCCGGTGACGCCCTTCACGGCCTCCCGCAGCAGGCCGGTGCCCTCGCCGCCGATCCGGATGTGCCGGTCGTAGGCGGCGTCCCGCATCGGCACGGTGAAGCGGACGCCCAGGCCGCGGATGAAGTCGCCGCTCGCCTTGCCGGGCTCCTGCGTGCCGTCGTAGGTGATGGTGTGCACCATGCGGAAGGAGTCGGCGCCGGCGTAGAAGTACAGCCGGATCGAGAACGGCAGCCAACTCCGGCCGCCCTTGTGGTGCTTGCCGTCGATACGGACGACGGCACGGACGGGCCCGTCCTGCTCGACCGTCACCGCCCCGATCGCACCGTCGAAGCGCTCGGTCTTCACCGTGCCCTGGTCCTCGTCCTCGATCTCGGGCTGGCGGATGAGGACGAGCCGGCCGTTCTTGGCGATCTCCGTCGGCCCACGGGTGACGGACTTGATGATCGTGGACCCGTTCTTGCCGATCTTCGCCGTGATGACGCCGGTCGAGACGTCGATGGTGCCGCCGCCCCTGTGGACGGTGACCTTCTTGGCGGGGGCGGCCGAGTCGCCGGCGGCGAGGGTGAGTTTCCCGGTGCCCGAACTCACGGCGTGGGCCGACCACTTGAGGGATCCGTCGGGCCAGTACGCGATCGGCCACGACTGCACGGGCACGGCCTTGCCGCCCGCGTCCGTGAGCGCAAAGGTCTGGTCGGGCCGGTAGGCGCCCTTCGGCCAGGGCACACCGACCGTCGAGCCGGGGGCCGCGCCCAGACCGCCGTCCTCCAGCCAGTCCAGGGTCACCGGATCGGCATCGGCGGCCTCGGCGGCCTCGGCTCTGGACGCGGCCTGCGCGCTCCTGGCTCCTGCCGCCCAGCTGAACTGCGCGGCGGCTCCGGCGACGGCGGCCGCCCTGAGAAGGGACCTGCGAGGGATGGGAGACATGAGAGTTCAGCCTTTCCTTTCCGTGCGGGATGTCGTTCCGCGCAACCGGCGCAACTGGTGCAGCTGGTGCGACTGATGCAACTGGTCAGGGGCATGACAGGTGGAGATGTGGCGCCCGGGCGCCGGCCTGGTGCGAGGGGCGCCGCCCGTCAGCGACGCCGGTACCGCTCCTCCACGGCGACCGCGGCCGCCGCGACGGCCCCCAGGACGGGGACCGCGAGCGGCGCGATGAGCAGGGCGGAACAGACGACGAGGACCACTCCGCCGACGAGCAGGAAGGATCCGGCGGGGTCGAGGACGGTACGGCGACCGGCGGCCGCGAGCAGCGCCCGCCAGCTCTCCCCCGGCTCCCAGACCGCCGTCGCACGCAGCCCGGCCACGGCGGCGCCGATCAGCGCGAACAGCCCGGCGGCCCCGACGAGCGGTCCCCCGGGCAGCCCGGCGCGCACGGCCTGGACGTCCACCCAGACCAGGCCCACCGCGACCCACCCGGCGAGCCCGACGGCCCACCCGCGCCGCAGGGCCGTACGGAAGTCACCGACGAACTCCCGCCAGCCGCCGCCCTCATGGGTCGTACGGCGGCGCAGATGCCGCGCCCCGGCGGCGAAGGCGGCGGCATACGTCACCACTCCCACGGAGGCCACCGCTATCCACACCCCGGTGAGCAGACACTCGGCGAAGACACCGAACCGCTCCGCGAACACCGACTCCTTGCGCGCCTTCACCCGTACCTCGGCCATGGTGACCGCCTCAGCCCTTCAGCCCGGAGGTCGCCATGCCGTCGATCAGATAGCGCTGGAAGGCGAGGAAGAAGAGGAGCACGGGCAGGAGCGCGACCAGCGACATCGCGATGAGGCCGCCGTAGTTGGCGGCGACGCCGTCGGAGTCACGGAACATCATCATGCCGAGCGAGACGGTGTACTTGCCGGGCTCGTTGAGGTAGATCAGCGGACCCATGAAGTCGTTCCAGGCGTTGATGAAGGTGAAGATCGCGCTGGTGATGAGCGCGGGCCGGCACAGCGGCAGCACGATCGACCAGTAGATGCGCAGGTGCCCGCAGCCGTCGATGCGGGCGGCCTCGTCCAGCTCCCGCGGCAGATTCCGCATGAACTGCACCATCAGGAAGACGAAGAAGGCCTCCGTGGCCAGGTACTTGCCGAGCAGCAGCGGGACGTAGGTGTTGATCAGCTCCAGCTTCTGGAACATCACGTACTGCGGGATGAGCAGCACGTGGTACGGCAGCAGGAGCGTGCCGATCATCAGGGAGAACAGCAGGTTGCGGCCCGCGAACCTGATCTTGGCGAAGGCGTACGCCGTGAGCGAGCAGGAGATGAGGATGCCGACGACGGCACCGCCCGCGTAGAGGAGGGAGTTCTGGAAGAAGGTCCAGATCGAGATGTCGGCGATGCCGTCGGCCAGGCCCTTGAAGTTCTCGAGAATGGGATGGGCCGGGAACAGCCGCAGGCTGTTGATGATGTCCTTGCTCGGCTTGAACGACGCCCCGATCACCCAGACGACGGGATAGAGGACGACCGCGAGGACCAGCAGCGAGCCGAGATGCCAGGCGAGTGAGCCGGCACGCTTGCGGCCGGGACCGGCAATGGGTTTCGGGGTGGCGGGGGTGGTGGCGCTCATCGGGCGTCCTCTGTGTCGTTCTCGTAGTGCACCCACTTCTTCTGCGACCAGAACAGGACGGCGGTCACCAGCGCCACGGCGAGCAGCAGCATCCAGGCCATCGCGGAGGCGAAGCCCATCTGGGCGTTCTTGAAGCCCTGCTGGTACAGGTAGCAGGTGTAGACGAGCGTGGCGTCCGCCGGACCGCAGTACGTGTTGGAGACGACGTAGGCCGAGCCGAAGATCTGGAACGAGTGGATGGTCTCCAGCAGGACGTTGAAGAACAGCACCGGTGAAATCATCGGCAGCGTGATGTTCCAGAAGCGGCGCAGCGGTCCGGCGCCGTCCATCGCGGCGGCCTCGTACAACTCCTTCGGCACCTGCTTGAGCCCTGCGAGGAAGATGACCATGGGCGCACCGAACTGCCAGACGGTGAGCGCGACCAGGCAGTACAGGATCCAGTCGGGGTTGCCGACCCAGCCGCCGACATGGAATCCGAAGACCGACATCGTACGGTCGACGACGGCGTCGTCGGAGAAGAGCGACCGCCAGACGAAGGCGACGGAGACACTCGCGCCGATGAGCGAGGGGGCGTAGAACGCGGCCCGGTAGAAGGCCTGTCCGCGCCGGCTCTGGGCGAGCAGGAGGGCGACCCCGAGGGCGAGCAGCAGCTTCAGGGGCGTGCCGATGATGACGTACTTCGCCGTCACCTCGACCGACTTCTGCCACCGCGGATCGTCGAACATCTTGGTGAAGTTGTCGAAGCCGATCCACTTGGGGCTGTTGAAGAGGTTGTAGTCGGTGAACGCGAAATAGAGCGAGGCGACCATCGGGCCCGCGGTCAGGAGCACGAAGCCCGCGATCCACGGGGACATGAAGAGATAGCCGGCGAGGTTCTCCCGGCGGCCCCGCCGCCTGACGGCGGCAGGGGCGGCGGAGCGGGCCTTCCGGGTGGCGGGCGGTGAGTCCTTGACGAGCGTCACGGTGCTTCCCCATCGGTTCCGGTCAGGGCAGGTCCGGTCAGGTCAGGCCTGGAAGGCGGCCTGCGACTCGTCGAAGAACTGCTTCACCGCGGCCGAGGTCCTGACCTTGCCCAGGCCGAGGTCTCCGCCGATGCGCAGGAAGGCGGCCTCGATGGTGTCGGCGCCGGAGGGGTGCGGGGTGATCGCGCCGAGGACGCCGGCCTTGGCGGTGTCCGCCTCGTACTGCGCGATCTCCTTGTTGACCGGGTCGGTCGGCTTGAAGGCCTCGTACTGCTCGGTGGCGGCGAGGATGCCCCGGTCGTAGCCCATGATCTTGCCGACCTCGGGGTCATGGACCATGAAGTTGATGAACTGGGCGACTTCCTTGGGGTGCGAGGTCCGCGCGGAGGCGCTCAGCATCAGGGACGCCAGGTACTGCCCGGTGTCCTTGCCGTTCATGGTGGGGATGGGCGCGAGGCCGTAGTCGCTTTCGCCCTCGGCCGTGTACCGGACGGTGAAGTTGTCCCAGGTGAATTCCGAGGCTCCGTGCCCGGCGGAGAGCGAGGACTTGGGGCGGTCCTGCGCGACGGTCTTCGGGCTGGTGATGATGCCGGCCTTCGTCCGGTTGTAGCCGTCCTGCCACCACTCCGTCAGATCGGCCTGGTCGAAACCGAGCCCGTCCTTGGTGTAGAACGCCTTTCCGTTCTGACGCAGGTACAGGTCGTACAGGTACATGATGCTGAAGTAGCCCGTGTCGCCCGGCACCTTGGTCTTGTCATGGATGGTCTTGAGGGCCTTGAAGTAGTCGTCCCAGGTCCAGCCCGCCTCCGGCTCGACGCCCGCCTTCCGGAAGACCTTCTTGTCGATGACCAGCGACATGGTGTTGGAGCCGACGGGGACACCGAGCTGCTTGCCGTCGACCTCGCCGACCTTGGTGACGCCCGCACGGAAGTTGTCCAGGCTCAGGTTCCCCGCGTCGATCTGGGACCTGAGGTCGAGCAGGACGCTTCTCTTGTCGTACTTCCGAAGGAATGTGACGGCGTTTTGGAAAACGTCCGGGGGATTTCCACCGGCCGCCTGCGTCTGGAACTTCTCCCAGAAAGAGACGTAGTCCTGGAAGTCCGTCTTCACCTTGATCTTCGGATACTTCTTCTCGAAGAGCTTGATGGTCTGGTTGATCTTCTTGGCCCGCTCGTCGGCCCCCCACCACGAGTAACGGATCGTCACCGTCCCGTCGGCGGAGGTGCCGCTGTCCCCGCCGCAGCCCGTCGTCGCGGCCAGCCCCAGCGTGGCCGCCGATGCCCCGGCCGCCTTCAGGACCGTACGCCTCTCAACATTCCTGCTGGTTCCCACAGTCGGGCCCTCCCCGGCGTTGTTGGTGCCTGCATGAATCGTTTCAAGTAAGCGCTTGCTGGCACAAGCTACGGAGGGCCTCGGGGTGCGTCAATGATTCGGACAGGAATTTCTCGCGGGTCGGCCGGGCGAGTTGACGGCGGCTCAGGCACGGAGTTCGCCGCGGGAGGCGCGTCGCCGCAGGTGAGGCGTGCACGATCGACAGGCCGAACATCAACTGTCCCTGCGCACGCGGACGTTGTCCGGCCGGAACTCTCCGGAGCACGGCGGCTCACCGGGAGGGGGGTTCACACGACTGCGACCGGCCTGTTTACACGACAACAGCCCCGCCAGCTCACACCACGACGGCACGCCCGCCCACGCGACCGCGGCACGCTTGCTCACACGACAACGGCCCGCCTGCTCTCGCAGACGGGCCGCCGATCCGGGTGGGCGATACTGGGTTCGAACCAGTGACCTCTTCGGTGTGAACGAAGCGCTCTCCCACTGAGCTAATCGCCCGGACGCAGGGAGAACATTACCCCATGTCAGGGGGTGCCTGTGACAGCGCGAACCCTCGCCGGCGGGCCTTCGCGCCCGGCCCGCGGATCACTGGTCCTTGATCTTCCAGGGCATCACGAGGCCGAACTTCCAGAGGTAGACGCCGACCAAGGCGGCCACGATCACGAGGCCGATCGCCGTCAGCGTGATGTTGCGGCGCCGGACCTTCGGATCGAGGGCTCGCTGGGCCGCCTCGGTGACCTTGCGTTTCGTCCAGCGGAGCACCAGCTGGGCCCAGACGAACTCGGTCGCCCAGATGGCCATGCCACCGAAGATCACGACCCAGCCGGGCCCGGGCAGCGGCAGCATGACGATGCCGGCGGCCACGACCGCCAGTCCGATGACGAAGACGCCGACCTGCCAGCTCAGATGCAGCGCGCGGCGCCTCTTGATGAATGCCGGCGCCTTGGAGCCGAGCCCCTGCTCGTCCCTCGCTCCGTCCGGCTTCGCTTCGTCCGATGCCACGGCGACCTCGCCCGGCTGGTCACTCCCCGTATCCATACGGCCAAACTTTACCTTGGTTTACGGAGCGGAAACCAGTCACCAGAATGGCCGTACCGCGCGAACATGCTCTCGGCCGGAAGAGTTACGTAAAGGCACGCAAAACACTCAGAGGGGTTTACAACGGCACCGTAGGTGGCATGTCGATTTCGCCGACGTGCGAATCCCCGAGCGCACACTGAGCGAAAGGCCCTGGCGCTTATGAACACCACGGTCAGCTGCGAGCTGCACCTGCGCCTCGTTGTGTCGAGCGAGTCCTCCCTGCCTGTCCCCGCAGGCCTGCGGTACGACACGGCCGACCCCTACGCCGTGCACGCCACCTTCCACACCGGAGCCGAGGAGACCGTCGAGTGGGTGTTCGCCCGCGACCTCCTCGCGGAAGGCCTCCACCGGCCCACCGGCACCGGCGACGTCCGCGTCTGGCCGTCGCGCAGCCACGGTCAGGGCGTCGTGTGCATCGCCCTGAGCTCTCCGGAGGGCGAAGCCTTGCTGGAAGCCCCGGCGCGGGCCCTGGAGTCCTTCCTGAAGCGCACCGACGCCGCCGTGCCTCCCGGCACGGAGCACCGGCATTTCGATCTCGATCAGGAGCTCTCGCACATCCTGGCGGAAAGCTAGGGCGAGGCACCACGAAGCCGCCCGGCGCCGTCGACTCGGGGAGACGGCTCGGGCCAGGACAACTGCATACGGTAGGCATCGGCGCCGTCACCACGATTTCCGTCGTGGGGCGGCGCCGGTGTGCGTGCTGGGGAGCGTGGGAGCCCTACCGGCGGCACGACCGCCCGCAGCCGGGCGCGAGCCACTACCATCGGCCAGCATGGGGCGGGCGTCCGCCCGACCTCCAGGGCCAGGGAGCGAAACGTGCTGATCACCCACGACACCCGGTGCGCGCTCGACACCGTGGTGGATCTGGTGAACACCGCACCGGAGGACGGCGCGACGCCGGACGGGCTGGCCGGCCTCGCGGCTCTCGAGGACTTCGTGCAAAACCACGAAATCAGCGATGTCGGGGCGCTCTCGGAGTTCGACCTCTCGGCCGTGCGGAAGATCCGCGGGCGGTTCGCCTCGGTCTTCGCGGCGCCGGACGCCCGGACCGCCGCCATGGTGATCAACGAGCTGGTCGCCGCCGCCGGCACCACTCCCCGCCTCACGGATCACGACGGCTACGACTGGCATGTGCACTACTTCGCGCCCGGCGCCTCCGTCGCCGACCACCTGGCGGCCGACTGCGGGATGGCGCTGGCGTTCTTCGTCGTGGCGGGCGAGCAGGAGCGGCTGCGGCGCTGCGAGGCCCCCGACTGCCGGCGCGCGTTCGTCGATCTCTCCCGCAACCGCTCGCGGCGGTACTGCGACAGCCGGACCTGTGGGAACCGCCTGCATGTGGCGGCGTACCGGGCACGGCGCAAGGAGGCGGCGGGCTGACGCCCGGACCGGAGAGTGGTGTCGACGTGGTCCCCGGCGGGTGACGCCGGGGACCACGGGTACGGCTCACAGCATCAGCAGGTCGTGCAACGAGGCCATGAGCAGCAGACACCCGATCACCGCTAGGAAGATCATCAGCGGTGGCTGGGAAAGGGCGAAGAGGCATCCGCGCGGCTCGTCCTTCGGCGGCGCGGTATCGCCGTGTTTCGTGTCCAGCATCTCGCGGCGATGATGACGCAGACAGCACGTCCGGCGCGATCAACACGCCCGGATTGAGCGCCTGTTCGCCGAATTACGTGAAGTCCGCTTCCGGTCGTGATCGCTTCGCGACACAGCGTTGATCCACTGTGTCGTTTCAGTCGTCATGCCAGCCGTCATGGCAGGGGCCATGTCAGCCGTCATGTCAGCGGTCGTGCCTGTCGTGACACGCAGGTCATATGCCGTGCTTCTTCAGGATGGCCTCGATGTCGCTGAAGTCGTCCGCGGCGCCGGTGCGTGGCGCGGTCGCGGGCCGGGACGCCGCACGGGTCCCCGGGCCGAGAGAGGGCGCCGAAGCCGTCGGGGCGACCGCCTCGCTCCGCTCCTCCGCCCGGGCCTCCCTGCGCTGCTTGCGGGTGCCACCACGGCGGCGCTCCACCGCCCGAGTGGTGGAGAACAGCAGCCAGGCGGCGCCTAGCACGCCGAACCCCGCCCACGCCGTCGGGCTGAAGGCGGTGTCCGCCAGCCACTGCACGATGCCGGTCATCACCAGGCCGATGGGCACGAGCGAGTAGGCGGCGATACGCGCGGCCGAGAGGAAACGCTTGCGGTACGCGGTGACGGCAGCGATGCCCAGGCCGGCCGCGGACAGGGCGGAACAGACGGTCTCGGCAATCATCCGGTCCTCCAGGCAGGGCTCGCTCGGTCACGGGGCACTTCGTCCCTTCCATCCTGCACCGCCCGGCCCCCGCGCGGCCATGGTCCGGGCGGACATCAGGGACATCTCCGGGTCGGATCCTCCGCAGGTGCCGGTCCGGACACCCCCCCGGGCGTGGATCAGAGGCGCGGATCAGTTGCGGATCAGGGGGGATCGGCATCGCGGGTGAAGCAGATCGGGGTCGCTGGTGAAGGCGCGCGCGGCGGGCATGGTCGGGTGGCCGGTGGCCGGGGGATGAGGCAGCCGAGCCTGGATGGGGAGGCCGGGACTGGATTGGGTCGACCGTGATCGAGCTGGGAGACTGGCGTCATGAGCGACTCCTCCCCCGTACCTCCCGCCGCGCCCGTCCTCGACGTGTGGTGCGACCTCCAGTGCCCCGACTGCCGTAGCGCCCTCGACGATCTGGGCGCCCTGCGCGCCCGCTACGGCGACCGGCTGGAGCTGCGGCTGCGGCACTTCCCGCTGGAGAAGAACAAGCACGCGTTCGCCGGCGCGCAGGCCGCCGAGGAGGCCCTCGAACAGGGGAAGGGCTGGGACTACGTCGAAGCCGTGCTGGGGCGGGTCGAGGAGCTGGGCCGTGCCGGAGAGCCCTTCCTGGTCGAGGTGGCCGGTGAACTCGGCCTGGACGCCGAGGAGTTCGACACCGCCCTGATCGACGGCCGGCACATCCTGATCGTCGACGCCGACCAGGCCGAGGGCAAGGCGATCGGTGTGACCGGGACACCGACGTACGTCATCGGCGGTGAGCGTCTGGACGGCGGCAAGAGCCAGGAGGGGCTGCGGGAGCGGATCGAGGAGATCGCGGACCGGCTGCTGGCCGAGCAGCGCGCCTGACCGGCTCCTAGAGCAGCGGCTTGTACAGGGAGTACTGCGTCGTCTCGTAACCGAGTGACTCGTAGAGCCGCTCGGCCGGGGTGTTGCCGGCGAACACGTTGAGACCGAGCACGCGTCGGCCTGCGGCGATCGCCCCGCCCTCCGCCAGGAGCATCAGCGTACGGCCGTGCCCGCGGCCGCGGTGCGCGGCGTCGGCCGCGACGTCGTAGACGTAGGCCTTCTCCTCCAGCAGCGCCACCCAGAGAGTGCCGACGCGCGTCCCCTCGTGTTCGAGGAGGCTGAAGTGCATGTCCCGTGTGGCGCGCCCCTGCGGCAGGAGACGCTCGTGGTCGCGCCGCGATCTCTCGTACGCCTCCGTCTCGGGCACGCCCCGTTCCATCCACACGCGCGCGTAGTGCTCGGACTCGTGGGCGAACCACGCCTCGTACTCGGCCTCGGTCATGGACCGGCCCCGGCTGCCTTCGGGCAGGGCGGGCGGGGTGTCGCCGAGCAGCTTCTCCATGCCGCGGTTGCGCAGGACGTAGCCGAGCGTGTCGACGAACCGCAGGGCGGGCTCGGCACCGCCGGGCACGCTCACCTCGATCTCCCGGCATCCCCAGCCGCGCGCCACCTCCTCCGCGGCCAGCGCGGCCACCGTGCCCCGGCCCCGGCGACGGTCCGGCTCCTCGATCCGCAGACCGACGATGCGGGCCACTCTGTCGCCGAAGCCCGGTGAGGTGCCGAGATGGAGGGTGCCGACGGGCCGGCTGTTCACGCACACCTGGAAGCGGCGTGAACGCGTGCCATCGTCGTTGCGCTGAAGCGGCTCGGTCGGCCGCAGAGTTGTGGTCATCAAGGGTGTTGTACCCGCCGACGACGCCCAAGTCTGCTCATTTTTTCGGGGCCTTCACGTTCTGTCGGGCTCTTACGGATCTTGGTCGTGGCCCGACCGCTCGCCGAAGACCCGCATGGCCTTGGCGGTCACCGGGCCCGCCGTGCCCGGCAGTTCGCGGTCGTCGACGCGGTGCACGGCCTGGATGTCCCGCAGGGAGGAGGTGAGGAAGATCTCGTCCGCGCGCTGCAGGACGTCGAGCGGCAGGTCGGTCTCCCTGGCGCCGGTCCACTCGACCGCCAACGCGCGCGTGATGCCCGCGAGGCAGCCGGAGGCGACCGGCGGGGTGTGGAGCTCGCCGTCGAGGACGACGAAGACGTTCGAGCCAGTGCCCTCGCAGAGTTGCCCGACGGTGTTCGCGAACAGGGCTTCCGACGCGCCGTGTTGGTGGGCGCGGGCGAGGGCGACGACGTTCTCGGCGTACGAGGTCGTCTTCAGGCCGGTGAGCGCACCGCGTTCGTTGCGGGTCCACGGGACCGTGATCACGGCCGTGGAGTCGGGGCGGCGGCTGGTCTCTCCGAGGGCGACGACGAGAGTGGGGCCGTGCTCGCCGCGGTCGGACCCGAGGGGGCCGTAGCCGCCGGTGTAGGTGATGCGCAGCCGGCCGAGGGGCATCGGGTTGGCTTCGAGGACGGCGGCGCAGGCGCGGCGGACCTCGTGGTGGTCGGGATCGGGCAGGCCGAGGCCGCGCGCGGAGCGGGTCAGCCGGTCGAGGTGCCGGGTGAGCGCGAACGGCCTTCCGTCCACCGTCTTCACCGTCTCGAAGATGCCGTCGCCCACGGTCAGTCCGTGGTCGAAGACGGAGACGCGGGCGGACTCGATGTCCTGCAGCCCGCCGTCGAGCCAAAGCTTCACTGGTCGCTACCTCGCAAGTCCGTACCGGGTGCCTCACATCGGCCTGGGGTCCGGGGGCTGTCGTCCGCCGGGCCGTCACAGCGCGTCTGCTGTCCCTCTCCACTCGTCTCGTACGTCCCCGACGCTACCGCGAGGAGTCGGGCCGCCTTCAGCTCGGTCTCCCGCCACTCCGCCTCGGGGTCGGAACCCCAGGTGATGCCGGCACCCGTCCCGAAGCGCAGGACACCTTCCGCGCGGTCGATCCAGAAAGTGCGGATGCCGACGGCCAGCTCTCCGGTTCCGCGGTCCGCGTCGACCCAGCCGATGCCACCGCAGTACGGGCCGCGGGGGGCCGTCTCCAGTTGGTCGATGATCCGCAGGGCACTGGACTTGGGAGCACCGGTGACCGAGCCGGGCGGGAAGGCAGCGTCGAGCAGCTCGGGCCAGCCGACGTCCGCGCGCAGTTCGCCGCGGACCGTCGACACCAGGTGGACGAGCCCGGGATGCTTCTCGACCGCGCACAGGTCGGGGACGCTCACGCTGCCGGTGGCGCAGACCCGTCCGATGTCGTTGCGGACCAGGTCCACGATCATCACGTTCTCGGCGTAGTCCTTCTCCAGAAGGTCCGCCTCGGTGCGCCCGGTGCCCTTGATCGGCCCGGACTCGATGACACGACCGTGGCGCCGGAGGAAGAGTTCGGGCGAGGCCGTGGCTGTCTCGACCCCGTGCTCCGGCAGCCGGATCGTTCCTGCATACGGTGCCGGGTTGCCGCGGGCCAGCAGGGCGGTCAGGGCGTCCACGTCTGCGTCGGGCGCGACGGGCGCGGTCAGCACCCGGCAGAGGTTCGCCTGGTAGACCTCGCCGGCCGCGATGTGCTCGCGGATCCGGCGCACACCCGCCGTGTACGCAGCGTGGTCGAGCGAGGACGTCCAGTCACCGACCGCAGGGCCCCGCCACTTCCCCGGCACCGGTGCGGGCACGGGCTCCTCCCGTACGTCCCTGAAGCGGGCACAGGTCAGCCGGCCCTCGAAGTCCGCCACGACGGCCCAGAAGCCGGTGGATTCGAGGGCCCCGGGATCGCCTGTGACATCCATGAGTCCGGTGGCGACGCGATCACCGAAGCGGGCGAGAGGAGGCAGGTGGAGCACACAGTCGAGTCTAGGGCGGGTGTCGTGAAGGTGGCCCGGCCATGTCACTCCCGGGACCCCGGCCACGTCCGTGAGCAGGTGCAGCGCAGCACGCTGCGCAAACGCGTTTTTGTGCTGGCCCCGGAATCCGCTAGAGTTCAACTCGTCGCCGGGACGCGAGAGCGGTCCGAAACGACAGGCGGACGTAGCTCAGTTGGTAGAGCGCAACCTTGCCAAGGTTGAGGTCGCGAGTTCGAACCTCGTCGTCCGCTCGTAGGATCAAGGGGATCTTCCCGAACCCCTAGCACTCCTGGTGGAGTGGCCGAGAGGCGAGGCAACGGCCTGCAAAGCCGTCTACACGGGTTCAAATCCCGTCTCCACCTCCAAGGACGATTAGCTCAGCGGGAGAGCGCTTCCCTGACACGGAAGAGGTCACTGGTTCAATCCCAGTATCGTCCACTGGAGCCGTAAGGCTTCGACCCGCGCGATTAGCTCAGCGGGAGAGCGCTTCCCTGACACGGAAGAGGTCACTGGTTCAATCCCAGTATCGCGCACGCGGTAGATCATGTAGTTCATGCAGATCGCGCAGTACATGCAGTCCCGAGGACGATTAGCTCAGCGGGAGAGCGCTTCCCTGACACGGAAGAGGTCACTGGTTCAATCCCAGTATCGTCCACACACTCAAGCCCCCGGCCCTGCGGCCGGGGGCTTCTGCGTGGCACGGACCGGTGGTTACGGTCAGCTGGAGAACAGCATGTGGCCGAAGCTCTTGTGGCGGTGGTGACCGCCGTGGTGTCCGCCGTAATGGCCACCACCGTGACCGCCGTGCTGGGCGCCCCAGGCGGGGGCGGGCGGGGCCGGGTACGCCTGCGGCGCGCTCGGCGGCGGCGCCGGCTGGGACCACTGCGACTCCACGCGGGTCAGCGCCTCCAGCTCGCCGTAGTCGAGAAAGATCCCGCGGCAGCCGCTGCACTGCTCGATCTGGATGCCGTTGCGGTTGTACGTGTGCATCGGCGCATGGCACTTCGGACACTGCATGGTCGGCTCAACTCCTCGCCGGTCGGACCTGCTTCGCGTTACGCCAGGACAGACACTGTCCGGCTGCGGTCGGTTGCACCTTACTTCGCGAAACCCGGGGTCAACTCCGGCGGGAGGGAAGTCATTCGGACACATGCGTCGATCATGGACACTTCGACCTCGTCCAGGGAACGTTCCTCCGCGACCGCCTTCGCGATCGCTCGGGCTGCTGTCTGCACCGTGAGGGCGCGGGCCGGGACGTCCAAGGCGGGCCAGGGGTCGCCGTCGACGGGGACGGCCGGGCCACCGGCCGCGCGGTAGGCGGTCAGGAAGCGGGTCCATTCGTCGGGCGGGAGAAGTCCGCAGGCGTACCAGGCGGCCGGGCGGGCCAGGTCCCAGGCGGGGACGCCGGTGCCGAGGTCGTCCACGTCGATCAGCAGCCAGGGGCCGTCGGGGGTGGGGTGGCGGACGAGCTGGCCGAGGTGGAGGTCGCCGTGGCACAGGGTGGTGGTGTCCGGCATGGGGGTCTCGGCCCTGGCCCAGGCGGGGAGGGTGGCCCAGGCCTGGAGGACGGGTGCTGTGGCGGGGTGGGTGCGGGCCGTTGTTTCGAGCCGGGCGACGGCTCGGGCGGCCTTGACCGGGCCTCGCATGGGGGGCAGCGGGGTCGAGGGTGGAGTGCGGTGGAGGTGGGCGAGGAGGGTGGCGGCGGATTCCCAGGGGGCGGCTTCGGGGGTGTCCGGGTCGACGGGGGTGCCGTAGGGCCAGAACGTGACGAGGCGGCCGTGCAGGTCGACGGGCGTCGGGGTGAGTGGGGGCAGGAGGATGCCGGGGAGGTGCGTGGCGGTGGCGAGGCGGGGGGTGAGGTCGGTGAGGGGGGTGTCCGGGGCGTGGGCCTTGGCGACGGTGTCGGCGTGGCGGACGACCGTGGCGTCGGGGCGGTCGGCGAGTGTGGTCGCGCCGCAGGGGCAGGGGGCGGTGCGTGTGTGGGCCTTGGCCTTGGCTCGGGCGTTGAGGGCGGCGAGCAAGGGGGTGGCGGTCACGGGGCTCCCTGGGGCGGTGTGGGTCTGTCGTGAGGGTACGGGGGGGGAGGCGGCGGGGTCTTGGGCGCCCGGTGCTGCAGTCGGTCGCGGCGGGTTTCGCCCCTGCCGTCCCTGGCCGTCCCGCCCCCAGGGGTGCTGCCCCTTCAATCGCGGCGGGGGCTGCCTCCCCTGCGGCCCTCCCGGGGCTCCGCCCCGGACCCCGATCGGCCTGAACGGCCTCGTCCTCAAACGCCGGACGGGCTGATATACGCGGGCCGGCGCGCAGAAGAGCCGGCCCCTGCCGGGTGCGTGAGAGGTCGGGGCGGAAAGCCCTCGACCGGAGACGCCGGACGGGCTGACATGCGCGGGCCGGCGCGCAGAAGAGCCGGCCCCTGCCGGGTGCCTGAGAGGTCGGGGCGGAAAGCCCTCGACCGGAGACGCCGGACGGGCTGACATGCGCGGGCCGGCGCGCAGAAGAGCCGGCCCCTGCCGGGTGCGTGAGAGGTCGGGGCGGAAAGTCCTCGTCCGTAGACGCCGGACGGGCTGAAGGACACAGACCGGCGGTCAGAATTGCCGGTCCCTACGTCGGGCGGGCCGGAATGCGCGGAGCGGGTTAGAGGAGGTGGTCGTGTTGTCTGTTGTGTGCGGGCAAAGCAATGCCGGCGCAGCTCCCCAGCTGCGCCGGCATTTTTGCCGTCCGCCGCACCCCCGTCCCCACGGGGTTTCATGGGTGGATGTCCCCGCCCGGACCGCTCTTCCGGGCCTGGGGTCGCCGCTCAGCGCCCCAGCATCACGCCCACGGACGACGCCTGTGTAGCCACTGTCTCCCAGCCGTCGAAGACGAAGAAGAGCAGGGCCGCCAGGGGAAGGGCCATGAGTGTCGCCACCAGCGGGTGGCGACGGCCTGTGCGGCGGCGGAGCGTGTTTCTCTCCTGGGTGCGGATCAGTGCCCGCGGTGCCGTTAGGGCCATGGTCCCTCTCCTGACCGTTCTCAGTTGTCGTTGGCAGCGGCGGGTGTCTGACCTCGGGGGACGAGTGCTGCACCCGCCGCTTGACCTCAAATCTAGGCGTCCGGCGCTTGTCGCACGTCATGCCCTCGTACCGATTGCCGGGCCTCCCGGAGGATGAGCCATGACACGGGGAGTACTCCCCTGGGTGGAGACGTGGACCTAGGTCTCAGGGTCTTCCCCGAGGGGGCGCGCGGTGTGTCCGGGCCTTTCCGAACTGTCCTCCCGGGGTATCGGCTGCTCGACCAGGGCCAGCACCCGGTTCGCCATGAAGCGGGCCGTGCGGACCACGGAGCCGTTGCGGGTGACTTCGCTCACTTCCACGACACCTCGGCGTACCGCTGTCTCCACCCGGCGGCCCGCCCTGCTCGCCACCACCTCGTATGTGCGGGTCGTGTCCCCCGCATCCACGACTATTTCCACGCGATCACCCTTCACGTGTTCAATCCCCCTTCTGCGATGGGTGGTTGGGGTCACGAACCGGCCGAAATCCGCCTGCTCACCGGCTCCCTGACCACTCTTCAAGTCTCCCACCCGGCACTGACAATCCATCGGGCCGAGAGGGCGCGGCCTCTGCGCGCGGGCGGCCGTGGAAACGTAAGCTGTGCCACGTCACACGGACCGGGCAGCGGGGATGAACATGGCGATGATGCGCCTGAGGCGCGAGGACCCGCGCGTCGTCGGCTCGTTCAGGCTTCACAGACGGCTCGGCGCGGGCGGGATGGGCGTCGTGTACCTGGGCTCCGACAAGAAGGGGCAGCGGGTCGCGCTGAAGGTCATCCGGCCTGATCTGGCGGAGGACCAGGAGTTCCGGTCGCGCTTCGCGCGGGAGGTTTCCGCGGCCCGTCGGATCAGGGGTGGGTGTACGGCTCGGCTCGTCGCCGCCGATCTCGATGCCGACCGGCCCTGGTTCGCCACCCAGTACGTGCCCGGGCCCTCGCTGCACGACAAGGTGGCCGACGGGGGGCCGCTGAGCGCGGCCGACGTCGCGGCCGTGGGTGCCGCCCTGTCGGAGGGGCTCGTCGCCGTGCACGAGGCGGGCGTCGTGCACCGGGATCTCAAGCCGTCCAACATCCTGCTGTCCCCGAAGGGGCCGCGGATCATCGACTTCGGTATCGCCTGGGCGACCGGGGCGTCCACGCTGACGCACGTCGGTACGGCCGTCGGCTCCCCCGGCTTCCTCGCGCCGGAGCAGGTGCGCGGGGCCGCCGTCACGCCGGCCACGGACGTGTTCTCGCTGGGGGCGACCCTGGCGTACGCGGCGATGGCCGATTCGCCCTTCGGACACGGCAGTTCCGAGGTGATGCTGTACCGCGTCGTCCACGAAGAGGCGCAGCTGCACGGCGTGCCGGACGCGCTGGCCCCGCTCGTGCGCGCGTGTCTGGCGAAGGATCCCGAGGAGCGGCCCAGCACGCTGCAACTGTCACTGCGGCTCAAGGAGATCGCCGCCCGGGAGACACAGGGACTCCCCGACCCGCGTCCGCCCGCGCCCCGCGCGGCTGAGGCGGACCGGCCCACGGGGCGGCTCGCCGACACCTACCCGGAGCAGCAGCGCGAACAGCGCCGGCCCCAGGGTCCGCACGGGACACCGCCGCCGCGGGGTGCTTCCGCCGGGCCGCGCGGGTCCTCTCCGGTCCGGGGCGGGGCTGCTCCCTCGCGGGGCGGCAGCGCCTCCCGCAGTGGTCCGGCGGCGTCCCAGCGCTCGGGGTCACGGCACACGTCCGCCTCGCGGAACACGACGCGCTCGGGCAGCGGGAGCCGGCCCGCGCCGCGCAGCGGTACCGGTCGTCCGGGGCCCAGGACCACGGGGACGGGACGCCGGCCGGCCAATCCTCGGCTGCTGCGGCAACGGCTGTTCGTGTTCGTCGTCGTCACGCTGCTCGTGGCCCTCGGCATCGCCGCCGCCCAGGGCTGCCAGGGGCCGGCGCGAGGACTGGGCGGCGACGCCGATGTCGTACGGCAGCAGCACCATGAACAGCTCGGGGAACCGGGCCGCGTCACCGTGGA
Source organism: Streptomyces sp. NBC_00461 (assembly GCF_036013935.1). NCBI lineage: Bacteria > Bacillati > Actinomycetota > Actinomycetes > Kitasatosporales > Streptomycetaceae > Streptomyces > Streptomyces sp. NBC_00461. The sequence continues at coordinate 1,847,736 of NZ_CP107902.1, forward strand.
CTGAGGGTGGGCCGGGGCGTCACAGGTCCGGCAGGATCCGTTCGAAGAACTCTCGGTCGCCGTCGAAGACCGGGTTGAGGGCCAGGAATTCCTCCGGGGTGACCCAGCGGGCCTCGGCGACCTCCACCGTGTCGGGGACGACCTCTCCGCTGTCCGCGTCCGCCGTCCACCAGTGGAGGCGGAAGTGACCGTCGTCGGTCTCCGACTCCCAGACCTTCACGCCCGGGGAGACGGTGAGGCCCACCTCCTCCATGACCTCGCGGACCAGGGCCTGTTCCTGGGTCTCCCCCGGTTCGACCTTGCCGCTGAGGGGCTGCCAGAAACCGGGGTGGGAGACGGTGGGGCCGCGTCGGACGGCGAGCACCCGGTCGGCCCGGCGCAGCACCGCGACGATCGCCTCCCGTTGAACCATGGCTATCCCTGCGGGCGGCCGGTGGCCACCGCGTAGAAGGCGACCGCGGCTGCCGCGCCCACATTGAGGGAGTCGACGCCGTGGGACATCGGGATGCGGACCCATTCATCGGCGGCGACCAGGGCCTGCGTGGACAGGCCGTCGCCCTCGGCGCCGAGCATCAGGGCGACCCGGTCCATCTTGTGCGGCGCGGCCTCGTCGAGGGACCTGGCCTTCTCGTCGGGGGTGAGGGCGAGGAGCGTGAAACCGGCCTCGCGGACCGAGTCCAGGCCCTTGGGCCAGGTGTCGAGGCGGGCGTAGGGCACGGAGAAGACCGCGCCCATGGAGACCTTGACGCTGCGGCGGTAGAGGGGGTCCGCGCAGTCCGGGGAGAGGAGCACCGCGTCCATGCCCAGGGCCGCGGCGGAGCGGAAGATGGCGCCGATGTTGGTGTGGTCGTTGACCGACTCCATGACCACCACCCGGTGGGTGGTCTGGAGGAGGTCGGCGGCCGTCGGCAGGGGTTTGCGCTGCATGGAGGCGAGGGCGCCGCGGTGCACGTGGTAGCCGGTGACCTGCTCCGCCAGGTCCGGGCTGACCGCGTACACCGGGGCCGGGAGTTCGTCGATGACGTCGCGCATGACGTCGACCCACTTCGCGGACAGCAGCATCGAGCGCATCTCGTACCCGGCGTCCTTCGCCCGGCGGATGACCTTCTCGCCCTCGGCGATGAACAGGCCCTCCGCCGGTTCGCGCTTGCGGCGCAACTCGACGTCGGTCAGGCCCGTGTAGTCGCGCAGGCGGGGGTCGTCGGGATCCTCAACGGTGATGAGATCGGCCACAGGGTGATACTGCCTTGTCCTGGGTGCGGTGCCAACGGCTGGGAACGGGTTGTGTTACCCGGGGTTACGCGGACGCCTGCGGGCCCACGGTGACGACCTTGCCGATGACGATGACCGACGGGGCCTTCACCTCGTGCGTACGGACCGCCTCGGCGACGGTGGCGAGGGTGGCGTCGACGCGACGCTGGGCGGCCGTGGTGCCCTCCTGGACCACGGCGACCGGGGTGTCGGCGGACTTGCCGTGGGCGACGAGCGTCTCGGCGACCTTCCCGATCGTGCCGACGCCCATGAGGATCACGAGCGTGCCGGTCAGCCGGGCGAGGGCGGGCCAGTCGACCAGTGAGCGCTCGTCGTCGGGGGCGATGTGCCCGCTGACCACCGTGAACTCGTGGGCGACTCCCCGGTGGGTGACCGGGATGCCGGCCGCGCCCGGCACCGAGATCGAGCTGGAGATGCCCGGGACGACGGTGCACGGGATACCGGCCTCGGCGAGCGCCTGGACCTCCTCCATGCCGCGGCCGTAGACGAACGGGTCTCCGCCCTTCAGCCGTACGACCGACTTGCCCTGCTTGGCGTGTTCGATCAGCGCGTTGTTGATGGCCTCCTGGGCCATGAAGCGGCCGTACGGCAGCTTCGCCGCGTCGATCACCTCGACGCTCGCGGGCAGTTCTGCCAGCAGGTCGCGGGGGCCCAGGTGGTCGGTGATGACCACGTCGGCCTCGGCGAGGAGACGACGGCCGCGGACCGTGATCAGGTCCGGATCGCCCGGGCCGCCGCCGACGAGGGCGACTCCGGGCGTGCGGGTGCGGTGGTGGGGGGCGACGAGGGTGCCGTCGCGCAGGCCCTCGACGACCGCGTCGCGGATGGCGGCGGTGTGGCGGGGGTCGCGGCCGCCGGCCCGGCTGGTGAGGACGGCGACCGTGACGCCTTCGCTGGTGCCCGTGGCCGGGGTCCAGGCGGTGGCGGCGTCGGCGTCGTCGGACCGGACGCACCAGACCCGGTGCCGCTCGGCCTCGGCGGAGGCGGCGGTGTTGGCCTCCGTGTCGCTGGTGGCGATCAGGGCGTACCAGGCGTCCGACAGGTCGCCTTCGGCGTACGGCCGCCGCTGCCAGGTGATCTCGCCCGCGTCCGCCATGGCCTCCACGGAGGGGGTCACCTCCGGGGATACGAGGAGGACGTCCGCGCCCGCTGCGATCAGTGCCGGGAGGCGGCGCTGGGCGACCTGGCCGCCGCCGAGGACGACCACGGTGCGGCCGGTGAGGCGGAGGCCTACGGGGTAGGCGGGGTTTTCGGCCATGAGGTGCGGCTCCTCGTGCTGGCAATGCGATGGGTGCTACGGCTCTGGAGCAGCCCTGACGTGCGGATTCTAGAGACGGATTCAGATTACGGCCGGGGTGGGGTGCACGCAGGAGCGTGTGCCCCACCCCGGTTCGGGGTCACTTCTCGGTGACGCCTGCCGAGTCGAACGTCGCGACCTCGTGCATGGCCCTGGCCGTGCTCTGCACGAGCGGGAGGGCCAGGAGGGCGCCGGTGCCCTCGCCGAGACGGAGGTCGAGGTCGACCAGGGGGCGCAGGCCGAGCTTGTTCAGCGCGGCCACATGGCCCGGTTCGGCGCTGCGGTGGCCCGCGATGCAGGCCGCGAGGACCTCGGGGGCGATCGCACGGGCCACCAGGGCCGCGGCGCCGGCGCTGACGCCGTCCAGGATCACCGGCGTACGCAGTGAGGCGCCGCCGAGGAGCAGGCCGACCAACGCGGCGTGTTCGAAGCCGCCGATCGCGGCGAGCACGCCGATGGGGTCGGCCGGGTCGGGCTGGTGGACCTCGATCGCGCGGCGGACGACCTCGGTCTTGCGGGCCAGGGTCTCGTCGTTGATGCCGGTGCCGCGGCCGGTCACGTCGGCCGGATCGGTGTCCGTGAAGACCGAGATCAGGGCGGCGGACGCCGTGGTGTTGGCGATGCCCATCTCACCGGTCAGCAGCGCCTTGTTGCCTGCCGCCACCAGGTCGCGGGCCGTCTCGATGCCGACCTCGATGGCCTGCTTGGCCTCCTCGCGGGTCATCGCGGGGCCGGTGGTCATGTCGGACGTGCCGGCGCGGACCTTGCGGGGCAGCAGACCGGGGGTCGCGGGCAGGTCGGCGGCCACGCCCACGTCGACGACGCAGACCTCGGCGCCCACCTGGCCCGCGAAGGCGTTGCAGACCGCTCCGCCACCGAGGAAGTTGGCCACCATCTGGGCGGTGACCTCCTGCGGCCAGGGGGTCACACCCTGGGCGTGCACACCGTGGTCGCCCGCGAAGATCGCGACGGCCGCGGGCTCCGGGATCGGCGGCGGGCACTGCCGGGACAGGCCGGACAGCTGCGCGGAGATGATCTCCAGCATGCCGAGCGAGCCGGGCGGCTTCGTCATCCGCTTCTGCCGCTCCCAGGCCTCGCCGAGCGCCTTGGCGTCCAGCGGGCGGATCTGGGAGACGGTCTCGGCGAGCAGGTCGTGCGGCTCCTCGCCGGGCAGGGCACGCCGGCCGTACGTCTCCTCGTGCACGACCCACGACAGCGGGCGGCGCTTGGACCAGCCCGCCTGCATCAGCTCGGGCTCGTCCGGGAACTCGTCGACGTACCCGACGCACAGGTAGGCGATGACTTCCAGGTGCTCGGGCAGCCCCAGCGCGCGGACCATCTCACGCTCGTCGAAGAAGCTGACCCAGCCGACGCCGAGGCCCTCGGCGCGGGCGGCGAGCCAGAGGTTCTCTACCGCGAGCGCGGCGGAGTAGGGCGCCATCTGCGGCTGTGTGTGACGGCCCAGCGTGTGGCGCCCGCCGCGGGTCGGGTCGGCGGTGACGACGATGTTCACCGGGGTGTCGAGGATGGCCTCGATCTTCAGTTCCTTGAACTGCTTCGCCCGGCCCTTGGGGAGGGACTTGGCGTACGCGTCGCGCTGGCGCATGGCCAGTTCGTGCATGCTGCGCCGGGTGTCGGCGGAGCGGATGACGACGAAGTCCCAGGGCTGCGAGTGCCCCACGGACGGGGCGGTGTGCGCGGCCTCCAGGACGCGGAGCAGCACCTCGTGCGGGATGGGGTCGCTGCGGAAGCCGTTGCGAATGTCGCGTCGCTCCCGCATGACCTTGAGGACGGCCTCGCGCTCGGCGTCGTCGTAGGCGGGCGCGGCCGGGCCGGTGGACTGTCGTACTTCTTCCACTGCGGCCGTGCTCTCCTCTTCCTGGTCGGCGGCCCTGGTGTCCAGGTCCTCCGCATGCTGTACGAGTTCGGAGTCGCCGTCGCGCGGAGCGGGCACCGTGACGACCGGCTCCGGCGCCTGCTCGTCCTCCGGGGGGAGCACGAGGGCGCGCGGCGGGGTCGGGGCAAGGTGCGGGGTGGTCGGCACGGAGCCCTCGACGGGGACGAACTGGCCGACCGGCTCGGTGGGTTGGTGTTCCGCGGGTTCCGCGGCGGGTGGCTGGGGGCCGGCGGCGAATGGCGGCAGGGTGTCCGGGCCGGGGTCGGACTGGGCAGCCGGGTCGGCAGCCACCGCGTCGGCGGGGAGCGCGGGCGAGACGTCGGCGGAGGCCGCGGCCGTCTCGGGCGCGAGCGCGTCTTCGGGGTTCGCACGGTCCGTCGGGGATCCCGCTTCGGCCGGTTGCGCGTCGGTCGGTTGGGCGTCTGCAGGGGCGAGGGGGGCCGGAGACGTTTCGGGGGTGGCCGGGGCGGTGGCGGCCGGTTGTGTGTCGGCGTCCGCGGCGGGCGACAGTACGTCGGGCGTGGGCTGGGCCGGGTGCGTGCTCTGGTCCTGGGGCGCGGGCGCGTCCACGGGCTGGAGCGACGGCTCGGGCGCGACGGTGGTGGCGGCGGTGGCGTCCACGACGGGTGCCGCGGAGGCGTCCGTGGGCTGCGCGGGCACATCCGTATCGGCCGCCTGGGCAGTCGCTACGTCGGCAGCCTGAACAGGCTCCTCGGCTGTGCCGGCCGGGGCGAGGTCGGGGACAACGGGCTGAGCCGCGTCGTGGGCGGTGGCCTCGGCAGGCTGACCGGCATCCGGAACCATCGCCACCGCCATCGCCATCGCCTGAGGACCTTGAGGTGTCTCGGTCGCAGCCGGCGCGGGGAACGGAGCGGGCTCGGGGAACGGAACGGCCTCGGGCGCGGGTTCCTCGGGCGCGGCCTGCTCGGGGAGCAGGCCGTTTCCGGGCGCGGTCACGTTCGGCAGCTGAGCGTCGCCGGGTGCGGCCTCGTCGACGAACTGGGCACCCTCGGGCGCTACGGCCTCGTGTCCGTTCCCGGGCTCGGCCGCCTCGGCGACGGGTTGCACGTCCTCAGGCGTGGCGGCGTCGGCAGCCGGCGCACCATCGGAGGCGGCACTCTCGGCGAGTGGCGTGGTCTCAGCCGCGGGCACCTCTTCCGGGGCAGCCGGAGCGGGCGGAGCCGCGACGGCGTGCGTCGCCTCCGGGACCTGACCGGCCTCCGGCGCAGGCACCGCTCCAGGAGCCGGCACGGCCTCCGGCGCAGACCCGGCTTCCGCTGCCGGCGCAGCCTCCGAACCGGGCACGGCCGCCTCGGCGTACCCGTCCTCCGCGGCGACTCCGGCGCCGGGCGCCAGAACGGTCTCCGCAACAGCACCGACCACATCGGCCTGCCCGGTGTCCGAAGGAGCCGAGGGAACAGGACCTGGGTCCGCGTCCGCAGCAACAGCCGTCGGGGCAGGGGATCCAGCGTCCCCGCTGCCCTCGGGCAGACCGTCGGCCCCGCTCTCGGCGGCAAACCCGGACGGAGCGTCGAACCCGCCCTCCACAGCGAAGCCGCCCGCAGCGACGTGGCCGCCCGGAGCGACGTCAGCAGCCCCGGCATCGGCACCGGCACCGGCACCGGTGAGTTGGGCGCCCTCGACGGCCGACACCCCCACCGGAATCTGCCCGGCCTCCGGGTCGCACGCCGCGCCAAGGGCCTCCGCCGCGTACGTGGCCTCACCGTTCTGCGCGGCTTGTGCGGCGTGACCGGGCTCGCCGTCGTGCTGCTGCGGTGCGGTGTCCGTCGCGATACGGGCCATGACGGCCTGGGCCGCGCCGACCGGTTCCGGGGTCGGCTCGGGCGCGGGAACAACCGTTTCGGCAGCCGGTGCCCCGGTGTCGACCGGGGTCTGCACGGCGGCCGGTGCCTGGGCGCCCCACGGGACCGCGCCCTGCGGGGGCATCTCGTGGAGCTGGGGGGCGTCGAAGTACTCGGGGCCGGTGGCGGGCGGGCCGGGCTGGCGGACCGGTGCGCCCGCGGGGCCGCGGTCGGCGAGAGAGCGGACCGGGCTCGCCGAGGCGTCCGGGATGGGCGGGCCGAGGTGCAGAGGCCGGCGCGGCGGGACCGACGTCGGAGGCAGCGTGGGATTGGGCAGACGGACGCCGGAGAGGTCGACCGAACCGCTGTCGCGGCCGGCCGTCTCGTGCGGGCCCGGCTCGTGGACGGTCTCGACGACCGGTTCCGGCGCGGGCGGGGCGACCTCGTTGCCCCAGGGGCTCTGGGCGCCCGGCAGCAGCAACAGGTCTTCGTCCTCGGCGGTGGTCTCGGAGAGGTAGGTGTACGCACCGTGCGCGGGGACGCCCGGCTGCTCCACCATGCCTACGCTCTCCGGCAGTCCCTCGCCCGGGACCTGGCCGGTGTCGGTCATGCGTACCCCTCGCCCATCGGTTAGTGCTTCTACGTCCAGCTCACCGGGAACGGCGCACCGACCGCCCCCGCAGTGAAGAACGAGCGTGCATGCCCAGCGGCACGAACGACCCGCCCGTAAAAGGCGACAAAGCCATTCAGTGGCATTGTCCCGGCCGTTCCACCGTCACGACAGCTTGATCCGCGACGGCCCGCTGTGGACTGCGCCACGTTGCGCGTCCTCCGGTTCTGCCGTACCACACCCACCCCAAAAGGGGCGTGTTTTCCGGACATTGACGAACGAAGTGCCGGGCCACGAGTGCAGTGCAACGATCGGCCAGCCTACCGCGAGCGGTACGACTAGCGGATCACCGGTGGGGCAGAAAACAGGATCACTGGGACGGCGCGGGGGTCACAACACGCGCTCCGGGAGCACTCCCGGCCGCCGCCCCGGCCGCCACCCCTCAGCGAGGCCCTTCGCGCCGCTCCAGTTCCCCTGTGAGCAGGAACACCACGCTCCGCTCCGTCTCCGTCCAGGCCCTGGTGTCGAGTTCGACGGACTGGAGCAGCGCGCACTCGACCCGGTAGCCGTGCTCCGTGAGGTCCCGGCCGACGAGTTCGGCCGCGTCGCGGGTTGCGGCGTGCGTGACGATGCGCTGCGGGCGGCGGTCGGCGACCGCGGAGACCACGGCCGCTCCCCCGCCGCCGACGCGCACGACGTCCGGCTCGGGGAGGTTCTCCAGGACGTGCGGGGCGAGGCCGCGGATGATCTGCAACTGGACGCCGAACTGGCGGGCGGCGGCATCCGCGCGGGCGCAGGCCGTGAGGTCCCGGTCGACGGCGATCACGGCGGCGCCGGCCCGTGCGGCCTCGGTGGCGAAGGCGCCGCTGCCGCAGCCGATGTCCCACACGAGGTCGCCGACGCGCGGTCCGAGGCGGGCGAGTTGGGCCGCACGCAGCAGGTCCGTCTCGCCCTCGCCGAGCGGTCCGTCGTAGGCCTGGGCGGGTTGTGTCCAGCCGCGCGGTCCGGCTCCCGGGTCGCGTCCGGCGAGCCAGCCGCCGCCCTCGCCCGAGACTCCCGGCCCCACGGGTCCGCCGATGACGATGACGACGTTCGGGTCGCGCCAGATGTGGTCGGGGGCCTTGTCGGAGGTGACGACGGTGACCTGTTCGCGTTCGGTGCCGAGCTCCTCGCAGATGACGAAGGTGCGGTGGACGCCCTCCAGGAGCAGGCCGAGTTCGGCGGGCCCGGCGCCCGGGGAGGTGAGAACGGCGACTTTGGTGTGGGCGCGGCACACGTTCACCGCGCGTCGCAGGGTGCGGCGGTGTGCGACGACCACCTGGGCGTCGTCCCAGGGCATACCGGCACGTGCGAAAGCCGCGGCCACGGACGAGACGGCGGGGACGACCTCGACCTCAAGGCCGAACTCGGGTGCGCGCACGGTCCGTACGACGCCGAAGAATCCGGGGTCGCCGTCGGCGAGCACGACCGCGGTGCCACGGTGGCCGGCGATGCGACGGGCGGCGAGGGCGACGCTGCCGAGGCGGATGCGCTCGGCGGTCGGCGGCACCTCGGGAAGCGCCAGGTGGTGGGCGGCACCGGCCACCAGGGTGGCGGCGCTCAGCGCGGAGCGGGCCGCGGCGGTCAGGGGCGAGCCGTCCCAGCCGATCACCGTGACGCGGTCGGCCATCGTCGTCAGTCTCCAGGGGTTTTGCGCAGTTCGTCGGGGCTGCCCGGGTGGGCTTGGTGAGGGTACCTGGTGGACGGTGCCGCCCACTGCGGCGGCGCTGTTCCCCTCATGCCCCCAGGGTTCAGTTCCAGTCGGTGAAGGACGTGAAACCGCCGGTGTCGGCCAGTTGTTCACTGCCCCCGGCCAGGTCCTCCGGCAGCAGGCTCCAGAGGATGACGTCGGTACGCACGTCGATCCACTCCCCGTCCCCGGACCTGGCGCGCGCTATCCACGCGTTGCGCAGGACACCCTCGCTGATACAGCCCATCTTCTGGGCCACCTGCTGGGAGGCGGTGTTGTCGGCGGCGGTGCGCAGCTCCATCCGTTCGAACTTCTGGTCGTGGAAGAGCCACTGCGCGGTGGCGAGGGACGCTTCGGTGGCGTAGCCCTCACCGCGGGCCCAGGGGGCGATGACGTAGGCGATCTCGCTGGCGCGCACGCGCCAGTCGGTGTTCTGCAGGTGCACCATTCCGACCAGTCGCTGGGTGAGGAACTCGGTGACGGCGAAGACGACGCCACGGCCCTCGGTGCGTTCGGCCGGGGCGAGTTCGGTGATCCAGTTGCGGGCGTCGGCCTCGGTGTAGGGCTGCGGGACACTCGTCCAGGCGCCGACCTGCTCATCGTTCATCATCTCGGCCAGTGCGGGCACGTCGTCCTCGTCGAGGGGACGCAGCACCAACCGCTCCGTGCTGATGGAGATGTTGGGGAAGGTGCCAGCCATGCGCCGCTCCGTAACCTCTGGAAGATGTTCAGGCCTGCTGAACTGCCCAGCATGCAGCATGAAAGCACCGAACCGCACCACGGGGTCCACACCTGGTGAGCGAGTGGACCCCGTGCGTGGCGATACGCCGTATACGCCCCGTCGGCAGAGAATGACCCGGCTCAGCGGCCGGTCCGGCAGCCGGTTCAGAAGGACGGGATGACCGAGCCCTGGTACTTGTCCTCGATGAACTTCTTCACCTCGGGCGAGGTGAGGAGCTTGGCGAGCTTCTTCACGCGCGGGTCCTTCTCATTGCCCTTCTTCACCGCGAGGAAGTTGCCGTACGGGCTGTTCTTCGCGGACTCCAGGACGAGGGCTTCCTTGGCGGGCTTGATCCCGGCGGATATCGCGTAGTTGCCGTTGACCACGGCGGCGTCGACGTCGTCCAGGGAGCGCGCGGTCTGGGCCGCCTCGACCTCCTTGAACTTGAGGTTCTTCGGGTTCTTGGAGATGTCCTGCGGGGTCGCTTCGCTGCCCACGCCGTCCTTGAGCGTGATGAGGCCGTTGGACGCGAGCAGCTTGAGGGCACGCGCCTCGTTCACCGCGTCGTTCGGGACGGCGATCGTCGCACCGCTCTTGAGTGCGTCGGCCTTCTTGACCTTGTGGGAGTAGAGGCCGAGCGGCTCCAGGTGCACCGTGACGACGGGCACGATGTGGGTGCCGCGCTTCTTGTTGAAGTCGTCGAGGTACGGCTGGTTCTGGAAGTAGTTGGCGTCCACCGAGCCGTCCTCGGTCGCCGTGTTCGGCACGATGTAGTCCTGGAACTCCTTGACCTCCAGGTCGAGGCCCGCCTTCTTCGCCAGGTGGTCCTTGACGTAGTCGAGGATCTCGGCGTGCGGCGTCGGGCTCGCGGCGACGACCAGCGGTCCGCTGTAGTCGGAGGAGCCGGAGACGGAGTCCGTGCCCGAGCCGCAGGCGGTGAGCCCGAAGGTGAGGGCTCCGGCGGCGAGGACAGCGGTGCTGAGCTTTGCGGTGTTACGCACGAAAAGTGCCTTTCCTTATGGGTGGAGCGGCCCCGCGGTTGATGGTGCGGGGAGTCTGTGGGGGTGCTTACGCGACCTTGCCGACGTCGGCCGAGGCCGGGTCCTCGGCCTTCAGCAGGCGCAGCCTGGGCGCCGGGCCGGAGCGTCCGCCGCGGTGGTGCAGCGAGCGTGCCGTGAAGTCGCCGGCGAACTGGATGAGCGAGATGACCACGGCGAGGATCGCCACGGTGATCCACATGAGTGGGGTCTCGAAGCGCTGGTAGCCGTAGCGGATGGCTATGTCGCCGAGGCCGCCGGCGCCGACGGTGCCGGCCATCGCGGAGTAGCCGATGAGGGCGACGATCGTGGTGGTGGTGCTGGCGATCAGCGAGGGCAGGGCCTCGGGTACGAGGACCTTGCGGACGATCGTCCAGGTGTTGCCGCCCATCGACTGCACCGCCTCGACCAGCCCGCCGTCCACCTCGCGGACCGCCGTCTCGACCAGGCGCGCGAAGAAGGGGATGGCCCCGATCGCGAGCGGCACGATGGCGGCCTCGCGGCCGATGGTCGTCCCGGTGATCCAGCGCGTGAAGGTCATCAGCGCGACCATGAGGATGATGAACGGCATCGACCGGGCGATGTTCACGACCTGCCCGATGACCTTGTTGGCCAGGACGTTCTGGAGCAGTTCGCCCCGGTCCGTGAGGACGAGCAGAATGCCGAGCGGAAGGCCGCCGACGACGGCGATCAGCGTGGACCAGCCGACCATGTAGAGGGTGTCCCAACACGCCTGGGCCAACAGCGGCTGCATCTCGGACCAGGTCACTTGGCGCCTTCCTTCAGCAGTACGGGCTCCTGGCCCAACACGTCGATCTGCAGGCCCTGTTCACGCAGGAATCCGATCGGCACGACGTTGTCCTCGTAGCGGCCGGGCAGTTCGATGCGCATCCGGCCGACCTGGAGGCCGCCGACGGTGTCGATGGCCGCACCGAGGATCGAGATGTCGATGTTGTAGGTGCGCGAGAGCCGGGAGATGACGGGCTGGGTGGCCCTCTCGCCCTGGAAGGTGACGTCGACGACGGTGCGGTCCTCGCCCGCGGCGTCGCCGCTCACCGGGAAGAGGGCGGAGGCCAGCTCGGAGCCGGGCGTCGCGAGCAGTTCGCTCACCGTCCCCGACTCGACGATGCGGCCGTTCTCCATCAGGGCTGCCGAGTCGCAGATCGACTTCACGACGTCCATCTCGTGGGTGATGAGCAGAACTGTCAGGCCCAGCTGCCGGTTCAGGTCGCGCAGCAGCTGGAGGATGGAGCGGGTGGTCTCCGGGTCGAGGGCGCTGGTGGCCTCGTCGGACAGGAGGACCTTGGGGTCGCCGGCCAGGGCGCGGGCGATGCCGACGCGCTGCTTCTGCCCGCCGGAGAGCTGGGCGGGGTAGGCCGCGGCCTTGTCGGCGAGCCCGACGAGGTCCAGCAGCTCCAGCGCCTTGCGGGAGCGCTCCTTGCCGGACGTGCCGAGGATTTCGAGCGGCAGCTCGACGTTGTCCTGGACCGTCCGCGAGGACAGCAGGTTGAAGTGCTGGAAGACCATGCCGATACGGCTGCGCGCCTGCCGCAGCTCCTTGCCGGCGCGCGGGCCGCGGCCGGCGAGGGCGGTGAGGTCCTGCCCGGCGACGGTCACCGTGCCGGCGGTGGGGCGCTCCAGCAGGTTGACGCAGCGGATGAGCGAGGACTTGCCGGCACCGGACTGGCCGATAACGCCGTACACCTCGCCTTCGCGGACGTGCAGATCGACGCCGTCGAGGGCGGTGACCTCACGGGCGCGCGAGCGGTAGACCTTGGTCAGGCCCGTTGTGGTGATCACTGGGGTTTCCGTCACTGTCGAGTGCGCGGGCGTGGGTGTGCCCGGGCACGGGTGCATTCGGTCGGAACGCGGCGCGGTTCTCGTGCGTGGCAGTGGGACCGGGGAGAACGTGCGCGCGGGCGGCGGCGATCACGTACGGGATGTCATTCCGTACGGACATGCCGCGGCGGCTCGCTTCGGGGCGCGAGGCTCAGGTCGTGCTGGGGCCCTCTAGAAGGCGCACATTCGACACATACAACGAGCACCGGGCGTCATGGTCGCCTCGGTCGCAAGGATGCGGCTGCTCGTCGTAGTCATGCGATCAGTAAAACAGAAGTACGGTCCTGACAAAGCGCCGCCGTCCGCATGCTGGACAGCGGCGGACGCGTTTCAGGCGCGGACGGAGATCTCCACCGTCCGGTCGCCGACCCGCACGGACAGGGCGGACAGGTCCTTCACCACGAGATCGGCGTCGAGTTCATGGGCCTGGTGCGTTGTGGCCAAGGCCACGGTGGTCATGCCGGCGGCGCGGCCCGCCTGGAGGCCGGCCGGGGCGTCCTCGAAGACGACACAGTGCGCGGGGTCGACGCCGAGTACGCGGGCGGCGAGAAGGTAGGGCTCGGGGTCGGGCTTGCCGCGGGTGATGTCGTCGGCGGCGACGAGGGTCTTGGGCAGGATGCCGACGGCGTCGAGGCGGGCCTCGGCGAGGCGGCGGGTGGCGGAGGTGACGACGGCCCAGCGCTCGGCGGGCAGCGCGTCGAGGAAGTCCCTGGTGCCGGGCAGCAGATGGACGCCCCCGCGCGGCACGTCCTCCATCTCCAGCAGCTCGATCCGCGCGACGGCCTCCGGCACGAGGTCTGCGGGCAGCAGGTCGGCGGCTATCTCCACGGCCGGCCGCCCGTGCAGTTCGACGCGTCCGAACTCCTCGGCGCCGAGGCCGTACTCCGCCGCCCAGCGCGTCCAGCAACGGTCCACGGATTCGAGGGAGGAGACGAGGGTGCCGTCGTTGTCGAACAGAAGGGCTTGTGCGTGGATCGTCATGGTCCAGACCCTACGGGGCCTTCGAAAGCTTGCCCGACCGGGCCTCGGGCGCCGATCATGCCCGTATGAGACCCGAGTGGAGACCTTCGTGGCCGACGGCGGACTGCCGGGCGAGGACGCGCCCGACGACTGCCACGGCGTGGCCTGGTCGCTGCCGCACCTGATCGAGACGGGACCGAACCCGGTCCTCACCGTCCGGCCCGGACCCGCTGCCGGTGAGTGGCAGCACCGGCTGTGGCAGCGGTGCGTGAACGCCGGGCTGGTCGCCGGGGAGCCGGCCGACTGACCGCCGGGGCCGCGCGCACCAGGTCGTTTGGACCGTATTAAGGTCGCTGCATGCTCAATGCCCTGACGCTGGTGACCGGGGTCGCCGCGCTGTTGCTGGCCGCCTGGTGCGGCTGGGCCGCCTACCGCGACCAGCCGACGAAGGACTGGCACTTCATCGGCATGGCCGTGGTGTCGCTGCTGGCCACAGTGCAGCTGGTGATCGGGATCGTGCAGCTGGCGCGGGGCGAGAAGGCGGATCAGGGCACGGCGATCTTCGTGGCGTATCTGATCGGCGCCTTCGCCTGCGTCCCGGCGGCGGGGTTCATGTCGCTGGCGGAGCGCACGCGCTGGGGATCGGTGACGGTCGCCGCCGGCGGTGTGGTGCTGGCCGTGCTGGAGGTGCGGCTCTATGACATCTGGGGAGGGTGAGATGACCACCGCGGAACAGAAGCCGAAGCGGCTCATCAGCGGGCCCGGCATGCTGCTCGTCTGGTTCTACGGCGTGATGGTCGTCGGCGCGGTGTCGCGCTCCGTCTTCCAGATCGCCACCGAGTTCGACCGGGCGCCGCTGGCCTACTCCCTGTCGGCGGTGGCGGGTGTGGTGTACGGGTTCATCACGTACTCCCTGGTCCGCGGCGGCGAGCGGGCCCGCAGGGCGGCGCAGGTGTGCTGCGCCGCCGAACTCGCGGGCGTGCTGATCGTCGGCACGTGGACCCTGGTCGATCCGTCGGCCTTCCCGGACGCGACGGTCTGGTCGGACTACGGCATGGGGTACGTCTTCATCCCCGTACTGCTGCCGCTGTCCGCGCTGTACTGGCTCCGGAAGAACCGCTCCGTCACGCAGTAGCCACGTACGCCTGCGCCGGCTTCTCCAGGACGACCATCGGTACCCCGTCCTGGCCCTGGGACGTGCCCACGGCCTGGTAGCCGACGCGACGGTACAGGCGCAGGTTGCCCTCGCTGCGGTGGCCGGCCTCCAGGCGGAACCGGGTGGCGCCGCGCTGCTCGGCGAGGGCGGACTCGGCCGCGCGCAGGAGCCGGGCGCCGATGCCGTGGCCCTGGAGGCGGGGGTGGACGCAGAGCTTGCCGATGGCGGCGGAGCCGTCCTCGGTGACCCGGCCGCGCACCGAGCCGACGACTTCTTCCCCGAGCCGCGCCACGAAGACGCAGTCCGCGACCACCTCCTCACGGACCGAGTCGAGGCTCTGGACGAGCGGGTCGATGCGGTAGTTGCCGTACAGCGCCGCCTCGCTCTGGAAGCACAGGTACTGGAGCTTGAAGATCTGCTCTGCATCCTGCTCGGTCGCCACCGAGATGGTCACGCTCATGCCCATGTGCGCACGCCTCCCGCTCACCTGATCGCCGGTCGTAAACACTCCTATCCCCGTGCTCGGCGTGCCGCAACCTCCGGCGGGAGCAAACGTCGCAGACATCCCAGGCATCTGGAACGTTCCGGGCCGAGACTGCCCTGTGAGATACCCAACTCCCCCGCGATTTCCCGGTATGTCAGGTCTTCCGGGGAGAGCAGGGCCTCCAGCAGACGGGGGCAGCGGCCGGGCAGCCGACGGACCGCGTCGCGCAGGGCCCGGCGGCGGGCCGCGGCCAGGGCCAGGTGTTCGGGGTCGCTGTCGACGTCGCCGACGGGCTCGATGTCGTACGGCCGCTCGATGCGGCTCGTACGGCGGCTGCGGCGCGCCTCGGAACGTACGGCGCTGCGCAGCCAGCGGTGCGGGTCGAGCGGCGGGCCGTCCACCGCGAGACGCTCCAGGAGGCGCAGCCAGACCGCCTGTTCCAGGTCGCCCGGCTCGGCGCCGGAGGCCTGTGCCTCCGCCAAGGCCTCGGCGGCGAGCAGGGGGCGCAGGGCGGCAACCAGGTCGTGCGTCATATGCAGCACGACGCGGCCGCCCGGCGCTGGGTTGCCCGGACGGCCGACTGTCACCCCAACCGGGGCCGGAGGCTCAGCTGTTGACGAATGCCTCGCGCGCGAGCACCGCGGTGTCCGCGTTGTCGGAGAAGACGCCGTCGATGCCGGTCGCGAAGTACGTCTTGAAGGCGCCGAAGGCGTCGCCGTAGGCGTCCGCGTCGGTGCCCTTGCGGTACTCGGCCGGCAGGAAGGGGTTCTCGTTGCGCATCGTGTACGGGTGCAGGATCAGGCCGACCTTGTGCGCGTCGGAGACGAGGGTGGTCCTCTTGTCGAGGCTGCCGTCCGCCTTCTTCGTGATGACCAGGTCGAGGGTCGGGCCGAGGCCCTGCGCGTAGCCGGCGATCTCTCTGAGGCCCTTCGGGGTGATCAGGTCGGCGACGGTGCGCGGGTCGCCTGCCTCGACGAAGTCCCACGGCCGGGAGTCGGCGGCGGACAGGAGCACCACGAGGGGGTTGTCGACCAGCGTGTTCAGGCGCTGGATGCTGCTCGGCTCGAACGACTGCAGGATGACCGGCGAGTTCCGCTTGTCCTTGCCGTGCTTGTGCAGCAGCTTGGCGACCCGCTCCTCAAGGCCCAGGCCGAGCTTGCGGAAGTAGGTGGGGTGCTTGGTCTCGGGGTAGATCCAGACCTGCTTGCCGCGCTTGCGGGTCTGCTCGTCCTGCCACTTCAGGACTTCCTCGAAGGTGGGGATCTCCCAGCGGCCGTTGTAGAGGGTGTTGTGCGGGCGGTTGGCCGGGATGCGCTCGATCGCGCGCAGCGTCTTCAGCTCGGCGAGCGTGAAGTCCTCGGTGAACCAGCCGGTGGTGGAGACGCCGTCGAGCACCTTGGTGGTCTTGCGGCCGGCGAACTCGGGGTGGTCGGCGACGTTCGTCGTCCCGCCGATCTCCGGCTCGTGCCGGCAGACCAGATGGCCGTCCCTGGTGGGCACCAGGTCACCGGCCTCGACGATGTCGGCGCCGAGGTCGAGGGCCAGGTTGTACGAGCCGAAGGTGTGCTCGGGCCGGTAGCCGCTGGCGCCGCGGTGACCGATGATCGTCGGCTTGGGCAGGCTCTTCAGCCCGCCGCCCCCGTGCCGTCCGGCCTCGGCGGCTCTCGCGGTACCGGACAGGCCGAGTACGGCTCCGCCCGCGCCCAGGACCGCCGCGCCGAGAAGCGCCCGTCGTCCGGTGATGCCTGTCTGCTCGTTTTCCTGCGTTCCCATGAGCGCCTCCCCTGACGTCGGCTCGATCTCTTCTTTCAGCGCGCCGATCGTAGGGTCGTGAACATGACGCAAGGGAGACCCCGGCCGGAACACGCGGGTGACGCGTGATGTCACATGGGAACGAATGTCTGACGACCCGTCGGCATCGGCGCGCCGGGGCGGGGTAGCCGGTCGGTGTCAGCCGTTTCGGGGAGTTCGGGGGAGTTCCCCCACATGGCAGAAGCGACGTCCGTCGCAACATTGCGGGCCCGTTACCGCCAGACACCGGGGCGTCACCGCAGGTGAACCTACGTCAACAGTGCGTAAGACATGGGTGAACCCGATGTGCACGACCCCGGGAACCGCGAGTATCGTCCTCACCTGCACATACTCATACCGAATCCCTTGACACCGGAGGGCCTGTTGTCCCGCTTCGTGCTCATCAAGGCAGTGCTCGGACCGATCATGCGCCTGATGTTCCGCCCACGGGTGGAGGGTGCGGAACACATCCCGGGCGACGGTCCGGTCATCCTGGCCGGCAACCATCTGACCTTCATCGACTCGATGATCCTGTCTCTGGTCTGCGACCGTCAGGTCCTCTTCATCGGCAAGGACGAGTACGTCACCGGCAAGAGCCTCAAGGGCCGCCTGATGGCCTGGTTCTTCACCGGTGTCGGCATGATCCCGGTGGACCGCGACGGCGGCCGCGGCGGTGTCGCCGCGCTGATGACCGGCCGCCGGGTGCTGGAGGAGGGCAAGGCCTTCGGGATCTACCCCGAGGGCACTCGTTCCCCCGACGGCCGCCTCTACCGCGGCCGCACCGGCATCGCCCGGCTCACCCTGATGACGGAGGCGCCGGTCGTTCCCTTCGCGATGATCGGAACGGACAAGCTGCAGCCGGGCGGGTCGGGGATGCCCCGGCCCGGGCGGGTCACCGTCCGCTTCGGTGAGGCGATGGAGTTCTCGCGCTACGACGGCATGGGCCGGGACCGGTACGTGCTGCGCGCGGTGACCGACTCCGTGATGGCCGAGGTCATGCGGTTGTCCGGGCAGGAGTACGTGGACATGTACGCGACCAAGGCCAAGGCTGCCTGAGCCCACGGGTTTCCCCGAGCCGTACGCACCTGCGAGGGTGCGTACGGCTCTTTCGTGGCCTGAAGGCGCGAAGACGCGAAGGCGCGAGGCGCGAGGCGCTACAGGGACGGTGGGCTCGTCGTTCCCGCGCCACCGACCGTTCCCGCGTTCACGCGGGTGCTCGGGTCACCGAGTGACGTCATGAGTCCTGTCGGAGGTCTCGGAGTACGCCGAGCACTCGGAATGCCGCGCATCGGGCGCGGATCCCGCCACGATCGTCGACGGCTGCGAGGAGCTCCCGTCCAGTCGCTGGCCGCGCAGCAGGAACCATGCCGCCGCCGCTGTCGCCAGCAGGACCGCCGCGCCCACGCCCGCCGCGAGGGCGAGGCCGTGGACGAAGGCCTCCCGGGCCGACGTCAGCAACTCCTGTGCGGTGTCCGACGGGAGGCGCTTCGCCGCCTCCACCGCGCCCCCCAGTGACTCGTGTGCGCCTGACGGAGTCCCGGCCGGGGCGGCGAAGCCCCGGTAGACGCCCGTCACGATCGAGCCGAGAACCGCGATACCGAGGGCCGCGCCCAGCTCGTACGCCGTTTCCGAGACCGCGGAGGCGGCGCCCGCCTGTTCCTTCGGTACGGAGGAGAGGACGACGTCGGCCGTCACCGTGAAGGAGAGGCCGGCGCCGACGCCGACGAAGAGCAGGGCGGTGCCGAGCAGGGGGTAGCCCGTCGACCGGTCGAGCACGGTGAGGGCGGCCAGGGCGAGGCCGATCGCCGCGAGGCCGCCCGAGACGACCGCGCGGACCGAGAAGCGGCGCGCCGCGCGGCCCGCGAGCAGACCCGCCACCACCGCGCCGACCGCTGCGGGCAGTTCGGCGAGACCCGCCTCGAACGGGCGTCGGCCCTGGACGAGTTGCAGGTACTGGGAGAGGAAGAAGACCAGGCCGGACAGGCCGAGGATGGTCAGCAGGTCGGCCAGGACCGCCGCGCTGAAGCCGCGGTTGCGGAACAGCCGCATGTCCAGCAGCGGGGTGGGAAGCGTGAGTTGGCGGCGGACGAACCAGTACAGGGCGGCCGCGCCGGCCAGACCCACACCGAGGGCGGTCCCCGAGAAGCCGTGTGTCGCCGCTTCCTTGACCGCGTACACGATGGCGATCATGCCGACCAGGGACAGGACGACGCTGATCAGGTCCCAGGGGCCGGGGTTCGGGTTCTTCGACTCCGGCAGGAGCTTGGCGCCGACCAGCACCAGGACCGCCATGACCGGCAGGTTGATCAGGAAGACCGAGCCCCACCAGAAGTGTTCGAGGAGGAAACCGCCGGCTATGGGACCGATCGCCGTACCCGCGGAGGCCGTCGCACCCCAGATGCCCACGGCCAGACTGCGCTCGCGCGGGTCGTGGAAGAGGTTGCGGATGAGGGCGAGGGTGGCGGGCATGAGGGTCGCGCCCGCGACGCCGAGCAGGGCGCGGGCCAGGATCATCAACTCAGGTGTCGTCGCATAGGCGTTGAGCACGGATATCGCCCCGAACGCCGTGGCGCCGCCGAGCAGGATCCGCTTGCGGCCGATGCGGTCGCCGAGGCTGCCCATCGACACCAGCAGGCCCGCGATGACGAAGGAGTAGACGTCGCCGATCCACAGGAGCTGGGTGCCGGAGGGCTTCAGGTCCTCGCTGATGTAGGGGGTCGCGAGGCCGAGGACGGTCGCGTCGACGGCCACCAGCAGCACGGCGAGCACGAGGACGGACAGCGCGAGCCAGCGGCCCGGGCGCTTCACCGCCTCGGTCGTGGTCGCCGGCCGCAGGGTGCTGGTCATGATTCCTCTCTCCGTGAAGTGTCCTGGCGCAGTGCGCCGCCGAGCAGCAGCTCGACGATCATGTGGGTGAAGTCCTTGGCGGCGACCCGGCCTTCCGACACGGCCCAGGCGCCGGAGGCCAGCAGGCCGTACAGCGCCTCGGTGAGCCAGGCCGGCGTGAGGTCGATACGGAACTCGCCGGCCGTCTGACCGCGCCGGAACAGGGCCGCGATGCGGTCGTCGATCCTGGTCCAGCCCGCGTTCTGGATCCCGCCCTCGAACAGCTGGTTCTCGGTGTAGAGGAAGGCGAGGAGCGCGGCGGACGGTTCGACCGCCCGCACCAGACGCCGTACGCCTTCGCTCGCCGGCCCCTCTTCCAGGCGAGCCGCGTCCAGCGCCGCCTCGCACTCGGCGATGCCGAGCGACTCCAGCGCCCGTACGAGCGCGTCGCGGCCGGCGAAGTGACGGTGCAGGGTGGCCCGGCTGATTCCGGCCGCCCTGGCGACCTCGTCCATCGTCGCGGTGGACTTTCGGGTCAGCAGGGCCGCGGCGGTGCGGAGTACATGGTCACGGTCGACAGCCATGAGACGAGGGTAGACCATATGAGACATTGTTGTCTCAGAATAGGCATGTGTGACTCACCACCGTCGGCAGTGAGGTGTCTGCCGGTCAGTGCCAGGGCAGGCGGCCGCGCTGCTCCCAGTAGGCGGCCGGCTCCTGCACGAGCGTCGCGAGCCGGGCGAGCTGGTCCTCGTCCAGGTCCACGACCGCCGCGTGCAGGTTGGAGGCGAGCTGGGTGACGGTCGCCGCGCCGGAGAGGACGACTCCGGCCCAGGGCTCGCGCAGGATCAGGCCGAGGGCGACCGCGTCGCAGCCGAGAGACGTTTCTGCGGCCACGGCCTTCAGGGCGTCCGGCGCGTACGGGTCCGCGAGGCGGCCGTTGGCCATGCCCTCCTTGACGATCACGGTCAGGCCGGCGTCGTGCGCCTCGGCGAGAGCGGGAGCGGCGGAGGTCTCCAGGGCGTTGTACGTCGACTGGACGGTACGGAAGAGGGGTTCGCCGTCGACCGTCACGGCGAGGGCGGCCCGGATGGCCTCGGCCTGGGCGGGACCGCTGGTGGAGAAGCCGATGGTGGTGCCGCGGGCGGCCGCCTCCGCCAGCTTGGCGTGAAGTTCCTTGTCGGTGAGGGCCGGGCTGTCCGGGGTCACCGAGTGGATCTGGTAGAGGTCGAGGCGGTCGCCGAGCAGTACGTCGGTCTCGGCGCGCTGACGCTCGTACGTCGGGACGCTGTGGTCCTTGACCTCGTGCGTCTCGGCGTCCGCCGACCAGCCTGCCGTGTAGGTGTAGCCCCACTTGCTGCCCACGACGATGTCGTCGATGTCGGGGCGGGCGCTCAGCCAGTCGGCGAGGAACTCCTCGGAGCGGCCGTAGGAGCGGGCCACGTCGAAGTAGCGGACGCCCTGGGCGTGGGCGGCGTCGAGGAGTTCGTGGGTGCGGCGGCGCAGCGTCTCGACGCTGCGGTTGTCCCCGAGGTCGTCGTCCCGGCCGAGGTTGATGTAGCCGGGGCGGCCGACGGCGGCGAGGCCGAGTCCGATGTGGCAGGTGGGGGTTGTTGCTGTGGCCAGGCGGGCGAAGGGCATCGCGGCTCCGTTCGGTCGGCTCCGGTACGACTTTCGACCAACGTACCCGTGATGACCTTCGACTCCCGCCTCGGAGCCCGGTGCCCCCTCAGTTCTTCTTGGCCGTCGCCCACTCGTGCTGTGCCGCCACGTCCGCCTTGACCTCAGCCAGCTGGACGGCGACGGCGCTCGGGGCCGTGCCGCCACGGCCGTTGCGGGAGGCCAGGGCGCCCGGGACGTTGAGGACGCTCCGTACGTCCGGGGTCAGGTGGGCGGAGATCTTCGCGAACTGGTCGTCCGTCAGGTCGGCCAGTTCCTTGCCCTCGGCCTCGGCGACCTTCACGCACTCACCGGCCACCTCGTGCGCGACACGGAACGGCACGCCCTGCTTCACCAGCCACTCGGCGATGTCGGTGGCGAGGGAGAAGCCGGCCGGTGCCAGTTCCTCCATGCGCTCGCGGTGGACGGTGAGGGTGGCCATCATGCCGGTGAAGGCCGGGAGCAGGACCTCCAGTTGGTCGCAGGAGTCGAAGACCGGCTCCTTGTCCTCCTGGAGGTCGCGGTTGTACGCGAGCGGGAGGGCCTTGAGGGTCGCCATGAGGCCCGTCAGGTTGCCGATGAGACGGCCCGACTTGCCGCGCGCCAGCTCCGCGATGTCCGGGTTCTTCTTCTGCGGCATGATCGACGAGCCCGTGGAGAAGGCGTCGTGCAGGGTCACGAAGGAGAACTCCTTCGTGTTCCAGATGATGATCTCCTCGGCGATCCGGGAGAGGTTCACGCCGATCATCGCGGTGATGAAGGCGAACTCGGCGACGAAGTCACGGGAAGCCGTCCCGTCGATCGAGTTGCCCACGCTGCCGTGCTCGAAGCCCAGGTCCTTCGCCACCGCCTCCGGGTCCAGGCCGAGGCTGCTGCCCGCGAGGGCACCCGAGCCGTACGGCGACACGGCCGTGCGCTCGTCCCACTGGCGCAGGCGCTCGGCGTCCCGGGACAGGGGCTGCACATGGGCGAGGACATGGTGGGCGAAGAGCACAGGCTGGGCGTGCTGGAGGTGGGTGCGGCCGGGCATCGCCACGTCCGGGTGGGCCTCCGCCAGGCCGATCAGCGCGTCCTGGAGGTCTGCGATCAGACCGCCGATGATCCGGGCGTGGTCCCGCAGGTACATGCGGAAGAGGGTCGCGACCTGGTCGTTCCTCGATCGGCCCGCGCGGAGCTTGCCGCCGAGGTCGGGGCCGAGGCGCTCCAGGAGGCCGCGCTCCAGGGCCGTGTGGCAGTCCTCGTCGGCGACCGTGCCGACGAAGGAGCCGTCCGCGACGTCCGCCGCCAGCTGGTCGAGACCGGCCAGCATGGTCGTCAGCTCGTCGTCCGTGAGCAGCCCCGCCTTGTGCAGCACGCGCGCGTGGGCACGCGAACCGGCGATGTCGTAGGGCGCGAGCCGCCAGTCGAAGTGGACGGACGCGGACAGTTTCGCCAGGGCCTCGGCGGGACCATCGGCGAAACGGGCGCCCCAGAGCCGTACGTCACCGCTGTTGCTGCTCACTTGCGTTGCTCCTAGAAAGGGTGTCGATGTGCCACCGCCTCCCCACGCCATGTAAGGGGAGGCGGCGATTACGCTACTGCTTGCGCGAGGTCACGACCGCTCAGGCGAGGTCCCGCTGCGCCGCGATCTTCGACGACAGGCTGTAGATGTCGATGAAGCCCTTGGCCGCGGCCTGGTCGAAGGTGTCGCCCGTGTCGTACGTCGCCAGGTTGAAGTCGTACAGCGACGTGGCGGAGCGCCGGCCGGTGACGACCGCGCGGCCGCCGTGCAGCGTCATCCGGATGTCGCCGTTGACGTGCTGGTTGGCCTCCTGGATGAAGCCGTCCAGGGCGCGCTTGAGCGGGGAGAACCACTGGCCGTCGTAGACCAGTTCGCCCCAGCGCTGCTCGACCTGCCGCTTGTAGCGGGCGAGTTCACGCTCGACCGTGACGTTCTCCAGCTCCTGGTGGGCCGTGATGAGCGCGATCGCGCCGGGGGCCTCGTAGACCTCGCGGGACTTGATGCCCACGAGCCGGTCCTCGACCATGTCGATCCGGCCGACGCCCTGGGCTCCGGCGCGCTCGTTGAGCTGCTGGATGGCCTGGAGGACGGTGACGGGCCTGCCGTCGATCGCGACCGGGGCGCCCCGCTCGAAGGTGATGATCACCTCGTCGGCCTCGCGGGCGAGGGCCGGGTTCTGCGTGTACTCGTAGACGTCCTCGATCGGCGCGTTCCAGATGTCCTCCAGGAAGCCCGTCTCGACGGCGCGTCCGAAGACGTTCTGGTCGATGGAGTACGGGGACTTCTTGGTGGTCGCGATCGGGAGGTTCTTCTCCTCGCAGAAGGCGATGGCCTTGTCGCGGGTCATCGCGTAGTCACGGACCGGGGCGATGCAGGTGAGGCCGGGCGCGAGGGCGACGATGCCGGCCTCGAAGCGGACCTGGTCGTTGCCCTTGCCGGTGCAGCCGTGGGCGACGGTCGTGGCGCCGTGCTTGTGGGCGGCGGCGACGAGGTGCTTGACGATCGTCGGCCGGGAGAGCGCGGAGACCAGTGGATAGCGGTCCATGTAGAGGGCGTTGGCCTTGATCGCCGGGAGGCAGTACTCCTCGGCGAACTCATCCTTGGCGTCGGCCACTTCGGCTTCCACGGCGCCGCACGCGAGGGCGCGCTTGCGGATGACGTCCAGGTCCTCGCCGCCCTGGCCGACGTCGACCGCGACGGCGATGACCTCGGCGCCCGTCTCCTCGGCGATCCAGCCGATGGCGACGGAGGTGTCCAGACCGCCTGAGTAGGCGAGTACGACGCGCTCGGTCACGGGGTTCTCCTCACACCGCATTGACTGCACCGCTTCACTGATATGCATGAGTATGCAGTTCTCTGCATGATTCGTCAATCCGGGGTGAGCGTGGAGAAGTTTTGAAAGGAGCTTGAACAAACGAAACCGCTTACCCGTACTTCCCCCCGAACGCCGGCGCCGCGTTTGTAAACCCACTCCTGACCCAAGTGAGGCATCCGCATGTCCAGGGCTCTTCCGAAGTACAACAAGCGCCGCGTCGCGATCATCGGCGGCGCCGCCGCCGTGGTGCTGTCCGGCGCCGTGATCGCCGGTTCCGCCCTCGCCGGTACGCCGGCCAAGAGCAGCGGGAACGACGCCCGCACGCTGGCCTCCCCCGGCACCATCACCTGCCCGGACGTCGCCTCGCAGCTCCCGGCGGTTCCCGCGTCCGCGAAGGCCGAGGTCGACCGCAACCTGGCCCTGCTGCAGACCCAGATCGGCGAGGCCAACAAGCGGCTCGTCGACACGGTCGGCCAGGGCGGGCCCAACTTCGTGCAGAACGCCATCCTCGGGCCGCTCAAGGACAAGCGGATCTCCACGGTCAACCGCATCGCCACCGCCATCGGCCGCACGGCCGCCAAGCCGCAGGGCCTGGACGCGCTCGCGCCCTGCGCCCTCAACGCCGGCGGCGCGGGCGGCGGGGCCGGGGCGGCCGCCGGCCAGAACGCAGGCGGGGGCCAGCAGGCCTCGGACGCCGCGGGGAACGGAGCGGGCGGTGCCGCGGCGGGGGGCGCCGCCGCCAACGGGTCGGGGAACACCGGTGCGGGCACCATCACCTGCCCGGACGTGGCCTCGAAGCTCCCCGCGATCCCGGCCTCCGCCCAGGCTGAGGTCAACCGCAACCTGGCGCTCCTCAACACCCAGATCGACGAGGCCAACAAGCGGCTCGCGTCCACGGTCGGCCAGGGCGGCCCGAACTTCGTGCAGAACGCGATCCTCGGCCCGCTGGCCGACAAGCGGAAGTCGACCGTCGACCGCATCGCGACCGCCATCGGCCGCACGGCCCAGAAGCCGGCCGGCCTCGACTCACTGGCCGCCTGCACGCTCACCAAGTGACGTGACAGGCGCTGTGGCCGCCCCGATGCAGCGCCGGCCGGGGCGGCCACGGCCGGTGTCGGGCGGGGCCCTCCGGTGAGGGAGCGGCAAACGGATGCCGTAATTCCTTAGACAGGCGAAAGGTCTGCGCCCATAATCGTCGGATGTGGGCAAAACTTATGAACGCATAGACGGCAGGCTGCGCAGGTTCATCGAGGCGCAGCCCCTGTTCTTCACCGCGACCGCGCCGCTGTCGGGCGACGGCACGGTCAACCTCTCCCCCAAGGGCCTCAAGGGCTCCTTCGCGGTGCTGGACGAACTCACCGTGGCCTACCTGGACTTCGCCGGATCCAACGCGGAGACCATCGCACATCTGCGCGAGAACGGCCGTATCACGCTGATGTGGTGCGCCTTCCAGGGGCCGCCGAACATCGTGCGGGTGCACGGGCACGGCGAGCCGGTCTTCCGTGACGACCCGCGCTTCCGGGACCTGCTCACCCGTTTCCCGGACATCGACCCGACGGCCCACGGACTGCGGGCGATCATCGTGGTCACGGCCGAACTCGTCCGCGACACCTGCGGTTACGCGGTTCCCTTCATGACCTACGACGCGGACCGTGACCTGCACGGAAAGCGCTTCGCGCGCGAGGACGACGCCTCGCTCGGCGAGTACTTCGCCAAGAAGGACCACGTGGCCACGAGCCTGGATGGCCTACCCGGGCTGCCGTTGCCGCTGCCGCCCTCTACGGTCTGAGCCATGCGATCAGCTCTCGGCGCCGGCGCTCTGGTGTCCGCCGCTCTTCTCGTGCTCGGTGCCGCGTCGGCCACGCCGGCCGCGACGACCGCCGCCGCGCCTCTCCCCGCCCGGATGGCCGACACGGGTGGCGGTACGCAGCTGATCACCGCCGTTGCCCCGGAGCCGAGTTCGACCACGGGCACGGTCACCTGGTGGGACCTGCGCCACGGTCACTGGGTGCGGGCCGGTTCGGTGGCCGCCCGGTTCGGGGCGAAGGGGCTCGTCGAGGGCGCCTCACGGAAGCAGAGCACGAACACCACGCCCACCGGGCTCTACGACCTGCCGTACGCCTTCGGCATCAAAGCCGCCCCGCCCGAGACGCGCTACAAGTACCGCCCGGTGCAACGGAGTTCGTGGTGGTGCGAGGACAACGCCTCCCGCTCCTACAACCGCTGGACACAGCCGCGGCCGGCCGACTGCCGGGCGTCGGAGTCCGAGCACCTCGTCTCCTACCCGACGCAGTACGCGTACGCCCTCGTCATCGGCTTCAACTACCACGAGCGGGTGCACGGACGCGGCGCCGGTATCTTCCTGCACGTCAACGGCCGTGGGGCGACGGCCGGTTGTGTGTCGGTCCCGGTGGACGCGATGCGGCGGATCCTTGCCTGGGTGCGGCCCTGGAGCGAGCCGCACATCGCGATCGGCACGGCCGGCGGGGGTACGGCGATCACTCGGTACTGAGCGGGTGCGGGTCCTCGATTCAGCCCCGCGCCCCTCGGGCGGGCAGCCTGACCGTGAACTGCGTCGAACCCGGTGTGCTGTGCAGGGCCACCCTGCCGCCGTGCGCCTCCACCACCGCTGCCACGATCGACAGGCCCAGGCCCGCCCCGCCGCCGGGGGCGTCCGTGCGGCGGCGGTGCTCGGCCCGGGTGAAGCGCTCGAAGACACCGGACTCGATGTCCTCGGGGACGCCCGGTCCGTCGTCGTGGACCGTGAGGAGCGCGAAGGAGTCGTCGGTCTCCAGGGCCACCGTCACCTTGGTGCCGGCCGGCGTGTGCACGCGTGCGTTGGCCAGGAGGTTGGCCAGCACCTGGTGGAGCCGGTGTTCGTCACCGGTGACGGTGAGGGGCTCCTCGGGAAGGTCCAGGGTCCAGCGATGGCCGGGGCCCGCCGCCCGGGCGTCGGTGACGGCGTCCAGGACCAGGCGGGTCAGGTCGACGGGGCGGCGTTCGAGGGGGCGGCCCGCGTCCAGGCGGGCCAGGAGCAGCAGGTCGTCGACCATCGCGCCCATACGGCCGGACTCGGCGGCGATGCGTTCGAGGGCACGGGTGACCTCGGGCGGCACCGGGCCCGGGTGCAGCAGGGCGAGTTCCGCGTGCCCGCGCACCGAGGCGACCGGAGTGCGCAGCTCATGGCTGGCGTCGGCGGCGAAGCTGCGCAGCCGCTCCTCGCTGGCGTGCCGTTTGGTGAGCGCGTCCTCGACGTGGCCGAGCATGCGGTTGAAGGCGCCGGCGACCCGGCCCACCTCGCTGCGCGGGTCGGTTTCGGGGGCACGCGGCGGCAGAGCCACCTCGCCGCTGGCGAGCGACAGTTCACTGACCCGGGTGGCGGTCGCGGCAACCCGGCTCAGAGGCCTGAGCGACCAGCGCACCCACAGGGCGCCCGCGACGCCGGTGAGGGTGAGGGCGGCGCCGAAGACGATCCCGGCGACCAGTTCGAGGCGGTGGACGGTGGCCTCCACCGGCTCCAGCGGCAGGCCGGTGATCAGCACGTCGCCGTCCTTGCCCCGGCCGGCCACGACCCGGTAGGCGTCCAGCGTGGAGAGATCGATGCCGTGCCCCTTGCCGTCGGCCGGGACCGCGAGCAGCTGCTCCCTGTCCCTCGCGCTCAGGGGTACGTCCGTGACACTGCCGGGGCCGACGACGTCCGCGTTGGTGACCGTGGCGCCGACCAGCCTGGCCCCGAACGTGCCCGTCGTCTGCCGGCGTGTGTCGCCGTGCTCGTCACCGTCGTGGTCGTCGGGCGGCCGCCCCTTGTGCTCCAGGCTCTCCGGGAAACGGTCGCCCGCCTGGGTGAGCTGCTGGTCGAGGCGGCTGATGAGGAAGCCGTTCAGCTCGATCACCGCGGCGACGCCGACCGCGGCGCAGCTGACCGCGAGCAGCACGACCAGGCCGACGGTCAGCCGGGCGCGGAGGGTGCGCGGCCGTGGCAGGTGGCGTACGAGCCTCATGGGGCCACCGGCTTGAGCACGTACCCGGCTCCCCGCACCGTGTGGATCATCGGCTCGCGGCCCGCGTCGACCTTCTTGCGCAGGTACGAGATGTACAGCTCGACGACATGGGCGCGGCCGCCGAAGTCGTAGGACCAGACCCGGTCGAGGATCTGCGCCTTGCTGAGCACGCGGCGCGGGTTGCGCATCAGGAAGCGGAGCAGCTCGAACTCGGTCGGGGACAGCTCCACGAGCTCGCCGGCCCGGGTCACCTCGCGGGCCTCCTCGTCCATGACCAGGTCGCCCACGCTCAGCCGCGGGCCCTCGTCGAGCTGCCGGGCCATGCCCGCGCGGCGCAGCAGGCCACGGAGCCGGGCGACGACCTCCTCCAGGCTGAAGGGCTTGGTGACGTAGTCGTCGCCGCCCGCCGTGATGCCCGCGATACGGTCCTCCACCGCGTCCCGCGCGGTGAGGAAGAGCACGCACACGTCGGGCTTCACGGCATGCAGGGAGCGCAGCACCGCGAAACCGTCGGTGTCCGGGAGCATCACGTCCAGGACGACGGCGTCCGGCATCAGCTCCCGGGCCTCGGTGAGCGCGGCCGCTCCGTCCCCGGCCGCGCGGACCTGCCAGCCCTCGTAGCGCAGGGCACCGGAGAGCACCTCGGCGAGGTCGGGGTCGTCGTCGACGACGAGGACGCGCAGGGGGGTGCCGTCGGGGCGGGTGAGGGCGGGGCGGCCGGACCTGGTGATGTTCATCGCCCTACCAGGATCACCCCTGGCGGAGGTGGCCGGCGGCCCTCGTCGCTCTGAGTTTCCTCTGAGTGGGCTCAGAGGATGCCCGTTGAGAGCGCCCTGAGAGGTTACGGCGGCACAGTTGCGTCCAGCACAGGCGAAAGGACGCACCCATGACCACCGTGTACGAGCGGCGGGCGGCAGCGCCCGTGGCGCCGGCCGCGCGGCGCTCCCCCGCGGGCGCCGTGCTCGCACTGCTGTGGGCCGGAGCGGCGGCCGTGGTCGCCCTGTGGTGGGCGGACACCGCTTCCGTGGTCGGCGCGGCGGGCTGGCTGACCGGGGCCGGGCGGATCACCGGGCTGCTGTGCGGGTACGCCTGCGCGGTGCTCGTCGGGCTGATGGCTCGGGTGCCGCTGCTGGAGCGGCGGGTCGGCTCGGACCGGGTGGCCCGCTGGCACGCCATGGCCGGCCGCTACACGGTCTGTCTGCTGCTCGCGCACATCGTCCTGATCCTGTTCGGCTACGCCGCCCAGGACCGCGCCTCGCTGTGGCACGAGACGGTCACCGTGGTCCTGGACTATCCGGACATGCTGAAGGCCACCCTCGGCGCGCTGCTCCTCTTCGCGGCCGGCATCACCTCGGCCCGTGCCGCACGACGACGGCTGAGCCACGAGTTCTGGTACCACGTCCACCTGCTCACCTACGGGGCCGTCTTCCTCGCCTTCTTCCACCAGCTGTCCCTGGGCAACGACTTCAACGGCAACTCCGCGGCCACGGCCGCCTGGTACGCGCTGTACCTGGGCGTCGCCTGTCTGGTCCTGTGGTTCCGGATCCTGGCGCCGGTGCGGCTGAACCTGCGGCACCGGCTGCGGGTGGAGTCGGTGCACAAGGAGGCGCCGGGCGTGTACTCGGTCGTCGTGCGCGGCCGGCGGCTGGACGAACTGGGCGCGCGGGCGGGGCAGTTCTTCCGCTGGCGGTTCCTCGGCGAGGGCATGGGCTGGACGTCGACGCCGTACTCGCTGTCGGCGCCGCCGCGCCAGGACCTGATGCGGATCACCGTCAAGGCACTCGGCGACCACAGCGCGGCGGTCTCCCTGCTGCGGCCGGGGACACGGGTGTGGGCGGAGGGCCCGTACGGGTCGCTCACCCAGGACCGGCAGACCGCACAGAGGTCGCTGCTGATCGCGGGCGGCGTCGGCATCACACCGCTACGGGCCCTGTTCGAGACCCTGCCCGGCGAGGTCACCCTCCTCTACCGGGCTCGTACGGCGGAAGACCTCGCCCTGGGCGGGGAGTTGGAGGCGATCGCACGCTGGCGGGGCGCGCGGGTGCTGTACGCGCTCAACGGGGCGGACGGACGGCGTCCGAGCCTCACCGCCCAGTCGCTGTGCGCGACGTTCCCCGACCTCGCCGCGCACGACGTATACCTATGCGGCCCGCACGGCTTCGCCCGCGATCTGTACGAGGCGCTGCGCACCGCCGGTGTGCCGGACCGCCGTATCCACCACGAGTCGTTCGAGCTGTGAGGCCCTTGACGTGCATGCCCTGAAGAAGAACCGTCCGCTGCGCCGCATCGTGCTGGCGAGCGCCGCCACGGTCTGTGGGACGGTGCTGCTGCTGTCGCTGAAGCCGCACTCCACGCCGGCCGTCGCGGTGGCGGTGCCCGCGCCGTCCGGCAGTGCGAGCGCCGGTGCCTCCACCGGCACGAGGACCGTCACCGGCGACACGGTCCAGACCCGCTGGGGCCCCGTCCAGGTCCGGATCACTCTCAAGAACGGCAAGCTCACCGAGGTCACCGCCGTCGCCTACCCGACGGACAACCCGCGGGACCAGGAGATCAACAGCTTCGCCCTCCCCCGGCTGCGCGGCGAGGCCCTCCAGGCCCAGAGCGCGACCATCGACACCGTCTCGGGAGCCACGTACACAAGTGACGGTTACCGCCAGTCACTCCAGTCCGCACTGGACTCGGCGAGCAGCTGAACGCACGGGCGGCGTGGCACGTATCTCAGGGCCAAGGGACCACGCCGACCCCCTTGCCCCCGCCCCGGAGGAACAGTGACCACCACGCTCGCAGGCGGCCGCGCCGCCCGCCGCCAGACGATGCGCCGCATCCGCCCGCGCCGCTCCCCGGCGACCGTCCTGCTGCTCGCCGTGTGGGCGGGCGCGGTCGGCGTGCTGTGGCTGTGGTGGCACAACACGCCGTCCATCGCCGACCAGAACGGCAAGATCCTCAACGCGGGCCGCATCACCGGCCTGCTGGCGGGCTATCTGATGGCACTGGTCGTGCTGCAGATGGCCCGGGTGCCCGCGCTGGAGCGGCGTGTCGGCTCCGACCGGGTGGCGCGCTGGCACGCGATGAGCGGCCGCTACACCCTCTGCCTGGTCTTCGCGCACGTCTTCCTCATCATGTGGGGCTACGCGCTGCAGGCCGGCAAGTCGCTCGGCGACATCGTCCAGCAGACGATCGACTCCGTGAACCAGCTGCCGGACATGGGCAAGGCTGCCATCGGCACCGGTCTGTTCGTGCTCATCGGACTGACGTCGATCGGCCCGGTGCGCCGCAGGATCCCGTACGACACCTGGTACCACGTCCATCTGCTGACCTACGCGGCCGTGTTCCTGACGTTCTGGCACCAGATCACCACCGGCAACGACTTCGCCGTCGAGCCGACCGCGAAGACCTTCTGGTACGCGCTGTACGGGTCGGTCACCGCACTGGTGGTCTGGTACCGCGTCCTCGTGCCGATCCGGCTGAACATGCGGCACCGTATGCGCGTCGAGGCGGTCATCGAGGAGACGCCGGGCATCGTGTCGGTGCTCATCGGGGGCCGGAAGCTGCACCGGATGGGCGCGGAGGCGGGGCAGTTCTTCCGCTGGCGGTTCCTGGCGCCGGGCATGCGGTTCAGCTCCCACCCGTACTCGCTGTCGGCGGCGCCCCGCCCCGACATGCTGCGGATCACCGTGAAGGCGATCGGCGACCACAGCGCCCGGCTGCGCGAGTTGACGCCGGGTACCAAGGTGTGGGCCGAGGGCCCGTACGGCGCGATGACCGCGCAGCGGCGCAGCCGGGGCAAGGTACTGCTGGTCGCGGGCGGCGTCGGCATCACGCCGATGCGGGCGCTGTTCGAGACGCTGCCCGGCGCGGCCGGCGACATCACCCTCCTCTACCGGGCCAACACCACCCAGGACCTGGCCCTGTGGGACGAGCTCGCGGCCATCGCCGACGACCGCGGCGCCCGGCTGATGTACGCCGTCAACAGTCCGGACGGCGAGCGCCCCGACATCTCGGCGGAGCGACTGCAGCAGAAGCTGCCGGACATCGAGAAGCACGACGTGTTCATGTGCGGGCCGGCCGGCTTCGCGCAGACCGTGTACGAAGCACTGCGCGGTGCGGGAGTGCCCGCCCGCCGCATCCATCACGAGTCGTTCGAGATGTGAGCGACGGGACTTCAGGAGCCTAGGAAAGCGATGAGGAAGAGTCACCCCATCCGGCGTGTCGTGCTGGCCACCGCCGCCACCGTGTCGGGCGTCGTACTGCTGCTGTCGCTGAAACCGGCGTCCGACCCGAACGCCGAGGCCGCCGCGGGCGCCGCCCCCCAGCAGACCGCGGCCGCACAGGAGTCGCCCCAGGGCGGCGCCGCGGCGACCGGAAACGGCACGGTCGACGGCAACGTCGTCCAGACCCAGTACGGCAACGTCCAGGTACGACTGACCGTCAGCAACGGCAAGATCACCAAGGCCGACGCGGTGCAGGCGCCCAAGGGCGGCACCAGCGACCAGAAGACCGCCCTGTCCATCCCCAAGCTGACCCAGGAGACGGTCGCCGCACAGAGCGCGCAGATCGACTCGGTGTCCGGGGCGACGTACACCAGCACCGGCTACAAGCAGTCGCTCCAGTCGGCGATCGACAAGATGAAGGCGAGCGCGGGCTCTTCACAGGGCTCCGGCTCCTCGCAGGGTTCCGGTGGTGGTGGTGCCCAGGCCAAGACCGTGACCGGCAAGGTCGTCCAGACCCAGTACGGGGCCGTCCAGGTCCGGATCACCGTCAGCAACGGCAAGATCACCAAGGCCGACGCGGTGCAGGCGCCCAAGGGCGGCACCAGCGACCAGAAGACCGCCCTGTCCGTCCCCAGGCTCAACCAGGAGGCGGTGGCGGCCGGCAACGCGAACATCGACTCGGTGTCGGGTGCGACGTACACGAGCACCGGCTACAAGCAGTCGCTCCAGTCGGCGCTGGACCAGGCCGGTGGCTGAGTCGGTGGCCGAACGGGCAGAAGCTCCCGCCGCGGTGCGTCATGCGGAGGAGGTCATGGGGACCGTCTTCTCCTTCGACGTCCGCGGCGGGGACCCCGGTGCGGTGCGGGCGTCGCTGGAGAAGGCGATCGCCGGGCTGCACCGGGTGAACGAGGTGTTCAGCACCTACCGCGACGACAGCCAGGTCTCCCGGCTTGCGCGGGGCGACCTGACCGTCGAGGAGTGCGATCCCGAGGTCGCCGAGGTGCTCGAACTGGGCGCCGAGGCGGAGCGGGTGAGCGACGGCTGGTTCAGCCTGCACTACGAAGGGCGGCTGGACCCGACCGGGATCGTCAAGGGCTGGGCCGCCGAGCGGGCGGCACGGCAGCTCGCGGCGACCCCCGGGGTGAGCGGCGTGAGCATGAACGGCGGCGGGGACGTCCAGCTGCTCGGGACACCCGAGCCGCACCGACCCTGGCGGGTCGGAGTGGCCGACCCGCTGCGCCCGGGGGGCCTCGCGGCGGTCGTCTCCGCGGCGGGCGCGGACGAGCTGGCGGTGGCCACGTCCGGCACCGCCGAGCGCGGCACCCATATCGTCGACCCGCGCACCGGCCGGTCCGCGGTGACCGACCTGGTGGCGGTGACGGTGGTGGCACCCGAGCTGACCTGGGCGGACTGCTGGGCCACGGCGGCCTTCGCGATGGGGTCGGCGCAGGGGCTGCGCTGGCTGGAGTCCCTGCCGGACGTGGAGGCGCTGCTGATCACGGCGGGCGACGAGGTGAGGTGTACGGGGGGCCTGGCCGCTCGACTCGGCTGACCGAACCGCCCAAATGCCCGCGCCGAACCGCGCGACAAGCCCCCACCGGCCCGCACCCGGCGCACGACCTGACCACACCCCTCTGCGACCGTCACAGCGGCCGTCTCAGCGGCCGTACTGCGCCGGCCTCAGCATGTGCTCCGCCAGCGACCGTCCGCCCGCCCCGCCCGCCGGATCACGGCTGATCCGCATCTACGGGGGGCCTGGCCGCTCGACTCGGCTGACCGAACCGCCCAAATGCCCGCGCCGAACCGCGCGACAAGCCCCCACCGGCCCGCACCCGGCGGACGACCTGACCACACCCCTCTGCGACCGTCACAGCGGCCGTCTCAGTGGCCGTTCTGCGCCAGCCTCAGCATGTGCTCCGCGAGGGCCTGTCCGCCCGTCGGGTCCCGGCTGATCAGCATCAGGGTGTCGTCGCCCGCGATCGTGCCGAGGATGTCGTGCAGCTCGGCCTGGTCGATGGCCGACGCCAGGAACTGGGCGGCCCCGGGAGGCGTCCGCAGGACCACCAGGTTCGCCGACGCCTCCGCGGAGATCAGCAGCTCCTGGGACAGCCGCCGCATCCGCTCCTCCTTGGCCGACTCGCCCAGCGGCACGCGCGGGGTGCGGAAGCCGCCCTCGCTCGGTACCGCGTAGATGAGGTCGCCGTCGTTGTTGCGGATCTTCACCGCGTTCAGCTCGTCCAGGTCCCGGGAGAGCGTCGCCTGTGTGACGCTCAGCCCGTCGTCGGCGAGGAGCTTCGCCAACTGGCTCTGGGAGCGCACCGGTTGCCGGTTGAGGATGTCCACGATCCGGCGGTGGCGTGCGGTGCGGGTCTGCGGCACGGCAGGCCCGGCGTGCTGTGCGTCGTCCTGCGCGTGACTCATCGTCGTCTCATTCTCCGGATCCGTCCCCGTGTGCAAGGTCCAGGACGCCGGGAAGTGCCCGGAGGAACGCGTCCACCTCGTCGTCGCCGAGATTCAGCGGCGGCATCAGCCGTACGACGTCGGGCGCGGGCGCGTTCACCAGGAATCCGGCCTCCTGAGCCGTCTGGCGCGCCTTGGGCGCGAGCGGCTCGGTGAGCACGATACCCAGGAGGAGGCCCGCGCCCCGGACATGAGCGATCGACGGATGGCCGAGTGACTCGATTCCGTCCCGCAACCTCTCGCTCTGCCGCTTGACGTTCTCCAGCAACCCCTCGTTCTCGATGGTGTCGAGGACGGCGAGGCCGGCGGCGCAGGCCACCGGGTTGCCGCCGAAGGTGGTGCCGTGGTGCCCGGGCTGCAGCAGTTCGGCGGCCCGGCCGAAGGCGACCGTGGCGCCGAGCGGCAGTCCGCCGCCGAGGCCCTTGGCGAGGGTGACGACGTCGGGCAGCACGCCCTCGTGGGCCTGGTACTCGAACCAGTTCCCGGTACGGCCGATTCCGGTCTGCACCTCGTCCAGGACCAGCAGCGCACCGGTGGCGGCCGTGATCGCGCGGGCGGCCTTGAGGTAGCCGGGCGGCGGGGTGACGACGCCGAGCTCGCCCTGGATCGGCTCCAGGATGACGAGCGCGGTCCGGTCGGTGACCGCGGCCGCGAGGGCCTGCGCGTCGCCGAACGGCACGTGCGTGACCTCGCCGGGCAGCGGCAGGAACGGCTCCCGCTTGCCCTGCTGGCCGGTCATCGCGAGGGCGCCCATGGTGCGCCCGTGGAAGGCGCCCTCGGTGGCGACGACGTGGGTCCGCCCGGTCAGCCGGCCGATCTTGAAGGCGGCCTCGTTGGCCTCGGCGCCCGAGTTGCAGAAGAAGACCCTGCCGTCCCGGCCGAAGAGCTGGAGCAGCCGCTCGGCGAGCGTCACGGTCGGGTCGGCCATGAAGAAGTTGGAGATGTGGCCCAGGGAGCCGATCTGCCGGCTGACGGCCTCGACGATCGCCGGGTGGGCGTGGCCGAGCGCGTTGACCGCGATACCGCCGACGAAGTCGAGGTACTCCTTGCCGTCGGCGTCCCACACCTTGGTGCCCGCGCCGCGCACGAGGGGAAGCAGCGGGGTGCCGTAGTTGTTCATCAGCGCGCCCTGCCACCGCTGGGCGTACTCCTGATGGGCGGTCATACGGCATCCCCCTGTTGCTCGTCGGGCACGACCATCGTGCCGATGCCCTCGTCGGTGAAGATCTCCAGCAGGATCGAGTGCTGGACCCGGCCGTCGATGACCCGGGCGGTGGTGACGCCGTTGCGAACGGCGTGCAGGCAGCCCTCCATCTTCGGCACCATGCCGGAACTCAGGTCCGGCAGCAGCTTCTCCAGTTGGGAAGCCGTGAGGCGGCTGATCACCTCGTCGCTGTGCGGCCAGTCCTCATAGAGACCCTCGACGTCCGTGAGGACCATGAGGGTTTCGGCGCCCAGCGCAGCAGCGAGTGCCGCAGCCGCCGTATCAGCATTGACGTTGTAGACATGTCCGTCGTCCTGGCTACGGGCGATCGACGAGACGACCGGGATACGGCCGTCGGCGAGCAGTGCCTCGATCACGCCCGTGTCGATCTCGGTGATCTCGCCCACCCGCCCGATGTCGACCAACTCGCCGTCGATCTCGGGCTGGTGCTTGGTGGCGGTGATGGTGTGCGCGTCCTCGCCCGTCAACCCGACGGCGAGCGGGCCGTGTTGGTTGAGCAGCCCGACCAGCTCGCGCTGGACCCGGCCCGCCAGCACCATCCGTACGACGTCCATGGCGTCCTCGGTGGTGACGCGCAGGCCGGCCTTGAACTCGCTGACGATGCCGTGCTGGTCGAGGGCCGCGCTGATCTGCGGGCCGCCGCCGTGCACGACGACCGGCTTGAGGCCGGCGTGGTGCAGGAAGACGACGTCCTGGGCGAAGGCGGCCTTCAGGTCCTCGTCGATCATGGCGTTGCCGCCGAACTTGATGACGACCGTCTTGCCGTTGTGCCTGACCAGCCAGGGCAGCGCCTCGATGAGGATCTGGGCCTTGGGCAGCGCGGTGTGCTTGCGGGTCACGTTGCTCATGAGGAGTAGGCGCTGTTCTCGTGGACGTAGTCGGCGGTGAGGTCGTTGGTCCAGATGGTGGCGGTCTCGGACCCGGCGGCGAGGTCGGCGACGATGTGCACCTCGCGGTAGCGCATGTCGACCTTGTCGCGGTCCTCGCCGACGCCGCCGTTCTTGCAGACCCACACTCCGTTGATGGCGACGTTCAACTGGTCCGGCTCGAAGGCGGCCTGTGTCGTGCCGATCGCCGAGAGGACACGTCCCCAGTTGGGGTCCTCGCCGTGGAGGGCGCACTTGAGGAGGTTGTTGCGGGCGATGGAGCGGCCCACCTCGACGGCGTCGTCCTCGGTCGCGGCGCCCACCACCTCGATCTTGATGTCCTTGCTGGCGCCCTCGGCGTCGCGGATCAGCTGCTGGCCGAGGTCGTCGCAGACGGCACGCACGGCCTCGGCGAACTCCTCGTGTTCCGGGGTGACTTCGGCGGCTCCGGAGGCGAGCAGCAGCACGGTGTCGTTGGTCGACATGCACCCGTCGGAGTCGACACGGTCGAAAGTGGTGCGCGTCGCCGCCCGGAGCGCCTTGTCCAGTACGTCGTCGTCGAGGACGGCGTCGGTGGTGAGGACGACGAGCATGGTGGCGAGGCCGGGCGCGAGCATGCCGGCGCCCTTCGCCATGCCGCCGACCGTCCAGCCGTCCTTGGTCACGACGGACGTCTTGTGGACGGTGTCGGTGGTCTTGATGGCGATGGCCGCCTTCTCACCACCGTGCTCGGACAGCTGCCCGGCGACCGTCTCGACTCCCGGGAGCAGCTTGTCCATCGGGAGCAGGACGCCGATGAGGCCGGTCGAGCAGACGGCGACCTCGATGGCGCCGCGGCCGAGGACCTCGGCGACCTTCTCCGCCGTGGCGTGCGTGTCCTGGAAGCCCTTCGGACCCGTACAGGCGTTGGCGCCACCGGAGTTGAGGACGACGGCGGACACCTGTCCGCCGTTGAGGACCTGCTCGGACCACAGCACGGGTGCGGCCTTCACACGGTTGGAGGTGAAGACGCCCGCGGCGGTGCGGCGCGGACCGTCGTTGACCACGAGGGCCAGGTCCGGGTTGCCGTTCTCCTTGATTCCGGCGGCGATGCCCGCAGCCCGGAATCCCTTGGCTGCCGTGACGCTCACGGTGTCTCCTTGTTCGCTTCTCCGCCCGTGCAGCGCAGCGGTGCGGCCATCGTCGTCGTCTGCAGCCCGGTGGCTGCACGTGCGTCGCTCACGGTGCGACTCCGATCGTGGAAAGCCCCGTGGACTCGTCGAGTCCGAGGGCGAGGTTCATGCTCTGGACGGCACCGCCCGCGGTGCCCTTGGTCAGGTTGTCGATGGCGCTGATCGCGATGATGCGGCCCGCGGCCTCGTCGAACGCGACCTGTATGTGAACGGCGTTGGAACCGTGGACGGACGCCGTGGCGGGCCACTGGCCCTCGGGCAGCAGGTGTACGAAGGGCTCGTCGGCGAGGGCCTTCTCGTAGGCGGCGCGGACGGACTCGGCCGTGACACCGGGCCTGGCCTTCGCGCTGCAGGTGGCGAGGATGCCGCGGGGCATCGGCGCGAGGGTCGGCGTGAAGGAGACGCTCACGGTCTCACCGGCCGCCGCGCTGAGGTTCTGGATCATCTCGGGCGTGTGCCGGTGGCCACCGCCCACGCCGTACGGCGTCATGGAACCCATGACCTCGCTGCCGAGCAGGTGGGCCTTGGGCGTCTTGCCGGCGCCGGAGGTGCCGGAGGCGGCGACGATCACGGCCTCGTTCTCGGCCAGTCCCGCCGCGTAGGCCGGGAAGAGGGCCAGAGAGACGGCCGTCGGGTAGCAACCGGGTACCGCGACGCGCTTGGACCCCGCAAGCCGGGCGCGGGCACCCGGGAGTTCGGGGAGGCCGTACGGCCAGGTCCCGGCGTGCGGGGAGCTGTAGAACCTCTCCCAGTCGCCGGCCTCCTTGAGCCGGAAGTCGGCGCCCATGTCGACCACGAGGACGTCGGGGCCGAGCTGCTCGGCGACGGCCGCGGACTGACCGTGGGGCAGGGCGAGGAAGACGACGTCGTGGCCCGCGAGGACCTCGGCGGTGGTTTCCGCCAGCACCCGGTCGGCCAGGGGCAGCAGGTGCGGCTGGAGCGCGCCGAGCCGCTGGCCCGCGTTGGAGTTGCCGGTCAGGGCCCCGATCTCGATCTCGGGGTGCGCCAGGAGCAGACGCAGGAGCTCTCCGCCCGCGTACCCGCTCGCTCCGGCCACTGCCGCACGTACCGCCATGTCATCCTCCTCCTGGATGGCATGACTATACGTATCGCTGCACGTTTATGCAATCCCAGCGGTCTCCGCCTTGGGAAGCATGATCCAGCGGGACACCACGAACGTCACCGGGATCGCTCCCAGGGACGCGAGCAGGGGGGCGTACCGGCTGCTGAGGTGCAGGAGGTCGACCAGCACATAGGCACCCGCGGTCGTGACCACGAAATTCGCCGCGTTCGTCAGGGGAAACAGCAGGAATTTACGCAGGGTCGGGCGCGTCCGATACGTGAATCGAGCATTGAGGAAAAACGATCCGGTCATGCTGATCACGGTCGCGAGAATATGGGCGACAAGGTACGGGAAACGAGGGAGGAGCAGCAGGTAAGCAGCGTAATACGTGCCGGTGTTGACGACGCCGATGACGGCGAAGGTCAGCATCTGCCTCGATATCAGGGGATGAGATCCTTCGTCGTGTCGCACGCGGTCCGGCCCTCCGTCCGTTTCACGTTGGTCGCCTTCACCAGGAAGTGCGGGCGCCGCTTCACCTCGTAGTAGATACGGCCGGTGTACTCGCCGATGACCCCGAGCATGATCATCTGCACTCCGGCGACGCCGGTGACGGCCGTGATGATCGTGACATAGCCGGGTGTCTGTACGCCGTTGACCAGCGCGGCGCCCACGATCCACGCCGTGTACAGCCCGGCGCACAGCAGCAGGCCCATGCCGAGGTGGAGGGCGGCGCGCAGCGGCCTGTTGTTGAAGGAGAGCAGCCCGTCGAGCCCGTAGTTGAGCAGGCCGCGGAAGGTCCAGGAGCTGCGGCCGGCCTCGCGCACGGCGTTCTCGTACTCGAAGGTGGTGCTCGGGAAGCCCACCCACGCGAACAGGCCCTTGGAGAAGCGGTTGTACTCGGAGAGGTCCAGGATCGCGTCCACCACGCGGCGCGACATCAGCCTGAAGTCCCCCACGCCGTCGACGAGTTCCACGTCGACGAGGCGGTTGACGAGCCGGTAGTAGAGGCGGGCGGTGACGGTGCGGGTCACGCTGTCGCCGGCCCTGGTGCGCTTGGCGATGACCTGGTCGTAGCCGTCCGCGCGCAGGTCCACCATGCGCTTGATCAGCTCCGGCGGGTGCTGCAGGTCCGCGTCCATGACGACCACGGAGTCTCCCGTGGCATGGCGCAGACCGGCCAGCAGTGCCGCCTCCTTGCCGAAGTTGCGGCTGAAGGAGACGTACCGCACGCGCGCGTCGCGCTCGGCCAGTCGCTCCAGGGCGGGGAGCGTACGGTCGCGGCTGCCGTCGTCGACGTACACGAACTCCATGTCGTGGCCCAGCGGCAGCAGTTCCTCCGCGACCTTCTGGACCTGGTCGTGGAAGCGTTCTATGACGTCTTCCTCGTCGTAGCAGGGTGCGACGATCGATATGAGCATGGTTTCCCCCTGGGGACGCGGTCAGAGAGCCCTGGTCACGGGCTCGCGCGGGCTGGTGGTCGTGGTCGGTGGAGCCGACGGCGGTGCGGCACGCCGTCGGCGTACGGCGGTGAAGGCGCCGAGCAGGATCAGCGCCAGCAGTGATGCGGCCCCGACCGCGGCGCCCAGGCGCAGGCCGGGCGGGTGGAAGGTGCACGAGACGCTGGTCGCGGAGGAGTCGACGGGCACGGCGATCAGACCGTGGAACTCCCCCGCCGGTACGGCGTCTGCGTCGCCCGCGGCGCAGCGCCAGCCCGCGATGCGCGGCGCCGCCACGACCGCGGTTCCCCTGCTGCCCGCCGGGAGTTCGGCCCGGATCGTGCTGCCGGAGACGGTGACGCGGGTGGCGCCGGTGGACCTGAGCCGCTCGACGGCGTCGTGCAGCCGGGTGGTGTCCAGGCAGCCGACCGCGCCGCCGGGGACGCGGCTCGTGCGGTTGGGGTCGAGTTCGATGCGGACGCGTCCGGAGGCCGGGACCGTGCCCAGCCGCTGCATGGGCGCGATCTTGGTGCCGATGTCGGACCTGAACCGCCCGGTCGGACCGCTCGTCATGCGGGCCGTGCCCGAGAAATGCGGCGCCCACAGGTAGACCTCGTCGCCGGCCGGGCACTGGGCGGAGATCGTGGGCTTTTGCGTGCTGTCAGGCGTGGGCACGCCGATGACCAGCCCGAGCTCGGCGGGGTCGCCGGTCTGCGGCGGCCTGCCGTGTGAGGTCAGCACTGTCGTGCGGGGCACGGTGTACACGCGCGTGCCGAGCAGGAGTTCCTGGTTGCGGAACGGCGAGGGACCGAAGGCGGCCGAGGAGACGCCGGACGGTCGCACGGTGACCAGCGGCGGTACGTCCTCGCGGGACACGGTCGGCCCCGTGCCGTCCTGCGGGAACCAGTTCTGGTGCGGGTCCGGCGGCGAGTGCACGCGGGCGCCGACGGAGAGGACCGCGTCCGTGACGTCGTTGTCGAGGCTCTGCACGCTGCGGCCCCGTGAGGTGTAGCCGCCGCCGACTGCGGTGAGCGTACGGCTGAGGACGTCGGCGGTGAGGCTGCTGTAGTACTGGGCCCCCTGGCCGCCGACCAGCATCGGGTCGTTGCCCACGGTCTGCTCTCGGCCCGGGTCGGTGCGGTACCGGGGCCAGCCGTCGGCCTGCGCGATCTCCTCAGCCTGTGCCTGCTGCCGGGCCCCCCAGGGCGCGTAGTCGTCCATCTGGCCGAGGCGGAGCCGGGTGGCGACGGCGGAGGTGGCGGCCGTCTCGCCGAACTGCCCGCCGAACAGCAGTGCCAGGGCGAGCCCGGCCAGGACGGTACGGCGCCGGCCGGTCGACGCGGGACCCGCCGACCCGTCCGCGTCCGTGTGCCGCAGCAGCGCCAGTCCGCCGACCGAGCCGATGACGGCGAGCAGCAGCACTCCCCAGCCGACGGGGCGCACGAGCGTGCTCCGGCTCGCGACGGCGCTGATCAGCACGAGCAACGCGCCGGCCACGCCGAGGGCACGCCGGTCGGGCGGACCGTACGAGAGCGCCTGCCATGCGGCGATCACCAGAAGTGCGCACAGCACGAAGGCCTGACGGTAGGCACTGCCTTGTGGTGTGGCGAAGGCGTGCCAGACCAGGTGCGTCGGCCCCCACTGCAGTGACAGGGCGACCGCGGCGACCAGCAGCGTCCATCCGGCGCGCACCTGCCGCGGAACGGCCCGGTGGAAGGGCAGGGAGAGAGCGAGCAGCAGCGCGGCGGTGCCGACGTAGACGGCCGGACTGTTGAAGCTGTACGACGTCGGCAGCAGCCGCGCCAGCAGGTCCTGCGTCGACACCGCCTTGAACTGGACGACCCTGCCGGGATGGGCGTGCTTGGTGCCGAAGTACACGACGATCACCAGCGGG
Organism: Streptomyces sp. NBC_00461; assembly: GCF_036013935.1. Lineage (NCBI taxonomy): Bacteria > Bacillati > Actinomycetota > Actinomycetes > Kitasatosporales > Streptomycetaceae > Streptomyces > Streptomyces sp. NBC_00461. Next base: position 1,889,960 of record NZ_CP107902.1, read on the forward strand.
GCGGCCAGGCCCACGCCCAGCGCGACGGTGACTGCGGCACGGCCCACCGTCTCCAGCCGCCGCCGGCCCGCAACACCGGAGAGCCACAGCCGGAGCAGCAGCACGAGCCCGGCAGCGAGGGTGGCCATGTACGCGGTGTAGAAGTTGGCGATCCAGGCAAGGGCCACGATCAGCACGCCGAGCAGCGGGCGCCGGCGCTGCATCGCCCACTCGCCGACCAGGCACAGCAGCGGCAGGGCGACCAGGCCGTCGAGCCACATCGGGTTGTACGAGGCGACCGCGACGCTCCAGCCGCACATCGCGTACGACGCTCCCAGCAGCCCGGCCCCCCACCAGCGGCCGGGGCGCAGGCTCAGCAGCAGCCAGGCCATGGCCGCGCCGGCGGACGCCGTCTTCAGCACGGTGATCACATACACCGCGAGGTCGATCTCGTCCCGCGGGAACACCACGACGAGCAGGGCGAACGGGCTGCTGAGATAGGTGCCGAGGTCGGGCAGGAAGCTGGAGCCGAAGCCGGACTGCCAGTTGACGAACAGGCCGCCGTCGGCCCTGCCGTGCAGCAGATCCCACAGGTGGGCGTGGAAGGGCACGTACTGATTGCCGAGGTCGTTGACGCTGCGGGTGCGGGGACCGAAGGGGTAGCTGCGGGCGATGGTGTCCGCGGCACAGAACACGGCGACCGTGAGCGTCGCGGCGAGCAGGGCCGCCGCCTTCTTCGGCGAGAAATGGCCGCCCGAAACGGCTTTGGACAGGGTCGAGCGATCCATTCCTTGTTACTCCCCGCAGGTAATTGATTCGCCGACTAAGACGGCCCGAGTTTCCGATCGGTTGTGCCGCACGGGGAAAGTGACACAGCTTGTTCCGAATGAATCCACGGGCCCACGAGAATTAAATGGTGAACATCTGGGAAACAGAAATTTCCGGATAGGTAATTTAACGGTGAACTCATCACGCCGTGCAGACGGTGGAGACCCCGGCCGGGGACAGCTTGACCTGGAGTGCGCTCCAGGTTCTACGGTTTACGTCATGACCAGCGGACACCCCCTCCCGCAGGACCGGGAGCCGACCCTGACCATCGCCGAGGTGGTAGAGCGCACCGGCCTCTCGCACGACACGCTGCGCTACTACGAGAAGGCCGGCCTGATCGAGCGGGTCGGCCGGACCACCGGCAACCAGCGCCGCTACGACCCGGCCGACCTGGCCTGGCTGGAGTTCGTGCTGCGGCTGCGCGAGACCGGCATGTCGATCGCCGACATGCAGCGGTATGCGCAGCTGCGGGCGAAGGGGGATGTCTCGGTCGCCGACCGGCTGGCGATGCTCCATGAGCACCGCGCCGAACTGGCGGACCGCATCAGGGCGTTGCGCCGCAACGCCCGTGCGCTGGACGACAAGATCGACCACTACGAACGGCTTCTCGGCACGATGGACGAGCAGCCGGAAACGGAAGACTGACATGAGCGAGAGCACCACCCGCGCGGAGCGTTTCGCCCACGGCCTGGAGGTCCTGAAGAGGATCGACGGCGAGGCCGGGGAGCGGGTCATCGAGTCGCTCGCCGACATCAACCCCGAGATCGGCCACCAGGTCGTCGCGTGGGCCTTCGGCGAGATCTACGACCGCCCCGCACTCGCCCCGCGCGACCGGCAACTGGTGACGCTGGGCATGCTCACGGCGCTCGGCGGCTGCGAGGCCCAGCTCGACGTGCACGTCAACGCGGCCCTGAACGTGGGCCTCACTCCCGAGCAGATCGTCGAGGCGCTGACGCACTCCGCGGTGTACTGCGGCATGCCCAAGGCCCTGAACGCGACCTTCGCCGCGAAGAAGGTGTTCGCCGAGCGCGGGCTGCTGCCGCTCGGACAGCAGCCCGCGGACACGGCGTCGGCGACTACCTCTGCCTGAGCCGCAGGAAGGTGATCGAGTTCGCCCGGAAGGTGTAGGTGAACCTGTCGGCGACCCCCGAGAAGGTGGACGCCGTCGGCGCGACGGCCCTGCTCGTCTCGCTGTTCACCGCGTCGGGCGCGGCGGCCAGCGTGGTCACCCTGGCCGTCGACGCGACCTTCGCACCGCCGAGGTCGATCGTCGTGCGGGCCGCCGAGGACTGGGCGTTGACGACCTTGACGATCAGGTCACCGGTCTTGTGGTCCTCGGTGACGACCTGGCGGAACGGCTCGGCCGGCTTGTCGTCCGTGAAGCTGCCCCACTCCTGACCGTCGAGGTACAGGGTCACCTGACGGCCGCGCACCTTGACGTGGACGTCGTAGGCACGGCCGGTCTCGACCGACCCCGCCTTGGAGAGGAGCGTCGACTTGCCGCCGTCCACGGCCTGCTCGACGGCGGACTGGGTGTTGCCCCAGCCACCCAGGTTCCACCAGTAGTAGTTGCCGGTGTCCTTGACGCCGAAGGCGACGAGGAAGCCCTCCCTGCCGGACTTCTTGGTGGCCTTCACCCGCAGGTCGTAGTCGTGCCAGGACGGATCGCCGGCCGACACCATGGTGTTCTCGGCGTTCTCGGAGGTCTGGACGTACTGCCCGTCCTGGACGCTCCAGCTGCCGGCCCCGGTGTGCGTCCACTTCGAGGCGTCACCGGAGAAGTCGTCGGTGAGCAGCGTGTTCCCGTCGGCATCCGTCACCTTCACGTCGTCGTACGCCGCGGTGGTGTCCCAGGTCGACAGGCCGACGGCGCCGGAGATCGGGGTGAGCAGTGCGGGCGTGCCGGTGGCCGTGGAGGGGACGACCCGGTCGCCGACGTTGTTCATGAACAGCTTCTGGACCTCGTAGTTCGCCGAGCCCCAGGAGGCGTGGTTGTTGAACCACACCATGTCCGGGCTCCACTGCACATAGTCCTCGTTGGCGAACAGCGGTGCGTACGAAGCGAGTTGGACGACGTCCGCGTTGCGCTCCAGGCCGGTCATGTACGCCGCCTCGGCGAGGCCGTTCTTGAAGGCGTTGCCCCCGGAGGCGTACTCGCCCAGGAAGACCTTGGGCCCGCTCCTGTCGTAGGAGTCGTAGCGGTCGTTGTTCTGCAGGAACCACCGTGGGCTGTTGTAGTAGTGCTCGTCGACCATGTCGACCTTGGCGTCCTTGTTCAGCTTCCAGGCCGTGTCGAAGGTCGAACCGGAATCGTCCGGGCCGGAGTTGGAGATGACCCGCATGTGCGGGTACTTCGCCTGGATCGCGGCGCGGAACTGCCGGAAGCGGGCGAAGAACTCGTTCGGGAGGTTCTCCTCGTTGCCGACCTCGATGTGGGTGAGGTGGAAGGGCTTGGGGTGGCCCATCCGGGCGCGCTCGCCGCCCCACTCGCTCGTCACCGGCCCGTTGGCGAACTCGATGAGGTCCAGGGTGTCCTGGACGTGCCGCTTGAGCAGCGCGTCGTCGGCGACGGCCTTGTTCTGGCCGCAACCGGTGACCAGGGCAGGCACGACGGGCAGCGGCATGGCGCCGATGTCCTCGGCGAAGCGGAAGTATTCGTAGTAGCCGAGGCCGTAACTCTGGTTGTAGCCCCAGAAGTTGGAGTTCGTGGCGCGCGTCTCGACCGGGCCGACGGTGTCCTTCCACTGGTACGAGCGCTTGCGCTGGTATCCGGAGGCGGCGCTGTAGTCCTCCATGGAGCCGGTGTTGACCAGACAGCCGCCCGGGAAGCGCACGAAGCCGGGGTGCAGCGCGGCGACCTTCTCCGCGAGGTCCTTTCGCAGGCCGTTGGCCTCGTGCCGGTAGGTGTCGCGCGGGAACAGGGAGACCATGTCGAGCGCGGCCGCGGCGGAGGAGGCCACGGTGAGGCGGCCGTCGGAACTGGTGCGGGCGGCGGTGAAGCTCACCTTGTACCGCGCCCAGCCTCCCTTGCGCACGGCAATCCGCCGGGCGGTGGCCGGCGAGCCGTCGGTGTCGCCGAGGGAGACCGTGAGCGCCGTACCGCTTTGGGCGCGGGCCCACACCGAGAAGTCGTACCTCTTTCCGCCCTCGACGCGAATGCCGGTGTTGTAACCGGAGTTCGTGACGGACGAACCGGCGCCCAGGGAGAGGTAGTTGCGGTTACGGGCGTTCAGCCGGCCGTCGTCGTTCACGACCTGCCCACTGCCTGACACTGACCACGCCGTCAGCGGCGTGTACGAGGTGTTGTCGTCGGTGGAGTACTCGAAGGACCGGTTCTGCACGAGTTCGGCGTAGAGGCCGCCGTCGGCGGCGCGGTTGATGTCCTCGAAGAAGACGCCGTACATCGTGTCGTCGATCTTCGCGCCCTTGGTGGCGGGGTCGACGGTGATCGCGTAGTCGGTGACGTCCTCGGCGTGGGCCGGGGACGGGACGAGACCGGCAGCGAGCAGGAAAGCGCTTGCTCCGAGGCCGAGTCTCAGCCGCTTGCGGGTGGTGCGTGACATGGATACTCCGCGGCTCTTGGGGGTCGTTCTCGACGGCTCGATCGTTCGAAATATCAGGCAGCGGTCAGCACTTCGGACGGCAAGGTAAGGGAGGGGCGTGAGCACGTCAATGGGGCCCGCGAGGGACGACGTAGGGTCGCGCGGGGGACGACGTAGGGTCGACGGCATGGACGCACCGCTGCCGGACCTCACCGAGAAGGGCCGATGACGGGCGAGCCGTGGCCCGTGCCCGACGTGCTGGCCCATCTGGCCGGGCGCTGGCGCGTGCGGCGCACGGTGCGCGATCTGGCGAGCGGGGACGAGGGGCACTTCGAGGGCACCACGGTCTTCAGCCCGCTGCCGGAGGGCGGCCTGCTGCACGAGGAGACCGGCACCTTCACCTGGCTGGGCGTCGCGCGGCCCGCCGAGCGAACCCTGCGCTTCCTGCGGGGGAGTTCACCGGGCAGGGCGGACGTACGTTTCGCCGACGGCCGCCCCTTCCACGGCCTGGACCTGACCACCGGGCACCATGTCGCCGACCACCCCTGCGCGGCGGACCTCTACCGCGGCGAGTTCACCGTCCGGGACGCGGACCGCTGGCGGTCGGTGTGGCGGGTGGGCGGACCCGCCAAGGACCTCGTGCTCACGACCGACTACGCGCGTGAGGGCTGAACCGGGACCCCGTCGAAGCGGAGGTTCCAGCGGCCGGCGTGGCCCGTGACGGTGGTCGTCGACAGGGGGCGCACATCGATGTTCCAGTACGTCGACGGCGGCGCCTTCAGAGCGTAGACGAGGGCCGCGCGGATGACGGACGGCTCGGCGACGGCGACGATTCGGCCGCCGTCCTCGGCCGGCCTGGTGTCGAGCCAGCCCCCGACCCGGGAGACGAAGGCGAGCAGCGACTCACCGCCGTGCGGGGTGGCCCGCGGATCGCCCAGCCAGGTGTCCACGGCGGCCGGCTCGCGGGCCATCGCCTCGCCGAGCGTCAGCCCGCGCCAGCGGCCCATGTCGCAGTCCCGCAGGGCGAGTTGGACGAGTGGCGCGTAGCCGAGGGCGTCACCGGTGGCGCGACTGCGGGGCGTGGGCGAGCAGTAGCGCAGCTCGGCCGCCGCGAGCGGGATGAGGTCGTGCGCGACACGCTGCACCTCGTCCCAGCCGGCCTGGTCGAGCGGACGGTCGTCCTCGAAGCGCTCGGCGAGCAGCGGGGAGCTGCGCGCGGCGGCGACGAAAGTGACCCGTAGTTGCATGCGGCGATCGTCAGTCGGGAAAGTGCGCAGGTCAAGGGGCGTTACCAAGGAGTCACCCAGGGTGCCCGAAACCTTACTTCCAGGTCAGGACCTGGCGGACAACTCACCTGAAACACCTCACCCACGCGTCACTCGGAGACGAGCGCCATCCACTGGTCGGGCCTCGCCAGCTCCCGGAAACCGAGCTTCTCGTACACCCCGTGGGCGTCGTGGGTGGCGAGCAGGATGCGGCGCAGCCCGTACGGGCGCAGGTGGTCGCGGACCGCCGCGACCATCGCCGTACCGACACCCTTGCCGCGCACGGAAGGGTCGACGTACACGTCGCAGAGCCAGGCGAAGGTGGCCCGGTCGGTGATGATCCGTGCATACGCCACCTGATCCCCGGAAACCAAGTCGTACACCCCGAAGTTCAGCGAACCCGCCATCGCCGATGCATGCTTCTCCCGGGTCCGCCCGATCGCCCAGTACGCGTCGGTGGACAGCCAGCGGTGCACGCGCTCGGTGTCGATGCGATCGGGGTCGGCGGAGATCTCGTAGCCGTCGGGGAGGCCGGGGGTGTCGGTCATGGCGGGAGACTCGCAGGTCGTCAGGCGGGGAGTCGACTGGTTTTCCTGGTTCTCCCCGAGCCGGCCCGGCTCCGCCGCCCCGCGGCTAGAGCACCTCGTCGCAGGCCGTGCGCAGCCGCCGTACCCCCTCCGTGATCTCCTGTGTCCCTGCCACCGCCGCGAAGCTCAACCGCACGTGCGGTGCCGGGGATTCCGCGCTGAAGTACGGGCGGCCGGGCGTGAGGGCGACCCCCGCGCGCAGGGCCGCCGCCGTCAGAGCGGTTTCGTCCGTGCCGTCGGGCAGGCGCAGCCACAGGTGGTAGCCGCCGGACGGGATGTGCGGGAGGGAGAGTTCGGGGAGGCCGAGGCGCAGGGCTGCCGTCATCGTGTCGCGGCGGGTCTTCAACTCCGTGGAGATGGCCCGGAGATGGCGCGGCCAGGCGGGCGAGCCGACGAGTTCGAGGGCCGCTTCCTGAAGCGGCCGGGGGACGAAGAAGGTGTCGACGACCTGGATGGCGCGCAGCCGTTCCAGAACCGGGCCGTGGGCGGCCAGCGCGCTCACCCGGAAGCTGGGCGAGGTCGCCTTGGTGAGCGAGCAGACGTGGACGACGACTCCGTCGGGATCGTCCGCCGCGAGGGGGCTCGGCAGCGGTCCCGCGTCCTCGTGCACGAGCCGTCGTACGAAGTCGTCCTCGACGACGAAGGCGCCGGCCTCGCGCGCGATACGGAGCACCTCGCCGCGGCGTTCGGGGGCGAGCACGGCGCCGGTCGGGTTCTGGAACAGGGGCTGGCAGACGAAGACGCGCGCGCCGGTCGCCCGGAACGCGTCGGCGAGCAGGGCCGGTTTCACGCCGTCCGCGTCCACCGGGACCGGGACGGGCCGCAGACCCGCCGCCCGTGCGATCGCCAGCATACCCGGATACGTGGGCGATTCGACGAGCACCGGCGCTCCGGGCGGAGCGAGCGCGCGCAGCGCGGTCGTGAGTGCGGACTGGCCACCCGCGCTGATGAGCACCCCGGCGGCGGTCACCCCTCCCCCGATGCTGCGCGCGAACCACTCCCGCAGCTCCGGCAGCCCCTCCATCGGCGGCCGCCCCCAGGCGCCGGGGCGCCGTCCGGCCCGGGAAAGGGCCGCCGCCATCGCCCGCTCGGGCTGCAACGACGGGTGCAGATAGCCGCCGTTGAACTCGACGACTCCTGGCGGCGGTGCGGCGAGCGACACCGTGACTCCGGACGCGTCGACGGAACGCGGTACGAGGTCGGCGGCGCCGTCCGCGCTGAGAGCGACCTCCTGCCACGAGGTGTCGCCGACCGGAGCGGCCGTGCCGCGCGGCTGCGCACGGAAGGCGCCGGCTCCCGGCCTGGTCACCACCAGGCCCTCGGCGGACAGCTGGGCCAGGGCCCGCGAGACGGTCACCGGGCTGACCCGGAACCGTTCGACGAGGGACCGGCTCGACGGGAGCTTTCCACCAGGAGAGTAGCGGTTGATTTCCCGTCGCAGCTGGTTCGCCAGTTCACCCACACTGCTACGCTCTTGCATGACAGCACAGGATAGCGCTACTGCCTCACAGCGGATAGCGGTCGCCACCCCGCCCGGGACGACAGCCGGCACCGGCACGCTCCAGGCCGCCCTCGGCGTCACCGCCTTCTCCCTCACCTTCCCCGCCACCGCCTGGGGCCTGGAGGGCTTCGGACCCTGGTCCCTGGTGGCCGTGCGCAGTGTTCTGGCGGCCCTGATCGCGGGCACGTGTCTGCTGGCCCTGCGCGTTTCGCCGCCGGACCGACGGCACGTGGCGGGACTCGCGGTCGTCGGCGCGGGTGTCGTCGTCGGCTTCCCGCTGCTCACCACCCTCGCCCTGCAGACCTCGACCACCGCGCACGCGGCCGTCGTGGTGGGCCTGCTCCCGCTCACGACCGCGCTGTTCTCCGCCCTGCGCATGGGCACCCGCCCCTCCCGCACCTTCTGGACGGCGGCCCTCGCGGGTGCGGCGGCCGTCGTCGCCTTCACGGTGCAGCAGAGCGGCGGTGCGCTGACGACCGCCGACCTCTATCTGTTCGCCGCGCTGCTGGTATGCGCGGCCGGCTACACCGAGGGCGGCCGGCTCGCCCGGGTCATGCCGGGCTGGCAGGTCATCGGCTGGGCGCTGGTGCTGTGCCTGCCGCTGAGCGTGCCGGCCGCCGCGCTGGCGCTGTCGTACGAACCCGTGCGGTTGACCGCGCACAGCGTGGCCGGGCTGCTGTGGGTCGCGGCGGGCTCGCAGTTCCTCGGCCTGGTCGTCTGGTACCGGGGCATGGCGGCCATCGGCATCCCGAAGGCCAGCCAGTTGCAGTTGGCCCAGCCCCTGCTCACACTGGTGTGGTCGGTGCTGCTGCTGGGCGAGCACCTGACGGTGGCCGCGCCGCTGACGGCCGCGGCGGTACTCGTGTGCATCGCCGTCACCCAGCGGGCGCGAGGCTGAGCGGCGTGCACGCGCCGGTCCCAACCAAGGCCCCGCGCCGTAGACTCAAGGCCACGGACCGCTGCTCCCGCACTTGGTGAGGAGGCCCTACACATGCACGCAATCGTGGGCGACCAGCTTGTCCAGCACGGCAGGGTGGTCGGACAACAGGACAAGGTCGGCGAGATCGTCGAAGTACTGGGCCAGGAGGGCAACCCTCCCTTCCGCGTCCGCTTCGAGGACGGGCATGTGGGCGTCTGCTCACCCGGCCCCGACACCGAGATCCGGCACAAGGAAACACAGAAGTAGATCAGCGCGGGGGCCTCGCCGGCTGCCGGTAGTGGTCGGCGACGACCCGTGCCATCGCCCCGATGCGGTCCGCCGCCACGTCCTTGGCGGCGAAGAAGACATGACCGCGCACCTGCGGGTGCTCCTCGGCCAGGGTGAGGTGCCGGGAGAGTTCGGCCGGATCCTGCCAGGCCGCGGGCTGTGCCGGGTCGCCGGCCTTGTAGAGCGCCTCCCCCACGTACAACCGCGTCCCGGTGCCCCGTGCGACCTCCGCCCACCAGGGCAGCAGCTTGGCGTAGTCGGCGGCGGCGAAGCCGAGGTTCCAGTAGATCTGCGGCGCGACGTAGTCGATCCAGTTCTTGCGCACCCACTTGCGGGTGTCCGCGTGCAGGTCGTCGTACGTCTGCACGCCCGCCCGGGTGTCGGAGCCGAGCGGGTCGGTGGCGGCGTTGCGCCACACTCCGAACGGGCTGATGCCGAAGCGCGTGCCCGGCCGGGTCCGCCGGATGCAGGCGGCCGTCTCGCGCACCAGCTTGTCGATGTTGTCCCGGCGCCAGGCGGCCCGGTCCGGGAAACCCGCGCCGTGGCGGGCGTAGGCCTCGTCGTCGTCGAAGGTCTGGCCGGCCACGGGATACGGGTAGAAGTAGTCGTCGAAGTGCACGGCGTCCACGGGGTACTTCTTCACCGCGTCGAGGATCGCCCGCTGGACGAAGGCGCGGACCTCGGGCAGCCCCGGGTTGTAGTAGAGCTTCCCGCCGTACGCCACCACCCAGTCCGGATGCCTGCGCGCGGGGTGCGAGGCGACCAGCTTCGTCAGGTCCGTGTGGACGGCGATCCGGTACGGGTTGAACCAGGCGTGCAGTTCCAGGCCGCGGGCGTGGGCCTCCTCGACCGCCGTCTCCAGTGGGTTCCAGCCGGGGTCCTTGCCCTGGGTCCCGGTGAGGTACTCCGACCAGGGCTCGTACGGCGAGGGCCACAGCGCGTCGGCCGTGGGACGCACCTGGAAGATCACGGTGTTGAGGCGGTTCCTGACGGCCACATCGAGGTGGCTGATGAGTTCCCTGCGCTGCTCGGCCGCGGTCATGCCCGGCCGGGAGGGCCAGTCCCGGTTGGCCACGGTCGCCAGCCACACGCCCCGCATCCCGGTGATCGCGCGCCGGCGACCCGGCACCGCGCCCGCGTCCGGCGCGGTCGCCAGAGTCGCCAGCGCGGCCAGCGCGAACGCCCTGCGTGACAGTCGCCCCATGGTGACAACACCCCCATACTGTGCGGATCCGCACGGTCACGGATCGTCTCCGCCGCCCAGGATGCCCGTACCCGCACGATCGATCATCGATACTTGGGGGTAACGTGCACGATCGGAGCAGGCGCCGAACCAGAGGGGTCCTGCCGCACACCCGTAGACCAGCGAAGGGGACGATGTGACAGACATCGCGGCGGGAGACATCGCGCGCGTCGGAGTCGTGGGCTGCGGCCAGATGGGAGCCGGCATCGCCGAGGTGTGCGCCCGTTCCGGGCTGGACGTGAAGGTCGCCGAGACCACCGGCGAGGCCCTGGAGATCGGCCGCACCCGGCTGTTCAACTCCCTGTCCAAGGCGGCCGAGCGCGGCAAGATCAGCGCGGCGGAGCTCGACGCGACGCAGGCGCGGCTCAGCTTCACCACCGACCTCGGCGAGCTCGCCGACCGCGACCTGGTCATCGAGGCCGTCGTGGAGAACGAGCAGGTCAAGACCGAGATCTTCCAGGTGCTCGACCAGGTCGTGACCCGGCCGGACGCGATCCTCGCGTCCAACACCTCCTCCATTCCGCTGGTGAGGCTGGCGGTCGCCACCTCGCGGCCGGACCAGGTCGTAGGCATCCACTTCTTCAACCCGGCCCCGGTGCAGCAGCTCGTCGAGCTGATCCCGGCGCTCACCACCTCCGAGGGCACGCTGGCCCGCGCCCAGCAGTTCGCGGAGAAGACGGTCGGCAAGCACGCCATCCGTGCCCAGGACCGCTCCGGCTTCGTGGTCAACGCGCTGCTGATCCCGTATCTCCTCTCCGCCATCCGGATGTTCGAGTCCGGCATAGCCAGCCGCGAGGACATCGACAACGGCATGGAGCTGGGCTGCGCCCACCCGATGGGCCCGCTGAAGCTGTCCGACCTGATCGGCCTGGACACGGTCGCCTCGGTGGCCTTCTCGATGTACGAGGAGTACAAGGAGCCGCTGTACGCCGCTCCCCCGCTGCTGCAGCGGATGGTGGACGCGGGCCGGCTCGGCCGGAAGACCGGCTCGGGCTTCTACAGCTACAGCTGACACCGACGCCTCGGCTGACACCAACGGCCGGTTGCACAGTGCCCGTTCCAGGGTGCTGACTACACAGTGCGACGAACGCGGGCCCGGCACCTTTGATGGTGCCGGGCCCGCGTCATTCACACACCGTGTGCGCGCCGGGCACGCATATGCCCCTCGCACACTCTCCCCACGTGTCCACCAGGCGAGTTGACTCACCATGCGCATGCAAGGGATGTGACGACTACGGAAAGGAGCGGACTTGTGACCGCCGACCCGGAGCATCCCGTGGTCCATGGAGAACTCGCAGAGTTACGCCGCCGCCTCGATGTCGCGTACGCGCGCGTCGAGGGAGGGCTGGCTCTGCTCAACCATCGCACTGAGGAGACGGACAAGGGACTCGACGACCTGAGCGCACGGATCGTGGCACTGGAGCACGCCCGCTGGCCACTGCCCGCGATCGCGGCCCTGGCAGCCGTGGGCGCGCTCGTCGTGACGGTGTGGCAGACCCTGGGCCGCTGACGGACAAGGGCGCGGGGCGCTGCCGGTACGCGGCTCCGCCGCATGGGCGCGACCGGCCACGACGGGGCCGCACAGGATCGGCGGCCCGTCGTGGCCCGCCCGGCACAGCGCCTACGCGTCCTGCCCGAGCCTGAGGTGGTGCAGCAGAAGTAACGCGGCCGCCATGTTGGCGGCCGGGACCTCGCCGCGGGCGACCATGTCGGGGACGAGCTTGAGGGGGACCCACTCCCGGCGGTCCGACTCGAAGTCGTCCACGGGATGCCCGATGTACTCGCCCTCGTCGGTCCAGTAGATGTGGTGCCGTGCGTCGGTGAGGCCGTTGGACGGCTCCACGCTCATGAGGTGCTGCAGAGGTCCCGGTCGCCAGCCGGTCTCCTCCTCGAGTTCCCTGGCGGCCGCGACGGCGATGTCCTCACCGTCCTCGACCACACCCGCGGCGAGTTCCCACCCCCAGCTGTCGGTGATGAAGCGGTGGCGCCACAACAGGAGGACCTCGTTGGCCTCGTTGACCACCGTCGCCACGGCCACCGGCCGCAGCCGTATCAGAAAGTGGTCGAGATGCCGGCCGTCCGGCAGCTCGACATCCGCGAGGTTGACGCTGAACCAGCGGTTTGAGTACACAGTTTGTTCGTTCTGTTTCGTCCACTGCACGGTTCTGCCACCTTCCATCGAGTAAGTGGCAATATCGCAGCAGGGACTGTGGAGCGGCGGCGCTCAGGAACCCGTCTACAGCGGTACGCGCAGTGCTCCGTCGATCAGTTCGGCGGCTTCGGCGGTGCCCGCGCAGCCGCTGCGCACCAGATGGTCGCGTACCGCCCTGAGTCTGTCGCGCAGCCGCTGGGACTCCATTCCACGGGCCTGTTCGGCCATCTGCACGGCCGTGGCCACGGCTTTGTCGGCATTGCCCTGGCGCAGTTCGATCGTGCTGAGCATGGCGAGCCGGTGCACCCGGCCGCGGTCGTGCGCCGGATTGTCGACGGCGGCGGCCGCGTGCTCCGCCGCCGCCACGAGTTCGCCGAGACTGAGCAGGGCCTCCGCCACCTGGACGTTGACCAACCCTGGCTGGACATAGCCGGTTTCGTCGGGTTCGTACCCGCGCCGGATGCGTTCGGCGGCCTGCTCCGCCCGCCGGATGCAGGACAGCGCGGTCGTACCGTCGCCCAGGTGTGCGTACGCCTTCGCCTGCATCGCGTAGAGGTCGCAGGCGAGCGCCGGCGTGATGTGTCTGCCGGCGGCCCGCAGTGCGGCCTCCGCGAAGGCGACGGCCTGCCGGTACTCCCGCATGAACAGGGCCTGGTTGACCAGCAGGGCGATCACGTACGCGCCCAGGCCCCGGTCCCCGCTGGCCTTCGCCAGCCTGAGGGCCTGGTGGAAGTAGCGCTGGGCGAGACCGTGCGCGTCGGAGTCGTAGGCGCAGATGCCGGCGATCGCCACCAACCCGCCCGTCGCCCGGTGCAGTTGACGGCCGGTGGCGTCGGTGTAGCTGCCGCGCAGCAGCGGGGCGGCCTCGGCGTTGAGGAAGCCGACGATCCGGGCGCGGGTCGCTATGCCGCCGGCCTTGCGGTACATCTGCTCGTAGTGGGTGCGGGCGGCGCGCAGCATCTCGATGTCGCTCGCGGTGACCCGGTGCCGGCCGCCGCGCGAGACGTCCACGTCCTCGGGCGGGTTCTCCCACTCCCACACGGGCATGACGGCGGGCGTGCCGGTGACCGCGGGCGCGCCCAGGATGTGCGGGCGCTGCTGCTCGTCGGAGCGCCACAGGGCGGTGGCACGCTCGACGAAGCCGGAGAGGGTGGTGCCGTGCGGAGTGGACGGCTCGCCGGGCACGCCGAGGCCGATGTCGTCCAGCGTGACCGGCCGGTGCAGCCGGCCCGCGAGCACCTCACAGATCAGGTCCGGCACCTGACCGCGCGGCCGCTGCCCCTTCAACCACCGTGCTACGGCGGTGTGTTCGTACCGGAGCGCGAGGCCGCGCGCCCGCCCCGCCTGATTGACGTGTGCTGCCAGCCCCGCATGCGAGATCCCCGCCTCGTCCAGGATCGCGTCGAGCAGAGTGTTGGGCTGCATGGGTGCCCCCCGGGTGGCTCGGTGCCGTCAGAGTAGTGCGAACGCCTTCACACGGGGTGTGAACGGAGTGCTCGAATCCGCAGCGTGCGCGCACTGTCGCGGAGAGTTTCCAGCCGGTTGACTGAAATGCCTCGCAAGAGGCCGGCCGGGCCGCCGGCTCCCCCTCGTACAGTGCGGCGGCCCGCTTCCGCGCCGTCCGCCCAGCTGCCTGCCCGACACTCCGTGGCGGGGCGGACGGCGTGCCGCGCAGGCACGACGCACCATCGATGAGGCCCCGCCCAGACCACGCGGGAGCGCCGGGCGCACCGTGGGGGAGCGTGGCGATTCGCGGCCTCGACGTCACGTGAGGCGGTGCGCCCGGTGTCCGACCGGCTCATCGGGTGTGCGTACGACATGATGCCGGTCGTTGCGCAGCACGAGCAGCGCGACGTCGTCGGCGGGCCGTCCCCCGGCGTGCCGCAGCAGCCCGGCGAGGACGGCGCGCAGCACCGACTGCGGTGAGACCGGCCCGGCGGCGACGGCCTCGGCGAGCGCGGCGGCCAGCGGAAAGAACCGGCCACGACCGTCACGGGCGTCCTCGACACCGTCCGTGTGCAGGAAGAGCGCCTCGCCGGGCAGGAGTTGACCGCAGCGTACGGCGGGCAGCTCGGCGGGCAACGGGAACGGCCCGAGCGGGGGCAGCGGTTCGGCCCGGGTCAGCGGTTCTGCTCGGGCCGGCCCGAGCAGATACGGCCAGGGGTGCCCGCAGTTGAGGACGTGCACCGCGCCGTCCGTCCCGATCTCCAGCAGCAGTACGGTGACGAACTCCTCGGCGACCGGACTGTCCGACTCCGGCCCGGCCGAGGGATGCCCGGCGCGGGCCCGCTCCCGCAGATGCCGGGCCAGTGCCCGCTCCAACCGCCGCAGCACACAGCCAAGTTCGGCCTCGTCGTGCGCTGCCTCGCGGAAGCTGCCGAGCACGGCGGCGACCGTGCTGATGGCGGCGAGCCCGTGCCCGCGCACATCACCCATCACGATCCGCACGCCGTGCTCCGTGGCGATGACCTCGTACAGATCACCGCCGATGGCCGCACCGCGGTCCGCGGACAGCTGGGCGGCGGCGACGTTCAGCCCGTCGATCCACGGCGGCAGCGGCCGCAGCAACGCGCTCTGTGCGGCACCCGCGACCTGCCGGACCTCTGTGAGCTCACGCACCAGCGCATGCCGGACGTTGAGGACCAGCCCGGTCCCCACGGCGAAGAAGACGGCGCTGGTGACGATGCGCGCGCCCAGCCCGTTCTGCTGGGCGAGCGGACAGGCCAGCTTGTACGAGATCGCCATGGCGCCCCACACGATGGGCAGCCCCAGCGCCGGCAAGCGCCTGCGGAAGACCCCAGCCCTGCTGCGAATCATGCCGATGGCCCCCCATACAGGCCCCGAAAGCACAGAATCGGACCGGCCTCGAAAGACCGGTCCGATTCTGTCGACCCGCATGGCCGTAATGGGCCAGATCACCCAGACATGCCACCCGAATGAGTGACAACTCCCCGGCCACCCGCATTTATGCAGATGAGGGCAATTCGCATCCCGATGTGCAGCGCCCCGTCAGGGGCGCGGGGCTGAGTTGCATGTGCGGCTACCGCCACGTGGGCGCGAGCCACGACAAACCCGCAGCCGCCAACGAACCCCAGCTCCCCGCCCCTTGGGCGACCTAACCCCGAAGCACCGCACCCGTCCGCTCGCCCGCGAGGGCAACCGCCGCATCCCGGGCGGCAGATGCCTCGTCCACGGTCAGCGTCCGATCCGCCGCGCGGAACCGCAGCGCATACGCCAGCGACTTCCGTCCCTCACCGAGCTGGTCGTCGTTCTCGTACACGTCGAACAGCCGGATGTCCTCCAGAAGCGCACCCGCGCCCTCACGCAGCGCCGCCTCGACATCCGTGTGCGGCACGAACGCATCGACGACCAGCGCGACATCCTGCGTGGCCACCGGGAAGGTGGAGATGCTCGGCGCCTGCGGAGTGTCGTTGCCGACCTCCTCCAGCACGTCCAGGTCGATCTCCATCGCACTGGTGCGCTCGGGCAGCGCGAGGGCCTTGACCACACGCGGGTGCAGCTCACCCGCGTGGCCGACCACCGTCTCGGTGCCGTCCACGACGACCACGAACTCGGCGCAGCGGCCGGGGTGCCAGGGCCCGTACTGCCCCTTGCGGACGATCAGTTCGGCGCCGGCTTCCCGCGCGACGATCCGCCCCGCCTCGACCGCGTCGGCCCAGTCCGCCGGCCGGCCCTTGCCCCACCAGCCGGCCTGCTCGCGGGCGCCCGAGAGGACGACGGCGACATGGCGCGGCTGCTCGGGCAGCACGGCGTCCAGTTCGGCGATCTCCTCGTCGGTGGGACGCCGGTCGACGGGCAGGGCGGCGGCGGTCCTCTGCTCCTCGCGCGGCAGGAAGACCAGCCCGGTCTCGAAGAGCGCCAGGTCGTGCGAGCCCCGGCCGTTGTTGCGGCGCAGCGCACCGAGCAGGCCCGGCAGCAGCGAGGTGCGGAGCGCGGGCTCCTCGTCGTTCAGCGGGTTGGTCAGCTTCACCACGCGGCGCGCCGGGTCGTCGGCCTCGATCAGCAGCTGGTCGAAGACCTGCTCGCCGATGAAGGGGTAGTTCGGCGCCTCGACGTACCCGGCGCCGGACAGCGCCCGGCCGACGCGGCGGTGCAGCCGCTGACGGTGGGTCAGTCCGCGGCCCGAGGGGAGCTTGGGCAGCGTGGAGGGAAGGTTCTCGTAGCCCTCCAGGCGGATGACCTCTTCGGCCAGGTCGTTGACCTCCAGGAGGTCGGGCCGCCAGGACGGGACGGTGACGATCAGCTCGTCCTGCCCGTACACGTCGCAGCCGATCTCCTGCAGTCGCCGTACGACGATCTCGCGGCCGTAGTCGACGCCCGCCACCTTGTCCGGGTGGTTGGCCGAAACGGTGATGGTGTGCGGTGCGGACGGCGCGATGACCTCGGTGACGCCGGCCTCGGCGCTGCCGCCCGCGAGGAGCACCAGCAGATCGACCGTGCGCTGGGCCGCGGCGGACGCGGCCTGCGGGTCGACGCCGCGCTCGAAGCGGCGGGAGGCCTCGGAGGAGAGCCTGTGCCGGCGGGCGGTGCGGGCGATGGAGACAGCGTTGAAGTGCGCGGCCTCGATCACCACGTCGCTCGTCGCGTTCGCCGTGTTCTCGGGGTTCTCGTGGTCGGCGATCTCGGTGTTGGCGCCGCCCATGACGCCCGCGAGCCCGATGGGACCGCGGTCATCCGTGATCACCAGGTCCTCGGTGTCGAGCTTGCGCTCGACGCCGTCCAGCGTGACGAGCTTCTCGCCCGCCTCCGCCCGGCGCACGCCGATGGTGCCCTGGACCAGGGAGCGGTCGTAGGCGTGCAGCGGCTGGCCGAGCTCCATCATCACGTAGTTGGTGACGTCGACGGCGAGCGAGATCGGACGCATGCCGACCTTCTGCAGCCGGCGCCGGAGCCAGATCGGGGAGCGCGCCTCGGGGCTGAGGCCGGTCACCGTGCGGGCGGTGAAGCGGTCGCAGCCGGCGGGCTCGGAGACCTGGACCGGGTAGCCGTACGCGTTCGGGCCGGGTACGTCGAGCAGCGCCGGGTCACGCAGCGGCAGGCCGTAGGCGATGGCGGTCTCGCGGGCGACGCCGCGGATGGACAGGCAGTCGCCGCGGTTGGCGGTGACGGCGATGTCCAGGACCTCGTCGACCAGTTCGAGGAGCTCGATGGCGTCCTTGCCGACCTCGATCTCGGGCGGCAGCACGATGATGCCGTGGCTGCCGTCGTCGCCCATGCCCAACTCGTCGCCGGAGCAGATCATGCCGTGGGACGTCTTGCCGTACGTCTTGCGCGCGGAGATGGAGAAACCGCCGGGCAGCGTGGCGCCGGGCAGGACCACGACGACCTTGTCGCCGACGGCGAAGTTGCGGGCGCCGCAGACGATCTCCTGGGGCTCACCGGTGCCGTTGGCCTGGCCGACGTCCACGGTGCAGAAGCGGATCGGCTTCTTGAAGCCCTCCAGCTCCTCGATCGTCAGCACCCGGCCGACGACGAGGGGGCCCTTGAGGTCGGCGCCGAGGTGCTCGACGGTCTCGACCTCCAGCCCGGCCGAGACGAGCTTCTCCTGGACGTCGCGGCCGGTTTCCGTCGCCGGCAGGTCGACGTACTCCCGCAGCCAAGAAAGCGGGACCCGCATCAGATCTCCATCCCGAACGGCCGGGTGAACCGGACGTCACCCTCGACCATGTCTCGCATGTCCTCGACGTTGTGGCGGAACATCAGCATCCGCTCGATGCCGAACCCGAAGGCGAACCCGCTGTACTTCTCCGGGTCGACGCCACAGGCCGTCAGCACCTTGGGGTTGACCATGCCGCAGCCGCCGAGCTCGATCCAGCCCTCGCTGGAGCAGGTGCGGCAGGGCCGGTCGGGGTTGCCGACGGACTCGCCGCGGCAGACGTAACACACCATGTCCATCTCGGCGGACGGCTCGGTGAAGGGGAAGAAGTTCGGCCGCAGCCGGGTCTTCATGCCCTCGCCGAACAGCGACTGGACCATGTGGTCCAGGGTGCCCTTGAGGTCGGCCATGGTCAGACCCTCGTCCACGGCGAGCAGTTCGACCTGGTGGAAGACGGGCGTGTGCGTGGCGTCCAGCTCGTCGGTGCGGTACACGCGGCCGGGGCAGATCACGTAGACCGGCAGCTCACGGCTGAGCAGCGAGCGGATCTGGACCGGTGAGGTGTGGGTGCGCAGCACGACACCGGACTCGGTGCCGCCCTGCGGGCCCTCGACGAAGAACGTGTCGTGCTCGCCGCGGGCCGGGTGGTCCGGGCCGATGTTCAGGGCGTCGAAGTTGAACCACTCGGCCTCCAGCTCGGGGCCCTCGGCGACCTCGTAGCCCATGGCGACGAAGACGTCCTCGATGCGCTCCGAGAGCGTGGTCAGCGGGTGGCGGGCGCCGGCCGGCACGCGGTCGTAGGGCAGCGTGACGTCCACCGCCTCCTCGACCAGCACGCGCGTGTCGCGCTCGGCCTCCAGTTCCGTCTGGCGGGCGGCGAGGGCCTTGTTGACGGCGCCTCGGGCCTGGCCGACCAGCTTGCCGGCGGCCGCCTTGGCGTGCGGGGGCAGGGCGCCGATCTCGCGGTTGGCGAGGGCCAGCGGTGAGGTGCCCCCGGTGTGGGCGACCTTGGCCTCCTGGAGCGCGTCGAGGGAGTCCGCGGCGACGAAGGCGGCGAGCGCCTCGTCCCGCATGCGCTCGATCTCTTCCGGTTTCAACGCCTCGACCTCGACAGGGTCGTACGACTTATTCGGTGCCGACATCTCTTCCCGTGCTTCCGATTGGCTGGCTGAAGGTCCCCGTCACCGACTCACGCAGAGGTCAGAGGGCCGTCCATGGGACACAAAGGTGCCAAAGGCCGAGTCTAACGGGGTGGAGGTGTACGAATGCGCCCGTGGGCCGCTAGGCGAGATACGCCGGGGCTGCCACGGGCAACGTAAATCGGAACTCGGCGCCGCCCTGGGGGGCGCGGCCGACCGCGATGGTGCCGCCGTGGGCTTCGACGATGCCCTTGACGATGTACAGCCCGAGGCCCGTGCCGCCGCGCTTGCTGCCCCGCCAGAAGCGGGTGAAGACGCGGTTCATGGACTCCTCCGGGATGCCGGGCCCCTCGTCGCTCACCGTGACCGACGTGGCTGCGTTCTCATGGCCTTCCCCCTCGCGAGGGGACGCCGTGGCCGTGACATCGATCGTGACGGTTCCCTCGCCGTGGCGCACGGCATTTTCCAGCAGGTTGCTCAGCACCTGGTCGACCTTGTCGGGGTCGGCCCACAGATCGGGCAGGGGCTGCTCGATGCGCAGCAGGAACCGGTCGGCGGGCTGCCCCGCGGCGACGTACGCCTGGATGTGCCGTCCCACGGCCGCGCCCATGTCGACGGGCTGGCGCCTGACCTCCAGCCGCCCGCTGTCGATCCGCGAGATGTCGAGCAGCTCGGCGATGAGCCGGGTGACGCGGTCGGCGTCGGCGTCGACGGTCTCCAGCATGAGCCGCTTCTGGTCGTCGGTGAAGCGCTCCCACTTGGCGAGGAGGGTGGCGGTGAAGCCCTTCACGGAGGTGAGGGGCGAGCGCAGTTCGTGGGCGACCGTGGCTATCAGCTCGGCGTGGCTGCGCTCGGTGCGGCGGCGGGCCTCGGTGTCGCGCAGGGAGACGACGAGGCGGCGGACGGGGCCGGTGGGTTCACCACGGACGTACCGGGCCGATACGAGGACCTCCCGCCCGCCGGGGAGCAGCAGGTTCCGCTCGGGTTGGCGGACCCGGGTGGCGAGACCGCCGTAGGGGTCGGTCAGCTGCCACCAGCGGCGCCCCTCCAGGTCCTCTAACGGCAGTGCCTTCTCCAGCCGCTGGCCGAGTGCCTCCTCGGCGGGAACGGCGGTGATGCGCTCGGCGGCTGCGTTGAAGCAGATGACGTGGCCGTGTTCGTCGGCGACGACGAGGCCGTCGGGCAGTTCGTCGGGGTCGATGCCGAGTTCGGCGAGGTCGCCGTGCCGGGGCGCGGGCGCACGTCGCACGTCCTGTGCCCGCAGTGCCTTTTCCGCACCGCTCGTGCCGACACTCATCCCCGTACCCCACCTCTCAGACGGCGCAGGTGGCCCCCGAGCTGGTCACCCTACTAGCTCTCGGTGACGGAGCGGCACCCTCCGGAGGCGCGCTGTGCACGGGCCGACGCATAGAGACATACGGCGGCCGCGGTGGCGAGGTTCAGGCTTTCGGCCTTCCCGTGGATCGGAACGCGCACCACGGCGTCGGCGAGTGCGCGGGTCTCCTCCGGGAGCCCCCACGCCTCGTTCCCGAACACCCAGGCGGTGGGGCCGCCCATGGTGCCCTTGTCCAGCTCGTCGTCGAGGTCGTCGCTCCCGGCGCCGTCCGCGGCGAGGATGCGCACACCGATGTCCTTGAGCCCGGCCACGGCCTGCTCGACGGGCACCCCGACGGCGACGGGCAGGTGGAACAGGGAGCCCACAGACGCGCGTACGGCCTTGGGGTTGTAGAGATCGACGGACGCGTCGGTCAGTACGACGGCCTCGGCACCGGCGGCGTCGGCGCACCGCAGGACGGTCCCGGCGTTCCCGGGGTCGCGGACGTTCGCCAGTACGGCGACGAGCTTCGGGCGGGCCCGGAGGATCTCCTCGAAGGGGGTGTCGAGGAATCGGCAGATCCCGACCAGCCCCTGCGGGGTCACGGTCGTGGAGATGTCGGCAATCACCTGCTCGTCGGCAAGGTGCACCCGGGCGCCGGCGTCACGGGCCTCGCCGATGATGTCGACGTACCGCTCGGCGGCCTCGACGGTGGCGAACAGTTCGACGAGCGTGTCCTTGTACCCCGCCGCCTCGCGCACGGCCTGCGGCCCCTCGGCCAGAAACAGCCGCTCCTTGCCCCGAAAGTTCCGCCGCGCAAGCCGCCGAGCTGCAGCCACACGAGGCGAACGGGGAGAAATGAGTTCGGGACCGGCAGGGGACATGTTCTGCTTCACCTTCAAGATCTCAGGACAACCACATCCCCCAGGAGCGAGGGGAACTGCGCGACCAGCCACAAACGACCCGCCCCCGAACTACTACCGGACCGGGGCTGACAGCAAAGAACCCGCAGGCCTGAAACCTGCGGGTCCCTCACATCACGGCTCGAGCCGGTGCAGCGTCACGCGGCCTTCGGCGCGTTGACGTCGGCCGGCAGCGCCTTCTGGGCGACCTCGACCAGCGCGGCGAACGCGGTGGCGTCGTTGACGGCCAGCTCGGCGAGGATCTTGCGGTCGACCTCGATGTTCGCGGCGTTCAGACCCTGGATGAAGCGGTTGTACGTGATGCCGTTGGCGCGGGCAGCGGCGTTGATGCGCTGGATCCACAGCCGACGGAAGTCGCCCTTGCGCTTCTTGCGGTCGTTGTAGTTGTAGACCAGCGAGTGGGTGACCTGCTCCTTGGCCTTGCGGTACAGGCGCGAACGCTGACCGCGGTAGCCGGAGGCCGCCTCGAGGATCGCCCGGCGCTTCTTGTGGGCGTTGACTGCCCGCTTGACGCGTGCCACTTGTTAACTCCTTGTAGCGGGGCCGTGGTTGGACTCACACGGCCCGGAAACGATTGGGTCCCGGTCCAGACGTACGGCGCTCGGCGATCGGACGATCAGGCGCCGCTCACGTCACTTGCCGAGAAGCTTCTTGATCTTCTTGGCGTCGCCCGGAGCCATCTCGGCGGTGCCGGTGAGGCGGCGCGTCAGGCGCGACGTCTTGTGCTCGAGGTAGTGGCGCTTGCCGGCGCGCTCGCGGAGCACCTTGCCGGAGCCGGTGATCTTGAAGCGCTTGCTGGAACCGCTGTGCGACTTGTTCTTCGGCATAGCGCCGTTCTCTCCTCGTCGGTGGCGCTCCGGTGCCCGGTCGTCAAACCGGGCACGGTGGAGCGTCGCTCTTGTTTCGGTTACGTCCTGGGGACTGCTGCCCCCCGGGATCACGCCTCGGCGGAAGCCTCGGCAGGAGCCTCGGTCTCCACGGCGTCCTCGGAAGCCTCGACGTGCTCGGCGTCCTCGTGCTCGGACTCCGCGACGTTCTGCGACTTGCCGGGGTTGGCCTTGGCGTCGGCCTTGCGGGCTTCCTGCGCCTGGCGGGCCTCGGCCATCGCCTCGGTCTTCTTCTTGTGCGGACCGAGAACCATGATCATGTTTCGGCCGTCCTGCTTCGGGTTCGACTCGATGAACCCGAGGTCCTCGACGTCCGTAGCGAGACGCTGCAGCAGTCGGTAGCCCAACTCGGGCCGGGACTGCTCGCGACCACGGAACATGATCGTGATCTTGACCTTGTCGCCCTGCTTGAGGAACCGGACGACGTGACCCTTTTTGGTGTCATAGTCGTGCGGGTCGATCTTCGGCCGGAGCTTCATCTCCTTGATGACCGTGTGCGCCTGGTTCTTGCGCGCCTCACGGGCCTTCATGGCCGACTCGTACTTGAACTTCCCGTAGTCCATGAGCTTGCACACAGGCGGACGGGCGGTTGCCGCCACCTCGACCAGGTCCAGGTCGTACTCCTGCGCAAGCTCCAGTGCCTTGGCCAGCGGGACAATGCCCACCTGCTCGCCACTGGGACCGACAAGTCGCACCTCTGGAACGCGAATCCGGTCGTTGATGCGGGGCTCGGCGCTGATGGATCCTCCTCGGTTAGCACCACACGGCGGTCTGGCGGACAGCCGCGTTTTGTCTCTTTCGACAGACCTAACCGCGCCGAAGCACAAAAAATGCCCCGGACGACGATCACAGGCGGGGCTCCAAAGCACTACCGGAGCACCGCCGCGACAAGTCGCGGGGCGCGCTTTCGGGCGACTCCATCGTCCGTACGGAACGATGGTGGCCGCCTGACCGGGGTGACCCGCCGTCCCGGAGGACGGTCAGGTGGGAGATCGGAGCCTCCACTTGTGGGCCGGTCACGCGATCTTTCTCAGGGCGTGTCCGGCCGGTCGTCACACAAGGTTAGCAGCTGCCCGGGGGTGGTGCGAACCGTCGTGCACCGGGGCCTACGCTGTGGGGCATGAGTGACACCCCTCCTGAGTCCCCCACCGACTTCGACGCCATGACCCGCGACATCGCCGAGGTCCCCGCCGTCGAGGTGATCGTGACCGTCGCCGTGAACCTGATGAGCGCCGCCGCGGTGAAGCTCGGTCTGACCGAGGAGGGCGACAAGTACAAGGACCTGGACGAGGCGCGCAAGCTGGTGACCGCGCTGGCCGGCCTGCTGGACGCGAGCGCGACCGAGATCAGCTCGTTCCACGCGGCGCCGCTGCGCGACGGCCTGAAGTCGCTGCAGCTGGCCTTCCGCGAGGCGTCCCTCGTCCCGGACGAGCCGGGCCAGGGCCCGGGCGAGAAGTACACCGGCCCGATCTACGGCTAGTCCGCCGGCGTCACGACGAATCCGAGCGTACGTACAAGGGCTCGCCCGGTGGCGTCGCCCCGGCCGGCAGCAGTGCCAGGTCGAGGCCGCGCACCAGGCGGGCCCTCAGCGTTTCGTCGGCGGCGAGGCGTTCGGCGACGGCGCGGGCGGCCTCGGCGGGTGCGGCGGCCTGATCGAGTACGAGGGCGAGGGTGCCGTCGGCCTGTCCGGGCCCGAGGTGGGCGCGCAGGACGGCGGGTTCGGCGGCGACCGCGCTCCGCACGGCTTCCTGTACGGCGGGGTCGGCGAGGGGGTCGGTCGTTGTACGCCCCTCGGCGAGGGCCAGCAGCGCGGGCCCGGTCAGCTCGAACGGCACCGGCCCCGACAGGTCCAGCACCACCGTGTCCGCCTTCTCGTGCGCGGCGGCCTGCAGCGCCTGGTGCAGGGGCACGGCGACAGGGCGGGCCGCCGGGTCCCAGCGGGCCAGCGAGTCGGTGGAGGTGAAGGCCGGCAGGGCGGTGCGGGATCCGGCCTTGAGGGTCGGCACGGCCATGTCGCTGGTCTTCTCGCGGCGCAGCCCGCCCCCCCGTCTCCCACCACCACCCTTCCAAGGAGCTTCGCCCCCCTCCTCACTGTCCTCCTCGACCTCGCCGAGGACGGCCACGACCGGGACGAGCAGTCGGGCGCCCTTGAGGGCCTCCAGGACGGGGCCCACGGCGGTGCGGTCCTCGGCCCAGGCGGTGAGCGCGGCGCTCAGCCGGGGGTCGGCGGTGCCGTCGTCGTCGGAGAAGCCGGAGTCGGGAATGTTCTTGTTCGCCACGGTCACTGACCCTATCGGGCGGATATCGGCAGGATGCTGCTGGGCTTGTGCGGCTCCGGAAACCGTTGGTTCACAGCCTTCACGGCTTTCTCAGCATCTCCTGACACACATCTAACTTTCGCCTAACGGCGCGCACAGTCCACGCCCCGAGCATCGCGGCATGGAGTCCTCCAGAGCCCGCCGAATCCGCCGCGCTCGTCCGTCCAGGACGCGCCCCCTGCTCTGCACGGCGCTCGCCGTCGTGGCCGTCGTGGGCGGTACGGCCGCCGGGACCGTCTACGTGAAGGCTCAGGCGCACTCCGGTGCGGGCCCCGTATCGTCGTCGGCCACGGCGGACAGGGAGGAATCGGTGGAACCTGTGGCTCAGCCGACGGTGGACCACGCGGCGGTGCTGGCCGGGGCGATGCGGTCGATGTCCGTCGAGAGCCACGCCGAGGTGTCGGTGGCGGTGCTGGACCTGGACTCGGGGGCGAGCGCCTCGTACGGGGACGGTGCCTTCGACACGGCGAGCATCGTCAAGGTCGACATCCTGGCGACGCTGCTGCTGCAGGCGCAGGACGCGGGCCGGCACCTGACGGCGAGCGAGATGTCGTACGCCACCACGATGATCGAGAACAGCGACAACGACTCCGCGTCCGCCCTGTGGCGGATCATCGGCGAGGCGGACGGGCTCGACGCCGCGAACGAGCGTCTCGGTCTCACGGACACGGAGGGCGGCGACGGCATGCTGTGGGGTCTGACGCAGACCACGGCCGCCGATCAACTCACCTTGCTGAAGCAGGTGTTCGGGGACGACTCCCAGCTGGGTGAGGCCTCGCGGACGTATCTGCAGGGGCTGATGGGGCAGGTGGCAGCCGACCAGCACTGGGGCGTGTCGGCCGCGGCCGACGGTTCCGCGTGGGCGCTGAAGAACGGCTGGCTGGCCCGCAGCACGACCGGGCTGTGGGACATCAACAGCATCGGGCGGGTGACGGTGGACGGCCGCGACTGTCTGGTGACGGTGCTGTCGAAGGGCAACTCGACCAAGGAGAAGGGGATTTCACTGGTCGAGACGGCGGCGAAGGCGGCGGTCGACACGCTGGCCGGGACCCGCGCGACCTCGACCGCCTCCGCGTCCCCCTCCGCCGCCCGATAGCGGGCCGGTGGCGGGTCGGTGGCGGGTCGGTGGCGGGTTGGCGGCTAGAAGTCCTCGAAGCGTCTGCGGCGGCCGCGCCACAGGACGACCGCCGCGACGAGCAGGACCCCGCCGAGGCTGCCCGCGAGTGGGGCGGCCCAGCCGCTGGTGTCGTCGCCGGACTCGGCGGCGTCCGGGCCGGAGCCGAAGTACCTGTCGCCGTACGACGCCGCCTGCAGGCCCTCCGGCTTGAGGCGGCCGGCCGCCTTGATGGCGGCGGCCGGGTCGATGAGGCCGAAGCCGCGCGAGTCGTCGCGGCCGCCGGCGGGGGCGTTGCGCGCGGTGTCCTCGAGGAGCTGCTTGATCTGGGCGGGGGTCAGCCCAGGGTGGGCGGCCTTGATGAGCGCCACCGCGCCCGAGACGAACGCCGAGGCTGCACTGGTCCCCCACCCCTCGTAGTACTTGTGGTCGGGGTCGGCGATGACGATGTCGACGCCTGGGGCGCTGACGGTGGCGTACCAGCGGCGGGTGGAGAACGAGGCGCGGGTGCCGAAGCGGTCGACGGCGGTCGCGGCGATGACACCCGGGTAGGCGGCCGGATAGGAGACGTGGTCGCCCTTGTCGCCGCCGTTGCCCGCCGAGGCGACGATGGTCACGCCCTTCTTGAGCGCGTACTGGACCGCCTCGTCCTCGGCGGGTTCGGGGTGCGCGGAGGCGGAGTCGTCGCCGAGGGAGAGGTTGATGACGTCGACGCCGTGGTCGGCGGCCCAGCGGATGCCTTCGGCGAGGGCGTTGCCGCGGGTGGAGCGGGCCTTGCTGCGGGCCGAGTCGCCGTCCTCCAGGATCACGCGGACGGGGAGGACCTTGGCCTCCGGGGCGATGCCCATCACGCCCTCGTCGTCGCCGGGGCCGTGTCCGTGCCCGGCGATGATCCCGGCCATGGCGGTCCCGTGCCGGGCCCACGCCCGGTCTCCCTGCTTCGC
Organism: Streptomyces sp. NBC_00461; assembly: GCF_036013935.1. NCBI lineage: Bacteria > Bacillati > Actinomycetota > Actinomycetes > Kitasatosporales > Streptomycetaceae > Streptomyces > Streptomyces sp. NBC_00461. The sequence goes on from NZ_CP107902.1 coordinate 1,916,521, forward strand.
CCCGAAGCCGATCATGTCCTTGGTGGGCAGGACGTTCCCGACGAGGTCGGGATGGTCGGCCTCGACGCCGGTGTCGAGGACGGCGACGGTGATGCCCTTGCCCTTGGTGGTCTGCCAGGCCCGCTGGGTGTGCATGGCGTCGAGGGCCCACTGCTGGGCCCGTATGCCGTCGGCGTGCGCGACGGCGGGCGGGACGAGGGCCAGAGAGGCGGCGAGGAGGACACTCACCGCTCCGACACGGTGCCTGGCTCCGCTGCTGCTCTTCGCTCGGATACGGCGCTTCACGAGGGCTTCTCCGTGGGCGAGGTGACGTCTTTGCGCAGGGCCCGTTCGATGCGGTCTGCGAGGCCCTGGGCCTCGTTGCCGAGGCCGGCCTGGGCGGGGGCCGAGGTGGCGCCGGACTGGATGGCCTGCTCGGCGGAGAGCGGCGTGTCGACACTGCGGCCGTCGGCCCAGCCGGAGACGGCGTAGACGACGACCGGGGCGTCGGTGAGCACGGAGATGGTCCACGAGGCGCGCTGCTTGGTGCCGAAGCGGGCGGCGGCGGTGTCCTTCGCCGCGTAGGGGCGGGGCATGAGGTCGGTGCGGCTGCCGAGGCCCTCCTTCTGGAAGCGCTTGGCGAGGGCGTCCATGGATGCGGCGTCGGCGTCGGTGAACAGGAGGCCGACGGTGGTGACGAAGCTCTGGGTGGCGTCGGTGTAGGTGGCGCGGAGGAGACGTTGGCAGCCGGCGGGTGCGAGGGCCTTCTTCAGCAGCGGGTCGAAGGCGTCCTTGCATCCGCTGTCCGGTGCGACGGCGACGCGTGTCCAGGTCCGGTCGGCGCCGCCGGGCCCGGCGCCGGTGCCCTCCACGGTCGGCGGGAACAAACGGTCCACGGGCACGCTGTGCCACAGACTTCCGGCCGATGCGAACGTGTCCCGCGCGCCGCCGTCCCCCGAGTCCCCCACCAGCCAACTGCCGGTCGCGGCACCGCCGATGAGCCCGACGCCGAGCACGAGACAGGCGGCGACGGCGGCGGTACGCGGCCGCACCCGCCGAGCGAGCGGCCGCGGCCGGGCGTGCTCGTCGTACCCCTCGGGCTCCGCGAACGACACCACGGGCCGCCCGACCCCCAGCGTCCCACCGGGCACCATCGGAGCACTCCAGGAGAGAGCGGGATCGGGCCCTGCGCCCACACCGGGACCCGGAGGCCGTGGCGCGTCGGTCGGGTTGAGAGTGGGGCCGGGGGTGGAGTTCGGGCGGGCGGTCGGCATGGGCGGTACGGCCGGGTCGGGCCGGGTGCTCGTTGCCGACGGCGCAGTGGCGCCGGGGCGCCGAAGAGGAGCGGTGGCCGCCGAGCCGGACTCGGACCTGGGCGGCGTGGCCGAACCGGGCCCATGGCCGGGATCGGCGGGCGCGGAGGCGGGGCGGGCGCCCGGCATCGGCGGCGCCGCCGAGTCAGCGTGCCGAACTGGATCGGTGGGGGCGGGAGTTGGCGTCCCCTGGGCTGTGGCCGAGGGGGCGGAGGCATCCGGTCTCGCCGAGGCGGCCGAGCCGGTCGAACCGGAGCGGAAACCCGGACGGGATTCCGGCACGGGTGGGGCGGCCGTACCCGGGCGGCGGAGCGGGTGGGCCGACGTAGGAACGCGGCCGGTGTCCGGCATGGCGGGCGGGGCGGCCGGACGGGCAGGTACCTCGGGCGGGGTCTCCGGGCGGATGGGCCGCAAGCGCCTGGTGGTCTCCTGGGCCGTTTCCGCGGGGGCGCTCGTGGGGCGGGGCGGCGGCGTGGGGCGGTGGCTCGGACGTGGCGGTACGACGCTGCCCGGCGCGCTCGTACCGGCGGCGCCGCGCGCGGTCCTACCGGCCGTGGCCTGTGGATTCGTACCGTCGGCGCCCCGCACCGTGGTGCCGGCGGCGGCCTGCGCGGGCGTGGCGTCGGCGGTCCGCCCAGTGGTCGCGGCGCCGTCGCTGCGTGTCTCGCGGCCGGTCGCCGGAGGTGCGTCCGGGAAACGGGCCGAGGCCTGCGGCGGGGGCGCGGGCAGCGGACCGGCGTCTCGCGCGGAGGGCACACGGAGGTTCGGGAAGTGGGGACGGGTGTCCGGGGAGCCGACCGGGATGCCGTCCGGATCGGCCGCCGGGCTGGGGCGGCGCGACGAGTCCGCGGGGGCGTCGGAACGCAGTTCAGCCTCACCATCGAACCGAGACGGCCGGCCGGCATCACCGTCGCCGTCGTCGGCCGGCCCGGCGGTGTCGGCCTCGGTGATCGGACGGGACGGCGAGACGCCGTCCGAGTTGCTGCCCGCTCGGGACGTCGGGCCGCCGTCGGCTGCGCCGCCGCCCCATGGCCAGGGCTCCCCATCGCTTCCGCGGCCGCTCCACGGCGACCAGCCCTCGTCCGCGGCCTCACGCTCGTTGCGAGGCGGGGAGGGGGTGGGCGTGGGGCGGCGGGGGGCGAACGCGTTGAAGGGTTCCGAGCCGCGCCAGGGGGACCACACGCCGGTGGACTCGGCGGTCGAGTCCAGCGTGGGGTCGGTGTCGGGCGGGGGCGCGGTGGTCTCCTGTGGTTGCCGGTCCGCCGGGCCCTGGCCGACCGGCGGGGGCTGGGGCGGGCGCGGTGGGATGGAGGCGTGCTGCGCGTCCGTGCTCATGCACCCCCCGTTTCCTCGCGCCCGGGCCGACTACCTGTACGCGGGCCGTCGTCCTTGCGCTCAACCGCTCGGCGCCGGATCTGTCCGTCCCGGACACGCATACCCGTACGGATGGACCGGCATCCAGGTGCGGGATGTGCAGCCGTGGTCGTTCCGCCGTACGTGCGCGTCACTCTACGGGTTGCCCCCGCCGGAACGGGAACCAGTCCACGAGCCCGGGGCATCTGCCCGGAACGTCCCCCTACCCTGCGGTAATCCTGTCTGGCAGGCTTCATTCATGACTGCTCGCGCCGCCGACCGAGTCCGTTACGACCGGGCCACCGCCCATCTCGACGCCCCTCTCGCCATCGTGGACCTGGACGCCTTCGACGCCAACGCGGACGATCTCGTGCGCCGCGCCGGTGGCAAGCCGATCCGCGTCGCCAGCAAGTCCGTCCGCTGCCGGGCCCTGCTGGAGCGGGTGCTCGCCAAGGACGGCTTCGCGGGGATCATGTCGTTCACCCTCGCCGAGTCCCTGTGGTTGGCGCGGAGCGGGTTCGACGACGTCCTTCTCGCCTATCCGTCCGCGGACCGCGGCGGGTTCGCCGAGCTGGCCGGTGACCCCAAGCTCGCCGCCGCCGTGACCGTCATGATCGACGATCCCGCGCAGCTCGGGTTCATCGACGAGGCGCGCGCCGGCGGACGTGAAGTCATCCGCGTCTGCCTGGAGTTGGACACCTCGCTGAAGCTGCTGGGAGGGCGCGTACGCGTCGGGGCGCGACGCTCCCCGCTGCACTCCCCCGCCCAGGTCGCCGACCTGGCCCGCGCCGTGGCACGGCGGCCCGGGTTCAAGGTCGTGGGGATCATGGCGTACGAGGGGCACATCGCGGGCGTCGGTGACTCCGTCGCCGGGCGGCCGCTGCGGTCGCGTGCCGTACGGCTCATGCAGGCCACGGCCCGCCGGGAGCTCGCGGAGCGGCGCGGAGCGGTGGTGCGCGCGGTGCGGGCCGTCGTACCGGATCTGGAGTTCGTCAACGGCGGCGGCACCGGCAGTGTGCAGCACACCGCCGCGGAGGACGCCGTCACGGAGATCGGCGCCGGGTCGGGCCTGTACGTGCCGCGGCTGTTCGACAACTACACCTCCTTCAGCGGGCGTCCGGCCGCGCTGTTCGCCCAGCCCGTCGTGCGGCGGCCGGGAGTCGGGGTCGTGACGGTGCTGGGCGGCGGTTACCCGGCCTCCGGTGCGCCCGGGCCCGACCGGCTGCCCGTCCCCCACCTGCCCGAGGGGCTGCGCTACGACCCCCAGGAGGGGCCCGGCGAGGTGCAGACGCCACTGCTCGGCTCGCCCGCCGACGACCTGCTGATCGGCGACAAGGTGTGGTTCCGGCACGCCAAGGCCGGCGAGTTGTGCGAGCGGTTCGACGTGCTGCACCTGATCGAGGGCGACGCCGTGACGGCGACCGCGCCGACGTACCGCGGGGAAGGCCACACCTTCCTGTAGGTAGCCGTCCGGCCGGCCGAACGGGTCGGGCCTTCGGGTCAGGCCTTCGGGTCAGGTCCTCGGGCCGATGCTGCTGCCGACTCCGCCGCTGGTCGAGGCGTCGTCGAGCGGCCGGATGCCCTTGGTGATGCGGTCCATGTCGGCGAGCGGCGGGCCGTCCGCGCCCGCGTCGAAGACGAACCGGACGATCACCGGCGCCTCGGTGCCGACGCTGGAGGGGAAGACGAGCGACTCGACGTAGCCGCCGGGCCCCTTGGCCGTCGTGACGCGCCAGCGCACGAAGTACCCGGCGCGGCCCGCCACCGCGATCTGGCCGGACTTGACCTGCCGGTGGGACTCGATGCCGCCGAAGGGCCGCCCGCCGATGAGGTCGCGGTCGTAGGCGGCGTCGGCCGCATCCGGGATGTCCTGCTCGGCGAGTGCCTTGGGGGAGCTCTCGTCGGTATCGGTCGCCGTACGGGAGATGACGAGGCCGTGCCGGCACACGCCGGAGTCGCCCGGGCAGCCGTAAGTGCCGTGCGTGGTCATGACGACGTCGTCCTCGGCGACGTACTGCGGCCTGACCCAGCCGTCGGGTAACGGCAGCGTGATGCCGTTGAGTTGGTCGACGACGGCGGCCGGGTCGTCGGCGGAGGGCTCCGAGGCGGATACCGAGGGCGAGGGGCCGCCGGTGGTCGGCGGGGCGGACGACTCGACGGAGTTCGGCACGGTCTGCACGTCCGCGCCGCCCGCGTCGTCGTCGTTGCGGAGGTAGACCGCTCCCGTGACGATCGCCGCGACGAGCACGACCCCGGCCGTGGCGAGCGCGACGACCTTCGCCCGGCCGGAACCGCCGCCCCCGGCCGGCGTCTGCACGGGCACGGTGGGCGTGCTCCGGTGCTCCGTCCAGGCCGTGCCGTCCCACCAGCGCTGCAGGTGGGGGGCCGACGGGTCGGGATACCAGCCGGGCGGGGGCGACATGCTCATTCCGGCACTCTAGGACGGGCGCCGAAGATCAGTACTCGGTTGTCTTGGTTATCTCGGTTGTCTCGGTTATCTAGAGAGGCGTGACGTATGCGCCCGCGATGCCGCCGTCCACCAGGAAGTCGGTGGCGTTGACGAAGGACGAGTCGTCGCTGGCGAGGAAGGCGACGGCGGCCGCGATCTCGTCGGCCTCGGCGAACCGGCCGACCGGGATGTGGACCAGGCGGCGTGCGGCCCGCTCCGGGTCCTTGGCGAACAGCTCCTGCAGGAGCGGGGTGTTGACCGGGCCCGGGCACAGGGCGTTCACGCGGATGCCCTCGCGGGCGAACTGCACGCCCAGTTCGCGGGACATGGCGAGGACGCCGCCCTTGGAGGCCGTGTACGAGATCTGGGAGGTCGCCGCGCCCATCCTCGCGACGAAGGACGCCGTGTTGATGATGGAGCCCCTGCCCTGCCGGCGCATGTAGGGAATGGCGGCCTTGCAGCACAGGTAGACGGAGGTCAGGTTGACCTCCTGGACCCGCTTCCAGGCCTCCAGGCCGGTCTCCAGGATGGAGTCGTCGTCGGGCGGGGAGATACCGGCGTTGTTGAAGGCGATGTCGACACTGCCGTAGGTGTCGTACGCCGTCTTGAAGAGGGCCTCGACCTGCTCGGCGTCGGTGACGTCGACCTTCACGAAGGTTCCGCCGACCTCGTCGGCGGCGGCCTTGCCGCGGACCTCGTCGACGTCGCCGCAGACTACGTGCGCGCCCTCGGAGGCGAGCCGGCGTGCGGTGGCGAGGCCGATGCCGCTGCCGGCTCCGGTGATGACGGCGGTGCGGCCGACGAGCCGCCGGCAAATGTTCTCTGCGGACGATGCGGTCACTGTGCGGGGCCTTCCGTGCTGATGAAGACGTTCTTGGTTTCGGTGAAGGCGGCCAGGGCGTCCGGGCCGAGCTCACGGCCGAGCCCGGACTGCTTGAAGCCGCCGAAGGGGGTCCAGTAGCGGACGCTGGAGTGGGAGTTGACGGAGAGGTTGCCTGCCCGGACGCCCTGCGAGACGCGCAGGGCGCGGCCGACGTCGCGGGTCCAGATGGAGCCGGAGAGGCCGTACGGCGTCTCGTTGGCGAGGCGGATCGCGTCCTGCTCGTCGGTGAAGGGGAGGAGGACGGCGACGGGGCCGAAGATCTCCTCGCGGGCCGCGGCGGAGTCGGACCGCTCGCCGGTGAGGACGGTCGGCGGGAACCAGAAGCCGGGGCCGTCGGGGGCGCTGCCCCGCAGGGCCTGGGCGCCGTCGGGAACGAACGACCGTACGCGGTCCAGCTGCCGGCGGCTGATCAGCGGGCCCATCTGGGTCTTCTCGTCGGCCGGGTCGCCCACCACCACGGCGGACAGCGTGTCGGCGAGCAGTTCGCGGACCTCGTCGTAGACCGGCTCCTGGACCAGGATCCGGGTGCGGGCGCAGCAGTCCTGGCCTGAGTTGTCCAGGAACGAGAAGGGATCGACGGCGGTCTTGAGGTCGGCGTCGGCGAAGACGATGTTGGGGCTCTTGCCGCCGAGTTCGAGGGTGACGCGTTTGAGGAGCGCCGAGCCCTTCGCCAGCACCTGCTTGCCCACGGCCGTCGATCCGGTGAAGACGATCTTCGCCACGCCCGGGTGTTCGACCAGGGCGTTACCCGTGACGGGCCCGTGCCCGGGCAGCACCTGGAACACGCCCTCGGGAAGGCCTGCCTCCAGGGCGAGTTCGGCGAGGCGCAGGGCGGTCAGCGGGGTCGTCTCGGCGGGCTTGAGGAGGACGGCGTTGCCGGCCGCGAGCGCCGGGGCGGTGCCCCAGGCGGCGATCGGCATGGGGAAGTTCCACGGTGCGATGACGCCGACGACGCCCAGTGGCTCCAGGATCGTCACGTTCAGGCCGCCCGCGACCGGGATCTGGTGGCCCGTCAGGCGCTCCACTCCCCCGGCCGCGTAGTCGAGCAGGTCGCGGACGTTGCCCGCTTCCCAACGGGCGTTGCCGATGGTGTGGCCCGCCTCGCGGACCTCCAACCCGGCGAGTTCCTCGAGGTGTTCGTCGACGGCGACCGCGAACCGGCGCAGCAGCCGGGCCCGGTCGGCGGGCGGGAGTGCGGCCCACCGTGCCTGCGCGGCGGTGGCCCGTACGACGGCCGCGTCCACGTCGGCCGCGGTGGCGCCCGGGACGGTGGCGACGACCTCCTCGGTCGCGGGGTTCAGTACTTCGAGTGCGTACTCGGCAGACAAGAAGGGCCTCACATGCGTTCGAAGGAGCGGCGCAGCTCCCAGTCGGTGACCGCGGCGTCGTAGGCGTCGAGCTCGACGCGCGCCATGTTGCGGTAGTGCGCGACGACCTCGTCGCCGAAGGCGGCCTTGGCGATCGGGCTGTTCTCCCACAGCTCGGCGGCCTCGCGCAGGGTCGTCGGGACGTGCGCGTACTCGGCCGTGTACGCGTTCCCCGCACAGGCCTCGGGCAGCTCCAGCTTCTGTTCGATGCCGTACAGGCCCGCCGCCACCAGCCCGGCCACCGCGAGGTGCGGGTTGACGTCGCCGCCGGGCAGCCGGTTCTCGAAGCGCATCGAGCGGCCGTGGCCGACGACCCGCAGGGCGCAGGTGCGGTTGTCGTGGCCCCAGGCGACGGCGGTCGGGGCGAAGGAGCCCGGCTGGAACCGCTTGTAGGAGTTGATGTTGGGGGCGTAGAGCAGTGAGAAGTCCCGCAGGGCGGCGAGCTGTCCGGCGAGGAAGTACCGCATGACGTCCGACATGCCGTCGGGGTCGCCGGGGGATCCCGCCATGGCGTTGTTGCCGGCCGCGTCCGCGAGGGAGAGGTGGATGTGGCAGGAGTTGCCCTCGCGCTCGTTGTACTTGGCCATGAAGGTGATCGACACGCCCTCCTGGGCGGCGATCTCCTTGGTGCCGGTCTTGTAGATCGCGTGCTGGTCGCAGGTGACCACGGCCTCGTCGTACTTGAACACGATCTCGTGCTGGCCCGTGTTGCACTCACCCTTGGCGGACTCGACGGTGAGGCCGGCTCCGGTCATGTCGTTGCGGATACGGCGGAGCAGGGGCTCGATGCGGCCCGTGCCGAGCACCGAGTAGTCGATGTTGTACTGGTTCGCCGGGGTCAGCCCCTGGTAGCCGGCGTCCCAGGCCTGCTCGTAGGTGTCCTTGAAGACGATGAACTCCAGCTCGGTGCCCACCTGGGCGGTGAAGCCGTGTTCGGCGAGGCGGTCCAGCTGGCGGCGCAGGATCTGCCGCGGGGCGGCGACCACGGGCGAGCCGTCGTTCCAGGCGAGGTCGGCGATGAGCATGGCCGTGCCTGCGTTCCAGGGCACGCGGCGCAGGGTGCTGAGGTCGGGGTGCATGGCGAAGTCGCCGTAGCCCCGGTCCCAGGAGGACATGGCGTATCCGTCGACCGTGTTCATCTCGGTGTCGACGGCGAGGAGGTAGTTGCAGCCCTCGGTGCCGTGGTGCAGGACCTCGTCGAGGAAGAAGCGTGCGGCGAACCGCTTGCCCTGGAGGCGCCCTTGCATGTCGGGGAACGCCAGGACGACAGTGTCGATCTCACCACTCGCGACGAGGGCATGCAGCTCCTCGACGCCGAGCGGGGGTGTGCGGTCTGCCACGGGAAAGCCTCCTTCGGCTTCTTTGGTCAGCCGGAAGCCATAAGGTATTGCCGAGAACCATTGCTTGGGAAGGGGGTGCGGCGGGATGTCGCTGGATCCGGACAGCAGCCTGGAGGACCGGCTGACACCTGTGCTGCGGCCGGTGCGGGCGGGCAACGGCTTCGAGGAGGCGCTGGAGCAGATCCTTCAGGTCGTCCGGCTCGGCCTGGTGCCGGGGGGCGAGCGGCTGCCGGCCGAGCGGGAGCTGGCCGAGCGGCTCGGGATCAGCCGGGTGACGCTGCGCGAGGTGCTCAAGGTGCTGCAGGACCAGGGCCTGGTGGAGTCGCGGCGCGGGCGGTACGGCGGGACGTTCGTGCTGCCGAGGCCGGACGCGGGGGGCGAGGACGAGCTGCGGCGCCGGGTCGCCGAGGGCGACATCGAGGACGTGCTGCGCTTCCGGGAGGTGCTGGAGGTGGGCGCGGCGGGCCTGTGCGCGGCGCACGGCCTCACGGACGAGCAGGCGGACCGGCTGCGCGAGGCGCTGGCCCGCACGGGCGACGCACCGCTCGCCGAGTACCGCCGGCTGGACACGCTGCTCCACCTCACCCTGGCCGAACTGTGCGGATCGCCGACGCTGACCGCGCAGTACGCGGCGGTGCGGGCGACGGTGAACGACCTGCTCGACTGCATCCCTCTCCTGGTGCGCAACCTGGAGCACTCGCAACGCCAGCACGTCGCCCTGGTGGAAGCGGTCCTGGACGGGGACTCGGACGGGGCGCGGGAGATGATGCGGGAGCACTGCGCGGGGACCGCGGCACTGCTCAGGGGGTTCCTGGCGTGACCTTGCCCTGCGGGGGTCACGTCGGCAAAGGTATGGAAGGGATCCATTGCCTCGGGCAGGAGGACGTATGGCGGACAGGCCGCTGATCGGTGTCAGTACGTACCTGGAGTCCGGCGCGCGCTGGGGTGTGTGGGAGCTGGAGGCGGCGCTGCTGCCGGCCGGCTATCCGCGGCTCGTGCAGCGGGCGGGCGGACTGGCCGCGATGCTGCCGCCGGACGATCCGGAGCGGGCGGCGGCGACCGTCGCCCGGCTCGACGGGCTGGTGATCGCGGGCGGTCCGGACGTGGAGCCGGTCCGCTACGGCGCCGAGCCGCACCCCCGGACCGGCCCGCCGGCGCGCGCCCGGGACGCCTGGGAGCTGGCCCTGATCGAGGCGGCCCTGGCCGCGCGCGTCCCCCTGCTGGGTATCTGCCGGGGCATGCAGCTCCTGAACGTCGCTCTCGGCGGCACCCTCGTCCAGCACCTCGACGGCCATGCGGAGGTCGTCGGCGTCTTCGGCCGGCATCCCGTCAAGCCGGTGCCGGGGACGCTGTACGCCGAGGCCGTCCCCGAGGAGACAGCGGTGCCCGCCTACCATCACCAGGCCGTCGACCGCCTCGGCGCGGGCCTGGTTCCGACGGCGTACGCGCAGGACGGGACGGTGGAGGCGGTGGAACTGCCGTCCGCGGAGAGCTGGGTACTGGGCGTGCAGTGGCACCCGGAGATGGGGGACGACGTGCGGGTCATGCAGGCACTGGTCGAGGCCGCCGCAACCGACTCACCGATCAAGACCCGGTCGACAAGAACCAGCCCCTCCGACGCTTGACAAGCGGGGCTCACCGATCAAGGCCCAGCCGACAAAACCAGCCCCTCCGGCGTTTGAGGAGCGGGGGTCCGGGGGCTGGCCCCCGTGACGGGACGTGACGGGACCGGTAGGGGCCGGGGCAGCGGGGGGGCTGAACCCCTCCTACCCCCGCGTCAACGACAACAGCTCCCGTGCCGGCCCCACCGGCCGATGCCCCGTCGGCCACACCGCACGTAGGTCCCGGGCCAGGGCCACCCCCTCCACCGGCACCCGCACCAGTCGCCGCATCGCCAGCTCCTCCCCCACCGCCAGTTCGCTCAGGACCGCCGGGCCCGCCCCGCTGACCACCGCCGCCTTCACCGCCGTCGTCGACGACAGCTCGATCAGGGGGCGCGCCAGGCCGCCCAGCGCCGCGTCCAGGACCTGCCGGGTTCCCGAACCCTTCTCGCGGAGGATCAGCGGTGTCGCGGCGAGTTCCGAGGCCTCCAGTGGACGTCGGCGGCGGGCCCACGGATGCACCGGGGCCGTCACCACGATCAGGCGGTCGTGGGCGATGACCGCGGAGTCCAGACCGGGCGGCACGCTCACGCCCTCCACGAAGCCCAGGTCCGCCTCGCCGGACAGCAGCCGCTCCGCCACCACCGCCGAGTTGCCCGCGAGCAGGGACACCGCCGTGTCGGGGCGCTGGGCGCGCAGCGCGAGCAGCCAGCCGGGGAGCAGGTACTCGGCGATCGTCATGCTCGCCGCCACCCGCAGCCGGGAGTCGCGCCGGTCCCGCAGTGCCTGCGCCCCGGCGTCGAAGGCCTCGGCCGCCTCCACGATCCGCCGCGCCCAGTCCGTGACCAGCGCCCCGGCGTCCGTGAGACGGGAGCCGCGCGGTGAACGGTCGACGAGCGCCACCCCCAACTGGCGCTCCATCGACCGGATCCGGCTGCTGGCCGCCGGCTGGCTGATGCCCATCTCCCGCGCCGCCCCGCCCAGACTGCCGAGCCGCGCCACCGCAAGGAGCAGCTCCAGCGCCCCGAGATCCGGCACCCGATGCGCCAGCGGACCCCCACCGCCGTGACCGGTACCGGCACCAGGACCGGTACCGGGCCCGAGCCGGGGGGTGCCCTGGCCGTTTGCCTCCGTCTCCGCCTTCGACTTTGCCTCGCTCATAACTCCAGCTTATGCCCCCATAGAGACGTACTCCCTGGTCGCGGAGGTCCGGCGGCGAGACCGTGAAGGCATGGTCACCGCAGCCCAGCCCCTTCCGCGTGTCACCGCACGCGTTCCGCGCGCCGCCGCCGTCCGTCACCTCGGACCCAACTGGTACGCGTCCGTCATGGGCACCGCCATCGTCGGCACCGCAGGCGCCACGCTCCCCCTCCACGTCCCCGGCCTGCGCACCGTCTGCACGGCCGCGTGGGCTCTCTCCCTCGGCCTGCTCGTCGTGCTGCTCGCCGCCCGTGCCCTGCACTGGACGCACCATCGCGACCAGGCCCGCGCCCACCTCCTCGACCCGGCCACGGCGCCGTTCTACGGGTGTCTGTCCATGGCCCTGCTCGCCGTCGGCGGCGGTGCCGTCGTCGTCGGCCGGGACTGGATCGGGCCGCACAACGCGCTCGTTCTCGACGCCGTGCTGTTCACCGCCGGGACGCTGGTGGGGCTCGTGGCCGCCGTAGCGGTGCCGTACCTCATGGCCGTACGGCACAGGGTCGAGCCGGAGCAGGCCACGCCCGTGTGGCTGCTGCCCGTCGTGGCGCCCATGGTGTCCGCGGCACTCGGGCCGCTCCTCGTGCCGCACCTGCCGCCGGGCCAGCCCCGCGCGACCCTTCTGCTGGCCTGCTTCGCGATGTTCGGGCTCAGCCTCCTCGCGACCCTGCTGATGCTGCCCGTGGTCTTCGCCCGGCTGATCACGGGCGGGCCGCTGCCCCTCGCCCTGACCCCGACGCTGTTCCTGGTGCTCGGCCCGCTCGGCCAGTCCACCACCGCGGTCGGCAAGTTCGCGGACTTCGCCCCCGGTGTCGTACCGGCGCCGTACAGCGAGGGATTCGTCGTCCTCGCCGTGCTGTACGGCGTGCCCGTCATGGGCTTCGCGCTGCTGTGGCTGGTGTTCGCCACCGCCCATGTGCTGCGGGCGCGCCGGCACGGCATGGGCTTCGCGATGACGTGGTGGGCGTTCACCTTCCCCGTCGGGACGTGTGTCACGGGTGCCGAGGCGCTCGCCCGGCACACCGGGCTCGTCGTGTACGACTGGCTCGCGGTCGGGCTGTACGTCCTGCTCGTCGCCGCCTGGGGCACCGCCGCCCTGCGCACGGCCCGCGGTCTGCTCAGCGGAACGCTGCCCGCAGCGCCTCGCCCAGCGCTTGCGGCGCCTCGGCCAACGACGGTCCGTACCAGGTCAGGTGACGTCCGCTGACGAGGGCGCAGGGCAGGCCCGGGAAGGCCTCGGGGCCGTCGTCGGCCGTGAAGCGGTAGGGCTCGTCGGGCAGGACGACGACGTCCGGGGCGGCCGCCCGCAGTTCTTCGACCGGGACGCGGGGGTAGCGGTCGGGGTGGGTCGCGTGGAGGTAGTCGACGCCCAGGCGGGACAGCACGTCGCCGGCGAAGGTGTCGCGTCCGAGCACCATCCAGGGCCGCCGCCAGATCGGCACCACGGCCGTCGTACGGCGCTCGGGCGGCGGCAGGCTCGACCAGGCCGCCTCCGCCTCGTCCAGCCAGCGCGGCCGGGACGCCGCCCCGCACGCCCCGAGCACCCGGGCCAGTTCCCCGAACGCCTGCGGCACGTTCCGTACCTCGGTGACGAGGACCTCGACGCCCGCCTCACGCAGGGCCGTCAGGTCGGGTTCGCGGTTCTCCTCCTCGTTGGCGACCACCAGGTCGGGAGCGAGGGCGAGGATCTCGTCGAGCTTGGGGTTCTTGGTGCCGCCGATGCGGGGGACGTCGAGGTCCGCGGGGTGGCTGCACCAGTCCGTCACCCCGACCAGGACGCCCGGCACCGAGACGGCCACCGCTTCCGTGAGCGACGGGACGAGGGAGACGACGCGCGTGCGCACTACCGCGTCCGGTTCTGGACCGCCTCGACGTGTTCGGCCACCGCGACGACGACCACGCGCGTGTCCGACACCGTCGCCCGCCACCGGTGGCGCACGCCGCCCGTCAGGTACAGGGTGTCCCCGCGGCCGAGCCGGTAGGCGCGCCCTTCCGCCTCGATCTCCACCGCTCCGTCGGCGACGTACATCAACTGGTCGTTGCGGTACTGGAATTCGCGGCCCGCGTCATGGTCGCCGGTGAACTCCGAAGCGTGCATCTGGTGATGACCCCGCACCAGGGAACGCACCCGCGGCTCGGGGGCCGGTTCGGCCGCCTCCGCCCGCACCACGTCCACGCTGCACGCCGGGTCGGCCGCCGCGAGGAGTTCCACGGCTGTCGTACGCAGGGCGTCGGCGACCTTTTCGAGGGACGTTCTGCTGGGCCGCGCCCGGTCGTTCTCGATCTGGCTCAGGAACGGGACCGACAGGCCGCTGCGCTCGGCCACGACGGCGAGGGTGAGCTGCAGCGCCCGGCGCCGGCGGCGCACCGCCGCGCCCACTCGCAGGGGCTGATCCTTGTGGTCGTCTTTGTGGTCGCCCATCGCTCCGGCTCCCTCCCTCGCTCGTGGTCGCGGTCCGTCGGACGAGTTCTCTCTGATGAGTTCTCTGCACCTTACGCAGGTTCGGCAAACTGTTTCATGCGCCCGTCACATCCCCGTAAACACCGCCTGCGGTCAATTCGCCAACTGTCGCGAGTGGTTGGCCTCTTCCGACTCGCGGGGCGCGGATTCCTCCTTCGGGACGAAGACGCTGACCAGGAGGGCCAAAAGGCCGTCCGCAGCCACGACGGGGGCCGGCCGGGGGCGCGGGCCCCCGGGCACGCGTACCGGTGGCCGGCCGCCCCGCCCGGTGCGGGAATCGTAGGCGTGCGGGCACCCGCTGCCACGGACCCCGCGGCATCGCCGTTCCTCGCTCCGCGCGACTTCCCGCTCTTACTTTCAATGCGCCTGCGGTCCCCTGTGTTCCCCTTGCGTTCCCGCCCGCTCCCCGTGCCCGCCCGCCGCGATCAGGCCTGTGATCAGGCGTTGCCCGCCGGGTCATGAACTCCGTTCGTACGGCGCCCAGTTGGCGGCCAAAGTCGCGGTCGGCCCGGGGGCGCCGGCCGGGCCGGGTCGTCGCCCCACGTCGGCGTGATCTTCGGGGCGGCGAGTCGGAGTGCGCCGCGGGCCGCATGTGCGGTCGGCAAGTCCGCTCGGGAGGGCGGTGAGGCGTGGGCGGGGGCGTAGCTCTATGTGGTTGGCCGGATCCTTTTCGTACGCCCTTCACGCGCGTGTGGGCGGCCCGTCGCGAAACGGACCGCCCACGCGCGTGCTTCTCGGTGGCTTCTACTGAGGTGTCATCCGGGCCGCCGTGTCCGGGTGCTCCTTCAGCCAGGCGCCGACGGCCTCCTCCTCGTGGCCCTGACCTCGCTTGTTGATCTCGGCCTCCAGACTGCCGAGCTCGCCCTCACTCATATGGAAGCCCTTGATCCACTTGGTGAGCTGCGGGTACTGCTCCGGGAACTTCTCGTTGGTGATGGTGCGGATCGTGTTTCCTTCGCCGAAGAGCTTCTTGTCGTCCTTCAGCTTGGTGAGGCCGTACTGGCTGTACGCCCAGTGCGGCGACCACAGCACGACGGCGACGGGCTCCTTCTTGGCGTACGCGCGCTTGAGCTCGGCCAGCATCGCCGGTGTGGAGCCGTCGACGACCTTGTACTCCTTGTCCAGGCCGTAGCCGGGCAGGACCTTCGTCTTGAGGAGGTTCATCTCACCGGTGCCCGGCTCGATGCCGATGATCTTCCCGTCGAAGGTGCTCGCCTTGCCCTTGAGGTCCTCCAGGGAGTTGACGCCCTTCACGTACGAGGGCACGGCGACCTCCAGCGAGGTCGGCTGATACCAGGTGCCCAGGTCCTTGAGTCTGTCCTTGCTCTTGTCCCAGTAGTTCTTCTGCGCGTACGGCAGCCACGCGTCGAAGTTGACGTCGAGGTCGCCGGAGGCGAGGCCGGTGTAGACCGGGCCGACGTCCATCTGCTTGAGGTTGAGCTTGTAGCCGCGCCGCTCCAGGACGTTCTTCCAGAGGTAGCTGACGGCGATGTCCTCGTCCCAGGGGAACCAGGCCACGTTCACGGGCCGCTTGGCCTCGGTGGGGGTCGCGCCGGAGCCGCCGGGGACGGGGGCCAGCTTGTCGACGAGGCCCGGGTTGCCCTTCAGCCAGGTGCGCACGGCGTCCTGCTGCCTGCCCTTGCCCGCCTTGTTGATCTCGGCTTCGAGGCTGGTGAGCTGCTTCTCGTTCAGCTTGAAGTTCTTCAGCCACTTGCCGACGACCGGGTTGTCGCCCGCGAAGCCCTTGCGGGCCAGCGTGTGCACACCGTCGCCCTTGCCCCAGGCGCCCCTGGGGTCCTTCAGCTTCTTCAGCTTGTAGTCGTTGTACGCCCAGTGCGGCGACCAGAGCGTGACGACGACGGGGTCCTTCTGGGAGTAGGCCCGCTTCAGCTCGGCCAGCATCGCGGGCGTGGAGCTGTCGACGACCTTGTACTCCTTGTCGAGGCCGTAGGCCTTGAGAACCTTGCTCTTGAGCAGGGCCATCTCGCCGGCGCTGGACTCGATCCCGGTGATCTTCCCGCCGAACGTGGCGGCCTTGCCCTTGAGGTCGTCGAGGGAGTCGACGCCCTTCATGTACGAGGGGACGCTCAGCTCCAGCGAGGTCTTGCCGTACCAGGCGCCGAGGTCGTCGAGTTTGCTGCCGTACTTCTTCCAGTACTGCGCGTGGGTGGTCGGCAGCCAGGCGTCGGTCTGGAAGTCGACGCTGCCCTGCGCGAGGGAGGTGTAGAGCGGGCCGGCGTCGAACTGCTTGGCGTCCACCTGGTAGCCGCGCTGTTCGAGGATCTCCTTCCAGAGGAAGGTGGAGGCGACGCCTTCGTCCCACGGGATGTAGCCGATGCTGATCTTCTTGCCCTGGCCGACGTCCTGGCCTGCGGCGACGTCGGCGGAGTCGCCGCTGCCGCCGAAGATCCCCATGCCGCCCGCGACGAGTCCGAGGATCACGACGCCGACCACGGCGACCTGCGGGCGCGGTCGGTAGGACCAGATCTTCAGGCCCTGGGCGGCACGGGCCTTCGCGGCGGCGCGGCGGCCGAGTGGGGAGACGTGGGTGCCCAGGGCGCCGGTCATGCGGTCCAGGTAGATCGCGAGGATCACGATGGCGACACCGGCCTCGGAGCCGAGGCCGACGTTCAGCTGGCCGATGGCCTCGTTGACGTCGCCGCCGAGGCCGCCGGTGCCAACCATGCCGGCGATCGCGGCCATGGACAGGCCGAGCATGATGACCTGGTTGACGCCGGCCATCACGGTCGGCAGGGCCAGCGGCAACTGGACGCGCAGGAGCGTGTCGCGGGGCGTGGTGCCGAACGCCTCCGCTGCCTCGACCAGTTCCTTGTCGACCTGGCGGATGCCCAGCTCGGTCATGCGCACGCCGGGGGCGAGCGCGAAGATCAGGGTCGCGACGATGCCCGCGGAGGCACCGGTGCCGAAGAACAGGATGGCCGGGATGAGGTAGATCATCGCGGGCAGCGTCTGCATGAAGTCCAGGACCGGCCGGACGACTCCGCTGACCCGGTTGGAGCGCGCGGCCCAGATGCCCACCGGCACCGAGATCACCAGCGCGATGATCGTGGCGACCAGGACGAGCGACAGGGTCACCATCGCATCGCCCCACAGTTCGAGGGAGTCGATGAAGGCGAAGCCCACGAAGGTGAGGACACCGGCGAGCGTGCCGCGCAGCCAGAAGGCGAGCACGGCGAAGATGCCCGCCAGCACAAGGGGTTCAGGGGCCTGGAGGACGGCGTTGATGCCGTCGTAGGTGCCCGTGAAGACGGCCTTGAAGAAGTCGAAGAGCCAGGACACATGGGCGAGCAGCCAGTCGACGGTGTCGTTGACCCAGTCGCCGAGCGGGATCCTAGGCATGGGTCACCGCCTTCACGTCGCCGAGGAAGCCGACCAGGCGCTGCTGCGGGACCACTCCGACGAGCGTGCGTTCGCCGTCCAGTACGGCCACCGGATGCGTCGACCGGGCACTCATCGCGCAGAGTTCGGTGAACGGCGTGTCGGGCGTCGCCGTGTCGCAGTCGCTCTCGCAGCCGCAGTCGGCCTCGTCGCCCCGTACGTCCCTGTCCATGACGGCGGACGCGGTCAGGACCCGGGAGCGGTCGACGTCCTGGATGAAGGAGGCCACGTAGTCGTTGGCCGGCCGGATGAGGATGTCCTCCGCCGTACCGGTCTGGACGATGCGGCCGTCGCGCATGACGGCGATGCGGTCGCCCAGGCGCATGGCCTCGTTGAGGTCGTGGGTGATGAAGACGATCGTCTTCTTCAGGGTCTGCTGCAGCTGGAGCAGCTGGTCCTGCATGTCACGGCGGATCAGCGGGTCGAGGGCGCTGAACGACTCGTCCATCAGAAGCAGGTCGGCGTCGGTGGCGAGGGCGCGGGCGAGGCCGACGCGCTGCTGCATACCGCCGGAGAGCTCGTCCGGCCAGGACTTCTCCCACCCGGCCAGACCGCACAGGGCCAGCGCCTCGCCGGCGCGCTGCTCGCGCTCGGCGCGGGGCACGCCCTGCACGGCCAGGCCGTAGGCGGCGTTCTCCAGAACGTTGCGGTGCGGGAACAGCGCGAAGTGCTGGAACACCATGCTGATCTTCTTCGCGCGGACCGCCCGCAGCTCGCGGTCGCCGAGCGCGGTCAGGTCGTCGCCTTCGAAGCGGACGTGTCCGGCGGTCGGCTCCAGCAGGCCGTTGAGCATGCGCAGCAGCGTGGACTTGCCGGAACCGGACAGGCCCATGACGACGAAGATCTGGCCCGGTTCCACGATGAAGGAGGCGTCGATCACTGCGGCGGTGGTGCCGTCCGCGCGCAGCTCCTCCCGGTCGGCTCCCTTCCGGAGCCGCTCGACTGCGTCGTCTGGTCGTCTGCCGAACACCTTGTACAGATGTTCGGCCTCAAGCCTGGATGACACGCGTACCTTCTCGTCTCGGCGGCGGGGAGAGGGAGACGACAGGCCGTAACCGGTTGAAGATGCAATCGCCGTCGCTCCGGGGCGGCGCCTGCCCCGGGCGGTCCAGGCCAAACGCGCCAGTGGTCCAGCTCACAAGGCATTCACAAGTGCCACGCGTCGGCGGTCGCACGGTGACTGTCAGTGCCGTACGGCATGATGCGAGGCGTGACCGGACGACTGATGCTCCTCGACACCGCCTCGCTCTACTTCCGCGCCTACTTCGGCGTGCCGGAGTCCGTGAAGGCCCCGGACGGCACTCCGGTGAACGCCGTGCGCGGGCTCCTCGAATTCATCGACCGCCTCGTCAAGGATCACCGCCCGGACCATCTGGTGGCGTGCATGGACGCCGACTGGCGTCCCCAGTGGCGGGTCGATCTCATCCCCTCCTACAAGGCGCACCGCGTCGCCGAGGAGCGCGCGGCGGGGCCGGACGAGGAGGAGGTGCCGGACACGCTGTCCCCGCAGGTGCCCGTCATCGAGGCGGTCCTCGACGCGCTCGGCATCGCACGCGTGGGCGTCGCGGAGTACGAGGCGGACGACGTGATCGGCACGTTCACCGCCCGGGCGAAGGGCCCGGTCGACATCGTCACCGGCGACCGCGACCTGTACCAACTGGTGGACGACAAGCGGGGGGTGCGCGTGCTGTACCCGCTCAAGGGCGTCGGCACGCTGCAGCTCACCGACGAGGCGTGGCTGCGCGAGAAGTACGGGGTCGACGGCAGGGGGTACGCGGGTCTGGCGCTGCTGCGCGGCGACCCGAGCGACGGACTGCCGGGCGTGCCCGGCATCGGCGAGAAGACGGCCTCGAAGCTGCTCGCCGAGTTCGGGGACGTGGCCGGGATCATGGCCGCGGTCGAGGACCCGAAGGCCAAGCTCACGCCGTCGCAGCGCAGGCGGCTCGACGAGTCGCGGCCGTATGTCGCGGTGGCGCCGAAGGTGGTCAAGGTCGCCGACGACGTCCCGCTGCCGGACGTCGACACGGCCCTGCCGCACGCACCGCGCGACCCGGCGGCACTGGAGGAGCTGGCGGCGCGCTGGGGGCTGGGCGGGTCGCTGCAGCGGCTGCTCACCACCCTCGGCGCGTAGAGCAGCGCATAACCCGGCACGTAGGCAATGTTTCGTGAATACGGCTGTCTGTAAGGCGTTGTCCGAGGGTGAGGTGATAACTTAGGTAAGCCTAAGCAGGGAAGTATGGGAGGCCGTCATGGCAGAACGTCCGGCTCGGAGGCCGCGGAAGCCCCATTCCGCGCAGGTCGTCCGCACAGAACGGCTGACCCCGCACATGCAGCGTGTGGTTCTCGGCGGCGAGGGACTGGCCGGTTTCACGGCCGACACCTGCACCGATCACTATGTGAAGCTGCTGTTCCCCCCGGCCGAGGGCGTGACCTATCCGGAGCCCTTCGACGTGGAGCGCATCCGCGAGGAACTCCCGCGCGAGCAGTGGCCGGTGACGCGGACGTACACCGTGCGGGCCTTCGACCCGGAGTCCCGTGAGCTGACGCTGGACTTCGTGATCCACGGCGACGAGGGGCTGGCCGGGCCGTGGGCGAAGCGTGTCCAGCCGGGCGAGACCGTGCATTTCATGGGCCCCGGCGGTGCCTACGCCCCCGATGTGAGCGCGGACTGGCATCTGCTCGTCGGCGACGAGAGCGCCCTGCCCGCGATCGCCCGCTCCCTGGAGGCCCTGCCCGAGGGCGTCACCGCGTACGCCTTCGTGGAGGTCCATGGGCCCGAGGAGGAGCAGAAGGTCGACTCCGACGTGGAGGTCGTCTGGCTGCACCGCGGCGACCGGCCCGTGGGCGAGATGCTGTGCGAGGCCGTACGGACGCTGCAGTTCCCCGAGGGCCGCCCGCACGCGTTCGTGCACGGCGAGGCGCACTTCGTGAAGGAGCTGCGCCAACTGCTGCGCGTCGAGCTGCAGATCCCGCGCGAGGACCTGTCGATCTCCGGCTACTGGCGGCTCGGCCACGACGAGGACGGCTGGCAGGCCTCCAAGCGCGACTGGAACGCACGGATCGAGACGGAGCAGGAGGGCGCCGCCCCCGCCGCCTGAGACACCCGACGACATGCCCGAAGCGGCGGCACCTCACCGAGGCGCCGCCGCTTCACGCTTGGCTCACACCGACCGCTGGTACGACCTGAACGTCCGGATCGACAGCCACACCGCCGCCACCGCCAGCACCACCAGCGCCCCGCCGCGGCTGAGCACGTCACCCCAGTCGGGGTGCTCGGACAGCGCCGAACGGCCCGCGACCATCGCCCAGTTGAGCGGGTTGAAGTCGGCGATGTGCCGCATCCAGGAGGGCATCTGGGACGGCGCCATGAAGGCGGAGGACAGGAAGGTCAGCGGCAGCAGCAGGAAGGTGTTGATGCCGATGATCGACTCCCGCTCCTGCACCAGCATGCCCAGCGCGTTGGACAGCGCCCCGAAGACCGTGCCGAGCAGCACGGCGGCCAGGACCAGGATCGCGATGCCGCCGATGCCACCCGGGTAGTCGGCGCCGCCCGCCAGCGCGAGCAGCACGATGACGACCGACTGGAAGGCGGTGATCAGGCCGTTGTTGACGACGTTGCCGTTCATCAGCGCGGCCCGGCTGACCGGGGTGGTCAGGAAGCGGTTGAGCGTGCCCCGCTGGATCTCCTCCAACGTGCCCATGCCGGCCCACATGTTGGAGCTGAGCGCACTCATCACTACGACGCCCGGGACCAGGTAGTCGAGGTACGTGGTCGTCCCGAAGCCGCCCAGCTCCACGACCTTCTTGAAGAGGTTGCCGAACAGGAACAGCCAGATCACCGGCTGGATCAGGGTGATGATCGCGTAGGCGGGCTGCCGGGTGAACACCATGAGTTGACGCTGCGTCATGTACCAGGTCTGGGAGACGGCCGTGCTCATCGCGCACCTCCGGCGAGGACGAGGTTCTCGGTGCCGGCTTCGGTGTCGGCCTCGGAGTAACGGCGGCCCGCATAGCGGAGGTAGACGTCGTCGAGGGAGGGCCGGGCCACGGTCGCGGCGGCCACGGCGACCCCGGCCCGCTCCAGCGCCCCGAGCAGCGCGGGTACGGCGGCTGCCCCGTCGTCGGCGCGGACGCTGACGCGGCGCCCGTCGACCAGCACCTCGTGCATGCCGGGCAGGGCATCGAGGGCGCCCATGAGCAGGGTGCGGCCGCCCTCGCCGACCGCCTCCCGCAGCTCCAGGTGCACGGCGTCGCCGCGGAGTTCACCCTTGAGCGCGTCCGGTGTGCCCTGGACGACCACCCGGCCGCGGTCGACGATGGCGATGCGCTCGGCGAGCCGGTCGGCCTCTTCGAGGTAGTGGGTGGTAAGCAGGATCGTCAGCCCCTCCTCCCCCGCCAGCCGGTCGATCTCGTCCCACATCGCGGTGCGCGCCTCGGGGTCCAGCCCGGTGGTGGGTTCGTCGAGGAAGAGCACCTCGGGCCGGTGCACCAGGCCGAGGGCGACGTCGAGACGGCGTCGCATCCCGCCGGAGTAGCCCTTCACCTGCCGGCCCGCGGCGTCGGCGAGGCTGAAGCGGTCGAGCAGCTCGGTCACACGGGTGTTGAGCGCGGCGCCCTTCAACCCGTAGAGCCTGCCCTGCAGTTGGAGGTTCTCGCGGCCCGTGGCGACAGGGTCGGCGCCGGAGCTCTGGGCGACCACGCCGATCGCGCGGCGCACCCGGCCGGGGTGGCGCAGCACGTCGTGTCCGGCGACGGTCGCCGAGCCCGAGTCGGGGCGGGCCAGAGTGGTGAGGATCTTGACGGTGGTGGACTTGCCGGCGCCATTGGGCCCGAGGAGCCCGAAGACGGTGCCGGGTTCGACGGTGACGTCCATGCCGCACAGGGCGGTGACATCACCGGAGTAGGTCTTGATCAGCTGGCGCGCCTCCACTGCGGGCGCACGGGTAGTACTCATGACGACTGCTCTCCTGATGAGCGGATGACAGCTGATCCGTCCGTGCAAGGAGCGCCGGGCTATCCTGGGTGTGCCGCACCTCGATCGCCTGGACTGCCTCACGGCGGATTCAGCTCGGGGTTCGAGACCCTGGCAGGGCTGCTGCAACAGCCCGGCCGGGGTCTTTTTCTTCTATCTGAACTCGGGTGGCAGCTCCCCGGTCTCGTGGAACCGCCGCCACCCCTCGACGCCGGGCAGCGAGCCCTTCCTGATCTCCTCCAGGAAGCCACGGACCCATTCCGCCTGCGCCTCGATCATGTGCAACTGGTACTCGGTCTCGATCAGGAAGAGCCTCGGCAGCGTCTCGTAGAGCTTCGCCAGCGCTCCACGTGCGCTCGCCGCCTGCACCTCCAGGGAGTTCAGCCGCTCCTCCAGCAGCCGCACCACCTCGTCGGGGGGCAGTGCGCCCACCAGGGAGAGGGCGGTCTCGAAGATCGGGTACTCCTTCGCGGGGACGGCCACCAGGTCCGACAACCACTCGGTCATCTCCTCGCGGCCGGCCTCGGTGAGCCCGTACACCGTGCGCTCGGGCCGGTTGCCCTGCCGCTCCACGTCGGTGACCTCGACGAATCCATGCTTTTCGAGGCTCTGGACGACCGTGTAGAGCGAGCCGTAGTTGATCTTCGTGCTGGTGTCCTTGCCCTGACGGCGCAGCGTCTGGGCGATCTCGTACGGATGCATCGGCTTCTGCCAGAGAGTCACCAGCACGGCGAGCGCCAGGGGGTTGCTGAGCTTGCGGCGCTTCATCACCATGGCCGGCACCTCACTCTCGTACCTCGCTACCGAATATCCGTGCACGAACATATCGCGAGCGTGCGCAGGCGTCAATACACACGATGTATCGCGATTGAGCGAGGGTGCAAGGACGTGAGGACTTGGGCCCGTCGCGGATACGCCTGCGTGACGCGCACGAAACAGGCCGCCCCTAATTTCTGTCGCCCGACAGGAATTCCGCGCCACACTCCGCTCCCGCGCCGAAGGCAGGTGCCGCCGTGACGACAACAGCCCCCTCCGACGTACGCCCCGATCCGCCCCACTCCCCCGACGACCACTCCCTCGCCGAGTTCGGCTACCGCCAGGAACTGCACCGCAGCCTGGGCCGGTACGCCTCCTTCGCGGCCGGGTTCTCCTTCATCTCGGTCCTGACGACCGTCTTCCAGTTCTTCGCCTTCGGGTACGCGTTCGGCGGCCCCGTCTTCTTCTGGGCCTGGCCGGCGGTGCTGGTCGGGCAACTGCTGGTGGCCGCGTGCTTCGCGGAACTGGCCGCCCGCTATCCGATCTCGGGCGCGATCTACCAGTGGTCCTCGCGCCTTTCGAACCCCACCTTCGGCTGGTTCGCCGGCTGGATCATGGTGATCGGGCAGATCGTGGTGGTCGCGGCGGCGGCGCTGGCGCTGCAGATGGTGCTGCCGGCCATCTGGTCCGGCTTCCAACTGGTGGGCACCGACTCCGCGCCGACGTCGGCGGACGGCGCGGCGAACGCGGCGGTCCTGGGCGTGATCCTGCTGGTGCTCACCACGCTGGTGAACATCATGGACAACCGCGTGCTGTCCGTGATCAACCGCGTCGGCGTCACCGCGGAGATCATCGGCGCCGTCCTGATCGTCGTCCTCCTGCTCACCCACTCCAAGCGCTCTCCCGGCATCACCTTCCACACCGAAGGGGCGGCGGGGTCCGGCCTGTTGGGGGCGCTGCTCGTCGGCTCGTTCACGGCGGCGTACGTGATGATCGGCTTCGACAGCGCGGGCGAGATGAGCGAGGAGACGCGCGATCCGCGGCGGACGGCGCCCCGCACGATCCTCACCGCGCTCGGCGCCGCCGGCCTGCTCGGCGGCCTGGTCATCCTCGGCGGGCTGCTCGCGGCGCCCAGCCTGACCGACGGCCACCTGGGCGTCGACGGCCTCAGCTACGTCCTGACCAGCAGCCTGGGTGACGGGGTCGGCAGGGTGCTGCTGGCCGACGTGGTGGTGGCGATCGCGGTGGCGACCCTCGCGATCCAGACGGCGGCCAGCCGGATGCTGTTCTCCATGGCCCGCGACGGCGGGCTCCCGTTCTCCGGGCGCCTGGCGCACGTCAACCCGCGCACCGGCATGCCCAGCGCCCCCGCTCTGGTCGTCGGCGTCCTCTCGGCGGCCCTCCTGCTGCTCAACTTCGCCTCGCCGGACGCCTTCCTGGCCATCGGCACCACCTGCATCGTGATGCTGTACCTGGCCTACGCGATGGTCACCGGCCCGCTCCTGATCCGGCGCCTGCGCGGCGAGTTCGCCGCCGGCGGCACCGACGAGAAGGGCGCGAAGCTCTTCTCCCTCGGCCGCTGGGGCATCCCCGTCAACGCCCTCGGACTCCTCTACGGCCTCCTCATGACCGTCAACCTGGCCTGGCCACGGGCGGCGGTGTACGACCCGACGGGCGGGCACTGGTACTTCCAGTGGTTCACGGTGCTGTTCCTCGCCGTCACGCTGCTGGCCGGCGGTGCCTACCGGGCGTGCCGGAAGCGGACCACCGCCCGAAGTGCCGTACCGGAGACGGCCGTCACGGAGGCCGCGGCGTAGGTCAGTCGCCTTGTAGGCGCGCGTGCAGGTGCATGTCGTGCCAGCCGTCCGGGTGGAGGAGGGCGCTGCGCTTGGTGCCCTCCAGGACGAAGCCCGCCTTGGCGGCGACCCGGCAGGAGGCCCGGTTGGCGGTGGCGTGCATCAGTTCCAGGCGGTGGAAGCCGATCCCCTCGAAGGCCCAGCGGGACAGGGCGGTCGTCGCGCGGGCGGCTGTGCCCTGGCCGCGGGCCGCCGCCGTGGTCCAGTACGCGACCTCGGCCACGCCGTCGCCGAGCGCGATCTCGCGCAGCGCCACCCGCCCCAGCAACCGGTCGCCGTCCGCGTCGGTGACGGCCCACTGCGCGGTCCGCTCGCCCTCCCACGCCTTCCGCCACTCCTCGATCCAGCCGGCGGCC
Source organism: Streptomyces sp. NBC_00461 (assembly GCF_036013935.1). NCBI lineage: Bacteria > Bacillati > Actinomycetota > Actinomycetes > Kitasatosporales > Streptomycetaceae > Streptomyces > Streptomyces sp. NBC_00461. The sequence goes on from NZ_CP107902.1 coordinate 1,941,803, forward strand.
TCCGCCTCGGAGTCGCTGCGCCGGATGTGCCACTGGTGCATGAGCGGGTCCTGGAAAGCCTCGTGGACGGCGGGCGCGTCCTCGGCCCGCCAGGGGCGCAGCAGCAGTCCGTCGCCGGTGGGGAGCAGGGGCTGCGGGATACGGGAGAGGGTTCCGGCGGGCAGGACGGGGCTGGTGACGTAGGGCATGACCGGCATCCTGCCCGTGGGCGGTGGCCGGTCCAACGGCTTTTCCGGGCGCCGTAGGCTTGATCGTGATGAGTCGCAAGCCACGGATCCCGCCCGCCCCGCTGCCCCAACGGCAGGGGGTCGACCCCGTGCGGGTGCGGCTGCCCGTCGAGGGGCCGTGGGCCACCGTTCGCGAGCACCTCGTCGAGCGGCTCAGCGGGGCGGGCGCCGGAGTCGTCGACGGGATGCTCGACGCGGGGAAGATCGTCGGCGCCGACGGGCGGGCCGTCGCGCCGGACGCCGCCTACGAACCCGGCATGTTCGTGTGGTTCCACCGCGAGCTGCCCGCCGAGACGCCGGTGCCGTTCCCGCTGGAGGTGGTGTACCGCGACGAGCACATCGTCGTCGTCGACAAGCCGCACTTCCTGGCCACCACCCCGCGCGGCAGCCATGTCACCGAGACCGCGCTCGCGCGTCTGCGGCGGGAGCTGGGCCTGCCCGCGCTGGGCGCCGCGCACCGGCTGGACCGGCTCACGGCCGGGCTCGTGCTGTTCACGGTGCGGCCCGAGGAGCGCGGCGCGTACCAGTCGCTGTTCCGCGACCGGCGGGTGAGCAAGGAGTACGAGGCGATCGCCCCGTACGATCCCGGGCTCGTCCTGCCCCGGACCGTGCGCAGCCGCATCGTGAAGGAGCGTGGTGTGCTCGCCGCGTACGAGGTGGCGGGCGAGCCGAACGCCGTCAGCGGCATCGAGATGGTCGGGCACCGCGGCGACGGCCTGGGGCGGTATCGGCTGCTGCCCAGCACCGGGCAGACCCACCAGCTCCGCGTCCACATGAACGCGCTCGGCACGCCTGTTCTCGGCGATCCGCTCTACCCGGTGGTGGCCGACCCCGTGCCGGCCGGCGACTTCCGGCGTCCGCTCCAACTGCTGGCGCGGGCACTGGAGTTCACCGATCCGGTCACGGGGGTGGAGCACCGCTTCCTGAGCACGCGAGCGCTCCTGGCCTGGTCCTCCTACGGCGACTGGGCCGGTCAGTAACCGCGCCACCAGAGCAGGAAGCGGCGCCAGGCGCCCTTGGGGCGGGCCGGTTCCACGGGCGCCGGAGCCGGCTGCTGGGACGGTGCGGCCGGCTGGGGCGCCGCGGCGGCAGCGGCGGGCGGCTCGGGCTGCGCGGAGCCGACCTGCCAGTTGCCGCGCTGCGGCGGGACGGGGGCGTGGCCCGGCTTGGCCTTCACGTCCTGCTCCGGCTTCGGCTCGAAGCGGACCGGAAGCTCCACCAGATGCCGTGAGGAGATCGACTGCCGCCAATCCAACTCGTCCTCGTCGCAGTCGAGTTGGACATCGGGCAGCCGCATGAGCAGCGCGTCGACACCGGTGTCGGCGATGGCACGGCCGATGTCCTGACCGGGGCACTCGTGCGGACCGCCGCCGAAGGCGAGGTGCGAGCGGTTGCCCTGCATGTTCGCGGCGAGGTCGGGACGGATCCGCGGGTCGACGTTGCCCGGCGCGATCCCGAGCAGCAGCCCGTCGCCCCTGCGGACGTGCTGGCCGCCCAACTCCGTGTCCTGCTTGGCGAAGTAGGCGAAGACCGAGCTGAAGGGCGGTTCGTCCCACAGGGACTGCTCGACCGCTTCCGGCACCGTCATCTGGCCGCCGTTGAGCTGGGCCCTGAAGCGCGGGTCGGTGAGGATCATGCGCAGTACGTTGGACAGGAGGTTGACCGTGGCCTCGTAGGCGGCGAAGAGCACGAGGCGCAGATGCTCGCGGACCTCGTCGTCGGTCAGCCTCGCCGGGTGGGCGATGAGGTGGCTGGTGAAGTCCTCCTCGGGCCGGGCGCGCCGCTTGGCGGTGAGCCGGCTCAGCGCGTCCATCACGTAGGTGTGGCTGGCGATCGCGGTCTCGGTGCCCTTGAGCGCGTCACGGGCCGCCTGCACGAGCCGGTCGTTGTACTCGTCGGGCATGCCGAGGATCTCGCACATCACGCCCATCGGCAGGTGCTCGGCGAACTGTCCGACCAGGTCGGCCGACCCCTCCTTGCAGAAGCGGTTGACGAGGCGCTGGGTGTGGCGGTTGATGTGACGGCGGACGCCGCGGTGGTCGATGGTCGACATGGCGCCGGTGACCGCGGCCCGCAGGCGCAGGTGTTCGTCGCCCTCGGCGTGGGAGCAGATCGGCTGCCAGGCGATGTGCGGCATCAGCGGGTGGTCGGGCTTGACCGTGCCCTCGCCCAGCGGGTTCCAGATGCGGCTGTCCCGGCAGAACTGCGAGGGCGAGCGCACCATGTGCAGGTTCTCGGTGTGGCCGAGCACGACCCACATGGGCACGTCGTCGTGGAGCAGCACGGGCGCCACCGGGCCGTGCTCCTCGCGGAGTTGCTCGTACAGGGAGGCCAGGTCCTCCGCCTCGGGACCGTAGAGCCGGTGCAGCCCGCCGGGGCCACGGCCGTGGGCCGGGCAGCCGGGCGGCGGGACGAGCGTGGGGTCCATGCCGGTCAGGGATTGGTGTTCAGGCGTCACGGTGGTCGCTCCGAAGTGGATCCGGTGTCTGGGGAGTTGGACGAATGCGGGTGCCGGGTGCGGGTGCCAGTGCCCCGGCGGGCGACGTTTACCCGTAAAGGAGTGGCGTCCGGCGCATGCTCTGGGGGTCCCCCCGGCCGGAGGCTGGGGGCGCAGGCGCCCTCGTACTGGAGTACTTGGGTCTGTGCCCGGTGCGGCGAGTGGGGGCACCTCCCACGCCCTCAAGGCGGTCGGGGAGCGTGCCGGGCGTCGCGACGGGGCGAACGTTGCCTGTCGGGGCACTAGGGGCCTCAGGTGAGCGCGCCGGTCAGGGCGAGCGAGTGCAGGAAGCGCATCAGGGTCATCAGGACGTCCCGGCTGGAGGCCCGGCGGCGTGCGTCGCACTCGATGATCGGGATCTCGTCCGCCAGATCGAGCGCGCTGCGGAGGTCGTCGATGGGGTAACGCGGCCCGTCCGGGAAGGAGTTGACGGCGACCACGAAGGGCACGCCGCGCTCCTCCAGCCGCCCTATGACGTCGAAGCTGACTTCGAGCCGACGGGTGTCGATCAGGACCACGGCCCCGAGCGCGCCCTCGAACAGCCCGTTCCACAGGAACCAGAAGCGTTCCTGGCCGGGCGTGCCGAAGAGATAGAGCACCAGCTGTTCGGTGATGCTGATGCGGCCGAAGTCCATGGCCACGGTGGTGGCCGTCTTGGTGTCGGAGCCGTAGTTGTCGTCGACGCCGACGCCGGCCTGCGTCATGGTCTCCTCGGTGGTCAGCGGCCTGATCTCGCTGACCGAGCCGACCATCGTCGTCTTGCCGACTCCGAAGCCGCCCACGATCACGATCTTCACCGCGGCCTGCGCCGAGTGCGGCAGATGATCTTCCGAACGTGGTCCGGGGATGGTGTCAGAGCCTTTGAAGTCCATGCATCACCGCTTCGAGGAGGGAACGGTCGGGGAGCGCCTGACGGACGATCGGGGCGCGCGCCTGTACCAGTTCTGCCGTCAGCATCTCGGTGAGCAGCACGGTCACCACGCTGAACGGCAGGCTCAGATAGGCCGAGAGTTCGGCCACCGAGAGGGGTGCCGTGCAGAGCCGGAGCATCGCCGTCTGCTCCGGAGTGGCCGAGGGCGGAGGGTCGGCGCGCGCCACGATTAACGTGACGAGGTCGATGTCGGCGCGCTCCCCGTCGGGCCCGGCGACGACATAGAGCCGCTCCGGGGCCTTGCCCTCTTTGGCCGGCAGTGGGGGTGGTGGTGTTTCTTCCTTGGGATGTCGCCGCCGGCGTTGCGGAGGAGTCATACGGTCTGCCCGTTGCGCCGGGGCGGGCTGGTGAGATGGGCCCCGATGCGCACGACGAGGTCGCGCATGCGGTTGCTCATCAGTCCGGGTTCGGCGACCACGTCGGAGAGCACCGCGAGGTAGGCGTTGGCTCCCGCGGCCATCAGATAGAAGTAGCCGCCGTTGATCTCGATGATGACCAGCTTCATCCGGCCGTCGCTGCCCGGGATCTCGTGGGCGACGGCGCCCGCGAGGCTCTGCAGTCCCGCGCAGGCCGCGGCGACACGGTCGGCGGCGTCCGGATCGCCCCCGTAGCGAGCGATGCGCAGGCCGTCGGCGGAGAGCACCACGATCATCTCGATGCCCGGTACTCCGTCGGCGAGATCCTTGAGCATCCAGTCGAAGTTGGCTCGCTGCTGGATCACTTGTGGTCCCTCTCGTCGTCGGCCTCGATACGGGCCGGCTCGGTGGTCGGCTGGCTGAGTGCGGTCGGGTCCATGTCGCCCTTGAGTCCCTCCCAGAACGCCTCGACCCAGAGCCCCGGTTCGGGCTCCTTCGTCTCGGGCTCCGGGTCGCGCACCGGCGTCGCCCAGGCGGGCCGGGTCTCACGGGCCTCCCGCTCGGCCCGTTCGGCGGCGGCCTGTTCGGCGAGCCGCTGGCTGAGCGGGATCTTGACGCGGCTGCGCCGCTGCGGCAGCCCGCCGGCGGTCCACTCGGTGACCTCGGGGACCTCGTCCTCCATGGACACGCCGGCCGGGATGCGCGGGCTGGTGGGACGACGCCGCTTCGGGGCGCGCTTGGGACCTTCGATGTCGCCGAGGTCGAGCTTGGGCGCCGCGGTGGCGCCGACGCCGTGGGCGAGGCCGGGCGCAGGGTCGTTCGTCATCATCACGCGCGGCACGACCAGGACGGCGCGGACACCGCCGTACGCCGAGGAGCGCAGCGAGATCTGCATGTCGTACGTCTTGCACAGGCGGCCGACGACGGCGAGGCCAAGGCGCGGGGACTCGCCGAGGTCCTGGAGGTCGACACCGGCCTTGGCGCGCTCCAGCATGTTCTCGGTCTTGGCGCGGGCCTCCTCGCTGAGGCTGACGCCGGCGTCCTCGATCTCGATGGCGATGCCGGTCTGCACCTCGGTCGCGGTGACATGGACCTTGGTCTGCGGGGGCGAGTAGCGCGTGGCGTTGTCGAGGAGTTCGGCGCAGGCGTGGATGATCGGCTCGACGGAGGTGCCACCGATGTTGACCTTGGCGATCGAGTCCAGTGAGATGCGCCGGTATTCGAGGATGCGGGACATGGCGCCGCGCAGCACGCTGTACAGCGGGACGGGCGCCGGCCACTGACGGCCCGGACGTCCGCCGCCGAGCACGGAGATCGAGTCGGCCAGGCGGCCGATCAGCGCGGTGCCGTGGTCGATGCGCAGCAGGTCGTCGAAGACCTCGGGGTTACGGCCGTGGTCCTCCTCCATCTCGCGGAGTTCGTTGGCCTGTTGGTGCACGATCGCCTGGACTCGGCGGGCGATGCTGACGAAGGAGCGCTGCGAGGAGTCCCGCATGGCGTCCTCGGTGTCGACGATGTCGAGCATCCGCTTGAGCAACGCCACCTGGGCTTCGGACAGTTCGCCGTAGGAGGGGTCGATGTTGCCGAGTTGGCGAATCACCTCCGTGGGGGAGTTGCCGCCGCGCAGGTAGTAGATGGCGGTCGGCGTGATCTCGTGCCCCAGGCGGTGCAACTCCTGCTCGTGTCCGGCGAGGCGCCGTTCCAGATACGCACTGTGACGGGCGCTCGTCTCGCGCAGGATCCGCAGGGCGCGGCCTCGTCGTACCGCTTCGGCCGCCGTGACGATCACCAGGAGCGTGGCGACGGCGCCGCACCAGACGACGGCCGCCCGGGCCGGCACGGCCACCATGGCGACCGCTGCTCCGGTGGCCCCGGCCATCAGTATGGCGGGCAGCAACAGCACGCGCGCGTAAGGAAGTTCACGGCGCTGGGGAGGGGATTGAACACTCACCATGTAGGCCCTCTGAAAGAGATCGGCTGGGTGTCTGGGGAGCTTGCAAGTGGGGTACGTATAGGACTGCACTGAATCTTCGGTATTTTTTGGGAACAAGCGCACGAATAAGCCTCAACTCGGTGCGCTGCGGGCGAGCTTAGTCCGACCGGATCATCGCCGTGTCATATTCAGCAAGCACCTGAAACGGGGCGGGTCCAAGGAGTACCCTCGGCTCCATTTACACGCCTCGGATTCATTCGAACACGGCGCGTCACGACGTACGGGCATACGAAAACACTCACCGTGACGAGTGAAGAGGCGGGCGGGGACCGGCTTCAGCCCCGGTCGGTCAGACGCCCGCGATCCGCAGGGCCGCGTCCGCCGTGGCCTCCGCGAAGACCGACACCGGGCGCTCGGGGTCGGAGCGGTGCACCAGGATCACACCCTCGATCAAGCCGAACAACAGGTCCGTACGGAGATCGAGCCCACTCTTGGCGAGCGCACCCCCGGCAGTCGTGGCGGCGAGCAACTGCCGGTAGGCGTCCTTGAGTTCGGCGCGCACGGCATGGAAGCCGGCGAACCGCTCGGCGCGCACCTCGGGCAGCAGATACAGCCCGCCGAGATTGTGCGGGCCGCCGCACAGCAGCTCCACGTCGGTCCGGCACAGGTCCCACAGCCGGTCCTCGGGCGGGGTCGCGTCGTCGGCGAGGAGCTGCCTGGCGTACGTCAGCGAGGGCGTGACCGTGGACTCCAGGAGCTCGGCGAGCAGCTCCTCCTTGCCGGAGACGTAGTGGTACATCGAGGCCTGCCGCATGCCCGCGCGCTCGGCGACCGCACGGGTGGTGGTGGCCGCGTAGCCATGGGTGGTGAACAACTCGGCAGCTGCCGCGAGCAGTTCCTCGCGCGGCTGCAGACCGCTGTCCGGCCGCTGCGCGGCCCGCGGCCTGCCGACCCGGCGGCCGACTCCTCCACCCGGCGTTCCCATGCGCTCGATCCTCGCACACGGCCGGCCGGGCGACCGCCAGGCGACCGCCGGGCGACCACGACGCGACCTCCGTGAGGGCTCGGTAACCGAGCGGCAACACACGGGCAATGCCCGCGACCCGCCCGCCTCCTAATTTCTGTCGGGCGACAGAAATACCGCAGCCGATCAACAGCCGATCAACGCCGGAACAGAAAACCCCGGAGCCGGAGGTCCCGCCATGGCGACAGCGACCACATACGGAGCCCGCGACCACGCCCGCGCCCAGGAGGGCGCACGCGCCGAGGCCATGCCCGTCGTGCCGTCCGCCGACTGGCCCGACCCGCCCTGCGAGGCGGGCCACCTGGTCTGGGCCGAGACGGTGGCGGGCGGCAACTACACCCACCGGGTGCTGGCCCGCGGTACGGAGCTGCGCCTGACCGACCTGCGCGGCGACGCCTGCGCCCACCTCGTGCTGCTCGTGGCCGACCGGCCCTGGGAGCGGCTGAACGTCGCCGACACGGTGAAGGTCCAGTGGAACGCCTACCTCGGTGAGGGCCGGCTGCTGCTGTCCGACCAGGGCCGGGTCCTGGCGTCGGTCGTAGCCGACACCTCCGGGCGGCACGACGCGCTGTGCGGCACCTCCAGCCTCGTACGCAACACCGAGCGGTACGGCGACGGCACCCCCCAGTCCGCCTCCCCTGCGGGCCGCGAGCTGCTGAAGCTGGCTGCCGCGAAGAACGGCCTGCAGCCGCGCGACCTGCCGCCGTCGCTGTCCTTCTTCCAGGGCGTCGAGGTGCGCGAGGACGGCACCCTGGACTTCACCGGCTCCGTCGGCCCCGGCGGCACCGTCACGCTCCGCGCCGAGCAGGACCTCACCGTCCTGATCGTCAACGTGCCGCACCCGGCCGACCCGCGCCCCGACTACGTCAGCACCCCGCTGGAGGTCCTCGCCTGGCGCGCCGCGCCGACCGCACCGGGCGACGCGCTGTGGGAGGCCACGCCCGAGGGCCGCCGCGCCTTCCTGAACACCGCCGAATTCCTTGCCGCGAGGGGGCTCTCATGAGCACGCCGACGACCGTGTCCTCGACCGTCATTCCGGCACGCGCCGCCTGGTCGTCCGTCATCCGCACGGGCGAGACGCTGACCATCACCGACCTGCACGGCAACCAGGCCGTCGACTTCCTCGTGTACGACGCCCACGACACATCGGTCCGCTACAGCGCCCCCGACACCATCCACGCGCAGGGCACCATCTTCCTGACCACGGGCAGCGTGCTGATGTCCAACGAGCACACCCCGCTGATGACCGTGGCCGCCGACGAGGTGGGCCGCCACGACACGGTCGGCGGGGCCTGCTCCAAGGAGTCGAACACCCTCCGGTACGGGCACCACACCTGGTCCCAGCACGCGTGCGTGGACAACTTCCTCGCCGAGGGCGCGCGGCACGGCCTCGGCAAGCGCGACCTCGTCTCCAACATCAACTGGTACATGAACGTGCCCGTCGAGAAGGACGGCACCCTCGGGATCGTCGACGGCCTCTCGGCACCGGGCCGGAAGGTCGCCCTGCGCGCCGAGCGCGACGTTCTCGTGCTGGTCTCCAACTGCCCCCAGATCAACAACCCCTGCAACGGCTTCGAACCGACGGCCGTGGAGATGACGATCACCGCTGCGGACGCCGTCGAAGGGGAAGGCGCATGACCTTCGACACGCTGCTCGTCGCCAACCGGGGCGAGATCGCGGTCCGGATCATCCGCACGGCCCGCGAACTGGGCCTGCGCACGGTCGCCGTGTACGCCGACCCGGACCGCTCAGCTCCCCATGTCCGGCTCGCCGACGAGGCGGTGCGGCTCGGCCCGGCGCCCGCGAAGGAGTCGTATCTCGACGCCGACCTGGTGCTGAAGGCCGCCAAGGACGCCGGTGCGGGCGCGATCCACCCCGGTTACGGCTTCCTGTCGGAGGACGCGGCGTTCGCGCGTCGCTGCGAGGACGCCGGAATCGTGTTCGTCGGCCCGACGCCGCAGCAGCTGGAGCTGTTCGGGGCCAAGCACACGGCGCGGGCGGCGGCCGAGGCGGCGGGGGTGTCGCTGGCGCCGGGCACCGGGCTGCTGGGGTCGCCGGCCGAGGCCCTCGCGCAGGCCGCGGTGATCGGCTACCCGGTCATGCTCAAGGCGACCGGGGGTGGCGGCGGTATCGGCATGTCGGCATGTCGCTCCGCCGGTGAACTGACCGACGCGTGGGAGCGGGTGCAGCGCGTGGCCGCCGCCTCCTTCTCCTCGGCAGGGGTCTTCCTGGAGCGGCTCGTCGAGGACGCCCGCCATGTGGAGGTGCAGGTCTTCGGCGACGGGGCGGGCAGGGTCGTCACCTTCGGCGACCGCGACTGCTCCCTCCAGCGCCGCAACCAGAAGGTCGTGGAAGAGGCCCCGGCGCCGGGCCTGCCGGCCCACGTCCGGGAACAACTCGCCGTGTCCGCACGCGACTTGTGTGCGTCCGTCGGCTACCGCTCCGCCGGCACCGTCGAGTTCGTCTACGACGCCGCCCGCGAGGAGGCGTACTTCCTGGAGGTCAACACCCGTCTCCAGGTGGAGCATCCGGTCACCGAGGAGATCTACGGTGTCGACCTCGTCGCCTGGATGCTGCGCCTGGCCCGCGGCGAGACCGGCGTCGTACGCGATCCCGGCGAACCCCGAGGCCACGCCGTCGAGGCCCGCCTCTACGCCGAGGACCCCTCGCGCGAACACCGGCCCAGCGCGGGCCTGTTGACGCGGGTCGAGTTCCCGCCGGGCGTCCGGGTCGACGCCTGGGTGGAGACCGGCACCGAGGTGACGACGTCGTACGATCCCCTGCTCGCCAAGGTCATCGCGTACGGCCCCGACCGCGCCCGCGCGCTCCGCCGGCTCGACGACGCGCTGGCCCGCACCCGCGTCGACGGCATCGAGACCAACCTCGGCCTGGTGCGCGCGGCACTCGCCGACCAGGACTTCGCCGGCGCCTCGCACTCCACGGCGACGCTGGCCCGCGTGAGCGACCCGACGCCCCGTATCGAGGTCGTCGCCGGCGGCACCCTCACCACCGTGCAGGACTGGCCGGGCCGCACCGGCCACTGGCAGGTCGGCGTGCCCCCGTGCGGCCCGATGGACGACCTGTCCTTCCGGCTCGGCAACCGCGCGCTCGGCAACGGCGAGGGCGCCCCCGGCCTCGAATGCACCCTCCAGGGACCGGCGTTGAGGTTCACGCACCCCACCACCGTGTGCGTGACGGGCGCTCCGGCCGAGGTCACCCTCGACGGCACGCCCGTCGCGCAGTGGGAGCCGGTGACGGTGCCCGCGGGCGCCGTACTGGAGATCGGCGCGCCGACCCGGCACGGTCTGCGCACCTATGTGCTCTTCGCGGGCGGTCTCGACGTGCCGGCCTTCCTGGGCAGCGCGAGCACCTTCACGCTGGGCCGGTTCGGCGGACACGGCGGCCGGGCGCTGCGCACGGGCGACGTACTGCACGGCGGTACGGCAACCGAAGGCGTCCCCGTGCCCGAGGAGAACCGCCCCGCCTTCACCGCCGTATGGCAGGTGGGCGCCGTCGAAGGCCCGCACGCCGCACCGGAGTTCTTCACCGAGGACGACATCCGCGACTTCTACGCCGCCGACTGGAAGGTCCACTTCAACTCGGCCCGCACCGGCGTACGGCTGGTCGGACCCAAGCCGCGCTGGGCGCGCACCGACGGTGGCGAGGCGGGTCTGCACCCGTCCAACATCCACGACACCCCGTACTCCGTCGGCGCCGTCGACTACACGGGCGACATGCCGGTGCTGCTCGGCCCGGACGGTCCCTCGCTGGGCGGGTTCGTCTGCCCGGCGACGGTGCTGAGCGGCGAGCGGTGGAAGCTGGGCCAGCTGCGCCCGGGCGACACGGTGCGCTTCGCGCCGGTGGCCGTCGACGGTTCGCCTCGCGCGGACATCGTGGACGGCGGTGTGCTGGCCCGGGACGGCGACATCACCTACCGCCGCAGCGGCGACGACAACCTGCTCGTCGAATTCGGGCCCATGCAGCTCGACCTGGCCCTGCGCATGCGCGTGCACGCCCTCATGGAAGCGGTCGCCGAACAGGGGCCCGCCGGCATCACGGACCTCACACCCGGCATCCGCTCCCTGCAGATCCGGACGGACCCCGGCCGCCTGGCGCAACACGAACTCCTCGCCGCGGTACGGGAGATCACGGCCGCGCTCCCGCCCACCGACGCACTCGTGGTGCCCTCCCGCACCGTCCATCTCCCCCTCTCCTGGGACGACCCGGCGACCCGCGAGGCGATCGCCCGCTATATGGCCGGCGTCCGCGACGACGCGCCCTGGTGTCCGTGGAACATCGAGTTCATCCGCCGGGTCAACGGCCTGGAGTCGGTGAACGACGTGTACGACACGGTCTTCGACGCCGAATACCTCGTGCTGGGCCTGGGCGACGTGTACCTGGGCGCCCCGGTGGCCACCCCGCTCGATCCCCGCCACCGCCTGGTGACCACGAAGTACAACCCGGCACGCACCTGGACGGCCGAGAACTCGGTCGGCATCGGCGGGGCGTACCTGTGCGTCTACGGCATGGAGGGCCCGGGCGGCTACCAGTTCGTGGGCCGTACGACGCAGGTGTGGTCGGGGTGGCAGCAGCGCGGCGCGTTCGAGCCGGGCTCGCCCTGGCTGCTCCGGTTCTTCGACCGCATCAAGTGGTATCCGGTCGATGCGGACGAACTCCTGGAGCTGCGGGCCGACATCACCTCCGGCCGCTTCGTGCCGCGGATCGAGGAGGGCACGTTCTCGCTGGCCGAGTACCAGGGCTTCCTCGCCGAAAACGCCGTGTCCATCGGGGAGTTCAGGGCCCGGCAGCAGGCGGCGTTCTCAGCGGAGCGGGACGCCTGGGAGGCCGCGGGCGAGTTCGCGCGGGCCGAGGCGGCGACCGCGCCGCCGGCTCCCCCGGCCGAGGTGACGATCCCGCCGGGCGGCCGTCTGGTCGAGGCCGAATTCGCCGCCTCCGTATGGCAGTTGAACGTCGAGCCCGGCGACCTGGTCTCGGCCGGGCAGCCCCTCCTCGCCCTGGAGGCGATGAAGATGGAGTCCAGGGTGCACGCGCCGATGGACGGCGTGGTGGCGGAGATCCTGACCAGGGCGGGCGACCAGGTGGAGGCCGGGACGGCGCTGATCGTCCTGGCCCCGGCGGCGCACTGACACACACCGAGGAGTATGAGATGTCCGTTGTAACCCGTGTCCGCGCCGCCTACGCCCGTATCGAGGCCGTGGACCGCCCCGAGATCTGGATCGACCTGCGCCCGCGGGCCGAGGTCGAGGCGGAGGCCCGGGAGATCGAGGCACGCGTGGCGGCGGGTGAGCGACTCCCGCTCGCCGGGCGCCTGTTCGCGGCGAAGGGCAACATCGACGTGGCCGGCCTGCCCACCACCGCGGGCTGCCCGGCGTACGCCTACCGGCCCGAGACCGACGCACCGGTGGTCGCCCGCCTCCGCGCCGCGGGTGCGATCGTGCTGGGCACCACGAACCTGGACCAGTTCGCGACGGGCCTGGTGGGCACGCGCTCGCCGCACGGCGCGGTGCGCAACGCCCACGACCCCGCGCGGATCAGCGGCGGCTCCAGCTCCGGTTCGGCGGTCGCCGTGGCGCTCGGCATCGTAGACCTCGCCCTGGGCACGGACACCGCGGGCTCGGGCCGGGTCCCGGCCGCCTTCAACGGCATCGTCGGCCTCAAGCCGACCCGCGGCCTGGTCCCGACGGCGGGAGTGGTCCCGGCCTGCGCCTCCCTCGACTGCGTGACGGTGTTCGCCCGCACCCTCCCGGAGGCCGAACAGGCACTGTCCTTCATGACGTCCCCGCCGGACCGCGCCCTGCCACCCCTCCCCCAGCGCACCCCGGGCCCCTGGCGCGTCGCCGTCCCGGCACCCGGCCGGCTCGGCGAACTCGACGAGCACTGGGCCGAGGCTTACGAGGCGGCGGTGCGGCAGCTCGAAGCGGCCGGCGCCGACATCCGCCCTCTGGACCTCGCCCCCTTCACCGAGGCAGCCGCGATGCTCTACGAGGGCGCGTTCGTCGCCGAGCGCTACACGGCGGTGGGGAGTTTTGTCGACAAGGCGATGGCCGACGGGGTGGCGGGCCTGGACCCGACGGTCGCCGGCATCATCGCCCGCGCCCGCGACATCCCGGCCCACCGGCTCTACGCCGACACCGAGCGCCTGGCCGCCCTCCGCAGCCGCGCCCTGGCCGAGCTGTCCGACGCGGACGCGCTGCTGCTGCCCACCACTCCCGGCCATCCGACCCTCGCCGAGGTGGCCGCCGACCCTCTGGGCGCCAACGCCCGCCTGGGCCGCTTCACCAACTCCACCAACCTCTTCGACCTGGCGGCGGTCGCCGTCCCGGCCGGCGAGGTGAACGGCCTCCCGTTCGGCGTGATGCTGATCGGCCCGGCGTTCACGGACGACCGGCTCGCCCGGATCGCGGGCCTGCTCCAGCCGGAGACCCGGCTGGCGGTGATGGGCGCCCACCTGACCGGCCAGCCCCTCAACGCCCAGCTCCTCGCCCTGGGAGCGCGCCTGGACCGGACGACCACGACGGCGCCGGTTTACCGCCTGCACGCCCTGCGCACAGCCCCTCCCAAGCCGGGGCTGGTCCACGTCGGCGAGGGAGGCGCGGAGATCGAGGCGGAGGTGTGGCGCCTTCCGGCGGAGGGCCTGGGCCGTCTCCTGGCCACCCTCCCCCGCCCGATGACGCTGGGGAGCGTCGAACTCGCGGACGGCAGCCACGTCCCCGGCTTCCTGTGCGAGCCATCAGCCCTCGCGGACGCCGAGGACATCACGTCGTACGGCGGCTGGCGTTCGTACCGTGATCGCCGGGACGAGCAGCTCCCCGGCGATCCGAGCCGTCACCCCACCGACGAGTAGGCCACAACCCCCCGCAGCAACAGCTCCACGGCCTTGCGCGCGTTCTTCGCGACCGTGGACGACGCACCACCGGAGACAGGAGCCGCCGCCGAGATCTGCCCCAGCACGTCGATCACCTGCTTGCACCACCGCACGAAGTCACCCGCGGGCATCTCGGCCTCCCGCAGGACCTCGTCGAGCCCCTTCCCACTGGCCCACATGTACGCGGCCCAGGCGAACCCGAGATCCGGCTCACGCTGGCCCACGCCCTCGGTCTGCGTGATCCGGAAGTCCTCTTCCAGGGCATCCAGCCGCCCCCAGATCCGGACCATCTCACCGAGCGCGGCCTTCGCACTGCCGGACGGCAGCTTCGGCGCCATCGCATCGTCGCCGACCCGCGACTCGTACACCAACGCCGAGACGCAGGCGGCCAGTTCGGCGGGAGAAAGCCCCTCCCAGACCCCCGCCCGCAGACATTCGCTCGCCAGCAGATCGAGCTCGCCGTACAAGCGGGCCAGCCGCTTGCCGTGCTCGGTGACCTCGTCGGCCCGCAGGTAGTCCAGCTCGGTCAGCAGCGCCACGATCCGGTCGAAGGTCCGGGCGATCGTGTTCGTCCGGCCCTCGATACGACGCTCCAGCTGCGAGGTGTCCCGCATGAGGCGGTGATACCGCTCGGCCCAACGCGCATGGTCCTCCCGGTCGTTGCACCCATGGCAGGGATGCGCCCGGATGGCGGTCCGCAGCCGTGCGATCTCGCGGTCGTCCGCCGCCTGGGACCGCTTCTTGCGGGCCCGCTCCGGCGGGATGTGGCCGGCCTTGGTGCGCAGCGCGGAGGCGAGGTCCCGACGGGACTGCGGTGAGCGCGGGTTGAAGGACTTCGGGATGCGCATCCGCTCCATGGCCTCGACCGGCACCGGGAAGTCCATCGACGCCAGCCGCTTGACCTGACGCTCGGCGGTGAGCACCAGCGGACGCGGCCCGTCGTGGTGTTCGAAGCCGCGGTGGCCGTTGGACCGCCCGGCGGGCAGGCCCGGGTCCAGCACCAGCGCCAGACCGGCGTACTTGCCCGCGGGTACGTGGATGACGTCGCCCGGCTTGAGCTTCTCCAGCGCGACGGCCGCCTCGGCACGCCGCTCGACAGCCCCCTGCCGCGCCAGCTCGGTCTCCCGGTCCTTGAGTTCACGACGCAGTCGCGCGTAGTCCTCGAAGTCGCCCAGGTGGCAGGTCATGGAGGCCTTGTAGCCCTCCAGTCCCTCCTCGTTGCGCTGCACCTGCCGGGAGATGCCGACGACCGACTTGTCGGCCTGGAACTGCGCGAACGACGTCTCCAGCAGCTCACGCGAGCGGTGCCGGCCGAACTGCTCGACGAGGTTGACCGCCATGTTGTACGACGGCTTGAAGCTGGAGCGCAGCGGATACGTACGTGTGCCCGCAAGGCCCGCCAGATGCTCGGGACTTATCCCGCGCTGCCACAGCACCACGGCATGGCCCTCGACGTCGATGCCCCTGCGCCCCGCACGCCCCGTCAGCTGTGTGTACTCGCCGGGTGTGATGTCGGCATGCTGCTCGCCGTTCCACTTGACGAGCTTCTCCAGCACCACCGAGCGGGCGGGCATGTTGATGCCGAGCGCCAGCGTCTCGGTCGCGAACACCGCCTTCACCAGGCCGCGGACGAAGAGCTCCTCGACGACCTCCTTGAACGTCGGCAGCATGCCCGCGTGGTGGGCCGCTATACCGCGCTCCAGGCCCTCCAACCACTCGTAGTACCCGAGGACATGCAGGTCCTCGGTCGGAATCGAGGCCGTGCGCTCCTCGACGAGGGCGCGCACCTTCTCCCGCGCCTCGTCGTCGTTGAGCCGCAGTCCCGCGTACAGGCACTGCTGTACGGCCGCCTCGCAGGCGGCGCGACTGAAGATGAACGTGATGGCGGGCAGCAGGCCCTCGGCGTCGAGCCGCTCGATGACCTCCGGGCGCCCCGGAGTCCAGACCCGCGACCGCTGTCGGCGCTCCCGCTCGCGGTCGGCCTCACGCATGGCGCGGCCCCGTCTGCGGTCCTGGTACGACGGGCGCTGCGCCTCCATCCGGGCCAGCCGCGTGAGGTCGGGGTTGACGGCCTTCTTGTTGCCCTCGCCCTCCTCGAACAGGTCGTACATCCGCCGCCCGGCGAGTACGTGCTGAAACAGCGGCACGGGCCGGTGCTCGGAGACGATCACCTCGGTGTGGCCGCGGACGGTGTCGAGCCAGTCGCCGAACTCCTCGGCGTTGGAGACGGTCGCAGAGAGCGAGACGAGCGTGACCGACTCGGGCAGGTGGATGATCACCTCTTCCCATACGGCACCACGGAAGCGGTCGGAGAGGTAGTGCACCTCGTCCATGACCACGTGGCCGAGGCCCAGGAGGGTCTGCGAGCCCGCGTAGAGCATGTTCCGCAGCACCTCGGTGGTCATCACGACGACCGGTGCATCGGAGTTGACGCTGTTGTCGCCGGTGAGCAGGCCGACCTTGTCCGCGCCGTAACGGCGGGACAGGTCTGCGTACTTCTGGTTCGACAGTGCCTTGATGGGGGTCGTGTAGAAGCACTTCTTGCCCTGCTGGAGGGCGAGGTGGACGGCGAACTCGCCCACGATCGTCTTGCCGGAGCCGGTGGGCGCGGCGACCAGCACGCCCTTGCCCGCCTCGAGAGCCTGGCAGGCCTCGATCTGGAAGGGGTCGAGGCCGAAGTCGTACATCTCGCGGAACGAGGCGAGCGCGGTGGCCTGGTCGGCAGCGCGCCTGCGGGCAGCCGCGTACCGCTCAGCCGGGGAGAGGTCCTCTGTCATCGTGCTTTCGAGCGTACCGGGCCCCACTGACAACAGGACGATCATTATCCGGAACATGGGCCGCCAAACGCCGAGAGGTGCCCTCGTCACCAGGGACGGGGGCACCTCTCGGTGTGCGGTTCGATCGGGGGCTCAGGTCACGTCGTCATAGCCGTTGACCCGGTCCGAACTCGCCTGCTCGGGCAGCGCCGGGCTGGCGGAGACGGTCTCGACCTCGCCGACGTCCTCGGGGGTGAGGTCCAGGTCCGAGGCCTCGTCGTCGTCGGGGCCCTCGGCCTCGCGCCGCTGCCTGCGCTTGTCGTTGAGCAGGGAGAAGATCACCGCGCCGAAGTACAGCACCCAGATCGGTCCGGCGAGGGCCAGCATGGTCAGCGGGTCGGTGCTCGGAGTGGCGACGGCCGCGAAGACCGTGATCGCCATGATCATCCCGCGCCACCAGCCGAGCATCCGCTTGCCGGTGATCAACCCGGTGAGGTTGAGGAAGACCAGCAGCAGGGGCAGCTCGAAGGAGAGACCGAAGACCAGCACCATCCGCAGCACCAGGTCGAGGAGGTCGTCCAGGGGCAGCAGGTTCGACGTGCCCTGCGGTGTGAAGCCGAGCAGGACCTTCGCGGTGGTGGGCAGCACCGAGTAGGAGAAGTAGGCGCCCATCATGAACAGCGGGGCGCCGGTGCCGACGAACGCGTAGGCGTACTTCTTCTCGTGCCTGTGCAGACCGGGCGCGACGAAGGCCCACAGCTGGTACAGCCAGACCGGCGAGGCCAGCACGACACCCGCCATCAGCGACACCTTGAGCGCCAGCGTGAAGGGGGCCAGCAGACCGTTGATGGTGATCTGCGCGCAGGGGTGACCGGACCTCGTCTTGGCCAGCTGCTCAAACGTCTGATCACAGCCGACCGAGTCGAGGATCGGCTTGGTGAGCAGATTGATGATGTCGTTGTAGAAGAAGGCGGCCACCGTCGTGACGACGATGATGGCCAGTATGGCCTTCGCGAGCCGGTTGCGGAGCTCGCGAAGGTGATCCGCGAGGGGCATCCTCCCCTCGGGATCCTTCTCCTTGTTGGGGGCAGGCTTCAGCAACCCACGTCCTCATCTCGTGCGGCGGACCCACAGGGTCCGGCCCTGCGTCAGCGCTTGGTCGAATCCGTCGGCTCGGTGACCGGACGCGAGCTGGTCACGTCGCCGGGAGAGGCCTGGATGGTGCGCTGGGCCGGGGGCTGCTCGTCGGTGTTGGGCGGGCCGGCCGGGGTGGCCGTGCTGTTGCCCTCGTCCTTCATCGCCTTGGCCTCACTCTTGAGGATGCGAGCGGACTTGCCGAGCGAGCGCGCCATGTCGGGAAGCTTCTTCGCGCCGAACAGCAAGATGACGACGACGAGGATGAGAATGATCTCGGGGGCGCCGAGCCTTCCGAACATAAGTCTTTACCTTCTCACCGAGGCGACTGGGGGTGCGTCCTGTCCGACCGGTCGGACATATGTCCGACTGACCGTGTTGACAGCGATCGTAACGCTCAGGGGTAAACGTGAGGCAATCCCCGTGCGTACTCCCGGTTCGCGGTCCGGGCCTCGTTCTCCGGGCCGCGACCAGCAGCGTACCTGCCGGGGGTGCCCTGGTGACAGGTCGAAGTGACCCAAACCGCCTCAGCCGCAGGACTCACTCGCTTCGCAGGCAGGGCCAACCGGCCTGTCCGGCGGATCAGGCCGACTGGAAGGGACTGCGCCTTGTCGCCGACCCGAGCGGGGTCTGGTGCGTGCGGCTGCAAGGCGGAGGAGGGAGTCGACGCGATGGGGGTCCCCCCGCTTGAGCGGAGCCGAGAGTGGGGGAGTCGGCGAGTGACGACAACGCCGCTGAGGGTCCCCTCCCTCACGCCTTCAAGGCAGTGGAGGAGTGCGCGCCAGACCCCGCGACGCCGGCATGATCCACCGGACGGACCCTAGTCTAGAGGGAGTCCACTGCGCGGGCGGTACTCGCGGCGGCCCGCTCCAGATCCTCGGCGGCCCTGTTGATACGGCGTGCGGAGTCCGCGACCTGCCTGCCCAGACGCTGTGCCTCCAGGAACAGCCGGACCGCGAAGATCCCGAGCACCGCGAGACCCAGAAAACCCACAGCTACCGCGAACATCGCCCAGAACATGAGCCGAGCCTAGACGGTTCGGAGAGGCTTCGTCCTCTCGCGGCGGCCGAGGGCCCGAGGAAACGCAGGCACGGGTGACTCGCTCAATTCGCGCGCTGAACCGTGCCGTGCAGTCGCAGTGTCCTGACCCCGCCGCCGGTCAGCAGCTCCACGATCCGCTCCCCCGCCGGCTTGCGTACCGAGGCGCCGCAGTCGGGGCAGGTGAAGGAGTAGAACGTGGTGCGGCTCGTGGCGCCGATCGCGAGGCGCAGGGCAGCGGCGGCGAGCTCGAAGCTGCCGCGGCAGTCCGGGCAGCCCGCCCGGAACGTCACCGGCGACACGCTTCTCATCCCGCCGAAGGCTGCTGCCACCGACATGCCCTGCACATCAGACATCGACGACTCGCTCAAAGGCCCTGCTCCCGCCTGTCGTGCTGCCCGTCCTGAACCGCCTGCCCGCCCTGCGCCTCGACCCCGTCGTACGCCGACAACGCCTCCCGGGCCGCCTGCCGCGCGCTGTCGGCAAGGTCGCGCGGGGCGACGATCCGGCCGTCGCGCCCGAGCCGCAGCGCCAGTCGCCTGAGCGAGGTCGGGTCGGGCGTGCGCAAGGTGATACGCAGCCCGCCGTCCGCAAGCTCATCCGCACTGTCGTGCGGGTAGTACTCCGCGACCCAGCGGCCACCCGGACCGACCTCGACAACGACCTCCGGGTCCTCGGCGGCGGGTTGCACCAACGCCTCCGACAGATCCCTCAGTTCGATCTCGGGCGGCGCCGACGGCTCGTCCAGGATCTTGATCTCGGCGACCCGGTCGAGCCGAAAGGTACGGCGCGCCTCGGAGCGGCGGCACCAGGCCTCCACGTACGTGTGCCCGACGCTGACGAGCCGGATGGGGTCGATCTCGCGCTCGGTGAGCTCGTCGCGCGCGGGCGAGTAGTAGCGGATCCACAGACGGCGGCGCTCCGAGATCGCACGGTCGACGTCGGCGAAGACGCCGCCCTCGGACTCGAAGGTCACGGACAGCCGGGAGCTGGCGCCCGCCGCCTCGCCGGCCGCGGTCTCCAGCTTGGCGGTGGCCCGCAGCAGCGCCTGCCGGTCGCTCTCCCGCAGGCCGGGCAGGGTGGACACCGCGCGGGCGGCCACCAGCAGCGCCGTCGCCTCGTCGGCGGCCAGCCGCAGCGGCTCCGCCGTCTCCTCGCCGAGAGCGGCGGGGTTGTGCCACCAGATGCGCTCGCCGTCGGTGTCGATGTCCAGCAGGTCGCCACCGCGGAAGCTGGTGCCACACATGGGCAGCACGTCGAGGTCGGAGACCAGCTCGTCCTCGGTGATACCGAAGGCACGGGCGACGTCCTCGACCCGGGCTCCGGGGCGCTCCTTCAGATACGTCACCAGCGAGAGCATCCGCCGGGTCTGGTCGATGGCGTTCACGGGCCTGACCGGTTTGCCTGCCACTGTCTTGCTCCGCTCCCCCTCAGCCCTTGGCCACGGCACGCAGCCGGTCGACCACGTCCGCACGCAGCTCGGCCGGCTCCAGCACCACCACGTCCGGCCCGAACTCCACCAGCCAGGCATCCAGCCCGTGCCCGTACGGAATCTCCAACTCGTCCCAGCCGCCGGCGAGTTCCCGCACCGCGGTGGCCTTCGCCCGAAGGGGGTACCCCGCCTCCGAACGCAGCCGGATCAGCGCGGAGCGGTCGGCGGTCTCCCCCGCCCAGCTCGCGACGGTCTCACGGACCGTCACCACATCGGGGATCTCGGCGGTGAACCGCCCGCTGCGACTGCGCACCTTGCCGGTGATCCGGGACAGCCTGAAGACCCGCTCGGCTCCGCGGTCGCGGTCCCAGCCGGCCAGGTACCAGTGGCCGCGCCAGCACTCCAGCGCCCACGGCTCCACATGCCGGGGCTCGGGACGCGCGGCGGTGGCCTTGCGGTAGTCGAAGACGACCGGGCGGCGGTCGCGGCAGGCCAGCATCAGCGGCTCGAACGCGGCCTCGTGCACAGGGATCCGGGGCTCCAGCGCGCCGTGCGCCTCGTACGGATCCACGTCCTCGGGGAGGCCTGCCGCGCGCAGCTTCTGCAGGGCGCCGCTGGCCGCGCCCGCGAGTCGGGCCTGCTGCCACACCTTGGCGGCGAGACCGAGGGCCGCGGCCTCCTCGGCGTCGAGGGTGATGGGCGGCAGTCGGTTGCTGTCGCGGCGGGCGAGGTAGCCCACCTCGCCGTCGAGGTTCTCGACCGTCTCGATGACCAGGCCGAGTTCGCGCAGATCGTCCTTGTCCCGCTCGAACATGCGGCTGAAGGAGTCGTCGGATCCCGCTTCGAGGTAGGCCTCGATGGACTCACGCAGCTCGCGCTTGCTGAGCGGCCGCCGCGTCCCGAGCAGACACAGCGCCAGGTTCATCAGCCGCTCGGCCTTGGCAATGGCCATCGACGCCCTTCGCCTCCCTATGGTGCTTTACGACGATGACCGTACCGCCCCGAAGTGGCGGGACAAAAGCCGAGGGCCCATGCCAGACAGGCATGGGCCCCAGGTGATCGGGTCCGGTCGCTGCGGCGATCAGACCGCGACGAGGTCGACCACGAAGATCAGGGTCTCGCCCGGCTTGATCGCCGGCGTCGGGCTCTGGTTGCCGTAGGCGAGGTGGGCGGGGATGGTCAGCTGGCGACGGCCGCCGACCTTCATGCCCTGCACGCCCTGGTCCCAGCCCTTGATGACCCGGCCGCCGCCGAGCGGGAAGCGGAAGGGCGTGCCGCGGTTCCAGCTGGCGTCGAACTCCTCGCCGGTGCTGAAGGCAACGCCGACGTAGTGGACGGTGACGGTCTGGCCCGCCTGCGCCACAGCGCCGTCGCCCTCCCAGATGTCCTTGATCTCGAGGTCCGCCGGGGCTTCGCCCTCAGGGAAGTCGATCTCGGGCTTCTCGATGCTCACGTCTCTAGCTCCTGCTTGTCTGCGGAAAGGCAACACGCACAGTCTTACACCTCGACGACGTCAGATCTTCGCGAGGATGTCGACCGAGAAGACCAGGACGGAGTCCTTCTTGATGCCGCTGCCGGCCGGAGGCTTGTCGCCGTAACCCAGCTTCGGCGGGATGACGATGAGGACCCGGCTGCCGACCTTCTTGCCGGTCAGGCCCTGCGCCCAGCCCTTGACGACCTGCTGGAGCCCGAACGACGTCAGCGCCTTGTGGCTGTACGTCGAGTCGAACTCCTTGCCGCCGTCCCAGAACACTCCCTTGTACTGGACGAGCACGCTGTCCTTCGCCTCGACCACGGGGCCGTCGCCCTCGATGACGTATTCGGCCACCAGCTTGGTGGGCGCGTCCGTCTTGGGGATGTCGATGGTGGGGGCCTTGCCGTCGGTGTTGGTACCGACCTTCGGCAGGTTCGCGTCGTTCTGCGGGACGTCGGTCCCCTTGGCGGAGCTGCTCGCGTTGAACGTGGCCTGGATGTCGGCGACGAACACCAGCGTGTCGGTGCCCTTGATGCCCGCCTGCGCGTTGCCCTGCTTGCCGTAGCCCCAGGTGGGGGGCACGGAGAAGATGACCCGGCTGCCGGCCTTCTTACCCGCCAGGGCGTACCGCCAGCCGTCGATGATGCTGCCCTGGGAGAGCTGGATGAGCAGCGGGGTCTTGCGGTCGTAGGAGTTGTCGAAGACCTTCGCCGTGTCCCAGACCTGGCCGAGGTAGTGGGCCTGGATGTAGTCGTTCTCCGCGACCGTCTTGCCGGCTCCCGCGATGACCGTCTTCACCGCGAGGTTCTTCGACGGGTCGCCGGTGCCCTTGGCAACGGTCGGCTTCTCACCGAACTTCGTACCCGCGGTGATGGCCGGCAGCGGGCCGTCGACGATCTTCGGCGGCGGCGCGGCGGACGTGGCCGGCGCCGAGGGCGACGGGCTCTGGCTCTCCTTGGCCTTGCTCGAATCGGACTTGTCGTCGCCGCATCCGGCGATCGTGACAAGTCCTGCGGGTACGGCGATGAGTAGGGAGCGTCGGCGCACGGTGGGGGCCTCGTATCGGTCGATCTTGTTGATGGCGTGCGCGCAACTCTACGGCGTGAGAAGGGCGCCGCACTGAAAACGTACGGCGCCCGTGTTGCGTTCCGGTCCTTCACCGGAACGCGTTCCTCCCATTGCTCACATTCCCGCGATGAGCTTCTCCACCCGGTCGTCCACGGAACGGAACGGGTCCTTGCACAACACCGTCCGCTGCGCCTGGTCGTTGAGCTTGAGATGGACCCAGTCGACGGTGAAGTCCCGGCGCTGTTCCTGGGCCCTGCGGATGAAGTCACCGCGCAGCCGGGCCCTAGTGGTCTGCGGAGGAACGGACTTGCCCTCGAAGATCTTCAAGTCATTGCAGATCCGGGCTGCTTGACCCCTCTTCTCGAGCAGGTAGTACAGGCCACGACGGCGGTGAATGTCGTGGTAGGCGAGGTCTATCTGCGCGACCCTCGGATGCGACATGGTCATGTTGTGCTTGGCCCGGTACCGCTCGATGAGCTTGTACTTCATGACCCAGTCGATCTCCGTGCCGATCCGGTCGAGGTCCTCGGCCTCGATCGAGTCCAGCGTGCGGCCCCACAGCTCCAGGACCTGCTCCACGGTGCCGGTGCGGATGCCGCGGCGCTCGCAGAAGTCCACGGCCTTCTCGTAGTACTCGCGCTGCACCTCCAGGGCGGAGGCCTCACGTCCGCTGGCCAGGCGCACCTTGCGCCGGCCGGTGATGTCATGGCTGACCTCGCGGATCGCCCGGATCGGGTTCTCCAGGGTCAGGTCCCGCATCACCGTGCCCGCCTCGATCATGCGCAGCACCAGGTCGGTCGCGCCGACCTTGAGCAGCATGGTCGTCTCGGACATGTTCGAGTCGCCCACGATGACGTGCAGGCGGCGGTAGCGCTCGGCGTCCGCGTGCGGTTCGTCGCGGGTGTTGATGATCGGCCTGGAGCGGGTCGTCGCCGAGGAGACGCCCTCCCAGATGTGCTCGGCCCGCTGGCTGACGCAGTACACCGCGCCCCGCGGGGTCTGCAGCACCTTGCCGGCGCCACACAGAAGCTGCCTCGTGACGAGGAACGGAATGAGGATGTCCGCGAGCCGGGAGAACTCCCCGTGACGCGCCACGAGATAGTTCTCGTGGCAGCCGTAGGAGTTGCCGGCCGAGTCGGTGTTGTTCTTGAAGAGGTAGACGTCGCCCGCGATTCCTTCCTCGTGCAGGCGTCGTTCGGCGTCCACCAGGAGTCCTTCGAGAATGCGCTCGCCTGCTTTGTCGTGGGTGACCAGTTCGGTCACGTTGTCACATTCGGGTGTCGCGTATTCCGGATGTGAGCCCACGTCGAGATAGAGGCGTGCGCCGTTTCGCAGAAAGACGTTACTGCTGCGGCCCCATGACACGACACGGCGGAAGAGGTACCGCGCCACCTCGTCGGGAGACAGGCGCCGCTGTCCCCTGAACGTACACGTGACGCCGTACTCGTTCTCCAGCCCGAAAATGCGGCGGTCCATGAGTGAACATTACGCCCGATCCCCTGAGCTGAAACGGGGTTCGACGGCACGGTTTGGATCATTTTCCGATGAAGCCGCAACCACCGCGCCCCGTGCGGGAGCTGCGAGGACCCGCCCGGTGGCCAGGAGAACCAGCAACGACACGGCTCCCGCGGCACTCGGCACGGCGAAGCCCCACACCGCCCCGCCCCGCTCGACGACCGGGCCCGCCAGGCCCGTTCCCACCGACGAACCCACCGTGAACGTCGTCACGATCCAGGAGAACGCCTCGGTGACCGTCCCGCGCGGCGCATGCCGGTCGACGAGGACGAACGCGCAGGCGAGACACGGCGCGAGGAAGAGACCGGCGACGGCCGCCAGCGCCGTCATGGCCACCGGACCCGGCGTCAGGACGAGCGGCACGTAACACACCGCCAGAAGCGCCACGAGGACCCGCAGTCGACGCTCCGGCGCACCACCCCACTGCCGCGCGCCGTACGCCGTGCCCCCCACGAGCGCCCCCAGGCCGATGGCCGACATCAGCCACCCGTACACCGCGTCCCCACCGTGGTCGTCGGCGTACGCCACCGCGGCGACCGCGATGGAGCCGAGCGCGATCCCCACGGCCAGGAACGCGCCGAGCAGGACCAGCAGTCCGGGCGAGCGCAGCGCGCCCAGCCAGTGCGCCTCACGCGGCGCCGAACGCCACCCGCGCGAGGGCGGCGACAGGGCCACCGACAGGGCGCCCAGCACGCCGACGACGTTGATGAGCACCAGCGCCGCCTGCGCGGACCACAGCGACACGCACAGGGTCACCAGCAACGGGCCGACGGTGAACAGCACTTCCTGGGCCACGGCATCCATCGCGTACGCCGTCTGCACCTGCCCCTCGCTGCGCAGCACCGAGGACCACAGCGCCCGCAGACCGCCCTCCAGGGGCGGCGTGAACAGCCCGGAGAGCGCCACGCACGCGTACGCAGACGCCAGCGGACCGGTGCCCACGAAGGCGAAGGCGGACATGGCGAGCGCCGAGGCGAGCGCGGCAGGCAACTGGACGCGCGGCTGCCCGTACAGGTCCACGAGCCGCCCCAGCAGCGGCTGACCCACCGCGTTGGCGACCCCGAACACGGCCGCGAGCCCGCCGGCGAGGCTGTACGTGCCGCCCTCCGCACGGACGAACAGCACGATGGCGATCGCGGCCACGGCGCACGGCAGCCGCCCCACGAGCGTGCCCGCGAGCAGCCGCGCGGCATGCCTGGTCCTGAGGATCTCCACGTATCCCGCAGCCATGTCCGCTTCCTCTCGCCCGCAGCGCCCGCATCATCCGCGGAAGTTTTACGTATAACGTCGCCTCTCATACGTACCATGTGCGCTGTTCACCAGTCCAGACGAAGGAGCAGGCCGACGGTGGCACCAGGCAGCACCCGCCCCACCAGCCGTGACGTCGCCCAGGCCGCCGGCGTCTCCCAGGCCGCGGTCTCCCTGGTCCTCGGCGACAAGTGGCGCGGCCGCGTCTCGGAAGCCACCGCCCAACGCGTCCGCGAAGCCGCACGCGACCTCGGCTACCGGCCCAACCTCGCCGCCCGCAACCTGCGCCTCGGCCGCACCCGCACCGTCCTCCTCGTCGTCCCCGCCCTCACCACGGAGTTCTTCGCCGGCGTCTACACCGGCGCCGCCCGAGTCGCCGCCGAACACGGCTTCGGCGTGGTCCTCTACCCCTCCCCCGAAGGCATCGGCCCCGCCCGCGACCCCTTCGCCTCCGCCCAGGCCGCCCTGGACGGCGTCATCGCCTCCTCCATGGCCGCCGACGCCCTCACCGCGATCCGCGGCGACCAACTGCCGCTCGTGATGCTCGACAGCGACCCCGAGGGCAGCCTGGGCGCCGCGACGGTGAACCTGGACATCGCGGGCGGCGTCCGACAGGTCGCCGAACACCTCCTGGGCCTGGGACACCGGCGTTTCCTGCACCTCGCCGCGGACGTGGCGTCCTGGACCTTCGAGGTACGCGCGCGCGAACTGGCCGCCCGGATCGGCACCGTCCCGGGCACGTCCGTACGCACGACCCGCGCGCCGATCTCCATCGAGGGCGCCCTCACCGCCGCCGAAGCAGCCCTGTCGACACCCGGGCCCCGACCCACTGCGCTCGTCTGCGACGACGACAAGCTCGCGGCCGGCGCCTACAAAGCCGCCCGCCGCCTCGGCCTGCGCATCCCCGACGACCTCTCCGTCACCGGCCTGGACGACCTGGCCCTCGCCACCGCCCTCGACCCCGAACTGACGACCGTACGCCTCGACGCAGAACTCTTCGGCGAACAGGGCATGCGGGCACTCCTGGCCGTCCTGGAGAGCCGCACGCCCGACGCGGGCGACATCCCCGTCGAACTCGTCGTACGAGGCTCCACGGCACCCCCGAACGCGTCCTGAACGCCTGTGCCCCGGCCGTCGCGACGGCCGGGGCACACAGGTGAGGACAAATCAGGGGCGGACTACTTCTCGTCCGACCCCTCGGAGCCGTTCTCCGCCTCGGCGGCCGCTCCACCGGCCTCCAGAAGCCGGGAGAGCTGGGGGCCGACGATCCGCCTGAACTTGCGCGCCTGCGGACGCGTACGGTCCAGCACCGCGACCTCCAGCCGCTCGGCGGGGATCTCCCGCTCACTGCCGTTCGTGTCGCGCGACAGCGCCTGCACGGCCAGCCTGAGGGCCTCCGCCAGGGTCATACCGTCCTGGTGACGCTGGTCCAGATAGCTGCTGATCTGCTCGGCATTGCCACCCACCGCGACCGAACCGTGCTCGTCCACGATGGAACCGTCGTGCGGCAGCCGATAGATCTGGTCACCCTCGGGGGTCTCCCCCACCTCGGCGACCACCAGCTCCACCTCGTACGGCTTCTCCGCCGCACTGGAGAAGATCGTGCCCAGCGTCTGCGCATAGACGTTGGCGAGACCACGGGCGGTCACATCGTCACGGTCGTAGGTGTACCCACGAAGATCGGCATACCGCACACCGCCGATCCGCAGGTTCTCGTACTCGTTGTACTTGCCGGCGGCCGCGAAGCCGATCCGGTCGTAGATCTCACTGAACTTGTGCAGCGCACGGGACGGGTTCTCGCCGACGAAGACAATGCCGTCGGCGTACTGCAGCACGACCAGGCTGCGACCACGAGCGATGCCCTTACGGGCGTACTCCGCCCGGTCGGCCATCGCCTGCTGGGGGGAGACATAGAACGGCGTCGACACCGGTTATCCGTCCCTTTCTTCCGGGAGTTCCGTCGAATTCACGCGATCACCTCGTTAACAACCGGACGCCGGCCTAAAGCAGCGCGGCCCGCGGACCGTCGGGCTGCTCCAGCCGCCGCTCCAGCACGGAACGGGCGATCCCGGAGGACTCGTCATCAGTGAGCCGACGGAAGCCGTCCTCGGTGATCACGGTGACGATCGGATAGATCCGGCGGGCGACATCGGGACCACCGGTCGCCGAGTCGTCGTCAGCCGCGTCATAGAGGGCCTGCACCACGAGAGTCGTGGCCTGCTCCTCGGTCAGGTCGCCACGGAAGAGCTTCTTCATCGCACCGCGTGCGAAGACCGAGCCCGAGCCCGTGGCCGAGAAATTGTGCTCCTCCGAACGGCCACCCGTCACGTCGTACGAGAAGATGCGACCCCGCTCGCGGTCCACGTCATACCCCGCGAAGAGAGGAACCACAGCCAGACCCTGCATGGCCATGCCCAGGTTGGCACGGATCATGGTCGACAGCCGGTTCGCCTTGCCCTCCAACGAGAGCTGCGCCCCCTCGACCTTCTCGAAGTGCTCCAGCTCCAGCTGGAACAGCTTGACCATCTCGACAGCCAGACCGGCCGTACCCGCGATGCCGACAGCCGAGTACTCGTCCGCCGGAAAGACCTTCTCGATGTCCCGCTGCGCGATGACATTGCCCATGGTGGCCCGACGGTCACCGGCGAGCACCACACCGCCCGGGAAGGTCACGGCCACGATGGTCGTGCCGTGCGGCGCCTCGATCACTCCCTGGGTGGGCGGCAGTTGCCGCTTCCCCGGAAGCATCTCCGGCTGGTGCTCGGACAGAAAGTCCATGAAGGACGACGACCCAGGCGTCAGGAAGGCAGCTGGTAGACGCCCGGTGCTACGAGTGTTGGCTTCCACGCGATTCCTTCCACGTAAGCAGCAGCCCGCCTTATGGCATCGGGCCGATCCTTGAACTGCCCCAGTGCGGCATTGCAGCTGAAGCACAGTACGCCTCGGACACTACCCGTCTTGTGGCAGTGATCCACATGTTCTGCCGGGCCGGCAAGACATATACAGCAGACGCCCTGTTGCTCAGCCACCAGCGCGTCCAACTCGGCTGGCGTGAGGCCGTACTTGCGCTTGAAGTAGCTCACCCGGTTCCGCTCAGCCCTGCACGCACGGCAATAGCTCGCCCAGCCGTCTGACGGGGATTTGTTGCGCTCCCATTCGGAGTGCGGCTTCACTTCTTCGCACTGTGGACACCGCTTGTGGCCCGGCGGGACCGGAACCTTTTCCCGGACCTGCTTCCCCTTGGCCTCCTGGCGCTGCCGGTAGTACTCAGCGGCGCACTCCCGGCAGTACGCCTGGAGGCCATCGGGCATTGACTTGTTGCTAGCGAACGCCGCACGCCGCAAACACTGCTTGCACCGCGAACATCGCCTCCATCCGGCTTCGTTCACTCCGAGCGTCCCCGATTCCACCTTCAAATCGAAGGCGAAATCACTCTCCACCCTTCTGAACGAACGACCTCACGAAATCCTCGGCGTTCTCTTCGAGCACATCATCGATTTCATCGAGAACCGAGTCAACGTCGTCGCTCAGCTTCTCCTGGCGCTCCTTGAGGTCGTCGGATGCCTGCGCATCCTGTGTCTGCTCCTCGACCTCTTCCGTGGAGCGCGTCGCCTTCTGCTGGCCGCCGCCGGTGTCCTTGGTCGCCATAACCCTCACCCCGCTCGGTTCGACGTTCTTGATCAGACCCTACAAGCAGGGTCCGACATCGGCCCCGCAGTTCCTACAACGTACGGCGGCCACCTCGATGATTCCCTGCCGCCGGACTTTCCACCCTGTCCGGCGGCCCGGGCACGAGTGCCCGTTCAGCCGCCCGACAGCACCCTGACCAGGTCTTCCGCGGTGCGGCACCGGTCCAGGAGCTCCTTGACGTGATTTCGCGTTCCGCGAAGCGGTTCGAGGGTTGGGACACGCTGGAGCGAGTCCCGGCCCGGGAGGTCGAAGATCACGGAGTCCCAGGAGGCCGCCGCGACGTCGTCCGCGTACTGCTCCAGGCAGCGCCCGCGGAAGTACGCGCGCGTGTCCTCCGGCGGCTTCGTACGGGCCCGCTCGACTTCGTTCTCGTCCAGCAGGCGCTTCATCCGGCCTCGGGCCGCCAGACGGTTGTAGAGGCCCTTTTCGGGGCGTACGTCGGCGTACTGGAGATCCACGAGGTGCAGTCGGGCGGCGTCCCAGTCGAGGTCGTCGCGGCGGCGGTAGCCCTCCATGAGCTCGCGCTTGGCGACCCAGTCCAGCTCGCCGGCGAGGCTCATGGGGTCGTTCTCCAGGCGGTTGAGGGTGTCCTCCCAGCGGGCCAGGACGTCCTTGGTCTGCTCGTCCGCGTCGGAGCCGAAGCGCTCTTCCACGTACTTGCGTGACAGTTCGAAGTACTCCATCTGGAGCTGGACCGCGGTGAGTGTGCGGCCGCTGCGGAGCGTGACCAGGCGCTGCAGCGTCGGATCGTGGGAGACCTGGTGGAGGGTGCGGACGGGCTGGTCCACGGCCAGGTCGACGGCGATGAAGCCGTCCTCGATCATGGACAGGACGAGCGCGGTCGTGCCCAGTTTGAGGTAGGTCGAGATCTCGGAGAGGTTCGCGTCGCCGATGATCACGTGCAGGCGGCGGTACTTCTCCGCGTCGGCGTGCGGCTCGTCGCGGGTGTTGATGATCGGGCGCTTGAGGGTCGTCTCGAGGCCTACCTCGACCTCGAAGTAGTCGGCGCGCTGGCTGAGCTGGAAGCCGTGCTCGTGTCCGTCCTGGCCGATGCCGACGCGGCCGGCTCCGGTGACGACCTGGCGGGAGACGAAGAAGGGCGTGAGGTGGCGCACGATGTCCGAGAAGGGAGTCTCCCGCTTCATCAGGTAGTTCTCGTGCGTGCCGTAGGAGGCGCCTTTGTTGTCGGTGTTGTTCTTGTAGAGGTGGATCGGCTGGGCGCCGGGGAGTGCCGCGGCGCGCTCGGCGGCCTCGGCCATGATGCGTTCGCCGGCCTTGTCCCAGAGGACGGCGTCGCGGGGGTTGGTGACTTCGGGGGCGCTGTATTCGGGGTGCGCGTGGTCGACGTAGAGTCGCGCGCCGTTGGTGAGGATCACGTTGGCGAGGCCGATGTCCTCGTCGGTGAGCTGGCTGGAGTCGGCGGCCTCGCGGGCGAGGTCGAAGCCCCGTGCGTCGCGCAGCGGATTCTCCTCCTCGAAGTCCCAGCGGGCCCGGCGGGCCCTGTGCATCGCCGCCGCGTAGGCGTTGACGATCTGGGACGAGGTGAGCATGGCATTGGCGTTCGGGTGGCCGGGGACGGAGATGCCGTACTCCGTCTCGATGCCCATTACTCGCCGTACGGTCATGCGGCCCTCCTTGCCCGGCGCTGCCCTCGGTCGGGGGCGGCGCTCAAGTACCGCTGGCGCTCCGGTGCGTGTGCGGTGCCCGTCCCCGCACTGCGCGACTCGGCGGTACCGAAGAGCCTAGAACGGCTTTGCGCTGGTGGGGAGATCATTTGCGTCATTGCCTTGCTCCAGCCGTGGCCTGAAAAACAGTCGGCTGCGGGTACCCGGTGAGGGCACCCGCAGCCGCCCTGTCTTTTACAGGTACTGCCCGGTGTTCGCCACCGTGTCGATGGAGCGTCCGGTGTCGGCGCCCTGCTTTCCGGTGATGAGGGTACGGATGTAGACGATCCGTTCGCCCTTCTTTCCGGAGATTCGGGCCCAGTCGTCCGGGTTGGTGGTGTTGGGCAGGTCCTCGTTCTCCTTGAACTCGTCCACGCAGGCCTGGAGGAGGTGGGAGACGCGGAGACCCTTGGCGTTGTGGTCGAGGAAGTCCTTGATCGCCATCTTCTTGGCGCGGCCGACGATGTTCTCGATCATGGCGCCGGAGTTGAAGTCCTTGAAGTAGAGGACTTCCTTGTCACCGTTGGCGTAGGTGACCTCCAGGAAGCGGTTTTCCTCGGATTCCGCGTACATGTGCTCGACGGCCGTCTGGATCATGCTCTCGACGGTGGTCGTCTTGCTGCCGCCGTGTTCGCCGACGTCGTCGGCGTGGAGCGGGAGGCGCTCGGTGAGGTACTTGCCGAAGATGTCCTTGGCGGCCTCGGCGTCGGGACGCTCGATCTTGATCTTCACGTCCAGGCGGCCGGGGCGCAGGATGGCGGGGTCGATCATGTCCTCGCGGTTGGAGGCGCCGATCACGACCACGTTCTGCAGGCCTTCGACACCGTCGATCTCGGCGAGCAGCTGCGGGACGATGGTGTTCTCCACGTCCGAGCTGACGCCGGAGCCGCGGGTGCGGAAGAGGGATTCCATCTCGTCGAAGAAGACGATGACGGGGGTGCCCTCGCTGGCCTTTTCCCGGGCTCGCTGGAAGACGAGGCGGATCTGGCGTTCCGTCTCACCGACGTACTTGTTCAGGAGCTCGGGGCCCTTGATGTTGAGGAAGAAGCTCTTGCCGGCGGCCTGGCCGGTGACCTCGGCGACCTTCTTGGCCAGCGAGTTGGCGACGGCCTTGGCGATGAGCGTCTTTCCGCATCCGGGGGGTCCGTAGAGCAGGACGCCCTTTGGCGGGCGCAGTTCGTGCTCCTTGAACAGGTCCGGGTAGAGGTACGGCAGCTCGACCGCGTCGCGGATGGCCTCGATCTGGCCGCCGAGGCCGCCGATCTGCTCGTAACCGATGTCGGGGACTTCTTCGAGGACGAGTTCCTCGACCTCGCTCTTGGGAACGATCTCGTAGACGTAGCCGGAACGGGGTTCGAGCAGCAGGGCGTCGCCGGGACGGATGTTTACGTCCAGCAGTGGTTCGGCGAGCCGTACCACCCGCTCCTCGTCGGTGTGCCCGAGGACCAGGGCGCGCTCGCCGTCCTCGAGGATCTCCTTGAGGGTGACGATGTCTCCGACGCGCTCGTACTTCATGGCCTCGACCACGTTGAGCGCTTCGTTGAGCATCACTTCCTGGCCGCGTCGGAGCTCTTCGAGCTCGACGCTCGGGCTGACGTTCACCCGGAGCTTGCGGCCGCCGGTGAAGATGTCGGCCGTGCCGTCCTCGTTCGCCGTGAGGAAGACTCCGAAGCCGGCCGGTGGCTGTGCGAGCCGGTCGACCTCCTCCTTGAGGGCCACGATCTGGTCGCGGGCCTCACGGAGCGTGTTGGCGAGTCGCTCGTTCTGGGCGGACACGCCGGCCAGGTTGGTCTGCAGCTCGACGATCCGCTCTTCGAGAATCCTCGTGTGTCGCGGAGAGTCGGCGAGCTTACGTCGCAGGACGGCGATCTCCTGCTCAAGGTAGGCAATCTGCCCGGCCGGGTCGTCGGACCCGCGTCCCGGGCGGATGCCGCGGTTCATGTCGTCGTCGTGGGCTGCCACGGTCCTCACCTCCTCCAAGGGGAGCTGGACGCTTCCAGACCCTACCTGGGTGGGTGTCGATTGAAACCCCTAGATCACAAAGACTGTCGAGGTGTGTCCGATCTTCACCCTTGCGCTCTCCCTCACGCCAGGGGAATACCCACCGAACATGGTTGGGAAGCCGCCGGAGGTAGGGTCGAACTGTTCAACACCCGTCAGAGCTGGCCGGATTCCCGGTTTGGCTCGACATCTGAACGGCAGGAGACATGAGCGTGCAGCAGGAGGCCGGGGCCGGCGGTGAGGCGCTGGAGGTCTGGATCGATCAGGCGCTGTGTACCGGTGACGGCATCTGTGCCCAGTACGCGCCCGAGGTGTTCGAGCTGGACATCGACGGGCTGGCGTACGTGAAGAGCGCGGACGACGAGCTGTTGCAGGCCGAGGGGGCGACAACGGCCGTGCCGCTGCCGCTCCTCATGGACGTGGTGGACTCGGCCAAGGAGTGTCCGGGCGACTGCATCCATGTGCGGCGGGTTTCGGACAGGGTCGAGGTATACGGCCCGGACGCCGAGTGACCTGTCGGGTGCGTCCTGTTACTGCTGTCTGATATCTCACACGCCACGGTTGCGTGGTTCAGACGCTGTGTGCGCCGGCGGGTGTCGAGCGCACGAACGCGCCGTTCTTCCACTGCCACTTCGCACTGTCCGTGACGTCGGGGCAGCAGCGGGGCACGTCGTTCGACGAGTAGCCGAGGAGCGTGGCGAGGACGGTGCCGTCGCGGACGGTGAAGTCGCTGACCGTGTCGCCGACCTTGGGGTCGACCAGGGTGGCCACTATGCGGGGCTTGTCGCCGGCACGCGCGCGCGTGACGACGTAGACGCCGTCGGGCGGGGTGCCCATCGGGGCGTCGCAGTGCACCACTGCCACGGTCTCGGGGTTGCCGTCGCCGTCGAGGTCTCCGGTGGCCTTCTTCTGGACGACGGCTTTCACCGGGCCGCAGGTGATCGGGAAGTCGACGCCCGTGGTGCCGGGTGCGGTGGCTGCGTGGGCGGTCCTGGTGCGGGTGTCGGCCGGCTGGGCGGCCGTCGCCGCGTTGGGCTGCAGCAGTGAGGAGAGGGCCATCACGCCCGTGACGGCCGTGGCGGTGGCGACCCAGTGGATCGGGCGGGTGTCCGTGTGTGCCAGTTCCGGAACGGCGGATTGCTGCACTAGGAGCGTCTCCTGTGAGGGCTGTGCCGGTGGGGGTGGCCTGCATCGTGCCACACGTCACAGCGCGTCGGAACGGTGGGGTCCGAGGTGCCGAACACGGGCCGCCTGGATTGGGTGGTTTGTGGTGGAGTGTCAACAGAAAGGCGCTGCGGTCGAGTTCCGGTGGGTTTCCGGGAACTCGACCGCAGCGCCGATTCGTTGACTGCGGTACGCGGTCGCGTCAGCGACCGCCCCCGTCGGCGTTCGGGCCGTCGTAGTCCTCGCCGTAGGCGCCCTTGGCGGGGCGGCGGCGGCGCATGGGGGGCTCGACGCCGTCCGCGAGGCGGCGGGCGGTGAGCAGGAAGCCGGTGTGGCCGATCATCCGGTGGTCGGGGCGGACGGCCAGGCCCTCGATGTGCCAGTTGCGGATCATCGACTCCCAGGCGGTCGGCTCGTTGAAGCAGCCGATCTCGCGGATGGACTCGACGGTCCGGGCGAGCTGGGTGGTGGTGGCGACGTAGCAGCACACGATGCCGCCGGGGACGAGCGCCTTGGAGACGGCCTCAAGGCATTCCCAGGGGGCGAGCATGTCGAGGATGACTCGGTCGACGTCGGTGTCGGAGAGGTTGTCCTGGAGGTCGCCGACGGTGAGCTGCCAGGCGGGGTGCGGGCCGCCGAAGTAGCGCTCGACGTTCTGCTGGGCGATCTCGGCGAAGTCCTCGCGGCGCTCGTAGCTGTGGAGCATGCCCTGGTCGCCGATGGCGCGCAGCAGGAAGCTGCTGAGCGAGCCGGAGCCGACGCCGGCCTCGACGACGCGGGCGCCGGGGAAGATGTCGGCGAAGGCGAGGATCTGCCCGGCGTCCTTGGGGTAGACGACGGCAGCGCCGCGGGGCATGGACAGGACGTAGTCGGGGAGCAGGGGGCGCAGCGCGAGGTAGGCGACGTTCCCGGTGGTGCGGACAACGCTGCCCTCGGGAGCGCCGATCAGTTCGTCGTGCGGGAAGGAACCCTTGTGGGTGTGGAAGTTCTTCCCGTCCTCGAGCGTGAACGTGTAGTGGCGGCCCTTGGGGTCGGTCAGCTGAACCTGGTCCCCGACCTTGAAGGGCCCGCGCCTGCGGGCGGCACCGGTCGGTTCGGACATGTGAACAGCCTACCGGGGTTTGGCGGGGCCGCCGACCACTAGGACGGCCTGGCCATGGCCTTCACGAAGGCGCGCTCGACGTCGGCGGCGGACAGGACGCCGTAGATCTCGCCGGTCTCCTCGACCACCAGGTACTCGGTGGCCGGGGTCGCTCGCAGGACGTCGAGGAGGTCCTCCCCCGCGAGTTCCGCGGAGACGCGCATGCCGTCGGTGAGGTCCTGGGCGAGGCCGCTGACGGCGACCCAGGGGCGGCGGTGCTCGGGTACGCCGACGATGGCGGCCTCGCGGACGAGGGAGAGGGGGTTGCCCTCGGGGTCGACGATGACCAGTGCTCGGGCCCCGGCGGCGTTGGCGCGGCGCAGCGCCTCGGAGAGCGGGGTGTTCGTCTCCACGGGGACGGCGCGGCGGGTGAGGTTGCGGGCGCGCAGTTCCGGCAGGTGTTCCCGGAGCCGGGCCATACGGAGGCTGTTGCCGGCGCCGGTCCAGATGATCGCGGCGAGGATCGCGGCGAGCAGGGCGTCGGTGACGGTGTCCATGCCGACGCTGTCCTCGGCGGTGGAGCCGAGGGCGCCGGACTGGGTGAGCAGCGGGAGGCCGATGAGGACGGAGACGGCGAGGGCGCGGCCGACCCAGGCGGCGGCGATGGTGCCGCTCATCGGGCGTCCGGTGATCTTCCAGACGACCGCGCGGAGCATGCGGCCGCCGTCGAGGGGCAGGCCGGGCAGGAGGTTGAAGACGGCCACGATGAGGTTGGAGATCATCAGGCCGGCCAGCAGGACGCCGGGGACGGTGCCGGGCTCGACGGGCTGCAGGGCGACGTAGAAGAGGCCTGCGAGGACGAGGGAGAGCAGGGGGCCGACGAAGGCCAGGACGAACTCGCGGCCGGGGGTCTCGGCTTCCTTCTCGATCTCGGAGACGCCGCCGAAGAACTGGAGTTGGATGCGGCGGACCGGGAGTTTGAAGCGCAGGGCGGCGACGGTGTGGGCCAGTTCGTGGATGAGGACGGAGGCGTAGAAGGCGACCGCGAAGAAGAGGGAGACGAGGTAGCGGGCGGCGCCGAGTTCGGGCAGCACGCGGTCGAGCTGGCCGCCGAAGACCCAGGTGATCAGGGCGGCGACGAGGAACCAGCTGGGCGCCACGTAGACGGGCACGCCGAAGGGCCGGCCCATGAGGAGGCCGCCTCGGGGGGATTCGGGGCGCTGAGGCGGGGGGTTCTTGGAGGTGCTGGAGTGGGCGAGGGTGCGGTCGCCGTGGGCGGGGGTGTGGGTGCCCGGGTGGCCGTCGGTGCCGATGGTGTCGACGGTGGGGTCGTCGTCCGTTGAGCTGTTCCCCGCCGGGTCGTGACTCGCGGAGGCGTTGTCCACGGGGGTCTTGCCCGTGGGGCTGTGCGTGGGGCTGTGCCTGGGGTTGTCCGTGGGGTTCGCTTCCGGGGCTGCGCCGTCGGGCCCGGCCCGGTCGGCGGCTTCGCCTTCGGTGGGGCCGCCGTCGTCGCCCTCGGTGGCCTTCGTGGGCTGTTCGTCGGCCGGGGTGGGTGTGGGGGCGGCCGGGGTCGCGGACCCCGCGTGGTGCTCGGCCGGCTCGTCCGTGCCGGACCGCGGCTGCCCGCTCCCGCCGCTCTCGTCCACGATGTCCCCTCGTTCGAAGCGTCTTCCGCGCCTGCCGGGCGGAAGGGTCTCGGGTCGATGGTATGCGGCCGTCGCGACGCGTTCCGCTCCGGCACCCCCTGTGTTTCCACAGGCGTCGCACCCGTCACGGCCGCGGCTGGGTCACTGTCAGTGGCGGGCCGTATGGTCTGGGACATGGAGACGAGCGCGGAGGGCGCGGCGGAGGCCCACAGCAGCGGTACGGCGCAGGCGGCTGAGCCGGTGACGGCGGAACCGGCGGCAGTGGCGGTCGAGGTGGACCCGACGGCGGTGACCATCGAGGCCGACTCGACGGCGGTCGTGGTCGAGGCGGACCCGGCGGCCGTCGTGATCGAGGCCGGTCCGACGGCAGTGGTCGTCGAGGCGGACCCGGCGGGGGGCGACGCGGCGGGCGCGACCCCGCGTTCGGCCATAGCGCCCGCCAGTCTGTCGCCCTCGCGGGCCAGTGACTTCATGCAGTGCCCGCTGCTCTACCGGTTCCGCGTGATCGACCGGCTACCCGAGAAGCCGAGCGAGGCGGCGACGCGGGGCACGTTGGTGCACGCGGTTCTGGAGCGGCTGTTCGACGCGCCGGCCGTGGAGCGGACCGCGCCGCGTGCCAAGTCCCTGATCCCCGCCCAGTGGGACCGGCTGCGCGAGACGAGGCCGGAAGTGGTGGAGCTGTTCGAGGACGATCCGGAGGGCGAGCGGCTGGCGCGCTGGCTGGGCGAGGCGGAGCAGCTCGTCGAGCGCTGGTTCACGCTGGAGGATCCGACCCGGCTCGAACCCGCCGAGCGGGAGTTGTGGGTCGAGGCCGAGCTGGAGTCCGGGCTGACCCTGCGCGGGATCATCGACCGGGTCGACGTGGCGCCCACGGGCGAGGTGCGGATCGTCGACTACAAGACGGGCAAGGCGCCCCGGCCCGAGTATGCCGAGGGCGCGCTGTTCCAGATGAAGTTCTACGCCCTGGTGGTGTGGCGCTTGAAGAACGTCGTCCCGAGGCGTCTGCAACTGGTGTATCTCGGCAGCGGTGACGTCCTGACCTACGATCCGGTCCTCGCCGACCTGGAGCGCGTCGAGCGCAAGCTGCTCGCACTGTGGGAGGCGATCCGGCAGGCGACGGAGTCGGGGGACTGGCGACCGCGGCCCACCAAGCTCTGCGGCTGGTGCGACCACCAGGCGCACTGCCCGGAATTCGGCGGCACTCCTCCGCCCTATCCGCTGCCGGTGAGGGCGGCCGAGTCGACGGACGTCACGCAGGGCAGAATGGGGCCGGACTAGCGAAGGAGACTTACGTGGCCATCCGCGTCCTACTGGTCGATGACCAGCCGCTGCTGCGCACCGGCTTCCGGATGATTCTGGAGGCCGAGCAGGATCTTGCGGTCGTCGGCGAGGCCGGAGACGGCCTCCAGGCTCTCGACCAGGTGCGGGCTCTGCAGCCCGACGTGGTTCTGATGGACATCCGTATGCCCCGCATGGACGGGGTGGAGGCGACCCGGCAGATCACCGGTCCCGAGCGGGACGGCCCGGCGAAGGTGCTGGTGCTGACCACCTTCGACCTCGACGAGTACGTGGTGGAGGCGCTGCGGGCGGGTGCCAGCGGCTTCCTGCTGAAGGACGCGCCTGCCAATGAGCTGGTGCAGGCGATCCGGGTGGTGGCCGGCGGCGAGGCCATGCTCGCGCCGAGCATCACCCGGCGGCTGCTCGACAAGTACGCCACGCATCTGCCCTCCGGCGACGAGCCCGTGCCGGACACGCTGCACACGCTCACCGACCGTGAGGTGGAGGTGCTGAAGCTGGTGGCCCGCGGGCTGTCCAACGCCGAGATCGCGGCCGATCTCTTCGTCAGCGAGACCACCGTCAAGACGCACGTCGGCCATGTGCTGACCAAGCTGGGGCTGCGCGACCGAGTGCAGGCCGCGGTGTACGCGTACGAGAGCGGGCTGGTGCGCCCCGGCGCGCAGTAGGCGTCGTGGCGAACAAGGGCGCCCCCTCGGGAGGGGGGCGCCCTTTCGCGTGCACCGGTCTCTGAGTGCTTCTCCCAGTCCTTCAGTCCTTCAGTGCTTGCTGGTCCTTCAGTCCTTGCTGAGTTCCCAGAAGCGGAAGACCGTCGAGGCGTCGAGGCAGTACTCGAGGCCGTAGACGTTCTCGCGGGTGACCGCGTACTGCTTGGCCTGCCAGACCGGGAGGACGGGCAGCTGGTCGGCGACGATGTCCTGCAGCCTGCCGTAGTCGTTGTCGGTCGCGGCGCGGTCGATCTCGGCGGCGGTGCGCGGGATGAGCGTGCCGGTGATGGTGTTGTTGCTGAAGTTGTTGCTCAGCACGTTGCCGTGACCGAAGAAGGGGGCCGTGAAGTTGTCGGCGTCCGGGTAGTCCGGCACCCAGCCCTTCACGTACACGCCGTACCTGCCCTTGGCGATGTCCTTCTCGTACTGGTCGAAGGCGACGGACTTCACGTCGGCCTCGAAGAGACCGCTGGCGTTGAGCTGCTTCGCTATCGCCTTGAGTTCCTGGTCGGTGGCCGGGCCATAGCGGGACGGGGTGGACCAAAGGGTCAGTTTCACCTTGCCGGTGATGCCCGTGTCCTTCAGGGCGGCGGCGGCCTTGGCCGGGGAGGGGCTGGCGCCGTAGGTGTCGAAGAAGGCCGTGTTGTGGCCCGCGATGCCGGCCGGGATGATCGAGTAGAGCGGGGTGGCGGTGCCCTCGTAGACGTCCTTGATGAGGGCGTCGCGGTCGATGAGGTAGGCGATGGCCTTGCGTACGCCGATTTTTCCGGCGACCGGGTCGTGCATGTTGAAGACCAGGTGCTGGACCTCGGCGCTGCTGCCCTCGACGACCTCGGCCTTCGAGCTGTTGTCGGCGTTCTGGATGTCGGCGATGTCGCCCGCGCTGAGGCCTCGGTAGGCGATGTCGATCTTGTTGTCCAGCAGGTCCTTCTTCAGGGCCGACTGGTCTCCGTGGAAGAACTTCAGCGTGACGCCGGAGTTCTTCACCTTCGCGGTGCCCTTGTAGCCGTCGTTGACGGAGAAGACGGCCTTGTCGTCGCCGAACGAGTCCAGCTTGTACGGGCCCGAGCCGACCGCCTCGCCGTCCTTGCGCAGCCCGCCGGCGTCGTACTGCTTGTGGTCGACGATGGAGCCGGCGCCGGAGGCGATCTTGCTGGGGAAGGTGGCGTCGGGCACCTTCAGGCGGAAGACGACCGTCTTCTCGTCCGGCGCCTCCACCTTGTCCAGCATGGGGAACATGATCGCCGGGCCGGCGGGGTCGTTGATCTTGAGCGTGCGGTCGAAGGAGAACTTGACGTCCTCGGAGGTGAGCGCGTCACCGTTGCTGAACTGGAGGCCGTCCTTCAGCGTGCACTTGTAGACCGTGGTCGACGTGTCCGTGAAGCCGCACGACTTGGCCGCCTCCGGCTCGGGCTCCGTGCCTCCGTTGGGGAAGCTGAGCAGCGACTGGAAGACGTTGTTGAACAACAGCCAGGAGCCGGGGTCGTAGCCGGAGGCGGGGTCGGTGGCCAGGACGTCGTCCGACATTCCCATGACCACTGAGGAACCGGTCCCCCCGGAATCGCCGCTGCCCGTTCCGCAGCCGGTCAAAAGGCCGGAGGCCAGCCCTGCCACTACGGGCAGGACCGGCCACTGGTTGCGCATATTCACTGCAATGCCTTCTCATCGGGATCGGGACCCCCGGGGCCGCCGTCCCCGGGCCCCGAACGCGAGACAGATCAGCCGCTCACTCCACGGCCGAGCTCCCACAACTGAAGGGTCGAGGAGGAGTTGAGAGCATAGGCGGTCCCCGTGACGTCGTCGCGGGCGGCGACGTACTGCTTGCCCTGCCACAGCGGGAGGATCGGGACGTCGTCGGCGACGATGTCCTGGATCTGGTTGAGGTTGGAGGCGGCCGCGATGCGGTCGGCCTCACGGCGGGACGCCGGGATCAGACTGTTGATGATCTTGCTGTTCCGGTACGGCAGCTTGAGGAAGTTGTCCTTGTCGAGGAACGGCGCGAGGAAGTTGTCCGGGTCCGGGAAGTCCGGGAACCAGCCCATGCCCCAGACGTCGTACTGCCCCTTGCGCTCGGCCGGGACGAACTTCGACCAGGGCGTGCCCTGGATGCTGACGTCGAACAGGCCGCTGCTGTTGAGCTGCTTCTGAAGGATCTCGAATTCCTTCTTGGTGGCCGAGCCGTAGTGGTCGGTCGTGTAGTGCAGCGTCAGCTTGACCGGGCTGGTGATGTTGGCACCCGCCAGCAGTGCCTTGGCCTTGGCGGTGCTCGGGTCGGCGTACTTGTTGAAGAACGAGTTGGAGTGGCCGGTGATGCTCGCCGGGACGAGCGAGTACAGCGGCTCGGCCTGGGTGCCGTACACCTTGGAGACCAGCTCGCCTCGGTTGATCAGCTGGGCCATCGCCTGGCGGACGGCCCTCGTCTTCACGCTCGGGGCGTTGGTGTTGAAGGCGAGGTAGCGGATCTCGAGGCCGGCCAGCTCGACCAGGTCGACGTTCGGGTTCGAGTCGGCGGACAGCTTCTGGATCTGTTCGGGCGTCATGGTGCGGGTCATGACGTCGATGTCACCCTTGTCGAGCGCGGTGCCCATCTTGTCGGCGTCCGCGTACGAGATCATGTCGACCTTGGAGTTGTTCACCTTCAGAGTCCCCTGGTAGTTGGGGTTCTTGGTGAAGGTGGCCTTGACGATCGCGTCGTCCTTGACCTCGGTCGAGAGGGTGTACGGGCCGGAGCCGTCGACATCGAAGCCGTCGCGCAGCTTGTTCTTCTCGTAGTCGTCGGGGTTGACGATGCCCGCGACCGGAGTCGACAGCTTGTACGGGAACGTGGCGTCCGCGGTCTTGAGGTGGAAGATGACTTCGTTGTCAC
The DNA here is from genome assembly GCF_036013935.1 of Streptomyces sp. NBC_00461. Taxonomy (NCBI): domain Bacteria; kingdom Bacillati; phylum Actinomycetota; class Actinomycetes; order Kitasatosporales; family Streptomycetaceae; genus Streptomyces; species Streptomyces sp. NBC_00461. Next base: position 1,983,437 of record NZ_CP107902.1, read on the forward strand.
CCTGCGTCTCGACGGTGTCGATGGTGGACAGCAGGGCGAACACGTCGGAGTCGGCCTTGATGGCGCGGGCGCGGTCGATGGAGTACTTCACGTCGGCCGCGGTGATCTTGTCGCCGTTGGAGAACTTCAGGCCGTCCCGCAGCTTGCAGGCGTAGCGCTCGTCTCCCGAGTCGGTGAAGCCGCAGCTCTGCGCGGCCTCGGGCACGGGGTCCCCCTCGCCCTTCGGCTGGATCATCAGGGTCTGCACGGTCTGGCGCAGGATGTTCCAGGTGCCGACGTCGTACGCGTACGCCGGATCGAGCGGCGCCGGTGCGTCCTTGGTGGCGGTGAAGGCGTCGGTGGTACCGACGGTGATCGCGTCCCCGCCGCTGCTGCCACTGTCGGAACCCCCACACGCGGCGAGCACGGGTGCGAGCAGGCCGACCACGGCCGGCAGCACCAAAGTCTTGCGGTTCATGCTCGTGATTCTCCAGAGCTGTTCAGGTCCGTGTACCCGGCATGCAGGGGTGTCGCAGCGGATCACGGGGGTAGAGGCGATGGTTCCCGCACGAGATTAGTCCGCACCTGCACGGCGCTTCGAAGTCACCGGACTCGGGGCCCCATCACGCAGTGAAACCGGCTGCGGACAGACCGAAAACCCGACCGGAGAAGGATTAGTGCAGCGTTCCATGAATCGGGACACAAGGGCACGCCGACGCACCCCTCAAGCGGGCGATCAGCACATCGCGCGCGACCTGTCCAGGCCCGGGCGAGTGGGGAACCTCACATTCCCAACGGCGGGGACCGGTACCGGAATTCGGCCATCCGCCGTGATTCGAATTCCCTCGCACACCGGCTCTGGAATTCAAGTCCTATCGGCGCTGCACGCTGGGTGAACGCTCAGCGCATTTCCGTCATCAGGCGGCGATCAGTCCGCGCAGGAATGCCAGGTCGACGTCTTCGAGTGAGGTGACGACGGTGCGCCGGACGGCGGGGGCGATGGGGGCCACCGAGGGGACCGCGACCACGTGGCAGCCGGCGGCCTCGGCCGCGGCGACGCCGGTCGCGGTGTCCTCGATGACCGCGCATCTGGTCGGATCCACGCCGAGTCCTGCGGCGGCGAACAGGTAGGGGTCGGGGTGCGGCTTGGTCCGCGGCACCTCGTCGCCGGCGACCGACAGGGCGAAGTGGTGGGCTCCGAGCGAGCCGATCACCCGGTCGATGATGCGCCGGTGCGAGGCGGAGACCAGGGCGGTGGGGATCTCGTACTCGAAGAGCTCCGCGAGCAGTCTGGCGGCGCCCGGCATCAGGGGCAGGGCCCGGTCGATGCGGTCCTCGAAACCCTGGTTGAGCAGGACCGTGAGCTCCGCCATGGCGATGTCGGCGCCGGTGGCCTCGATGAGGAACCCCGCGCTGCGGGTCATGGGGCCGCCGACCACGACATGGCGCCACGACTCGTCGAGGACGTGGCCGAGGCCCGCGAAGATCTCGACTTCGACGTCCCACCAGAAGCCCTCGGTGTCCACCAGGGTTCCGTCCATGTCGAGGAGCACGGCCTGCAGCACTGAGCCTTCGGCCGTACGGGTTCCGAGCGCGGGGACCGTACTGGTCATCCTGGCGCACCTCCTTGGGGACGACCAGGCCGGTTCCCGCTGGGGGAACCGGCCTGCAGTGGACCGACCAGTGTACGTCTCCCGCGACGGAAGTGCCTCGTTTGACCGAAGCAGGTCCCGGGCACTCCGTGAATACCGCCGGGAGGCGCCATGACGTGCGCCGATGTGTCCCCGAATGTGTCCTCGCGCGTGTCCGGGGCCGGCCTTTGTCAGCGGGCGTTGAAGTACTTCGCCTCCGGGTGGTGGATCACGATCGCGTCCGTGGACTGCTCGGGGTGCAGCTGGAACTCCTCGGAGAGGTGGACGCCGATGCGCTCCGGCTGGAGCAGGTCGGCGATCTTGGCGCGGTCCTCCAGGTTCGGACAGGCTCCGTAGCCGAGGGAGAAGCGGGCGCCCCGGTACTTCAGGGCGAACATGTCCTCCATCTGGCTCGGGTCCTCACCGGCGAAGCCGAGCTCCGACCGCACGCGCGCGTGCCAGTACTCGGCGAGCGCCTCGGCCAACTGCACCGACAGACCGTGCAGTTCGAGGTAGTCGCGGTAGGCGTTCGCCTCGAACATCCGCGCCGTCTCCTCGCCGATCCGCGAGCCGACGGTGACGACCTGGAGGCCGACGACGTCGGTCTCCCCCGTCTCCTGAGGGCGGAAGAAGTCCGCGAGGCACAGCCGGCGGCCGCGGCGCTGGCGCGGGAAGGTGAAGCGGGTGCGTTCGTTGCCGTGCTCGTCCAGGATGATCAGGTCGTCGTCCTTGGAGACGCACGGGAAGTAGCCGTAGACAACGGCCGCTTCCAGCAGGTTGTCGGTCTGCAGCCGGTCCAGCAGGCCGCGCAGCCGGGGCCGGCCGTCGGTCTCGACGAGTTCCTCGTACGTCGGCCCCTCGCCGGTACGGGCCTGCTTGAGGCCCCACTGGCCCTTGAACAGCGCGCCCTCGTCCAGCCAGCTCGCGTACTCCTTGAGCTGGATGCCCTTGATGACACGGGTGTCCCAGAAGGGCGGGGTGGGGATGGGGTTGTCGGTGGCGACGTCCGAGCGGACGTGGCCCTCCTCCGGGCGTTCCTCCACCTCGACGGCCGAAGTCGCCCGCACCCGGCGCTGCTTGAGCTCGGGCAGCTTGGCTCCGGGCACGCCCCGCTTGACTCCGATCAGCGCGTCCATCAGGCGCAGGCCCTCGAACGCGTCGCGGGCGTAGCGGACTTCGCCCTCGTAGATCTCGTGCAGGTCCTGCTCGACGTACGCGCGGGTGAGGGCCGCGCCGCCGAGGATGACCGGGAAGTCCGCCGCGAGGCCGCGCTGGTTGAGCTCCTCCAGGTTCTCCTTCATGATCACCGTGGACTTGACCAGGAGCCCGGACATGCCGATGACGTCGGCCCGGTGCTCCTCGGCAGCGTCGAGGATCGCGGAGACCGGCTGCTTGATGCCGAGGTTGACGACGTTGTAGCCGTTGTTGGACAGGATGATGTCGACGAGGTTCTTGCCGATGTCGTGGACGTCCCCGCGCACGGTGGCGAGGACGATGGTGCCCTTGCCCTCGTCGTCGGACTTCTCCATGTGCGGTTCGAGGTGGGCCACCGCGGTCTTCATGACCTCGGCGGACTGGAGCACGAACGGCAGCTGCATCTGGCCGGAGCCGAACAGCTCGCCGACGACCTTCATGCCGTCCAGCAGCGTCTCGTTGACGATGTCGAGGGCGGGGCGGGTGGTCAGCGCCTCGTCGAGGTCGGCCTCCAGACCGTTCTTCTCGCCGTCGATGATGCGGCGCTTGAGGCGCTCCTCCAGCGGGAGGGCGGCCAGTTCCTCGGCCTTCCCCGCCTTCAGCGACTTGGCGGTGGCGCCCTCGAACAGCGCCATCAGCTTCTGGAGGGGGTCGTAGGCTGGTTTGTCGCCTTGCTGGGCGGAGCGACGGTCGTGGATCAGGTCGAGAGCCGTCTGCACCTCCTCCTCGCTGAACCGGGCGATCGGCAGGATCTTCGACGCGTGGACGATCGCCGAGTCGAGGCCCGCCTTGACGCACTCGTCCAGGAAGACGGAGTTGAGCAGGATGCGGGCGGCCGGGTTGAGGCCGAAGGAGATGTTCGACAGGCCCAGCGTGGTCTGTACGTCCGGGTGGCGCCGCTTGAGTTCGCGGATCGCCTCGATGGTGGCGATGCCGTCCTTGCGGGACTCCTCCTGGCCGGTACAGATGGTGAAGGTCAGGGTGTCGATGAGGATGTCCGACTCGTGGATGCCCCAGTTGCCGGTCAGGTCGTCGATGAGCCGTTCGGCGATCTCGACCTTCTTCTCGGGAGTGCGGGCCTGTCCCACCTCGTCGATGGTCAGGGCGATCAGCGCGGCACCGTGCTCCTGCGCGAGCTTGGTGACCTTCGCGAAGCGGGACTCCGGGCCGTCGCCGTCCTCGTAGTTGACGGAGTTGATGACCGCGCGGCCGCCCAGTTTCTCCAGCCCCGCCCGGAGCACCTCCACTTCGGTGGAGTCCAGCACGATCGGCAGGGTGGAGGCGGTGGCGAAGCGGCCGGCCAGCTCCTCCATGTCGGCGACGCCGTCGCGGCCGACGTAGTCCACGCAGAGGTCCAGCATGTGGGCGCCCTCGCGGATCTGGTCGCGGGCCATCTCCACGCAGTCGTCCCAGCGGGCCTCCAGCATGGCCTCGCGGAACTTCTTCGAGCCGTTGGCGTTGGTGCGCTCGCCGATGGCCAGGTACGAGGTGTCCTGGCGGAAGGGCACGGTCTGGTAGAGGGAGGCGGCGCCCGGCTCGGGCTGCGGATGCCGCTCGGTCGGGGCGGTGCCTCGGACCCGCTCGACGACCTGGCGCAGATGCTCGGGGGTGGTGCCGCAGCAGCCGCCGATGAGAGAGAGGCCGTACTCGCGTACGAAGGTCTCCTGGGCGTCGGCGAGTTCCGGCGCCGTGAGCGGGTAGTGGGCGCCGTCGCGGCCGAGGACCGGCAGGCCCGCGTTGGGCATGCAGGACAGCTGAACGCGCGAGTGGCGGGCCAGGTAGCGCAGGTGCTCGCTCATCTCGGCCGGTCCGGTGGCGCAGTTCAGCCCGATCATGTCGATGCCGAGCGGTTCCAGCGCGGTGAGCGCGGCGCCGATCTCCGAGCCGAGCAGCATGGTGCCGGTCGTCTCGACCGTCACCGACACGATGAGCGGGACCTCGTACCCGGCCGTCTCCATGGCCCGGCGGGCGGCCAGGACGGAGGCCTTGGTCTGCAGCAGGTCCTGGGTGGTCTCCACCAGCAGCGCGTCGGCGCCGCCGGCGAGCAGGCCCTCGGCGTTCTGCTGGTACGCGTCACGGATGACATCGAAGGTGGTGTGGCCGAGGGTGGGCAGCTTGGTGCCGGGGCCCATCGAGCCCAGCACCCAGCGCTGGCGGCCGTCGCGCGCGGCGAACTCGTCCGCCGTCTCGCGGGCGATGCGGGCACCGGCCTCGGACAGTTCGGCGACGCGCTCGGGAATGTCGTATTCACCCAGGGCGGTGAGGTTCGCGCCGAAGGTGTTGGTCTCCACGCAGTCGACGCCCGCGTCGAAGTACTCGGAGTGCACCGAGCGGACGATGTCCGGACGGGTCACGTTGAGGACCTCGTTGCAGCCCTCCAACTGCTGGAAGTCGTCCAGTGTGGGGTCCTGCGCCTGCAGCATGGTGCCCATCGCTCCGTCGGCGACCACCACTCGGGTGGCCAGCGCCTCACGGAGCGCGGACGCACGGGTCCGGCTGTCGGCGGAAGGGGTCAGTGGCGACGAGGCCATTTAAGGGGCTCCCTTGGGTGCGACGGCTGTCGGCTTTGCACCCCTCCGTGGATCTCCCGCGGCGGGCGCACTTCGCCAGGGTAACCGGGTCCGCGCCGGGATGGTCAGGGCGTCCACGGGGCGGACCCGGGTGACGGGCAGGTCACTCAGGGGATACGAGTGACACAACGGATCGCGACGGATGACGACCAACCATTAGCGGGAGGTCGACATCGACCGGTAGTGTTCGACATTGCCGAACAGCGGCAGCGGCGTCGCACGTCGACGGTCGAAGGGGACGGAGGCAGCACGGCGATGGCACGGAACATCCAGTCGCTCGAACGGGCGGCCGCGATGCTGCGGCTGCTCGCGGGCGGCGAGCGACGGCTCGGCCTCTCGGACATCGCCTCGTCACTGGGCCTCGCCAAGGGCACCGCCCACGGGATCCTGCGCACCCTCCAGCAGGAGGGGTTCGTCGAGCAGGACGACGCCTCCGGGCGCTATCAGCTGGGCGCCGAACTGCTGCGCCTGGGCACCACCTACCTCGACGTGCACGAGCTGCGGGCGCGGGCCCTGGTATGGACGGACGACCTGGCCAGGTCGAGCGGGGAGAGCGTGTATCTCGGCGTCCTGCACCAGCAGGGTGTGCTGATCGTGCACCACGTCTTCCGGCCCGACGACAGCCGTCAGGTGCTGGAGATCGGGGCCATGCAGCCCCTGCACTCCACGGCCCTGGGCAAGGTCCTGTCGGCCTACGACCCGGTCGCGCACAGCGAGGCCGTCGAGGCCGACCGCAAGCCCTTCACCGACAGGACCGTGTGCGGGCTGGAGGACTTCGAGCACATCCTCGACATGTCGCGCGCGCGTGGTTACGCGGCCGACGTCGAGGAGACCTGGGAGGGCGTCGCGTCCGTCGCCGCGCCCATCCACGACCGGCGGCGGATGCCGGTGGGCGCGGTGGGCATCACCGGCGCCGTGGAGCGGCTGTGCCGGGACGGCGAGCTGCAGCCCGAGCTGATCGCCGCGGTGCGGGACTGTGCCCGTGCGGTGTCGCGGGATCTGGGTGCCGGGCGGTTCTGAGAGGCGTGGACGGAGGCCGGAACGCCGAACGGCGTTCCGGCCTCCGTCGTACCTGGACGCAGCACGGCGAACCGTCCAGTTGGTACGCACCGTGCTTGTTACGCCGCCGTACGCAGCTGACCTGCAAGATCGACAGCTCACGGCTTTCAGTAACGATCGCGCTTTCGACTACAGGGCTCTTGACTCGCATGCGAAGCCGGAGCAAGACTCCCGTCCATCGGTCGGCATTGTCGAACACCTACCGGCAATACGCGCTAGAGTGTGACAACGCCAAGGGCCGGCATCGCTCTCACCCCCGAGGGCAGCTCGAACTCCCGGAGGGACCCGGGGTTCGGTCCCCTGGACGAAGGACAAAGGAGTCGCGGGTGTCCAGCTCCGACATCTTCATCGGCGAGACCATCGGTACCGCCATACTCATCCTGCTCGGCGGCGGCGTCTGCGCCGCCGTGACGCTGAAGGCCTCCAAGGCCCGTAACGCCGGCTGGCTGGCCATCACCTTCGGGTGGGGCTTCGCGGTACTGACGGCGGTCTACACGTCGGCGCCGCTCTCCGGCGCCCACCTGAACCCGGCCGTGACGCTCGCACTCGCGATCAAGAACGGCGACTGGAGCAACGTCCCGGTGTACTGGGCCGGACAGCTCCTCGGCGCCGCGATCGGCGCGAGCCTGGTCTGGGTCGCCTACTACGGGCAGTTCCACGCGCACCTCACCGACAAGGAGATCGTCGGCGGTCCGGGTGCGCAGGCCACGAAGGTCAAGGCCGTCGAGGCCCAGGAGGCGGGCGCAGGCCCGGTGCTGGGCATCTTCTCCACCGGCCCGGAGATCCGTGTCGTGTGGCAGAACCTCGCCACGGAGATCATCGGCACCATCGTGCTGGTGCTCGCCGTCCTCACGCAGGGCCTGAACGACAGCGGCAAGGGCCTCGGCACGCTGGGTGCCCTGATCACCGCACTCGTGGTCGTCTCGATCGGTCTGTCCCTCGGCGGCCCGACCGGCTACGCGATCAACCCGGCCCGTGACCTCGGCCCGCGCATCGTGCACGCCCTGCTCCCCCTGCCCAACAAGGGCAGGTCCGACTGGAGCTACGCCTGGATCCCGGTGGTCGGTCCGCTGATCGGCGGCGCCATCGCTGCAGGCATCTACAACGTCGCTTTTGCTTAAGAGCACTGGGCTTCACCGCACTTAACCAGCACCGCGCCGTACAGACAGCCCCACATCCACGGAACTCCAGGAGCACACAGTGACCGACGCGCACACCGCCGGCCCCTTCATCGCCGCTATCGACCAGGGCACCACCTCCAGCCGCTGCATCGTCTTCGACCGGGACGGCCGTATCGTCTCCGTCGACCAGAAGGAGCACGAGCAGATCTTCCCGAAGCCGGGCTGGGTCGAGCACAACGCCAACGAGATCTGGACGAACGTCCAGGAGGTCGTCGCCGGAGCCGTCCAGAAGGCCGGCATCACCCGTGACGACATCAAGGCCATCGGCATCACCAACCAGCGTGAGACCACGCTGCTGTGGGACAAGAACACCGGTGAGCCCGTCCACAACGCCATCGTCTGGCAGGACACCCGCACCGACGCCCTGTGCAAGGAACTCGGCCGCAACGTCGGCCAGGACCGCTTCCGCCGCGAGACCGGCCTCCCGCTGGCCTCGTACTTCGCGGGCCCCAAGGCCCGCTGGCTGCTCGACAACGTCGAGGGGCTGCGCGAGCGCGCCGAGGCGGGCGACATCCTCTTCGGCACCATGGACAGCTGGGTCATCTGGAACCTGACGGGCGGTGTCAACGGCGGCCGGCACGTCACCGACGTCACCAACGCCTCCCGCACCATGCTGATGAACCTGCACACCATGGAGTGGGACGACAAGATCGCCGAGTCCATCGGCGTCCCGCTCGCGATGCTCCCGGAGATCCGCTCCTCCGCCGAGGTGTACGGCGAGATCACCGGCGGCAAGCTGGGCGACCTGCTCGGCGGCATCCCCGTCGCCTCCGCGCTCGGCGACCAGCAGGCGGCCCTGTTCGGCCAGACCTGTTTCGCGGAGGGCGAGGCCAAGTCGACGTACGGCACCGGCACCTTCCTGCTGATGAACACCGGCGAGAAGCCCGTCAACTCCTACAACGGCCTGCTGACCACGGTCGGCTACCGCATCGGTGACGAGAAGGCGGTCTACGCCCTGGAGGGCTCGATCGCCGTCACCGGTTCGCTGGTGCAGTGGATGCGCGACCAGATGGGCCTGATCTCCACCGCCGCCGAGATCGAGACCCTCGCGCTCACGGTCGAGGACAACGGCGGCGCCTACTTCGTGCCGGCCTTCTCCGGTCTGTTCGCCCCGTACTGGCGCTCCGACGCCCGCGGTGTGATCGCCGGCCTCACCCGGTACGTCACCAAGGCGCACCTCGCGCGCGCCGTCCTGGAGGCCACGGCCTGGCAGACCCGTGAGATCACCGACGCCATGACGAAGGACTCCGGCGTCGAGCTCGCGGCGATCAAGGTCGACGGCGGTATGACCTCCAACAACCTGCTGATGCAGACGCTCTCGGACTTCGTCGACGCACCCGTGGTGCGCCCGATGGTCGCCGAGACCACCTGCCTCGGTGCCGCTTACGCCGCCGGTCTCGCCGTCGGCTTCTGGACCAGCACCGACGACCTGCGTGCCAACTGGCGCCGGGCCGCCGAGTGGACCCCCAACATGGCCGCGGAGAAGCGCGACCGTGAGTACAAGAGCTGGCTCAAGGCCGTCGAGCGGACCATGGGCTGGCTCGAGGACGACGAGAGCTGACGAGAGCTCCTGACGGCTCTCGCACGCTCTGATGAGGAGTAAGAACCCGAAATGACCAGTCAGTCCACCCTGCAGTCCGTGCCTGCCCTGGGTACGCACCCGGCCTCCGCCTCGAACCCGAGCCGAGCCGAGACCCGGGAACAGCTCTCCAAGGCGTCGTTCGACCTTCTCGTGATCGGCGGCGGCATCCTGGGCATCTCCACCGCCTGGCACGCCGCGCAGTCCGGCCTCAGGGTGGCTCTGGTCGACGCCGGCGACTTCGCCGGCGCCACCTCTTCCGCCTCCTCCAAGCTGCTCCACGGCGGTCTGCGCTACCTGCAGACCGGCGCGGTGAAGCTGGTGGCGGAGAACCACTTCGAGCGCCGTGCGGTGTCTCGTCAGGTGGCCCCCCACCTGGCGAACCCGCTCACGTTCTACCTCCCCGTGTACAAGGGCGGGCCGCACGGCGCTGCGAAGCTCGGGGCGGGCGTCTTCGCCTACTCCGCGCTCTCCGCGTTCGGTGACGGCGTCGGCCACCTCCTCTCCCCCGCCAAGGCGGCGCAGGACGTGCCCGAGCTGCGCACCGACAACCTCAAGGCCGTCGCCGTCTACGGCGACGACCAGATGAACGACGCGCGCATGGCGCTGATGACGGTCCGTGCGGCCGTCGAGTCGGGCGCGGTCGTCCTCAACCACGCCGAGGTGACCGGCCTGAGGTTCACCAAGGGCCGGGTGACCGGTGCCGACCTGCGCGACCGCACCAGTGGCGACGAGTTCGGCGTCAACGCCCGTCTGGTGCTCAACGCGACCGGCCCGTGGGTCGACCACCTGCGCCGCATGGAGGACCCGAACGCCGCCCCGTCGATCCGGCTGTCGAAGGGCGCGCATCTGGTCCTGAAGCGGACGTCCCCGTGGAAGGCCGCGCTCGCGACCCCGATCGACAAGTACCGCATCACCTTCGCCCTCCCCTGGGAGGACATGCTGCTGCTCGGCACGACCGACGAGGAGTTCGAGGGCGACCCGGCGGACGTCGCGGTCACCGAGAAGGACATATCCCAGATCCTGGACGAGGCCGCGTTCTCGGTCCGCGACCAGCAGCTGTCGCGTGACCTCATCACGTACTCCTTCGCGGGTCTGCGCGTGCTGCCGGGCGGCCCCGGCGACACGGCGAAGGCCAAGCGCGAGACCGTGGTGACGGAGGGCCGTGCCGGGATGCTGTCCGTCGCGGGCGGCAAGTGGACGACCTTCCGGCACATCGGCCGTACGGTGATGCAGAAGCTGGAGGCGCTGCCGGGCGCTCCGCTGGGTGACGACTTCGAGCCGATCTCGTCGCTGCCGAAGAAGCTGCCGCTTCCCGGCGTCGCCAACCCGCGCGCGGTCGCCCACCGGCTGCTGGTCGACCACCCCGCGCCGGGTCCGCGCATGGCCGCCGACACCGCCAAGCACCTTGCCACGCACTACGGCTCGCTGGCCTTCGACATCGCCCGTCTGGCCAACGACAACCCGGAGCTGGCCCAGCGCGTCCACCCCGACGCCCCGGAGATCTGGGCGCAGGTCGTCTACGCGCGGGACAACGAGTGGGCCGAGACTCCGGACGACGTGCTGCGGCGCCGTACGACGCTGACGATCCGGGGTCTGGCGACGGACGACGTCCGCGCGAAGGTCCAGGACCTGCTCGACAAGAAGTAGACCTCGTGCCGGCCCTTCCCGACCAGGGCCGGCACGACCGGGGAACGGCCCCTCTCCCCTAGGGGGCCGGTTCCGCGGAAAGGGGCGACTCCATGCCGACGGAGCCGCCCCTTTCCGCGTGCTGGGGTATCGGGGCGATGGGGGTAACAGCCCAGTGCCCCTCAGGCCGTCTGCTGCACAACCGCCCTTACAGCGTGCGGGTCCGCCAACTCGCTGCGGCGCAGGATCAGTTCGCGCCCGAGCAGCAGCGCTCGCCGGGACGCCGGGGCCGGGTCCGGCAGGGTTGTCAGGTCCGTCAGGTGGGCGAAGCCGATGATGCGACGAGGCCACCGTATTCTCCGACCTGGAGATTCTCACTCCGAGCTGAGCATTCGGTGCCCCGTTCAGCCCACTGAACCCGTGGGAAGCCCCATAATGGCCTGAGACATCGGATGTCTGAACGACAGGTCTGAACGACAGGGAGGCCGGCCATGGCAGTCACCGACGAGGCGATCGAGAAAATCAAGGGGATGATCGTCTCCGGCGCGCTGCGACCCGGCGACCGGCTGCCCAAGGAGAGCGAGCTGGCCGCCGAGCTCGGCCTCTCCCGCAACTCCCTGCGGGAGGCGGTGCGCGCCCTGTCGCTGATCCGGATCCTGGACGTACGGCAGGGCGACGGCACGTATGTGACCAGCCTCGACCCGCAGCTGCTGCTGGAGGCGATGAGCTTCGTCGTGGACTTCCACCGCGACGACACGGTCCTTGAGTTCCTGGCGGTGCGGCGCATCCTGGAGCCGGCCGCCACGGCGATGGCGGCCTCCCGGATCAGCGAGCAGCAACTGAGCGCGCTCTCGGCCCAGTTGGACAAACTCGGGGACGCGCCGTCGGTGGAGGAACTCGTCGCCTGCGACCTCGACTTCCACCGGGGCATCGTGCAGAGCTCCGGCAACTCGGTGCTCTGCTCGCTCATGGACGGCCTGTCGGGGCCGACCACCCGGGCCCGTATCTGGCGCGGCCTGACCCAGGAGGACGCGGTCAGCCGCACCCTGCACGAGCACCGGGCGATCCTGGCCGCCCTGCGCGACCGGGACGCGGAGGCCGCGCGGTCCTGGGCGACGGTGCACATCGCGAGCGTGGAGCAGTGGCTTCGCTCCACGCTCTGAGGGCCCGGGCACCCGGGGTACGGCTCGGACGGCCAAGGGTGTTCAGAGGTGGCGAACGGGGCAGTGATGCGTTCACTCCCCCGTGCAAGGGGGCTGCGGGCGCCCCCGCCGCACGCCGTAAGGTTGGGTGGTCAAGCGAGGGCACGTCGGAAGGAGGCCTGGGTGATCGAGCTCGAGGGGGTTCCCGAGCTGATCGACCCGGTCATGGTGGCCGCGTTCGAGGGCTGGAACGATGCCGGCGACGCCGCCTCCACCGCGGTCGCGCACCTGGACAGGGAGTGGAAGGGCGAGGTGTTCGCGGCGCTGGACGCCGAGGACTACTACGACTTCCAGGTGAACCGCCCCACGGTGTGGATGGACAGCGGCGTGCGCAAGATCACGTGGCCGACGACAAGGTTGTCGGTGGTCCGGGTCGGCGGTGAGAAGCCGCGCGATCTCGTCCTCGTCCGGGGTATCGAGCCGTCGATGCGGTGGCGCTCGTTCTGCAACGAGCTGCTGGGCTTCGCGCACGAGCTGGGCGTGGAGCTGGTGGTGGTGCTGGGCGCCCTGCTGGGCGACACCCCGCACACGCGTCCGGTCCCGATCAGCGGCACCACGTCCGACGCGGACCTGGCGCAGCGCATGGACCTGGAGGAGACCAAGTACGAGGGCCCGACGGGCATCGTCGGCGTCCTTCAGGAGGCCTGCACGCACGCGGGCGTCCCGGCCGTCTCGCTGTGGGCAGCGGTGCCGCACTACGTGTCGCAGCCGCCGAACCCGAAGGCGACGCTGGCCCTGCTCAACCGCCTGGAGGACCTGATCGACGTGCGCATCCCGCTGGGCGAGCTGCCCGAGGACGCGCGCGCCTGGCAGGTCGGCGTGGACCAGCTGGCCGCCGAGGACAGCGAGGTCGCCGAGTACGTCCAGACGCTGGAGGAGGCCCGGGACACCGCGGAGCTGCCGGAGGCGACGGGCGAGGCGATCGCCCGCGAGTTCGAGCGGTATCTGCGGCGCCGGGACGGGTCGGGTCCGTCGAGCGGCGGTCACGCGACCGCTGACGGCGGTGACGGCACGTCGTACCGGCGGGACAGCCCCGGCGGTCGTACGAAACCGCCGAAACCGCCAAAACCGGATCCGGAGGACGACGAGTCCCCGGAGGAGTGAACGAGTGAAGGGCGGTGCGCCGGGCGCACCGCCCTTCTTGCTGCCCGGACGGCCGAGCACGTGCTGCCCGACGGCCGCGCCGACGTGCTCGAAGATCGGCACATTTGGCCGGATTGAGGCGTGACATCTACTTCCGGTCGGATTGCACACGTTACCCAATTCAACTTATATCAAACGGAGTTGGTGAAAAGACTCTGGACGCCTCGGCGCGCTCGTGCTTGGTTGTGCAGCGACGGCGCACCCGCACGGACCGAACCGAAGGGAGCGGTACCGATGAGCGACCAGGTACAGCCGGCACAGGGCCCCGGGGCCGGTGGTCCCGGACCCGACGGAGCGGGATTCACCTATCGAGGAGCCGAGCAGGAACTGATCGTCGTCGCCAGTGCCGAGACCCGGCTGCGCGCCCGGAGCGAGGGCGTCCGTTCGGCGGCCGGTGCCGATGTCTCCGCGCTCAACATGTTCCTCAGCGACGAACAGCTCGTACTGCAGCCGCTGTTCGGCAGCGAGGACCGGCTCCAGCAGTCCTCCGCCACGCCGGGCGACCAGAACATGCCCGACCTCGCGCTGTTCTACCGGGTGCGGGGCGGGGAGAGCCGCGCCCAGGAGCTGCGGTCGCGGATCGCCGCCCTGCCGGGGATCGACACGGCGTACGTGAAACCGGGCGCCGTTCCCGCGACGGTGGCCGACGGCGACCGCCGCCTGAAGGAAGGCACCCCGGTCACCCCCGACTTCAGCGGCCGCCAGGGCTATCTGGGCCCGGCGCCCGAGGGGATCGACGCGCACTGGGCGTGGCAGCGGCCGGGCGGGTCCGGTCAGGGGGTGACGGTCATCGACGTCGAGGGCGCCTGGCAGTTGGGCCATGAGGACCTGGCCGCCAAGCTCGCCGGCGTCGTGGTCGGCACCCCGCTGACCGACCTCGCCTGGCGCAACCACGGCACCGCCGTGATCGGCGTGATCGGCGGCGACCTGGGCGAGTACGGCGTGAACGGCATCGTGCCGGAGGCGGCGACCGCGGCCGCGTCCTTCCAGGGCATCGGCACGGCGGCCGCGATCCACGCGGCGGCCGACCGGCTCGGCCCCGGTGACGTCGTACTGATCGAACTGCACCGTCCCGGACCGCGGTTCGAGTACGCCGAGCGCGACGACCAGCGCGGCTATGTCGCGGTCGAGTGGTGGCCGGACGACTTCGCGGCCATCCGGTACGCCACCGCCAGGGGCGTCCTCGTCGTCGAGGCGGCCGGCAACGGCGGCGAATCGCTGGACGACGCGGCCTACGAGCGCCGCCCCGACGAATTCCCCGAGTCGTGGCGCAACCCGTTCAATCCCTCCAACCAGTCCTCCGGAGCCGTCCTGGTCGGCGCGGGCGCACCGCCGCCCGGCACGCACGGCCGCGACCACGGCCCGGACCGGTCGAGGCTGGCGTTCTCCAACTACGGTTCCCGCGTGGACGCGCAGGGCTGGGGACGCGAGGTCACGACCACCGGCGGCTTCTGGGACAAGCCCGGCGATCTGCAGGGCGGACCCGAGGAGATCGCCTGGTACACGGACACGTTCTCCGGGACCTCCGCCGCCTCCCCCGTGGTGGTCGGCGCGGTGGCCGCGCTGCAGGGCATGCTCAAGGCGGCAGCGCAGGAACCGATGTCCCCGGAGCGTGCCCGCGCGGTGCTGCGGGCCACGGGTTCCCCGCAGCAGGACGCGCCGGGCCGGCCCGCCTCGCAGCGGATCGGCAACCGGCCCGACATCAAGGCGGCGGTCACCCATCTGCTGCCAGAGTCGGTCGGCTCGGGCCAGGCCGAACGGTACTGGGACGAGCTGTTGCCGTATCCGCGCGAACTCCCGCCGAGGCTCAGGCTGTTCGTGGCCGGCGCCTGGCGGAACCTGAACCATCCGTCCCCCGAGATCCGCCAGGCGGTGCACTCCGCCTTCGCGGGGGGACGGCCCGACGTCCGAGTGTGGTTCTCGGACGACGAGATCGTCGGCCTGGTCGTCACGGGCTGACGCATCCCACCCATCAAGGGAAGGTGACACACGCATGAGCACCACCCCGCAGATGAGCCAACTGGGACAGCAGCAAGGCCAGCAGTTCCCGAGCACGTCGCCCTACCAGCAGTACCAGCAGCAGCCTCTCGGGCAGCAGCAGGGCTTCGGCCAGCAGCAGCCCATGGGGATGGGCGGTTCGATGGAGCAGCTGCAGCAGCTCGGTCAGCAGCAGCCGTTCCAGCAGCTGCTGCAGCAGCTCGGCCAGGGCCAGCAGCAACAGCCTCACGGTCAGCAACAGCAGCAGGACCTGCAGGCGCAGCAGCAGGAGCAGCAGACCCAGCAGCAGCTTCAGCAGCTCGCGCAGGCCGTGATCCAGCAGGTCGTCCAGCAGGTCCAGCAGCAGGCGCTCGCGGCCGGTGTGGCGAACGGCTTCGTGGACATCGTCCAGCCGCTCCCGGGCCAGCCGCAGCAGATCTTCCTGCGGATCAACAACCAGTTCCGGATCCTCAACAACCCGACCCCGCAGATCCACCAGCAGATCCAGGAGGCCTTCGCCTTCGGCCACCAGGTGATCGGCGTCTGGGACTCCAACTCGCCGAACGTCCTGCGCAGCGTCCGCATCCAGCGGGTCTGACCGCTGCCTGAATGACGGCGCGCACCACGAAGGGGCGCTTCCTCCGCAAAGGAAGCGCCCCTTTCCGTGCCCAGGTGGCGGTAGCGGTGGCGTGGCGGTGGCTACAGGGCCACGCCCAACAGCGCGTCCACAGCCCGCGATACGACACCGGGTGCGCCGATGTCGCTGCCGCCCTCGGCGTCCTGCCGCGCGACCCAGCGGTCGACCGCGGCGAGCGCGGCCGGGGCGTCCAGGTCGTCGGCGAGGGCCTCGCGGATCTCCTCGACGAGGGCCTCGGCGGGCGGCCCGTCGGGCCGGGACACGGCGGCGCGCCAGCGGCCGAGGCGGGCCACGGCGTCCTGGAGGACCTGGTCCGTCCACTCCCAGTCGGACCGGTAGTGGTGAGCGAGCAGTGCCAGCCGGATCGCGGCCGGGTCCACGCCGTCGCGCCGCAGCTTCGACACGAAGACCAGGTTGCCCTTGGACTTGGACATCTTCTCGCCGTCGAGGGCGACCATGCCGGCGTGGACGTACGCCTTGGCCATGGGGAACTCTCCGGTCAGCACCTGGGCGTGCGAAGCGCCCATCTCGTGGTGCGGGAAGACGAGGTCGGAGCCGCCGCCCTGCACGTCGAAGCCCATGCCGAGGTGGTCCAGGGCAATGGCGACGCACTCGATGTGCCAGCCGGGCCGGCCGCGGCCGAGCGAGCCGCCGTCCCAGCTGGGCTCGCCCTCACGGGCGGCCATCCACAGCATCGGGTCGAGCGGGTTCTTCTTGCCCGGACGGTCCGGGTCGCCGCCGCGCTCGGCGGACAGCAGCCGCATCGCGGCCGCGTCGAGGCCCGAGACCTTGCCGAAGTCGGGGTCGGACTCGACGGAGAAGTAGATGTCGCCCTCGAGTTCGTAGGCGGCACCGGCGTCCCGCAGCCGTTCGACGAGCGGCACGATGCCGGGTATCGCCTCGACCGCGCCGATGTACTGCTGCGGGGGCAGCATCCGCAGGGCGGTCATGTCCTCGCGGAACAGGGCCGTCTGCTGCTCGGCGAGGGCGACCCAGTCGATGCCGTCACGGTGCGCCCGCTCCAGCAGCGGATCGTCGACGTCGGTCACGTTCTGGACGTAGTGAACCTGCCGCTTGGTGTCGAGCCACACGCGCTGAACGAGGTCGAACGCGTTGTAGGTCGCCGCGTGACCGATGTGGGTCGCGTCGTACGGCGTGATGCCGCAGACGTAGATACGGGCGACGGGACCGGGGTCCAGGGGGACCGAACCGCCGGTCGCGGTGTCGTGGATCCTCAGGTCGCGGCCCTGACCAGGCAGGGCGGGGACCTCGGAAGCGGGCCAGGCATGCATGTCATGAGCCTAACCGGACGGATGTTCCGTATACGAACCGGACCGGTCCGGATGGCCGGTAAGGCGGTCTTGCGCCGGACGCTTCGCTGTGAGAACGGCGCCCCTTCAGAGCGCGTCACCCGCACCGGCGTTCTCAGACGGGCGGCCACGGAATGGCCGGCCACTCCCCGCTCGGCTCCGGGTGCTTGCCGGTCTCAAGGAGTACGGCGACACGTGCGCGCGTGGCGTCGAGTTCGGCGTCGGTGATCAGCGCGGACAGCCGGTCGGCCAGCGCTCCCTGATCCCCCAGGGCTTCCTGGAGGCCCTTGAGGACGTCGACCGCCTCGGGCGTCAGCGGCTCCCCCGCCCACCCCCACAGCAGCGTCCTGAGCTTGTTCTCGGTGTTGAAGGTCACCCCGTGGTCGATCGCGTAGAGCCGGCCGTCGGCCGTCGGCAGCAGGTGGCCGCCCTTGCGGTCCGCGTTGTTGATCACGGCGTCGAGCACGGCGAGCCGGCGCAGCCGCTCGTCGTCGGCGTGCACCAGCAGCGCCGTCCGCCCCTCACCGACCTCCGCGACGCCGATCGCCTTCCAGCCCGGCTCGGGCTCCTCACCGTCCACCAGGGCGAGCAGCTCCGGCGCGTCCCCTTCGGCGGACACCTCGATCCACAGCTGGACCATCCCCTCGCCGTACGGCCCCTCCCGCAGCACGGTGGGCGGCACGAGCCCCCAGCCGGTCGCCTCGGAGACCTCGTGGGCGGCCACCTCGCGCCGGGCGAGGTTGCCGTCGGGGAAGTCCCACAGGGGCCGCTCTCCGGCGACGGGCTTGTAGATGCAGGCCGCCTCCCGGCCCTCATGGGAGATCGTGCAGTACAGCGCGGCGTTGGACGCCTCGCGGATACGGCCGCGAACGGTGAGCTCGCCGCTGGTCAGCAGTTCGACGGACGTCACGCTCCGCGGCGGTATCCGTTCTGGCGCGGACATACGTGTCCTTCCGGGTCGAGCGGGAGGCTGCACAGCGGGCACGGCGGCCGCCCGGCGTTGACGACGTCGAGGGCGCGCTTGGCGAAGGCTCTCGCCTGCACGCCGGTCAGCCGGACCCGCAGCATCGGGGGCCCGTTCTCCTCGTCCTGGAGGAGGCGTTCCTCGGCCTCGGCGAGGTCCTCCTCGGAGTCGGCCTCCAGCTCCACGAGGGCCTGCGCCTCGACGATCATGCGCTGTTCCTCACCGTCCCAGGCGAGGGCCATGGTGCCGACCCGGAACTCCTCCTCGACGGGGGTGTCCAGCGGGTCCGTGTCGGAGATCTCGACGGAGGCCACGGCCGGGACGGCGGCGCTGCCGCCACTGCGCCGTACGACCTCGTCGAGCAACTCGTCCATGCGCTCGGCAAGGGCGGCGACCTGTGTCTTCTCCAGGGCCACGCTGGTCACACGGGGGCCTGCGATGGCCTGGAGGAAGAACGTACGGCGTCCGGGCATACCGACCGTACCGGCCACGAAGCGGTCCGGGGGGTCGAAGAGGAACACCTGACGGGACACGTCCTGTCTCCTGGATTCGTGGATGGGTGCGGCGCTACTGCGACCGCTTCACCCTACTGCGCCCGACGATCACGGTGCGCCCGCACCGCCCCCGACCGTGGCGTCCCCGGCCGGGGGCTCCTCGCGCGGCACCAGGGACGTGAAATCGCCGGTGTCACCGAGACGCACGAGGAACGGCCTCAGGCGTGTGTAACGGATGGCGGTGATGGAACACGGTTCAACGGAAATCCTCTGGAAGAGGTCGAGATGAAGTCCGAGTGCGTCCGCGACAAGAGACTTGATGACGTCGCCGTGCGAGCACATGAGGTACACGGCGTCGGCGCCGTGATCGCGCTCCACGCGCGCGTTCCACTCACGTACGGCTTCGGCGGCGCGGGTCTGCATGGCGCGCATCGACTCGCCGCCGGGGAACGCGGCGGCGGAGGGGTGCGCCTGCACGACCTGCATCAGCGGTTCGTCGGCCAGCTCGGCGAGTTTGCGGCCGGACCAGTCGCCGTAGTGGGCCTCCCCGATCCGTTCGTCGGCGTGGGCGGTCAACTCAGGACGGGCGTCCAGGAGCGGTCGTACCGTCTCCTGGCAGCGCTGCAGCGGGCTGCTGACGACCTCGCGGATCGGCAGCTCGGCGAGCCGTCCGGGCAGCGCGGCGGCCTGTGCGGCGCCGCGCTCGTCGAGTGCGACACCGGGCGTCCAGCCGGCGAGCACGCCCTCGGTGTTGGCGGTGGAACGTCCGTGCCGGACCAGGATCAGCGTGGGCATGCGGCCAAGGGTAGGCGCACGCCCGGGTGCGTCCACGGGCGGACGGCGGGAGAATGCGCTCCGTGATCGTCGACTGCGCCATCTACCGGAACGGGCGCCGCACGGAGGGGCCCGAGGACGTCTCCGACGCCCTGGATCAGTGCCGTCGGGCACGGGACGCCTTCGTCTGGATCGGCCTGTACGAGCCGACGGAGAAGGAGTTCGAGCGGGTCACCGAGGAGTTCGGGCTGCACCCGCTGGCCGTCGAGGACGCCCTCACCGCGCATCAGCGCCCCAAGCTGGAGGTGTACGACGACTCGCTGTTCATGGTCCTCAAGCCGGTCGGGTACGAGAAGGAGAGCGACATCGTCACCTCCGGCGAGGTCATGGTCTTCATCGGCGACTCGTTCGTGGTGACCGTGCGGCACGGGGAGGAGGCGCCGCTCGCGGCCGTGCGGCAACGGCTCGAGGAGGAACCCGAGATGCTCCGGTACGGGCCGACGGCGGTGCTGTACTCGATCGCCGACGCCGTGGTCGACCACTACCTGGACGTGGCGAGCGAGCTGAGCACCGACCTGGAGGAACTGGAGGCGGAGGTGTTCTCGCCGACCGGCGGGGGCTCGCGGCACACGGCGTCCCGCATCTACTCCTTCAAGCGGCAGATCCTGGAGTTCCGCAGGGCCACCGGCCCGCTGGCACAGCCGCTGGACCGCCTCGGGGGCGGCGGCCTCTTCGGCGTACGCGTGTCCTTCGTGCACGAGAAGGCACGGCCCTTCTTCCGGGACGTCAGCGACCACCTCACACGCGTGAACGAGTCCGTGGAGGGCCTGGACCGGCTGGTCTCGGACGTGCTGTCGGCGCATCTCGCGCAGATGAGCGTCCGGCAGAACGACGACATGCGGAAGATCTCCGCGTGGGCGGCCATGGCCGCGGTGCCCACGATGATCGCGGGGATCTACGGCATGAACTTCGACCACATGCCGGAGCTGCACTGGACCGTGTCCTACCCGGCGGTGATCCTGGTGATGGCCGTTCTCGAAGTGCTGCTCTTCAGGCTGCTCAAGCGCCGGGGATGGCTGTAGGTCAGGCGAACTCGGGCGCCGCCGTGGCGGATCCGCCGAGTGCGTCGCGGCGCTCGGGCATCCGCAGGGTCACCATCCGCCGCCAGCCCGCGGCCCGCTCGTACGCGTAGACGGCGTGGATACCGGCGGCGAGGAGCGCCGACTTGGTCCTCGGCCAGCCGAGGATGCGTCCCATGTGGTCCATGACGGCGAGGCTGACGTCCCGGTAGACGCGGATCTCGGCGAGCGCGCACTCGCGCAGCGTCCGATGGATCGCCCGGCCGTGTCCTGCGTACGCGAGGCGCAGCAACTCCTCGTGGCAGTAGGCCAGGTGGTTGTCCTCGTCGTTCGAGATCATCTTCACCGCACGCCCGATGTCGGGGTGGTCGGCGAAGTACCTGCGCAGGAGTTCCATCTGCTCGGAGGCGCGCTGTTCGGTGACCCGGCTGTGTGCGAGGTAGGTGACGATGTCCTGCACGGTGAGCGCCTCTTCGCTCCTGAGCTTCTCGTGGGCGAGACCGATGCCGTGCTTCTCCAGGAGCATCGTGTAGTCGGTCTCGGGCGGCACGGGAACCGGGTCGAGGCCACGCTTCCTCATCAGGGCGTTGAAGATCCGCCCGTGTTTGTCCTCGTCCGCGCCGTGCCGGGTGATCTTGGGGGCGAGCGCGCGTTCGCCCTCCGGTACGAGCGTGGCGATGCGGGCGTTCTCCCAGCCGCCCTGTGACTCCCCGCTGGCCGCGATGGAGCAGAACAGCGCGAAGGAGTCGTCGTCGTCGAGGATCTCCTGGAACAGGCTCTTTGCCGAAATCATCGTGAGCACCTCTCTGCAGGACTCGCAGAATTCCACCGGATTCCGCCGGATCCGCAAAGAACGAGTCAAATGCGGCTTTGGAGGTGTTGCAACAGCTGTGTCCGGCAACTGCGCCAAAAGGAGGACCCACGGGGTCACCTCGGGGGCGTAACCGCGCGGCCCCGGGCGCGTTGTTCCCCGTGACGGCCGTGGCGGGGAAGACCCCCGAGCCCCCACCACGGCCGCAGACAATCCACAGCCCCCGTGCGTGACCCTGTCAGGCCAGTCCGGCGCGCTCCAGGGCCTCGGTTCCGGCGCGGAGCGAGGCGATCCGCTCGTCGAGCGTGAATCCGGCGGGGTTGAGGCTCAGGGTGGTGACTCCGGCCGCCGCGTACTCCTTCATCCGGTCCGCGATGCGGTCCACCGAGCCGAGCAGCGTCGTCTTGTCGATCAGGTCGTGCGGAACGGCCGCAGCGGCGCCCTGCTTGTCGCCGGACAGGTACTTCTCCTGGACCTCGGCGGCCGCGGCCTCGAACCCCATGCGCTGGGCGAGCTGGTTGTAGAAGTTCTGCTTGGCGCTGCCCATGCCGCCGACGTACAGCGCGGTGTAGGGGCGGAAGGCGTCGGCGAGCGTGGGTACGTCCTTGTCCTCACCCAGGGCCAGCGGGAGCGTCGGGCAGACGTCGAAGCCGTCGAGGGTCTTGCCCGCCTTCTCGCGCCCGGCGCGCAGGTACTTGATCGTGGTGTCCTCCAGGTGCTCGGCGGAGGGGAAGATCAGCAGGGCGCCGTCGGCGATCTCACCGGTCTGTTCGAGGTTCTTCGGGCCGATCGCGGCGATGTACAGCGGGATGTGCTCGCGCTGCGGGTGCACGGTCAGCTTGATCGGCTTGCCGGGGCCGCCGGGCAGCGGCAGCGTCCAGTGCTCGCCGTCGTACGACAGCCGCTCGCGCGTCATCGCCCTGCGCACGATCTCGACGTACTCACGCGTGCGGGCCAGCGGCTTGTCGAACTTGACGCCGTACCAGCCCTCGGAGACCTGGGGCCCGGAGACGCCGAGGCCGAGGCGGAAGCGGCCGCCGGAGAGCGAGTCGAGAGTGGCGGCCGTCATCGCGGTCATCGCCGGCTGGCGGGCCGGGATCTGGAAGATGGCGGAGCCGACGTCGATGCGTTCGGTCTGGGCGGCGACCCAGCTGAGCACGGTGGCCGCGTCCGATCCGTAGGCCTCGGCGGCCCAGCACACGGCGTACCCGAGCCGGTCGGCCTCCTTGGCGACCACGAGGTTGTCCCCGTCCATTCCGGCACCCCAGTAGCCGAGGTTGATCCCGAGCTGCATGCCGATTCCCCTTACCGATCAGTAACGTCCCTGTTCGGGAGACCCTAGCGCGTGGAAACTGGTTGTCCACAGGCCCCCACGCCACTGGTGCAGGCCAGTAGTGTCGGCGTTCATGGAGCAGAGGTATCTCGGCCGCACCGGCCTTCGCGTGTCCCGTATCGGACTCGGCACCCTCACCTGGGGCAGGGACACCGACGAGCACGACGCCGCGGACCTCTTGAAGACGTTCTGGGAGGCCGGGGGCAGCCTCGTCGACACCGCTGACGTGTACGGCGACGGAGAGGCCGAGTATCTGCTGGGACGCCTCATAGAAGGCCTGGTCCCGCGCCGGGACCTGGTGATCTCGACCAAGGCCGGCAGCGTCCCGGACCCGGACCGCCGCGTCGACGGCTCGCGCGGGCACCTGCTCTCCGCGCTGGACGCCTCGCTCACCCGGCTGGGCACGGACTACGTCGACATCTGGCACATCCACGCCTTCGACCCGTACACCCCGCTGGAGGAGACCCTCCAAGCCCTCGACATGGCGGTCAGCAGCGGTCGCGCCCGCTATGCCGGCGTCTCCAACTTCTGTGGCTGGCAACTCGCCAAGGCGGCGACCTGGCAGCTCGCGGCACCCGGCACCCGGACCCGGCTGGCGGGCACGCAGATCGAGTACTCGCTGCTGCAGCGCGGCGTGGAGCGCGAGGTGCTGCCGGCCGCACTGGACCTCGGCATCGGCCTGCTGCCGTCCTCGCCGCTGGGCCGAGGGGTCCTGACGGGCAAGTACCGTGCCGACGCGATGCCTCCCGACTCGCGCGGCGCCTCGGACCATCTGGCGCCCTTCGTCGAGCCGTACCTCGACGAGACGGCCGGCCACATCGTGGAGGCGGTGCAGACCGCGGCGGACGGGCTCGCGGTGACGCCGCTCCAGGTCGCCCTCGCCTGGATCCGTGACCGGCCGGGTGTGGCCGCCCCGATCGTCGGCGCGCGCAACTCGCAGCAGCTCACGGCGGCATTGTCAGTGGAGGCCCTTAGTCTTCCTGACGAGATCTGCCGGGCTCTCGACGACGTGTCGGCGCCCGTGCACCGCTATCCCGATCACGACTGGAGCACGCTGTGAGCACGGACCCCGAGACCACGGAGAGCGGCGAACCGGACGACACTGCCCACCCGGCCGCGGCGGAGACCGGCACCGGGGACACGGGAGACGCTGTCGGCGGCGAGGGGGAGGCCGGGGCTGCCGTCGCGGGCGGTGACGGCGAGTCCGGCGGTCAGTTGTCCGAGGCCGAGGCCGAGTTGGCCGCGCAGCGGTTGGAGCGGGAGCGGATCGAGCGGCGGAAGTCCGAGAAGGCGGGGCCGATCGACGCCGGGACGAAGCTCAGTGGGAAGGCCGCCGACCTGCTCGCCGCCGTGCGTGCCGTGGAGAGCGGCGAGAAGCCCGTGGCCACCGTCTTCAGCGATCCCGAGCCCACTCGTCGGCGCGCCGCGCCCGAGCCGGCGCGGCGGGCGCAGACACCACAGACACCGCTGACGGCCGCGACAGCCGGGGCGCCCGCGCCGGAGGCGGTCGACGCGGTGCGGCGGGCGCTGGCCGACGGCGGCGCACCGGACACGCTGGCCCCCCAGGTCGCCGCCGCGCTCGGCGAAGGTGCGGACGACGTCCTGCGGGCGGATCCCTGGTCGTTGCTGCGGGTCGGCGGCGTACGGCCCGAGCAGGCCGACGGCTTCGCGCGGGCGCTGCTCGGTGCGGAGTGCGGGCCGGACGACGAACGGCGGGGACGGGCGCTGACGGGGTGGCTGCTGGAGCAGGCGGCCCTCGCCGGACACACGGCCCTGGAGATGCCGGCTCTCACCGCGGCGCTGGTCCAGCGCGGTGTGCCCGATGCCGACGCGGCCGTGCAGAGTGCCGTCGCCGAGGGCGAGGCGCTGGTCTTCCAGGACGCCCTCGACCCGACCGCGCCGGCACCCGAGGCCAACGAGCAGGCCCATGAGGGCGAGGAGGCCGAGGAACTCCCGGTGCGGGTCCTGGTCGGCCTGGAGCGGTATGCACTCGCCGAGGAGAGCCTGGCGGACGGCCTGGCCCGCCTGGTCAACTCGGTGCCGAAGGACGACGGTTCGGCCGAGGACTGGGAGCGCGCAGCCGCCTCCGCACAGGGCTCCACCGCCGAACTCGTCCGCGCGGTCGAGAGCCACGGCCTGGTGCTGCACACCGGGGGCGAGGCCTCCCGGGCCGAACCGGCGGCACTGCTACGGGCGGCGGCCGCCCTCGGCCTGCGCACCTGGGCCGCCACGCACACCCCCACCGGCCGGGACCGGTTCGCGGCGTCGGGGGCCGGACCGGACACCGAGGCGAGTGCCCTGTCGGTCGTCACCGTCGCCGGTCTGCTCTCGGGCGCCGAGGGCCCTGGGCGGGATGTCGACGGTGCGCTGGATCTCGACCTGCTCGTCGTGCTCGACGCACCGCAGCTGGACGTCGAGACGGGCGCACTGCTCATCGAGTCGCTCCCCGACGGGGCCCGGCTGGTGCTGGCCGGTGACCCGGCGGTGCTTTGGTCGGCCGGGCCGGGCCGGGTGTTCGCCGATCTGCTGGGGGCGCAGGTCTGCCCCCGGGTCGCTTCCCGTCGGCCGGACCCCGGTCCACTGGGCGAGCTGGTGTCCGGTATCGGGATCGGAGAGCTCACCCAGGTCGAGGCTCCCGGCAAGGAAGTCGTCATCGTCCCCGTGCGGGACGCGGGCGAGGCCGTGCACCGGACCGTGCAGCTCGTCGCGGACTCGGTGCCACGGGCGATCGGCATCCCGCCCGAGCAGACCGTGGTGATCACCCCGGGCCACGGCGGCGCTGCGGGCACGCGCGCGCTCAACGCGGCGCTCAAGGAACGCCTCAATCCCGGCCCCGGCCGCTTCGGCGGCTTCGACCCCGGCGACCGGATCGCCTACTCCCCCGCTCCGGGCCGCACGGTGCCGGGCAGCGTGGTGAAGGCCGACGCGGACGGACTGCACCTGTCGTGCTCGGGCGCCCCCGTCGTCGTAGCGAAGGAGCGGGTGGAGCAGTCCGTGCGGCACGGGTGGGCGCTGACCGCGCACCAGGCGGTGGGCGGCCGG
Organism: Streptomyces sp. NBC_00461; assembly: GCF_036013935.1. NCBI lineage: Bacteria > Bacillati > Actinomycetota > Actinomycetes > Kitasatosporales > Streptomycetaceae > Streptomyces > Streptomyces sp. NBC_00461. Next base: position 2,009,025 of record NZ_CP107902.1, read on the forward strand.
TGGCCCGCGGTGGTCGTGGTGCTGCCCGGGGACGCGGCGCAGTCCCTGAGCCGGCCGTGGATCTACACCTCGTTCGGCCGGGCGGACCGCCATCTGTCCGTGGTCCACGGCGTGGAACAGGCACTCCCCCGGGCCGTGGCCGAGGTCCCGGCGAAGCCGCGCACCACCCGCCTGCCGCTCCTGCTGGCGACCCAGGTGCCCGCCGCCGGCTGACGACAGCACCGAACGGCGACGGCGGCGGCCCCGGGCTTCTCGCCCCGGGCCGCCGCCGTCTCGGCCGTACGTCTCGGCCGTATGTACGTCCTGGCCTGTCTCGGCCGCCGTACGTCGACGCTCAGCGTCTGCGGTCGGCGTCCAACGGCTCCAGGTCCTCCTCGCCGTCCAGGTCCGGGTCCAGGTCGTCCTCCAGCTCGTCGTCCAGGCCGGAAAGACGGACGTCGTCGATGTCGTCGTCGAAGACCGCGCTGACGTCGAAGCGGCAGACCACCCGCTGCGGATCGATCTGGTCGAACGGCGTCTCCAGCCACTCGCCGGGCTCGGCCGGTTCGTCCGTGGCCGTCACCCAGAGCGTGGAGTCGCCCTCCTCCAGCCCGAACTCCTTGTGCCGTGAGGCGATCTCGTCCGGTTCGAACTCGCCGAACAGGATGCCCAGCGCCCCGTGCACCGTCGCGGAGGCCTCCGCCCCGCGCCCGTCGTCGTCCACCGCCTCCACCCGCTGGGCCTGCGCCAGCAGCCGGTGCGGCTCCGCCACGGCGTAGTCGCGGCGGATGAGCACGCTCAGCGCGTTCGGTTCCTCGGGGCCCGTGTACGGCGGGAGCGCGTCTTCCGCACCGGGGATCTCGAAGGGCGTGACCTCGTCGTAGCGGTCGTAGAGCAGCTCGTCGTAGGTCTCGGCGGCCGCGGCCAGCTCGTTGAACGCTTCGTAGACGGCCGGGTCGTCCTCCCCGGACCTGCGTTCGACCGCGGCCAGGTGGCGGTCGAGCGCGGTCTTGACCGCCTCGGCGGCGGCTCGTACCTCGGCAGCGGTGGGCTGCGCAGCATCAGACATAGTGCAGACGCTATCCGTACCGGGCCCCAGCCCGCACAATAGATGCGATGCCGGAATACGAATTTGTCGACGTGTACGTGCCGCGCGGGGTCTCCCGCAAGGACGCCACTCGTCTGCTGACGGACCATGCAGAGTACGGACACTGGGAGTTGGACCGTCTGAGCCTGATGCGCGACGGCAGCCGCAGGGTGCGGCTGCGTCGACGGATCATCCGCCAGGTACGCGCCACGTGGTGAGCTGAGGCGAGGGCGGAAACGACCGAAACGGAGCGGGCCCCACCAGGGCGGGGCCCGCTCCGTTCTGCACACCGGCGCAGAAGTACGCGGTGCCTTGCATGGGAATGCGCCGGTTCAGACCGAAGCGCGCGCCTTGCGGTACATGACTGCTCCCGCGAGCAGCGCACCCGCGCCCACCGGGAGCACGAGGCCCAGCGGCATGTCACTGCCGGTGTGCGCGAGCTGTGCGGTGCCCTGGGGCTGAGTGACCGCCGACTGGGCGCCCGGGTGGTTGGCGTGCGAGGAGCCGCCCGGGGTCGTGCCGCCCGTGCTGGGCGGCGTGCTCGGGGTGCCGGGGTGACCGGGCTCCGTGGGGTTGCCCGGGTTGCCCGGGTGGCTCGGATTGCCCGGGTGCCCGGGGTTGCCAGGGTTGCCGGGCGGTGTCGTCTCGTGACCGCCGCCCGGAGGCGTGGTGTGCCCGCCGCCCGAACCGCCGCCGTTGGCGCAGTCGTTGCCCTTGGCCGCGTTGCCGATGCCCACGACGTCGACGCTGTTGCCGCAGACGTTCACCGGTACGTCGACCGGCACCTGGACGTGGTTGCCCGAGCCGACACCGGGTGAGTCGCTTGCGTGCCCGCCGGCCTGGGACCCGCCGGAACCGCCATGGCCCGAGCCGTGTCCGCCGGACGCGCCTCCGCCCTTGTTGGCGCAGTCGTTGCCGATCGCCGGGTTGAGGATCCCGATGACGTTGACCGTGTTGCCGCAGACGTTCACCGGCACGTCCACCGGAGCCTGCACGGTGTTGCCGGACAGCACGCCGGGCGAGCCCGAACTGGAACCGCTCGCGCCCGAGTCGGCGTGGGCGTAGCCGCCCGCTGCGGCGAGCACGCCGGTCGCGGCCGCCACGGTCATCAGGCCCTTGCGGGTGACCTGTCGCATTACTGAATTCTCCCTGCCTTCAATCCTGACCTGGAATACCGCGAATCTCGCGAAGAAATCCGCGACAAAGGCCGGTCGGCCCCGGAGCGCATGGGACGCGCTCCGGAGCCGACGGGCGTGAACGACCCTCAGCGGGTCGACGTCACTTGTTGATGCAGGTGTTGCCGAAGGCGGGGTTCAGCAGCCCGATCACGGAGACCGTGTTGCCGCAGACGTTCACCGGGACGTGAACCGGCACCTGAACGACGTTGCCGGAAACGATGCCCGGGGAGTGCACCGCGGCACCCTGAGCACCCGAGTCGGCGACGGCCAGGCCCGCACCCGCGAGAACCAGACCACCAGTGGCAGCCGCAGCGGCGACGACCTTCTTGATCATTATTCCTCCTTGTTGGCAAATGCGATCCCAAGTAGCGGATCACATGAGCTGTAACGAGGAGGGAGTAATCGAGCTACGAGCTTATGGTCGCATTCACTCTTTTCAGTCAATACCGCACGGGCGCCCGATTATTGAAGTTTCGTTTCACTGGCGAAAACCGGACGCCAAAAGCGGTCAGGAGCCGTCGATGAAGCGGTCGAGCACGCGCACGCCGAACTTCAGGCCGTCGACCGGCACCCGCTCGTCGACGCCGTGGAACATCCCGGCGAAGTCCAGCTCCGGGGGCAGCTTGAGCGGGGCGAAGCCGAAGCCGCGGATGCCCAGGTCGTCGAAGGACTTGGCGTCCGTGCCGCCGGAGAGCATGTACGGGATCGCCTTGGCGGCCGGGTCCTCGGCCACCAGCGCGGACTGCATCGCGTCCACCAGCGCCCCGTCGAAGGTCGTCTCCACGGCCTTGTCGGAGTGCACGTCCTCGCGCCTGACCTTGGGGCCGAGGATCTTGTCCAGGTCGGCGAGGAACTCCTCCTCGAACCCGGGCAGGAAGCGCCCGTCGACGTGCGCCGTGGCTTCGCCGGGGATGACGTTGACCTTGTAGCCGGCGCCCAGCTGCGTCGGGTTGGCCGTGTTGCTCAGGGTCGCGCCGATGAGCTTGGCGATGCCGCCGAGCCTGGCCAGCGTCCCCTCCATGTCCTCCGGGTCCAGCTCGGTGCCGAGCGCGTCGCCGAGTTCGTCGAGGAAGGCCCGGGTGGTCTTGGTCACCCGTACCGGGAACCTGTGCCGTCCGAGCCGCGCGACGGCCTCCGACAGCTCGGTGATCGCGTTGTCGCGGTGGATCATCGACCCGTGCCCGGCCGTGCCGGCCACGGTCAGCTTCATCCAGTGCATGCCCTTCTCGGCCGTCTGGATCAGATACAGCCGCCGCTGCTCGCTGACCGTGAACGAGAACCCGCCGACCTCGCTGATCGCCTCGGTGACGCCCTCGAAGAGACCGGGGTGCTTGTCGACCAGGTGCCGGGCGCCGTACGTACCGCCGGCCTCCTCGTCGGCGAGGAAGGCGAGGACGATGTCGCGCGGGGGCCTGCGCCCGCTGCGCAGCCGGTCGCGTACGACCGCGAGGGTCATCGCGTCCATGTCCTTCATGTCGACGGCCCCGCGCCCCCACACGCACCCGTCGGCGACCTCGCCGGAGAAGGGGTGGTGGGTCCAGTCGTCGGCGTTGGCCGGTACGACGTCGAGGTGGCCGTGGATGAGAAGCGCGGGCCGCGACGGGTCCTCGCCCTCGATCCGGGCCACCGTGGAGGCCCGGCCCGGGTGCGACTCGAAGATCCGCGGTTCGAGACCCACCTCGGCGAGCTTCCCGGCGACGTACTCGGCCGCCGCCCGCTCACCCGGACCCGAGTGGTCGCCGTAGTTGCTGGTGTCGATCTGGATCAGCTCGCGGCAGAGGTCCACGACCTCGTCCTCGCCGGTGACGCCCCTGGCCGTGTCCGTCTCGCTCACGCTGCTTCCTCCCGCTGTCACTGCTGGTGGTTCCCCTCATCCTCCCTCCGACCCCGGCCGCACCCCAAGACCGGACCCGGCCCGTCACACGCCGTTCACGCCGGACAGGGGGTGACCAGGGCGCCCTCGAAAGCCTGGTAATGTTTCCCTCGTCGCCGCGGGGCAACCCCGCACGACAGACACCTTGTCCGGGTGGCGGAATGGCAGACGCGCTAGCTTGAGGTGCTAGTGCCCTTTATCGGGCGTGGGGGTTCAAGTCCCCCCTCGGACACCAGCCGAAGTCCCCGGCCGCTCAGCGGCCGGGGACTTCGTCGTTTCCGCCCCACCAGCCCTTTTCCGCCCCAGGAAGGCACTCCTCACCCACCGTGTGGGCCATCTCTCCCCCGAGTGAAAGCCCCAGGTCAAAGGCGGTTAGCCGGTGCTTGATCCACCCCGGACAGCCCTCCCGAGTGGCCGTTCAGCCGTCCGGAACCTAGCTTCGTACTAAAATTTCCGGCTTGTTACGGAACGGAGCTGGAGGAGGACAACCCCAGGCAGACCTGCGGGCCCGCCAGCGCCCCGGAGTCTTCCGGGATCGAGACGCGAGGACCGGATGGCAGCGATAGACGAGAGCAGTGCTCTCGGCCTGCTCGACGAAGAGTTCAGCGCAGAGATCCACCAGCAGTTCGGCGACACCGCGCGCTTCTCCGGAGGCCAGGCGGCCTCCCCGCGCACGCTCGTCGACATCTTCGACGCATCCGTCAGGTCGTACCCGGACGAGCTCGCCCTCGATGACGGTACGACGCGGCTCACCTACCGTGCGCTGGCCGGCGAGGTCGAGCGGCTGCGGCGCGAGCTCGCCGCCGCCGGGGTCGGCCTGGGCGACCGGGTGGGGGTCCGGGTCCCGTCCGGCACCAACGACCTCTACGTCGCCATCCTCGCCGTGCTGGCCGCCGGTGCCGCCTATGTTCCCGTGGACGCCGAGGACCCGGACGAGCGGGCCGAGCTGGTCTTCGGCGAGGCGGACGTCCGCGCCGTCGTCGGCGCGGGGCACGCGCTCACGGTCAACGGGCGCAGCGACGTTCCCGCCGCCCGGCCCGGCGCCGAGCAGGACGCGTGGATCATCTTCACGTCCGGCTCCACCGGGAAGCCCAAGGGCGTCGCCGTCAGCCACTGCAGCGCCGCCGCGTTCGTGGATGCCGAGGCCGCTCTGTTCCTGACCGAGGACCCCATCGGTCCCGCTGACAGGGTCATGGCGGGTCTGTCGGTCGCCTTCGACGCGTCCTGCGAGGAGATGTGGCTGGCCTGGCGCAACGGGGCCTGTCTGGTGCCCGTGCCGCGGTCGCAGGTCCGCAGCGGGGCCGACCTCGGTCCCTGGCTGGTCGAGCAGGACATCACCGTCGTCTCGACGGTGCCCACGCTGGCGGCCCTGTGGGAGCCGGAGACCCTCAACGACGTACGCCTGCTGATCTTCGGCGGCGAGGCCTGCCCGCCCGAGCTGGTGCAGCGGCTGGTGACGGAGGGGCGCGAGGTCTGGAACACGTACGGGCCGACGGAGGCGACCGTCGTGGCCTGTGCCTCGCTCATGTCCGGCGAGGAGCCCATTCGGATCGGGCTGCCGCTCGACGGCTACGAGCTGGCCGTCGTCGACGAGGCCGGGGAGCCCGTGCCGATGGGCGAGAGCGGCCAGCTGGTGATCGGCGGGGTCGGGCTCGCCCGGTACCTCGACGCCGAGAAGGACGCGGAGAAGTACGCGCCGCTGGAGTCCCTGGGCTGGGAGCGGGCGTACCGCAGCGGTGACCTCGTGAAGGCCGAGCCGGAGGGGCTGGTGTTCCTCGGACGGGCCGATGAGCAGATCAAGCTCGGCGGGCGCCGGATCGAGCTCGGTGAGGTGGACGCGGCCCTGCAGGCGCTGCCCGGCGTCCAGGGCGCCGCTGCCGCCGTGCGCACCGCCCGCAGCGGCAACCAGCTCCTCGTCGGCTACGTCGTCACCCAGGAGGGCTGGGACCACGCCGCCGCGGTCGAGAAGCTGCGCGCCGAGCTGCCCGCCGCCCTCGTCCCGCTGCTCGCGCCGGTCGAGGACCTCCCGACACGCACGTCCGGCAAGGTCGACCGCAACGCTCTGCCCTGGCCCCTGGAGGGCCTGGAGACCGGCGGTCCCGCCGAGCGGCTCTACGGCACCGAGGCCTGGCTGGCCGAGCAGTGGACAGAAGTCCTCGGCATCCCGGTCTCCAGTGCCCGTGACGACTTCTTCGCGATCGGCGGCAGCAGCCTGGCCGCCGCCCAGCTGACGACGAGGCTGCGCACCCGCTACCCGAGTGCCGCCGTCGTCGACATCTACCAGAAGCCCACCCTGCGCAAGCTGGCCCGCCATCTGGAGGAGTCGGCGCAGGACGACGGTGCGCGGCGCACGATCGCCCCGGTGCCGACCCGTGCCAAGGTGATCCAGACGCTGCTGCTGGTGCCGCTGTTCACGCTGCTGGGCCTGCGCTGGACGGTCGCGCTGGCCGCGGCCGGCAATCTGCTGCCCGCATACTCCTGGCTGCCGACGGCCTCCTGGTGGCTGCTCGCGGTCGGTGCTCTCGTGCTCCTCACCCCGCCCGGTCGCCTCGCGATCGCGGCGGGCGGTGCGCGGCTGCTGCTGCGAGGGGTCGAGCCCGGCCGCTATCCGCGCGGTGGGAGCGTGCACCTGCGGCTGTGGACCGCCGAGCGGCTGGCCGAGTTCACCGGGGCGACCTCGCTGACCGGCTCGTGGCTGGAGCGGTACGCGCGGGCGCTGGGCGCCAAGATCGGCCAGGACGTCGACCTGCACTCGCTGCCGCCGGTCACCGGGCTGCTGAAGCTCGGCCGGGGCGCCGCCGTGGAGTCCGAGGTCGACCTGTCCGGCTGGTGGCTGGACGGCGACCGGCTGGAGATCGGCGCGGTCAAGGTCGGTGCGCACGCCACCGTCGGCACCCGCAGCATGCTCTTCCCGGGCGCCCGCGTGGGCAAGCGGGCCGAGGTGGCGCCGGGTTCGGCGGTCACCGGTCAGATCCCGACCGGTCAGCGCTGGGCCGGTGCGCCCGCGGTCAAGCTCGGCAAGGCCAAGCGCAACTGGCCCAAGGAGCGTCCGCAGCGCGGCACGTACTGGCGTGTGATGTACGGCCTGACGGGCCTCGCGCTGACCGCGCTGCCGCTGCTGGCGGGCGGGGCCGCGTTCCTCGTGGCGTACGTCTTCATCGACGCGCACGCGCCCCTGCGGGGTGCCGCGCTCGCCCTCGTCCCGGCCACGCTGGCGTTCGGGGCGGTGTACGCGCTGCTGATCCTCGTCGCCGTACGACTGCTGAGTCTCGGCCTGCGTGAGGGCACGCATCCCACGCACAGCCGGATCGGCTGGCAGGCCTGGACGGTCACGCAGCTGATGGACCGCTCGCGCGAGACCCTGTTCCCGCTGTACGCCGGGCTGGTCACGCCGGTGTGGCTGCGGCTGCTCGGCATGCGGATCGGGCGGGGCGCCGAGGTGTCCACGGTGCTCGCGCTGCCGAGTCTGACCACGGTCGGCGAGGGCGCGTTCCTGGCCGACGACACGCTGACCGCGCCGTACGAGCTCGGTGGCGGCTGGATGCGGATCGGGCGCGCGGAGATCGGGCGGCGGGCGTTCCTCGGGAACTCGGGGATGACCGCGCCGGGGCGCAGCGTGCCGGACGGCGGGCTCGTCGGCGTGCTGTCGGCGACGCCGAAGAAGGCGAAGAAGGGCAGCTCGTACCTGGGGCTGCCGCCGGTGAAGCTGCCGCGCAGCGCCGAGAGGGGCGACCAGAGCCTGACGTACGACCCGCCGGCGCGACTGCTGTGGGCGCGCGGGCTGGTGGAGCTGTTCCGGATCGTGCCGGTGTTCTGCTCGGCCGGCCTCGCGGTGCTGACGGTGGCGGCACTGTGCCTGCTGGGCCCCTGGGCTCCCCTGCTGTCCGGTCTGGTGCTGCTGGGCACCGGCGCGGCGGCCGCTGTCGTCTCGTTCGTCGCCAAGTGGCTGCTCGTCGGGCGGCACCGTACCGGTGAGCACCCGCTGTGGAGCGGCTTCGTGTGGCGCAACGAACTCGCGGACACCTTCGTCGAGGTCGTGGCCGTGCCGTGGCTTGCGGGTTCGGTGCCCGGGACGCCGGTGATGACCGCGTGGCTGCGCGGTCTGGGCGCCAAGATCGGCAAGGGCGTGTGGGTGGAGAGCTACTGGCTGCCCGAGACGGACCTGGTGACCCTGGAGGACGCGGCCACCGTGAACCGTGGCTGCGTGCTGCAGACCCACCTCTTCCACGACCGGATCTTGCGGACGGATACTGTTGTTCTCCGTGAGGGCGCCACGCTGGGCCCTGGCGGGATCGTGCTGCCCGGCAGCACGATCGGGGCCCGCACCACACTGGGTCCCGCGTCGCTCGTCATGGCAGCGGAGTCCGTCCCGGACGACACCCGCTGGCTCGGCAACCCGATCGAGGCATGGCGGCCCTGAACGCGGGCCACTCGGAGTCGGTGGGCGTCGCATCGGCGACGAAGAGTGGCAGCGCAGCGCAGGGAGCAGAAGCACCAGTGGCAGTTCAGACGTCGGCGGGTTCGGACCCGTACTTCCCGGATCACGGTGACGCCGGTTACCGGGTGCACCGGTACGAGCTCGCGCTCGATTACCGGCCGGGCCCCAACCGGCTGGCCGGGACGGCCCGGATCAACGCGATCGCGGGCCGTTCACCGCTGGGCGAATTCACCCTGAACCTCTCCGACTTCAAGATCGGGCGGGTCCGGGTCGACGGCCGGCAGCCGCACTACACGCATCGCGGCGGCCGGCTGCGCATCCGCCCCGCCAAGGCCGTCCGGCCCGGTGCCGCCTTCACCGTGGAGGTGCACTGGGCGGGCAACCCCAAGCCGGTCACCAGTCCCTGGGGCGGGCTCGGCTGGGAGGAGCTGGAGGACGGGGCGCTGGTGGCGAGCCAGCCGATCGGGGCGCCGTCCTGGTACCCGTGCAACGACCGGCCCGCCGACAAGGCGGCGTACCAGATCTCGATCACCACGCCGTCCGCGTACGCGGTGGTGGCGGGCGGCAGGCTGCTGACCCGTACGACGCGCGCGTCGACGACGACCTGGGTGTACGAGCAGTCGGCGCCCACGTCGAGCTATCTGGTGGGCCTGGCGATCGGCAAGTACGAGACGGTGCTGCTGGGGGACCCGGGGCCGGGCGGGGTGCCGCAGCACGGGCACATCCCGGCTCAGCTGCTGCCGGAGTTCTCACGGGACTTCGCCCGGCAGCCGAAGATGATGGACCTGTTCCAGGAGCTGTTCGGCCCCTATCCGTTCGGCGAGTACGCGGTCGTGGTGACCGAGGAGGAACTCGATGTCCCCGTGGAGGCCCAGGGGTTGTCGCTGTTCGGCGCCAACCACGTGGACGGGGCGCGGGGTTCGGAGCGGCTGGTGGCGCATGAGCTGGCGCACCAGTGGTTCGGCAACAGCGTGTCCATCGCGGACTGGCGGCACATATGGCTGAACGAGGGATTCGCCAAGTACGCCGAGTGGCTGTGGTCGGAGCGCTCGGGCGGCCGTAGCGCGCAACAACTCGCGGCGGCTGCGCACCGGTTGCTGTCCACGCAGCCGCAGGATCTGCGGCTGGCCGATCCGGGGCGCAAGTCGATGTTCGACGACCGTCTCTACGAGCGCGGCGGGCTGACCGTGCACGCGGTGCGCTGCGCGATGGGCGACGACGCCTTCTTCCGCATGCTGCGTGCCTGGGCGGGGCTGCACCGCGGCGGCGCGGTGACGACCACGACGTTCACGGCGCACGCGGCCCGGTTCGCGGACGAGCCGCTGGAGGGCCTGTTCAAGGCCTGGGTGTACGGCGCGGCGCTGCCTTCGATGCCCACGCAGATCCCGGCACGTCCCGCGCACCCGCCCACCAACGCCGAGTCGGCGTAGGCGGGCGGGCGCCGCCCGGCATCAGCTCGCGGGCACCTTCAGCCTGTCCCAGGTGACCTTGCCCGGGATGCCGTCGGCGTCCTTGCCCTTGAAGCCGAGCTTGTGCTGCCAGGCCTGGTAGGACTTGCGGTCGGCCTCGGTCCACTCGGGGCTCGGCCCCTCCTCGTAGTGGCCGCAGCCCTCGGCGACCAGGCGCTTGCCCATGGCGGTGACGAGCGCCGACTTCTGTCCGACGTGGAAGAAGCCGGAGCCCGGGAACGGCGCGTACGAGGGCTTGGACGGCGTGGGCCTGGGATCGGGGTCCTTTCCGCCGCCGGAGCCCTTGCCGGCCAGCCGGTCGGCGATGCGTTTGCGCATGCCGTCCATCGTGAAGCCGCGCGGGTCCTGCTTGCCGGGCTGCCACTCCTTGTGGCCGATGACCGACCGCTCGCTCCAGCCGTGGTGGCGGCAGATCGCGGCGGACACCTTCTCGATGGCCTCCTTCTGGGCCTCGGGCCACGGGTCCCTGCCGTCGCCGAGGTTGATGCACTCGAAGCCGTAGAAGTGCCGGTTGCCGTCGGTGTCCGCCTCGTTGTCGTGCGGCAGTCTCGACTCGTTGACGACGGCGCGCAGTACGTCGCTGTCGCCCAGCCCGGCATGGTTCGCACGGCCGTTGCCGACGAGGTGGATGTGGCCCTTCTTGTCGATGACGCCGTGGCACAGCGGCCCCGGCAGGCCCGAGTAGCCGTTGTAGCAGATGTTCACGGAGGCGTCCGTGCCCGAGGTGACGGTGTGGTGGATCATCACTCCGTTCACCGGGCCCCACGGACCCTTCGTATTGCGGTTGTGGGTACGCCAGTTGCGCACCTCCACAACCGTCAGGCCCTCCGCTCGCAGGATCTCCACCAGCTTGGACGCGCTCAGGGGTGTGGCCATCAGTTGTCTCCTTCCACCGCGGCCTCCGCTTCCACCGTCGTCTGCGACCTCCCGTGGGAGGGATCCTCGGCCGCCAGCTCCTCACGGCGTGCCTGCTCCTCCGCCGCGAGCGTCGCCGCGTCCGCGGCCGGGATGCTGCCGGCCAGCGGGCCGAAGGCGAGGCGCAGGTCGACGGCGCTCTCCTCGCCCTTGACCAGGGCGAGCGGTGCGAGGTGGCGGGCGATGCCGGCGGGGCCCTGCAGCAGCGGGCGGCGTGCCGGGTCGGCCGGCCATTCGACGCCGCCGGTGGCGGTGCGGGCCGGGATCAGCCAGTGGTCGCCGGTGCGGTAGCCGCCGCCCTTGGCGAAGTAGACCTCGACGCCGTCCTCCAGGGGCAGCCACTCGCCCTCCGTGACGGGGACGGCGCCGCCCTTCAGGGCTGCCGTACGGCCCTTGCGCCGGGGGCCCTCGTGGTGGTCCCAGCGGCGCAGGAACGGGTTGAGGTGCGGCAGCCGGCCGACGCCCGGCTCGGGCTCGGCGGACAGCCGTACGCGACGGCCCGGCAGGTCCAGCTCCTCGACTCGCAGCAGAGGGAGGGCCTCCAGCCGGGAGGCGTACGCGGTGTCGGTGAACTCCACGTGGTCGCCGACGTCCAGGTCCAGCTTGTCGTCGTGGCCGAGCGACGCCAACTGCACCCAGGTTCCGTCGAGTTCGTCGACGGCGAAGACGACGGAGCCGTTCTCGCGGGACCACTTGAAGGTGGCGTCCTTCGCCTCGCCGCCGGCGTGCACCTCGACCCGGTACAGCTGGTTCTCCGGTCCGCGGTAGCGGGCGTCGGGCCTGACCAGGCACGGGTCCTCGTCGGCGTGGTCGGGCCGCTCGCTGCGGGCGGCCAGCCGGCCGGTGGCCGCCGCCTGCCGCTGCGCCCACTTGTCGAAGGCGGCGCGGACGACCTCCTTCGACGGGTCGGCGTCCTCGATCGCCAGCTCCGTGAGGGAGAGCGGCAGGACCTGCCAGACCACCTTCACGCGGGCGGCGGTGTCGGGCATCGTCGCGCCCAGGGCGACCTCCCGCAGCGCCGGGTCCTCGGCCGCGTTCACGGAGCGTTCCCACACGTTCAGGTAGACGACGAAGGGCGCCCCGGCGGGAGAGGGCAGCCGGTCGCCGGGCTTCTCCGGGTCGCGGTAGGCGTCGGGCTGGTCCCAGTAGGTCCAGTACGACGGCGGCGCCGCGGTGTCCTGCTCGGCGTCCTCGGCGTCCTCGTCCGGTACGGGCGCACCGGGCACCGGGCGGTCCGCGTCGACCAGGATGCCGTCGACGTAGTAGCGGCCGCCGTGGATGTAGAGGGTGTCGATGTCGTGCCTGCCGCCCACGTACTCGATGCGGAAGCCGGCCGCGTCTCGCGGGCCGCCGTAGCGGCCGATCAGGTCGGCGGTGAGGGTGCGGGACTGGTGGAGCTGGATGGCGGTCTGCTCGTTGGCGTCGGCGTCGAGCTGGACGCGGCCCTGCTGGGCGACGACCGCGGAGTAGTGCCGCTCCGGCCGGAAGGTGAGACGGGAGAGGTCAGCGTGCATGAAGGGGGTCCCCCTGGTTCAGGAAAGTGCGGGTACGCGAAGTCGGTGGATGCGGCTCACGTCACGAAGAAGATCCCGGCGTCGGCGCCCGCGGGCGTGTACTCGGCGAGCCGCGCCCGCAGACCGTCCTCGCGCTGCGGCCGGTAGAGGTCGTGGAAGGCGCCCGTCTCGGCGCCGTCGTCCGCGCCGCGCCGGATCACTTCGGGGCAACCGTCGGCCAACTGCCCGTACCAGGGCGTCCCGTAGCGCACGGCGGCGAACAACGGCCGTACGCCAGGCGTGAGATCGGGCTGGCAGCGGTGCCGTCGTGGCGTGCGCGAGCCGGCGGGGACGTACGAGTACCGCAGGCAGCCGATGCCACGCCGGGCCACGTGCAGTTTCCCTGTGAAGACCGAGTTCTCGGCGATCTCCACGGCGTGCGTGTGGATCTCGCCGATGACGGTCGTGCGGTGCACGTGGAGCACTGCGTGGGCGTGGCGGCAGTCCGGGGCGGACAGGGCCTCGCGGTCGTGGCCGGTGGCGTCCAGGACGCTGTCGCGCAGGTGGATGTCGAGGGGGTCCTCGCTCACCTCGTCGCCGATGACCTCGATGGTGCCGAGGATGCTGTGCTCGACCTGGAGGCAGGCGGTGGTGCGGTCCAGGACGATGCTGGGTTCGTCGGGCGAGTGCGGCTCGCCCTCCGGTTCCAGGGACCAGCCGGGTACGAGGGTGGTGTGCCGTACGACGACGGCGCCCATCGGTCCGGTGACGTTGATGCCGCGTCCGGCGACCAGCAGCCCGTCGAGGACGATGCGGGGCCGCTCGTGCGGGGCGCAGTCGTCGTGCACGGCACGGATGTTGAGGGCGTCGGGGCGGTTGCTGTACCAGTCGAGCAGGCGGATCACCGGGCGGGTGCCCTCGGCCGCGCGCAGTTCCAGGCGGTCGCCGGGGTCGAGGTCGAAGTCCAGCTGCTCCTGGTAGGCGCCGCTGTGGGTGATCTCGATGATGCCGTCGGGGCCCGTGCGGCCGGCCCGGCGGTCGTGCTGCCAGGCCCGGTAGGCGTCCATGATCTGGCGGTGGGGCTGACCGGGGCCGACCCGGTAGAAGGCGGCGTCGGGCCGGTCCACGCGGTCGGGGCGCTCGTACTCGCCGCCGCCCATGTCCGCGCCGAACGCGTAGTGGTGGTCCACCCACACGCCCTGCCGGGGAGCCGACCGGGCGCCGAACGCGATCCGCCCCAGCTCGGGGTCGACGGCGACCTGACCGCGCCCCGGCCGGTAGCGCCAGTCGGACAGGTCGGCGACCACGATGTCGGACGGCGGTACGGGCCTGTCCTCGCCGTCGCGCCGGATGACGAAGCTCTTGCCGGGGCCGTAGTAGTCGAGGAGCCGGTCGTGGAGCAGGCGGCGAGTGATGAGGGCCGGGACGTTGTCGACGGTGGCGATGTGGGTGGGCGACGGCTCCGGGACCGGTTTGGTGACCAGGGGGCTGTCGTTGCCGAGGATCGAGAACGTGTAGAGGTTGCGGGCCCGGTCGATGCAGTACGCCGGTGAGGACGTCAGCGGGTACGCCTTGAGCCGCCAGACGAAGAGGGCGACTCCGGCGGGGGTCCGGCCGCCCTGCCTCCGGCCGGAGCCGGCGCGGCGGACGTCGACCGTGCGGGCCGTGGTGTCGAAGGGGCCGCCCGCGAGCGCGAGAGCCGAGCCGTCACGGAGGTCGACGAGGCGGCCCCTGCCGGTGTCCCGGTACAGCTTCACCGGCTGGGTGTGGCCGACCAGCCGGGACAGCTCGACGGCCCGCGCGGGATAGCCGGCGACCTGCTCGGAGATCTCCTCCAGGAGGTGCAGCGTGCCCTTGCGGCGGCGGCTCGCGACCGTCGCCGCCACGTCCGCGCGTGGCGCGATCGCCTCCGCGAGGGCGGCGCGTCCGCCCTCGTGCAGGCCGGTGGTCAGGACGCGCTCGTAGCCGGGGAGCGTGCGGTAGCCGACCAGGTCGCCGAGGTAGGGCAGCACCCACGGCGCCGCCGTCTCCACGAACAGGTCCTCATACCCCTGCTCGACGCCGTCGCGGACGCGGTCGAGCTGCTCGGCGATGACGGCGAGCAGCGCGCGCAGCGGCTCGCCCTCCTCGGCGTCGCGCAGGAGGTGCCAGCGGGGCAGCAGCGCGGCGAGGCCGTCGGGTTCCCGGGACGTCGCCGGGGTTTCGGTGTCCAACCGGACATCCGCAGGGTGCGCAGACATCACTTGACCTCCGTGAGAATGAGGGTGTCCGCGGCCCGCGGGGACAGCAGGGCCAGCTGGGCGGGCCGGATGCCGCGGAAGACGAACACCGAACGGCCCTTCGCCAGGCGCCGGGTGTCGGTGATGTCGGGGTTGAGGCGCAGGAGTTCGGCGAGCGGGATGCCCTGGCTCGCGCAGATCTCCGACAGCGTCTCGCCGTTCGCGGCCCGGACGGTGTGGATCTTCTCGTCGTACGTCGCCCGGCGGGCCGGTACCGAGGCCTTCGGGGCGCCGGGATCGGTGAGCAGGGCGGCGAGTTCCTCCGCGGTGGCGGAGGCGGGTACGCCGGTGAAGACGTCGACGTCGACGTAGTCGACCCCGGGCACGGTGTGCGCCGCGGCGAGGAGGTCGGAGAGGCGGGCGGGCTGCCCCAACTCCCTTCCCTCGTAGCCGAGTCGGGCGAGCAGAGCCTGTCGCAGCCTCGGCTCGACGAACTCCCAGGCGTGGTCGGGTGCGACCTTCACCCGGGCGGCGACCAGCAGCAGGACGGGTTCCCGCACGTCCACGCGGACGGTGAGGCTGCCGTCGCCGTACTCGGTGAGCGCGCCGCGCAGGGCCCGCAGGGTGTCTGATTCCCGACCGTCCCCGTCGAGGGGGACGTCGTCGGTGCCGGCGACCGTCACGTGCAGCACGCGCCGGCGTCCGTCGAAGAGTTCGCGGGCGTCGGCCCGGCCGATGCCGGCCCGGGAGCGGGCGAAGTCCTCGTAGTCGGCCGGTGAGACGAGCCGGTCGAGGGCCGAGACGGCCAGCGGGATCGTACGGCGGGTCAGGCCCGGACCGTCCGCGTCGGAGCCGCCCCTCGCCGGGCGGGGGTTGGTGACGGCGGTGACGCCGAGCGGGCGGGTGAGGGGCTGGGTGAGACGGTCGGCGGGCACGTTGGCGGCCTTGCCGGTGCCGAAGCGGTAACGGGCGTGGACGTTCTCGTGACCGGTGGGCAGGCGGGCGCCGTGCACGCCGTCGCCGAAGGTGACCGTCGTGCGGCCGTCGGAGGCGGTGCCGGAGATGTAGACGCGTTCGCGCGGGCCGCGTCCCGCGAGGCTGTCGACCTCGTGCCAGAGCACGCCGTCGACGCGGATCTCCAGCACGGGTGTGGCGCCGAGGGGGTTGTCGTCGGCGAGCCAGGTCAGCGGGGACTGCCAGAGCGCGAAGGTCTGGTTCGTGCGGTCCGAGTCGCCGCTGCCGATGGCCTCCTGCCGGCTCTCGCCGTGGGTGGCCTCGACGACGTTGCCCAGGATGCGGACCGTCTCGCGCCGGTAGCGGTGGGCTAGACCGGTGGTCAGGGTCAGGCTGGTGTGGACGCGGTCGCCGGGCAGCTGCGGGTCCACGGTCGCGTCGGCGGCGGCGATCGTGACGACCTCGGTGGCCGGGACGCCGGTCGTGCCGGGGATGTCGCTGCGCTCGCCGGTGACGACGAGGAGTCGGCCCGCGCCCAACCCGTCGTACAGCTCGGCGAGTTCGATCTCGTTGCCGTGCACGTCCTCGCCGAGCGGTTCGTCGGCCAGGCGCAGCGGCTCGCCGGCCGCGTACACGGTGGTGTCGCGGATGTGCGACAGCAGTACGTCGAACTCGTCCAGCCAGGGGTCGGCGAGGGTGAGTTCGGTGCCGCGGCCGGTGATGCCGTAGTTGGTGTACGCCGCCGTGCGCGCCGACACGACCTGGGTGGTGACGAACGCGAGCCCGGGGTCGCCGGGGATGCCGCCCTGGGCGCCCTTGGCGGGGCGCTGGATCGCGACCCAGCTGCCGACCGTGATGCCGGTGTGCACGCTGTCGAGTTGCAGCACACGGCGGTTGAGGGGCGCGGGCTTGCTGGCGATGACGACCTCGACGTTGGGCTCGGTGCTGCCCACCGTGTAGCGCAGGCTCACCTCGTACTCGCCGTGGGTGAACTGCTCGGTGGCGCCCGGCCGCAGGGAGATCTGGTGTGCCGTGCCGTTGTTGATGCCGACGTGGATCAGGCCGTCGTCGTCGGGACGGGACACGAACAGGGTGCGCTCGGGCAGGCCGTCGCGGAGGCGGACGGTGACGCCCGGCTCCTGGGCGCCGGCCGGGACGGCGGTCCCCCCGCCGGAGGCCGTCCGGGAGTGCGGGAGGGTGAGCCAGCTGAGGTCGTGGTCCTGGGCGGTGCGGGTCGACAGGTCGACCTGACCGGGTCCGAGAGCGAAGCTGACCTGCTGGGTGAGGGGCAGGGTCACGGCCCGCTGGTCGGAGCTGTTCCCCTCCACGTACTGGAACTCCGCCCGGACCGGCGCCTTGCCCGCGGTGTCGTAGACGACTCGCATACCGGTCAGCACGGCTCCGGTGAGCGGCCAGTCCGCGCTGCGGATGACCCGGCCCTTGTCGTCCTGGACGGGCTTGAGCGGGGCGGTGGCGCCGAAGGGGGCGGCGGTGACCCGCATGGCGAGCAGCGCGCGCAGCAGCGGCGCGGTGGTGGGGGCGGCCGCCTTGCGCCAGGCGGGATAGAGGGCGCCGAGGCCGGGGTTGAGGGCCGCGAGCAGACGGACCGTGTCCGTGCCGGGAAGCTGGGCGCCGGTGGCGGCGGAGGGCACGGGAGGCCGGGCACGCAAGGCGGGAAGGACGGCGGCCAGGGCCTGGAAAGCAGCGGTACGCGCATCCCCCTCAAGGGGCGCGGGCCGTTTCGATGTGCGGCTGGGCCGCGTGGGCGCGACGAGCCCCAACGGCGCAGCGGACAACGGACCGCCCGCCGCGGCACTCTCGTCGGAGCTCTGCGCAGGCGCCAACTCCAGTGTGCGCTCGGCCAGTTCGGCGAGAACGGCCTGCAGCTGCTCGAACCAGGCCGCCACGTCCTCCCACGGCTCGGCCAGCACCTGCGCCTCGCCGAGGCGTGCGACGGGCTCCGCGAGGCAGGACGCGAGCTGCTCCGGGGTCCTCGCCCCGTCCAGGGCGGCCCGCAGCGGCGCGAGCACCTGGTCCTCGAAGTCCTCGATCAGCCGGCTCACCGGCCGCGGGTTCGGGACCTGAGGGGTCGGCGGCTCGTCACCCGGCTCGCCCGGCGCCGCGGGCTCCGCGGTCCACCGCCGCACCTCGTCTACCAGTTCCTTCACCGTCGGTGGCGCCGACTGCGGCAGGGTGATCGCCGTGATGTCGTCGTCCCGGTCGATGCGGACGTTCCCGACGGGCAGCAACGTCCTCTTCCCGCCCGCCTGTTCGCCGAAGACGAAGAGCAACTGGTCGCCGGTCCGGAGCGAGTTGGTGGTGCCCTCGACGAAGAGTTCGGAACGGCGCTCCAGGTCCTGTGGGGTCACCAGGGACGGCCGGCGCCTGCGCACCGTCAGCTCGTTCCAGTCCCAGCGGGCCGTGAGGTCCCGGCTGGTCTCGAAGGTCACGGACTCCTCGTCGGCGGAGGCGGGCACGCTGTGGGTGCGCGCGCCGCGCGGGATCACGACGGGCAGCGTCTCCGCCCGCGGATCGCGCTCCAGGGTGTACGCGAGATGGGTGGCGGCCGCGACGCCGGGCCGTGGGCGGTGGCCGACGAGACGGCCCAGCAGAACCAGCGACCGGTGCTCGTCGGCCGTACGGATGTAGGCCTCGTCCGCGATCCGCTCCGAGTGGAAGGTGAGCAGGTCGCCGAGGACCGCGGCGGCGTCGAGGAGACCGATCGCCGGATCGTCGGGGGTGCGGACGGTCAGCCCGCCGAGTGCCGGATACGCCGGTGAGGCGAGCCGGTCGAGCAGGGCGGTGAGGAAGGAGCCGTACTCGCCGACGCGGTACGCGAGGGCGGTGCGGCCGGGCGGGTTGTGCGGCGGGGCGGGCGCGAGGCGCTCGTCGTGGCCGCCGCATGCGCCGGCGCAGGAGCACACGTGGCTCATCGGGCACCTCCCAGGGATATCGCCAGCAGGCCGTTCTCCGGCCTGTCGGGGTCGTTGTCGCAGGTGGCGATCTCCAGCGGGCCGAGCCGCAGCACGCCGTCCTCCCTCTCTCCTCGGTCCTGCTCAAACAGCCGCCGCAGCCTGGTGACTTCGACGCTCCGCACGCCCGGTACGGCGGCGGCGACGGCGACCAGACGGCTGAGCCGTACGGGTTCGCCGAAGGTCAGCGCGTCCGGGTGGAAGAATCCGAGCCGCCCGTCTCCGAGGCGGCCGTTGCCGAGGACGCGGTACAGCTCGGCCAGGATCTGCCCGTGCTGGTGGCCGGGCGCGGCGCACACGCTCAGCGCGATGTCGAGCGGTGTCGCGCGGGCGGGGCCGACCACGAGGTCGTGGCCGATGCGCCGGTACGCCTCCAGGGCCTGCTCGACCCGGGCGAGCAGCTCCGCCGACGGCTGGGCGCTGCCGTAGGCGTCGATCGCGACGTGGGCCTCCTGGACGCTGCCGGTCCAGCGGATCTCGGCGGCGGCGCGCTGCACGCCGGGCAGTTGCGCGGCGAGGGCGGCGTAGTCCTCGGCCGTGATCGCGCGCAGTCGGGTGCGGCGCAGGTCGAGCGGGGCCAACTGGCGTGCCTGCTCGACGGGTTCGGGCTCGACGCCGCCGGTGGCGGGCAGCGGGTTGCGGACCACTGCGGCCGGTGGCCGCTCGCAGTCGCTCTGGATGACGAGGTGGTTGATGGCCTCCGCGCCGACGTTGCCCGCGATGCCGCCGCCGAGCCGGTAGTGCAGGGCGAGCCGGCTGCCCGGCGCCGGCCTGGCGCCGTGCCGGCCGTCGCCGAAGCGCAGGGCGAGCCGGCCGTCGTCCTCCAGCTCACCGACGAAGTGCCGGTCGCGGGGGCCGCTGTGCAGCAGGTCGCGGCGGGGCAGCCAGGTCAGGTCGGCGTCCTCGACGCGTACGGCGGGCAGCGCGCAGCGCGGGTCCTGGCCGAGTGCGGCGGTCGCCGAACCCCGCAGCACCTGCTCCTCCGGGTGCAGCCCGGTCGCGTACACCGGACCCCAACTGTGGGCGATCTCCCAGGCGATGTGCCCGTCGAGGACGGCTCCGGCGCGGGCCCTGGACACGAGGATGTCCACCCGGCGCAGCTTGCCGTCGAGCAACTCGTCGTTCTTGTACAGGAGTTCACGCAGTGCGCGGACGGGATGGGTGCGGAGTTCGAGGCGCTCGACGACCTTCAGGCCGTAGATCACGGTGAGTTCGCCGATCTCCTCGTCGGCGAGGCCGTCGCGGTCGCGGGCGCTGCGCCACAGCTCGACGAGCCGCTGCCGCACCCGGCCGGGAATCGCGGCGATCCGCTCGGCCTGCCCGGCGGCCACGGCCTGCGCGTCCGGGAAGGACACCGCCTGGACGACCGGGGATCGGCCGAGGACGGGGCGGAAGCGGGGTGTGATGCCCGGGTGGACGGACTGTGCGAGCAGGGTGCGCAGGGCGGCCGCCTGGGCGTACGCCGTGCCGGGCACGACGCGCTCATGCCGCTGCCCGGCGCGCTCCAGGCCGAGTCCGGCGCGTACGGTCGCCGCCTCGCCGACGACCTCGAACAGCTCACGGACGTCGTCGGGTACGAGTGCTTCCGCGCTCTCCGCCTTGTCCGTGAGGGAGTTGATGAGCCGGGCGGGTGCGTTGCCCTCCCGGCGGTCGTAGCAACCGAAGGCGGGAGGGTCGCAGGGGGCGACGACGGCCGGCTCGGGCGGCACGGTGGCCGTTTCGGGAAGGCCGGTGAGGGTGCGGCCGTGGTCGACGAGGACGACGTTGCCGCGGGCCACGGTCACGTCCTCGACGGGCAGGCAGTCGCGGCCGCCGCGCGCGGTGAGGCCGAGCGGGAAGCGCAGGGCGTCCTCGGCGGCCCAGGTGACCTCCAGGACCGGCTGGTCCTCGATGCGGTCGACGGCGGGCGTGACGGAGGTGAGGCGTACGGCCTGACGGTGGCTCGGGTCCTGGTCTCCGGGGGTGCCGGTGCGCGGGCCCTTCACCTCCTCCAGGACCAGCAGGTCGCCCGGCTCCAGGTCGAGCCGGCGCTCCCGGCAGGTCTCCGGGTCGTCCCACTCGTCGCGCAGGGTGGCGGACGTGGCGCCCTTGGGCAGGGTGCACACCTCGCCGCCCCAGGTCCACAGGCGGATCGCGTTGTGCGCGGCCTTCAGCTCCAACGGGTCGGCGGCGACGACCGGTTCGAAGACCTCGACCGAGCCGCGCTCGTCCAGGTCGCCGAGGTCGTTCTCGTCGATGACCGTGCCCGGTTCGGGCCGGTCGTGCGGGTCGAGGGCGCGGACGTCGACGGAGGCGAAGCGGAAGGTGCCCGGGGCGAGCGTGGTGTCGCCCGCGGTCCGAACGGTGACGTAGGCGCGCGCCGTGCAGCCGTCGTGCATCGCGTAGTCGATGAGCCGGACGTGCCGCCGCACGGAGACCCGGCGGCGCGCGGTGTCGAGGTAGGCCTCGGTGGCCACCGCGTCCTGCTGGTAGCTGATCTGGTCACCGGTGTACGCGAGCAGTTCGACGAGCGTGACGCCCAGGTCGGCGGGGTTGCGTTCGACCCAGTCGGGGGTGGTGAGGGCGAGCCGGTCCAGGAGCAGCTTGCGGATGGTGTCGTAGTCGCGTGCGGTGTAGTCGACGACGGGCGCGTCCGGGAAGTCCGGCTCGTGCTGCTCTTCCTCCTTGCAGTCGAAGGGGGTCGGGCAGTCGGGCCGGAAGGAGAAGGAGGCGCGGTGGTAACGCTGGTCGAAGCCGCGGAAGGGCTCGGTGCCGGGCCGGCCGTACGGGTCGGTCTCGACGAGGGCGAACACGTAGCGCGAGGTGTCGCCGGCCCGGTCGAGGGTCACGTAGAGCCGGTCGTCGAGCTCCGGGTCCTCCTCGCGCTCGACACTGACGTCGACGGCGGTGATGCCGGTGACGCGGCGGCCGCCGTCGATGCGGACGTTCTCGGGGCCGAGGCCGTGCGGGGCCTTGCCGAGGAAGGTGACGGTGAGCAGCAGCCCGTCGTCACCGACCTCGACCGCGTCAACTCCGTTGAGCTGGGCGGCCCTTACCTTGGCGCGGCGGGACATGGTGGTGCCGGCGGTCATGCGGCGGCCCTCCCCTCGAAGACGTCGTCGGCCCGGGTCCCGGTGGCCCGAAGGACGTACGACAGATAGACACGTACGGCGTTCTCGTCGCTCACCACGTCGAGGGCGATCACGTCGATGAGGTCGCCGAGCCAGCGCTGCAGCGAGGCCTGCACGGAGAGTTCGAGCGTGCTGACGAGTTCGGGGCTGTTCGGGGCGAAGACGAGATCGAGCAGTCCGCAGCCGAAGTCGGGGCGCATGACGCGCTCCCCGGGGCTGGTGAACAGCAGTTGCTCGATCAGGTCGTGGACGTGCGCGGCGTGGGCTGCGTGTGCGGTGCGCCCCCGGCGGTCGGCGCGGAAGGGGAACGCGATGTCGGTGCGCGCGGGGTGGGTGCGTGGGCTCATCGGACGGTCACCTTTCGCGGTGCGGCCTGGACGACGGGTGGCCCCTGCGGCACGAAGGCCGCGGTCAGGCACTGGGCCGCGGAGATGTCGAGCAGCACGGGGGCGCCGTCGACCGTGACGCCGCTGTCGCCCGCGGTCCAGCGGACCGAGACGCAGGGCGTGGGCACACCGCCGACGGTGTGCGGGCAGCCGGTGACGACGTACGCGTGCGAGGCCGTCGCGACGGCGGCTCCCCCGATGCGTACGCCACCGGAGGGTGTGGTGGCGGCGGTGACCCGGCCGCCGTGCGGGCAGCCGATCACGGCGCCGGCGTCGAGCAGACTCCCGGACAACTTGGTGCGTCCCCCGTCTTCTATCGCTTCGAGAGCACGGTCAACTGGCCCTCGTTGATGGTTACTTCTCTGCCGCGGAGCACGATCTCGGCGCCTGCGCCGGTCGCGATGACCACGGCCTCCTTGGTGATGCGGATGTATGCGCCGCCCTGCGCCTGGAGCAGGATCCCCTGCTCGGCACCGGCGGTGTCGTTCATGACGATCTTGTGGGCGCCCGGTGTCTGCACCACGACCGGCTTGCTCGGCGAGTCCGCCTGCAGCGCACGGCGCGCGTCGGGCGGCAGCTCCTCGGCGGCCCCGTACCAACACCCGGTCCACACGGGGAAACTGGGGTCCCCCTGCTCGAACTCCACCCACACGCCGGCGCCCGGCGGCGGTACCACGAACTGTCCCGCCTCGGGCCCGGTGAACGGCAGGCAGGGCAGCGCCCAGGTGGACGGCTCGTCACCGAGGACGTCGGGTACCTCGACGGTGATACGGCCGATGCGCAGCGGGTCGTTGTTGTTCACGACACGGCCGCGGAACTTGCCGAGGTAGCGATTGCTGGGTGCTGCCGCCATGCTGAACTGCTCCTGGTGGGTGGGTCGTTGAGGCGCTTCGGTATTCAGGGCCGGACGTAGTCGCTGCGGGCCTCCAGCCCCTCCCGGGAGAGGGTGAAGTTCTGCTGGAAGGAGCCCGGCCGCAGGTTGTGCGTGACGGACTTGACGTAGTAGTCGCCGTCGTACGCCCGTCCGGAGCCGCGCACGCCGACCAGCTGGCGGGGCTGCAGGATGTATCCGTGCCGGTTGACGTCGAGTGACCCCGACCCCGAGACGACGTCGGCGGAGACGGCAGCACGGGCGAGGAGTTCGGCCTCGGCCTGCTCGCGCTGCTGCTTCGCGGTGCCGGAGAGGGTCCTGCGCTTGAGGGCGGGGGTGGGGCGCCGCCCGAGGGGCGGCCGAAGGGGACTGATCGGCGGCTGGGGCAGGAGCGTGGACACACGGGTCCCCGGGTCCTGCCAGCGGGCCTGCGGCTCTTCCCGCGCCGTCCCGTCGTACGAGAACGTCAGCTGGTCCACGGTCGTGTTGGCGTCCATGTTGACGTTGAGGGCGTGCTGGCGGATGCCGAGGCGGACCTCGGGTCCCCAACGGGCCGAGGACTGGCCGGGGTTGGGACCGGGGTCGAGGTAGAAGGTGTAGCCGTTGGCGCGAGCGAGGTCGGTGACGTACTGGAGATCGGTACCGGTCTGGTAGTGAACGCGAAGATCCTGGTGCGGGGGCTGGGCGATCTTCTCGGCGTAGACGTCGGGCCGGATGCCGTAGTCGGAGTAGCGCCGCAGGATGCTCAGAACCCGTTCGGAAGGCGGGAGGTTGGGGTACCGGGCGGTCCGCTCCTCCAGATCCATCAGCAGGGTCAGATCCTCGCCGGTGACGGTGAGGGTGGAGTGTCCGGGCTGGTTGCTGGCACCCACTTCCTGCCGGACGATCAGGCCGTCGAAGAGGACATCCGGCGTACCGCGGACGCTGACGGTGACGATGATCCGCGTCTTCGGGTCGAAGAACCCCTCGGGCAGGAGCCGCTGGTTGATGATCCCGGTCTTGGTGAGGTCGAAGGCGAGCTGGAACCCGCTGCGTTCGCCGGCGGTGGCGGTGATCTGGGCGGACAGCAGGGCCTCGGTCACCTCGGCCGGGACGGGGCGGGCGAGCTTCGGTCCCATGAGCAGCGTGATGTGGACGGGACCCTGCCCGACGGGCTGTTCAGACACGCCGGTGCCCTCCGGGCTCGGGGATCTCGACGATCCGACCCGCCTCGTCGGTCAACTCCCTTGGATCGACTACGGGGTTGGCGTCGGCGATGCGCCACCACTGGCCGGGGTCGCCGTAGAACCGCTGGGCGAGCAGATCGGCCCGCTCCCCCGCGCCCACGACATGCTCCTGCGTCTCCTGCGCGTCGAGCGGGGGCAGCAGGCGGCGCTTGGCATAGCGCACCTCCGTGCCGTCGGGGAGCCTGTGGATCCCTATCTCGGCATCGTGGTAACGGCTGGTGCGGGGGTACGGGTGGGCACCCGGTATCGCGCCGAGGGCACTCTCGTAGGACTCGATGTCGGCCATGACTGTGGTCTCAGCCCCTTCCGCTCAGCACATCGGCACCCGGCAGTCCGAGCGCCCCGAGACTCCCGCCGCGCGCGGCGGCGGCCAGCCGCTCCTTCTGGGCGAGGTGGGCCATGTAGAGGTCGGCACCTCGGTGTCCGGCGGGCAGATCGCTGACGGTGAGGATCTTCATGCCGATGCTCAGCGAGGCCCGTATCGGATTGAGGTTCACATCGAAGGCGGACTCGTTGACGGACAGCTCGGTCAGCCGCACGGGCATGACCCGCTTGCTCCCCCAGGTGAACAGCGTGAGCGGCATCTCGATCGGGCTGATCTCGATGGTCCCCTTCTGCGACAGCTTGCTCGCGGCGCGCAGTTGGGCGGTGGTCGGCTGCACGAGCATCTCGAGCGTCGCGAGCTGCGGGTGGATCCCGTCGGGCGCCGCGATCTCCAACTGGTCGGTCGCGTCGATCTCCGCGGTGAACTTCCAGGTCTCCTGGGCGGGTCCCTTCAGCCGCAACGCCTCGTTCCGGTCCCCGCTCCCGGTCCCCCCACTCCCACCGTCACCACTGTCCCCGGCCGACTGCGGCGCGATGCTGCGCTCCAGGGTGTCGGGGTTGAACTGCAGGACGATGACGCGTTGGGGGGTGCCGCGGTCGGGGTCGACGACGACCATGCCGGAGCGGATGGGTTTGGGGATGTCTGCGTAGCGGGTCATGGCTCGATCACTCCGCTCTCCGCCAACTGCTCGAGTGCCAACTGCGCTTCGCGGGCGACCTGTGCGTCCGAGTCCGTGCGCGCGAGGCGAACCAATGGCTCTTCGAACTCCGGCCAAGCCGTGTAGACCATTGCCCAAATAGCCGCCCTACGTACGGCCGCGTCATCGTGCTCCGAGGAGAAGACGACGTGTGACACCACCGAATCAACGGCGTGCACCGGGGCGCCGGCACCGAGCCTCAGCAGCGACTTCGCCCACCCTGCCGGGTACACGTGGACATAGCAGTCGTCGAGCATTTCGTCCAACGTCCATACCGCCAGACCGTCTTCAATCCGAGACAGCGTCTCTTCAGCGACATCGGGGGCATCGTTCGAGACCACCATGTAGGGCACATCGGCGAATTCGTCCACGATGTAGTGGACCGAGCCGCCAGTATCTGTGTCCCATTTGGCTTCGTAGAAGACACCTCGATCCGGATCCCTGTCGATGTCGCCGAGGAAGGTCCATCCCGCATTGTCAGTGAAGGCGCGAATGGCTGCAGCATCGACATGATCTCGTAGGATCAGCCGCCGACTTGTCCGATTGAGGTCCGGCAAGGTGAAACTCCCTCTTCATGCTTACGCAAGGCCATTTGATGCAGGTCAGACATTGTAGATGGCGTGGATTTTCCTTCGAATCATCTCGAAGAGAGCCTGTTTGGGGTCTCCCTCGGTCGAGAAGTCCAGATCGAGTGTCGCCGCCCATCCCTGAAGGAACTTGACCTCTCGCTCGGCCATGGCGTTTCCCTTGCGGGAGTGCTCGAGTTCACCGCGCGTCGCGGCTTCCCCCCAGGCGTGCTTCATATATTGGTCGTCCCACTGGCCAAGCTTCCTCTGTGCTTCCTCCCTCGCCTCGTCCGAAGCGTTCTTGTCGTTCTTGACCCTACGTGTCTCTTTTCGCTCCTTGGGGGATACACCCCGTGCGGTGAGGTACTTGGCCTTGCTGATACGCGTCATCTTCTGCAGTTCGTCAGGCTTCAGCCCCTCCTTCTTGCTCAAAGCTGTCAGCATATTTGCCGCAGCCGTGGGGTTACCCTTCGCCGCCTTCTTCTGCAACTCCTTGAACGCGTAGTTCATATTGAGCTGCCGGGCATCTCCCTGGGCTCCCTTCGGAGCCAAGGGAAGCTTGTTCACCACTCCGTGCAATGTGGTCATGCCGGACTTCTTCTGGTCCTCGGTGAACTTGCTCGGATCGGTGGCCGCAAGATCATAGGCAAGAGCCCGGTAGACCAGGTCGCTCTGCGAACGGTTCTCTTCGACCGCACCAAGGGTGTGCAAGAACACCCGCTGACTCTGCGGCACTGTCCGGCCACCCGAATTCTGCCCGCGAAGGTCGTCGAGCATGGCTTGCGCCACACCCTGCTGCTGGCCTTCCGGCATGTCCTTGAACATGTTCTCGTAGTCGGGCGGAAGCCTCTCCCCCTCCGGCACACCCGGCTGAGACACCCGCTGGTTCCGTGGGCTGTTGAAGCCCTGCTTGAGACCAGCCGTGGCACCGTCGGACGTACTCACCTTGATGGCGCTTCCGTCGGCGATCACCTTGTCCCGGAGCTTGGCGGCGATGCTGTTGGACTGGGCCGTCTGTCCGAGGTCGAGCTTCTTCCCCTCCTCGTCGAATCCGAGACCGCTTGCCCGCTCCGCGGTGGAGGAGGACGTCTGGACTTCATCCGCGACCCTACGGATGAAGTTCAGCAACTCGTCGCGGTCCAGCGTGACGCCGGCTACGGCGACCTGGCTGGGGTTGAGAGCGGCCAGGATGTTGAAGCGATGGCCGCCCTGAACAGACAGCTGGGTCAGGCGGTTCCACATACGCAGACCCGCGAGTGCGGCACTGAGGATGGGACGGCGCACGCCCTTGGAAAGGAGTCGCTGAAGTTGCGGGCGGATGCGCGCCACGATCTTCTGGAGCCGCGCCTCCTTGGACTCCTTCGACTTCTCGTCCTTCTTGCGCCGGTCCTGTTCCCGCCTCTTCTGCTCGTGCTGCCGCCTCTTGTGGTCCCGCAGCCGGTCCTTCTTCTTCTTGAAGAAGTTCCGCACCTTCGACGCGCCGTTCTTGAGCGCCTTGCCGAGTTTCGACTTCTTCAGCTTCCGGCCCAGCGTCTTCGCCGCGTTGCCGACCTTCTTCAGAGCGGACTTGACCGCGCCCTTGGCCTTCGAGAGGGCCTTGCCCACCGGGGACTTGGGCTTCTTCGGCCTGGCCGGCTTCGGGCCCTCGATCTCCTTCTTCTTCGGCGCGGCGCCGGGCGTCTTGTCCTTGCCCGGCCCCTGCTCCCGCTCCCGTGCCCGCTCCTTCTCCGGCGCCCTCTCCCCCGGCTTCGCCTCCGCCCCCTCCGGCTTCTTCGCCGGCCCCTTCGGCGTGGCGTGATCCTTGGGCTTCACCGGGGACTTCGGGTCCGGTGAGGTGTGGCCCTTCGGGCGGTGTTCCGTGCCCGGGCGGCCCAGGGCCTGGCGGGCCTTGCGCATGGCGCCCCGGGCGGAGTTGACCGCCGCCCCCGCCGCCTTCTTCGCCCCGCCCCCCACCTTCTTCAGGCCGTCCATGATCTTCTGCGCCATGCCCTTGAGCCGCTTGCCGACGCCCTTGGTCGCCGAAGCCAGCTTCTGCAGAAGGAAGTTGGTGATGAAGTCGAGGAGGGCTACGACGCCGGCCGCGACCGCCTCCGCGAACAGGCAGGCCGCCGGGCCCGCCTTGACCGCCTTCAGGTACGCCCAGAATTTGCCGAACGCCGACAGGATCGAGCTGACGGTCGACCACGCCGCCATCAGGCCCTGGATGATCGTGAGGATCGCGCCGGCGGCCGGCACGATCATCGAGACGACCTTCTCGATGACCAGCGTCGCGATCATCATCGGGAGGGAGGCGATGATCGCGTCCCAGGCCATCTTGCCGATCTGTTTGATCGACACGCAGCCCTTGACCAGGACGTCGATGACGGCCTTGCCGAGGCCGAGGATGCCCTCGACCTTCGTGTCGAACCAGCCCTTCACCGCCACCTTGATGGCGCCCCAGAGGTGGTCCGTGATGCCCGTCTTGGCCGCGCTGCCCGCCTTCGAGATCCAGCCGCCCGGGTCCGGCGCGATGTCCGCCACCAGCGCCGCGAACTTCCCCAGCGCCTCGATCGCCGCCTGCGCGAACTTGATCGCGCCCACGATGATCGCCTGGTAGGCCTTGATCACCGCCTTCAGGCCGGCTTCAAGGACGTCCAGCAACTTGTTCAGGCCCGCCGCCAGTGCGTCCAGCAGCGTGTTGACCGCCTTTTTCAGGCCGTCCGCCAGCTTGTTGACCGTCGCTATCGCCGCGTCCCGCAAGCCCTCGATCGCCTTGCGGAACCTGTCCCTCAACTCCGGGAAGGCCGCCAGGAGTGTGTCCCCGATGGCGATCAGGACATCGGCCAGCGCGTTGATCGCCTTGACCGCCAGGTCCCGTACGAAGTCGATCGCACGGTTGGCCCAGTCCTTGAACGTGTCGATGATCCCGTTGACCGCCTTGCGGGCGGCGTCGAAGACCGCGGTGACGGCGGCGAGCAGGCCCTTGAAGAAGTCGGCGACCTTGTCGGCGATCCAGCCGAACAGGCCCCCGGAGGGCTTCTTCTCCTCCTTCTTCTTCCGGGCCTCCTTCTCGGCGTTCTCGCGCTCGGTGTCGATCTGCGCGTTGTCCTTGTCCTTGCGCTCGCCGACTTCCTTGTCCTTGTCGTCGCGCGCCTTGACGATCTCCTTGTTCTTCTTGCCGTGCTCGTCCTCGGACTTCTTGTCCGCGTCCTCGACCTTCTTGTCCTGCTCGGTGCGCCAGTCCTCGCGCTGCTTGTGCGTCTCCTCGGCGACCCGCCCGCGTTCGGCGGTCTGCTGTGCGGTGTTGCGCTCGACCTCGCGGTCGATCTCGTTCTGCTTGTCCTGCTTGGCCTGCCGCTCGCTCTGCTGCTGCTCCTTCTCCCTGGCACCTAGGTCGCCCTGCGCCTTGCCGGCGGCACCGGTGATCTCGGTGCCCTTCTCCTGCTTGGCCACGGCGCCGACGCCGGCCTTCGGCGCGGGCGTGGCCGCGAGCTCGCCGCCCTTGCCGCCGCCGGAGCCGCCGGAGGCCTTGCCGGTGAGCTGTTCTGCGGGCGCGTCGGGGAAGACCTGGTCCTCGCCCATCGGCTTGGCCGCGTCCTCGCGGCCGGTGCTCTGCAGATCGGACTGCTTGTCCTTGAGCGCCTTGGCCTGGTCGTCGGTGCGGGTCGGGTCGCTGGGGCCCTCCAGCCGGATCTTCGGCGCCGGGCCGACGGTCCTGTTCTCGAGTGCGGGGTCGGTGGTCGGGACCGCGTCGGCCGCCGCCTCGACGTTCTTCGCCTCGGCCTCGCTGAGTCCCTTGTCGGGTACGGCGGGTGGCGGCGGCGGAGGCACGTCCGAGGCGGGCTGCCTGCCCTCCGCCTTGTCGCCGCCCTTGGCCTTCTGCTTGTCGGCCTGGTCCTCCGGCCCGATCCGCTCCACCTTGCCGGTGACCTGGGCGGCCGCGGGCGCGGCCTGAGGCGGCGCGGACCGTGTCTGCGGCGCCCCGGAGGGACGTTCACGCGTCGGCGGTGCCGCGTCGAGCCGCTTCTGCTCGTCGGCGATCTTCTTGTCCGCGGCCTTGTCGACCCCGGGCATGGCGGCGGCCGCCTGGTCGGGCGCCAGCTTGCTGACGGTCTGTACGGCGGCCTTGGGGTCCTGCCCCGAGACGTCCGGCGGCTCCTGCTGCTTCTCCTCGGGCGCGGCCTCGCCACCGCCGCCTCCGCAACTGCCCTGCCCGCCCTCGTCCTTCTCGGGTGCGGGCGCGGGTGGCGCGCAGCCACCGCCGTCCTTCTCCAGGGAAGCCTCGGGCCGGGGCGCGTCCGTCTGCGCGGTCTGTCCGGGCCCGTCTGTCTGCTCGGCGGCCGGGCTCACCGCCGCCTGGGCGACGGACGGCGCGGCACCCGGGCCCGCGGCGACCGCGGGTCCGGTCCTCTCGGCGGCGCCGACCGGTCCGCGCGGCACGGCACCGGGCCCGGTCTCCTTGGGCACCTGGCTCTTGGCCTGCGGTGCCTCGCGTTCGGAGCGGGGCGGCTCGGCACCGCGGCGGGCGGCCGGCGAGGGGTCGCGGTCCTCGACCGGGGTCCTCGGTGTCTGCGCACCGGCCGGCCGGGACACGGCGGCCGCGACGGGGGCCGCCACCGAGGGCACAGGGCCCGAAGCCGCAGGGGCCGTACGGGACTCGGCAGCCGTACGCTCCCGCTGCCGGTCCTTCTCTTCCTGCTCGTCCTTGGCGTCCGGCCGCTCGTCGTCGCCGTCCGTCCCGTCAGAACCGGCGTCGTCCGCGTCCTTGGTCTGTTCCTTCTCCTGCTGCTGCTCCGGGTCCGGCTTCTCGCTCTCCGGCTCGGGCCGCTCCTTGTCCTGGGTCGCGAGGTCGGGACCGACCTCCTGGTCGAGCGGCTTGTCGGTCTCCTGGAGGTCCTTGGTGGCGCGGTCCCCGGACTGGGCGACAGGCCCGTTCTCGGGCTGCGGTGCCTCGCCCGAGACCGGTCCCTCGTCCTGGCCGGGCGCCTTGGGTTCGGGCCCGGCCTCGTCCTCGTCCTGCTCCCGTTCGTTCTTCTCCCGCTCCTGCTCGGTCCTCTCGGCCTTCGTCGGCGGCGGGGTGGGGAAGGAGGGCAGGGACGGCTGGGCGGCACCCGGTGCGAGCTGGTCCGCGGTGGGCACGGCGGACAGGTCGAGGTCGGCCTCGGGCAGGTAGTCCTCGGGCTTGAGCGCGGGCTCGTCCTGCTCGCCGGGGACCGGCGCCTCGTCCTCGCCGCCCGCGACGTCCTGGTCGGCGCCCGCTTCGAGGCCGAGCGGCCGTTCCTCCTCGCGCGGTTCGGCCTCGGCGCCGCCGGCGCCCCCGTTCTCGTCCTGCTCGTTGAGCCCGTGCTCGGACAGCGCGGAGTCGGGCTGCTCGGCCCGCTCGTCGACCTTTTCGGGCCGTACGGGGCCGGGCTGGGCCCTCTGCTTCGGGTCCGGCTCCTCGCGCTTCGACCCGGCGCCCGGCTGGGTCTGGTCGTCCCGGCGCTTGCGTTTGTCGGCGCCGGGCGCACTGGCCTGCCGCGGGTCGGCCTCCTCGCGGTCGCGCTGCTCCTTGCGCTCGTCCTTGGCCTGTTCGGTGCCCTCCTGCTGCCCCTGGGCACGTTCGCCGGAGGTCTGGTCGGTGCGCTCGCGGTCGGTGGCGGACTGCTCGTCGTCCTGCTGCTGCTCCTCCTTGGCCTGCTGACGGGAGGCGTTTCGGGTGTCCTCCTGCTCGGTGCGCCGGGCGGCGTCCTGGTCCTCGGTGGCCGCGTCCGCACCGGCCCGGCTGCGATCGCTGCTGCTCTTGGCGTCGCGCGCCCTGGCGTCCCGCTGCTCCTCGCGGGTGTCGTCCGCCCGCCGGTCCGCGGAGCCACGGTCGGACTCCTGCTTCTTCTGCCACCGGGTGCGTTCGACACCTAGCTCTTCGAAGAGGTCGATCTCGGGCAACGGCGTCTCGGCGGGCTGGAGTTCGACAGGTCCGGGGCGGGCCTGGTCCGCGATCTCCAGCAGCCGGTCGTACTCGGGAGTGAGCAGCCGGTTCTCCAGGCGCTCGACGACCGCTCCCTCCAACTCCTCCGACATCCGCGCCAGTTGGAGCCGAACCCGCCCGGACGCGTCGGTGGGGTCGCCGCGCAGGGAGCGCTGTACATGGCCCGCGAGACGGTCCACGAGGGTCGCCGGGTCGACGGCCTCGGCGCGCATCCGGTCGGCGTCGACGGTGGCGTAGCGCAGCCAGCCGGGGGTGTCCTGCCCCTCCTCGACCTGCGGGGCAGCCTCCGACGGCTGAAGGGAATCCGGCCCTACGACCGCCTGCGCGGCCTCTTCCGCCTCCCGTTCGATCGCCTGCTGCGGCAGGCTCACCGCGCCGAGTTCGCGGCCGGCCCGCAGCGCGCCGAGGCCGTGCGGGTTCTGCACCGTGTGCTGCAGCTCGTGGGTGAGCAGCCGGCGGCCCTCGTCGGTACCGGGCCGGAAGGCGCCCTCCCGGAAGAAGACGTCCTGGCCGACCGCGACCGCGTCCGCCCCGAGCAGCTCGGTCAGCTGCCCGGCGTCCCGGCCGGTGTGCAGCCGTACACGGCCGAGGTCGTGGCCGAGCTGTTCCTCCAACTCCCTGCGGATATTCGGGTCCAGAGGCTGCCCGGCACCGCTGACGATGTTCTTCGGCTCGGGCGCACGGGACGTGGCGGCGCGTTCCTTGCGCTTGCGGCGGCGCTGTTCGGCGGTCTGCTCCGCCTGGCCGTCCTGGGTACGGGAGCTCACCGGCTCGCCTCCCCGTGACCGCTCAGGCCCTGGTGCACGGCACGCGCCAGCTCCTGGCCGAGGCGGCGCGCGGACAGGCCGGCCGGCAGGGGCGGCAGCCCGGACAGCGCGTCGACGGCGAGGGCGCCCCGCTCGGCCAGCGGCACACCGTGCAGCCGTACGAGACGGGTCAGTTCGGCCTCGAAGGCGGCCGACACCCGGTCCGGGTCGGCCCGGAAGCCGTCGAGGACCAGTTCGCCGATGTCGACGCGGATCGCCGAAGGCTCCTTCCCCGGCCCGGAGTTCACACCCATCCGCGGACCTCCGTGGGCGTCAGCGAGCGCTCCAGCTTCAGGTACTCGGTGCGGGCGGCGGCGAGCATGTGCCGCATCTGCAGCCGGTCGCCCTCCTCCGCGGCGAGGAAGGCACCGGACAGGGCGATGTTGCGGATCGAGCCGCCGGCGACGGTGAGCCGGGCGAGCAGCGCGGGGTCGATGTCCTTCACCGGCGCCTGCGGCGGGAGCACGCGCCGCCAGATCTCGGCGCGTTCGTGTTCGGCCGGGAAGGGGAAGTCGACGACGAAGCGGATGCGGCGCAGGAAGGCCGTGTCGAGGGCGTTCTTCATGTTGGTGGTGAGGATCGCGAGACCCCGGTAGGCCTCCATCCGCATCAGTAGATAGCTGACCTCCAGGTTGGCGTACCGGTCGTGGCTGTCCTTGACCTCGCTGCGCTTGCCGAACAGGGCGTCGGCCTCGTCGAACAGGAGCAGCGCGCCGCCGCGTTCGGCGGCGTCGAAGACCCGGCGGAGGTTCTTCTCCGTCTCGCCGATGTACTTGCTGACGACCTGCGAGAGGTCGATGACGAACAGGTCGAGGCCGAGTTCCTTCGCCATGACCTCGGCGGCCAGCGTCTTTCCGGTGCCGGAGCCGCCCGCGAACATCGCGGTGACGCCGAGGCCTCGGCGCAGAGTGGCACCGAATCCCCATTCCTGGTGGACGGTTGCCCGCTGCCGTACATGCGCCACGATCTCCCGCAGCACGCTCGTCTGCCGTTCGTGCAGCACCAGGTCGCCCCAGCCGGCCTGCGGCGCGATCCGCCGCCCCAGCTCGTCCATGCCGATCCGTGCCTCGTCGAGTCCGGCCCGCCAGGCGAGTTCGACGGCATCCTGCTCGTCCTCGTGCGGCAGCCGGCGGCGTACTGCGGCGGCCGCGGAGCGCACCACGTGCGGCGGCAGCTGGAACTGGGCGACCAGCGACCGCAGTTCGCCGTCGTCGAGTTCGACGACGTCCCGGAACGAATCGCCCCAGAGCCCGAACTGCTCCTCGTCGTCCAGACGCGGCACGCTCACCCGGGCCCCGTACGACCGTTCCGAGCGCAGCGGGTCCTCGCTCGACACCACCACGGGTACGGCCGCCCCGGCGAGGAACGACTCGGTCGCCGCCCGCTGGTCGCGGTCCAGCTCGGCCACCTCGACGAGCAGCGCCGAGGGCAGCAGGATCGCCTCGCGCTGCCACAGCCGGGCGAGCCGGTCGCGTTCGACGGGCTCGGACGGAACGTCCTCGGCGCTCATCGAGTAGAGGCCGAGCCCGGAGCGGGCCGCCGCCGCGGCGGAGATGTCGGCCCTGCTGCGCAGATCCCCGCCGGTCACCTCGACGAGCGGGGCGTCGGACGCCGCTCCCGTCGTCCAGCCCTCGGCGAGCCGGGTCGCCGCCAGGTCGTAGGACGGCGTGAGTGCCTGGGGCACCGGGGTGCGGCGCAACTGGCCGTGCAGTCGCGCGTCCAGATAGGGCGAGCCCAGCAGGAAGTGCAGGATGCGCTCGTCGAGCCGCAGTCGGGAGGCCGTCAGCCGTGACTCGTCGTCCAGTTCGACGATCCGCCAGCGCCTCAGCGGCGCCACGGGCGTCAGCGCACTCCAGTGCGGCTCGGCGAGCGCGGCCAGCGCGAGCGAGAAGGTGGGGTACGCCCGCTCGGGGTCACCGCAGGCTGCGGCACACCGGGCGGCGGCCGTGGGCTCCAGCTCGTGGGCGGCGGCGAGGAGCAGGACGTCCCGCTCGAAGGGCGTGAAGCTGAAGCAGGAGACGAGGGCGTCGAGGGGGGCGGTGCCGGGGCCGGGAACGGGGGCGAGTTCGGCCCCTGGTGCGGTGCCGGCCTTCTCCGTGCCGCGTGCCGCGTGCGCGTCGACGCGGGCCAGGACGCGCCGGATCTCCGCGGTCAGCGTCGTCCCGGTCGTCCGTGCCTCGTGCTCGTGCGTGTCCATGCCCTCACCTGCCCCCGTCGTCTCCATGCCGCCTCAGTCCTCGGTGCCGTCGTCGCCCGACCTGCGGGGAGCGTTCTTACGCGGTTCCGGCTGCGTCGATCCGCCCGTACGGGGAGTGGACCTGCGAGCCCGTGCGGGAGCTTTCGCGGCGGTCTTCGCCACGGCCTTCGCGGGCGTTTTCGCGGCCTTTCTGGCGTTCGCCGGGCCGGTCTGCTCGGCTCCGCCCTGAGTAACTCCCGTGTGTCCGGCCTCAGTTGACGGGACGTCGCCCTTCGGCTCCGCGCCCGGAGGGACCGGCGCTCCCGGCGCTCCGAACGGCAGGACTCGGACCGTGGGCCGCTCCACCGGTTTCCCGGGCACCGGCGTCTGCCGTCCATCGATGAGGACGAGCGTCGCCTGGTAGGCCACCGACAGGGTGTAGGGCGTCTGGTAGAGCATCCCCCAGAGCTTGGACGTCTCGTCGACGTCCATCACCGTGGGCGTGAACCGCACCCGCTGAGCCGCCTCGGCGAGGTCGCTGCCCGCCAGGTAGGGCCGTTCGCCCGCCTGGTCGATGACGTCCTTCGGCAGCACCGGGATCTCGTGCAGCGTGCGGACGACGGAGCCGATCAGCCGCTGGCCGACCAGCTCCCTCTCGTCGCCGTACGCACTGATCAGATAGTGCAGGTCGAGAGCCGCGGCCGGCCGCTTGACCAGGGTGCCGTCGGCCGCCCGGGTCGGCAGGTCGTTGTTCCGCTGCGAGGTGTTGGGCGTGACCTGGTAGAGGAACACCGAGATGGTGGGCTGCTCCAGCTGCGGATCGGCGGGCGGCTTGCGCGGCTCGACCTTGACGGCCTCGCCGAACTCCGGACCCACGTTGTTCTCGATCAGCAGGGCGAGAGCCTGGGTGACATGGGCGATGGCCAGTGCGTTGCTCATGACGCCGGTTCCTCGTTCCTCTCTCGTCCCGCCGGGTGCGTGCCGTTCACTCGCGCCCCCGCTCCAGGTAGTCCGCGAGGCTCAGGGCCGCGCCGGTCCGCTCCTTGGCGGGCGTGCGCTGCCGCCCGCCGCCGGACTGCGCCCCGCCGGCGGTCACTTCGAGCCGCCCGATCTGCACCTGCACCACCTGCTCGGCGGCCCGCGCCGGCCGCCGGGCCGCGGCCTGCCGTACGGCGTCACGTGCTGCCGCCGTGTCGGCGGCACTGGGGCGCAGCGCCGCCGACACGGCTCGGGGAGCGGACTCCGGGCCCGGGGGGATGGGCACGGAGGCCGCGGTCTGTGCCGGGCCCGGCTCCGCACGCCCCCGTCCCGCCGCCCGCCGCCCCGCATCGGGCAGCGGGCGCGGTCCCGGGGCGACCGGCGCGACGGGACGCGGCGACGGCGCCTCGGCGCGCGGCGGCGCGGAGGAAGGCGGGGCCGGGTCGAAGGGGTCGCGTTCGGTGCGTACGACGGTCCGCTCGCGTTCCGTGTGCGTGCGCGTCTGCGCGGCCGCAGGCGGCATCTCGGCCGGGCGAGCGGTCGAGGGAGTGGCGGCGGGCCACAGCAGTGCGTCCTCGTCCGGCGCGGGCGCGGCGGCCCGTACCGCCTCGACCCGTTCGAACGGGCCGGGCAGCCGGGGCCGTACCCGTGCCGCGGCCGGTCGCGGGGCGGTGTGCCGGGCGATCAGCCGGTCCAGGAAGTCCGGCTGTGACCGGCCGCCGAGCGGGGTGTCAGACATCCGCACACAGCTCCAGGTAGTAGCGGCGCCGCGTCGGGCTGAGCGCCAGGATGTCGGGCTCGCTCCAGCCGTAGGCGGTGGCGAGCAGATGGACGTCGAGCAGCACGTCCCGTGCCCAGGCGTCCAGTTCGGTCCACAGGTAGGAGGCGATGTCGAGTTCGGCCCGGGTGGCCGTACCGCACTCGGGGCAGGCGACGTTCAGTGCCAGGTCGGCGCCCGGGTCGGCGGCC
The DNA here is from genome assembly GCF_036013935.1 of Streptomyces sp. NBC_00461. Classification (NCBI taxonomy): domain Bacteria; kingdom Bacillati; phylum Actinomycetota; class Actinomycetes; order Kitasatosporales; family Streptomycetaceae; genus Streptomyces; species Streptomyces sp. NBC_00461. Next base: position 2,045,659 of record NZ_CP107902.1, read on the forward strand.
TCGACCGCCTCGGCGATCCGGCGCTGCACGGTGGCGGGCAGCGCCGGGCCGGCCACGGCGGTCCCGTCGTGCACCGCCGAGACCAGGCACCGGTCGAGGAGCGCCGTACGCGGGTCGGCCGCCCGGGCCGCCGCCGTCAGGTCGGCGACGCCGGGCAGCCTGAACTCGACGTCCCAGCCGTCCTGTCGGACCCGTACGACCGCGTCGCCGCGTCCGCCGAGCGATCCCGCGACTTCACCGGCGTCCAGGTCGAACTCCATGTCCTGACCGCACGCGGCGCACCCGAGGCGTACCTGCATCCGCTCGCCGAACAGCGCCCGGCGCAGGGCGAACAGGTCCGCCTCGCGCTCGCCGACCGGCAGCTGCGGCAGCCTCCCGGTGTCGACGTCGGGACGCGCCGCCCGGTGCAGCAGCAGAGCCCTCCCGACGGGCGGCTCGCCGAGCCCCGCCTCCCAGGCGGCCAGCAGTTCGGCCGCCCCGGTGATCGCCATGTCCCTCCCCGTTTCCCTGAACTACCGTCCGCTCAGGCCGGGTTGAGGAACGAGGGTTCCTCCGGCTCGGGCACCTCGTAGTCCCGCTCCCAGCCCTCGCACTCGAGCTTCAGCGACTGGATGGCCACCGCGTTGGCGTTGGCGTCCAGCTCGCCGAGGACCTGGTACTCGCTGGGCCAGGTCCGGTAGAGCTTGTGCGAGACGGCCACCTGACCGGCCTCGTTGAGGACCTGGATCACGATGTCCTTGCGGAAGTCCGCGAGGGACACCTCGGAGCCGAGGCCCGCCCCGACCTGCCAGACCTTGTTGGCCCAGCGGTCGAACTCGGGGTCGTGGGTCACCCCGCGTTCGAGGGTGATGCCCTCGAACTCGGAGCGGCCCGGCGACTTGCGCGGGGAGGAGGGGTCGCCGCCGTGACGGTGCTTGACGACCTCCGTGGTCCGCTTCAGCGGACTGATCTTGCTGATGCCGGCGACCGTCCGACCGTCCCACAGCACAAGGAACTTGAAGTTCTTGTAGGGGTCGAAGCGATGCGCGTTGACCGTGAACTCAGCCATCGATTTCCTTCAGCTCTCCCAGATTCCGAGCCACTAGAGCGCGAACTGACCGGACGTCTGCTGGATCTTGACGACCACGAACTCGGCCGGACGGACCGGCGCGATGCCGACGAGCACGTTGACGATGCCGTTCGCCACGTCCTCGTCCGTCGTGGTCTCGCTGTCGCACTTGACGAAGTACGCCTCACGCGGGGTGCTGCCCTTGAAGGCGCCCTGGCGGAAGAGCGTGTGCAGGTACGAGGAGGCGCCGAGGCGGATCTGCTGCCACAGGCTCTCGTCGTTGGGCTCGAACACGACCCACTGCAGGCCGCGTTGGAGGCTCTCCTCCACATGAAGCGCGAGCCGCCGCACGGGCACGTACTTCCATGCGCTGTCGAGGGCGTCGGAGCCCTCCAGCGTGCGCGCTCCCCACACCAGCGGGCCGGTGAGCGGGAACGTGCGCAGGCAGTTGACGCCGAGCGGGTTGAGCAACCCGGTCTCACGGTCCGTCAGGTCGACGGTGAGCGAGTGCACTCCGACGAGCTGCGCCTCCGTGCCGGCCGGTGCCTTCCAGACACCGCGCTCGGAGTCGGTGCGCGCGATGACGCCGGCGACCGCGCCGGACGGCGGGAAGGCGCGCAGCCGACCGGTGAGCGGGTCGGTGAGCTGGATGTGCGGGAAGTACAGGCCGGCGTGGTTGCCGCGCACCGGGTCGAAGGCCGACAGGCCGGCCCGCGCGGAGTCCACGCTCACCCAGGTGCTGGGCGCGTCGACGAGCAGGAAGATCCGCCGCTCCTCGCACAGCCGCTGAGCGGCGGACACGACGGTGAGCGCGTCCTCGGTCTTCTCGTACGAGGCCAGTTCCGGCAGCGACAGCAGGTTGACGTCGGCCACCCCGCGCAGCGCCTGGACGCCCGTCTTGGCGGCCTCGGAGCCGATGAGGTCGCGCGGGCCGGGGGCCTCGCCGTCCTCGCCGCCCTCCAGCGGGAACACCGGCGGGTTGACCGAGGCCTCCAGGCCCAGGTCGTTGGCGCACTCGCCGAGGAAGCGGACGACGTCGCCGGGGTCGGTGGAACCGGCGACCACCTGAACACGGCGGCCGAAGGCGGTGACCTCGACGCCGGCGAAGGCGTGCTTGCCGGGCGCGTCGGGCAGTGCCCGCAGCTTGCGTTCCAGGAGCAGCGCCAACTCGGCCACGGTGGACGGGGCTTCGCCGTCGCAGTCGGGGTCGTAGAGCTTGAACTCGCGCTCCACGTCACCGATCTTCACCGTCAGGTCGACGGCCAGGTCGGGCAGTTCGTGCCCGAACGGCTTGGAGACGGTGCCGGACGGGTCGGGGCGCCCCTCGCCGACGGCCTCGACCCGGATCAGCCGGGAGCCGGCGTTGATCACGGTCGGCGCGTACCGTCCGCTGCCGGCGTCCATGGACAGGCCGGCGAAGCTCTCGCGGGCGTCGCCCTTGGCGTCGTAGACCCGCAGGTTGAAGGTCTCTTCGCAGGTGGGGGTGTCGTAGTCGACGGCGACGCGCAGACCGTTGCCCCAGACGCCGGGTTCCTTGGCGTGGACCTCCAGGACGCGGCTCTCGCTGTGGCCCTCGGTGGACTCCAGGACGACACACGCGGCCTTGCCGCTGCCCGCCTTGGCGACCCGGACGATCACGGCGACGGAGCCGCCGTTGCCGAAGAACTGGTGCACCGCGTACGCGAGCGGGCTCTGCGCGCTCAGCCCGCCGAAGCGGCGCTCGAAGTCGGCGAAGCCGGTGACGCGCACCGGCTCGTTCAGCGGACCGCGCCGGGTGTGTCCCACGAACGCGGTCACCGAAGTGGTCACGGCGGAGATGGCGCGGGTGCTGCTGGGAAGCTCTTCGACATAGACGCCCGGATACGTCGGCCTCGCGGCGCTCACGGCATTCGTCGGCATTCCCCCTCCTATCCCTGATCTCAGGCACCGGTGAAAGGCACCAAGAGGCGGCAGAGGGAGAGGTTTCGGCACGGCGACGCGCGGAAGTCTTCCGACGCGCCCTGTCGCGCCGGTCCGCACACCCCGTATCAGTTTCCCCCGTCAGTGCCCCGGACGGACGGCCGCCCGGGTCAAGCACGCACGCTTGTGACTCCTGATGCTCAAGTGCACTGCCCACCCTGTGAGTTGGCCGTTGCGGGAGCAAGTCGCGTTCGCGCCAGTTCGAAGGGAGGTTCGATGAAGGGCGTGGTGCATGACCCGCACACGATGTGCGCGTGTCGGAGCAGGTGCTTCACGGATCTCACACAGCGAGTGGTGCAGGAGAATGGGGCGCATGTCCCGACGTACCTCGCATCCTGGGCGGAAGCACGGCTCCGCCCCTGTTGACAACCCCTCCTGCCCTTGCGGTCTTGCGGAGACGTACGAAAAGTGCTGTGGCCGATTCCACCGGGGTGAGGCCGCGGCACCGACCGCCGAGACGCTGATGCGATCGCGCTACAGCGCATTCGTGAAGCGCAACGAGCAGTACCTGCTGAGGACTTGGCATCCGCGTACCCGGCCGGGGCAGGTCGAGTTCGATCCGGGGATGCGGTGGAGCGGTCTGGAGATCCTCGGCACCGGAGACGGCTCGGCCTTCCACAGCACCGGCACGGTGACCTTCCGCGCCACGTACCGGGGCGGCACGCTGCACGAGCGCAGCCGGTTCGAGCGGGTCGACGGCGCCTGGGTGTACGTCGACGGGGAGTTCCTCGACTAGCTGATACCCCGACGCTAGGGAGCGAGGATGTCGAGCTCCTGAAGGGCCCCGACCGTGATCTCCCGGGTCAGCTGCTCGGCGCGCGCCGCGTCGCCCTCCCGGATCGCCTCGGCGACCTGGACGTGCAGGGTGACGGCGGCCGGGTCGGGGTCCTCGAACATGACCTCGTGGTGGGTACGGCCCGCGAGGACCTCGGCGACGACGTCACCGAGCCGCGCGAACATCTCGTTCCCGGACGCGACGAGGACGACCCGGTGGAAGGCCATGTCGTGGACGAGGTACTCCTCCAGCCGGTGGCCGCGGGAGTTGGCGACCATGCCGAGCGTGCACGCGGTGAGTTCGGCGCACTGCTCGGCGGACGCGTGCCGGGCGGCGAGGCCCGCGGCGACCGGCTCGACGGCCGAGCGCAGGACGGTCAGTGAGCGCAGCTGGTGGGGGCGGTCCGCGCCGGCCAGGCGCCAGCGGATGACCTGCGGGTCGTAGACGTTCCACTCGGACTTCGGGCGCACGGTCACGCCGACCCGCCGACGTGACTCGACCAGGTGCATGGATTCGAGCACGCGCACCGCCTCGCGCATCACCGAGCGTGACACGTCGAAGCGCTGGGCCAGCTCGTCGGTGCGCAGAACGCTGCCCGGCGGGTACTCGCCGGCCGTGATGGCGGGTCCGAGGGAGTCCAGTACGCGGCCGTGCAGCCCCCGGCCCAGAGTGCTCATGCACTCAGCGTACGGGGAGGTTCACAGAAACAAAAAGTCAGACTTATTTGTCACAGACCCTTGAACTAGTCGTACCTAATCGGTTTCAGTGTCGTCGACGCCGGATGGCGTCCAGATGTCGAAGAAGACAGTGAGAGCACGATGCAGCAGCTGCGCACCTCCCATGTCGTCGTGGTCATGGGCGTCGCGGGCACCGGCAAGACCACCATCGGTCCCCTGCTCGCGGCCCGTCTCGGCGTTCCGTACGCCGAGGGCGACGACTTCCACCCGCAGGCCAACATCGCCAAGATGTCGGCCGGGATCCCGCTCCAGGACGAGGACCGGTGGCCCTGGCTCGACGCCATCGGCGCCTGGGCGCACGGGAGGGCCGGACTGGGCGGCGTGGTCAGCAGCTCGGCGCTGAAGCGGTCCTACCGCGACCGGCTCAGGGCCGCCGCGCCCGGTGTCGTCTTCGTGCACCTCACGGGCGACCGTGCCCTCATCGAGAAGCGGATGTCGCACCGGCAGGGCCACTTCATGCCCACGGCGCTGCTCGACTCCCAGTTCGCCACGCTCCAGCCGCTTCAGCCGGACGAGGCAGGCATCGCGGTGGACGTCACCGGCAGCCCCGAGGAGATCACCGCACGGGCCGTGAAGGCACTGGACGCGCTCCCCCACCCGGCCGGATAACACCTCCCGGCCCGCTCCCCAAGCTCTTCTCGCTCAAGTCCTCCTCCCTCAAGTCCTCCTCCCTCAAGTCCCCAGTCCCCCATACCCGCAAGGACACCACCGTGACCAGACTCAGCGTCGAGACCCTGGCAGCGGACGCACCGGCACCGATCACCTCGGCCGGTCACGCTCAGCTGGGCATCGCCGTTCTGGTGGGCATCGCCGTCATCGTCGTGCTCATCACCAGGTTCAAACTCCACGCCTTTCTGGCCCTGACCATCGGGTCACTGGTTCTCGGCGCCGTCGCGGGGGCCCCGCTCGACAAGGTGATCCTCAGCTTCAGCACCGGGCTCGGCACCACGGTCGCCGGCGTGGGCGTGCTGATCGCCCTCGGCGCGATCCTCGGCAAGATGCTCGCCGACTCCGGCGGCGCCGACGAGATCGTCGACACGATCCTCGCGAAGGCGGGCGGCCGGGCGATGCCCTGGGCGATGGTGCTGATCGCCTCGGTGATCGGCCTGCCGCTGTTCTTCGAGGTCGGCATCGTGCTGCTGATCCCGGTCGTGCTGATGGTCGCCAAGCGCGGCAACTACTCCCTGATGCGCATCGGCATCCCGGCCCTCGCGGGACTGTCCGTGATGCACGGCCTGATCCCGCCGCACCCCGGCCCGCTGGTGGCGATCGACGCGGTGGGCGCCAACCTCGGTGTCACGCTGGCGCTCGGCCTGCTCGTCGCCATCCCGACGGTGATCATCGCCGGTCCCCTGTTCTCGAAGGTCGCGGCCCGCTGGGTGGACGCCCCGGTCCCCGACCGGATGCTGCCGCCGCGCGCCTCCGAGGAGCTGGAGAACCGCCCCGGCTTCGGCGCCACCCTGGGCACCATGCTGCTGCCGGTCGTGCTGATGCTGGCCAAGGCACTGGTCGACATCGTCATCGACGACCCCGCAAACCGCACCCAGCGCGTCTTCGACGTCATCGGCAATCCACTGATCGCCCTCCTCGCGGCCGTGCTCGTCGGCATCTTCACGCTGCTTCGGCCCGCCGGCTTCGGCAGGGAGCGGCTCACCCCGCTCGTCGAGAAGGGCCTCGCGCCCATCGCCGGCATCCTGCTGATCGTCGGCGCGGGCGGCGGCTTCAAGCAGACGCTGATCGACTCCGGCGTGGGCCAGATGATCCTGGACATCTCCAAGGACTGGTCGATTCCGGCGCTGCTGCTGGCCTGGCTGATCGCGGTGGCCATCCGCCTGGCGACCGGCTCGGCGACGGTGGCGACGGTCTCGGCCGCCGGCCTGGTCGCCCCGCTCGCGGCCGACATGTCGACCGCCCACACCGCACTGCTCGTCCTGGCCATCGGTTCCGGCTCGCTCTTCTTCAGCCATGTCAACGACGCGGGATTCTGGCTGGTCAAGGAGTACTTCGGCCTCAGCGTCGGCGACACCCTGAAGACCTGGTCCGTCATGGAGACGATCATCTCGGTGGTCGCCGGCGGTCTGGTCCTGCTCCTCTCACTGGTCATCTAGGAGTACGAGGATGAGTCACCCCCTGTTCGACGTCAGCGGCCGCACGGCCCTGGTCACCGGCTCCAGCCGCGGCATCGGTCTCGCCCTCGCCCGGGGCCTCGCGGAGGCCGGCTGCACGGTGGTCCTCAACGGCCGCGACGCCGACCGTCTCACCAAGGCGGCCGCGGAACTGCCCGGCGACGTCCACACGGCCGTCTTCGACGTGACCGACGGCCCGTCGGTCGCCGCGGGGATCGCGGATGTCGAGGAACGGGTCGGCCCCGTCGACATCCTCGTCAACAACGCGGGCGTGCAACTGCGCGCCCCGCTCCTGGAGTTCACGGACACCGACTGGCACCGCCTCCTGGACACCAACCTCACCAGCGCGTTCCTGGTCGGCCGTGAGGCGGCCCGCCGGATGACGGAACGCGGCCACGGCAAGATCGTGAACATCTGCTCGCTGCAGAGCGAGGTGGTCCGCCCCGGCATCGCGCCCTACGCGGCCACCAAGGGCGCCCTGAAGATGCTCACCAAGGGCATGTGCGCGGACTGGGGCCCGTACGGCGTGCAGGTCAACGGGTTGGGCCCGGGGTACATCGAGACGGAACTGACCAGGCCCCTCGTCGAGGACGAGGAGTTCAGCGCCTGGGTGCGCCGCCGCACCCCGGCCGGCCGCTGGGGCCGTACCGAGGACCTGGTGGGCGGGGTGCTGTTCCTCGCCTCGCCCGCCGCGGACTTCGTCAGCGGACAGGTGCTGTACGTCGACGGCGGAATGACGAGCGTGCTGTGAAAGGGCCTGCTGACATGACAGGGATGCCGGGCTGTGTGATCCACGGTCAGGGAGACCTGCGGGTCGACCGGCTGCCGGTCCCGGAGCCCGGCCCCGGGCAGGCGCTGATCGCCGTCCGCTACGGCGGCGTCTGCGGCTCCGACCTGCACTACTGGCGACACGGCGGGGTCGGCGACTTCCGTCTGAGGGAACCGATGCTGCTCGGGCACGAGGTGGTCGGGACGGTCCTGGCGTACGGCTCCCCGGACACGTCGGGCCCGGCCGTCGGTACGGCGGTGGCCGTGCACCCCGCGACTCCGTGCGGCTCGTGCCCGGAATGCGCGGCGGGACGCCGAAACGTCTGCCGGGACACCCGCTACCTCGGCAGCGCGGCGCGCTTCCCGCACGTACAGGGTGGTTTCGCGGCCCAAGTGGTCGTACCCATCGAGCAGTTGAGGCCGCTTCCGGTGGGCCTCGGAATGCGGAGGGCGGCGCTCGCCGAGCCGCTGTCCGTCGCCCTGCACGCGGTGCGGCGGGCCGGGGAGGTGAGCGGACGGCATGTGCTGGTCACCGGTGCCGGTCCCATCGGGTGCCTCGTGGTCGCCGCGGCGAAGGCGGCGGGTGCCGCACGGGTCACGGTCACCGACCTTCTCCCGACGGCTCTGGAGTACGCGCGTGTCGCGGGCGCCGACACCGTCGTACGGGCCGACGATCCGGCCGACGCCGGGTGGCCGTCCGAGACGGACGAGGTGGATGTGGCTGTCGAGGCGTCAGGGGTGGCCGCCGGTCTCGACACCTGTCTGCGTCTGGTGCGGCGCGGCGGGGTCGTCGTGCAGCTGGGGATGCTGCCGCCCGGGCCGAGCCCGTTCGCCGGGAACCTCGTGGTGAGCCGGGAGATCGAGCTGCGGGGAGCGTTCCGCTTCGACACCGAGTTCGATGAGGCGCTGCGGCTGCTCGCCGCCGAGCCCGCCTTCGACGGGCTGGTCAGCGCGGTGGTGCCGGTGACGGACGCCGAGGCGGCGTTCGCGCTCGCCGCGGACCGGAGCCGGTCCTGCAAGGTCCTGTTGGACTTCGGTGCCTGAACCCGCTTCCCCGGCGGCCCGCTCGGCCTCATCATGAGGAGACCCCCGGCCACGGCCTCCGGGGCGAACGTGTCGGGGGGCGTCATGGCGGTGTCCCTCGGGATGCGTGTCTCGGGACTGCTCGTGGTCGGAGCGGTGGCGGTGGCTGTCGCGGCCTTCACCGGTGGCGGAACTGGCACACCGGACAGAGGGGGCGGGCACGGCACGATCGTGACCGTCGGGCCGTCGGACGGTTCCCGTTCCGCTGCGTCGCCCCTGCCTCCCGTTCCCCGGCAGTCACCCGCCGGGGAAGCGGGCCCCACGGCACTGCCGAGCACCCCGGGCCACACCCACCGCACCACGGCACCGCCGACCGACACCTCCCCCACCCCTTCCCCCACCCACGGCAACAGCCTTCTCCTGAGCCCCGCTTGGCTCCCGCCCGGCCCGGTCTCGCCCGATGCCGACTCCACCCCCGACCCGTCCGGCGTCTACGACGAGCTCCGGGACCCGGAGCAGTGCCGGGCCGCCCTCGATGTCGTCCCGGCGGCCTCGGCCGACCCTCAGTGGCGGGTTGTGCGCGCGCTCGCGACGGCCTGTCTGGCGGTTCAGGGCCGAGGCGGCAGCTGGGACGGCGCGGCCGAGGAGTACACCGGCCTGGCCGGGAAGACGGACACCTGCAAGGGCCGCGCCGCCTACGCCGTCCTCGGCGGGCTGCTGGACTTCCACCGCCTGCACCCGGGCGCCACCGTGCGGTTGCACGCCTCGGGCGGCACGCCCGCGTGCGCCTACCGGGTCGCCGGCGTGGACACCGGCGGCGACGGCGAGGCGCAGCCCGGCGACCCGGTCGCGATCGAACTGCGGGATATCTGCTTCGACCCGTCCGAACTGCCGCGGTTCGGAAACGTGTTCATCGGCGGGCAGCAGCTCGCCGGGCCGCCCGTGCAGCGGGCGCGGGCGGGCGACCGGCTGGTCCTGTCCGCAGTGGTGCCGTCCCTGGGCGGCTACCCGCGCTCGGTCGACGTGGTCGTCCGGTACGGGACCACCGAGGCGCGGCTGAAGGACGCGTTCACGGTCGTGGCACCCGCCGCGCTCCCGTCACCCGGTGTCCCGTCAGGGTCGCCACAGGGGGTGCTCCCGCTCGGCCCACTCCCGGCTCACCTTCCCGGTCCGTAGCCCGCCGCGTGCCTCGGGATCCGCGATCGCCATGCCGATGTGCCCCGCGAGGACGATGCCGATGGTCAGGGCGAGCCAGTCGTGGACGAAGGTCGCGCTGGTGCGCCACACGATCGGGGTGAGATGGGTGAACCACATGATCAGGCCGGTGCCGAGCATCACCAGGGTCGCCCCGGCGATCCAGGCCGCGTAGATCTTCTGTCCGGCGTTGAACTTGGCCGCCGGACGCGCCGAGCGCCGCTTGTCGCGCAGCAGGGCGCCGCGCAGCCACACCCTGTCGTGCGGGCCGAAGCGGTTCAGGTGCCCCAGGTCGGCGCGGAACCAACGGGAGGCAAGGCCGAGCAGGACAGGCACGGGCAGGGCGAGCCCGGCGCACTCGTGGACCCGGACCACCACCTCGCGGCGGCCGACGAGTTCGGCGAACTGCGGGATGTAGAGGAACGCGGCCGTCACCACGCACACGCCCATCAGTGCGGCGGTCGTGCGGTGCACCCAGCGCTGCGCGGGCCCGAACCGGCGGATCTCGGCGACCGGCGGGGTGTGTGCCTCAGCTCGTAGGGTCATCGTCCCGCCCGTTCGACTTGCCGACCCAGGCGTCGACGTCGTAGCCGAGGTGCTCCCAGTAGCCCGGCTTCACGTCCTCGGTGACGGTGATGCCGGAGAGCCATTTGGCGGACTTGTAGAAGTACATCGGCGCCACGTAGAGGCGGACCGGGCCGCCGTGGGCGTGGCCGATGTCCTTGTTCTGCATGCGCAGCGCCACCAGGACGTCGGAGCGGCGGGCCTGGGCGAGGGTGAGGCTCTCGGAGTACGTGCCGTCGAAGCAGGTGAAGCGCACGGCCCCGGCCTTGCCCCGCACGCCCGCCGCGTCCAGCAGCCGGGACAGCCGTACGCCTTCGAAGGGGGTGTCGGGGACCCGCCAGCCGGTGACGCACTGGACGTCCTTGACCAGCTTGGTCTGCGGCAGGGCACGCAGGTCGTCGAGCGTGTAGGTCTTCGGGCGGTCGACGAGTCCGTCCACGGTGAGGCGGTAGTTCAGGGCGTTCCTGTGCGGCACGGAGGAGGCGACCGAGTAGTAGCGGAACCCGCCGCCGTTGGGGAGCAGGCCGGTCAGACCGGTGGGGTCCTTGTCGGCCGCCGCGCCGAGGAAGCCCTCCAGGGCGTTCTGCAGCGTGGGTGCGGCGATCACGCCGAGGGCGCCCAGGCCGATGGTGCCGAGCAGGACACGGCGCCCGATCGGTGTGCCGCGCTCCTCGGGTGCCTTCGGGCTGCCGGGCTCCTCGGGTTGTTCGGAGTTCACGTATCCATTCGAACACCCGCGACCCCGGTGGGACCAGGAATCGCGGGTGCTCGTCAGGGTTCCGTAATCACTTCTTACGGCGTTCTCAGAAACCGGCGCCCGAAAAGCCGGTCAGCATGCGTGCCTGCTCCGCATACGTGCCTGTTCCCCATGCGTACTACGACGTCTCCTGCGCCGCCCTGTCCAGCTGGAATGCCTCGTTGCCGAGTCCGATCCGGGCGTGTGCCTCGGGGACGCGCGAGCGCAGGACCAGCCCCTGGGCCAGGCCGACGACCAGGGCGAGGCCGATGATGCCCGGCAGCGCCCAGCTCAGGGCCGAGTCGGGGCCGGCACCGACCAGCACGTCGAAGTCCTTGACGGTGTAGCCGGCGATCACGAGCAGGGCGACGGCGGCGAGCGCGGAGGTCACCAGGCGCCACCGCTGGGCGCCCAGGGCGCCGCGCCGGGCGAAGAAGACGATGACCGACACGGAGGCCGCCGCCATCAACAGGATCACGCCGAGGGCGCCGATGTTGCCGAACCAGGTGAACAGGTGCAGCACCGGCTCGGTGGGGTCGCCGGTGGGCTTGTCGTCGGCGATCGCGAAGGCGATCACGACGACCGCCGCCACGGCCGTCTGCAGCAGGGAACCACTGCCGGGAGCGCCGCTCGAACCGGTCGTTCGGCCGAAGGTGCGCGGCAGCAGGCCCTCGCGCCCCATGGCGAAGGTGTAGCGGGCGACGACGTTGTGGAAGCTGAGCATGGCCGCGAACATGCCCGTCACGAACAGGACGTGCAGGACGTCGGTGAAGGTGGAGCCGAGCCGGGACTCGGTCAGCGAGAAGAGCATTCCGGCGCTCTCCTTGCGGGCCACGCCGACCACCTGCGTGGGGCCCGCGGCGACGGTCAGGGCCCAGCTGCTGACGGAGAAGAAGACGGCCACGCCGGCCACCGCGAGGAACATCACGCGCGGCACCAGGATGTGCGGCTTGCTGGTCTCCTCCGCGTACACGGGCGCCTGCTCGAAGCCGAGGAAGGCCGCGATGCAGAAGCAGAGCGCGGTACCCACCCCTGCGCCGCTGAGCGTGTCCGGGTTGAAGGCGTGCAGCGACAGGCCCTCCCCGGCCGGGTCGCCGATCGCCGCGATGTCGAAGACCACCACCAGGATCACCTCGACGACCAGCAGTACGCCCAGCACGCGCGCGTTGACGTCGATCTTCAGCCAGCCCAGCAGACCGACGACCGCCAGCGCCGCCAGCGCCGGTATCCACCAGGCGATCTCCAGGTGGGCGTAGGTGGAGAAGAGCCCGGAGACCTCGAAGCCGAAGATGCCGTAGATGCCGACCTGCAGGGCGTTGTAGGCGACCAGCGCCACGAGGGCGGCACCCGCGCCGGCGGTGCCGCCCAGACCCCGGGAGATGTACGCGTAGAAGGCGCCCGCGTTGTGGACGTGCCGGCTCATCTCGGCGTAGCCGACGCTGAAGAGGACCAGCACCACGCCGAGGGCGACGAACAGGAGGGGCTGGCCGACGATCCCCATCACCGCGAATGTGGTGGGCATGACACCCGCGACCACCATGAGGGGGGCGGTCGCGGCGAGCACGGAGAGCAGCAGTCCTCCCGTGCCGAGGCGGTCGGCGCGCAGGGCGCGCTCCTGCCCCAGATACGTACTGATGCCGTCGGCGGCGGGTCTGCTCGCGTTGGAACTGCCCGTGGTCATCGCAGGACCGTCCTTCTGGTTGGCGTCGGGAGTGTCATGCCGTGCCGAGCGCGGCGGCGCGCGCGGTACGGAAGGCGGAGTGCGGATCGCGGTCCGGGTAGGACCACGGCGCCGCGGTGGCGTGCTCGCCGATGCGGTGGAAGAGGGCGGCGGCCTCGGCGCCCCGGCCCTCGCAGACCTTGGCGTGGGCGAGGAAGTTGAGGTCGACCAGGCGGCGCGGGTGGCCCTCGTGCTCCCACTCCAGCCACCAGTCGAAGGCGGTCTTCATGACCTGGCGGGCCCGGCGCCCGGTCCAGTGCCCGGAGGCGGCCGGGTCCGCCGGTTCCTGTCCGGCGGCGGCCAGCACGCGGTAGCGCTCGGCGTGGGCGACGACCGGCAGGATCGCGAGCGGGGAGTCGGCGGGGGCCTGTTCGGCGGCCCAGTTGGCGAAGTCGTAGACCTCGTGCAGGGGGTCGGGGCCGGCGCTCGCGTGCCGCTCGGCGAGGTGGGCGACCATCAGGTGGTGGGCGTGGTGGTGGTCGGCGTACCGGCCGCGGACCTGGTCGAAGAGCCGTGCGGTCTCCTCGTCCGCGCCCCCGTTCCGTTCCAGCATGAGCAGACCCAGCCACGGGGTGGGATCCGCGGGTACCAGGGCGGCGGCGTCCCGGCAGGCCTCCCGGGCACGGTCGGGCTTCTCCTTGCCCCGCAGGGCGCGCCGGACCAGTGCGAGCGCGAGCAGCACGGCCGCGTCGGCGGAGTCGGGCTCGGCGAGCAGCCAGTCCCCGGCCCAGGCGGCACTGTAGGGCTCCAGCGCCAGCACGGTGATCCGGTGCCCGCGGCGGTCCCAGTCGTCGCCGGTGTGCACGAGCAGGGACCGCGCGGCCTGCCACCGCCCCTGCGCCAACGCGGCGCGGGCGCCGGAGAGTTCGGCGTCGTCCAGGGCCGCGTCGAGCGCCTGGGCGGCCACACGCTTGCGGCCCCGGCCGAGGGGTGGCGGGGGTGGAGACACCGCGGGAACTTCCTCACGCGACACGGCTCGTCGGCCGGTTTCGGCTTGCCGTCGACTGGTCACGCACAGCAAACCCCCCGCCAATGCTTTGCGTCAAGAGATGTACGGCTGTTACACGCGTCAACTTCCGTTACTGCAGGGGCATTTGTGATCAGGTGACCTGCGGCAGCCCCGGTATGTGCGGTCACGGATGTGGCGTACGCCATGGCGCCCCCGGTTCCGGCACCTCACCATGGCGGGACGGCCACGTCACCGTCCTTGATCGTCCTTCGACCGTCGGGGCAACGTGACGGAGCCGACTCCCCGGATCCGGGTACTCCCAGGAGCCTGCCGGGCGCCGGGACGCTACAGTCACCCAAACGCACCCCGAGGCCCGGCCCGACGATCGAGGTACGCAGCGTGTCCGTTCTGGTTCTGATTCTCGCCGTGAGCGCCGCCTGCTGCCTGGGCTTCGGCTTCGTGCTCCAGCAGAACGCGGCCCAGCAGGCACCCCTGAGCGACTTCCTCTCGCTGCGTCTGCTCTTCGACCTGATGCAGGTGCCGCGCTGGCTGGGCGGCATCGGCCTGATGGTGGCCGGCATGGTCCTGGGCGCGATCGCGCTGAGCCAGGGCGAGATCTCCCTCGTCGAACCCCTGCTGGCCACGAACCTCCTCTTCGCCCTCGCCCTCTCCCGCAAGCAGACCAGGCAGCCGCTGGGCCGCCAGGGCTGGGGCGGACTCGCGCTGCTCGCGGGCGGCGTCACCGCCTTCATCGTCGCGGGCCGGCCGCACGGCGGCACCGCGGTCAGCGACCCCTTCCGGCACTGGCTGATCATCGGTGCCATGATCGGCCTCGCGCTGCTCCTGACGACGTACGCGAAGCGCTCCCGCCTCAGCTCCGGCCCGGTCCTCCTCGCCCTCGCCGCGGGTCTCCTCTACGGCGTCCAGGACGCCCTGACCCGGGTCAGCGGGCAGCGCTTCTCCGAGGGCGGCCTCACCGAGCTGGTCACCGGCTGGCAGCCGTACGGCGTCGCGGCCCTCGGCGTCACCGGCCTGATCCTGGTCCAGAGCGCGTTCGAGACGGCCCCCCTGCGCATGTCGCTGCCCGCCCTCACCGCGGCCCAGCCGCTCGCCGGCATCATCTGCGGAGTGGGCTTCCTGGGCGACCGCCTGCGCACCGACACGGGAGCGCTCGCCTGGGAGGCGGCCGGTCTCGCGGCGATCGTCGGCGGCATCGTCCTGCTCGGCCTGCACCCGTGCATGCCGAGCGGCGCGGCGAAGCCGCAGCGGGTCCGGGACCTGCAGCCGAACTGACGTCGTCCTGCTGACGCCGTCCTGCTTGGATGGCCGTATGACGAGCCCCGCAGACGAGATCCTCGACATCGTCGACGAGAACGACCAGGTCATCGGCCGGTCCCCGCGCGGCGAGGTGTACGCCGAGGGCCTGCGCCACCGCTGCGTCTTCATCCAGGCCAGGGACGCGCAAGGCCGCCTCTTCGTCCACCGCCGCACCCCGACCAAGCTGGTCTTCCCCTCCCTCTACGACATGTTCGTCGGCGGAGTGGTCGGCGCGGGCGAGTCCTACGACGACGCGGCGCTGCGCGAGGCCGAGGAGGAACTGGGTGTCTCCGGGCTCCCGGACCCGGGCTTCCTCTTCAAGTTCCTGTACGACGACGGCGCCGGCCGGACCTGGTGGTCGGCGGTGTACGAGGTCCGCTGCGATCTGCCGGTCGATCCGCAGGCCGAGGAGGTGGCCTGGCACGCGTTCCTGCCGGAGGCGGAGGTGGAGCGACGTCTGCCGGAGTGGGAGTGGGTGCCGGACGGGCTGGCGGCGTACGAGCGCTTGAAGGCCTTCCGAGGCACGTCCGGCCCTCCCGGCCTCTGAGGACGAGGCCCGTTCAGGGCCGATAAAGTCCTGAACGTGATCGACCTTGCACGAAACATCCGGCTCTGGTTCGCACCCGAACAGGTCCGGCAGGACGGCCGCACCCCCGATTACCGCTTCTCGCTGGCGAACGAGCGCACCTTCCTGGCCTGGCTGCGCACCGCGCTCGCCCTGATCGGCGGCGGCTTCGCGGTGGACCAGTTCCTGCCGGACCTGCGCTGGGCCTGGCGGGTCGGGCTCGCGCTCGCGCTGCTCGGAGCGGGCGTGCTGTGCTCCCTGCGTGCGGTCAATCACTGGATGCGCTGCGAGCGTGCCATGCGCCGCGGCGAGGACCTGCCGGTCTCACGGTTCCCGGCGGTGCTGAGCGTGGTCGTCGCCGTCGTGGCCGTGGCGATGGTCGTCGTCGTGCTCTTCGGGTGGGAGGGATGACCGCCGACGCGGTGCCCGAGCGCGACCCCGGGCTGCAGCCGGAGCGGACCCGGCTGGCCTGGCGGCGTACGACACTGGCGAGCACCGTGGCCGCCGTTCTCGCCATGAGGACCGCGCTGCACGGCGATGCCTCCCCGGTCGACGTCGTGGCCTGCGCCCTGTGCTGCGCCCTCTGGCTCGGCTTCCTCCTGATCGCCCACCGCCGAATCCGCACCCTGTCATCGCCCGACAGCCCCCACGCCCTCGCCCCCCGCCACGCCACCACAGCCGTCCTGTGCACCATCGCCGTCGCAGCCTGCGGAGCGGCCCTCGTCCTCTGACCGGAAACACCGCACCGCACCGCGACACCCCCCGACAACCGTCGCGGCCCACACCCCGTGCTCCATCTCGCAGGGCTCCCCGCCACGCCACCACAGCCGTCCTGTGCACCATCGCCGTCGCAGCCTGCGGAGCGGCCCTCGTCCTCTGACCGGAAACACCGCACCGCACCGCGACACCCCCCGACAACCGCCGCGGCCCACACCCCGTCCTCCATCTCGCAGGGCTCCCCGCCACGCCACCACAGCCGTCCTGTGCACCATCGCCGTCGCGGCGTGCGGGGCGGGCCTCGGCTTCTAACCGGCCGGTTCCACTTCCCAGTCCACCGTCACCACGATCTTTCCCCGCGTCCGGCCTTGCTGGCTGAGGCGGTGGGCGTCCGCCGCGCGTTCCAGTGGGAACGTCTCCGAGACATGCACGGACACGACGCCCTGTTCCGCCAGTTCGGTCAGCCGCAGCAGGTCCTCGGCGTCCGGGCGCACCCAGCAGTACCGGCCGCCGTAGCCGATGACGTCGCCGTCGGCGATCGACGCCAGACGGCCCTGTGGGACCAGCAGGTCGACCGAGGTCTTCAGGGCCTCGCCGCCGACGGTGTCGAACACGGCGTCCACGCCCTCGGGCGCCAGCCCGCGCATCCGCTCGGCCAGCCCCTCGCCGTACTTCACAGGCTCGCAGCCCAGCCCCCGCAGGAAGTCGTGGTTGCCCTCGCTCGCCGTGCCGATCACCCGGGCGCCCAGATGCCGGGCCAGTTGGACGGCGATGGAGCCGACCCCGCCCGCGGCCGCGTGCACCAGGACCGTGTCACCGCGCCCGACCTGGAGCGCCTTCACCAGCACCTGGTAGGCGGTGAGCCCCGCCAGCGGCAGCCCGGCCGCCTCCTCCCAGGTGAGGTTGCGCGGCTTGCGGGCGAGGGTGCGCACCGGGGCGGCGACGTACTCGGCGAAGGTGCCGCGGGAGAGGAAGTCCTCGCGCACGTACCCGATGACCTCGTCCCCGGCGGTGAACTCCGGGACGGAGACGCCCGGTTGCACCACCACGCCGGAGACGTCCCAGCCGGGCACCACGGGGAAGACGGGGTCGAGCATTCCGTCGAGGTAGCCCTCGCGGCACTTCCAGTCGACGGGATTGACGGCGGCCGCGCGGACCTTGACCAGCACGGCGTCGGGGCCGACCTTCGGATCGCCCACCTCGCCGTACTCGAGCACGTCCGGTCCGCCGTACCGGCTGTAGCTGATGCCTTTCATGACACCGACCCTCCGGGGTGCCCGGGCGCCACGCAACCCGAATGCCCCGATATGCACCGATCGCGTGGCAGCCTGTCCGTCGTCACCACCCGTACCCCCGAAGGTGAGCCCCATGACCACCCTCCACATGGAACACGCCTCCCACACGCACGCGCACGGCCCGGACTGCGGGCACGCGCGGGTGCCGCACGGAGACCACGTCGACTACGCGCACGACGGGCATCTGCACCGCGCGCACGGAGAACACTGGGACGAGTGCGAGCCCGCCGGACACGCCCCGCACGAGGGCCACGACCACCGGCACGGCGAGGGCTGCGGGCACGAGAGCGTCCTGCACGGAGACCACGTCGACTATCTGCACGACGGCCACCGGCACGCCACGCACGACGGCCACTGGGACGACCACTGAATCGGGCCGGACCGGCCCCCCGACAGCTCCCCGCGGTACTGCGCGGGGAGCTGTCGGCCTATCGTGGCTCAGATCACGTTCGCCTCGCGCACTGGACGACATACCGACCGGTCGGCATCATAGTCGGGAACCCTTTACGCGCCCGTTAGGAGCACCGATGAGTCCCGACCACCCGCCAGGCCTCGATCTCGACCGGCTGCGCGGCCTGCTCGACCAGGAGCGGCCCGGCCTGGTGCACGGCCCCCTGACCGGCCGGCTGATCGAGGGCGGACGGTCGAACCTCACGTACGCGGTCTCCGACGGCACCTCGAAGTGGGTCGTACGACGGCCCCCGCTCGGCCATGTGCTGGCCACCGCGCACGACATGAAGCGCGAGCACCGCGTGATCAGCGCCCTGCACCCGACGGACGTCCCGGTGCCGCGCCCGGTGCTGCTGTGCGAGGACGAGGAGGTCTTCGGGGCTCCTCTCTACGTCATGGAGTTCGTGGAGGGCACGCCGTACCGCACGGCCGACCAGCTCGCCCCGCTCGGCCCCGAGCGCACCAGGGGCGCCGTTCTGTCCCTGGTGGACACCCTGGTCGAGCTGCACGCGGTGGACCCCGCCGCGGTGGGCCTCGCCGACTTCGGCCGACCCGAGGGCTTCCTGGACCGGCAACTGCGGCGCTGGGGCAAGCAGTTGGACGCCTCCCGCAACCGTGAGCTGGCCGGCATCGACGAGCTGCACGCGGCGCTCGGCCGGCAGCTCCCCCCGTCGCCCGCGCCGACCGTGATCCACGGCGACTACCGGCTCGACAACGTCCTCATCGGCGAGGACGACAGCATCAAGGCGATCCTCGACTGGGAGATGTCGACGCTCGGCGACCCGCTCACCGACCTGGGGCTGCTGGTGATGTACAGCATGCCGCTCGGCATGCCGGACTCCCCCGTCTCCACCACGGCCGAGGCGCCCGGGCACCCGGAGCCGGCCGAGCTGATCGAGCGGTACGCCGCGCGCTCGGGGCGCGACGTCTCCTCGGTCTCCTGGTACACGGCGTTCGCCTGGTTCAAGCTCGCCGTGATCCTGGAGGGCATCCACTACCGCTACACGCTGGGCCAGACGGTCGGCCAGGGCTTCGACCGCATCGGCGACCTGGTGCCCGTCTTCATCGGGCACGGCCTGACCACTCTTCAGGAAGGCTGATCAGTCATGGACTTCGCGTTCGACGCGCGCACCGAGGAACTCCGCGCCAAACTCCTCGCCTTCATGGACGAGTACGTCTACCCGGCCGAGGCGGTCGCGGAGGAGCAGCGGGCCGCGCTGGCCTCCCCGTGGGACACCCCGGCCGTGGTGGGCGAGCTGAAGGCCGAGGCGCGCAGGCAGGGCCTGTGGAACCTCTTCCTCCCGGACGCCGAGCACGGCGCCGGACTGACCAACCTGCAGTACGCGCCGCTCGCCGAGATCACGGGCCGCAGCCCGCACCTGGCGCCCACAGCCACGAACTGCGCGGCGCCCGACACCGGCAACATGGAGGTGCTCGCGCAGTTCGGCGACGAGCAGCAGAAGAAGCAGTGGCTGGAGCCGCTGCTCGCCGGTGAGATCCGCTCGGCGTTCGCGATGACCGAGCCCGAGGTGGCCTCCTCGGACGCCACCAACATCACCACGCACATCGAGCGAGCCTCCGACGGCACGGACGAGTACGTCATCACGGGCCGCAAGTGGTACATCTCCGGGGCGATGAACCCGGACTGCAAGATCTTCATCGTGATGGGCAAGACGGACCCGGACGGCGCGGACATCCGCCGCCAGCAGTCCATGATCCTGGTCCCGCGGGACACCCCGGGAGTCGTCGTGAAGCGCGCGATGCAGGTGTTCGGCTACGAGGACCACTCCCACGGCGGCCACGCCGAGGTGGTCTTCGACCACGCGCGCGTACCGGTGACCAACCTGATCGGCGAGGAGGGCGGCGGCTTCGCCATCGCCCAGGCCCGGCTCGGTCCGGGCCGCATCCACCACTGCATGCGGCTGATCGGCATGGCGGAGCGGGCGATCGAGCTGATGTGCCGCCGGGCCGTCTCCCGTACGGCCTTCGGCAAGCCGCTGGCCCAGCAGGGCGTCGTCCAGAACTGGATCGCGGACGCGCGCGTGGCCGTCGAGCAGTTGCGCCTGCTGGTCCTGAAGACTGCCTGGATGATGGACACCGTGGGCAACAAGGGCGCCCACGCCGAGATCCAGGCCATCAAGATCGCCACGCCCCGCACGGTCGTCGACATCCTCGACCGCGCGATCCAGCTCCACGGCGCGGGCGGTGTCAGCCAGGACTTCCCCCTGGCCGAGCTGTACGCGAGCGCCCGCACCCTGATGCTCGCCGACGGCCCGGACGAGGTCCACCAGCGGTCGCTGGCGCGACGGGAGCTGAAGAAGTACATGTGAGCCCCATGACCCATGTGTAAGGGGCGGCTGCCATTGGCAGCCGCCCCTTACCTGTGCCCGTATGGACCTGTGCCCGTACCGCGGTTACGGCCGCAGCGCGCGCAGCAGCAGGTCCGCCAGGTGGTCGGCGACCTCCTGCGGGCTGAGCGGGCCGTCGGGCCGATACCAGGTGGACAGGTGGTGGACCGAACCGAAGTGGTAGTCGACCACCAGGTCGGCCGGGGTCGCCTTGGAGAAGACGCCCGTCTGCTGCCCCTCCTCCACCAGCGCGCGGAAGCGCTCGTGGTAGCGACGGCGCTCGGCCCGCACCTGCTTGTTCTTCTCCGGGCTCAGATGGTGCATGGAGCGGAAGAAGATGTTCGCGTCGTCGAGGTTGTCGATCGTCGTGACCACGACGTCGGCCGCCGCGCCCCGCAGCCGCTTCTCGATCGGCTCGTCGGCGTCCGCGAAGGCGTCGAGGCGCTCCTGCTGGACGCGCAGCACGCGCGCGTACACCTCGTGCAGGAGGTCGTCCTTGGAGCCGAAGTAGTGGTACAGCGCCCCCTTGGTGACGCCGGCCGCCTCGACGATCTCCTGCACCGAGGTGCGGTCGTAGCCCCGCTCGGCGAAGAGCCGGGTGGCGGCGGCCAGCAGCCGCTGAGGGACGGGAGTACCGTCACCGTCCGTCGTCCTGGGCACTGTGCCGCCACCTGCCTTCCAAGCTCTCGGTCTGCTTCTAAGCACTGTCCCGCGGTCGGGAACGAAGCTCCCGACGGAGGATCTTCCCACTTGCCGTCTTCGGCAAGTCGGGCAGGATCTCCACCTGCCGCGGGTACTTGTAGGCGGCCAGTCTCTCCTTGCAGTACGCCGCGAGTTCACCCGGGTCCGTGTCGGCGCCCGGACGGAGGCTGATGTACGCCTTGACGGTCTCACCGCGGTACCCGTCGGGCACCCCGACGACCGCCGCCTC
Source organism: Streptomyces sp. NBC_00461 (assembly GCF_036013935.1). Taxonomy (NCBI): domain Bacteria; kingdom Bacillati; phylum Actinomycetota; class Actinomycetes; order Kitasatosporales; family Streptomycetaceae; genus Streptomyces; species Streptomyces sp. NBC_00461. The sequence continues at coordinate 2,066,881 of NZ_CP107902.1, forward strand.
ACGGACCGCGGGATGCGTGTACAGCACGTCCTCGACCTCGCGCGGCCACACCTTGAAGCCGGACGCGTTGATCATGTCCTTCTTGCGGTCGACGACGTACAGCCATCCCTGCGGGTCCATGAAGCCGATGTCGCCGGTGCGCAGTTCGCCGTCCGGGAAGGTCTCGGCCGTCGCGTCGGGCCGCCGCCAGTAGCCGGGCACGACCTGCGGTCCGCGGACGAGGATCTCGCCCTGCTCGCCCATGGGGACCTCACGGCCCTGGTCGTCGACGATCCGCACGATCGTGTCGGGGCCCGGCAGGCCCACGGCCAGGGTGCCGGAGGCCGGGTCGACGGGGGCCTCCAGGCCGGGCGGGACGGAGGCGCAGGGTGCGGTGCACTCGGTCAGCCCGTAGCCGTTGCGGATGTACGGCCCGAAGCCTGCCCGGAACTTCTCCACGAGGGCCGGCGGCACGGGGGCGCCGCCCGAGGAGATGTTGACGAAGGAGGAGAAGTGGTCGGGGGTGGCGTCCGGGTGGGCGCCCAGCGCCATGAAGGCGGTCGACGGGCCGACCGTGTAGTGCGGCCGGTGCTCGGCGAACGCGTCGAGCACGACACCCGCCTCGAAGCGGTACGTCAGCACGAGTGTGCCCGCGCTGTTGAGACACGCGCCGAGCTGGCAGACCATACCGGTGATGTGGAACAGGGGCGCCATCGCGTAGTAGACCGGCGCGTCCGGCAGGGCGAGGCCCGTGCGCTGCCGCTCGGCGTTGAACATGATGTTGCCGTGCGTGTTGGTGGCGCCCTTGGGGGTGCCGCTGGTGCCCGAGGTGTAGCTGATCAGCGCGATGTCGGACGGCCCGGGGTCCCGGCCTTCCGGGGCCTTGTGCCCGGCGCGTGCCACGGCCACCAGGTCGTCGGCGTCGTCGGCCTGCGCCAGCCGCTCGAAGGACAGTACGCGCGCGTCGTCGCGCGTCTGGAAGTCCAGCTCGCACCCGGTCAGCACGATCCGTACGGAGGAGTCGGCGGCGGCGTCGCGCAGATACGACTCCCAGGCACGATCGGAGCAGACGAGAGCCGCCACCTCGCCGTCCCGCAGGACGTGCCCCACCTCCCCCGCCTTGTACATGGGGTTGACCGGCACGACGATCGCGCCCGCCTTCCACGCGCCCAGCAGGGCGAGCACGAAGTGCGGGGAGTTCTGCAGCAGGATCGCCACCCGGTCGCCGCGCTCCAGGCCGCGGGCGGCCAGATGCCCGGCGACCGAGTCGCTCAGCTCGTCTGCCTCGCGGTAGCTCAGCCGCCCGTCGAAGTAGGCGAGGAAGGCACGGTCCGGGGCCTCGGCGGCGGACCGGCGCAGGGCGTGCACGAGAGAGTCGGCGGGGTCGATCGGGGCCCGCTGGGCGTCGTTCAGCAGGGCCACCCAGGGCTGGGCGGCGTACGGGGAGCCGGTCACCGTACCTCCTCCCACTTCTGCTGGATGTGGTTCATGTTCGTCAGCCAGCGGTCGGGGCCGGCGGCCCTGGCCTGGTAGTACCCGGCGACCTCGGGGTGCGGGAGGATCAGGAACCGGTCCTCCTCCATCCCCTTGAACAGGGCGTCCGCGACGTCCGCCGGCTCGACCGCCGTCTGCTGGAGCACCAGCTCGCCCGCGCTGCCGGTGGCGGCCAGCATGTCGGTGCGGACACCCTGGGGACAGATGGCGTGGACCTTGAGGCCCCGGTGCCGGTACGTCAGCGACAGCCACTCGGAGAAGGCGTACGCACCGTGCTTGGAGACGCTGTACGAGGGCGCGCCGATCATGGTGAGCAGTCCGGCGGCGGAGACGGTGGACACGAACCGGCCGCTGCCGCGCTCCAGCCAGTCGGGGAGCAGTTCATGGGCGGCACGCACATGGGCCATGACGTTGACGTCCCAGGAAAGCTCCCAGGGCTTCTCGTCGAGCGGCTGCCCGAGCTCGGCGCCCTCGAAGGCGACGCCCGCGTTGGCGCAGTACACGTCGACCGTGCCACCGAGCGCGTCCCGGGCGTCGGCCACGATCGAGGAGGCGTCCCCGGGCACCGCGATGCCACCGATCTCCTCGGCGACCGCTGCGGCCCGCCCGGCGTCCAGGTCGTTGACCACGACCCGGGCCCCTTCGGCGGCGAACCGCCGGGCGAGGGCGGCCCCGATCCCGCCTCCGGCTCCGGTGACGACCACTCCGGCATCCTGCACGGCTTCCACCATCGGTCTCCTTCGACTGCGGCTCTGCTGCCAGCCCAGACTAACCGGTCGGTATGTGGCAGGAAAGGGGTGACTGCAACCCGCCAGGGGCGCTGGGCTGTATCAACTTGCGGCTCCGCCGCGTGGGCGCGACAGGCCACGATGAACCAGCGGCTTCCCCACGACCCGCGGGAGCAATACCTTGCCCCTCATGCGCCTATCCAGACGAGCCCTCCTCGCAGCGACAACGGCAGCAACATCACTCTCAGCGGCACCCCCGGCCACCGCAGCCCCGCGCAAACCCCTCCGCACCGGCTTCGAACAACTGGCGGCAACCGACTACGCCCAGCTCAGCGGCCAGCGATGCGGCATCGTCACCAATCCCACCGGCGTCACCCGAGACGTCCGTCACATCGTCGACGTGATGCACGCGGACCCCCGCGTCAAGCTGACGGCCGTCTTCGGCCCCGAACACGGCTTCCGCGGCACCGCGCAGGCCGGCGGCTCCGAGGGCCGCTACGACGACCCGGCCACCGGGCTCCCCGTCTACGACACGTATCTCAAGAGCGGCCGGCCCCTCGCCGACGTCTTCACGGCGTCCGGTGTCGACACCGTCGTCTTCGACATCCAGGACGTCGGCGCGCGCTTCTACACGTACATCTGGACGCTGTACGACTGCATGGAGGCCGCCCGGCTCGCCGGCAAACGCTTCGTCGTCCTCGACCGGCCGAATCCGGTGACCGGGCGCGCGGCCCGGGGCCCCGTGCTGCACAAGGAGTTCGCGACCTTCATCGGCCGGCAGCCGATCTCCCAGGCGCACGGGATGACCGTGGCCGAGCTGGCGCGGCTGTTCAACGGGGAGTTCCTCGAAACGCCGGTGCCGCTGGAGACCGTCCTGATGACGGGGTGGAAGCGATCGGAGTTCTACGACGCCTGGTCGCTGCCCTGGGTGCCGCCGAGCCCGAACATGCCGACGCCCGACTCCGCCCTGGTCTACTCGGGGACCTGCATGTTCGAGGGCACGAACCTGTCGGAGGGGCGCGGTACGACCCGCCCGTTCGAACTGCTCGGCGCGGAGGGCATCGACGGGCGGTGGGCGGCGGCGGTCGGTGAACTGGGCCTGCCCGGCGTGCACTTCAGGGAGGCGTACTTCGCGCCGACCTTCTCCAAGTTCCAGGGCAGGACGGTCGGCGGCGTGCAGATCCATGTGCACGACCGGGCCGCGTACGACCCCGTGCGTACCGGTGTCGCACTGCTGGTGACCGCCAAGAAGGTGTGGAGCGGCTTCGGTTGGCGGCCGGACAACTGGATCGACAAGCTCACGGGCTCCACGCGCGTACGTACGGCGATCGACGCGGGCGCGAGCGCCGACGAGGTGGTGGCGGGCTGGCAGGAGGAGCTGGCGGCGTTCCGGCGGATTCGAAAGGAATACCTCCTCTACGGATGAGTCACGACGTATGGCCTTCCTTGTCCGGTAGCAGGACGATGCGCCCACATCGCGGAGCTGCGGGGGACGAGGGGGCCTGTCATGGCACAGCCGGCAATGAGCGTGTCTCCCTTCTGGGAGCTGACCTTCGACGCGGACGGGGACGTCGACCGGCCGGAGCGGGACCGGCTGCTGGCCGAGGTCACCCGGCGCGGCGTCCGTGACCTGATCGTCTTCGCGCACGGCTGGAACAACGACCGCTCGGGCGCGACCCGCCTCTACAGCAGCTTCTTCGCGCCGATCCCCGACCTCGCGCCGACGGCCAGGCTCGGGTACGTGGGCGTCCTGTGGCCGTCGATGCGGTTCTCCGACGAGCCCATCCCGGACTTCCCGCGGTCCGTCGCGGCCGACGCGCCGGCGCATCCCGCGCTCGACAAGGACACACGGCACGCGCTGCTGGAGACCTTCCCCGGCCGGGCCACCGTGATCGACCAGCTCGCCCGGCTGCTGGACCAGCACACGGGCGAGGAGGCCGAGCTGGCGGAGTTCGGGCGGCTGGTACGGCTGCTCGTGGAGGTGGTACCGCCGGGGCCTCAACCGCTGTTCGCCGCGGACACCCTGGCGAACGGGGCGCCGCAGAGCGAGCCGGACATGTTCTCGCGGCCCGCGGCGGAGGTCTGCGAGGAGTTCGCGCAGGCGCTGGCGCAGCTCGAACCCCCGGGCGGACAGGCCTCGTTCACCCTGCCCAACCCCTGGGACGGTGCGCACGAACTGCTGCGGCAGGCGACGTACTACGCGATGAAGCGGCGCGCGGGGACGGTCGGCGAGCGCGGGCTCGGCCGGGTGATCGGGCAGCTCGCCTCGTCGGCGCCGGACGTGCGTGTGCACCTGGTCGGGCACAGCTTCGGCGGCCGGCTGGTGTCGTTCGCGCTGCGCGGTCTGCCCGAGGGAGTGCACACGGTGAAGTCGGTGACGCTGTTCCAAGGGGCCTTCTCGCACTACGCGTTCGCGGCCCGGCTGCCGCACGACCCACATGCGGGAGGCGTGCTGCAGGGCCAGCAGAACCGTATCGACGGCCCCCTGGTGTGCTGTTACTCCCACTTCGACTCGGCGCTCGGCACGATCTACCCGCTGGCCTCCCGCATGGCGAACGACGCGCAGGGCGTGGCCGAGGGCTTCGACATCGCGGGGATGCTGGGCGCCAAGTGGGGTGCCATGGGACACGACGGCGTGCAGGCGGTGCCCGGCACGCGTGCGTGCACGCTCGCGGACGTCCTCGGCTCCGGTCTGCCCGCCTCGGGGTGCGTCAACGTCGACGCGGCGGCCGTGATCAGGAAGGGCGGGCCGCCCTCCGGCGCGCACAGCGACATCGTGCACCGGGAACTGGCCGAGGTGGTGCTGGCGGCGGGCCGCGTCCGCTGACCCGCCGCCAGTGGTGTGTCACCTTCCACCGAGGGGTGGTGGAAGGTCACCTGTCACCGATGGGACGTGTACTCCACCACCTGCTGGAAGGTGGGCCGGTTCTGCCAGCTGATGTTGCGGTGCTTGATGCCGCCCAGGGTGCGCTGCACGATCGAGTCGGCGCACCACTGGTCGCCCGCCGAGCAGAGGGAGTCGCCGGGGTAGACGGTCGACGCGGACGTGCCGGCCGCCGACTTCAGGGTGCTGATCAGGATGTCCCGGCAGGAGTTCAGGCTGCCGCCGCCGCAGTACTTCGCCGCCAACGGCCCCTGCACCGGCTCACCGAGCACCGCCCGGATGTCCTTGTCGACGTAGCTCCACCAGCCGTACTGGAAGGAGCTTCCCGCGTGCGAGCCGGTGGGCCCATGGGCGGCCGACGGTGACTCGTCGATCGGCAGGTCGTTGCCGAAGGCGCTGTACAGGTCGCTGCCGAGGCCCGGTTCGAACTCGGCCTTGACCAGCAGCGGCCACCACGCGTCCAGGATCCGGATCGCGTCGGCGTCGGCGTACTTCTTCGAACCGGCCGACGTCTCCGTGCGCTTGGCGCCCGCCGTCACCCACGCCTGCAGCTTGCTCACCGCGGCCGCGGCCGTGGAGTCGGTGACCGGGCTGCTGTTGACGACCTTGAGCAGCTTCGGCAGCACGTCCTCGGCCCGCAGGTCGGCCAGTGACGCGTCCGACATCGCCTTCACCAGCGACGACCGTGTCACCCCGCCCGCGGCCACGAGCTTCTTCACCCGGTCCTCGAGCAGGTTGCCACGGTGCACGGACCCGTCGCCCCAGGGCGCGGTCGTGTAGTCCTTGGCCTGCTTGTTGTTCCAGGAGATGTAGTAGTCCTGGTCGATGGAGTTGGGATGCGCGGAGGCCGCCGTGTAGTCGGCGGTGTTGGTGGCCGGGTCCCAGTTCTGCCACTCGTACGCCGCCCGCGCCCAGACCGGGAACTCGGCGTCGACGCCACTCGCCCGCTCCGGGTTGTTGCCGCTGTTGTAGTACGCGGTGTGCGAGGAGTCGGCGTAGAACCAGTTGAACGTGTAGTTGATGTGCTGCGCCGCGCTCTGGAAGGTCTGCGGGCTCTTCACGTAGTCCGGGTCGTTGAGCATCTGGAAGCCGATGATCGAGTCGGCCTCGTGCATGTAGGACGAGCGCAGGGTGGTGTAGGCGACCTTCTTGCCGCCGACGGTCGCCCGGTACTCCACCGGCCCGTACTTGGTGCGCCAGACCCGCATCGTGTACGAGCCCGCCGCGGTGCCGTCGGCCGTGGTGGGCTTCCAGGAGTTCGCCTGCTCGACCTTGTCCATGGCGGTGCAGGTGCCGTGGTACAGGTAGTGGTAGTCGTCCTGGCACAGCTCCACGGCGTACGTGTCGATGATGTCCTGGCCGGAGGTCGTCGCGCTCCAGGAGTAGTCCTGGCCGCGGCCCAGTTCGACGTACATGCTCAGGCCCGCGAAGGAGGCGCCGCGGGCGCTGATGCCCGGGCCCTGGATCTCCTGGAGCATGAGCAGCTGCGGGGCGAAGTAGCCGGTCTGCGGCCCGAACACGGCTACAGGGTGGCCGCTGGCGGTGTACTTGCCGCTCACCACGAGGGCGTTGGACATGCCGCGCTTGGCCGAGCTCAGGGTGGTCGCCGCCGCCGTGGCCGAGGCGCCGGTGGAGCCGGCGGTGGCCGCGCTGCCCGTGCGGTCGTGGACGAGTGGCTCCTGGGTCACCGAACCGGCGTCGGGCAGGGCCTCGCCCTGGGGGTCGGCGGGCTTGGAGGCGTACGGGAAGCTCTCGCCGTTGTGGACGGTGAGGACGGCCTCGGGGTCGTTGCGTTCGCGGAAGGACTCCCAGACCTTGGTGCCCTCCTCCACGCCGTACTTGGACTGGGCGGCGATCAGTGAGAGCGCGTTGTTGACCTCGCCACCGCCGCCGGAGCCGAACAGCGAGCCGACGACCGAGGCCAGCGCGACCAGATCGGTGATCTTGAAGTGGTCGATGGTGCCGGCGTTGGTGATCGAGTCCTTGTGCCCGGTGAGGACGTACTCGCCCGGGAAGTAACGGCCACTGTCCGAGGCGTCGATGTAGGAGTTGATGCCGGCCAGGTAGGCGTTGGCGTCGTCCAGGGCCAGCTTCCCGCGGGCCCCGTTGGTGGCGACGGCGTTGTCGATCTGGGCCTGCAGATCGGCCTCGGTGTACGGGGCGCTGCGGTAGAACTCCTGCTCCAGCCCCTGGTTGGAGGGGGCGCCGCCCGCGAAGGTCGTCAGCTGGCCGCGTCCGACGTGCCGGAAGACGTCCATGAGCCACAGCCGGTCCTCAGCCGCGGCATACCCGGCGCCGAACTCCGTCCCGTATCTGGTGGTACCGGTGATGTGGGGAATGCCCGCCTTCTTGTCGCGGACGATCGTCACGTCGGTGCGGCCGGCCGGCTTCTCGGAGGAGGCGACCTGATCGGAAGAGACCCCGAAAGACGCGTCGTTGAAGAAGGTGTTGATCTTCGAGTCGGTGAGGGTGGAGTAGCCCGTGGCGAGGTCGGCGTACGGGCCGAGCTGGTCCTCGGCATGGCTGGGCTGGGTGCCGAAGGCCTGGTTGAGGAGGATCTGGGCCAGGGTGGCGTTGCCGTTCTCACCCGGCGGCGTGATGTCGGAGCACTGGCCGCCGCAGTAGTCGTTCGAGGCGGTGGCGGCGACCGCGGTCGCCTGGGTGAGCGGGGACAAAAGACCAGCAACCAGGACGCATATGGATGCGCTCTTCAGGAACCCGGCGAGCCTGCCGGGAGTTCTCAGTCTGCGTGGGGCGATACGTGAGGGACGCCGAGGCATGGCAGCTCCTACCGACGGGGGTGAGCCGGGACGTTACCGCCGGTAGCCCCGAGAGTGAAGATGAACATGCGTCAAGTTTTGGAGTAGTCAGGGCAGCTTATGGGGGTCATCGGAAAACGGATGGAGCCGAATCGCTTGTCGATACGTCTATTCGTCAACGTCGCGCGAAGTCCGGCGCGACGACGCCGAAGTGACCGAAGTACAGGTGCAGGTGTGACGGAGGTGCAGGGCGATGGCCGGTTTCCGGAGTCTGGCGAGACAGGTCCGCGATCCGCGGTGCGATCTGGCACTGCGGCGCTATTCACTGCGCAAGTGCCTTGAGCGGTTCGCTCCTTACGGGCACAGGGCGACCTGGGACCATTTGTGCTCCCGGGCAGGGTTCGGTCCGGAGGACCGCTCCCCCGACCCGGTGCGGCTCGTGGCCGCGCTGGACGAGTTGGAAGACGCGCGTTCGGTCTGGCTGGCCTACGAGGTCGAGTTCGCCGAGCGGCGCAAGAAGGAGAAGCACGACGGGCTGCGTCGGCCGGGCACTGTGGACGACTGGCACCGTCTGACCTGGGGCGGGTTCGGTGTCGCCTGGTGCGACGACCCACGGGTGCACCCCCGTGAACCGCTCGCCGAGGTGCTGCGCCGGCTGATCACCGGCCTGGAGCGCGAGCCGGGTTCGGGTTGCCCGGTGTGCGGCGCGCAGCGCCTGATCTGGAAGTACGACCTGGACCACGAACCCTCCACGGGTCCGGTCTGCACTCACTGCGGAATTCTCGTGCCACGGCCCGTGCTCAAAGCCGAGGCCCTGGCGGACGCAAGGCGCGGAAGGCTGCTCGTGTCGGCCTAGGGTCCGGCAATCGGATCGAGCCGGCTGCAGGACACGGCAACCTCCTGGCTGACCCGAGCGGGGTCGGTGGGGGTCCCCGGCATGCGTGACGCCGGGAGCGGGGGAACGTGCAGCCGCACGGCGGAGGCGGGAGTCGACGCGGAGGGTCGGCGACCGACGACAACACGGCCGGGGGTGCGCCGGGGATGCCGCACCCCCTGTTTGTCCGCCATTGTCACGACTGGCACCATCGGGACATGGTGCAGGTGTGTCTCAACGGATCTCGGGGCGCCTTGGACAGCGCGCGTGTGCCGCTGTCGCCGGAGGCGATGGCCGAGTCGGCGGCGTATGCGGTCGCGGCCGGGGCTACGGACATCCATGTCCATCCCAAGGGCCCCTGCGGGCAGGACTCCCTCTCGCCCAGAGTCCTCGCGCCGACGCTCGACGCGATCAGGGCGCGGGTGTCGGTGCCGGTCGGCGTGACCACGGGCGCCTGGGCCGAACCGGGCCCGGCCGCACGCCTGGAGCGTGTCCGCAGCTGGTCCATGCTGTCCGAGCCGCCCGACCACGCCTCGGTCAACTGGCATGAGGAGGGCGCGGAGGAGATCGCCGCCGCACTGATCGACCTCGGTGTGGGGGTCGAGGCGGGCATCTGGTCGGGGACGGACGGGGCGGCCCGGTTCGCCGTCTCGCCCGTCGGCCCGCGGGTGCGGCGGGTGCTGGCCGAGGTGACGGACACCTCGGAGGACACAGCCGAGCACACCGCCCATGCCCTCCTGGCCGACCTGGGTTCCGCCCACGGCCGCCCCGTGCTGCTGCACGGCGAGGACGGCAGCGTGTGGCCGGTGCTGCGGCTGGCCGGGCGGCTGGGGCTCGCCACCCGGATCGGCCTGGAGGACACGCTGCTGCTGCCGGACGGGGAACGAGCCCTGTCCAACGCTCAGTTGGTCGCCGAGGGGCTGTCCCAGTACGGGTGGGCCCAGCGCTCGTCGTAGGGCAGGGCGAGGAGCTCGGCGCGGACGGCCAGATCGGGCTCACCGTGGGCGCGCAGCCGGGCCGCACCCGGGCCGGCCAGCCAGGTGCGCAGGTCGGCGAGTCCGGTGTCCACGCTGTCGTCGTACCACCAGGAGAACGGGGAGGCGTCGGACAGCAGGTCGCGGAGCCAGGAGTCGGCGCAGAGGGCGAGATGCGCGCCGGCGACCGGACCACGGCCCCACCCGTCCAGGAACGGGGTCACGGTCCGGGCGATCGTGGTGCAGGTCTCGAAGGTGTCCTCGATGCCGTAGGGCGGCTCGGGCACCGTCAGGGCGTGCCGCCACCAGGCGTTCAGGAACGCCTCGATCGCGGCGGCCTGGTCGGCCGGCCAGGAGCGCCAGTCCACCCGGGACAGCCCGTGGGCCCCGTAGTTGATCGAACCCAGGCTGCCGTCGGCCATCGCCCGTGCGGCCTGCGGCAGCAGGCGCCGCATCACGGCCGCGTGGTCGTCGAAGTGGTCGGACACCTCGAAGAGGTAGTACTGCACGACGTCCACGGGTATCGGCACGTGCGGCGTGCGCAGATACGCGGTCTCCTCGGGCGCGTGACAGTAACCGCAACCGGTCTCGTCAACGCTCGCGAAACCGTCGAAGACCGTGTCGATGTCCGCGAGGGCGGCGTCAAGTGCGGCTGGAAACATGGGAGTTGGTCCCGTCAGGACTCCGTGCACGGCGTGCGGGTCGGCCGAAGATCCCGACGCTAGCAGTAGCTAATCCGCTCGCTCCACCCTTTTCCCGTCCGGACAGTGGGGAGGCGATGAAACACACCTGAGAACGACCTGCGGAACGAGGAGTCCCGATGTCGACGCTGCGCGTCACCGCCGAAGTGCTGACCGTCCACGAGCATCCGAACGCCGATGCCCTCGAACTGGCCCAGGTGGGCCTGTACCGGGCCGTCGTCGCCAAGGGCACGTACCGCACCGGCGATGCCGCCCTCTACATCCCCGAGCAGTCCGTGCTGCCGGCCGGCCTGATCGAGGAGCTGGGGCTGACCGGACGGCTGGCGGGCGGCAACTCGGACCGGGTGAAGGCGGTGCGGCTGCGCGGTGAGCTGTCGCAGGGCATCGTGTGCCGCCCGAAGGCGCTCGCGGACGTCGACCTGGCGCGGGCCGCCCTGGACGGCACGGACTTCGCCGAGCGGCTGGGCATCACCAAGTGGGTGCCGCCGATCCCGCCCACGATGAACGGCGAGGTCGAGTCCGCGCCCGATCTGCTGCCCTGGGTCGACATCGAGAACATCCAGCGGTTTCCGGACATCTTCTCACCGGGCGAGGCTGTGGTCCTGACCGAGAAACTGCACGGCTCGGCCTGTCTGCTGACCTACCTCGCCGACGAGGGTCGCGTGCACGTCTCCTCCAAGGGCTTCGGCGCCAAGTCCCTCGCCCTGAAGGAGGATCCGCGCAATCTGTACTGGCGGGCGGTGCACGGCCACGGCGTCGCCGAGGCCGCCACCCGCCTCGCCGAGCGAGTGGGCGCCCGCCGGGTCGGCATCTTCGGTGAGGTGTACGGCGCGGGGGTCCAGGACCTGACGTACGGCGCCGACGGCCGCCGGACCACCCTCGGGTATGCGGTGTTCGACGTCAGCGCGGAGATCGACGGCACGGTGCGGTGGCTGGACGCGGCCGAACTGCTCGGCGGAGAGCTGCCGTTGGTGCCGCGGCTGTACGAGGGGCCGTACGACATCGGCCGGGTGCTGGAGATCGCGAGCGGGCGGGAGACCGTGTCCGGGCGGGAGCTGCATCTGCGCGAAGGGGTCGTGATCCGTCCGGCGGCCGAGCGGCACAGCCCCGTGACCGGGGGCCGGGCGATCGCGAAGGCGGTGAGTGCGGCCTATCTGACGCGCAAGGGCGGCACGGAGTTCGAGTGAACGGGGTTGCCCGACGGGCGGGCACCCTCTCTAGTGCCGCGGCAGGGAACGTTTGCCCGTCAAGGAGCGGCGTCCGGTGCGTGCTCTCGGCGTGCCGGCCGGAAGTCCTCGTACTGGACGTACTTGGGCTTTCGGCCGGTGCGGTGAGAGTGCGTGCCGGGCGTCGCGACGGGGCGAACGTTGCCTGTTGCGGCACTAGCTCCGCTGCTGCCGCATCCGGTTCGCCGCTCGCTCGACCAGCAGACGCGATCCCGCCTGCTGTTCGCCGAACACGTCGTCCGGGTTGGACAGGACACAGCCGTCGAGGGAGAGACAGCCGCAGCCGATGCAGTCGGTGAGGTGGTCGCGAAGGCGGTTGAGCTGCTTGATGCGCTCGTCGAGCTCGGAGCGCCAGGCCTCGGAGAGACGGGCCCAGTCCTCCCGAGTGGGGGTGCGCTCCTCGGGGAGCTCGGCGAGCGCCTCGCGGATCGTGGCCAGGGGGATGCCGACGCGCTGTGCGGCCCGTACGAAGGCGACCCGGCGCAGCGCGTCGCGGTGGTAGCGGCGCTGGTTGCCGGCGGTGCGGCTGCTGCTGATCAGACCCTTGGACTCGTAGAAGTGCAGGGCGGAGACGGCGGCGCCGCTTCGCGCGGCGAGCTGGCCTACCGTGAGCTCGTGGATCTTCTCTGGAATCTGGGGCACTCCTCGAAGCCTACCGACCCCGTCGGGGCCGTTGTCCGTTGACATTGGATTCCCGTCCGAGCATGCTAAGCAGTTGCTTAGACTTTTGACCGATGGGAGGCCTGGACATGGCAGAGCCGAGGATCTTCACGTCCGCCGACGACCTGAAGGCGGCGGTGGGCGAGCAGCTGGGGTACACCGACTGGCTGGAGGTCGACCAGAAGCGGATCGATCTCTTCGCCGAGGCGACCGGGGACCACCAGTGGATCCATGTGGACCCGGAGAAGGCGGCGGCGGGACCGTTCGGCACGACCATCGCGCACGGGTATCTGACCCTGTCGCTGCTGCCGCTGTTCGGGCCGCAGCTGATCACGGTCGAGGGCGTGCGGATGGGCGTCAACTACGGGACCAACAAGGTCCGCTTCCCCGCACCGGTCCCGGTCGGCTCACGCCTGCGCGCGACCGGGAAGATCAGCAGCGTCGAGGACGTGCCGGGCGGCATCCAGGTGGCCGTCGCCTACACCGTGGAACGCGAGGGCGGCGACAAGCCCGTATGCGTGGCCGAGTCGGTGGCCCGCTTCTACCTCTGAGCGGCCCGGGGGGCTACTTGACCCCCACCATGCGCAGCACGAGGTCGGCGTCGAGCGCGCCGATCTCGTCGGGCGTCCAGGGCCCGTCGATGTTGAACCAGCGGGCGACGTCGATGCAGAGCGACATGACGGCGAGGGTCGTGCCCTTGACGTCCAGCACGTCGAACTCGCCGGACGTGATGCCGTCCTCGATGATCCCGCGCACCTCCGCGTCGCACTGCCGGCGCAGCGCGAGGATCTCGGCGCGAGCCCCCGGTCCGAGCGAGTCCAGCTCGTACTGCACGACCCGGGCGGTGGTGCGGCCGCCCGCGTGCCAGCGGACGAAGGAGCTCACCGCGTCGGCCAGCCGCTCGGTCGCGGTGCCCTCGCGCCGGGCCGCCGTCTGCAGGATCTCAAGGGCCTTGGCGTGACCGATCCTGCTGATCCGGTGGAGCAGCTCCTCCTTGGTCTTGTAGTGGATGTAGAGCGCGGCCGGGCTCATGCCCGCGCGGCCCGCGATGTCACGGGTCGTCGTGGCGTGGTACCCGCGCTCGGCGAAGGCCTCCACCGCGGCGATCAGCAGCCGCCGGGCCGCGTCGGGCGTGACCTCACCCCACGCCGACGCCTCGCCGCCGGCCGTCTCCTCCGCCGTACTCATCGCTCGCTGCCCCTCTCACCGACAAGGACAACACCATACCGCTGAAGCTGAGCGAGCGCTTAGTGTGCCCGCTCAGGGCTTCTCGGCCTGGCGGCTTCCGGGCTTGGTGGCCAAGGGCCTCAGAGCTTCTCGAAGGGGTCGTGGTCGGCGAGCAGCTTCTCCAGCCGGGCCTGGTCGACGCGGCTGACGATCTGTCCCGCCTCCTGCCGGTCCCGGATCACCTTGGCGAGGGTGAAAGCGGACGTGACCAGGTACAGGACGGCGATGGCGAGGAAGCCGCGCACCCAGGCGTCGGCGCTGAGCCGGAAGATGCCGATGGCGGTCGCGGCCATGGCGACGCCGAAGGAGGCGACGGCCTGGCCGTAGAAGGCGGCCGTGTTCTGCTGCTTGACCGGTGTATCACTCATGGGACAAGCGTCGGCGGACGTGGCCGCCGCCACATCCGCCGAAGTACCTAGGAGGTACTCAGAACTGAGAGATGGTCAGAACGCCGAGACGCCGGTCAGCGCCCGCCCGATGAGCAGCTTCTGGATCTGGCTGGTGCCCTCGTAGAGGGTCATCACGCGGGCGTCGCGCAGCAGCTTGCCCGCCGGGTACTCGTCGATGTAGCCGTAGCCGCCGAAGACCTGGAGGGCGTTGTTGGCCGCGCGGACGGCGGCCTCCGAGGCGAAGAGCTTGGCCTTGGAGGACTCGACGGCGAAGGGCTGCCCGCGGTCGATGAGGTCGGCGACCCGCCAGGTCAGCAGGCGGGCCGCGTCCACGTCCACGGCGATGTCGCTGATCAGCTCCTGCACCAGCTGGTGCTGCGCGATGGGCTTGCCGAACTGCTCGCGCTCGCCCGCGTACGTCACCGCCACCTCCAGCGCGGCCTGGGCTATGCCCACGCACCCCGCCGCGACCGACATCCGCCCCTTGGCCAGCGCCGACATGGCGACCGAGAAGCCCTTGCCCTCCTCGCCCAGCATCGCGGAGGCGGGGACGCGCACGTCCTCGAGGACCAGCTCGGCGGTGGCCTGGCCGCGCAGGCCGAGCTTGCCGTGGATGGCGCGGCGGGTCAGGCCGGGGGTGTCGGCCGGTACGAGGAAGGCGGAGACGCCCTTGTGGCCGGGGGCGTCGGTGGAGCGGGCGAAGAGGAGGACGACGTCGGCCCAGGTGCCGTTGGTGATGAACATCTTGGTGCCGTTGATCACGTAGTCCCCGCCGTCGCGCACCGCGCGGGTGGTCAGGTTGCCGGCGTCGGAGCCGGTGCCGGGCTCGGTGAGGCCGAAGCAGCCGACCGACTCGCCGGAGGTGAGCCCCGGCAGCCACCGCCGCTTCTGCTCCTCGCTCCCCCGGGCCGCGATCGTCTTGGCGACCAGCCCGAGCGAGACGGACACGATGCCGCGCACCGAGGAGTCACCGCGCCCGAGTTCCTCCGTCACCAGGCAGTACGCGAGATGGTCGCCGCCACTGCCGCCGTACTCCTCGTCGACGGTCAGACCGAGGAAGCCGACCTCGCCGAGCTTCTTCACCAGGGAGCGGTCCACGTCCTCGGCGCGGTCCCAGGCGATGACGTTCGGGGTGATCTCGCGGTCCACGAAGTCCCGGGCGAGCTGCCGGACGGCGGTCTGCTCCTCGCTGAGCTCCAGGTTCATGCCGAGCCACCCCATCACTGACGGACCTTGAAAGCCGTACATTTAAATTAGCACTGCTAGTTTCTCGTTGCAGCCCTACTATGTGCGCCATGGCCCGACCGCGCAAGCCCTTGCTCAGCACCGACCGGATCGTCGAGACGGCACGTGTGCTCGTGGACGCGGAGGGCCTCGCGGCCGTCTCCACGCGTCGGCTCGCGGCGGAGCTGGGCGTGAGCGGGCCCTCGCTCTACAACCACTTCCGCACCAAGGACGAGATCCTGGAGGCGGTCGCCGACTCGGTGAGCGCACAGGTCGACCTGTCGATGTTCGAGGACGGCCGGGAGTGGCGGACCGCGCTGCACGACTGGGCGGTGTCCTACCGGGCCGCGCTGCGCGACCACCCGAACATCGTGCCCGTCCTCGCCACCGGGCCCGGCCGCAGGCCGGCCGGTCTGCGCCTCGCGGACGCGGTGTACGGCGCGATGGTCGAGGCGGGCTGGCCGCCCGCGCAGGCCACCTCCATCGGCGCGCTGATGCGGTACTTCATCATGGGCTCCGCGCTCGGCTCCTTCGCCGGGGGCTTCGTGGACGACGAGAGCGCGTACGACCCCGCCGACTACCCCCACCTCGGACAGGCCCACCTGCTCGCCGAGCAGCAGGAGAAGATCGACGAGCGCGCCTTCGAGACAGGGCTCACGGCGCTCCTCGACGGGCTGGTGCAGCAGTACGAGCAGGTGAAGCGGACGGTCCAGGAACGGTAGGGACAGTTCGGCGGTCGCCAAAGTGTCCGTGCCGCATGCTGGAACCCATGACGACCAGGGACCCCCAGGCACCGCAGCTGGCCCGGCTCGCCGGGCTGATCGCCGACGAGACGCGCGCCGCGTGTCTGCTGGCGCTGCTCGACGGACGGGCGTGGACCGCGGGTGAGCTGGCGCGGCACGCGGGGGTCGCCGCGTCGACGCTGAGCGAACATCTGGGCAAGCTCGTCGCGGGCGGGCTGCTGGCCGAGGAACGGCAGGGCCGGCACCGGTATGTGCGTCTCGCCGACGCCCGGGTCGCCCAACTGCTGGAGGACCTGGCCGCGCAGGTGAAGCCGGGTGAGGTCGCTCGGCCGCGCAGTCTGCGGGAGTCGAGTGCCGGGTCGGCGATGGCGCGGGGGCGTACCTGCTACGACCATCTGGCGGGGCGGCTCGGGATCGCCGTGACCGACGCGTTGACGCTGCGCGGGCTGTTGCGGCAGGACACCGGGTTCGCGCTGACCGATGCGGGGGTGCGGTGGTTCGGCGCCACGGGCATCGCGCTCGAACTCAAGGGGCGGCGTCCGCTGGCGCGGGCGTGCCTGGACTGGACCGAGCGGCGCCCGCATCTGGCGGGGGTGGCGGGTGCGGCGCTGTGCCGACATGCGCTGGATGCGGGGTGGTGTGTGCGGATCGGGTCCGAGCGGGCGGTGAGGGTGACTTCGTCGGGGGAACGGGCGTTGGGGGAGCTGCTCGGTATCCAGGCGGGGGCACTGCGGTGAACTGGGCGGCTATGGAGGGTGGGAGTTCGTGTGGTGTCCCGGGTGCGGGTTCGATGTGGCTGGTCGCGCAAACCCCGCGCCCCTGTCGGGGCACTGCAGGACCGCGTCCGAAATCCGCGAGACCTTGCCTTCTCCCACCTTCTAGCCTCAGGAGCATGATGAACCTCCGTCGTGCGGATCTGCTCGCCCCCGCTGCCGCCGCCGTCACCGTCGTGCTGTGGGCCTCCGCCTTCGTGGCGATCCGTAGTGCGGGTGACGCGTACTCCCCGGGGGCGCTGGCGCTCGGGCGGCTGCTTTCCGGGGCGCTGGTGCTCGGGGTGATGCTGGTCGTCCGCAAGGAAGGGGTGCCGCCGCGGGCGGCCTGGCGGGGGATCGCGCTGTCCGGGGTGCTGTGGTTCGGGTTCTACATGGTGGTCCTGAACTGGGGCGAGCAGCAGGTGGACGCCGGGACTGCCGCCCTGGTGGTGAACATCGGGCCCATACTCATCGCCCTGCTCGGCTCTCGACTGCTCGGTGATGCGATGCCGCCGCGCCTACTGGCGGGGATGGCGGTGTCGTTCGCGGGGGCGGTCGCGGTCGGGCTGTCGATGTCGGGCGGCGGCGGATCCTCGGTGCTCGGAGTGGTGCTGTGCGTGCTGGCCGCGGTCGGCTACGCGGGCGGCGTCGTCGCACAGAAGCCGGCCCTGGGCAGGGCGAGTGCGCTGCAGGTGACGACGTTCGGGTGTCTCGTCGGTGCGGTGGGATGCCTGCCGTTCGCCGGGCAGTTGGCGGGCGAGGCGGCTGACGCGCCCGTGTCGGCGACACTCAACATGGTCTATCTGGGCGTGTTCCCCACCGCTCTCGCGTTCACGACCTGGGCGTACGCCCTCGCCCGTACGACCGCCTCCCGCATGGGGGCGACCACGTACGCGGTGCCCGCGCTGGTCGTGCTGATGTCGTGGCTGGTGCTCGGCGAGGTGCCGGGACTGCTCACGCTGGCCGGTGGTGCGCTGTGTCTGGCGGGTGTGGCGGTGTCGCGCTCGCGCCCCCGGAAGCCTTCGCGGCCCCAAAAGGGTCTCCCGCGGGCCGCGGCGCCTCAGAGCACTCCGGTGACACGGCCCGAGGAAGCCCCGGAATCAGCCTGAACGCACCCTGCCCGCAAGGACCTTGATGGACAGCAGGGCGATCAGCGCGAGGGCGATGATGTAGCCGGACACGGCCATGGAGGTGCCCGTCGCCTCCAGCAGCAGCACCATCACGAAGGGCGCGAGGCCACCGCCGAGCACGGCCGCGATCTGGTAGCCGAGGGAGGCTCCCGTGTAGCGCATCTCGGGCGTGAACAGTTCGGCGAACAGGGCGGCCTGGGGGCCGTACATGATGCTGAGGAAGCAGCCGGCGACGAACGTGCCGACGGCCAGCCACAGCAGTGAACCGGTGTCGATCAGCAGGAACATCGGTACGGCCCACAGGGCGATGCCGACCGCGCCGAACGCGTAGATCCTGATGCGGCCGACGCGGTCGGAGAGGGCGGCGGCGGCCGGGATCAGCACGAGCTGGGTGAGGCTGACGCAGAGAGAGACAGTGAGCACCCCGTCCCGCTTCATGCCCAGGTCACGGGTCGTGTAGTCGAGGACGCCGGTGATCAGGATGTAGAAGGTCGCGGTGTTCACGGCGAAGGAGCCGCCGGCCAGGAACACGGTGCCGAGGTGTTCGCGCAGGATCGTGCGCAGCGGCGAGTTCCGCTCGGACTTCTCCTTCTCGGCCAGCTGCCGTTCGGCCTGCCGGAATTCGGGGGTCTCCTCGACGTGCCGGTGGATGTACCAGGCGAGCGCGAGGACCAGCAGGCCGACCAGGAAGGGCAGTCGCCAGCCCCAGGCCGCGAACGCGGAGTCGCTGGTGAGGGCCCCGGCGATCAGGAAGACCGTGTTGGCGGTCACCACGCCGATGGGGACGCCGAGTTGGACGACACTGCCGTAGACGCCGCGCTTGCCCTCGGGAGCGTACTCGGTGGCCAGCAGCATCGCGCCGCCCCACTGCGCGCCGACCGCGACGCCCTGCACGACGCGCAGCAGGACGAGCAGGATCGGTGCGGCGACGCCGATCGTGTCGTACGTCGGCAGCAGACCGATGCCGGTGGTGGCGACGCCCATGAGCGTCAGCGCGAGGACCAGCATCGGCTTGCGGCCGCGCTTGTCGCCGAGCTGCCCGGCGATGATGCCGCCGATCGGGCGGGCCAGGAAACCGACGGCGAAGGTGGCGAAGGCGGCGAGTACTCCGGCGGTGGAGCTGCCGGCGGGGAAGTACAGATCACCGAGGACGAGGGCGGCGGCTATGCCGAAGACGAAGTAGTCGTACCACTCGACGGCCGAGGCGAGCGCTGCGGCGGTGGCGACGCGGCGGCGGTTGACCGTGGGGAGGACGGTCGGGGTGGGAGTGGGGTGAGCGGAGGGGAACGTGTCCATGCGTGCACACTCCAGTGGGTGCGGTGGGGACGTTCCCGGGAACATACTGACCGGACGGTATGGGGTCAACGGGTGTGCAAGGTGGTTGTACGGAGCATCCGGGGGCTCCGCCCCCGGATGCTCCGTCGGCCTGAACGGCCTCGTCCTCAAACTCCCCCGGAGGGGGCACCCCCGGACGGGCTAAAAGATCACGAGTGCCCGTCCACCCTTGCCCGCCAGCATGTTCTCGAAGGCGGCCGGGATGCCCTCCAGTCCGATCCGCTCCGTCACCAGTGCGCCGAGGTCCAGGCGGCCGGCCCGCACATGCTCGGCCAGCAGCGGCAGGTCCTTCGCCGGGTCCGAGTTTCCGTACACGCACCCCGCCAGGGTCCGACCCCAGTGGAAGATCTCCAGGGCGTTGAAGGTGACCTGCTGGTCCTTGCCGCCGATGCCGACCACCGTCGTACGGCCGCCGCGGCGGGTGGAGTCCCAGGCCGTGCGGATCGTCGACGCGCGGCCCACGCACTCGATGGCCACGTCGACGCCCTGCTTGTCCGTCAGGCCCCGGATCTCGCGGGCCGTCGTCTCGGAGGCGAGGACGTAGTCCGTGGCGCCCGCGCCGCGCGCCAGCTCCTCCTTCTCCGGGGAGACATCGACGGCGACGATGCGCGCGGCTCCCGCGATCCGGGCCGCCTGGAGTGCCGCCAGGCCCACTCCCCCGACGCCGTACACCGCGACCGTCTCGCCGGCCCGGACCCGCGCCGAGTGGTGGACGGCGCCGTAACCGGTCAGGACCGCGCAGCCCAGGAGGGCCGCGTCGGTGAGGGGGACCCCCTCGGGCAGGGGCAGGACGCAGCCCGCGGACACGACCGTCTCCTCGGCGAACGCGGCGACGTTCAGGCCGGGGTGGAGGTCGGAGCCGTCCGAGGTGCGGTGGGCGTACACGTCCGCGGCGCCGTTCAGGGCGTTGGCGCACAGCCACACCTCGCCGAGCGAGCAGGCGTGGCAACCTCCGCAGGACGGGGCCCAGTTGAGGACGACCTCGGCGCCGGGTGAGACATGCGTGACGCCTTCGCCGACGGCGACGACCGTGCCGGCGCCCTCGTGACCGAGGACGGCCGGGACCGGCACCCGCATGGTCCCGTTGGACAGGGACAGGTCGGAGTGGCACACCCCGGCGGCGGCGAGCCGGACGCGGACCTGGCCGGGGCCGGGGTCCGGGAGGTCGATGTCGGTGATCTCCAGCGGAGCGCCTACGCCGGGAAGTACTGCTGCGCGAACCACGGATACGCTCCTCAGAACTGCAGGGACTTGGTCTGGAGGTACTCGGCGAGGCCGTGCGTGCCGAGTTCGCGGCCGACGCCCGACTGCTTGTAACCGCCGAAGGGGGCAAGGGGGTTGAAGCGGCCACCGTTGATGTCGACCTGGCCGGTCTCCATGCGGCGCGCGAAGGCCACCGCCTCCGCCTCGTCGCCGGCCCAGACGGCGCCCGCGAGGCCGTAGACCGTGCCGTTGGCGATGCGCAGGGCTTCCTCCTCGTCGTCGTACGGGAGGATCGACAGGACCGGGCCGAAGATCTCCTCCTGGGCGATCGTCATCTCGGGCGTCACGTCCGCGAAGACGGTCGGGGAGACGAAGTAGCCCTGCTCGCGCGGTGATTCGGGGCCGCCGGCCACCAGCCGGGCCCCCTCCGCCACACCCTTCTCGATGTAACCCCGCACCCGCGTCTGCTGCTTGGCGTTCACCACGGGGCCGATGCGCTCGCCGTACTTGGCGGCGGCGGTGGCGGCGAGCGCGACCGCCTCCTCGTACTGATCCCGGTGCACCAGCATCCGCGTCCAGGCGCTGCACGTCTGCCCGGAGTTGGACATGACGTTGGCGACGCCGACGTTGACCGCCTTGGCCAGGTCGGCGCTCGGCAGGATGACGTTGGCGGACTTGCCGCCCAGCTCCAGAGCGACCCTCTTCACGGCCGCGCCGGCGGTCGCGCCGATCTGCCGGCCCACCGCCGTCGAACCGGTGAAGGAGACCAGGTCGACGTCCGGGTGCTCGGCGAGGGCCTGTCCGGCGACCGGCCCGAGGCCGGTGACAAGGTTGAAGACACCCGCCGGGACACCCGCCTCGTGCACCGCCTCGGCGAACAACTGGGCGACCAGCGGGGTGTCCTCGGCGGGCTTGAGCACCACCGTGCAGCCGGCCGCGAGCGCCGGGGCGACCTTGGCGACGACCTGGTGCAGCGGGTAGTTCCAGGGCGTGATCGCGCCGACGACCCCGACCGGCTCCAGGTGGACGATCGAGGTGCCGGCCTTCTCCTCGAAGGCGTGGGTCGCCGCCAGCTCGGCGTACGAGCCCGCGACCGCGATCGGTACGGCGGCGTGGACGTACCGCGAGAACTGCAGGGGCGAGCCGAGTTCGGCGGTGACCGTCTCGGCGATCTCGTCCTTGCGGGCCACAAGGACGTCCCGCAGGGCGGCCAGCCGGGCGGCCCGCTCGGCCGGAGGGGTCGCGGCCCAGGCCGGGAGGGCGGCGCGGGCGGCCCGTACGGCGGTGTCGACGTCGGCGGCGGTGCCGGCCGGGACCCGGCCGATCACCCGCTCGTCGACCGGGTTGACGACCTCGATGACCTCCCCGCCCGCGGCGGGGCGCCAGGCGCCGTCGATGTACATCCCGTCGTGTGCCTTCATCGTGCTCCTCCGGGGGCGGGGTGCGTCGTCCGCGTGGGTGCGTGGTCCGGGTCAAACCTACCGACCCACCGACACATAAACTAGCGGCGATAGTTTTCGGACGCCAGGCACCCCCTCGCCGGAGGCCTACCCCTCCAGGTCCGGCAGCCGCGCCGGGGACGGGCAGATGCGCTCGCCGTGCTGGTCGAAGACGAACAGATGGGCGATGTCGACCAGGAGCGGAACCTGCATTCCGTGGCGGAGTTCGATGTCGGGGGTGGTGCGTACGACCAGGTCGCCCGGGAGGCGGGGCTCGGAGGAGGCGGGCTGGGCGGAGGGGGCGTCGTCCTGCTCGTCCATGACCACCACCGGGCCGGCACGCAGGGCGCCCGCACGCTCCCGCATGCGCTCCAGGACGGTCGGGCCACCCTCCCGGCGGCGCCGCCGAGGGGGCCGTACGGCGGGCCGCGGCGCCTCCAGGTCGGGCACGAAGGCGGGCTGGGAGCCGGTGTTGAAGTGGACCAGGACCTCGTGGCCCTGGAACTCCACGTGCTCCACCAGGCCGGTGATCGCCACCTCGCCGGGGCGGGCGGAGGAGCGCTCGGCGATGCGCACGGCCTCCGAGCGCAGCCCGACGATCACCTCCCGGCCCTGCTGCACGCGCAGCAACTGGTGGTCCAGGCACAGGGGTTCGGGCAGCCGCAGATACTGCTTGCCGAGGCTGATGGTCATCGCGCCGTCGAGCGGAGCACGGACCAGGCCGCGCAGCAGGTTGATGCGCGGGGTGCCGATGAAGGCGGCGACGAAGACGTTGCGGGGCAGGGCGTAGACCACGCGTGGGGTGCCGACCTGCTGGAGCACCCCGCCGCGCAGCACGGCGACCCGGTCACCGAGCGACATGGCCTCGGCCTGGTCGTGGGTGACGTAGATGGTGGTGACGCCCAACTCGCGGGTGAGCTTGGAGATCTCGGCCCGCAGATGGTTGCGGAGCTTGGCGTCGAGGTTGGACAGCGGCTCGTCCATCAGGAAGGCGGAGGGGTGGCGGGCGATGGCCCGGCCCATGGCGACACGCTGGCGTTCGCCGCCGGAGAGCTGGCTGGGGAAGCGCTCCAGGAGGTCCTCGATGCCGAGCATGCGGGCAGTGGCGTCCACGCGCGGGCGCGGGTCCTCGCCGGGGCTCTCGACGCGCAGCGGGAAGCCGATGTTCCCGCGGCTCGTCATGTTCGGGTAGAGGGCGAAGTTCTGGAAGACCATCGCCATGTTCCGGTCGGACGGGAGCAGGTCGTTGGAGTACTCGCCGTCCAGCAGCAGCTTGCCCTCCGTGATCTCCTCCAGCCCGGCGATCATTCTGAGCACGGTGGATTTGCCGCAGCCGGACGGACCGAGCAGCACGAGGAACTCACCCGGCCGGATGTCCAGCGACATCCGGTCCACCACGCGAACGCCTCGCGTGTAGGTCTTGCTCACGTCGTGCAGAGAGATGGCGCGTGTCATGACACTGCCCCCGGGGGCGTACTGAGCGAGCGCTGACGCTCCGCGGTCGAATGGCCCGTGCGGGTCGTACGGGCTGTGAGTCACGGAAGTTAACGGACTGTACGCGGTCGGGGGAAGACAACGGACGGAATCGGGCCCTTCATTCCGCCCAGCGAGAAAGCGGACGCTCGTATTCAGTCGGCTCAGCGGGTCGCCGTCAGATGCGCGAAGACGACGACGTTGCTGCTGTAGCCCGTCCGGCGACTGAAGAGACCACCGCAGGTGAGCACGCGCAGCTCGGGGCGCCGGCTCGGGCCGTACACCTCCTTGTCGGGGAAGCGGGCCTTGTCGAAGACCCGGACGCGGTCGACGGTGTAGACCGCGGTGCGGCCGTCGGCGCGCCGGGCCTCGATCCGGCCGCCGGGGTGCACCTGCGCGAGCGCGGCGAAGACGGCGGCGCCGGTCCTCGTGTCACGGTGGCCGACGGCGATGGCCGTGCCCATCTCGCCCGGTGTGGGCCCGTCCTGGTACCAGCCGACGAGCTTGGGTCTGTCCAGCGGCGGGGTGCCGAGCTGGCGGTCGGGGCCGACCCGCACCGCGACGATCGGCGCGTCGATCCCCAGAGACGGTACGCGCAGGCTGGTCGCCGGCGACCGGGGCAGCGGCCGGGGCGGTGCGGCGGGCCCCGCCGAGGACGTCGGCTCGACTGCCCCGGGCCGTCCGTCGGCGACGCCGGGGGCCGGCTCGGCAGGCGCCTCGGCGGGCGCCGGCCCCCCGGCCCGGACGGGCGCGGCCGTGTGGTGGTGCCCCCCGCACCGCACGACCGTCACCAGGACGGCCACGATCACGGCCGTCCTGGCGAGGCGGTAGGCGCGGGTCCGGTACCAGGGCCTGCGTCTGCGCCTACGCGGCACCGTGGGAGCGGCGGCGCCGCAGCACCCGGACGTAGACGGCTCCGCCCACCGCCACCAGGCCGACGCCCGCGGCCGCGCTCAGCGGGTTGTACGACTGCACGGTGTCGACGAGACCGCCGCCCCCGGCGTGGACGCCGCCCTTCGGCCCGCCGTCCTGGTGGCCGCCCGGACCGCCGTGGTCCTCGATCGTCCGGTTCGGACCCTGCTGGCCTCGTTCCGGGTCGTGCTTGCTGTGGCAGTCGACAGTGAAGATCTTTTCCTTGGACCGGACGGGCAGTGCGTTCGGCGGCGTGAGGGGAATGAAGGTCCACACAAGCGTGTACCTGCCGTCGGCCAGCCCCAGGGTGTCGGTGTGACCGGCGCCGCCGGCGAGGGAGATCGTGCCGCTCACGGTGGCCGCGGTGGGCAGCGGAGGCTGTGCCGTGATGGAGTAGGAGACGCTGGTCACGTCGCCGAAGTTCGCGGCGTCGAGGTAGAACCTGCAGACCGCGGGGTCGTCCTTCGAGACACCGTAGGGCACGCGCTCCTCGTGGATCCTGATGTCGGCACCGTCGCCGGGGGCGGCCACAGCGGCCGTTGGCGCGAACCAGGAGGCCCCGGCCGCGGTGAGTACGGTGAGGGCGACGGCGCCGAGACGGGCGCCGGCGGACGGGGGCATCAAGGTGGGCATGGACGTTCCTCCGAGTCAGACGATTTTCATACAAATCGCTCTTTCACCTGACTCTCTTTCACATCCGGCCCTCGTCCTGCGGCAACGTCACCCGACGCGCCGTCAGATATCGCTCGACCGGCGCAATCGGCTTCCGGCCGGGCGCCCGTCCGAAGGGGTCCGGGCGACCTGGTCGCCGCCCGGGGCGGCCGGGGCACGCAGAGCGCTGCCCGCCGAGAGCAACAGCAGCGCCCCGAGCATCACGAACGGCGCCGCCACGCCCGCGACTCCCGCGACCAGGCCCGCCGCGGCCGGCGCGGCGACCTGACCGAGTCGGTTGCCGGTCAGACGCAGCGCGAGCGCCGTGGAGCGCGCGCCGTCCGGGGCGGCCTGGACGACGGTCGTCATGGACAGCGGCTGGCCGACGCCGAGGCAGAAGCCGAGGGCGGCCAGCAGTGCACCGAGCGCCCACACCGGCATCGGCAGGGCGATGCCGGCGCACAGCAGGGCCGCCAGCAGACAGGTCACGGTCAGCAGCGCGGGCCGGCCGAGCAGCCGCAGCAGCGGGGTGAGGACCAGACGGCAGGCGATGGTGGCCCCCGCTCGCACGCTCAGCAGCACACCGATCACCGACGGCGCGATGCCCCGGTGCTCGCCGACCACCGGCAGATAGGCGGTGAGGATGTCGGTGGCCGACAGCACCGAGAGGCTGACGAGCATGCCCGCTGGCACGCCCCGGGCGCGCAGGATGCCCCCGACCGGCACGCGAACCGCTTCTCTCGTACGGAACTCCACCGCCGTACGGTCCTCGATGCGCCACAGCGAGGTGAACGCGACGGCGGCACCGGCGCCCGCCACCACGAGGGCCAGCGCGCTGGTGCCGGCCATGTCCGGGCCGCCGATGAGCGTGCCCGCGGCGATCGGGCCGACCAGCTGGCCGAGCGAGGCGCCGATGGTGAAGTGGCCGAAGTTGCGGTCCTGTTCGTGCGGGGCGGACTGGCGGGCTACCAGGGACTGGGAGCCGATCACGAAGCAGAGGTGACCGAGGCCCATCACCCCGCTCCAGACCGCCATCGTCCACAGGGAGCCCGCCATGCCGCTCAGTGCGCAGCCGCCCGCTATCAGGACCACGCCCACCGGCAGCAGCGGTGCGCAGCGGCCGTGGTCGGTGCGACGGCCCAGCGGTACGGCGGCGAAGAGCGGAAGGAGGGCGTAGACGCCCGCGATGACGCCGACCGCCCGCTCGTCGGCGCCCAGCGCGAGGGCCCGGTAGGAGACGGCGGGCCGGGCCATCGACACCGCCCCCTGCGCGAAGCCGAAGGCGATGACGAGGCGGAGCAGCCAGCCGCGGTTCCCACCGGGCCTCATGGTGAAGTCCTCCAGACGAGGTGCGGGCCGCAATCGGACCGTGTCCGGCCTGCCCGGACGGCGTGCGGGCCGGATCAGATGATGCCGTAGAGGATTCCCGCCCCGAGGATCACCAGTGAGGTGAGCACGGCCCACTTCACGACGAACCTGGTGTGGTCGCCGAACTCGACCTTGGCCATGCCCACCAGGACGTAGACGGCCGGGACGAGCGGGCTCGACATGTGCAGCGGCTGGGCGATGAGGGAGGCGCGGGCGATCTCCAGGGACGAGACGCCGTGGGCCTGGCCGGCCTCGGCGAGCACCGGCAGGATGCCGAAGTAGAAGCCGTCGTTCGACATGAAGTACGTGAGCGGGATGCTCAGGATGCCGGTGACGAAGGCCATGTGCGGGCCCATGCCGTCGGGGATGTTCTCGACCAGCCATTTGGCCATGTGGTCGACCATGCCGGTGCCCTGGAGGACGCCGGTGAAGACGGCGGCGGCGAAGACCATGCCGGATACGTTGAGCACGTTCTCCGCATGGGCGGCGATGCGGGCCTTCTGGTCCGGCATGTGCGGGAAGTTGACCGTCAGGGCGAGCGCGGCACCGAGCAGGAACAGCACCGGGATCGGCAGCCACTCCATGATCATGGCGGTGAGGAGCGTCACCGTGAGCAGCGCGTTGAACCAGTACAGCCTGGGGCGCAGGGTGGCCCGATGGGGGTCGAGGCCCTGGAAGCCCTCGTCCTCCTCCTCGTGCAGCTCCGCGTCCGTGCCCGAGCCCGAACCGCCGGTGCGCGCAAGGGACTTGCCGGTACCGGAGCCCACACCCGAACCGGAGCCGGCACCGACCGGCACGGTCTCCGTCTCCTTCTCCTCCACCAGCGCCTCGTCCAGCGTCAGCACGCCGAGCCGCTTGCGCTCGCGACGGCCGAGGACGTACGAGAGCGCGAGGACGAACACCAGGCCCGTGGCGAGCGCCGGGATCATCGGGACGAAGATGTCGCTCGCGTCGAGCTTGAGCGCGGTCGCGGCGCGGGCGGTCGGGCCGCCCCACGGCAGGGTGTTCATCACGCCGTTGGCCATGGCCGCGACGCCGGTCATCACGACCAGACTCATCTTCAGGCGCTTGTACAGCGGGTACATCGCCGAGACGGTGATCATGAAGGTGGTCGAGCCGTCGCCGTCCAGCGAGACGATCGCGGCGAGGACGGCCGTACCGACGACGATCCGCAGCGGGTCGGCCTTGCAGAACTTCAGGATGGCCCGAACGACCGGGTCGAAGAGGCCGACGTCGATCATCACGCCGAAGTAGACGATCGCGAACATGAGCATCGCCGCGGTGGGCGCGAGGCTGGTGACGCCGTCGAGGACGTAGTCGCCGAGCTTCGCCCCCTTCCCGACGAAGACGCAGAACAGTGCCGGGATCAGCACGAGTGCCGCGATCGGCGACATCTTCTTCAGCATGATCAGGACCAGGAAGGTCGCGATCATGGCGAAGCCGAGGATGGTCAGCATGAGTGGATACCTAACGTTCGCCCTTGAACATCCCACCGGGCAGGCGGTGCGACGACGTTAGGTCCGTTCAAACGGCGTTAACAAGACGTTGACCTGTGAGCAATAAGCGCAAAACTGCAGGTCAGAGCTTTGCTCAGGTCAGAGGCATGACCATTTCGGCCGCGGGGGCGATTTCGACCGGCACTCCGTTGAGGACCGCGTTGCCCGAGAGCGGGTCGAGCAGGCTGCCGTCGAGGAGCTGGTTGACGTTGACACCGGGATCCGTGGCGGCATGGCTCATCCGGGTGCCGGGCCGGTCGTGGCCCCACCCGTGCGGCAGGCTCACCACCCCCGGACGCACGCCGTCGGTGACCTCCGCGGGGGCGGTCACCTCTCCCCCGGCTCCCTTCACGCGTACGGCGGCGCCGTCCAGCACGCCGAGGCGCTCGGCGTCCTCGGGGTGGATGTGCAGGGTGCAGCGGTTGGTGCCGCCGGTGAGGGCGGGGACGTTGTGCATCCAGCTGTTGTTGGAGCGCAGGTGCCGGCGGCCGACCAGGACGAGTCCGTCAGGGAGCTCCGCCAGGGCCCGCTTCAGCCTGGGCAGATCGCCGGCGATCGGCTGCGGCAGCAGTTCGACCTTGCCGCTCCTGGTCTTCAGCGGCTGCGGGAGGCGGGAGCGCAGCGGACCGAGGTCGATGCCGTGCGGGTGCGCGAGGAGCCGCTCCAGGCTCAGCCCTTCCGGCCGTACGCCGAAGCCGTCGCCGTAGGGGCCGAGGCGCAGCATCATGTCGAGCCGTCGCTCGGGGCCGCTCACACCGGTGAGCGCGGCGGCGAGTTCCTTCGGGTCGCGGCCGTGCACCGGGGAGTGCGCCTCCTTGACCGCCTTGCCGAGGGTCTGCGCGATCACCAGGTCGTCGACGGCGGACGGATCGGCGCCGTGCATGCCGGTGGCCGCCAGGACCAGCCGGGCGAGGATCTCGGTCTCGGCGAGGCGGCCGGGCTCCAGGGGGACGGCGGGGCGGGTGTAGCGGACCTGGTTGCGTACGGCGAGGGTGTTGAAGGCGAAGTCGTGGTGCGGGCTCTGGGAGGGCGGGGGCGGCGGCAGGACGACATGGGCGTGGCGCGAGGTCTCGTTGAGGTAGGGGTCGACGCTGACCATGAAGTCCAGGGAGTCCAGGGCCTTGTCGAGCCGGTCGCCGTCGGGCGCGGACAGCACCGGGTTGGCGGCGACGGCGACGAGGGCCCGGATCGGCTCGCCCTGCTCGGTGGCGGTGTCGATCTCCTCGGCGAGCGCGGAGAGCGGCAACTCGCCCTTCGCCTCGGGGTGTTCGCTCACCCGCGAGTGCCAGCGGCCGAGTGTGAAGCCGTGGCTCGGTCCGGCCGGGCGGGGCGTCCTGTCGGTTGCCGCCTGCGGGAAGAGGGCGCCGCCGGGGCGGTCGAGGTTGCCGGTGAGGATGTTGAGGACGTCGACGAGCCAGCTGCCGAGGGTGCCGTACGGGACGGTGCAGCTGCCGATGCGGCCGTACACGGCGGCGGTGGGGGCGGCGGCGAGTTCACGGGCGAGGGCGCGGGTCACGTCGGCGTCCACGTCGCAGGCCGGGGCGACCGCCTCGGGCGTGAAGTCCCTTACCGCTTCGCGCAGTTCGTCGAGGCCCTGGAGGTGCTCGGTCAGCTCCCCGGGATCGACGAGGCCCTCCTCGAACAGGACGTACGCCATGGCCGCGAGGAGGAGCGCGTCGGTGCCGGGGCGGATCGCCAGGTGCCGGTCGGCGAGTTTCGCGGTGCGGGTGCGGCGCGGGTCGATGACGGTGAGGGTGCCGCCGCGGGCCTTGAGGGCCTTGAGCTTGCCGGGGAAGTCGGCGGCGGTGCACAGACTCCCGTTGGACTCCAGGGGGTTGGCGCCGATGAGGAGCAGATGGTCGGTGTGGTCCAGGTCCGGCACGGGGATCGCGTTCGCGTCGCCGAAGAGAAGGCCGCTGGAGACGTGCTTGGGCATCTGGTCGACGGTGGACGCGGTGAAGACGCTGCGGGTGCCGAGGCCGGCGAGCAGCACCGGCGGGTAGAGGGCGCCGGCCATGGTGTGCACGTTGGGGTTGCCGAGGACCACGCCCACCGCGTGCGGGCCGTGCCGTTCGACGACGGGCCTCAGGCCCGCGGCGACCGCGTCGAACGCCTCCTCCCAGGTGGCCTCGCACAGCTCGCCGTCCTTGCGCACGAGCGGGGTGCGCAGCCGGTCGGGGTCGCCGTCGACGGCACCGAACGAGGCGCCCTTGGGGCAGATGAACCCCTTGCTGAACACGTCGTCGCGATCACCGCGGGCGCCGGTGACCCGGGTGCCCTCGATGGTGAGGGTCAGCCCGCAGGTGGCCTCGCACAGGGGACAGATACGCAGAGCGGTGCGGGACACGGGGTCCTCCCGGTGGGCGACGACGCTGGGCCCGACCGAGCATACCGACTGGTATGCAGGTACGGGAGGCCCCGTCGGGGATGAGGTCGGAAAACCGCGAGGTGCACACCGGACCGCTCTCTGACCGCCATCGAACCGCCCCCGGACCGCCCCCGGACCGCTCTCAGTCCAGCACCCGCGCCAGATAGGCCCGCAACAGCTCCCGCGCCTCGTCGATGATCCTGGGGTCACCCTCGGGCGCCATCCTGAAGGCCAGGTGGACCAGGGTGTCGGCGGTCTCCACGGCGATGAGGAAGGCGCGGCGCAGATCCTCGTCCGGCTCCCGGTCGAGGTAGCCGGAGAGCAGGTCGGTGAGGCGGTCGGCGACACGGTGGTTGGGTTCGGCGTTGCGGGCGCCGACCGGGATCTGGTTGCCGAAGTCGACGAGGGAGAAGCCGGGGGCGGTGCGTTTCATGGCCAGGTACTCGTCGAGGACGGCGTCCATCGCCGAGCGCCAGCCCCCGTCACCGGCCGACTTCAGCCGCTCGGTGACCTGCTCGGTGAAGCGCTCCAGGTTGCGCTGGGCGAGCGCGTCGGCCATCTGCCGCTTGTTGCCGAAGAAGCGGTAGACCGAGCCGATGGGGACCTGGGCGCGCTGGGCCACGGCCCGGGTGCTCAGGTCGTCGTAACCGACCTCGTCGAGGAGGTCGGCGCAGGCGTCGAGGATTTTGGTCAGACGTTCTGCACTGCGCCGCTGCACAGGTGCACGGCGTAGCGATGTCGCGTGGGGCACGGGCTTCATGATGCCTTTCCGGCGCGCTCCGGAGAACCTCGCCCCCCAGTACGCGTATAGGTGCCAGATGCACTCAATGCGCTCACGCCCGGACCGCCGCCCGGGGCGCCCGCCGCCTCGGACGCCGTGATGTCGGCGGTGCTCTCGACGGGCTCACCCTTCACCGCCCACACGGTGCCGTCGTCGGCGTACAGCCGGGCGGTGACGTGGTGCGTGCCGCGGGGCACGAGCCGGGCCGGGAGGCGGTAGGTGAGGCCACGAAGCCGGGTGACGAGCCGGTCGTCGACGAAGACGTAGGCGACACCTCGGCCCGCCCTCGCCCGCGGCGACGCATCGCCGGGAGAGAAGCGGAAGTTGCGGACGGTCAGGCGGACGTCCCAGGTGTCATGGACGTCCGGCTGCACCTCGATGCCGACCTCGGGCGCGCCCCTCTTCTGCACCTCACGGTAGTGCCGGCCCTGTTTGTCCGTATGGTTCAGGACCTTGCCCACCGGAGAGACCGACTCCCCGTTCTTCCCCTCGCGGGCATCACTGGAGCCGCAGCTCGCGGATCCGGTCAACAGCAGGACACAGACCGCGAGCGCGGCAAGGAGACCCCGCGTCCACGACATGCCCGGGAGACTAGAACACCGGTCCGACAGCCGGATCCCCCTGGAGTCTGGTTCTCGTTCCTCCCCGGTTCCTCCCTGGCGAGGAGGTCCCCAGGCCCCCTTGCGCCGGTGAAACCGCAATCCTACGGTGATACATAGGAATCAGATGCGCAGGAATCAGGCCGCAGCAGTTCGCAAGGGAGCGACGATGAGCGATGGGGGTACCGCCCGCACGAGCGGGTTCGAGCGCGGGGGAGCGCGCAAGACGGCCGAGGGGCTGACCTACCTGACCGGTTTCGGCAACGAGCACAGCTCCGAGGCCGTCCCCGGCGCCCTGCCCGTGGGCCGCAACTCGCCACAGCGCGCGCCCCTCGGGCTGTACGCGGAACAGCTCAGCGGTACGGCGTTCACCGAGCCGCGGGCCCACAACCGGCGCTCCTGGCTCTACCGGATCCGCCCGTCGGCCGCGCACCCGGCGTTCACCCGCACGGACAACGGCGCGATCCGTACGGCCCCCTTCACCGAGTCGGTGCCCGACCCCAACCGCCTGCGCTGGAACCCGCTGCCCGAACCCGCGTCCGGTACGGACTTCCTCGCGGGCCTGTGGACCCTCGGCGGCAACGGCGACGCCACGCAGCGCGCCGGCATGGCGGTGCACCTCTATCACGCCAACTCCTCGATGGAGCGCGTCTTCAGTGATGCGGACGGGGAGCTGCTGATCGTCCCGGAGCGCGGCGGGCTGCTGCTGCGCACCGAGTTCGGGCTGCTGCATGTGGAACCGGGACATGTGGCGCTGGTTCCCCGTGGGGTGCGCTTCCGTGTGGAGCTGCTTGATGCCTTTGCCCGCGGTTATGTGTGCGAGAACTACGGGGCGCCCTTCGCCCTCCCCGACCTCGGCCCGATCGGCGCCAACGGCCTCGCCAACCCCCGCGACTTCCAGGCTCCCGTCGCCGCGTACGAGGACGGGGGCGACACTGACACGGCGGGCCCGGTGGAGGTCGTGAACAAGTTCTGCGGCAACCTCTGGACGGCCGTGTACGACCACTCGCCGCTCGACGTGGTCGCCTGGCACGGCAACCTCGTGCCGTACGTCTACGACCTGCGCCGCTTCAACGCCATCGGCACCATCTCCTACGACCATCCCGACCCGTCGATCTTCACCGTCCTGACGTCGCCGTCCGACACCCCGGGGCTGGCCGGCGTCGACTTCGTCGTCTTCGCGCCGCGCTGGCTGGTCGGCGAGGACACCTTCCGGCCGCCGTACTTCCACCGGAACGTGATGAGCGAGTACATGGGTCTGATCGAGGGCGCCTACGACGCCAAGACCGCCGGGAAGGGGGGCTTCGTGCCGGGCGGCGGGTCGCTGCACAACATGATGTCGGCGCACGGTCCTGACCGGGAGACGTTCGACCGGGCGAGCGCGGCCGAGCTGAAGCCGCAGAAGGTGGACGACGGGCTGGCGTTCATGTTCGAGACGCGCTGGCCGGTGACGCTCACCCCGCACGCGGCGGGCGCGGAGCACCTGCAGCAGCGCTACGACGACGTGTGGCAGGGCCTGGAGAGGCATTTCCGCCCCTTGCACTGAAGATTCACTACCGGTACGGATGGCCCCGTGACCTCCTTCGCCCCGGACTCGATCGTCCTGAACCGCAAGCTGCCGCTCTGGTACCAGGTGTCGCAGTCCCTGCGCGCCTCGATACTCGGCCGCTCGCCCCAGGACCCGCTGCGACTGCCCACCGAGGAGCAGCTGGCCGGGCACTACGGGGTCAGCGTGCTGACCATGCGGCAGGCGCTGAAGGAGCTGGAGGACGAGGGCCTGATCACGCGCCACCGCCGCCGGGGCACGTTCATCGAGCCACAGGCGAGACGGGGCGCCCCGGTCCGCCTGCTCGGCTCGGTGGACGCCATCGTGGCCCAGCAGTCCGGGATGACGACCGAACTGCTGGACCACGGCCCGGCGCCCGTGCCGCCCGAACTCGCCGAGTACTTCCCGGAGATCGACGAGGTGGGCATGTACCACCGCCTGCGCGGCGACGAGAAGACGGGCGAGCCGACCAACCACGCCCGCAACTACGTCCGGCCCGAACTGGCCGCCCGCATCGACCCGTCGGACCTGCTCCGCTGGCCGATGACCAAGGTGCTGCGTGACGTGATGCTGGCGGACATCAGCCGCATCACGGACACCGTGGAGGCCCGGCTGGCGGACCCGGAGACCGCCCGGCTGCTCCAAGTCCCGCTGCTCAGCCCGATCCTGCACTACACGGGTGTGACCTACGACGCACAGGGAAGAGTCCTGGACGCGGCGGTGATCCACTACCGCGGCGACCGTTTCTCCTTCACGGTGACCCTGGACGCCACATGACCGCAGTGTCCGTACCACGTCGTACGATGCCGAGCGTGACGCACGACGACGCTCCGCTGCTGGCGGACCTCATGCCGTGGTCCGTCGCACCGCCGCGGCTCGGCCGAGGGTGGCCGACGGGCCCCGACGCCGCATCCCTGAAAGCCCGCTGGGACGCCCTGTTGAAGGCCGAAGGCCCGGACCGGGAGGCCCTGTTCGAGCCGACCCGCTCGCGCACCCTGCACACGGCGGTCGGCCGGCTCCCGGGCCAGTCGAGCGGCACCGAGAAGCTGATCCGTGCCGCGGGCCCCTGCCCGGACCCCGTACGGGTCCTGCACGCCCCCTTCGACGAGCAGTGGCTGATCCCCGACCACCGGCTGATCGACGCGGCCCGTCCCGAGCTGTGGCGGGTGGCCGACGAGCAGCAGATCTTCGTGGTGGAGACACCGTCGGAGACGACCGCCCCCCGCGTCCTGGCCACGTCCTGCCTCTCCCTCCTCCGCCCCGGCCGCATCCGTCCCCTGTACCGCCGCCCCGGCGGCACGGAACCCAACCTGGCGCCGGGGCTGCTCGACCACCTGGGCGCCCGGCTCGGCCACTCCCCCACGGCGCCGGACTTCCTTGCCTGGACGCTGTCGGCCGTACGGCCCGACCTGACGGTCCCGCTCACCGAGGACGCGGAACTCTGGTCCCGCGGAGTGGAGTTGGGCCGCCGCACGCTCTGGTTGATGCGCCGGGACGGCGAGCGTCCCAAGCTGCCGGGGGGCCGCAGGCCGTATGTGCGCGCCCCACTGCCGTCACGGCCGCTCACGATCGGCTACGACCGCGACGAGGAGACGCTGCTGCTCGACGAGGGCCGCATCTCCCCGGTGCCGCCCGAGGCCTGGGACTTCGAGGCGGCCGGCGTCCGGGTCCTGGAGCAGTGGTTCACGGCCCGCACTGCGCGGGCGGAGCCGGGAACCCTGGCGGCGATCCGGCCGACGGCATGGCCGCAGACGTGGACCTCGGAGCTGCTGGAGCTGATCACGGTCCTGGCGCTGCTGGCCGAACTGCGGTCACAGCAGGAGGAGTTGACGGCGACGGCACCCGTCACCGCCTCCGAACTGCACAAGGCGGGAGTGCTCCCGGCGCCGGAGACGACACGGAAGCCGGCCTCGGTCCTCGATCACCACGAGGAGGGGCCCGAGGGCCAGTTCGCGCTGATCTAACCCCCGCCCCGTTCCCGCGTCTTCTCGCTCCCGCGGCTACTTCCCGGGCGCGAAGGCGTCCAGCATCCGCTCCACCATCAGGTCGAAGGCCCCGTCGAGATCGATCGGCCCGGGGTCCTCCGTGAACGCCGCGGCCATCCGCGGATAGGCGCCGCCCGCCACCTGGCTCCCCAGGTAGGCGATCCGTGCCGCGCTCTCCTCCTCCGCCGACCACGGCAGCGACCGCGTCCGCTCGGCGGCGGCCAGCTCCGTCGCGACGTACGACGTCACGCACCCGTTCAACATGCCGACCAGCTGCATCTTCATGCCGTAGCGCGCCTGGAGCGGATCCAGGCAGACCAGGCAGTGCTCCAGGTAGCGCAGGGCGTTCGGGCTGAAGCCGTAGACCGGTGACATCAGCCGGGTCATCCACGGATGCCGGTGCATCAGCGCCCGCGTCTGCCCGGCGACCCGGCGCATGTCGCCCCGCCAGTCCCCCGACGGCTCCAACAGCTCGTGCTCACCGCTGACCGCGTCCACCATCAGCTCGTACAGGTCCTCCTTACGGGGGACATAGTTGTACAGCGACATGGTCCCGCAGCCCAGCTCGGCCGCGACATGCCGCATCGACACCGCGTCCAGGCCACCGGAGTCGGCGATGCGCACCGCCGCCGCCGCGATGTCGGCGCGTGTGTACGCCGGCCTCGGCCCCCGGCCCGTCCGCTCGGGACGCGCCCAGATCACTTCGGGTACCGCCGCTCGGCCCGCCATCGATCATCACCTCGGCCACCATCCTAGTTACGTACGGCGTACGCAGTGCGCTATGGTCGGGACATGACTTCTACGTACGCTGTACTCAGTGAAGGTCTGAAGAAGAAGTTCGGGAAGGTGCAGGCGGTGCGCGGGCTGGATCTCGCGGTGGCCCAGGGCACGGTCTGCGGTGTCCTCGGGCCCAACGGGGCGGGCAAGACGACCGCTGTACGCCTGCTGACGACGCTGCTGCGGCCCGACGAGGGCTCGGCTCGGGTCGCAGGACACGATCTCGTCCGGGAGCCCGCGGCCGTACGGCGCAGGATCGGCGTCACCGGGCAGTACGCGTCGGTCGACGGCGACCTCACGGGCCGTGAGAACCTGCGGCTGTTCGCGCGGCTGCACCGGGTGCGGGCGCCCGGACGGCGCGCCGACGAGCTCCTCGACCGGTTCGGGCTGGCCGAGGCGGCGGACCGGCCCGCGTCCGGGTACTCGGGCGGCATGCGCCGCCGGCTGGACCTGGCGGCCAGTCTGATCCGCCGCCCCGACGTGCTGTTCCTGGACGAGCCGACGACCGGGCTCGACCCCTCCAGCCGCAACCTGATCTGGGACGCGGTGCGTGAGCTGACGGCCGACGGCACGACGGTGCTGCTGACCACGCAGTACCTGGAGGAGGCCGACCAACTCGCCGACGACATCGCCCTGGTGGACCGGGGACGGGTGGCGC
This sequence comes from Streptomyces sp. NBC_00461, assembly GCF_036013935.1. Lineage (NCBI taxonomy): Bacteria > Bacillati > Actinomycetota > Actinomycetes > Kitasatosporales > Streptomycetaceae > Streptomyces > Streptomyces sp. NBC_00461. Next base: position 2,103,216 of record NZ_CP107902.1, read on the forward strand.
ACACGGGGTCGCCCGCGCAGTTCAAGGCGGTCATCGGCACGTATGTCGAGGTCATCGTCGCGGATGCGGACGTGATGGGGAGGGCGGCCGACGTGCTGGACCAACTCACGGGCGCCGAGCCATCGTTCGACCACGAGCGGCGCGCCGTCGGCGCGGTCACCCGGGACCGCACACTCACGCTGCCCCGCCTGGTGCGCGAACTCGACGCGGCGGGCGTGCCGTTGCTCGACGCGAACCTGCGACCGCCGACCCTCGACGAGGCCTTCCTCCGGCTGACCGAAGACGACAAGGAGCGAGCAGCATGAGCATGGTGGCGTACGACGGGACCGCCCTGCTGGGTCGTCAGCTGCGGCGGATGCGGAACAACCCGGGGCTGCTGATCCTGTCCCAGACGATGCCGATCAGCATGCTGCTGTTCTTCGGGTACGTCTTCGGCAGCGCGCTGGCCATGCCGGGCGGGGAGTACCGGTCCTTCCTGGTGCCGGGGCTGCTGGTGGCGACGGCCGCGAACGGCATCATGACCGGTATGTTCCAGGCCGCCCAGGACACGCACCGGGGCGTCATGGACCGGCTGCGGACGCTGCCGATCAGCCGGACGGCCGTGCCGCTCGGTCAGGCCGTGGCGGACGTCGTCGTCACGGCCGCCGGGACCGTGCCGTTCCTGCTGGTGGGACTGGCCGTGGGATGGCGTATCGAAGGGAGCGCGCTCGAAGCGGTGGGCGCCGTCGGCCTGTTGCTGCTGTTCCGGTTCGCGACGACGTGGGTCGGGATCTTCCTCGGCATGCTCACACGGAGCGAGGAGGCCGCGGGTCAGCTGGGTGGCGCGACCTTCATGCTGCCTCTGCTGTCCAACGCCTACATCCCGACCGAGGGTCTGCCGGGCTGGCTGCGGACGGTCGCCGAGTGGAATCCGATCAGCGCGGTGACGACGGCCCTGCGGGACCTCTTCGGCAACGCGCCGGTGCCGGGGGACGCGGCCTGGCCGGTGGCGCACCCGGTCGCCGGGTCACTGATGTGGTGCGCCGTGCTGATCGCGGTGTTCCTGCCGCTCGCGGTGCGCAGGTATGCGCGTGGGGAGCGCTGACCTCAACGGCCGGAAACTCCGGGGGGTGTTTCCTCGGATACGGAGCGGGTGGGACGTACCGGAGGTGATGGATCGGGAGATGTGGCCACGCCCGGGCGCAGGCCCGGGCGTCGCTGCGTGCCGTGGGGATGACGGAGACGGGATCACAGCGTCGCGCCGGACGACGCGGTGCTCCGGGCGCGGCCCTTTGTGGAACGAACGCCGGTTTCGCTCAGCGTCCGCCGAACAGCGAACGACGCAGCCGGCGCAGCGGCGCGAAGAGCAGGACACGACTCACGCGCTTGCCCCTTGCACTGCGCTCACGCGGGGTGTCACGCGCCGTCAGCTCACGCATCAGCAAGGTCGCCTCGGCCGCTTCCCGCTGTGGGACGGCAGGGCCTCCCAGCACCGAGAGGTGGCGGTCGAGGCGCGAACTGGTCGCGCTGCTCCCGCACGTGATCGCAGGGACCCTGGCCCTGCTGCGCACTGTTATCTGTTCCATGTCACTCCCCACCCGTACGAGTCCACCCGGCCCGGGCAGGGTAACCCTATCGCCCCGTCGGGGCACTCGTGTATCGCGGTCACAGGATTCACCTTCCCCGTAAGGGTGTTGACGACTCTTCGTTCGTCACTCTCCGAATCCAACCGATTTCAGGGCGAGTTGGACAATGGGCTGGCTGGTGGGCTGCGGTGAGCCGCCGTCGGGCTCGACGGTCACAGCGAGTGACGTGGCGGATTTGTTGAGGTCGGTCGCGACCAAGGGTGTGTCGCCGCCCTTGAAAAGCCCGAGGGAGCGCGGTTGCACGTTGGGGCGCATGAGCCACAGCTGGTGCACGCGTCCGCTGGGCAGATCGCCGTATCCGCTGAGCGTGACGACGGCCTGCCCCTCCGATGCGGAAGCGACCACTCCGATACTTCGGCCCCGGGCGTCCTTGCCGGAGTTCGCGCGGGCGTCGGGAGCTGCGAGAACGTGGGCGATCTCACGTGCCTGCGAGCGTTCGGCGTTCAGGGTGTCCTGGGTCTTGTTCGCCTGGACGGCGAAGAGCGAGGCGACGACGAGGGCCGCGGCGGCGGTGGCCGTGGCGAACGGCACGAAGAGGGGGCGGCGCTCACGAGGCGCACGGGAGCGTGCCGACGGCGGCTGCGTGCCCCACACGTGCGGCGGCAGCTGGGGTGTGTGCTCCCGTGCGGCCCCCGGCTCCTGCGGTGTGGCCCGTACGGCGGCCAGCACCCGGTTGCGCATCGCGGTCGGTGCCGGAGCCGCCGTGGACCAGGCGAGGCGGACGGCGTCCTCGGACAGGGCGCGCACCTCGGCGGCGCAGATGTCGCACGACGCGAGGTGCTTCTCGAAGCGGAGCCGTTCCGCGGGCTCCAGGGCGTCGAGTGCGTACGGGGCCGCGAGCGAGTGCAGGTCCCCGCGGCGCAGCAGTTTGTCGAGGAGACTCATGCGAAACCTCCCAGGCACTTGCGCAGCTGGGTGAGTCCATCGCGCATACGGGTCTTGACCGTGCCCAGCGGCAGCGAGAGCCGCTCGGCCACTTCACGGTACGTGTAGCCGTCGTAGTAGGCGAGGGTGACGGACTGGCGCTGCAGGGTGGTGAGGCGGTCCAGGCAGCGGCGGACCCACTCGCGTTCGAGGCCCGCCTCGACCTCCTCGGTCACCTGGTCGAAGGCGGGGTTGTGGGACCGGCGGGCCTCGCGCTGCTCGCGTTCGCCGGCCGCGCGGGCGCTGCGCACCCGGTCGACGGCGCGGCGGTGGGCGAGGGTGAGGATCCAGGACAGGGCGCTGCCGCGTCCGGGGTCGAACCGCGCGGCGGACCGCCAGAGTTCGAGCAGCACCTCCTGGGCCACCTCCTCCGACTGCGCGGGATCCCGCACGACACGTCGGACCAGTCCGAACACCGGACCGGACACCATGCCGTACAGCACCTCGAATGCCTTCTGGTCCCCGCCTGCCACGAGTACCAGAAGCTCGTCCGCCTCCACTCGTTCCCCCTCTCTCCGGCCGCATGGGCCCCGTCCCGTCACACCAGGCATTCGCAACGAACGCACCTCCGGATGGGGTTACGGATCGCCGTGCCCAAAACGCGGGTCCGCGCTCCATGAATCCACGCTCGTCGACACAAGATTCCCGGCTCGTCTGAAACAAGATTCCAAGTTCGCCGTAAGAACGTTTGGGATTCGACCAATCCGCCCTGCCGACCGCTCCGAATCAGCGTTCGTCAGGCAAGTTGGGACTGAGGACGGACGGCATGACACCTATCTCCAGGAGCGGTGCGGGACGCAGGAGCATCGCGACCCTGATAGCCGGCGCGCTGGCCGCCGGGGGGCTCGCAGCCGCCGGCGTGGCCACGCTGGAACCGGGGGCGGCCTCCGCCTCCAGCCACCGGGAGGCCCCGCTGATCTCGGGGCAGCCCCAGTACGACAACACGGACGTGTACGCGTTCGTCAGCCCGGACAAGCCGGACACGACGACGATCATCGCCAACTGGATCCCCTTCGAGGACCCGGCGGGCGGCCCGAACTTCTTCACGTTCGCGGACGACGCGCAGTACGACATCCACATCGACAACAACGGTGACGCGCAGGGCGAGTTGCTGCTGCGCTACACGTTCAAGACGCACACGAAGAACAAGAACACGTTCCTCTACAACACGGGCGCGGTCACCAGCCTGAACGACCCCGACCTGAACGTCACGCAGACGTACGACATCGACCTGGTCAAGCTGCACAACCAGAAGGTGATGTCGAAGACGAAGCTCGCCGACAACGTGCCGGTGGCGCCGTCGAACGTCGGCAAGGCGTCGATGCCGGACTACAACACCCTGCGCAAGCAGGCGGTCTACAAGCTCGCGAACGGCGCGCAGACGTTCGCCGGGCAGGCGGACGACCCGTTCTTCCTGGACCTGCGCGTCTTCGACCTGCTGTACGGCGGCAACCTCTCCGAGGTCGGCCGGGACACCCTCAAGGGCTACAACGTCAACTCGATCGCCCTGCAGGTCCCGACGGACATGATCACGGAGTCGAAGCACCAGCCGGTCGTCGGCGTCTGGTCGACGACGCAGCGCAGGAACGCACAGGGCTACTACGAGCAGGTCTCCCGCCTGGGCAACCCGCTGGTCAACGAGGTTGTCAACCCGCTGAAGGACAAGGACAAGTTCAACGCGTCCTCGCCGTGGTACGACGCCCAGTTCCTGAAGAACGTGACCAACCCGGAGCTGCCCAAGCTCATCGAGGGGATCTACAAGATCAAGGCGCCCGCCGAGCCGCGCAACGACCTCGTCGACGTCTTCCTGAAGGGCGTCAAGGGCCTCAACCAGCCGCCGAACGTGCGCCCGGCGGAGGAGCTGCGCCTGAACACCTCGATCAAGCCGACCGCCTACCCGAAGCGGCTGGGCGTGCTCGACGGTGACAACGCGGGCTTCCCGAACGGCCGTCGCCTCACCGACGACGTGATCGACGAGGCGCTGCAGGTCGTCGAGGGTGAACTGGTCGGCTCCAAGAACGACTTGGGCGACGCGGTCGACAAGAACGACAAGAACTTCGGCCACTCCTTCCCGTACCTGGCCAACCCGACGGCCGGTTCGCGCGGTGCCACCGCCAAGGGTGTCACCAGCGGCAACGACGTCCGCAACCAGCTGGGCGACGCGCTGCAGCCGGCCGGTTCCTCCTCCGGCGGTATGACCGACACGAGTCTGATCGCCGCCTCCGCGGGAGCCGGCGCCGCCGGGATCGCGCTGATCGGCGCGGCCCTGATGTGGTGGCGCCGGATGCGGAGCCGGGCCTACTAGGCCCTTTCCCGCGGGCCGGGCGTCGCTCCTGAACAGCGCCGCCCGGGCCGCCCCACCGACTGGCGCGGCCCGCTCGTACCCATCCCCCACGGCCGGGCCGCGCCGCACACCCCCACACCCCGCATCTTCCTTTCACAGCACGCCGATTGAGGAGAGGGCATGGCCCCGCGTACGAACGGCACCGAGCCGGAGAAGGAGAACGGCCCCGCGCCGCTCACCGCACCGGACCCCGAGGTCGCACCGGCCGCCGAGCGGTCCCGGACCGAGCCCGGCACCCCGGCCTCCGAGCCAGAGCCCTCCACCACGACGGCCGACGCCCCCGAGCACACCCCGACCACCCAGGCACCCACCACCAGCCCACACCCCGACCGGACCGCACGGCCCGCCACGGACCACACCGTCGCCGCCCGGCGCACCCCGGCCGACGTCCGGGAGAACGACTCCGCTGAGGGCCCCCGCACCGGGCCGTCGGCCGGCAGCCCGGAAGACGGCCCTGTGGAGGGGCCTCGCACCGACCGGACCGCACGGCCCGCACGGCCCGTCACGGACGCGGTGGCCAGGTCGACGGCCTCCGAGGCCGTGCCCCTCGCGGCGGCCCCGGGCGCCCCGGCAGGCAGCCCCACGCAGGTGCCCGATGCGCAGTCGCGTGGGCAGGTCGCGGAACACGCCGTCGAGGCGGTGTCCCGTGCGGCGGGCGCCGAGGGTGGGGCGGAGGAGAAGCCGTCACGCCCCGGCGACCCCGCGCAGGCCGAAACCGACCGGTCGGCCCGGCAGCGGGTCGACGCCGTTCGCCGGGTGGGCGAAGCCGGACGGCGGATGCGGGCGCTTCAACTCGGCGGCACAGCCGTGCTGTTGGCCGTCGCGCTCACCGCGGGGTCGATCGCCTACGGGGCCATCCGGGACAACGGCGGCACGACGGTCGCCGCATCCGCCGCCGGTGCCGTGTCGCCGGCTCTGCTCTCCAGCGGCAGCCTCGACGCGAGCATCGCCGCTCTTCAGGCCCAACTCCGGTCGCAGCCCAAGGACTTCGGCAGCTGGGCGACCCTCGGTCTGGCGTATGTGGAGCAGGCCCGCACCAAGGGCGACCCCTCCCGCTACCCGCAGGCCCAGAAGGCCCTGAAGCGCTCCCTCGACCTGAGGCCCGGCAACGAGCAGGCCCTCACCGGCCAAGCCGCCCTCGCCGCGGCCCGGCACGACTTCAAGGACGCCCTCAAGTACGCCGACCAGGTCCTGAAGGAGAACCCCTACAGCCAGAACGCCCTCTCCTCCCGCATCGACGCCCTCGTCGAACTCGGCCGCTACGCCGACGCGTCGAAGGCCGCCGACACCGCCGACTCCCGCCGCCCGGGCGTCCCGGTCTTCACCCGGTACGCGTACGTCCACGAACTGCGCGGGGACGTGAAGACGGCCCGGCGGGTTCTGGAGCAGGCCCTCGCCACCTCCACCACCCGCGGAGACATCTCCTACGTGGCCGCCCAGCTCGGCCAACTCGCCTGGAACCAGGGCGACTACAAGAGCGCGCTGACCTACTACGCCCGCGCCCTCGCCGCCGACGAGAACTACCTCCCGGCCCTGGAGGGCCGCGCCCGCGCGCAGTACGCGAGCGGGGACAGGGCGGCCGCGATCAAGGGCATGGCGCAGGTCGTCGCCCGCTACCCGCTGCCGCAGCCACTCGTCGAGCTGGGTGAGATGTACGAGGAGCGCGGCGCCGAGGGCGACAAGGAGAAGGCCCGCGACCAGTACGCCCTGGTCGACGCCTGGATCGCCCTGGCCCGCGCCAACGGCGTCAACGCCGACCTCGACACCGCGCTCGCCGCGGCCGACCACGGGAACAAGGCCTCCGCCCTGCGCGCCGCCCGCGCCGAGTGGGCCCGCCGCCACACCGTGCACACCGCGGACGCCCTGGCCTGGGCCCTGCACGTCAACGGCCGGGACGCGGAAGCCCTCCCGTACGCCCGCGAGGCGACGGCCACCGGCTACCGCAACGCCTCGTTCCTCTACCACCGCGGCGTGATCGAGCGCGCCACCGGCCACGCGAAGGACGCCCGCGCCTCGCTGCAGGCGGCACTCACGCTGAACCCCGGCTTCTCACCACTGGGCGCCGGCGAGGCCCGCAAGGCGCTCAAGGACCTGGAGGCGGCGAAGTGAAAGCCCGTCGGTTGCTCGCCTCCACAGGGGCCGTCCTCACGGCGGCCTGCGCGCTCGCGCTGTTCCCTTCCACCAGCGCGAGCGCGCACCCCCTGGGCAACTTCACCGTCAACCGGTACGACGGCCTCGTCGCCGCCCCCGGCACACTGCGCGTCGACCACGTCGAGGACCTCGCCGAGATCCCGGCCACCCAGGCCAGGCCCGACATCAAGCGGCTCGGCATGAGCGAGTGGGCGCGGCAGCGGTGCGCGAAGGCGGCGGACGGCAGCAAGGTCACCGTCGACGGACGGGCCACGGCCCTGACCGTCGGCAGCAGCCAGGCGCACCTACGGCCCGGGCAGGCGGGGCTGAACACGCTCCGGGTGGAGTGCGGGCTGACCGCGCCGCTCCCGAAGGGCGACACCGTGCACCTCGGCTTCCACAGCGCGGGCGCCTCCTCCGGGCCCGGCTGGCGGGAGATCACCGCGCGCGGCGACCGTATGACGCTCACCGCGACGGACGTACCGAAGACCTCGGTCTCACACGAACTCACCAGCTATCCCAAGGAGTTGCTCTCCTCCCCCGCCGACACCTCGGCCGCGTCCCTGCGCGTGCGCGCCGGCGGACCGGCCCTGGTCGAGAAACGGCAGGACGCCCCGGCGGCCTCCGTGCTGCCGCGCGGCGCCGACCGCTGGACCCGCGCCCTGGACTCCCTGGTCGCCCGCCACGACCTCACCCTCGGCTTCGCGACGCTCGCGCTGCTCGTCGCGATCGTCCTGGGCGCGATGCACGCGCTCGCGCCGGGCCACGGCAAGACCCTGATGGCCGCGACGGCAGCCGCCCGCGGCGGCCGCGCGCGCCTCAAGGACGTCATGCCGCTGGCCGCCTCGGTGACGGTCACCCACACCCTGGGCGTGGTCGCCCTCGGCCTCCTGGTCACGGCCGGCTCGGCGGCGGCGCCCTCTGTGATCGCCTGGCTGGGCATCGCGAGCGGCGTCATGGTGGCCTGCGCGGGCGCGACCCTCGTACGCCGGGTCTGGCGCAACCGCACCCCCGGGCACCCCCACGGCCACGAGCCCGGACACGGGCATACACACGACCACGACCATCCGCATCCACATGCACATCCGCATCCGCATCCGGACGGCCCCGGCGGGCACACCCACACGCACGGGACGGACGGGCCCGACGGGACCGAGAAGCGCGAGCTGGTCCTGGTCGCCGCCCACACCGAGACTGCCTCGGCGACCACCGAGGCCCACTCACACCAGCACGCGTCCACCCACCCGCACGATCACGACCACGCTCATGCACACGACCACAACCACGACCACAGCCACTCCTCCCACACCGTCGAGCACACCCACGGCGGCTTCACCCACACCCACTCCACCGCCCCGACCCTCCGCGGCACGATCCTGCTCGGCTTCGCGGGCGGTCTCGTGCCCAGCCCCTCCGCGGTCGTCGTGCTCGTCGGAGCGTCGGCGCTGGGGAAGGCCTGGTTCGGGCTGCTGCTCGTCGTCGCGTACGGCGCCGGGCTCGCCCTCACCCTCACCGCGGCCGGGTTCGCCGTCGTCAAGCTGGGTACGGGAATGAACCGTGTGCTGGACAGGCGCCCCCGCTGGACCACCCACCCGATGGCGACCCTCGTACGCAGGACCGCCCCGCTCGCGTCCGCGTTCCTCGTCGTCGCCCTCGGTGTCGGACTGGTGCTCAAGGGGGCGGCATCCGTACTCGGCTGAGCTACGTTTGTGGAGAAATCACGCGCAGTGGAGAAAACACGCGGATGCGAATGGGGGACGCCCGTGTCCGAAGAACCGGGCAGTGAGCGTGTGGTCGCGGGCCGTTACCGTCTTCTGTCCCCTCTCGGTGAGGGCGGCATGGGGACGGTGTGGCGGGCCCGGGACGAGGTGCTGCACCGCGAGGTCGCCGTGAAGGAGGTACGCGCGCCCGCCGGGCTGCCGGCCTCGGACGTGGAGCGGATGTACGCCCGTCTGGAGCGTGAGGCGTGGGCGGCGGCGCGGGTCGCCGACCGCAACGTCGTGACGGTGTACGACGTGGCCACCGAGGACGGCCGGCCCTGGATCGTCATGGAGTTGGTGCGCGGTATCTCGCTCGCCGAACTCCTCGACGCCGAGGGCCCGTTGCCGCCGCAGCGGGCCGCGCACATCGGTGCCGAGGTGCTGTCGGCGCTGCGGGCGGCGCACGAGGCCGGAGTGCTGCACCGGGACGTGAAACCGGCCAATGTGCTGCTGTCGAGCGACGGTCGGGTGGTGCTCACCGACTTCGGCATCGCCATGGTGGAGGGCAGCTCGGCGCTGACGATGACCGGCGAGGTCATCGGCTCGCCCGAGTTCCTCGCACCGGAGCGGGCGCTGGGCCGCACACCGGGTCCGGAGTCCGATCTGTGGTCGCTCGGCGTGCTGCTGTACGCGGCGGTGGAGGGCAACTCCCCCTTCCGCCAGGCCACTCCGCTCAACACCCTGCGCGCGATCGTCGACGACGAGCTGCCGCCACCACTGCGGGCGGGGCCGCTCGCGCCCGTCATCGAGGGGCTGCTGCGCAAGGATCCGGCCGAGCGGCTGACGGCCGACCGGGCCCAGCAGGACCTGCGGATCATCGGGGCAGGAGGCACACCCCGCACGGAGGTACTGCCGACCGCGCCGTACGCGCCGACGATCGCCGAATACCCGGGGCGCGGGACGCCGGCCCCGCCGCCGCCGTACGCGTCCGCACCGACCGGGCCCGTGCCGGCGCCCGGGACGACGGCCACGACCGCGCCGCCGGAGCGCAACCGCAGGGCCGCCGTCGTCCTGGTCGTCGGCGTGCTCGCCCTCGCGCTGGCGCTGGGAGGACTGACGTACGCGCTGCTGAACCGGGACAACGGCGACGGGAGCGACAACAACGGCAGTAACACCCGCTCCGGGTCGGGGACTTCGCCGACCGCTGCCGAAAGCAAACCCGGCGGCGGGGCCGCGAGCCCCACGCCGAGCCCCAGCAGCAGTCGTACGAAGACGCCCCAGTCCGTGAAGGTGAGCCTCGCGGGCGCGAACACCGACTACTCGGGCACCTGTCCGCCCTCGAACTCCGAGGCTCCCACCTTCACGGCCACGCTGACGGTCGGGCGGCTTCCGGCGACGGTGACGTACCGCTGGGTGACGGAGAACGGCTCGCTGTCCGGGAACTGGAAGACGGTCTCCTTCCCGGCCGACGGCGACAGGTCCCAGCAGGACAGGCAGTTCATCACCACACGCGACGACAGCGGGACCTTCCAGGACGTGATCAGCGTGGAGGTCCGCGATCCCGTGCACGCGACGTCCAACTCGGTGCCGTTCTCACTGTCCTGCGAGAAGGAGACCCCGACCGACGGGACCTCCTCCTCCCCTTCCACTTCCGAGTCGCCCTCCCAGTGACGGGTCAGGCCGCGCTGGTCATGACGGGCAGATAGCCGCCCGACTGGCCGGCCGCGGTCGGGTGGTAGGACTCGCCGATGTTGAGCAACTCGACGCTGTGCAGCCAGCTGCTGCCTGAGCAGATCTCGTGGCCGGTGAAGGTGGTGCGGACGTCACCGAAGGTGAAGCCGTGATCCGCGGCGACCTTGGCCGTGGCGGTGTCCAGATAGTCGGCCGCGTCGTTGATCGCCTTCCGCTTGGTCTCGGAGAGGCCGACGCAGGTGGCGCCGAGCTTGTAGAAGCGGGGGTAGCCGAGGACGACGACGTGGGCGTTCGGGGCCTTGGCGCTGATCGCCGAGTAGACGCTGTTCAGCTGTCCGGGGAGTGTCGAGTCGACGTAGGCCCTGGCGGTGTTGATCCGGGAGAGGCAGGCACTTTCGGACTGGAGCACACAGGTCGTCATGACGTCGGAGAAGCCGGCGTCGTTGCCGCCGATGGAAAGCGACACCAGTCCGGTGGAGGCGCTGAGCGGGCCGAGCTGTCCTGACAGAACATCACCCGTTCGGGCGCCCGAGCAGGCGGTGAAGTCGAACGTCGAGGGTGAATGGGCGGCGGCCCAGAGGTAGGGGTAGGCCTTCGTGCTGCGCTTGCAGTCGCCGCTGGAGCTGATGTAGCTGCCCGACCCGACCCCGGAGGAGTAGGAGTCGCCGAGGGCCACATAGCCGGTGGCTGCGGCCTGCCCGGATGCCTGCGCAGCCGTGGCCCCGGTGAGGGCCGTGCCGACGGCGAGGAGGATCGAGCTCACGAAAACGGCAATTCGGGAACGTCTCATGGAACCTCCCTTTAGCAGGATCTCTGCCATAACCGTCGTACCAACTACGCGTGTTGATCGGAAGTGTCCATGTCAAGGCGGTTGAGTTCGTCCGACAGCCACCCCGTCCGGGCGAACACAGGTTTAAGAATCGACAAGGACAGGTACAGACCGCTTCCATGTCTTGACGGCCGCTCTCGCCCTGCGCGACATTGAAGTCCGGCATCCGGCGCGCTGGGGGGCAAAGTCGCCAATGCAGACCATCCGTATCAAGAGACCTTCGTCCGACGGCACCGAGCGAGCGCGACCAGGACCGGGGAGGGACCTGTCGCCACTGCTCGCGGGCGCCGCCACGGCCGTAGGGGGATTCGGCGCGCTTCTGGCGCTCGTCGACTCGGACTCACCCCTGCGCGGACCGCTCACCCTGTTCTTCCTGCTCGCCGCGCCCGCGACGGCCCTCGGGGCCGCGCTGCGCGGGCTGGAGCCCCTCGGCCGCACCATTGCCGCGGTCGCGGGCGCAATCGTCCTCAACATGCTGGTGGCGCAAGGCATGTTGGCTGTTCACCGCTGGTCGGTGCGTGGCGGAATCATCGCCGTGACCGTGATCAGTTTTCTGCTGCTTCTAGGCTGTGTAACGGTCAAACCATCAAAAACGTGAGGCCACGTTCCAGGTCTTGCCATACGGGTTCAATCATCAATACCGTCGTATATCTCACCCGCATCGGTCCATCATCAAGCGGCTCTAGGGGAGGGCTCAAGGACCGCGATGGATCCGGCGTGGGGCGCGGTAGGGGGGTGCCGTGCTCGGTGACCGCACTTGTGACCGAGTCGTGCCGCGCGACCGGCTGCCGTCAAGGCAGACGGCCAGCTTTGCCAGCTCGCCTCGGCGTGCACGTAGATCCAATTCGTCATGCCAGGGGCGTGAAACCCCCCTTTCGAACCGGACACAATGCCGGGCCGCCCAGGGGCGGGCGGTCCACCGGACGAGAGGGACCAGACTCATGAGTTCTGTTCTGCGGCCGGCGACCACGGACCTGGATCCGTCAACTGCCAGCAAATACCGGCCGATTTCTTCTCACCTGGCCATCACGCCACCGGTGAGTGTGGTGATTCCCGCCATGAACGAGGCGGAGAATCTCCCGTACGTGTTCAAGACACTTCCGCACTGGATACACGAAGTCGTCCTCGTGGACGGCAACTCGACGGACAACACCGTCGACGTGGCGCGCGAGCTGTGGCCGAACGTCAAGGTCGTCGAGCAGCACGGCAAGGGCAAGGGAGATGCCCTGATCACCGGGTTCGAGGCGTGCACCGGCGACATCATCGTGATGGTCGACGCCGACGGCTCGGCCGACGGGAACGAGATCGTCAGCTACGTCTCCGCCCTCGTCTCGGGCGCGGACTTCGCCAAGGGCTCCCGCTTCGCCAACGGCGGCGGCACCGACGACATGACGTTCATCCGCAAACTCGGCAACTGGGCGCTGTGCACCGTCGTCAACCGCAAGTTCGGCGCCCGCTACACCGACCTCTGCTACGGGTACAACGCGTTCTGGCGGCACTGCCTCGACAAGATCGACCTCGACTGCACCGGCTTCGAGATCGAGACCCTGATCAACATCAGGGTGGTCAAGGCCGGGCTCAAGGTGCAGGAGATCCCGAGCCACGAATACCTGCGCATCCACGGCGCGAGCAATCTGCGGGCCGTGCGGGACGGGTTCCGGGTGCTCAAGGTGATCCTCAAGGAGCGGTCCAACCGGCGGGAGCTGCGCCGGCAGGAACACCACTCGCCGATGCTCGACACCGTCGGGCTCGACTCGGTCGAACTCGGCCCGGTCGAACTCGACTCGGTCCGGGGAGAGGTGTCTTGAGCGATCTCGACATCTCCGTCGTGATCTGCGTCTACACCGAGGACCGCTGGGAGGACATCCTCGCGGCGGTCGCCTCGGTACGGGCGCAGTCCCACCGTGCCCTGGAGACCCTGCTGGCCGTCGACCACAATCCGGCCCTGCTGGACCGGCTCACCAAGGAGTACAAGGAGGTCGAGGAGGTCCGCGTGCTCGCCAACGCGGGCCCCCGCGGCCTGTCCGCCGGCCGCAACACCGGGATCGCGGCCGCGGGCGGCGAGGTCATCGCCTTCCTCGACGACGACGCCGTGGCCGAGCGGGACTGGCTGCGCCGCTTCGCCGAGGGGTTCGCCGATCCGCGGGTGATGGCCGTCGGCGGCCGTACGATGCCGATCTGGGCGTCGGGCCGGCGTCCCGCCTGGTTCCCCGAGGAGTTCGACTGGGTGGTGGGCTGCACCTACCGGGGGCTGCCGCCGGGCCTGGTCCGGGTGCGCAACGTCCTGGGCGGCAACGCCTCGTTCCGTCGTACGGCGTTCGACGCCGCGGGCGGCTTCGCGACCGGCATCGGGCGCGACGGCGACAAGCGGCCGCTGGGCTGTGAGGAGACGGAGCTGTGCATCCGTCTCACGCGCGCCAGACCGGACGCGATCCTGCTGATCGACGACCGTGCGGTGATCCATCACCGGGTGCCCGAGGCGCGCGAGCACTTCGGGTACTTCCGCACGCGTGCGTACGCCGAGGGCCTGTCCAAGGCCCTGGTGGCACGAAGTGTGGGTGCGGACAAGGGACTTGAGTCCGAGCGCCGGTACACGACCCGGGTCCTGCCGGCCGGTGTGGTGCGCGGTCTGCGCGACGCCGTGCTGGCCCGGCCGGGCGGTGCGGGCCGGGCCGGCGCGATCGTCGCCGGGGTGCTCACGGCGGCGGGCGGGTACGTGGTGGGGAGCGTGCGGGCCCGCAGGGGCGGTGCCACGTTCTCCGTGGCCGAGATCAGCGCCGGAGATCAGGGGGGATCTCATGACTGAAGCGCCCGTGCCCATCCTCATGTACCACTCGGTCGCGACCGCCCCGAACGACGCCACGCGGGCGCTGTCGGTGGCACCCGAGGCGTTCGCCGAGCAGATGGCACTCATCGGCGACCGGGGCCTCACCCCGGTCAACACAGCTGATCTGGCCGCAGGTTGGCGCTCAGGCCGCGCGCTGCCGGCGCGCCCGGTCCTGATCACCTTCGACGACGGCTACGAGGGCGTGCACCGGCACGCCCTGCCCGTGCTCGCCAAGCACGGCTTCGCGTCCACGCTGTTCGTCTCCACCGGCTGGATCAAGGGCGCCCACGACACCGGGGGCGGCCTGGACACCATGCTCGACTGGGAGCAGGTGCGCGAACTGGCCGCCGCGGACGTCGAGATCGGCGGGCACAGCCACACCCACCCGCAGCTCGACCAGCTCGACGACGACTCCCTGCGGCACGAGCTGATCCACTGCAAGGAGATCGTCACCGACGAACTGGGCGCCGTCCCGGCCTCGTTCGCCTACCCGTACGGCTACTCCAGCCGCCGGGTGCGCGAGGCGGTGCGGGCCACGGGGTACGCCCAGGCGCTCGCCGTCGGCAACGGCCTCGCGCGCCGCCGTCAGGGCCCGTACGCCGTGCAGCGGGTGACCGTCCGCCGCAGCACCGGCATCGAGGAGTTCGAGCGGCTGGTCGAGGGCCGTTCGATCGCCCGTGACTTCGCCAGGGACCGTGCCCTCACCAAGGGGTACGCGATGGTCCGCAGAGCACGACAGGTCCGCCGGAAGGCCATCCGTTCCCGTGTCTGACACGACGACAACGACCGAGGCCGCACAGCCCGTGACCGAGGCGCCCGAGCAGTCGGGGCGCCGTCTTCGGCTGCCCGGATTGGGCAGGCCCAAGGGCGGCGGCAGCCCGCTGTTCCGCAACGCCTACGCCCTGATGCTGAACACCGGCATCTCCGCGGTGCTGGGCCTGGGGTACTGGCTGATCGCCGCCCGCTACTACTCCGAGTCCGCGGTGGGCCAGGGTTCGGCCGCGATCGCCGCGATGAAGTTCCTGGCCGGGCTGACGGCGGTGGCCCTGACGGGTGCCCTGGCCCGCTTCATCCCGGTCGCGGGGCGTGCCACCGGACGACTCATCTTCCGTACGTACGCGGCGAGTTGCGTCGTGGTGTCGTTCGCGGCGGGCATCTTCCTGCTGACCCTCGACACCTGGGGGCCGTCGTACAGCTTCCTGCACGGGTCGGTCAAGGGGCTCGGCTTCATCATGGCCGTCGCCTCCTGGAACCTGCTCACGCTGCAGGACGGGGTGCTGACCGGGCTGCGCAGCGCGCCGTGGGTGCCGGTCGGCAACACGGTGTTCTCGGCAGTGAAGCTGGCGCTGCTGGTCGCACTCGCCGTCAGCATGCCGACGACCGGTGTCTTCGTCTCCTGGGTCCTTGCGATCCTCACCTCCGTGGTGCCGCTCGGCATCCTGGTGTTCCGGAAGCTGGTCCCCCGGCACATCGAGGCCACGGCGGACCGTACGAAGCCACCGACGCTGAAGGAGATCGGCAGGTTCCTGGCCGGCGACTACACCGGCTCGCTGTTCTCGCTCGCCGTGGTCTACCTGATCCCGGTGATCATCGCCTCGCAGGTCAGCTCAGAGGACAACGCGTACTTCTACATCACCACCACCATCGGCGGCACGGTCAACCTGCTCGCCATCAACATGGGCGCCTCGCTCACCGTCGAGGGCTCGCACGACCCGGCGCGGCTGGCCGCCAACACCCGGGCCGCGCTGAGGCGCATGGCGCGGATCATGCTGCCGATCTGCGGGCTGCTGTTCATCGGGGCGCCGTGGATCCTCGGTGTCTTCGGTGCGGGCTACGCGGACGCGGCGACCCCGCTGCTGCGCTGGTTCGCGGTCGGCGCGCTGCTCCGGGTCGTCATGGAGACGTACTTCGCGGTGCTGCGCGCACAGAGCCGCACCGCCGGACTCGCCTGGCTGCAGGGCCTGTTGTGCGTGCTGGTGCTCGGACTGACGCTGCTGCTGCTCCCCCGTATGGGGCTGACCGGCGCCGGCGTCGCCGAGATCTCCTCGCTGTCGGTGATCGTCCTGATCGCCGCGCCCAGGCTGTTCCGCACGCTCAGGGCCGCACCGGCCGCCGCCGTCCCCGAAGAGGCCGCACCCGACGGGGACCTCGCCGACCTGGGGGCGCGCGAGGTACCCGCCACGGAGTCGACGCGCCGGCGCGGGCCGGCCTGGGCGCTGGACAGCGACACCCTGGCGCTCGGCATCCACGTCGACTTCGACCACCAGGAACGCCGTCCCGACGTCCGCCCGGGCCCCGGCACCCCGCCCGCCGGTACGCCCGTGACACCCGCCGACCGCCGGCCGGCCTGGGCGAAGAACCCGGAGCTGGGGCTGCCGGTGGAGGAGCGGGAGCCGGGTTCCGAGGCGTCCCTGGGACCGGCCGAGATAGAGGTGGACGCGCCGTTCGAGGCCGAGTTCGGGGCCGACTTCGAGGCGGGCGACGACGAGGAGGCCGTACGGGCGGCCGAGGCGTCGCTCGTCCGGGAGGAGGCGCCCGTACGCGAAGAGGTGCCGGTGCCCGTCGCGCCGTCTGCGCTGTCGTTGCGCGAACGCCTTCAGCCGAGCCGCTTCGGCGTCGTCCTCGGCTGTCTGCTGGTGGCCGCGCTGCTGCTGTACTGGGTGCCCGCGCTGCGGCTGGGCGAGGCGGACCTGGAGGAGATGGGCGGGCTCGGTCTCATCTCGATCCTGCCGCTGCCCACCCTGGTCGGTGCGGCGCTGCTGGTCGCGGTGTTCGCCTCGCTGCTCTGGCTCGGCCGGGAGCACAAGGCGCTGCTGCTGGTGACGCTGCTCGCGACCGTGGTGTCGCTGCACGCGCTTCCCGCGGTGCTCGAGACCGAGCCGCGCTTCCCGACGGCCTGGCAGCACCTCGGGTTCCTGGACTACATCGACCGCACCGGGTCCGCCGTACCGGACCTGGACGCGCGCTGGAGCTGGCCCGGCTTCTTCGCGGTGGCCGCGTTCGTCACCAGGGCCTGCGGGATGACGGACCTCACCGACCTCATCCGCTGGTGGCCGCTGACCATCCAACTCCTCTACCTGGCACCGATGTTCCTGCTCGTGCGCTCGATGCGGGCGAGCTGGCGCGCCAAGTGGACGGGCATCTGGATCTTCGTGCTCAGCGGCTGGGTGGGGCAGGACTACTTCTCGCCGCAGGGCTTCACCTTCCTCCTCTACCTGGCGTTCGTGGCGATCCTGCTGGTCTGGTTCCGGGCGCCGCGGGTGATCTGGGCGAAGCGGCGGCCCGGCGAGGCGGAGGTCGAGCCGACCAGCCGCCGCCAGAAGGCCGTCCTGCTCGGCGTGGTGATCGGACTGTTCGCGGCGAGCGTCCCGGCCCACCAGCTCACGCCGTTCGTGATGCTGGGCGTGCTCGCGGTGCTCGTCCTGACCGGCCGGTCCGAACTGCGCGGCCTGCCCATCCTGTTCGGCGTCCTGGTCGTCGGCTGGCTGGGCTTCATGGCGGAGCCCTACTGGTCAGGGCACTTCAACGACCTGTTCGGCGGCGTAGGCGGCGTCGGCAGCAATGTGTCCACGTCGGTCTCCGGCCGTATCCAGGGTGGCGACTCGACGCACAAGCTCGTGCTGTACACACGCGTACTGCTGGCCGGCGGCGTGATGACGTTCGCCTGCTGGGGCTGGTGGCGGCGGCGCGACCACAAGTACCGCGAGCGGTCGCTGCTGGTGCTGACGTTCGTCCCGTTCCTGGGCTTCGGCATGCAGTCCTACGGCGGCGAGATGGCCCTGCGCGTCTTCATGTTCGCCGTGCCGGGCGCGGCGCTGCTGGCCGGTCTCGCCCTGTTCCCGCGCACCGGCGTCACCGCCGAGGAGCGGGACAAGGACCGGGTCAGCCTCGCCCCGCTGGCCGCGCTCCTGGCCGGGCTGCTGCTCATGGGCGGCTTCCTGGTGGCCCGTTGGGGCAACGAGCCCTTCGAGCGGGTCCGGCCCGGCGAGGTCGCGGCCATGGACTACGTGTACGCCCACGACAAGCCGACCGTCCGACTGCTGTGGCTGAGCAACGACACGGTCAACGACGTGACGCCGGCGATGCCGTGGGGCGCGAAGGACATGGAGCGGGTCAACTACGTGCCCACGCTGGCCCCGGCCGACCCGGTGCTGGTGTCGAGCCTGGTCAAGGCGCTGAAGGACGCGGGCCCGAACTCGTACCTGATGATCAACGCCAGCCAGATGACCTATCTCCAGATGGACGTGGGCTATTCGGACACCTGGCAGCCCAGGCTCCTGAAGAACCTGGACCAGCGGCCCGAGCTGAAGAAGGTCTACGTCAACGCCGACGCCACCGTCTACGCCCTCAAGAAGCAGTCCGAGGGCACGGTGCCGGCGCCCGATCCGGGTCTGATCGGACCGCAGATCACCTGGACGCCGTGGTCGGTCGTCGGCGCCCTGGCCGCCCTGGCGCTCATCGTGCTGCTGACGGCGCGCGAGGTGGTACGGGTCGCGACGCGGCCGAGCGTGCGGCAACTGCGCCGGCTGCAGAGCAGCTTCTGGTTCTCGCTGCCGCTGCTGGCGGTGCTGCTGGCCGCGCTGGTGCAGAGATTCCTGACCATGAAGTGACCATGGTGCAGGGGTAGTTGCCTTCGCGTCGCCGTCGCCGAAGTGGCTTACCGGGCCTACCTGGTAAGCCACTTCACTTCGTAGGCCTGCATCTCGAACTGCTTGCCGTCGACCTTCGCGCTGATCGACCGGTCGAGGATGTTGACCACCAGGACGGACTTGTCGGTGGCGAGGACGCGGACGTTGGGCACGTCGTCCGCGGCGACCGCGACGGTCTTGTAGGCCGTGCCGGGCGGGAACTCCTGGTGGAAGCGGGAGACCAGGTCGAACATGGGCAGCTTCCTGCCGCCGCTCGAACTGTCGGTCGGCGTCCACAGACAGCCGGGGCAGTCGCCGCCCTTCTCGTCCTCCGGGTTCCAGTAGAAGCCCGAGGAGGCGCCGCCCTTGACCATGGCGATCATTCCGGCGGCCTGGACGGCGACCCGGCGGGTCTCGGACCAGCCCTTGCGGTCGTCGTTGCCGTCGGCGGGCTCGACGTAGTACTCGGCCCACCACAGCGGCAGGTTGTCCGTCTGCTTCCGCACCCACCTGCCGACCGCAGTGAACTTGTCGGTTGCCGCGAACTCGTTCGGCAGCATCTCGTCGTCGTTGGTGTAGCTGGAGCCGTCCACGACGACGAAGTCGGCGCCCGCCTTGTTCTCGTTCCAGTAGTCGAAGGCATCGAGGATGCGCTGGTCCATGGCGCCCCAGGGACCCTTGAAGGTCGAGGACGCCTCGTCCGCACGCGGGTCGACACTGTCCATGACCAGGTACGGACCGCCGACCATGATGTCCTTGTCGACCTTCTTCAGGGCCTTGTACACGAGGTTGTACAGCTTGGTGTAACCCTCGTAGTCCCAGCGGCCCTTGGCGTCGTTCCAGAAGCCCTTGAACTCGTTCCACACGATGAAGTGGCGTACGTCCGGATAGCGCTTGGCGACCGTCGCGGCGAGCGCGGCGAAGTCGGCGTAGTGCTCCGACTGCGGCGCCGTCTCCAGGGCGGACTGGCTCCAGTTGGTGTTGTCGACGCCTGCCTTGCCGCCCTTCATCCAGTCCGGAGAACAGCACAGGGTGACGACCGGGGTGCCGCCGGACTTGCGGATGAAGTCGATACGGCGGTCCATCGCGTCGAAGTCGTAACGCCCCTTCACCGGCTCCGGATTGTCCGCGCCCCAGCCCATGACCGCCTGGTCCTGCGGCATCCCCCCGGCGTCCGAGAGCAGCCCCTCGACCCGGTCGGTGGCAGCCGAGCCGCCCTCGTCGGCGCTGTACTGGGTGTGGGTGAAGCCCCAGCCCACCTCGGGTTTGTCCTGGTCGGGAGGGGTCGCCGGAGTGCCGTGCACCGTGTCTCCGTTGCGCGAGGTGCCCGCGGTGCTTCCGCCCCCGGGAAGCGTGTTGATCAGGGTGACGATCAGCGCCAGTGCCGCCACACCCACGCCGAGCAGCGCGGTGAGCCGCCACCGTCGTGCCCCCGAAGTCCACTCATGACGTCCCATCGAGGGCAACACTAACCGTGTGAACGCCAAGTAGGGCAGATGTTGTAAAGGCACAGCTCTGCTGCATTTCCAGGGGACGCGCATTCGATCGCGGCTGCGCCGCGGGCCGGGCCCGCGGCATGACGTCGACGAACTCGGCGCTTGGGGTGAAACGGGGAACAGGGCGCGGGAAATCCAGTGCGCGGGATGCGTCGGTGCCGGATCATGGACGCCATGTCTGCCAACCCACACGACGCTCTGCCGATCCGGCTCAACGTCGACGACAGTGACTCGCCGTCCGATGTCGTCGACGCGCTGTTCCTCGGCCGCTTCGCGACGGGCGAGCAGCCGTTCTCGCATGCGGCGAACATCGACCGCGTCCGGTCCGGGGCGACGCTCCTGCCGGCGGGCGCCCAGGTGCTGCGCATCGCCCGCGACGACGACCGCAGCGCGACGCTGGCGGAGGGCGACGGCTGGACGCTGCTGGTCTCCCGCTGGAACCGCGGCGCGGACGTCACGGTCACGGCGACCACCGCCGAGTTGGCGCAGAAGATCCTCGACCAGGCGACGGACGGCGCGGCGGACGAGCCCGAGCCCCAGCCGGAGAACGTGACGATGGGGTTCTGGTATGTCTCCCCCAGGCGCGGCCCGCACCGCACGACCCGGCAGATCTCGGCGGGCACCTGGGACGAGGTGCGGGAGAACTACACCGCGCCGGTGGCGGACGCGATGGACCGCCTGATGAAGACGACGCCCGAGGACATCGCGGGCCGTCTGCTGCTGCTGCACGGCCCGCCGGGCACCGGCAAGACCTCGGCGCTGCGGACCCTCGCCCGCTCCTGGCGGGACTGGTGCCAGGTGGACTGTGTGCTCGACCCCGAGCGCCTGTTCTCCGACGTCGGCTATCTGATGGACATCGCGATCGGCGAGGAGGACGGGACGGGCAAGGGCCGCTGGCGGCTGCTGCTCCTGGAGGACTGCGACGAGCTGATCCGCGGCGAGGCCAAGCACACCGCGGGCCAGGCGCTGTCACGGCTGCTGAACCTCACCGACGGCCTGCTGGGCCAGGGCCGCAACGTCCTGGTCGGTGTGACGACCAACGAGGACCTGGAGCGCCTGCACCCGGCCGTGGTCCGCCCCGGCCGCTGTCTGGCCCGCATCGAGGTGGGCGCGCTGACCCGCCGGGAGGCCGTGGGCTGGCTCGGCACGGAGGAGGGCGTGGGCCGAGAGGGCGCCACCCTGGCAGAGCTGTACGCACTGCGCCGGGGCACCTCGCCGACGGCGCTGCCGGAGCCGAGGGACGGGGTCGACGCGGGGCTGTATCTGTAACGCTGCGGTGCTTTGATGGTCGTATGACCCTGTTCGTCGGGACGTCGGGTTGGCAGTACAAGGACTGGCGGGGCGTGCTGTACCCGGCCGGGTGTCCGACACGGCTGTGGCTGGAGGAGTACGCCGAGCACTTCACGACGGTGGAGCTCAACAACGCGTTCTACCGGCTGCCGACGCGCGAGAACTTCGCGGCCTGGCGGGACCGGGTCCCGGAGGGCTTCGTGGTCGCGGTGAAGGCGAGCCGCTATCTGACCCACATCAAGCGCCTCAAGGACCCGCGGGAACCGGTCGACCGCCTGATGAGCCACGCGGCAGGTCTGGGCGACCGGCTGGGGCCGGTGCTCGTGCAACTGCCGCCGACGCTGAAGGAGGACGCGGACCTGCTGGACGAGTGCCTCGGCTGCTTCCCCTCGGGTACGCGGGTGGCGGTGGAGCCGCGGCACGACTCGTGGTGGACGCCCGCGGTTCGGAAGGTGCTGGAAGCGCGGGGCGCGGCCCTGTGCTGGGCCGACGCCCGCTCCCGCCCGGTGACGCCCCTGTGGCGCACCACCGACTGGGGTTACGTCCGCTTCCACGAGGGCCGCGCACTGGCGTGGCCGCACTACGGGCGGCGGGCGCTGGAGACGTGGGTGGACCGGATCGCGACCACCTGGTCCGACGCCCGGGATGTGTACACGTACTTCAACAACGACCCCGGCGGGGCGGCGGTGGAGAACGCGGTGACCTTCGCGCGGACAGCAACCAGAGCGGGCCTCACGGCGACCCGCACACCGGAACTGGCCGCCCGGCGCTGACCAGCGCCCCCAAAGGGGCGCGGGGCCGTGTCGATACGCGGCTACCGCCGCGCGGGCGCGACCAGCCACAACGGCCCCGCAGGCGATCGACGGCCGATCGCAGCACTCCCGCGGACTGCTTACCCGTCGTAGGCCGCCCGCAGCGCATCCCGCACCGCGGCCAGCGCCGCATCCTCGTCCAGCGCCAGCCGGCGAGCCCGCTCCACGTAGGCCTGGGCGGCCAGGGCCAGCTCCCGCTCCGCCGCCGAGCCCGCGGCAGCGACGAACGTGCCGTTGCGCCCCCGCGTCTCGATCACCCCGTCGCTCTCCAGCGCCCGATACGCCTTGGCCACCGTGTTGGCCGCGAGCCCGAGCCCCTCGGCGAGCCCCCGCACGGTCGGCAGCCGGTACCCGACCGGCAGCACCCCGGACCGGGCCTGCTCGGAGATCTGCGCCCGCACCTGCTCGTAGGGGGCGGCACTGTCGTCGATGTGGATCTTCAAGGTCACGGCTCGATTGTCCCGCACCCGCCGGAAAATGAGGGGCGCTCGCGCTCGTCCCCACGTAGCGTGCGCCTTCATGACTGTGATCGTGCGCGCCCTGCGCCCCGACGACCGGGCCGACGTCGAGGCCTTCGCCCGGGTACGGCACCTGGCCCTCCCTCACATCCTGTGGACCCCTGACGCCATCGTCCACAACCTCGCCCACACTCACCCCGACGCGCGTTTCGTCGCGCTCGTCGCCGAGGAGGACGGCGAGGTCATCGGCACAGCGCAGGTGCAGTTGGCGTACGACAGCCCGGAACCGGGCCTGGGGATGCTCAACATCTACGTGCACCCGGACAGGACCCGCCGCGGCGCCGGGGGCCTCCTGGTGCGCACGGCAGAGGCACACCTGGTCGAGCACGGCGCGACGAAGCTGTACGCCTGGGTGCTGGACGAGCCCGCCAACCGGGCCTTCGCCGAACGGCACGGCTACGGCGCCAGCCGCTCCGCCCACTTCCTCCGTCTGGACCTGACCGGCGGCACGCTGCCGCCGCTCCGAACCCCTGCGCCCGGCGTCGAGTTGCGCAGCGCGGCCGACTTCGCGGACGATCCGCGCCCGCTGTTCGAACTGGACGCGGAGACGGCCCGGGACGAACCGAGCGACGTGGACACCGAGTTCACCGACTACGAGAACTGGATCGAGGAGAGCTGGAAGCACCCGCTGCTCAACCGGGAGCTGACCAAGGTCGCGCTCGTCGAGGGCCGCCCCGCCGCGTTCAGCCTGGCCTGGACGGACGTCGCCACCGGCCGCTACGCCACCGCCATGACCGGCACCGCCCGCGCCTTCCGCGGCCGCGGCCTGGCCAAGCTCGCCAAGAACGCCTCCCTGCACGGCGCCCGGGCCGCCGGCTTCACCGAGGCCCTCACCGGCAACGACGACGGCAATGGCCCGATGCTCGCGATCAACAAGTGGTTCGGGTACGAGATCTGCGCGACGGAGGTGCGCCATGTCCGCGAACTCGGCTGATCCGAGCGGCCAGTTGGAGGTCGTCCTCGTCAAGGCGGGGCGTACGAAGATCCGTTACGCGGCCGACCTGATCGGCGACGACGGCACGCGCATCGCGGTCCACGCCCCCTGGGCGGGCGAGGGCGTCCGCGACTTCGGCTTCGTCCGCTTCGAGAAGGGCGACGTCTTCACCGAGTACTACTGGCGGGACCGCTGGTACGCGGTGAAGGAGGTCCGTGACTCCGCGGGTGTGGTGAAGGGCTGGTACTGCGACATCACCCGCCCCGCCGTGCTCTCCGGCACCGAGTTGATCGTCGAGGACCTCGACCTGGACCTGTGGCGCTCCGCCGACGGTCAGGACGTACTGCGCCTGGACGAGGACGAGTTCGCCGAGAGCGGTCTGGCGCAGCGGGACCCGCAGGCCGCGGCCGCCGCCGTGGCCGCCCTGGACGAGCTGGAGAGGCTGGCCCTCCATGGCGGCTTCGACGCCCTCCTGACCTGAGGAACTCCCAGGAGGGCGGCCGTCAACAGCGCGCGCGTCCGGGGCTCACACCAGTGCTACCACCGCGTACCGCTCGTCCGCCACCTCCTTCCCCCACAGCACCGCGTCCTGCGACAGTCCCTCGACGCGCAGGTCCGCGGTGAGCGGGGTGAGGAGGTCGGTGAGCCGGCCGGCGGATATGCCGACCGGGCTCACCGTGCCCCACACGCCCTCGACCAGCACGAGCCGGCCGCCCGGGCGCACCAGTTCGCGCCAGTGCCGCAGGGCCCTGCCGGGGTCGGGGAGCGCCCACAGCACGTGTCGTACCAGGACGACGTCGAAGCGCTGCTCCCCCACCGGCGGTGCCGTCGCGTCACCGACGAGGAACACCGCGTCACGCCCGGCGAGCTTCGCTCTCGCGAGGTCGACCATGGCCGGCGACAGGTCGACGCCGGTGACGCGGTGTCCCTGCTCCGCGGCGAGGAGCGACAGGCTGCCGGTACCGCAGCCGAGGTCGAGGACGTCGCTCGTCCGCGCGGGCAGCCAGGAGACGAGCCGGCCGGCCCAGGCCTGGCGCACTTTCGGGTCGCGCAGCCCGTGATCCGGTTCGTCGTCGAAGGAGGCGGCCCGCGCGTCCCAGTCGGGCCGCTCGGCATCCGCCCCGGTCAGGCGCTCGATGTCATCCGTCATGCGCCCCAGAGTGACACGCGCCACTGACAGTCGAATCGTGACAGCCGCCACTGACAGACCCGGACCGATGAGTCACTCTCCCGAAAAGGGTCTACCTCCGTGCGAAGACGGGAACTGGGTAGACACCGAAGGAGGCAGTTATGCGCCGGACCACTGTGCAGAAGCCCCTGAGCAGGACGGACTCCCGCAAGGTCCGCGAGGAGGCCGACGAGCGTCCTGGCGGACGCCCGGAGGTCCGCAAGGACATCGCACGCACGTGGTGGCCGGACGGCTGACGGCAGTCAGTCCAGCCGCTTGCGGTAGTGGATGCGGTCGTAGGGACCGGTGACCCGGCGCCCCACGATCTCGTAACCGAACTTCGGATAGATCTTCTGGTTCTCCCACATCATGGCGTTGGTGTAGAGCCTGACCTCGCGCAGTCCGAGCGCACGCGCCCGTGCGTCCACGAAGCCCAGCAGCCGTCGCCCCACGCCGCCGCCGTGCGCGTCGGGGTGGACGGCGATGCTGTCGAGGAGCAGGTGGTCGCCGTTCTCCTCCAGCACGACCAGGCCGATGACGGGGTCTCCCGTCACGAACACCTTCCCCGCGGCCACGTTCGCCGCGTGGTCCGCCTCCATGGGCACCGGCACCACCCCGATCCGCTCGATGTAGTGGTGGTAGGCGGCATCGGTCACGGCTTTCACGGCCGGTACGTCGGCGGCGACGGCAGGCCGGATCTCGTGCTCTTCCATGCCGCGCACGGTACCTACCTGATCCCAGTCTGAGCACTCCCTTAACGCCACCATAAGGATCTCCACCACCCGCCCCCAGCAGGCGATTCCACGGTTTCTTGGGGCTAGCTTCTGATCGCGCCCCACGGGATTCACCCCCACGGGACCCACCCCACGCGTCAGGACCGTCCCGAGGAGATTCCGCATGCCCGCACGCCGCCGCACGGTCGCCGTCGTCGCCGCCCTCGGTGCCGCCCCGCTCGCCCTGACCTGCCTCGCCGCCGCCCCGGCGTCCGCGCACGGCACGATGGGTGATCCGGTCAGCCGGGTCTCGCAGTGTTACGCGGAGGGCCCGGAGAGTCCGAAGTCGGACGCGTGCGGGGCCGCGATCGCGGCCGGCGGCACCCAGGCGCTCTACGACTGGAACGGCATCCGCATCGGTGACGCGAACGGGCAGCACCAGGCGCTGATCCCGGACGGCAGGCTGTGCAGCGCGAACAACGACGAGTTCAAGGGGCTGGACCTGGCCCGCGCCGACTGGCCGGCGACGAGGGTGAGCGCGGGCTCGTACACCTTCAAGTACCGCGTGACCGCGCCGCACAAGGGCACGTTCAAGGTGTACGTCACCAAGGCGGGCTACGACCCGGCGCAGCCACTTGCCTGGTCCGACCTGGACCTGCGGCACCCGGTGGCGACGGTCACCGACCCGGTCGCGTCGGGCGGCTTCTACACGTTCTCCGGCACGCTCCCCGCGCGCTCGGGCAAGCAGCTCCTGTACGCGGTCTGGCAGCGTTCGGACAGCCCGGAGGCCTTCTACTCCTGCTCGGACGTCACGTTCGGCGGGAGCGACGGCAGCACCGGCGGCGGTGCGCAGGGCGGTGCGGGCGGTGGCGCGACAGGCAGTTCGTCCCCGGCACCGACCGCCTCCGCCCCCTCCGAGGAGCAGATCGAGGAGGGTGCCGACAAGTCGAAGGTCGGTCACCACGGTCACGGTGACGCGGACGTCGGCGCATCGACGGGCCCGACGACCGTCGCCGTGGCCGTGGCCGTGGCCGACGAGCCTCAGGTGGCCGGCGCTTCGGAGAGCCTCGCCGAGACGGGTGGCGACGACAGCACCCCGTACATCGCCATCGGCGGTGCGGCCGCCCTGGCCCTCGGTGCGGCGGCCCTGTTCGCCTCCGTCCGCCGCAGGGCGACCGGCGACAGCGGACGGCAGGGCCGCTGACCGGGCCGAAAAGCGCGGGGCCTGTCCGGCGGCTCAGGTCGGACAGGCCCCGAGAAGTGCGTCAGCTCAGCGCCGACGCACAGGTGGTGGCGGTGGCATGCGCCGGATCCAGGGAGTTGGCCACCTCGTGGAAGACGATCCGGTCGGTCAGCCCGATCAGGGCGTGTTCGGAGAAGTCGACCGCGCACAGGTTCTGCAGCAGCACGTTGCGCACGTCGGAACCGCTCAGGTACTGGCTGCTGTACGGCGTGACGACCTCGTCGTACTTGGTGGCGATGACCGTGTAGTGGACGCCGGGAACGGTGTCGCCGCCCGCGTTGAGCTTGGTGAGGAACGCGGAACCGACGATCTGGTCGGCCAGCCCGGGCGTCGATGCGGAGATCCAGTCCGCGGCGCCGGGGAAGTACGGCAGCAGGTTGGTGAGCCCGTCCAGGTCGGTGCCGTGGTTGTCGGGCGCGATGCCGACGAGGGCGTTCACCTTGGGGGCTCCGCCGAGGAACCTGAGGTAGTAGCGGGGCATCATGCCGCCCTGCGAGTGACCGACCAGGTCGGCCTTGGCGGCGCCGGTCGCGGCGAGCACCTTGTCGACGTATGCGGAGAGCTGCTCTGCCGACTTGTCAATGGGGCCGAGGCCGTAGAAGACGGGGACGCCCGGCAGTTGGCCGTAGTCGAGGGAGAAGACGCAGTAGCCGCGGTCCTCCAGATAGGGCGCGAGGCCGAGCCAGTTGTCCACGGAGTTGGCGAGGGTGCCGTGGACCAGGACGACGGGGCGGGGGTGGGTGGCGGAGGGCTTGCAGGAGTAGTCGTTCCAGCCGTGTGACGAGGTCGCGGCCGCGTGGGCGGTCGTGGCGGGGACGGTGGCGACGGCTGCGGTCATCAGCAGCGCGGCCAGGGGTCTGAGCACTCGTTTCCAGGGCAGCATCGTGTGATCTCCTTGCGGCTCAAGGGAGTTGCGATGGCCTTACGCCCTGTGATCCGGATCACGAAGGATGCTGTTCACTCGTCAAGTTACGGACGAGTAGCCCAAGTGTGAAGTTACGTGTCAGTAAAAACTTCCAGTGGTAACTGACTCCGCAGTAGACGCTGACGAAGCGTCACCAGGCGGGCCTGATGGGGCCATAGGGCGCAATGCGCGCCAACTGATCGCGCAGCGCCCGCACTTCACCCTCCCCGAGCACTCCCGCCCACCCCCGCACGACCGCGGCGGCCGCCTCCTCCGCAGCCCTGGTGCACGCCCACCCCCGCTCGGTCAGCACGACCAGCCGGGCCCGCGCGTCCACGGGATGCGCCCGGCGCTCGGCATACCCCTTCCGCACGATCTCGTCGACGAGCTGACTGGCGGCCTGCTTGGTCACGCCGAGGTGGGCGGCGAGCTCGGTGACGGTCGCACCGTCCGGGGCGAGCCGCGCGAAGGCGAAGCCGTGCGCGGGCCTGAGCCCCTCGAATCCACGGGCGACGACACCCTCATGGATGCGCTGGGTGAGCTCACCGGCGACGGCGAGCAGGGCGGCGGACAGGGCCATGGCCTCGGAGTTGTGCACGGAGGCATTGAAACACCCTTGACGAATTGGTCAAGCAGCTTGACCATATAGTCAAGCGGCTTGACCATACGACGCCGACGCCACTCCCGAACCCGGAGGCCACCCATGCCCGTCATCCGCACGTCCGATGCCGTCACCCACGAGATCCACGGCGCCCGCTTCGTCTCGTACGCCACCCCGCTCAGCGGGAGCAAGGAGCTGTGCGCCTGGCGCGGTGAGATCCCTCCCGGCACCGAGGCACCCGTGCACACCGTCACCCGAGAGGAGATCTTCCACCTCCTCGTCGGCGAACTGTTCATCACCCTCGACGGCCGCACCGACCGCATCACCGCGGGCGACACGGTCATCGTCAACCCGGGCGCGACCCTCGGCGTCGAGAACCGCACCGATCAGACGGCGATCTCCTGGGTCACCACCTCCATCGGCCTTGAGGCCGAACTGGCCGACGGCACCCGGATCACTCCGCCCTGGGCCAACTGAGCCCTACGCCGCCAACGTCCCCGGCATCACAGCCCCCGGCCCGAACTTCGCCCGCACCCGGTCCGCGGCCTCCTCCATACGGCGGAGTTTCTCGTCGGCGGGGTCGAAGGTGAGCTGGTGCGAGGCCTGTTCGGCGGGTGTGAGGGATTCGGCGCGGAGGGTGAGGTTGCGGACGCGGGCGCGCTGGAGGCCGAGGGCCTCGTACATGTCGTAGGCCGCCCCGGCCAGTGCGGCCGAGTGGGCGGTCGGTTCCTTGAGGGTGCGGGTGCGGGTCGTCGAGGAGCGGTCGGCGTAGCGGACGGTGAGGGTGAGGGTGCGGCAGACCTTGTCCAGGGCGCGGAGGCGGGTGCCCAGTTCCTCCGCGGCGGAGAGCAGCGCGCGACGGTGCCGGTCCGGGGACAACTCGTCGCGGGTGAAGGGGCGTTCGGCGGCGAGGGAACGGGCGACGCCGTTCGGGACGACCCGGCCGCGGTCGACACCGTTCGCCTTCTCGTGCAGTTCGCGGGCCGCCCTCGCGCCGATCAGCCGCTGCAGCGTGGACAGCGGTGCGGCGGCGACCTGGCCCAGTGTGCCCAGACCGTACTCGCGCAGGGTGCGTGCGGTGGCCGTGCCGACGCCCGGGAGCGCGGTGACCGGACGGTCCGCGAGGAACGCCGCGATGCCGTCCGGATCGCCGGGGACCTCGCACGTCAGCCCGGGGCGGGCGTCACTCAGGGCCACACGGGCCAGCATCGGGCCCGGCCCGGCGCCGATCACGCAGTCGACACCGTGCAGGGCGAGGGCGCGGACGCGGATCACCGCCGCCAGTTCGATCGCGCTGCGCCCGAAGTACCGTTCGGCGCCCCGCAGATCGGCCAGCGCACCGTCCGGCGGCAGCGCCTCCACGACGGGAGTGAACTCCTCGAGCAACCCGAGCAGCCCCGGCAGAGCGGCCTCGCGCGTAGGAGGCAGCTGGAAACGTACGCACACGATGGTCATCCCGCACTCCCCGGGCTCTGGTGCCACAACTTCCGTACCTGCGAAGGATCTTGACCGGCGGGCCGCAGATCGGCCCACGGGTTCATCTCGTATCCGGTGGGCATGTGGATCCGCCGGCCTCGTGCCGGATCTCCGCCCGCCCCTTCCGGCACGGGTTCCGCCAGCCGTGCCGCCACCTCGTCGAGGCCGCCCTCGGCGCGCAGCTCGACCAGTTCGGCGAGGTTCCAGGCGGCGGCGCCCACCACGCTGAGACTGCGCGGGCCGCGCCGCTGCACCACCCCGCGCACCAACAGCAGCCAGGAGTGGAAGACGGTGTGGGCGCAGGCGTCGTGGGAGTCGTCGAAGAAGGCGAGGTCGACCAGGCCCGTACCGTCGTCCAGGGTGGAGAAGATGACCCGCTTGCCGGAGCGGATCGGCGGCGTCTGGGTGGCCGCCTTAGCGCCCGCCACGAGGACCGTCTCGCCGTGCCGGGCCTCGCGCAGCCGCCGTGCCGACAGCACGCCCAACTCCTCCAGAAACTCCCGATGGTCGTCCATCAGATTGCGCGAGGCGTCCATCGACAGCACCCCCAGTTCGGCACTCAGCTTCTCGGCGTCGGACAGATCCGGCAGCCCCGCCGGCGCCGTCTTCCGCCCACCTCCCAGCGGGAGTTGGCCGCCGCCCGAACCCCCTGAACTCCGCCGCAGCTCGGTCAAGTGCAGTTGCAGATCACGGCGGTTGGCGCCGAAGGCGTCCAACGCGCCGACCTGGGCCAGCCGTCCGGCCAGCGGTCTGCTCGGACGTGCCCGCTCCCAGAAGTCCAGCAGCGAGGCGTACGGCTGCCCCTCCGCGATCCGCGCCGCCTCGGCCTCGCTGATGCCGTACACGTCGGAGAGGGCCAGCCGCAGCCCCCAGACGCCCGGCCCCGATTCCGACCCCTCTGATTCAGACACCAGTTCGACACGATGGGCGACCGCCGACCGGTTCACGTCCAACGGCAGGACCGGCACCCCGCGCCGCCGTGCGTCCGCCAGCAGCAGCCGCTTCGGATACATCCCGGGGTCGTGCGTGAGCAGCCCGGCGTAGAAGGCAGCCGGATGATGGGCCTTCAGCCACGCCGACTGGTACGTCGGCACGGCGAAGGCGACCGCATGCGCCTTGCAGAAGCCGTAGCTGCCGAACGCCTCGATGATCTCCCAGGCCCGCTGAATCGTCTCCACGTCATAGCCGTTGGCCGCCGCGTGCTGCGCGAACCACACCTTGATCCGCCCCTGCGACTCCGGGTCGGACAGCCCGCGCCGCACCCGGTCCGCCTCCCCCCGCCCGCAGCCGGCCATGATGGCGACGATGTCGATGATCTGCTCGTGGAAGACGACGACCCCGTACGTCCCCTTCAGCGGCTCCTCCAGATCCGGATGCGGATACCGCACCGGCGCCCGCCCGTGCCGCGCCTCGATGAACGGCCGCACCATGTCGGCGGCGACCGGTCCGGGCCGGAACAGCGAAATGTCGACGACGAGGTCATGAAAGGTGGCCGGCTGCAGCCGCCCCACCAGATCCCGCTGCCCCGGCGACTCGATCTGGAAGCACCCCAACGTCTCGGCGGAACGGATGAGCCGATAGGTCGCCGGATCGCCGCCCCGCAACGCATCCAGGTCGATCCGCTCCCCCGTCGCCCGCTCCACCTCAGCGACCGCGTGCGCCATCGCCGACTGCATCCGCACCCCCAGCACGTCCAGCTTGAGCAGCCCGAGGTCCTCCACGTCGTCCTTGTCGAACTGCGACATCGGCAGGCCCTCGCCGCTGGTCGGCACGACCGGCGTACGGGACAGAAGGGAGGCGTCGGAGAGCAGCACCCCGCACGGATGCATGGCGACTCCGCGAGGCAGGGCGTCAAGAGCCTCGACCAGCTCCCACAACCGCCCGTACCGCTCCTTCTCCCTCGCCAGCGCCCTGAGTTCGGGCAGTTCCTCCAGCGCCGCCCGGGCATCGCGCGCCCGGATGTGCGGGAAGGACTTGGCGACACGGTCGATCTCGGCCGGATCCATGGACAGCGCCGCCCCCACGTCACGAATCGCGTGCCGGACCCGGTACGTCTCCGGCATGGCGACGGTCGCGACCCGCTCCTCGCCGAACCGGCCGATGATCGCGCGATAGACCTCCAGCCGCCGCGCGGACTCCACATCGATGTCGATATCGGGCAGCACCACCCGCTCCTTCGACAAGAAGCGCTCCATCAGCAGCCCGTGCTCAACCGGATCCGCGTTCGCGATGCCCAGAAGATGGTTCACCAACGAACCCGCGCCCGAGCCGCGAGCGGCGACCCGAATCCCCATCCCCCGTACGTCGTCCACCACCTGAGCGACCGTCAGGAAGTAGGAGGCGAAGCCGTGGTGGGCGATGATGTCCAGCTCCCGGTGCATCCGCTCCCAGTAGGCGCGCTTCCCGGA
Organism: Streptomyces sp. NBC_00461; assembly: GCF_036013935.1. NCBI lineage: Bacteria > Bacillati > Actinomycetota > Actinomycetes > Kitasatosporales > Streptomycetaceae > Streptomyces > Streptomyces sp. NBC_00461. Next base: position 2,135,478 of record NZ_CP107902.1, read on the forward strand.
GTGGCCGTGCGCCACCATCCCGGCCGCCGCCCTCGACGCCAGCGCCCGCTGGGCGGTGCGGCGGCCGGCGCCGACGAGGTGCGGCTCGGGGAAGTGGACGGCGCCCATGCCGAGGTCGTCCTCGGGGTCGACCAGGCACTCGGCGGCCGTCGCCCGCGTCTGCTCCAGCAGGCGGTATGCGGTGTCGCGCCGGTAGCCGACGGCCTCGACGATCCGCTCGGCTGCGTCCAGCATGGCGCCCGCGTCCTTGAGCCAGGCCTCCCCGGAGTCCAGTTCCTGCCCCGGGTCGACGGGGACCAGACGGCGGGCCGCGTCCAGGACGTCGGCGACCGGGCCGAGGCCGGGGTCGGCGTAGCGCACGGCATTGCTGAGCACCGGCCGGATCCCCTGCTCGGCGGCGAAGCCCACGGTGCGGGCGGCCAGCCGCAGTGAGCCGGGACCGGTGCCCTTGCGCCCGTGCCAGACGGCCTCCAGGCGCAGGGCGTCGCCGTAGACCTCACGCCAGGGCGCGAGGAGTTTCCCGGCTCGGTCCGGACGCCCCGCGGCCAGCGCGCGGCCGACGTCGGAGTCGGACCCGAGCAGCACGGTCAGGCCGTCGGCGTGGTTGCTGCTCCAAGCCAGCCGAGGCGCACCCTCGGCGCCATGGGCGGCCGTGACGAGCCGGCACAGGTCGGCCCAGCCGCGGGCGCCATCCCGGGCGAGGAAGGTGACGCGGGGTGTCGACTCGTCGATGAAGGCGCCGCCACGCACAGGGGTGCGGCGCCTTTCCCGCCGTACGGACTCGCGTACGGGCTGCTCCACCGCCAGGTCCGCGCCGAACAGCGGGCGGACGCCCGCCTTCGCGCAGGCCTTGGCGAAGCGGACCGTGCCGGCGAGGGTGTCGCGGTCGGTGAGGGCCAGGGCGTCCATACCCCGCTCGGAGGCACGCTCTGCCAGCCGCTCCGGATGCGAGGCCCCGTACCTCATGGAGAACCCGGAGACGGTGTGCAGATGCGTGAAGCCGGACATCCACACCCCCATCCTCGAACACCAGTTCCCAACTACCTCACCCCCACCATAGACCAAAAATCGAATACATGTACGACAGCCGTTCGGCCCTCTCCCACCTGCGGAAACGTCCACCGCCTCGGACTGTGGGGACATGACACAGAGGAGCTTTCTCGCCGAGGTGACGGACGCGGTCACCCCGCGCACCACGCTGCTGGTCATCGGCGTGATCGCGCTCCAGCTGCTGTTCATCACCTCCTATGTGGGGGCGCTGCACGACCCGAAGCCCAAGGACGTGCCCTTCGGAGTCGTCGCGCCCCGGGCCGCGGCCGAGCAGGCGGTGACCCGGCTGGAGCAGCTTCCGGGGTCCCCACTGGACCCGCGTGTGGTGGCCGACGAGGCGACGGCCCGAAAACAGATCCTGAACCGGGACATCGACGGGGCACTGATCATCAACCCGGCCCGGACGACCGACACGCTCCTGGTCGCCAGTGGCGGCGGCACCGTCCTCGCGACCACCCTGGAGCGATACCTCACCCTCCTGGAGGCCTCCCAGCAGCGGACCGTCCGGACGCTGGACGTGGCCCCGGCCTCCTCCCAGGACTTCGACGGGCTGTCCTCCTTCTACGCGGTGGTGGGCTGGTGCGTCGGCGGCTACCTGTGCGCCTCGGTCCTGGCGATCAGCACGGGCGCCCGCCCCGCCAACCCGCGCCGCGCGACGATCCGACTGACCGTCATGGCATTGGTCTCGATCATCGGCGGACTCGGCGGAGCGATCATCATCGGCCCGATCCTGGGCGCCCTGCCGGGCAGCGTGATGGCCTTCTGGGGACTCGGCGCCCTGGTCACCTTCTCGGTCGGGGCGGCAACCCTCGCCCTCCAGGGAGTCTTCGGGATCGCCGGCATCGGCCTGGCGATCCTGCTCGTGGTGATCGCGGGAAACCCGAGCGCCGGCGGCGCCTTCCCGCTTCCGCTGCTGCCGCCGTTCTGGAAGGCGATCGGTCCCGCGCTGCCGCCGGGCGCCGGCACATGGGTGGCCCGCTCGATCGCGTACTTCCAGGACAACGCCACGACGGGCGCCCTCCTGGTCCTGTCGGCCTGGGCGGCGGCCGGAATCGTCATCACACTCCTGGCAGCAACCCTGCGCACCAGACGCCAGGCCGCCGACCTACCACCACAGCCGCCGTAAGCCCGCAGGGCGCCAGTAGACGTACGGCGTATGCATGACCGTCAGTCGCCCACGACGGGAAGGGGCCCCGGCCCCGACTCCCCCCACCCCACAGGCACTACGCGCACCCCCACCACCCGCACAGGCGCCGCAGGCGTACGCCCCTCCAACCGGCACCCGCACGCGAAAGTCCCGCCCCTCGCGCGCGGGGCGGGACTTCACACAACCGGCGTGACGCTCAGCCGATCTCGGCACCGAAGGTCGACAGCGCCTCGGTGACCGGCTGGAAGAAGGTCTCCCCACCGGACGTGCAGTCACCGCTGCCACCGGACGTGAGGCCGATCGCCGCGTCGCCGTCGAAGAGCGAGCCGCCGCTGTCGCCGGGCTCGGCGCAGACGTCGGTCTGGATGAGGCCGTTGACGATGTCGCCGTTGCCGTAGTTCACGGTGGCGTCCAGTCCGGTGACCGTGCCGCCGTGCACCTTGGTGGTGGAGCCGCTGCGGGTCACCTTCTCGCCCACCGTGGCGGCGGCGGCGTGGGTGATGGCCTGCGAGGAGCCGTTGTAGAGGTCGACCTCACTCGGGTGAGCCACGCCGGAGGTGTACTTGACCAGGCCGAAGTCGTTGCCCGGGAAGCTGGACTGCTCGTTGGTGCCGATCTGCTTGCCGCTGGAGTCGGACCAGGTGGAGATGGCCTCGGTGCAGTGCCCGGCCGTGATGAAGTACGGCTGGCCGCCCTTGACCACGTTGAAGCCGAGCGAGCAGCGCCCGCCCGAGCCGGAGATCGCGTCGCCGCCCGCGATGAAGGGCTTGAACTCCCCCTTCGTGCGCTGGACTTCGGCCACCGAGCCGAGTCCGTCGACGACCTTGGTCAGCTTGGCCCACTCGGCCTTGGTGACCGTACGGTCGGCGGTGACGACGACCTTGTTGGTGGTCGGGTCGGTCACCCAGGAGGTGCCGGGGATGGTCGCGTCCTGCTTCAGCGTCGCGTGGGCGCTCTTGAGTTCGGCGAGGGAGTTCTCGACGATTCTCGCCTTGGCGCCGGCCGCCTCGACGGTTTTGGCGGCGGTCTTGTCCAGCACGTTGACGACGAGGCTCTTGGCCTTCGCGTCGTAGAACGTGCCCGCCGCGTCGGTGCCGAGGTCCTCACCGAGGGTCGAGGCGAGCTTTCCGGCCGCCGTGACCGACAGGGTCTGGGGCGCGGAGGTCTTCGGGGCCTCGCTGGCGTTCGCGGTCTGGAAGGTGACTGCCGCGGCGACCAGCGCGGCGATGCCCGCACCTGCCACGGCCACACGTCGCTTGGGTATGCGTCGGTGCTTCAACTCGCGTCCTCCTGTGGGGGGTCGGCCCGCGAGATTGTGGGGATCCCGCGAACCGGAAGGCGTTGAACTGCGCCTACTATCCCGAGACCGACAGGGAGCACACAAGGGCTTCTTCAGGACGCGCGTAGAACGCGTCTTCGCGCGCCCCTCACTTTTGACAGTCCACGGTCACCCCACGTCTTCGCTCTGCAAACACTACGAGCGAGTAGCCTGTGCGCACTCTGTGAGGTCTAGTCCTGTCCGGATTTCGACCCTCCGGGTTCCGGATCCAAGCGGGCCACGGGAGAAGGCAGTTGCTCCTGCACCGATTGCTGCACCGGCTGCTGCACCGGCTGCTGCACCGGCTGCTGCACGACCTGCTGCGGCGCCACGGTGTTCTGCTGCGCCCGCTCCAGGAACCGCAGCAACTCCACCGGGAACGGCAGAACGAGCGTGGAGTTCTTCTCGGCGGCGACCGCCGTCACCGTCTGCAGCAGCCGCAGTTGCAGCGCGGCCGGGGTGTCCGCCATCTGCTGGGCCGCCTCGGCGAGCTTCTTCGACGCCTGGAGTTCGGCGTCGGCGTTGATGACCCGCGCGCGCCGCTCACGGTCGGCCTCGGCCTGCCGGGCCATGGAGCGCTTCATCGTCTCGGGCAGGGAGACGTCCTTGATCTCGACCCGGTCGATCGTCACACCCCACTCCACGGCCGGGCTGTCGATCATCAACTCCAGGCCCTGGTTGAGCTTTTCGCGGTTGGACAGCAGATCATCCAGCTCACTCTTGCCGATGATGGACCGCAGCGAGGTCTGCGCCATCTGCGCGACCGCGAACCGGTAGTCCTCCACCCGGACGATCGCCTCGGACGGCCCGGTCACCTTGAAGTAGACGACCGCGTCCACCCGCACCGTGACGTTGTCCCGGGTGATGCCCTCCTGTGCGGGCACGGGCATGGTCACGACCTGCATGTTGACCTTCTGGAGCTTGTCCACGAACGGCACGATCATCGTGAACCCGGGCTCCCGCACCTCGGATCGGAGTTTGCCGAGGCGGAACACCACACCCCGTTCGTACTGCTTGACGACCCGTGCGGCCGCCATCGCGTACACCACACCGGCGGACGCGAGGGTCACTCCCGCCGCCACCAGCTCCTCGACCATGCCGGCCCCCAGGGTCCGAAGTGGGCGTATTACAGAGGAGTTCCGCCTGTACGTCGAAGGTAACTCCGAGGCCCGGACAAGGGCGAGCCCCCGCACGACAGTTGCCTGCGGGGGCTCGTCTTCTGCCGGCTACCGCTGCCCGCTGCCTGTCACAGGCCGCGGGCCGCAGACCGGAGACCGGAGACCTCTTCGAGGTCGACCCGGCCGGCCCGTCAGCCGATGCTCACGCCGTAGTAGCTCAGCGCCTCGGTGACCGGCTGGAAGAAGGTCGTGCCGCCGGAGCTGCAGTTGCCGCTGCCGCCGGAGGTCAGACCGTAGGCCACGCTGCCGCCGTACAGGGGTCCGCCGCTGTCGCCGCCCTCGGCGCAGACCGTGGTCTGGATCATGCCGTAGACGACGTCGCCACTGCCGTAGTTGACCGTGGCGTTCAGGGCGGTGACCCGGCCGCTGTGGGTGCCGGTGGTGGAGCCGCGACGGTAGACCGTCGTGCCGACGCTCGGAGTGGCCGCGCCGGAGATGGTCTGGCTGCCGACCGCGCTCGGGTGCGCGACCGAGGAGTTGGTGTAGCGCACCAGCGCGAAGTCGTTGGTCGGGAAGCTGTAGCCGACGTTGGTACCCAGCACCGTGGAGTGGCCGGAGTTGGAGTACCAGGTCGAGGCGACCTCACCGCAGTGGCCGGCGGTCAGGAAGTAGTACGTGCTCCCGCTGTGCACGTTGAAGCCGAGCGAGCAGCGGTAGGAGCCGCCGTAGATGGCGTCGCCGCCGGTGATCAGCTTCTTGAACGTGCCCGGGGTGTGCTTGATGGTCAGGGCACCGGCGTTGCCGCCGGCCTGGCTCTTGATCTTCGCGATCTCGGCCTGGGAGACCGTGCTGTCGACGGTGACGACGACACGGTTGGTCCTGCTGTCGACGGCCCAGGCGGTGCCCGGCACGTCGGCCTTCAGCACCGAGGCGTTGGCGCTCTTGAGCTGGGCGGTACTGAAGGGGGTGGCGGTGGACGCGTTCGCGCTGGGGACCGCGATCGCTGCGGCGGCCACGAGTCCGGTGCTGACGGCGATCAGCCGGGTCCGTCTCGCGATACCGCTGCGGGGGGTTGTGCGCTTGATCCTCACGTTCGTTCCTCCCAAGGGGAAGTAAGGGGCCCGCGTGGGGTCGGGGCCCGTGAGGCGCAGCCGGGGCACTGATCGTCCGGATTCCGGACACGCCGTGCCCCTGACAAGCGCTTGCGGGGAGTATTCGGCCGAACGGCCGGTAGGCGCAAGGGCGCCTTTCGGCCGTAGACCTTTGAACGAACCATGGGTTTTGGCCATACATGCCTGGTTCAGACCAAGTTGCGCTCCCCCGCCTCGACCGCGATGTCCAGGGTGTTCCCGGGCGGTGGGAAAGGGCAGATGAAGTGGTCGGCGAAAGCACACGGCGGCAGCAGGGCGCGGTTGAGGTCGACGGTCGTACGGCCCTCGGCGTCGGGAGCGGCCGGGTGGAGGAACCGGAACCGGTAACTGCCCCTCCCGCTGGACGCGTCGGCGAAGACCGCCCACAGGACGTCACCCTGGACCGTGACCTGGAGCGTCAGCTCCCGCCCGTCGAGTTCGAAGGCCAGTTCCCCGCCGAGCCCGAGTCCGCGCTCGCGTCCGTCCGCGTTCTCGACGCGTACGGTGCGGTCCTCGCCGTACCGCGTGAAGCGCCCCGGCACCGACCAGCGCGGGTCGTAGGGCGTGGCCTCGATGCCGTTGAACGCCCGGCGTGCCGCGGAGTCGGGGTCGAAGTCGCGTACGCCCCATACGCCTTCGCGGACCAGCACGACCAGCCGGCGTCCGCCGTACGCCACACGCGCCTCGGCCACCGGGCCGGCATCGGCCGCGAGCCGGACCTCACCGGAGAGGACCTGCCCGTCCACGGTCAGGCCGTCCCTCTCGTCGGCGCCGAGCACCACCGAGTCACCGTCGGCCGCCCAGATCCCGGGGATGTCCGGAAGTCGCCCGTCCGGATAGTCCTCGAACCAGTACGTGCCGGTCAGTGCGAGCGGCCCGTAGGGCGCCGAAACCGTCTCGGCGCGGTGCTCCTGCCATTGCTTCCATGCGTCGGACGCGTCCGAGGTCATGCGATCAGTCCTGTCGTCATGTGGTCAGCCCTTCCGGACCGGGTCGGGCAATCCGAGATGTGAGCGCAGGGTGGCGCCCTGGTATTCCGTGCGGAACGCGCCGCGTTCCTGGAGCAGCGGCACCACCTTGTCGACGAACTCGTCGAGTCCGCCCGGGGTGATCAGCGGTTGGAGGATGAACCCGTCGGCGGCGTCCCGCTGCACGAACTCGTCGAGTTCGGCGGCGACCGCCTCCGCGGTGCCGACGAAGGACTGCCGGCCGCTCGCCTCGATCACGGTCTGCCGGATGGACAACCCCTTCTCCTTCGACAGGGCCCGCCACTTCTCGGCGATCACGACGCTGTCGCCGCGCCGGGTCCGGCCCTGGCTGATCCCCGGCTCGGCCACCGGGTCGATCTCGGGGAGGGGCCCGTCCGGGTCGTACGAGGACAGGTCGACCCCCCAGATCTGCTCCAGCGCGAGGATCGCGTTCTGCGGGGAGACCTGTTGGCGCCGGATCCGGTAGGCCTTCTCCTGCGCCTGTGCCGCAGTGTCGCCGAGGACGAAGGTGACGCCTGGCATGATCTTCAGATCGTCCGGGCCGCGGCCGTACTTCTCCAGGCGGCGCTTGACGTCGGCGTAGAAGGCGCGCCCCGCCTCCAGCGAGCCGTGCCGGGTGAAGACCACGTCGGCCGTGGCGGCGGCGAACTCCCGCCCCTCGTCGGAGTCCCCCGCCTGGATGACGACGGGGTGCCCCTGCGGTGAGCGCGGCACGGTGAACTCGCCCGCGATGTCGAAGTGCCGCCCGCGGTGCGCGAAGGGGCGGGGGATGCCGTCGGCGGTCCAGGAGTCCCACAACTTCCGTGTCACCTGGACGAATTCGGCGGCGCGGGTGTACCGGTCGGCCCGGTCGAGGAAGCCGCCGCGCCGGAAGTTCTCGCCGGTGAAGGCGTCGGAGGAGGTCACCACGTTCCAGGCGGCCCGACCGCCGCTGAGGTGGTCCAGCGTGGCGAGTCTGCGGGCGAGTTCGTAGGGCTCGTTGAAGGTCGCGTTGACGGTGGCGGCGAGTCCGAGGTGTTCGGTGACGCCGGCGAGCGCGTTCAGCACGGTGAGCGACTCGGGGCGTCCCACCACGTCCAAGTCGTGGATGCGGCCCTTGTGTTCGCGCAGCCGCAGGCCTTCGGCAAGGAAGAAGAAGTCGAACAGCCCGCGTTCGGCGGTGCGGGCGAGGTACTCGAAGGACGAGAAGTCGATCTGTGACTTCGAGCGCGGATCGGCCCATACGGTGGTGTTGTTGACGCCGGGGAAGTGCGCGGCGAGATGGATCCGTCTCCGCGAAGGCCGTCGTACGGTCATGACGTCGCCCCTGTCCATGACGTCGCCCCTGTCACGGCGTACCGGTTGGCGGGTTTCGCGAGGCCCAGGTGCTCCCGAAGTGTGCTGCCCGGGTAGAACGTGCGGAACAGGCCGCGGTGCTGGAGCAGGGCCACGGTCCCGTTGACGAGCCGCTCCAGGTCTCGGCGCGGCTCGGTGGGCGTGAGGTGGAAGCCGTCGACGACGCGGTTGGTGTGCCAGGTGGCGATCAGCTCGGCGAGGTCCACGGGGCCGCCCCGGTACCGGGGGCCCTGCGCGCTCTGCCGGGGGCCGCCCCCGCCGTGGCCCGGCTCGGCCGCGTGCTCACCGTCACCGAGGTCGACGAGGAGGCTCGCGAGGACGCGCAGGCTGTCGGGGTTGCGCCCGAACTCCGAGGCGGTACGGCGCAGTTGCTCCCGTACGGCGGCGGCCTGTGCGGCGCTTGCGACCCGTACGAGGGCCACGTCGGCGTGGCGCGCCGCGGTGCGCCGGGCGTGCCCCTCGGTGGCGTCGATCACGCGCACGGGGTGGCCCTGCGGGGGACGCGGCACGATGGAGGGGCCCTTCACCGAGAAGGTGGTGCCGGTGAAGTCGACGTGGTGCAGCTTGTCCCGGTCGATGAACCGGCCGGTCGCCACGTCCCGTATCTCGGCGCCGTCCTCCCAGCTGTCCCACAACTGGTCGGCCACCTCGGCGACTTCGCCCGCCTCGTGCCACAGCTCGTCGACGGGCGCCGCGTGCCGGCGGCCGAAGAGGCGGGCCTCGCCCTCCGTGGTGGACACGTCGATCTGCCAGCCGGCCCGGCCGCGGCTGACCCAGTCGAGGGTGGCGACGGCGGCCTGGACATGGAAGGGCTCGGTGTGCGTGGTCGTGACGGTGGGCACCAGGCCGATGCGGGCCGTGGCGGGGGCGATGCGGGACAGGACGGCTAGGGCGTCGGGTCCGGGGCGGGCGAAGGTGTCGCCCAGCGTCACGAAGTCGAGTCCGCCGCGCTCGGCGAGCCGTGCGCGTTCGACGTAGGAACCGGCGTCGTACGCGCCTTCCTGATCGAGGGCGGCGGCCAGGTGCAGCAGCCCCCGGCCGTGCGATGAGGTCATGTGGGGGATCCCTTCAGAGAACCTTGGAGAGGAACGCCCGCGTGCGCTCCTGTTGTGGCCGGTCCAGTACGTCCTCCGGCGTGCCCTGCTCGACGATCCGCCCGTCGTCCATGAAGACCACCGTGTCGGCGACCTCGCGGGCGAACCCGATCTCGTGCGTGACGACGATCATCGTGGTGCCCTGTCCGGCCAAGTCCCTTATGACGTCGAGTACTTCACCGACCAGCTCGGGGTCGAGCGCCGAGGTCGGTTCGTCGAAGAGCAGCAGCTTCGGCTCCAGGGCGAGGGCCCGGGCGATGGCGACGCGCTGCTGCTGGCCACCGGAGAGCTGCCGGGGATAGGCGTCGGCCTTGTCCGCGAGGCCGACCCGCTCCAGCAGCCGGCGCGCGCCGGCCATCGCCTCCTTCCGGGGCCGCTTCAGCGCGGAGACCGGCGCCTCGATCACGTTGTCCAGCACGGTCAGGTGCGGGAACAGATGGAAGTTCTGGAAGACGAAGCCGATCCGCGTGCGCTGCTTGAGCACCTCGCGCTCGGGCAGTTCGTGCAGCTTGTCGCCGGAGCGCCGGTAGCCGATCAGTGTGCCGTCCACGCTGATCGCGCCGTGGTCCACCTTCTCCAGATGGTTGACGGTGCGCAGCAGCGTCGACTTGCCGGAGCCGGACGGGCCGAGGACGACGGTGACCTCACCGGTGCGCACCTGAAGGTCGATGCCCTTGAGGACTTCGAGCGAGCCGAAGTTCTTGTGGACGGACCTGATGTCGACCATGACGCTCATCGCGGGGCTTCCTTGGGATCGGGGTGTCATGCGGCCGCCTGGGAGGACAGCCGGGACAGGAACCGCAGCGCGGCCCGTGCCGTCGCGTCGTTCTGCCGGAAGGCGGGACCGCCGGTGCGCGGCCGGGTGAAGGCTCCGGGCGTGCGTCCGTCGGTGTAGGGCCCGAGCGCGAACCGCCGGGGATGCGGCAGGCCCGCCCGGTCGAGGATCCGCCCGTCGCCGGGGTCCACCCGGAGCAGCCCGTCGGGGGTCTCGGCGACGCCGTCGGCGTGCAGTTCGCGCAGCAGGGCGTCGCGGGCCCGTCCCACGGTGGGCTCGGGCAGTCGGGCCTCGACCAGCGTCCTCGCCTCGACGAAGAAGTCCGGCACGGTGGCGCTCGACGCCCGGAACACCCCGTCCTCGCCGCTGACAGTCATGCCGGCGCCCAGGAACTTCAGGACACCGGCGCGGGAGAGCGCCAGCATCTGCCGCAGTCGCGGCCCGGGCGGCCCGGAGGCCACATAGCTGAAGAAGCCGTGCCACCAGGGGCCGATGCCGCCGAGCCGGACCAGCTGGCCGTAGACCGAGAGCAGCGCGAGGAACACCGCCAGGTCCGGGCTGTACCGCGGATCATGACGTCTGCTCAGATCCCCCTCGACATAGCCGCGCAGTCCCTCCTGGAACTCCTCGAACGAGCCGTACCGCACCCCGTCCAGCGGGTGGTCGAGCGCGTCCAGGTCGAGCCGGTCGGCGGGGTCGGGCACGGCGGACGCCACGAGCGCCTCCCGCTCGGCGACGTCGGCCGCGGCCGCGTACTTCTCCTCGAAGACGCTCCAGGCGACGCTCGTCCGCTCCGGATGCACGGTGAACAGCCGGTGGTAGTGGGCGAACCCCAGCTCCTTCGCCACCAGCGGCCACACGTCCCGCCGGAAGTCGAACCCCTGGGGCCGCGCGAGCAGCTCGTCGACCTCGGCAGGCCCGAAGAACCGTGGCAGCGGCGGCCGTTCGCCGCTCCAGTCGTAGCCGATCTTCGAGTGGTACGGCACTCCGCGCCGCGAGCCCACGTACAGCACCGGTTCCTGCCCCGAGGGCACATACGTGTCGCCCTCGTACCGTCCGCCCCGCCCCTCGGTCAGCAGCACCATCAGGTCGACGAAGGCGAGTCCGAACCCGCGCACGAGGACGGGTTCGCCGGCCTTCAGCGCGGAGAGGTCGCTGTCGGCGGTGAAGTCGGGCGGGAGGTGCAGCAGACCGTGATCTCGGGAATACGTCGCCAACGCGCTCTGTTCGTCGTCGAGTTCGGCGTCCAGATGGCCGAGCGCGAGGACGACGAGGTCGGCGGGGAGCGGGCGCGGCCGTCCCTCCAGCCACACCTGCTGGCGGCCCTCGCGGGGGCCGCTGACCCGCAGGGCGCGCCGCGGATGGTGGTGGACGGTGACGTCCGGTGGCAGGGCGGCGACAGCGCGTTCGTGCACCCAGCGCAGATACGACCCCTGCAGCGGCCGGTCGGCGAAGACGCGGCCGTCGATGCCGGCCCACTCGTGCAGCGTGGGGCCCTCGCTCACCGGGCCCTCCATGGCCACCGTCTCGTCGGTGAACATGGTGATGTCCTCGGCGTGGGAGTTCATCCACAGCAGCGGTGACTGCGCGGCGCGCCAGATGCGTCCGGCGCCCGGCTGATGGGGGTCGACGAGGTGGATGTCGAGGCCCGAACCGCCGTACAGCTCGGGCGCGTTGGCGGCGATCCGCTCGATGAGACCGGTCCCCCGCGGACCGGCCCCGACGATCACCAGGGAAGGCCTCATCGCGCGCCTGCCGAACCGCGGGCGTAGTGCTTCTCCACGTAGTACTGGGCGAGGCCCAGTACCGAGGTGACGACGGTGTACCAGAGGGTGGCCACCATCAGCAACGGGATGACCTGGTAGGTGCGGTGGTAGATCAACTGGGCTGAGAACAGCAGGTCGTTGACCGCGATGACGCTGACGATGGACGTGCCCTTGAGGGCGCCGATCAGCATGTTCCCGGCGGGCGGCACGATGGAGCGCATCGCCTGCGGCAGCACGATCCGCCGCCAGCGCCGCCATCTGCTCAGCCCGAGCGCCTGGGCGGCCTCGATCTGCCCGCGGTCGACGGCCAGGATGCCGCCGCGCACCACTTCGGCGGCGTAGGCGGCCTCGTGCAGGGTCAACCCCACGATGGCGACCTCGACCGGCCCGAGCAGGTCGACCGTCCGCACCCCGAACAGCTCCGGGTAGAGGGCCCCGATGTTGAACCACAGCAGCAGCTGCACCAGGATCGGAATCGACCGGAACAGCCACACGTACCCCCAACTCACGCTCCTCAGAACGGGGTTGGCGGACAGGCGGAACGCGGCGAGCAGGGTGCCGAGGGCAAACCCGAGCACCATCACGACGGCGGTCAGCCACAGCGTGAGCCACAGCCCGCGCAGGACGGAGTCCGAGGTGAAGTAGTCGGCGACGACGTCCCACTGGAACGCCTTGTTGCGCAGGACGGAGTTGACGGCAAGGCCGAGGAGCGCCAGAACGACGACCGCGGCGGTCCACTGACCGAACCGGCGCTGCGGAACGATCCGCAGGGCCTCCGCGCGCTCCGGCAGGTCCGGGACGGCGGGAACTTTGGCGAGGGTGTCGGAAGACATGGGAAGGCTCCGTGGTGGGTCCCCCGCTCGGGCGAAGCCGAGAACGGAGGAGAGTCGAACACGGGTGGTGCCTTCACACGGATGCGGCCGAGCCCCTCAGCGGGGCCGCCTGTCGAGACTACGTGTGCGTTTCCCCTCACTGTCAAGGCTGTCCGAACTGTGAGCGGTACGTCTCAAGTCAGTTGACGCACAACCGGATGCCTGTTCCACTTGGCCCATGCATCCACAGCAGTGGCTGGTCAAGCGCTCCCACATCGACCTCGGTCGCGTGTGGTCCTCCTCCTGTTGAGCTGACCCCCTGCCCCGCCCTGAATTCTCGGGGCGCTCTTTTTGCGTTCTCCTCTCTCGCCTTCACACGCGCCCTCCCCTCACTCAGCGTTTCTCGCTCTCAGGAGACCGCCCAGCCATGCGCACACCCCTGCATGCCCGAAACAGACTCATCACCCCCTTTGCCCTGATCACCGCGGCGACACTGCTTCTCACGGCGTGCGGCTCGGGTGCGGACGGCACCACCGACGCCGTGGGCGCGGCGGACAAGTCCGACAAGGTCCCCACCACCGACGTCGTCTCCGCCGTCGGCAAGGACGAGAAGTCCGCCAGGCTGCTGCCTTCGGGCGTCAAGGGCCTGACGGTCGCCATCAGCGTCGGCGGCACCCCGCCCGGTACCACCTACCTGGCCGACGGCAAGACCCTCACCGGCCAGGACGTCGACTTCGCGAACGCCGTGGCCAAGGTGCTCGGCATCAGCCTCAAGACCGAGCAGGCAGGCTTCGAGGCGATCCTGCCGGCCCTCGACAGCGGCAAGTACGACTTCGGCGCCAGCAACTTCGGCGTCACGGACGAACGCCGCACAACGATCGACTTCGTCACCTACATCAACGACGGCCAGGGCTTCGCCACCCGCAAGGACAGCAAGCTGTCCAAGGTCACGGACCTCAGGCAGCTGTGCGGCCTGAACGTCGCGACCGGCGCGGGCACCACCTTCGAGGCCACGCTGGAGGAGAACAAGAAGGTCTGCACGGACGCCGGCAAAAAGGCCTACGCGGTACAGACCTACGGCGAACAGGGAGCCATCTGGTCCTCACTCCAGCAGGGCCGCAGCGATGTCGTGATGTCCACCATCAATGGCCTGCGTTACGCGGTGGCCCACCAGGAAGGCGTGAAGTTCCTCAACGAATACCACCGCCTCGATGTCGGTTTCGCCTTCAAGAAGAACACGAAACTCGCGCCCGCTTTCCAGTCGGCGGTGAACAAGCTGATAGCGGACGGTACTTACACCAAGATCCTCAAGAAGTGGGGCACTACGGGCTCGGCGATCGAGAAGTCCCGGATCTCCCCGCCGGAACTGAAAAACTGACCCGCCCCCGCTAACGCACCATCACCACGCCTCTCCTGGACGCACCCCGAACACCCAGGACCCGATCCATCAACGCCCCAAGAACATCCCGCACGGAGGACCGCTCCCGCGCATCGCACTCGAGTACCGGCACATCCTCACGCAGCCCCAACACCTCCCGGACCTCGTCGAGTTCGATGCGCTCGGCCCCGTCAAACAGATTCACGGCGAGCACGAAAGGCACACCCCGGGCTTCGAAGTAGTCAACAGCCGGAAAGCAGTCCTCGATCCGCCGGGTGTCCGCGAGGACCACCGTCCCCAGGGCCCCTTCCGCCAGCTCCTCCCACATGAAGGAGAACCGCCCCTGCCCGGGCGTGCCGAACAGATACAGCGCGATCGTCGGATCGAGAGTGATCCGCCCGAAGTCCAGCGCAACGGTCGTGGTCGTCTTCGACTCGACCCCTTCGAGCGAGTCCACACCCACGGAGACCTGCGTGATCGCAGCCTCCGTGTCCAGCGGCTCGATCTCCGAAATCGCCCCGATGAACGTGGTCTTGCCGACCCCGAGCCCCCCGCTCACCACGACCTTCACGGCGAGCGGGACGATCCTGTCAGAGCGCCCGGACATCATCCCCGATCCTTCCCGGCCCCTTCGAGCACGACTGTCGCTCCCCAACAGGCTTTACGTCCAAGGGCCGTTCACCGTTCACCGCCCACGCCCGGGAATCGCGCAACCGCCGGTTCAGCAGTCACACCCGCAGTCGCAGCAGTCGCACCCATCACAGCAGTCGCAGTCACAGCAGCTGCAGCACTCACAGCAATCGCCGCAGTCCGTGTCCTTGCAGAGCCCGTCCTTGCGCTCATGGCTCCACGGATCGTCGTACTCGCCGCAGCACATCTGGCACGTACAGGCGAGCCCCGCCCACACCGCACAGCCCGCCAGCAGCCCGCGCCTGTCGCGCCGAGGCGGCTGTGGGGGCAGGGGCGGGCCACCGGGACCGCCGGGCGGCGCGTACGACCCGGCCGGCGTCGGGGCCGACCCGTGCGCACAGGCCGCCGTTCCGAAGGCCCGGTCGACGGAGACGCGCAGCTCGTGCACGAGCAGCCGATGCGCCAGCTTGCCCTCCTCGAACTCCACCTCGTGCAGCGCGAGCCGTATCCCGTGCAGGGCGTCGTCGGCGAGCCGCCGGGCCTCGGCGAGCGAGGTCCCGGTCGCGGTGAGCGGGTTCCACGCACCCGACGCGGCGTCAGTTTCCTTGTCCTCCACGGCATCCAGCAGATGCGCGAGCCGACCGAACAGCCGCCCGGCCTCGGCGAGCGGCTCGGCGTTACCCGGCCGTCCCGCCAGGACCGCGGTGTACGCGAAGGCCGCAGCGGTGGCCGTCTCCGTCGGTTCGGTGACCGTCAGCACCGGCGTCCCGGGCCCGGCGAGCGCCTCGATGCCGAGCTGCCGCTCCACGGCGTCCACGAGAACCGCCGTGTCGAACCCGACCTCGGATCCCGTACGGGCCCCTGCCGCACCCCAGCTCGACGCCACCCGGCGTGCGGCGAGCGCGACCGGCCTGCGCGCCAGCAGCCCGTCCCCGTCGGCGACATGGTCCCTGACCTTGGCCGAGGCGAGCACCAGCGAGACGGCGGCCGCGAGCCGCGCTCCTTCTCCCTGTGCGACGGACGCGGTACGCATCCCGCGCAACGGACAGGGCCCGGCCGTACGCCGCCATTTCCCGGCCCGTTCCGCCTGAGCCTCCGTCAGAACCGATATGAGCAGTCCGTCGTAGTTGGTGACGACCCGCGCGAACTGCCCGTGGTCCTTGCGCAGCGCGAGACACAGCCCGCACAAGTGCGCCATCCACTGGGACTTGAGACGCTCACCGAGCCGATGGCTACAGGGCCTGACGATTCCGAACACGATGATCCCCCCGTGACGCATGTGACTTCTGATGCGGCGTTGAGCGGCGGCATCGTATCGACCACCCCGTTCACCCGTACGCCCCGCCCGTCACCCGTACGCCGTGAAGAATCATATTTCACTCACAGTCAGCATCGGCATACTGCAACGCCCTTGGGATACCCGGGCTCTCGACGGATTCGCTCTGCACCAGTACCGTCACAAACCCCCCGCGCGGCGTCTATCCACTTGGCGCGCCAACCGCATCATGGATGACCATAGGGGTGCGGAAAGCAGAAGGACCGCTGTGAGAGGAGGCGTCCATGGGATCGGTACGCAAGGCAAGTGCCTGGCTTGGCCTCGTCGACGACAACGATGACGAGCGTTACTACGACGACGACTACTCCGAAGGGACCGAGCAGCCCGGGGAGGCCTGGGTCACGGACCCGCGGGTCAAGGTGGCCTCGGAAGCCGCGGAGGAAAGGGACCGCCGCATCGGCACGGTGACCCCGGACAGCTTCCGGGACGCCCGCGCCATCGGCGAGCTGTTCCGCGAGGGCGTGCCGGTCATCGTGAACCTCACCGCCATGGAGGCGGGCGACGCCAAGCGCGTCGTCGACTTCGCGGCCGGGCTCATCTTCGGCCTGCGCGGTTCGATCGACCGCGTGTCCAACCGCGTTTTCCTGCTCACTCCGGCCGACACGGAGATCGTGAGCGGGGAACCGGCCGCGCGCCGTGCGGACGGTTTCTTCAACCAGAGCTGAGGCAGGGCCGCTCACCGGCCCTGCCCCCGCGCAGGGTTCACCGAAAGGCGTCGAGTCCGGTGAGCGCCTTGCCCAGTACGAGCTGGTGCATCTCGACGGTGCCTTCGTACGTCAGCACCGACTCGAGGTTGGTCGCATGCCGCATGACGGGGTATTCGAGCGAGATCCCGTTGGCGCCGAGGATCGTGCGTGACGTACGGCAGATCTCGATCGCCTCTCGTACGTTGTTGAGCTTGCCGAAGCTGACCTGCTCGGGACGCAGGCGGCCGGCGTCCATGCGCCGCCCCAGATGGTGGGCGAGCAGAATCCCCTTGTGCAGTTCGACCGCCATGTCGGCGAGTTTGGCCTGGGTGAGCTGGAACCCCCCGATGGGCCGCCCGAACTGCTCCCTCGACTTCGCGTAGTCGACGGCGGCCTCGAAACAGCTGCGTGCCGCGCCCATCGCTCCCCAGACGATGCCGTAACGGGCGTGCGAGAGACAGCTGAGAGGGCCCTTGAGGCCGACGACCTCGGGCAGGACGGCGTCGGCGGGCAGCCGCACGTCGTCGAGGACGAGTTCGCTCGTGACGCTGGCCCGCAGCGACCACTTGTGCTTGATCTCGGGCGCGGAGAACCCGGCGCTCCCGGTGGGCACGACGAACCCGCGGATCCCGTCGTCGGTCTGCGCCCAGACCACCGCGACCCCGGCGACGGAGCCGTTGGTGATCCACATCTTCCGTCCGTTGAGAATCCAGTCACCGCCGTCCCGCTTGGCGTACGTCCGCATCGCGGCGGGGTCGGAGCCGTGGTCGGGTTCGGTCAGCCCGAAGCAGCCGATGACCTCACCGGCGGCCATGCGCGGCAGCCAGGTCTGCTTCTGCTCCTCGCTCCCGAACCGGTGGATCGCGTACATCGCGAGCGATCCCTGCACCGAGACCAGGGACCGGATCCCGGAGTCGGCGGCCTCCAGCTCCAGGCAGGCGAGCCCGTACTGCACGGCGCTCGCCCCCGCGCACCCGTATCCGGTGAGCGACATGCCGAGGGCGCCGATGCCGCCGAGCTCACGGGCGAGTTCCCTGATCTGTGGCAGCTCCCCCTTCTCGTACCAGTCGGCCACGAACGGCAGCACACGGTCCGTGGCCCAGGCCCGCACCGTGTCGCGGACGGCCAGGTCCTCCGGTTCCAGCAGGTCGTCGATCCCGAGCGGGTCGGCGGGATCGAAGGGGGGCAACTTCGAGGACGCGGACATGGGACACCCTCCGACACACGACGAAAACTAGCACCGCTAGTTACGATTTCCGGGCCGACGCTACGGTGCCGCCTCCCGCACGTCCAGTGTCACGCCCCAAAGGGGCGCGGGGCGCGGGAGTCCGCGACTTCCCGAGGCGCGGGCAACTCCACCGGCGCCGCAGGCTCCCCGCACTGCATGACCCGCGGCAACCGCAACGCCCCTGAGGGGCGCGGGGAACTGCGCGACCAGCCACAATGGCGCCGCAGACAAGCGATGGCCCCGCGGCGGAGCCGCACATCGGTCAAGCCGAGACGCGGGAGTCCGCGACTTCCCGAGGCGCGGGCAACTCCACCGGCGCCGCAGGCTCCCCGCACTGCATGACCCGCGGCAACCGCAACGCCCCTGAGGGGCGCGGGGAACTGCGCGACCAGCCACAATGGCGCCGCAGACAAGCGATGGCCCCGCGGCGGAGCCGCACATCGGTCAGGCCGAGACGCGGGAGTCGGCTACTTCTCGGGGTGCCGGGAGGTCCACCGTTGCCGCTGCCGCAGGCTCGCCGCACTGCATGACCCGCGGCAACCGCAGCGCCATCACCGCACCGAGCAGCAGCAGTCCCGCGCTGACCAGCAGGGTCACATGCAGCCCGTGCACGAAGGAGTCCCGGGCCGCCCGTCGCAGCGCCACTCCGACGGGCCCGCCGAGCCGCGCGGCGACGTCGTACGCCTCGCCCAGCGAATGCCCCGCGGCCGAGGACGCCGACGCGGGGACGCCGGGCACCTTCGAGAGTCCGGGCGTGTAGGCCGCGTTCATGACGGTGCCCAGGAGGGCGATGCCCATGCCCGCCCCGAGCTGGTACGACGTCTCGCCGATCGCCGCCGCGCCACCCGCCTGAGCCGGCGGGGCCTCGCTCAGCATCGACTCGTACGCCCCGAAGAGCGTCGTCTCCAGGCCGAAGCCCAGCAGGAGGAACCCGGACAGCAGCAGGCCCGTGTTGTCGGTCGCGCCCATCGCCGTGAGCACCAGTACGGCCACGGCGGTGAGGCAGAACCCGAAGCAGACCATCCGGCGCGGGCCGAAACGGCGGAGCATGCGCGCCCCCGCCAGGCCCGCCGCCATCGCCGCGAACGTCAGCGGCAGCAGTCGCAGTCCCGTTTCCAGCGGTGACAGTTCCAGCACCAGCTGCAGATACTGCGCCGCGATCAGCTCAAGGCCCACCAGGGCGAGCATCGCGAGCACGATGCACCCCACGGCCGTGCTGAAGGCGGGCCGCGCGAACATTCCGAGGTCGACGAGCGGGTGCGTACGGCGCCGCTGCCGTCGTACGAAAAGGACCAGCAGCAGCGCGCCCACGGCCAGGGGCACCGCGGCGAGCACGCCCGGATCGCCGCCGCCGAGCTGCTTCACGCCCAGGACCACGCCGAACAGTCCGGCGGCGGCCATCAGCGCGCCGACGACGTCCCAGGGGCCGTCGCCCGCCCCCCGCGACTCGGGCAGCAGCAGCCGGCCCACCGGCAGGCTGACCAGCATCAGCGGGATGTTGACGAGGAAGACCGAGCCCCACCAGAAGTGCTCAAGGAGGAAGCCGCCGAGCAGCGGGCCGACCGCCGCGCCGACCGCGGCGACCGCGCTCCAGACGCCGATCGCGACCGCCCGCTCGCGCCGGTCCGGAAAGACCTGGCGGAGGATCGAGAGCGTCGCGGGCATGATCATCGCGCCGCCGACGCCGAGCAGCGCCCGCGCGAGGATCAGAACCAGCGGGTCGTGGGCGAGGGCCGCGAGACCGGAGGCGACGCCGAAGAGGCCGTAGCCGAGAAGGAGGATCCGTCTGCGGCCGACCCGGTCGCCGAGCGTGCCGAAGAGGATCAGCAGCGAGGCGCAGGCGAGGGGGTAGACGTCGACGATCCAGAGCAGCGATATCGCGCCGGGCTTGAGGTCCTCGGTGACGGCGGGCACCGCCACGTGCAGCACTGTCGCGTCGACCGCGACCAGCAGCAGGCTCGTGCAGAGGACGACGAGGACGACCCAGCGGTTTGCACCGGCCCCGGCCGCCCGACGGCGCAGCGCAGCGGCGGCCGTGGTCGTCCCGGACATGTACGTACCTCCCAGATGTTCCCTCGCGGTCGGCGGGCACACGGGGTGGGGACTCCCCGTGATCTCGGCCGGAGAGGAGCGGTGATCTCCGGCCCGCGCAACGAAGGCGAGTGACACGTCAGCCTACGCGAGTTCGCGCCAGGGTCACGTGGCGGACCTCTCAGACTTCGCACCCACCCGTGTGGCGTACGCCACTCCCCCTCCCCCTGGTCCACGCCCCGCCCGGCCCCCCGGTTCGGTGGGCCGTCGATAATCGAGCCCGTGACCGATCTTGCGACGCGCGTGACAGTCCCCGGCGACACGGCCCTGCGCAGAGCGGCCCCGGCCCTGCTCGGGTACGCGGCCGTGCGCGCCCTGGGTCTGCTCGCCCTGGTCCTGTGGAGCGGTGCGCGTGACAAGAGCGCGTACACACTGCTGACGGCCCGCTGGGACGCGTTGTGGTACACGCGGGTCGCCGAACTCGGCTACGGCTACGAGGTGCGCCTGCCGAACGGCGACGTGCACTCGAACCTGGCCTTCTTCCCGCTGCTGCCCTGGCTGGAGCGGCTGCTGCACGCCGTCACGCCCCTGTCGTACGCCGACGCCGGCTTCGTCGTCAGCCTGCTCGCCTCGCTCGCGGCGGCCTGGGGGATCTTCGCGGTCGCGGACCATGTGTACGGCCGCAGGGCCGGTGCATGCGCGGTGCTGCTGTGGGCGGTGCTGCCGGTCGGGATCGTGCAGTCGATGGCGTACAGCGAGTCGCTGTTCACGGCGCTCGCCGCCTGGTCGCTGTATGCCGTGCTGACCGGTCGCTGGCTGACGGCGGGCCTGCTGGCCGCGCTGGCGGGGCTGACCCGGCCGGTCGGGCTCGCCGTCGTCGCGGCCGTGTGGGTGGCCGCGGTCGCCTCGTTCGGGCGAGAACGCAGCACGGCGGACGGGCAGGTCGCTCGTCCGGGCGAACGCGCCCCAGCGCCGTCCGGAGACGGCCCCGCAGAGCGTGTGGCCGCGCTCGACGGCGCACGGGACGCTGCGCGCGCCCCCAGTGTCGTACGACGCGCCCTGGCCATGCTGCTGGCCCCGCTCGGCGCCGCCGGCTACGTCCTGTGGGTCGGCCATCACACCGGCAAGGGCCCGCTGGGCTATCTGGACGTCCAGGCGGGCTGGCGCAACGGCTTCGACGGCGGGGCCGCCTTCGCCCGCTTCGTCGCCGACAAGTTCACGTCGTTCCCGTCGGCCCTGGCGGGCGTCGGACTGATCGTCGGGGTCGGACTGGTGGTCTGGCTGTACGTCGTCTGCGTACGGCAGCGTCAGCCGCTTGCGCTGCTGGTGTACGCGGGCGTGGTCACCGCGCTCGCCCTGTGCGCGTCGAGCTACTTCGGCTCGAAACCGCGCCTGCTGCTGCCCGCCTTCCCGCTGCTGCTGCCCCTCGCCATGGCCCTGGCGCGGCTGCGTATCCCCAGGTCGGCGCTGGTGGTCGGCGGTGTCGCGGTGGCATCGGCCGTGTACGGAGCGTTCTGGCTGAACGGCTCCGGTCCACCGTGATCCGCCCGCCGGACCCGGTGAGCGTCCGGAAAAATCCGCCCCAGCATTCGGTGAACGAATTCATAAGTCCCATTAAACTGATTCGCAGAATGATCAAAGGAATTGAAGGGAAGCATCGTCCGGCATTGCGGATTCCTTGGAAATAAACGACCTCCTGAGAGGAATCCCACATCACATCGTCATCACAAAGCAGCTGATTCGACGGAGAACTGAGCCCCCTCGCTGTAACGTCGATTGGGTGCGTACCGAACGAAACCTCACCCGTCTGGACCGGGTGTTCGCGAGGCTGGACCGGGAGCCTGAACGGCCAGCCCACATCGATGTGCCGAAGATGAGCAGGCACAGGGTCGCCTTGCTGACCGGGACCCTGGCCTTCTATCTGGCGATCGTGTGGGCCGTGGTGACCACCTCCTGGCTGGTCCGCCTGGACTGGCAGGTCATGTTCTTCCGGCCGTACCAGCAGTGGCAGGGCATCCACTGGTTCGTCGACTACTACGTGGTTCTCGGCCAGCGCGGCCCGACCGCGGTGATGGTCGCGGCCTGGCTGGGCTGGCGCTCCTGGCGGCAGCACACACTGCGCCCGCTGCTGACGCTGGGCGCCTCGCTGCTGCTGCTGAACATCACGGTCGGCGCCGCCAAACTCGGCATGGGCCGTCTGGGACCGCACTACGCGACCACGATCGGCTCGAACGAGATGGGTCTCGGCGGCGATATATTTCCCAGCGGCCACACCGCGAACGCCGTGGTGACCTGGGGAATCCTGGCCTATCTGGCCTCCACACCACGAGCCCGCCGCTGGCTGTCCGCCGTGTCCGCGGTGACCTCGCTGGGCGTCGGGATGGCCACTGTCTACCTCGGTACGCACTGGCTGAGCGACGTGCTCCTCGGCTGGGCCGCCGGCCTGCTGATCCTGCTGGCCCTTCCGTGGTGCGAGCCGCTGATCGCCAGGGCCGAGGTCGCGATCTTCGACCTGCGCGACCGCTGGCGCGCCCGCGGTGGCGCCCCGGCACCGGCCGCTCCGGTCGGCTCCCCGGTGCTGCTCAAGCGGCGGCCGGCCGCGCAGGAGGACGTCGCGGCGCGCGAGTCGGTCTCCTCCTCGCCCCGCTCGGCCCGGGCGCCCGCCTACCTGGCCCCGGGCCCGCACACGGCCCGCTCGGAGCGCACCCCGGTCACTCCGGTCGGCAGCCGCCGCCCACCGCACTCGGACCGCATGCCACGCGGCGCTACGGCCTCCACGGCCCGCCCGCTCACAGGCGGCTGACCCCACAGGACAGCCTCCAGGACAGCGGGGTCCGGTACGCACAGCCAAGCCCCGCACACGAAGGCCCCGGTTCCCGTCCAGGAACCGGGGCCTTCGTCGTGCACGGGCCGGCTCAGCCCTTCCAGGCCCGGGCCACCGTGCCGTCCTTGACCTCGAAGTTCAGCCGCCCGACGCGGTACTCCATGGTGATGATCGCGCCCGGTGGCAGTGAGCGCACCGTGGGCCAGCCCTTCTCGCGCGCGAGCCGCTCGGCCCTGGCCGCTTCGAGGCCGACGTACCCGTCCGGACTGTCCTGGGGCTCCGCTTGAGGAGTGGGAATCGGTGCCATGCCGCCACGCTAGGCCTTCCCCGGCGACCGGGGAAGGCCGGCCCGGTCCCAGGGGTCACGGGTCCCCCTCCGGTCACACTTCTGTCACAGGACCACGACAGGTGTTTCGGCTCGACTCACTCACACGTACGAGCGGATCCGTACGCCTTACGCAGGCAATCGAACGTAATTCCCGCGTGTCGCGACGGCTTGTCGAATAGCCGGACGGAAAGTGCCTGGAGTACCGCCACCGGGGGCACTCCCGGATTCGATTTCCCTCCGATTCCGGGCGGGTTCGCGGGAGCTGACACCGCATAGGAAATGCACGGTTCCAGCACACAACCCCCGCACACCCCCTGTCGGAGCGCGCGGCGACGCGAGCATCATGACGTGAGCTCGTGGGTACGCGTGCGCGGGCTTCGGCGGACCCGGGGCGCGACGAGCGAAGGGGCGAGCGAGCGATGGGGACCCACACGGCGCAGACGGCGGCGCGGCCCGTGCCGACCGATCAGGGGCGGGTGATCGTCGACTGGCTCACGACCACCGACCACAAGAAGATCGGGCACCTGTACCTGATCACGTCGTTCGTCTTCTTCCTGATCGGCGGGGTCATGGCGCTGCTGATGCGCGCCGAACTCGCCCGGCCGGGGCTGCAGATCATGGACAACAACCAGTTCAACCAGCTTTTCACCATGCACGGCACGGTCATGCTGCTGCTGTTCGCGACGCCGATGTTCGCGGGCTTCGCCAACGAGTTGATGCCCCTGCAGATCGGCTCCCCCGATGTCGCCTTCCCGCGCCTGAACATGCTGTCCTACTGGTTCTTCCTGTTCGGCGGCCTGATCGTGCTCGGCTCGCTGATCGTGCCCGGCGGCCCCGCCGCCTTCGGCTGGTTCGCCTACGCGCCGCTCAACAGCGAGGTGCGCTCACCCGGGGTCGGACCCGACCTGTGGATCATGGGGCTCGCGCTGGCCGGTTTCGGCACCATCCTCGGCGCGGTCAACTTCATCACCACCATCATCGGGATGCGCGCCCCCGGCATGACGATGTTCCGGATGTCGATCTTCACCTGGAACACGCTGTTCACGTCGATCCTGATCCTGATGGCGTTCCCGGTGCTCGCGGCGGCGCTGCTGTGTCTGGAGGCGGACCGGCGGTTCGGGGCGCAGGTCTTCGACGCGGCCAACGGCGGGGCGCTGCTGTGGCAGCACCTGTTCTGGTTCTTCGGCCATCCCGAGGTGTACATCATCGCGCTGCCGTTCTTCGGCATCATCTCGGAGATCATCCCGGTCTTCAGCCGCAAGCCGATCTTCGGCTATCTGACGCTGGTCGGCGCGACGATGGCGATCACCGGGCTGTCGGTGGTGGTGTGGGCGCACCACATGTTCGTCACCGGGGCGGTGCTGCTGCCGTTCTTCGCCTTCATGACGTTCCTCATCGCCGTGCCCACCGGTGTGAAGTTCTTCAACTGGATCGGCACGATGATCAAGGGCTCACTGTCCTTCGAGACGCCGATGCTGTGGGCGACGGGCTTCCTGGTGACGTTCCTGTTCGGCGGTCTGACCGGGGTGATCCTGGCGTCGCCGCCGCTGGACTTCCACGTCTCGGACACCTACTTCGTCGTGGCGCACTTCCACTACGTCGTGTTCGGCACCGTGGTCTTCGCGATCTTCGGAGGGTTCTACTTCTGGTGGCCCAAGTTCACCGGCAAAATGCTCGACGAGCGGCTGGGGAAGATCCACTTCTGGACGCTGTTCGTCGGCTTCCACACCACGTTCCTGGTGCAGCACTGGCTGGGCGCGGAGGGCATGCCGCGCCGGTACGCCGACTACCTCGCGGCGGACGGGTTCACGGCCCTCAACACGATCTCGACGATCGGCGCGTTCCTGCTCGGCACGTCGACGCTGCCGTTCCTCTACAACGTCTGGAAGACCGCCAAGTACGGCGAGAAGGTCGAGGTCGACGACCCCTGGGGCTACGGCCGCTCCCTGGAGTGGGCGACCTCCTGCCCGCCGCCGCGGCACAACTTCACGACGCTGCCCGTGATCCGCTCCGAGTCCCCGGCGTTCGACCTGCACCATCCCGAGTTCGCGGCGAGTCGTGAGGAGCCTCGCGGAGAAGAGCGCGAGACAGCCGGTCCCGAGCGGTCCTGATCGCCTCGGTGAGGTCGGCGGGCTCCAGCACCTCGAACTCGAAGCCCATCAGCATCACGTGAATCACCATCACGTCGAGGCTCGCGGCCCCGGTGTGCAGGATGCAGCTGTCCGGGCTCTCCGCCTCCAGTCGGCCGGCCGAGGGCGAGACGCGCTCCCTGGCCTCCTCCAGTGGTACGAGCAGCCGGACGACGGCGTGCGAGGCGTACGCGCGCGTGGAGACGCCCTTCGAGACATAGGCGGCGAGATCCTCGGCGGGCGGGGTGCGCGGGGCGAAGCGCGGGCCGTGCGGCGGCTTGGGCGTGATGCGGTCGACGCGGAACGTACGCCAGTCGTCGCGGTCCAGGTCCCAGGCGACCAGGTACCAGCGGCGCTCGGTGCACACCAGGCGGTGCGGTTCGACGGTACGGCGGGTGGAGACGTCGTCGTGGCTGCGGTACTCGAAGCGCAGGCGCTCGGAGTCCCGGCAGAGGTTGGCCACCTCGGTGAGGACGGCCGGGTCGACGGCGTCGGGCTGGGGGCCGCGCAGCATCGGCACGGTGAAGGCGTTGAGGGCGCCGACACGACGGCGCAGCCGGCCGGGCAGCACCTGCTCCAGCTTGGCGAGCGCCCGTACGGAGGTCTCGCCGATGCCCTCGATGCCCTGTCCGGCGGCCGTTCGCAGCCCGACGGCGACGGCGACCGCCTCGTCGTCGTCCAGCAGCAGCGGCGGCAGCTCGGCACCCGCGCCCAGCTGATAGCCGCCGCCGGTGCCGGGGCTGGCGTTGACGGGGTAGCCCAGCTCACGCAGCCGGTCGACGTCCCGGCGCACGGTGCGCGGGGTGACGCCGAGACGGCCGGCGAGGTCGGCGCCCGACCACTCGCGATGGGCCTGGAGGAGCGAGAGCAGGCGCAGCAGTCGTGCCGAGGTCTCCAACATGCCGCCGAGTCTGCCAGGGATTGCGGACAGCAACGGTCCTCAAGGGTGCCCGGTGTTGGGCACCGCGGTGACGGACACGGACAGGTCGTTGTCCCGCGTGTAGTACGGCCCGGCCTCCACCGGCCCGTACGACGCGTCCACGCGCACGCGTGGACAGGTGAACACGGGCTTCTTGTCGGCCACGTCGTCGAGCAGCCGGGCGATGCGCACGGCCGGTCCCGTCTCCCCCGCGGGCCGCAGCCACAGGTCCCACACGCCCGGCTCCAGGGCGCCGTACACCACCTTGAAGCGGAACTCGGCCCGGTCGGTGAGGACTTCGCTCCGCCGTGCCGGGACGGATGCGTGGCGGCCGCGGACCTCGGCGTACGCGCGAGGGCCGAGCCCGATGCCGTAGACGCGCCCGGTCACGGTCAACACGCCCTGTCCGATACGGAGTTCGCTCACCTCAGCGTGCGGGGCGCGCAGCCAGCTGCGGACGGAGAGATTGCCCTGCCGGGTCGCGTACGGGATACGGACGGCGACATGGCCGCGGGAGCCACTGGGGGTGCGCGCGGCGAGCGAGCGCAGGTCGGTGGCGCCGGGCACGAGGCGGCGCGGCTCTTCGGCGTCCACGCGCGCGTAGGCGTCCCAACGGCCCTCGGGGAGGGCGACGATGCTGGGCAGCGCGGCACGCAGCCGGCCGTCCGCGGCCGGGGTCAGCGGCAGGCAGACCTCGTCGTGTCCCGAGCGACGGCGCAGGACCAGGAGGGCGGCGCCGCTGTCGCAGGCCGCGGCGACGTCGAACGTCAGCCCGCCCGCCGAGTCGGCGATGCAGTCGGCGCGCAGCGGTGTGGACTGCGGAGCCAACGTCGTCATGCGGCACGGATCCCTTCTCGGTTCCCTTCCCGGTCTGTCCTGCTCTGTCAGACCGGCGAACAGGCCCTTTGGTTGCCCTTTACCCGGACCTGGTCTACGGCCGGTAGGGCAGCTGCGGCACGTCGAAGCAGGTGCTGTTCATGTCTCCCTGGGACACCCAGCCCCTGCCGTCCTGCCAGCGGGCCACCGACAGACAGGTCCTGCGCGTCTTCGGCGGCTCGGCCAGCCGCTCGAACGTGACGGGTACCAGCAGCCCGTCCGCCGTGCGGTTCCCGCCGCGGTTCATGAAGGCGTCCACGCACGCGCGCGTGATGCCCGTCCGGGCGCAGGACTTCGCCGCGTCCGTGAACCACATGGCGGCCGCCCACCCCTCCAACTGCCATTGGGAGTGCGTCTTCAGGCCCTTGGTGGCGTCCCGGAACCGCCGTACGGCCGGGTTGTCCGTGTCCTCGTAGTCGCGGCTGGATCCGGTCGCCCAGAGGGCGTTGCGGCAGCGCGGGGAGTCCTTGTAGTCATCCGCGACGGTGGACGTCCAGTTCTGCACGTTGGTGACCTTGGCGGTCACCTTCGCACCGACCTCGTCCATCGCCTTGCACAGCTGGGCGTTGCCGTGGGTGTCGATGGCGTCGAAGACCAGGTCCGCGCCCTGTTCCTTCAAGTCGGCGGCAGCGGCACGGAAGTTGGGCAGGGCGAAGTCGACCTGCTCGGTGACCACCCTGTACCCCTCGGCCTTCAGGCCCTGCTCGACGAGACGCGCGTAGGCGGCCGAGGAGGCCTGGTTGTACGAGACGACGGCGGCCGTACGGGCGCCCTTCTCGCGCTTGAAGTAGCGGTAGACCTCGGTGCCGCCGTACAGCTTCCCGTCCCAGCCGGGGGTGCCGTTCCTGGGCGCGAGGCTGCCGTAGATGCCGTACAGGTGCGGCCAGGTGTCGTAGGCGGCGCCGATGGGCTGGCCGCCGATGTCGGGCACGCGCGCGTGGGAGACGCGGGAGGCACCCGCGTAGTCCAGGGCGGTGGTGGCGACCAGGGCGACCACCTTGTCCTCGTCGATCAGTTGGTGCACGCAGCTGTTGTTGCCGACGCCGCTTCCGCCGTCGTCGCACTCGCTCACCTCGACCGGGTGTCCGTCGATACCTCCGTGCGCGTTGAGCTGGTCGAAGAAGGCCTTGGCTCCGTCGCGCGGGCCTGTGAAGGTGTTGCCGCCGACCGGGCTGGTGGCGCTGGTGACGATCCCGACGCGCAGGGGCGTGCCGCTGCTGGGCACGGGCGCGTTCGACCGGCCGCCGTGCTCGAAGTCGCTCTCCGGCAGACGGCTGCCGCAGGCCGTGCCCAGCAGGAGCAGCAGCGCCGCTGCGGCGGCGCTCCGGGTCCCGGGGCTAGCAGCCCGCGGCCGGCGAACCCGACGCATCGCCGCTCAACTGGACCAGCGCGCACAGGGTGTTGACGGACACCTTCCAGGTGCCGTCCTGCTCGACCGAGGTCCCGGAGGCGTTCGGCAGGGCGGTGGCGCCGTTGAGGGTCAGCGCGTAGGTGACGGTCGCCGCGGTCGCCCTGGTGAACTCGATCTTCTGGACCTTCGCCTGCACCTGCCCGCCGCGCTTGTCACCGCTGAAGGCCTTCAGGACCGGGGCCATCTGCTCGCCGTTCTCCAGGACCTTCTGCTTGTCCGCCAGGGACGTCTTCGGGTCGAAGAACGTCTGCCAGTTCCTGGAGATCTCCTGCTTGGCCGCCGCCGGGTCGGCGGGCGCCGTGGCCGGCGCACTCGTCGTCGTCCTGTGGACGGAAGGCGTGGGCGGCGGGGTCTCGCTGCCACCACCGCTGTCGTCACTGCACGCCGCGAGGACCGGGGCGAGGACGAGAACGAGGGCGGCCGCGAACACCGTGCCCCGTCCCACCGCCCTTGGGCCGCGCCCCCTGCCTGCGTTCCCCCGCCTGAGGTCGCTCCCGAGAACCATCTGGCTCACCACCGGGTGTCGGTCCGGGCAAGGTGCGCCCGGTGCTTTCAGGGTCAGCTTCCAGAAGGCATAGTGCAAGCCCATTGGCTTACATGGAATACCGACAGGCACATGCACGAACAAGCGACGTGTGGGAGCCGGAGATGCGGACAGGCCGACTGCGGAGTGTGCACCCCGTCCTGTGGGCCGGCTGGGCCGCGCTCGCCGCGGGCGCGGTGCTGTGCGTCATCGGCTGGTACGGCATCTCCGGCGAGCGGTACGCCGAGCGCCAGCTGCCCTACCTCGCCTCCTGCACGGTCCCCGGCGCGGCGCTGATCATCGCCGGGTCGGTGCTGCTCACCCATGGCCGCAACGCCCTCGCCGCCGCGCGTGTGGAGGAGCTGTACGGCCTCCTGGTGGCCGCCGAGGCCGCCGACACCGACGGGCCCGGTCAGGCCGCCACCCTGCCCCTCGCGGTCAGCGGGGACCTGCTGATGGTGCCCGGCGGCACCCTGTGGCACCGCGCGGACTGCCCCCTGGTCGCCGGGAAGGCCGAAGCCGTGCCGGTCGACGCGAAGTTGCTGACGGGCGGCGAGCTGGGCCCCTGCCCGATCTGCGAGCCCGCCGACGAGACCGACTGATGTCCTCGCTGACGTACGACCTCACGCTCGCCGGTCTCTCGGTCGGCAGCGCGGCCGCGCTCACCGGGATCGGCCTGATCGTGACGTACCGCGCGACCGGCGTCCTCAACTTCGCGCACGGCGCGATCGCCATGGTGTGCGCGTACGCGCTGCGGCAGTGCGTGGTCGAGTGGGGCTGGCCGCTGTGGCTGGGCGCGACGGTGACGCTCGTCCTCCTGGCACCGGCGGTCGGCGTGGCGCTGGAGCGGTTCGTGTTCCGGCCGCTCGCGGTCCTGGGCGGCGACCCCGCGCAGACGCTGGTCGCCTCCATCGGGGTGCTCGTGCTGCTGGTGGGCGGGGCTGCCCTGGTGTGGGGGCAGGGGGCGCGGGACGACGCGCCGGAGCTGGTCTCGGAGGACCCCTGGGGGCAGCTGGCCGTGGTGCTCGTGCTGGCCGCGGGGGTCGGGGCCGTGATCCGCTGGACTCGGTTCGGGCGGGAGCTGCGGGCCGTGGTCGACGACCGGCAGCTCGCGGTGCTGGGCGGGATCGACGCGGACCGGGTGGCCGCGGCGGGCTGGGCGTTCGGTTCGTTCACGGCGGGCCTGACGGGCGTGCTGCTGGCGCCGTTCGTGCGTCTGGACCCGTACGGACTGCCGCTGCTCGTCATGGAGGTGGTGGCGGTCGCGGTGGCGGCGCGGATGCGCAGCCTGCCGGTGGCCGTCGTCGTGGCGCTGGGCATCGGGGTGGCGCAGAGCCAGCTGACGCGGCTGCATCCGCAGGGCTGGGGCGAGCCGTTGCTGCAGGCGGTGGGCGCGAACCTGTTCGTCGTCGCCCTGCTGGTCGCGGCCCTGGTGCTGCCCCGCATCGGCACGCGCGACGCGCTGCCGCGCACGGCCACCGCGCGCGTGGCGACACCGCCGGGCGCCTGGATCGTCGCCGTGGTGCTGTTCCTGCTCCCGCTCGGTTTCGCAGGCTCGGACCTGCACACGTCGGTCCAGGTGCCGGCGCTGGGTGTGGTCCTGCTGTCGCTGGTGGTGGTCACCGGCCGCGGCGGCCAGATCTCACTCGGCCAGGCGGCATACGCGGGCCTGGGCGCCCTGTTCACGGCGCTGCTCGCCGCGGGCCGCTTCCCGGGCCTGCCGCGGCTGCCCGAACTGGCCGCGCTGGCCGTGGCCGTCGTCCTGGTGGCCCCGCTGGGCCTGCTGACCGGCTGGCCGGCCATCAGCCGCCGGGGCCTGGCGCTCGCGCTGGCGACGTTCGCGGTGGGCGTCGGGGTGAGCCGCTTCGTCTTCGCCCAGCCGTACGCCACGTCCGGCCTCTCGCTGGACCGCCCGGCGGGCTTCGACGGCGACCGCGCCTACTACGTCCTCGAACTGGCCCTGCTGGCAGCCGCGTTGGTCACCACACGCACCCTGCGCACGGGCCGCACGGGTCGCGCCCTGGCCGCCATGCGCGACCACGAGCCGGGTGCCTCGGCGGCCGGCGTCCAGGTCCCCTCCCTCAAGCTGCTGGCCTTCGTCTCCGGAGCCGCACTCGCCGCGCTCGGCGGCGGCATGCTCGGCATGGGCCTGCGGGCCTTCGACCCCGGCGCCTACGACCCCGTGCGCGGCCTGCTGTGGTTCGCCGCGGTGGTGGTACTGGGCGCCGACAGCACACTGGGCGCGCTGGCCGCGGCGGCGCTGCTGGTCGGGCTCGACGCGGGGGCGCGGGGCGGGGTGGCGGCGGCGCTGATCGGGGTGCTGGCCGTACTCGTCGGGCGGTTCCCCGGGGGGCCGTACGAGGCATTGCGGACGGCGGGTGCCCGCCTGCGGCTGCGGCGGAGGGCGAGGCTGACGGCGGTGGGGGCGGGATTGCGGGTGCGGCTGCGGCCGGTGGGGGAAGCGGGCGCGGCGCGCCGGCCGGCCCTGGCGGGGGCTACCCCGGCCTCCCGTGCCCACGCGACGGGGCGGCCCGGCCAAGGGGTCGCCAAAGCCGCCGGGGGCCCGGAATCCCGGGAGCGACCCGCGCCTCAGGACCGGCTCGGGGCCGCCGACGGCGCTCAACTCCCGCCAGTGCCACCGGCACCCGGCCACGACGGTCGCACGGATGGTGCGCAGGGGAATCCGCACCCGGCCCGGGGCCGCGTGCACCCCCGCCCGCCCGCGCCGAGCCTCACAGCCCGCCACCTCCACGCCCGCTACGGGGGCTTCACCGCGCTCGACGGCGTCGATCTCGACGTCGGCCCCGGCCAGGTCACCGCCGTCGTCGGCCCCAACGGCGCCGGAAAGAGCACCCTGTTCCACTGCCTGGCCGGCACCCTGCGCCCCGCGCGCGGGCACGTCCGTCTCGGGGACCGGGACATCACCCGGCTGACGGCGCACGCACGCACCCGCCTCGGCATCGCGAGGACCTTCCAACAGCTCGCCGTCTTCCCGTCGTTGACCGTCGCCGAGAACGTCCGCGTGGGTGCCGAGCAGGGCCGGGTGAGCGACCCGGGAGCCGTGGAGCGCGCGCTGCGGCTGCTGGCACTCGACGGACCGGTACGTGCACTGCCCGCCGCGGGCCTGCCCACCGGCACGCTGCGCCGCGTCGAACTGGCCCGGGCCCTCGCGGGCAGTCCGCGCGTGCTGCTGCTCGACGAGCCCGCCGCCGGCCTCGACAACGCCGAAGTCGCCGCGCTGGCCCGGGTGCTGAAGGCTTTGGCGGCCGACGGCACCGCCCTCCTCGTCGTCGAGCACGACCTCGACCTGGTCGCCGACCTCGCGGACGTCGTGCACGTCATGACGGGGGGCCGCATCGTCGCCTCCGGCCCACCCGGCCGCGTACTGGACGAGGCCGGCACATGAACGGCATCTCCCTGCGCCACGCGCGCGTACGGTACGGCCCCCTGGAGGCCCTGCACGGCGTCACCCTCGCCGCTCCCGGCCCCGGCCTCACCGTGCTCCTGGGCCGCAACGGATCCGGCCGTACGACCGTCCTGCGCGCGCTGGCCGGAACCGTGCCGCTGTCGGGTGGCGCGGTGGTGTGGGACGGCGTCGACGTGAGCCGGACGCCGGCCCACGAACGGGCGCGCCGGGGGCTGTGCCTGGTTCCCGAGCGACAGGCCGTGTTCGGCTCCCTGACCGTGCACGAGAACCTCGAACTCGCCTCAAGGAACCACGACTTCGCCCTCGACGCCTACCCGCAGCTGCGGCCCTTGCTCACGCGTCGCGCCGGCACCCTCTCCGGTGGCGAGCAGCGCATGCTCGCTCTCTCCCGCGCGCTGCTGGCACGCGCCCGCGTGGTCCTCGTCGACGAGCCCTCACAGGGCATGTCGCCCGCGGTCGCGGCCCGCACGTACGACCTGCTGGGCGCCCTCGACGCGTGTGTGGTCGTCGCCGAGCAGCGGTTGCCGCCCGGGCTCCGGGACCGGAAGGGGGTCTTCGTCCACGAACTGCGCCGCGGCGCCGTCGCCTTCAGCGGAGAGGCGGGCGAGCGGGAACGGAGGTCAGGGGCGGCCCGAACACCGCGGGGGCCCGATGCGGCTCCCCGGCGCGGGCCGAGCCCTCCGGGATGACCAGCAGCGTGCCGGCGTTCACCCGGTCCGGACGCCGGCCGATCATGTCCTTGTTGGCTCGGTAGAGCCCTCGCCAGCCGCCGTGGACGCCGTACAGGCCGGCGATCGACACCAGCGTGTCGCCGCGCTGCACCATGAGCATGCGCCCTTCGAGCTTGTACCGCTGGGAGCAGACGGGCCAGGACTCCCAGCCCTGCGCGGCCAGCACCTTCTCCGCTACGGCGATCTGTTCCTCGCGCGTGGCGAGATCCGCGCGTGCGGCGTACTTCAGGCCGCCGAACGCCTTCCAGGTGGCCGGCGAGAACTGCAGGCCCCCGTAGTAGCCGTTCCCGGTGTTGGTGTCCCACCGCCCGCCGCTCTCGCACTCCGCGAGACAGCCCCAGGGCCAGTGGTCCTTGGCGCAGTCGAGGGACGCGGTCACCGGAAGCGCTCCGGGCTGCGGGGGTGGCGGCGCCGCCTGGGCGGGGGCGGGCGCGAGGACGCCGAACAGGGCGGCGGCCAGGACGAGGACGATCGGTGTGCGGTGCATGCGGTGCGTGCGTGGCCTGCGATGCGTGCGGAACATCGGGCCACGGTAAGCAATGGGTGGCTCGCGGCCGCTTCGGCGCGTCCGGTGCGCCCGAGGGCCCCACCCGGTCGGACGACCGGACGGGGCCCGTGCCCGGGGAGGGGGAGCC
Organism: Streptomyces sp. NBC_00461; assembly: GCF_036013935.1. NCBI lineage: Bacteria > Bacillati > Actinomycetota > Actinomycetes > Kitasatosporales > Streptomycetaceae > Streptomyces > Streptomyces sp. NBC_00461. Next base: position 2,169,104 of record NZ_CP107902.1, read on the forward strand.
TCTCAGAGTGCGAGCTGCTGCCCGGGCACGATCATGTCGGGATCACCGCCGATGACGTCCTTGTTGGCGGCGTACAGCCGCTGCCAGGTGGTCCCGTGCCGGGCGGCGATCCTGCTCAGGGTGTCGCCGGTGCGGACGGTGTAGTCGCCGCGCGAGGCACCACGGTTCGTGTGTCCCGTCGAACGTGCCGGCGTCTTCGACGGCTTCGACGACTTGGACAGCTTCGACGACTTCGACGCTGCGGCCGATGAGGATTTGGCGGTCACGGAGCCGGCGGAGGCCGCGGGTGCGCTCCCGTACGCTCCGGCCCGTGCCGAGCAGGTCGGCCACGCGCCCCACCCCTGGGCGCGCTGGACCTTGGTGGCCACCGCGATCTGCTGCCCCTTGGAGGCCCGGTCGGCCGTCGGCGCATGGGCCGTGCCGCCGTAGGCGCGCCAGGTGCCGGCGGAGAACTGGAGCCCGCCGTAGTAGCCGTTGCCGGTGTTGATGTGCCAGTTGCCGCCGCTCTCGCACCGGGCGATGCGGTCCCACACTCCGCCGTCCGCCGCGGCGGCGTTGCCGGCCGCGGCCAGCAGTCCGAGCGGGGCGGCGAGCAGCGCGGCCCCGGCGAGGACCGCCGTCGTACGAGACTGTGCCTTACGAGCGTTGTCGCTGCCGGCGCCGTCGTGACGATTCTTGCCGTGAGTGGTATCGGCACATTCGGACATGAAGTTCCCTCTCGAACAACCCGGGGTCCCCCGGAGCGGGGCGCGCTTCCCACGCATGGACGCGGTCGTCGCGCTCCGCCCCGTCCGCCGGAGTGGTGGTGCTGGCTGGCCTGGTGCGGCCGGCGGACGTTCCCGAGCGGTGCTCGTTGCACACGGCCGAGGAATGTAGAGATGCTGTCGAGGCGTCAGCAAGCAACTGCTTGTCATTCCAGGCCAGTTCGCCGTTACCCCGGGTATCGACTATTTTCGGTCACCCACTTCATTCGCGGATTTCGTGATTTGTCGACCACTCGCCCATTCAGTCTGTGACTCACTTCACGCAACCAACTTCCTTGGGTTTCCTAGGACTTGACGGTGAGTGCCCGCTTCCGCACCTGTGGTGACACTGTGCGGTGGATGGTTCGATTCCGTTCGCCATGGGGCGTGACTCCGGCCACAGATCACCCGTTGTCTCCTTCATGAGCCCGGGGCCCACCCGGTTCACGGGCCGGGAGCCACCCGGCCCCGCCACACACCCCCGAGGGAGCCACCCGTGCCGCGCATGCTCGACGTCAGCGACGAGGTACGCGCCGAGATCGGCGACGAAGAAGCCGACCGGCTGCTCGCCGGAGACAACGCCCCCGGCAGTTACGACTGCACGTCCTGCCGCACTCCGGGCGACTCCGAACAGGAGCGCACCAGCACCGTCCTGTTCATCGGCGAGGAGACCGCCGTCCTCGCCTTCGCCCACGCCACCTGCCTGCCCTCGCAGGTCGTCCAGGTCACCGAGGAGCAGCTCCGCGGGGCGGTGCGGTCCATCTCCGGCGACACCGTGGACCTGGCCCCCGAGCAGGTCGCCCCCGAGCCGGCCGTGCTCGGCGTGACCAGCGGACTCGTGCTGATCTCCGGGGAGTTGCACCCGGCGCTGGTCGTCGAGCCGACCGGGCCCATCGTGCGCCCTGGCGCGACCGGGCTCGGCGACGACTTCCTGCCGCTGCTCATCGAGCAGGGATTCATGCCGCTGACGCAGCTGACCGAGGTGCCGCCCGTGCTGCACGGCTGGTCGGTACTGCTCGCCATGGGCCGGCTGCACGCCGTCCTGCAGCCCGGGGCGAACGCCGGGCAGCCGGTCGCCTGGTGGCAGGCGCACCAGCCGCTGCAGGTGACCGACGGCTGGCGGGCCGCCGCCAACAAGCACCAGCAGGTGCTCATGTTCGCCGCGCCGGTGGGGTCCATCGGACGTCAGCCCCGCGAGGACCTGCTGCGGGACGCACTGGACAAGGCCGCGACGAACGGGAAGTTGGTCGGCGTCGCCATGCCACTGGCGGGAACGTGAGAGCTCCCAAAGGGGCACGTCCGAACCGCATCCCTTGAACTTCGGGGTCGTTTGGACATACGTGCACACATACGACGTTCCCCGCCGCCAGTCCCATCAGCCGATTCCGTCCGCGCGGTCGGCCCAGGACATGTCGGGCGGCCCCTCGGCCACGCCCATCTACGACGCGCTCTACTCCGAGTACGTCAAGTCCTTCCGCACCCTGCCGGGAGACCGCAGCGGCGAGGAGAACCTGGGGTTCACCGCCTTCGGGAACATCCCGCACAGTACGGCGCCGCACGACATGCACCGGCCGGGGTCGTTCAGCAGCTCGTACAGCGCCTACAGCGCCGGGGCCTTCAGCGCCCGGCAGCAGTCGCAGTGGCAGCGCGTCGGGCAGAGCGGGCAGCCGGGCACGGGAATGCACCATGTGCCGGCCGCGCTGCCACCCGGTCCGCGCAGCATCCTGTGAGACGCGGCATGTGAGACGTGGCGGAGGGGCGGTCCCGGTCGGGACCGCCCCTCCGCCACGTCTGCGCTACTTCTTCTTGCCGCGCTTCTCGCGCACCCGCACCGAGATATGGATCGGCGTCCCCTCGAAGCCGAACTCCTCGCGCAGCCGACGCTCGATGAAGCGTCGGTAGCCCGCCTCGATGAAGCCGGAGGCGAAGAGCACGAACCGCGGGGGCTTGGTGCCTGCCTGGGTGCCGAAGAGGATGCGGGGCTGCTTGCCACCGCGGATCGGGTGCGGGTGGGCGGCGACCAGCTCGCCGAGGAAGGCGTTCAGACGACCCGTGGGGACGCGGGTCTCCCAGCCGGCGAGCGCGGTCTCGATGCCCGGGACCAGCTTCTCCATGTGGCGGCCGGTGCGCGCCGAGACGTTCACCCGGGGCGCCCACGCGACCTGGGCCAGCTCGGTCTCGATCTCGCGCTCCAGGTAGTAGCGGCGCTCCTCGTCGAGGGTGTCCCACTTGTTGAAGGCGAGGACGATCGCGCGGCCCGCCTCGACGGCCATGGTGACGATGCGCTGGTCCTGGACCGAGATGGACTCGCAGGCGTCGATCAGGATGACCGCGACCTCGGCCTTCTCGACGGCGGCCGCGGTGCGCAGCGAGGCGTAGTAGTCGGCGCCCTGCTGGAGGTGGACGCGCTTGCGGATGCCCGCGGTGTCGACGAACTTCCATGTCACACCGCCGAGTTCGATGAGCTCGTCGACCGGGTCGCGGGTGGTGCCCGCGATCTCGTTGACGACGACGCGCTCCTCGCCCGCCACCTTGTTCAGCAGCGAGGACTTGCCGACGTTCGGCCGGCCGATCAGGGCGATACGGCGGGGACCACCGACCGCGGTGCCGAAGGTCTGCTCGGGCGCCTCCGGCAGCGCCTCCAGGACGGCGTCCAGCATGTCGCCGGTGCCGCGGCCGTGCAGCGCGGAGACCGGGTGCGGCTCACCGAGGCCCAGCGCCCACAGGTAGGCCGCGTCCGCCTCGCCGCTCTGGCCGTCCACCTTGTTGGCGGCCAGCACGACGGGCTTGCCGGCCTTGCGCAGCAGTCGTACGACCGCCTCGTCGGTGTCGGTCGCGCCGACCTTGGCGTCGACGACGAACACGACGGCGTCGGCGGCCTCGATCGCGTACTCGGCCTGCGCGGCCACGGAGGCGTCGATGCCGAGGACGTCCTGCTCCCAGCCGCCGGTGTCGACGACCTTGAAGCGGCGGCCCGACCATTCGGCCTCGTAGGTCACGCGGTCGCGGGTGACGCCCGGCTTGTCCTCGACGACGGCCTCGCGGCGGCCGATGATGCGGTTGACGAGTGTCGACTTGCCGACGTTCGGACGGCCGACGACGGCGAGGACGGGCAGCGGGCCGTGACCCGCCGCCTCGATGGCGCCCTCGACGTCCTCGATGTCGAAGCCCTCTTCCGCGGCGAGCTCCATGAAGTCCGCGTACTCGGCGTCGCCAAGCGCTCCGTGGTCGTGCTCCTCGCCCGAGCCGTCGGAGTGGATGTGGTCGTTCATGAAGTCCGTACCTCGTCGTTCATTCGTGGTGGTCGGTGGAACACCCGGTCTACGCCGGTAGATCCACTACTCAGTGTCGCCTAGCGCCCGGTGAGGCGCCTGGCGTTTTCCAGGTGGCTGGTGAGCTGCTTCTGGATGCGTTCGGTCGCCTCGTCGAGCACCTTGCGCGTACGGCGCCCGCTTCCGTCGCCCGCCTCGAAGGGGTCGCCGAAAACGACGTCGATGCGGGTGCGCAGCGGAGGCAGCGCCTTTATCAACCGTCCGGGCCTCTCGGAGCTTCCCAGGACGGCGACCGGGACGATCGGGGCACCGCTGCGGACCGCGAAGTACGCGAGCCCGGCGCGCAGTGCGGCGAAGTCGCCCTCGCCGCGAGTGCCCTCCGGGAAGATGCCGAGGACTCCGCCGGCCGACAGGACGTCCAGGGCCTGCGTGATCGCCCCGCGGTCGGCGCCCGACCGGTCGACCTTCACCTGCCCGATGCCGAGCAGGAAGGGGTCGAGCGGGCCGATGAACGCTTCCTTCTTGATCAGGAAGTGCGTCGGCCGGGGCGCCACGCCCATGACCATCGGGCCGTCGATGTTGTGCGAGTGGTTGACGGCGAAGATCACCGGGCCGCTCGCGGGCACCTTCCAGGAACCCAGCACACGGGGCTTGAACAGCCCGTACATCAGGCCGACGCCGATACGCCGGCCGACCTCGGCGCCCTTCTCGGAGGGGAGGGAGGGTGCGGTCACTTGCCGGCCCGCTTCTCCTCGACGAGGGTGACGACGCACTCGATGACCTGCTGGAGCGTGAGCTCGGTGGTGTCCACCTCGATCGCGTCGTCCGCCTTGGCGAGCGGCGAGGTCTTGCGGGAGGAGTCGGCCGCGTCGCGCTTGATCAGCGCCTCGCGGGTGGCGTGCACGTCGGCGCCCTTCAGCTCGCCGCTGCGGCGGGCGGCGCGGGCCTCCGGGGAGGCGGTGAGGAAGATCTTGAGGTCGGCGTCGGGCAGCACGGTCGTACCGATGTCGCGGCCCTCGACGACGATGCCGTGCTCCGCGGCGGCGGCCACCGATCGCTGCAGCTCGGTGATCCGGGAGCGCACCTCGGGCACCGCGCTGACCGCACTGACCTTGGAGGACACCTCCTGGGTGCGGATCGGGCCGGCCACGTCCGTGCCGTCGACCTCGATGGTCGGGTCGGCCGGGTCCGTGCCGGAGTCGATCTCGGGCTTGCCCGCCACGGCGGCAATCGCGGACTGGTCGTCGATGTCGATCCCGTTGCTCACCATCCACCAGGTGATCGCCCGGTACTGGGCGCCGGTGTCCAGGTAGCTCAGGCCGAGCTGTGCGGCGACGGCCTTCGACGTGCTCGACTTGCCCGTGCCGGCCGGGCCGTCGATGGCGACAATCACGGGCTTGGCGACGCCGTTTTCCACGGGGGGACACCTTCCTGGTGCGGTGCGGTGGGAGTGTGGGGCGGGATCGTGCCCTGCACAAGGTTACTGGGTGCCGACCACTCAACCGGACGAGTGGTCCTGGTCGAGGTTCGTCGCCGCACCCCAGGGGCGGCAGGGGCGGGAACCTACTGCCGGATCGCCCAGCCCCGCTCCCGCAGCGCCGCCGTCAGTACCGGCGCCGCCTGCGGCTCCACCATCAGCTGGACCAGACCCGCCTGCTGCCCGGTCGCGTGCTCGATGCGTACGTCCTCGATGTTGACCCCGGCCCGGCCCGCGTCCGCGAAGATCCGTGCCAGCTGACCCGGCTGGTCGTCGATGAGGACGGCCACGATTTCGTACGCCCGCGGTGCGGACCCGTGCTTGCCGGGGACGCGGACCCGCCCGGCGTTGCCGCGCCGCAGGACGTCCTCGATGCCGGACGTGCCCGCACGCCGCTTGGCCTCGTCGGAGGACTGCAGGGACCGCAGCGCCTGCACCGCCTCCTCCAGGTCGGCGGCGACGTCGGAGAGCAGGTCGGCCACCGGGCCGGGGTTCGCGGACAGGATGTCGATCCACATCCCGGGGTCGGAGCCGGCGATCCGGGTCACGTCGCGGATGCCCTGACCGCACAGTCGTACGGCCGCCTCCTCCGCGTTCTGCAGGCGCGCGGCGACCATGCTGGACATCAGGTGGGGCATGTGCGAGACGAGGGCGACGGCGCGGTCGTGCGCGTCGGCGTCCATGACGACCGGCACGGCACGGCAGTGCGAGACCAGCTCCAGGGCGAGGTTCAGCACCTCGGTGTGGGTGTCCCGGGTGGGCGTCAGCACCCAGGGGCGGCCCTCGAAGAGGTCGCCGGTCGCCGCCAGCGGGCCGGACTTCTCCCGGCCGGACATGGGGTGCGTACCGATGTAGGCCGAAAGATCCAGGCCCAACGTCTCCAGCTCGCGGCGCGGGCCGCCCTTGACGCTGGCCACGTCCAGGTAGCCGCGGGCCACGCCCCGGCGCATGGCGTCCGCCAGCACCCCGGCCACGTGCGCGGGCGGCGCTGCGATGATCGCGAGGTCGACCGGCCCGTCGGGGGCCTCGTCGGTGCCGGCGCCGAGCGCTGCGGCCGTACGGGCCTGCGCGGGGTCGTGGTCGGCGAGGTGGACGACGACGCCCCGCTGGGACAGGGCGATGGCGGCGGACGTACCGATCAGCCCGGTGCCGATGACGAGCGCGGTTCTCACTGGGCGATGTCCTTGCGCAGGGCCGCCGCGGCACCGAGGTAGACATGGGCGATGTCGGCGCGGGGCCGCTCGGACTCGATGTGCGCGAGGACGCGGACGACGCGGGGCAGGGCGCCCTCGATGTCGAGTTCCTGGGCGCAGATCAGCGGTACGTCGACGATCCCGAGCTTGCGGGCTGCGGCCGCCGGGAAGTCGCTGTGCAGGTCGGGCGTCGCCGTGAACCAGATGCTGATCAGGTCGTCGCCGGTCAGGTCGTTCCGCTCGAGGATGGCGGTGAGCAGGGCTCCGACCTGCTCGTCCATGTGGCCGGCCTCGTCCCGTTCCAGTTGGACGGCTCCCCGGACCGCTCGTACCGCCACGGCTTGGCTCCTTGCTGATGTACGGATCGGCTCTACGACCGTCCAGCCTAGTCAGCCCACGACGGGCGGTGTACGCGACGCCCGCCCGCTGAGACGGGAGAGCACCGCGCACACCGCTCGCCGCGCGTACCGGAGACATTGCCAATGTCACCGAATCGCCCCGATTTCGCTACTTGGCGCGAGATGCCCCTCTGCGCCTCTTTACGGCGGGCCGCCGGTCCGCTCTGATGGCAGGACACTCGCCTCGGGGGAGGCCCGCATGAAGCGTCCTGGACCGCTGATCACCCTGCTCGTGGGACTGCTGCTCGGCCTGTTCATGCTGTCGCTCAACGCGACGACTGGTACGAAGACCGTCTCGTCCACGCCCAAGAAGGAGTCGCCGCCCGTCACGGCATCGCCGGCTCCCACGAAGACCAGCGCTTCGCCCAGCCCTTCGCCGTCACCGTCGCGGGTGCCGGTGCCCGACGCCAGTTACGCCGGCCGGACCGACGATGACTCCTCCGCCGTCGCCGTGACGGTGCGCGACCGCAAGGCGATCGCGTACTTCTGCGACGGCCACTCCAAGGAGTCGTGGCTGAAGGGCGACGTCAAGGACGACGGCAGCATGCGGCTGACCGGCAGGAACGGCGACGAGCTGAACGGCACCCTCCAGCAGGGCAAGCGCATCCACGGCTCGGTCGACGTGGGCGGCGGGCACTACGCCTTCACCGCCGACGAGGCCAAGAAGCCGTCCGGGCTGTACCGGGCGACCACGACGGTGCGCGGCGCCAGGCTCGACGGCGGCTGGATCGTCCTGCCGGGCGGAAAGCAGGTCGGCATCGTCACCCGCGACTCACGCGCCTCGGCCGCACCCGCCATCGACCCGGAGACGGGCGCGGTGACGGTCGACGGACAGCAGCTCACGGCACGTCCCGCCACCCCCTGACACCGTCGTCCGCTCCAGGGAGCCGACCATGACCGTCGACCCGAACGCCCCCACCCAGAACTTCCCCTCGCCCGAGCCCGCCCACCGCGCGCCCGGCCCGGCCCGCTACCTGGTGCCGGCCCTCGTCGCCGCCGCGGTGGCCGTCGGCCTCGGCGTGTACGGCAAGACCCACGACCCGGCCGGGACCGCCTACAACATCGCGGGGTTCAGCAGCACGGGCGCGGTGAAGTCGTGGCTGGCCACGACCGCTTTCTTCTTCGCGCTCGTCCAGGTCGTCAGCGCGTTCATGGTGTACGGCAAGCTGCCGGGCCCGCGCTGGGCACCGGCACTGCACCGCTGGTCGGGCCGCATCGCGTTCCTGGTGGCGGTCCCGGTCGCCGTGCACTGCCTGTACGCGCTCGGCTATCAGACGTACGAAACACGCGTTTTGTGGCACTCTGTCCTGGGTTGTTTCTTCTTCGGTGCGTTCAGCGCCAAGATGCTGCTGCTCCGCTCGCAGCGGCTGCCCGGCTGGCTGCTGCCGCTCGTCGGCGGGCTGGTCTTCACGGCCCTGACCCTCATCTGGATGACCTCCGCTCTCTGGTTCTTCCGTACGTTCGGGGTGACGACATGACCCACCACTCGACGCGGCGCACGGTTCTCCTCGCGACGGGCGCGGTGACGCTCGCCGCGGGCTGCAGCAAGTACGGCGACAACAACAGCGACTCCGGGTCCTCCTCCGTGAACGCCTCCGGCGGGCAGGAGCTGGCGGAGACTTCCGAGATCCCGGTCGGCGGCGGCAAGATCTTCAAGGACGAGAAGGTCGTGGTCACCCAGCCGAAGAAGAACGAGTTCAAGGCCTTCTCGGCGGTCTGCACCCACCAGGGCTGCACGGTGAGCAAGGTCGTGGACGGCACCATCGACTGCCCCTGCCACGGCAGCAAGTACCGTGTCACGGACGGCTCGGTGGCCGGCGGTCCCGCGCCCGAGCCCCTGCCCGCGAAGCAGATCAAGGTGGAGGGAAATTCGATCCGCCTGGCGTGAGGCTCCGCGTACGCTCCCGGGCATGCACCCCGAGACCCTGGTTCGCGACCACACGATCTACGCGTGCGTGATGGGTTCGCGCGCCTTCGGTCTGGCGACGGAGGGCAGCGACACCGACCGCCGGGGCGTGTTCGTGGCCCCCACTCCCCTGTTCTGGCGCTTCGAGAAGCCGCCGACGCATGTGGAGGGCCCGGCCGAGGAGCAGTTCGGCTGGGAGCTGGAGCGCTTCTGCGAGCTGGCACTGCGGGCGAACCCGAACGTGCTGGAGTGCCTGCACTCCCCGCTCGTGGAGTACGTCGACGACACCGGCCGTGAACTCCTCGCGCTGCGCGGGGCGTTCCTGTCCCGCCGGGCCCACGCGACGTTCACACGCTATGCACTGGGCCAGCGCAGGAAGCTGGAGGCCGACGTCCGCACGCACGGAGCCCCGCGCTGGAAGCACGCCATGCACCTGCTGCGCCTGTTGATGACCTCCGGCGATCTGCTGCGCACGGGCGCCCTCACCATCGACGTGGGCGACCGGCGCGAGCCGCTGCTGGCGGTCAAGCGTGGCGAGGTCTCCTGGCCGGACGTCGAGTCCTGGATGAACCGCCTGGCGGGCGAGGCGGACGAGGCGGCCCGGCACAGCCCGCTGCCCGAGGAGCCGGACCACCGCCGCGTCGAGGACTTCCTCGTCCGCGTTCGCCGGAGCTCAGCCCTCCGGCCGGTCGAGCCGGATGCGTACGACGAAGTCGTGCAGGGCGTCGTGGACGCCGGGGGCGTCGGGTAGGGCGGAGGTCGCCTGCTCCTCGTCCAGCACGACGTGCAGCCGCTCGATGTCGGCCTGCACGCGCGCGTGGTCGACATCGGCGGCCCCGTGCTCGTGTTCCGCCTTCGCGGCGATCAGCTCCGGCAGATACGCGGGCGCCTCACCGACCTCACCCAGCAGCGTGGGCAGATGAGCCTGCACCTCGCCGCCGCGCATCAGACGGATACCGGTGAGCAGCACGCGGAACGTGTAGAGCAGCGGCTTGAGTTCGCCGGTCTTCTCGAACAGCCGCCACTGCGTGACCGCGAACCCCCGGTAGTGGTGGGCGTGGTGGCTGGTGAGGACGCGGGGAGCGAGCGCCGCCAGTTCCTGATGGGCCTCGGTGGTGTGCACCACCAGGGGCGAGAGCAGCTGCTCCAGGACGTAGCCGTTCCGGCGCAGCATCAGCCGTACGAACTTGCGCAGGTCGTGGGTGACCAGGTCCATCTCGACGCCGTCCCGGTCCCACATCCGGGACCGGGTCTCCTCCGGCTCCCGCAGTCCCACCAGGTCCGCCGCGGGCAGCAGGTGCACGCCCCGCAGATCGACGTCCGAGTCGCGGGACGGGAAGCCGTAGAGGTGGGCGCCGGAGACGGTGGCGAACAGCACCGGGTCGGGCTGCTCGGCCACCACCGGCGTCAGGTCGATGTCCAGGGCGTCGATCATCCCTCAAGAATCCCAGAGGGCTCCGAAGGTCAGCAGGTCGCCCCGGTACTCGATCCGGTCCACCCACTCGCTGGGCCAGGCGTCCGCACCCAGCCACGCCCCCGCGAAGGCCCCCGTCAGACAGGCGATGGAGTCCGAGTCGCCGGAGGTGCAGGCGGCCCGCCGGACGGCCGTCACCGGTTCGTCGACGAACAGCAGGAAGCACAACAGGCCGGTCGCCAGGGCCTCTTCGGCGATCCAGCCGGCACCGGTGGCCAGACACGGGTCGGCCTCCGGGTCGGCCGAGTGCACGGCGTCGCGAAGGCGGCCGAGGATCTCCAGGCACTCGTCCCAGCCGCGGGCGATGAAGTGCTCGGGGCTCGGATCCTGGCTGCGGGTCCACAGGTCGCCGAGCCAGCGGTGGTGGTACTGGCTGCGGTTGTCGTGCGCGTACAGCTGCAGCAGGTCCACGAGTTCGGCCGGCTGCGTTCCCTGGGCGAGCAGCCGTACGGCACGTGCCGTGAGATCGGAGGCGGCCAGGGCGGTGGGATGCCCGTGCGTGAGTGCGGACTGCAACTGGGCGGCGCCCGCGCGCTGTTCATCGCTCAGACCGGGGGCGAGTCCGACGGGAGCGACCCGCATGTTGGCACCGCAGCCCTTGGAACCGATCTGGCTGGCGTCCTGCCAGACCAGGTCCGGGCGCTCCAGCAACTCGCACGCCCTGATGCAGGTGTTGCCCGGTGCGCGGTTGTTCTCCGGTGAGCGGTCCCAGGCGACGAACTCCCGCCGGACGGCCTCGGCCATGTGCTCGGGCCCGAGCACTCCCCGGTCCATCGCCGACCGCAGTCCCCTCCCCAGCGCCAGCGTCATCTGTGTGTCGTCGCTGACGATCGCGGGTGTCGGCAGCCGCATCTCCCGCCACGGCCCGCACTTGGCGAGGATCGACGGCACGTCGTTGAACTCGGTCGGGAAACCGAGCGCGTCCCCGAGGGCGAGTCCGGTCAACGCACCTGTGGCGGCTTGCTTCCTGACGGTTGTCGCGGTCATGCGGGGCGTCCTTCCGGGGGCGGTCGCAGAAGCGGCGGAGAAAGGCTGGTGGCCGGGCCCGCGCGGTAGAGCGCGGCCGGTTTGCCGCGGCCGCCGGTCAGTCGCGCACCACCGGGGACCGGGTCGACGAAGCCCGGCGTGGCGAGCACCTTGCGGCGGAAGTTGGGCCGGTCGAGGGCGGTGCCCCACACCGTCTCGTAGACCTGCTGCAGCTCGCCGAGCGTGAACTCGGGCGGGCAGAAGGTGGTGGCGAGGCAGGTGTACTCGAACTTGGCGCCGACGCGTTCGTGGGCGTCGGCCAGGATCCGGTCGTGGTCGAAGGCGAGCGGGCCCGCAGCGTCGTACGGCAGCCAGCTCGCGCGCGCCGCGTCGCTGCCCGCGTGCGGTTCGGGCGCGTCGGGCAGCAGCGCGGTGAAGGCGACGGACACGACCCGCATCCGGGGGTCGCGCTCGGGCTCGCTGTACGTCCGCAGCTGCTCCAGGTGGAGACCGGTGACGTCCGCGAGGCCGGTCTCCTCGGCGAGTTCGCGCCGGGCGGCCGTCTCCGCCGACTCACGCGGCTCCACGAAGCCGCCGGGCAGCGCCCAGCGTCCGGCGTACGGCTCGTGTCCGCGCTCGACGAGCAGCACATGGAGCGCGCCGGAACGGACGGTGAGGACGGCGAGGTCCACGGTGACGGCGAAGGGTTCGTACGCGTACTTGTCGTAACTCCCCTTGTCGTAGACCATGTTCACCCGCTCCCTTAATAGTCATTACGACTATAAACAGGCCCGGTGCGCTTCCACAACCCCCGCGGGGGTAACCGGGGTCCCATGGACGAGATCCCGGTGGGCACGTGTTCGTGGACGGACCGGACGCCGGTCGGCAGCGGCTGGTATCCGCCGGGCCGCACCTGCCGGCTGTGGGCCGAGCGCACACCGGACGGCTTCGTCTTCGACGTGAAGGCGTTCTCGCTGCTCACCGGCCATGCGACACGGAGTTCGGTGATGCCGGACGGGCTGCCCGCCGATCCGGGAGAACCGAAGGTGCTCGACGAGGTGTGGGCGCGGTTCACCGAGGGCATCGAGCCGCTGCGACCGGCCGGCTCGGCAGCGTGCTGTTCCAGTTACCGCCGTGAGTCCGGCCCAGGCGGCGGGCCGGCGAGTTCCTCCGTGAGTGCGCCGAGCGGACCGCCGGGTGGCCGGTCGCCATGGAGTTCCGGCGTCCCGGCTGGTGGCGGGAGGAGTGGGCCGGGGCGACCCGCGCGCTGCTCGCCCGGTACGGCATGACCGCCGTCGCGGTCGACATGACGCAGACGCTGCCCTCGTCCGTCCCGCCCGTCACGCCGGTCACCTCGCGGCGGCTGTCCGTCGTCCGGTTCCACGGGCGGAGCGCCGCCTGGGGATCGGGCAGCAGGGAGGACCGGTTCCGGTACGACCACGGCGAGGACGAACTCGCCGGGTGGCTACCGCGGTTGCGGACGCCGGCCACGCGCGTCGACCAGCTCCACGTGCTGTTCAACAACTGCTGCGGTACGGCCGCGGTCCGTGCCGCCGAGAGCATGCAACGGCTGCTCGACGGCACGGACCGATGATCAAGCGCGCGTGCGGGAGGGGGCGAAAGCCGCCACCACCGCCCCGGCTCCCGCGGCCCCCGCCGACACCCACAGCGCCGGCGCACAGCCGTCCAGGAAGGCGGCGGGCGAGCCGTAGCCGCCGTACTGCGTGAAGACGAGGGCCGCGACGGCGACGCCGAAGACTCCGCCGAGTTCGCGCAGCGCGTTGTTCACGCCGGCCGCGACGCCCGCCTCACCGAGGGGCACGGACGAGGTCACGGCGTTCGCGACGCTCGGGAACACCATCGAGATGCCGATGCCCGCGATGATCAGCGGGACGACCAACTGGCCGTATCCGACGCCGGGTTCGACCTGCCAGGCCAGCAGGGCCAGGCCGGTGGCCATCAGGACCATGCCGGCGAGCATGAAGGGCCGGGTGCCGAACCGGTCCGCGAGCGCGCCCGCGACCGGGGCGACCAGCAGCGGCATGGCGTTCCAGACGAGGATGCGCGCGCCCGCCTCCAGCGGGGAGTAGCCGAGCCCGATCTGGAAAAGCTGCGTGATCATGAAGAGGGCTCCCAGCAGGGAACCGAAGAGCAGGAAGGCGACCGCATTGGCGGTGGAGAAGCCGCGGTTGCGGAAGTGTCCGAGCGGCAGCATCGGATACCGGGCGCCCCTGCGCTCCCAGACGAGGAAGGCCGCCGTGAACACGACCCCCATGGCCAGCGCGGACAGCACCTCGGCGCTCCCCCACCCGGCCTGCGGCGCCCGCACCGGCGCCCAGGCCAGACCCGTCAGGCCGACGGCTGCCAACACCAGGCCCACCAGGTCGAGTTGGGGACGGGTGCCGTAGCTCTCGCGGAGCTTCGTGGCGGCGAAGGGCAGCATCGCGAGCCCGATGGGCACGTTCAGCCAGAAGATCCACTGCCAGGACAGGCCCTCGGTGACGGCCCCGCCGAGCACGGGTCCGGCGGCCACCCCGAGTCCGGTCACCCCACCCCACACACCGATGGCCACGCCCCGCTTCTCGGCCGGGAACGCGTCGCTGATGAGGGTCAGGGTGAGCGGGAGGAGTACGGCCGCGCCGGCGCCCTGCACCATGCGCGCGGCGATGAGCGGCCCGGGGCCGCCCGCCAGCGCGGAGGCGGCGGAGCCGAGCGTGAAGACGGCGAGCCCGACGAGGTACATCCGCCGCCGTCCGAACCGGTCGCCGAGCGCGGCGCCGGTCAGGGTCAGGCAGGCGAAGACCAGGTTGTAGGCGTTGATCGTCCATTCCAGGTCCGACAGGCTCGCCCCGAAATCGGCCCGCAGGGCGGGCAGCGCGGTGGCGACGACCACGACGTCCAGGGAGCAGAGCAGCGCGCCCAGTCCGGCAAGGACAACGGTCCACACCCGTCGGGCCGGGGCCGTTTCGGTGGGTGGTTCGGTTACGGAGACACGCAGTGTGTCGGTCATGACGGGAGTTCCTTCCGTGAGCTCTTGAGGTCGCTCATGGAAGGCAGACCACCCTCATCCCGGAAAGGAATCGCGCCGCCCCAGAAAGGCCAGCAGCCGGACCTGAGGCGGCGCGCACGCCGCCACGGCGACCGGCTCGGCGAACCGCACGCCCCGGTCCTCGTCGGCGACCACGCACCGCGCGACGGGCAGCAGTTCGGCCGCGAGCGGGGCCGGGATGGGCCGCTGCCGCCCGCAGGCCTGCGCGACGTCCCACCCGTGCACGGCGATCTCCACGGACCCAACGGCGGCCATCACCCGCATGTCCAGCGGCAGTTCACCCACCAGGACCCGCTCCCCGGGCCCGGCCGCCCAGGCACCGAGCACGGCACCCGCGCGCGTGCGGAACGCGCACGCGAGGTCGACGGCCTCCGGCTCCTGGGGAAACACCCCGATCCGCCCGCCCGTCAGCCCCTCGTGCAGGGCGTCCAGCGAGTCGTCGAGATGTGCGAGCAACTCCCGCAGATCCCACTGCCCGCACGGCGTGCCCCGGCCCAGCCCACCGGGCGCCACCCCGGCGACGCTCCCCAGCGCATACGCGAGCGAACGCTCCAGCAGATCCCCGGCGTTCACCGGAGTTCACCGTGCCCTGTCGGCTCGGGCGCGGACACACTGCACGACATCGCCCGGGGGAATCCGAAGCGGACGACCTGGTCCAGGTCGATGAAGGCCGTGATGCGGGCCACGGTGCAGTCTTCCACGGTGAGCACCTGCACGGAGTGCGCGCGCAGGACGCCGTCGGCCCCGCTCACGTACATGACGAGGGCCGGCTGCCCGTTCGCGCGCGTGGGCAGCATCCGGTAGCGGCCCTCCTCGTGCCCCCGCGACCGCAGGAACTGCAGGACGTCCTTCTTGCCGCGGAACCATTCCAGGTGGGGCGGCATCTCCAGCTCGACGCCGTCCTGGAGGAGGTCGAGCAGCGCGTCCATGTCAGCGTGCTCGAAGGCGGCCATGTACCGGTCGAGCACGTCACGGTCCGCCGCGCTCTCGGGCTCCACGACGAGATCCTCGTCCGGGGCGATCTCGTCGAGCCGGGCACGCGCGCGTTGCAGGGTGCTCTTGACGGCCGCGTTCGACGTCCCGAGCAGTGCCGCGACCTCGGGCGAACGCCAGGCCATGACGTCCCGCAGGATGAGCACGGCCCGCTGCCGCGCGGGCAGATGCTGGAGCGCGGCGACCAGAGCGAGCCGCAGGCTGCCGCGGGCGGTCACGACGATCGCCGGGTCGACGAGCGAGTCGGGCAGCGGCTGCAGCCAGGGAACGTCCGTGACAGGGGCCCTGAGCGCCTCCTCAGGCGCCTGGGACGGCGCGCCGAGCCCCGAGGGCAGGGGACGCCTCTCGCGGCCTTCCAGCGCCGTCAGGCACGTGTTGGTGGCGATGCGATGGAGCCAGGTCCGCAGGGAGGCCCGGCCCTCGTAGCCGTCGTAGGACTTCCAGGCCCGCAGATACGTCTCCTGCACCAGGTCCTCGGCCTCGTCCACCGAGCCGAGCATCCGGTAGCAGTGCGCGAGCAGCTCCCGCCGGTAGGGGTCCGTCAGCCGGACGAACTCGTCGCGGTCCGTCGTCGTAGCAGCCATGCCTGCCCACTCCTCTCGCCGGTCACGCAGTACAGACCGGCGAGAGAGCGAAAACGAATCGCTGGAAGACGGATCCCTTGAGACGAATCGCTGGAAACGAATCTCAAGAGGATCTCCAGAGGATCTCTAGAGGTCGACTTCCTGCATCAGCATCCCGACCTCGGTGTTGGACAACCGCCGCAGCCAGCCCGACTTCTGGTCGCCGAGGGTGATCGGCCCGAAGGCGACCCGCACCAGCTTGTCGACAGGGAAGCCGGCCTCGGCGAGCATCCGGCGGACGATGTGCTTGCGGCCCTCGTGCAGGGTGACCTCGACGAGGTAGTTCTTGCCGGTCTGCTCGACGACCCGGAAGTGGTCCGCCTTCGCGTACCCGTCCTCCAGCTGGATGCCGTCCTTGAGCCGCTTGCCCAGGTCGCGCGGGATCGGGCCCACGATGTGCGCGAGGTAGACCTTCTTCACGCCGTACTTGGGGTGGGTCAGCCGGTGCGCCAGCTCACCGTGGTTGGTGAGCAGGATGACACCCTCGGTCTCGGTGTCGAGCCGACCGACGTGGAAGAGCCGCGTCTCGCGGTTCGTCACGTAGTCGCCGAGGCACTGCCGGCCCTCGTTGTCCTCCATCGTCGAGACGACGCCGGCCGGCTTGTTCAGCGAGAAGAACTGGTACGACTGCGTCGCGACCGTCAGCCCGTCGACCTTGACCTCGTCCTTCTCCGGGTCGACGCGCTTGCCCTGCTCCAGGACGATCTCGCCGTTGACCTCGACCCGGGCCTGCTCGATCAGCTCCTCGCAGGCGCGCCGGGAGCCGTAGCCCGCGCGCGCGAGGATCTTCTGCAGCCGCTCGCCCTCCTGCTCGGCGCCCGGGAAGGTCTTCGGCGGCTTCACGTCCTTCTTGCCCGCGTACCGCTCGCGGTTGCGCTCCTCGGCCCGCGCCTCGTACTCGCGGGAGGTCGCCGGGACCGAACGGCCGCGCCCGGTGCCCTGGCCCTGCTTGGGCCCGCCCTTGGCACCTCCCCGTGCGGAGGCGCCGCGCCCGGACTTCGGTCCTTCGTGGGTGGCGCCGGGACCCACGTCGTAGCGGCGCTCCTCGGGACGGGGCTTGCCCGCGCGCTTCGGCCTGTCGTCGCGCCCGCCCCCGCCCTTCGGCTGGGAGCCGCCCCCACCGCTTCCGCGGGGGTTGCCGCGCCCGTTGTTCCTGCCACTGCCGCTGCCACTGCTTCGCATCAAAGTTCCGTCGTCGTCGTGTCGTCTGCATCTGCATCCGGTGCGTCCGGATCGAACGACGGGACCCCTTCCAGCGTCTCGGCCTCGATCGCCTCCGCCTCCGGGAGGAAGGGCGCGAGTTCCGGGAGCTCGTCCAGACCGCGCAGGCCCATCCGCTCCAGGAAGTAGTTCGTCGTCGTGTACAGGATCGCACCTGTTTCGGGTTCCGTGCCCGCCTCCTGGACCAGACCGCGTTGCAGGAGGGTGCGCATGACCCCGTCGCAGTTGACTCCTCGTACGGCCGAGACGCGGCTGCGGCTCACCGGCTGACGGTAGGCGACGACCGCCAGTGTCTCCAGTGCGGCCTGGGTGAGGCGGGCCTGCTGGCCGTCGAGTACGAAGCCCTCCACGGCGGCCGCGTACTCGGGGCGGGAGTAGAAACGCCAGCCGCCGGCGATGAGGCGCAGCTCGAAACCGCGGCCCTGGACGGTGTACTCGTCGGCGAGCTCCCGCAGCGCGTCCCCGATCTGCCGCTTGGGCCGCTGGAGGATCTTCGCGAGGTGCTCCTCGGTCGCCGGCTCGTCCACGACCATGAGGACGGCCTCCAGAGCGGGCTTGAGGTCGAGGTCGGCGACGGTGCGCAGCCCGGCCGGGACGTCGGTGGTCTCCTCGCTCACGCCTTCTCCTCCTCGCCTTCGCCCTTGCCGTCCTGACCGTCTGTGTCGCCCTTGCCGTCCTTGCCGCCCTTGGGCTCCTCGGGCGGTCGGTCGAACTCGTCCGTCACCCTGGGCGTCTCGTCGCCGTCCCCACCGGTCCAGCGCACGAACAGCTCGCCGAGAGCGGTCTCCTGGTCCAGCGCCACGGCCTTCTCGCGGTAGAGCTCCAGCAGCGCCAGGAAACGCGCCACGACGGTGAGCGTGTCCTCGGTGTCCTCGACCAGCACACGGAAGCTGGCCCGGCCGAGTTCCCTCAGCCGCGCCACCACGATCCCGGCCTGTTCCTGCACGCTGACCAGGGGCGCGTGGATGTGGTCGACGTACACCTGCGGCTTGGGCTTGGGCTGCATCGCCTTGACGGCGAGCTTCGCAAAGCCCTCCGCGCCGATGCTGATGACCACCTCGGGCAGCAGTTCGGCGTGGTGCGGTTCGAGGCCGACGGTACGCGGGTAGCGGCGGGCCTCCTCGTCGAGACGGCGGTTGAAGATGTCCGCGATCTGTTTGTACGCGCGGTACTGCAGCAGCCGTGCGAACAGCAGGTCGCGTGCTTCGAGGAGCGCGAGGTCGGCCTCGTCCTCCACCTCCGCGGAGGGCAGCAGCCGGGCGGCCTTGAGGTCGAGCAGTGTGGCCGCGACGACCAGGAACTCGGTCGTCTGGTCCAGATCCCAGTCCGGCCCCATCGCCCGGATGTGCGCCATGAACTCGTCGGTCACCTTGGACAGCGCGACCTCGGTGACGTCCAGCTTGTGCTTCGAGATCAGCTGGAGGAGCAGGTCGAAGGGGCCCTCGAAGTTGGCCAGCCGGACTTTGAAGACACCGTCGCCGGCTTCGTCGGGATCACGGAAAGCCTCTTCGGACGCCCCTCCCGCTGCTGGGGCCCCTACGCCGACACCGGAGTCGACGAAGCCCTCCGGGACCGCGGCCTGGGGCACGTGAAGCGACTCCGGCGCCACGGCCTCCGGCTCGAGAACCGCCTCCGGCACCGGCGCCACAGGTGTCGTCGGCCCGAGGACCGGCTCGGGGACGACTGTCTCTGCCTGCTCTGCTTGCGCCTCCGTCGGGGCCCGAGGTTCCGCGACGGGCGGCTCCATCGCGGGCGGTGCCGTGGGCTCGACCCGCGGAGCGCCCGCGGCGGGGCCCCTCCCCAGCGCACGCCGACGGCCGGCGGAGGCGCCGGGGGCGGGAACGTCGTTGGAGGTCATGGCCCCCGCAGGCTACCGCTACCGCCCGCGCAGTCGACGTACGAGAATGCTCGCGTCCCCGCGGGACTCCAGATCGGCCAGCACCACGGCGACCGCCTCGCGGACGATCCGCCCGCGGTCGATCGCCAGCCCGTGCTCGCCCCGGAGCACCAGGCGCGCGTGCTCCAGGTCCATGAGTTCCTCGGCGGACACATACACCGTGATCTTCTCGTCGTGCCGCTCGCGCCCGCTGGGCCGACGCGAGGGGCTCCGTCCGCGCTTGCGGGACTGGGCGTTGCCGGAGGCCGCGGCAGAACCTTCCTGCGCCCCCTGACGTCGCCCGGAGATCTCCCCGGTCGCAGCCCGGCTGCGGGACTCCCCGCCGTCGGCCGACTCCGACTCCGCGGCCGCATGCTCCGCCCCCTCGCCGTCGCCGCCCTGCACGGGCACCGACTGCGGGGCGTCCTCGGACGACGCGGCCGCGGCCCCGTCGCTCTCCCCCGCGGGAGCGGGCACACGGGCTTCGCCGTTGGCCCCCCGCCGCGGAGTGGACGGCTGGAGCGCCGTTCCCCCTGTCGTACGGAAGAGTTCGTCGGCACCCGGCAGACTCACTCGGCGTGACACCGGGCGAGCACCTCCCTGGCGAGCTGACGGTAGGCGGCGGCGCCGACGGAGTTGGAGGCGTACGTGGTGATCGGCTCACCGGCGACCGTGGTCTCCGGGAAGCGGACCGTGCGCCCGATGACCGTGTGGTAGACGTGGTCGTCGAACGCCTCGACGACACGCGCGAGCACCTCACGGCTGTGCACGGTGCGCGAGTCGTACATCGTGGCGAGGATGCCGTCCAGTTCCAGCTCGGGGTTGAGCCGCTCCTGGACCTTCTCGATGGTCTCCGTCAGCAGGGCGACACCTCGCAGCGCGAAGAACTCGCACTCGAGAGGCACTATCACCTTGTGCGCGGCCGTCAGCGCGTTGACGGTGAGCAGACCGAGCGAGGGCTGACAGTCGATCACGATGTAGTCGTAGTCGGCCAAGAGCGGCTTCAGGGCGCGCTGGAGCGTGGACTCGCGCGCGACCTCGCTCACCAGCTGCACCTCGGCGGCGGACAGGTCGATGTTGCTGGGCAGCAGGTCCATGTTCGGGACCGCCGTCTTCAGGAGCACCTCGTCGGCCGCCATGCCCCGCTCCATGAGCAGGTTGTAGACGGTGAGGTCGAGCTCCATCGGATTGACGCCGAGGCCCACCGACAGCGCGCCCTGCGGGTCGAAGTCCACGAGCAGCACGCGCCGGCCGTACTCCGCGAGCGCGGCACCCAGGTTGATGGTCGACGTCGTCTTGCCCACGCCGCCCTTCTGGTTGCACATCGCGATGATCTTCGCGGGGCCGTGGTCGGTCAGCGGGCCCGGGATCGGGAAGTACGGCAGCGGGCGCCCGGTCGGGCCGACACGCTCACGGCGCTGCCGGGCGGCGTCGGGCGCGAGCGTGGCCGCGTACTCGGGATCCGGCTCGTACTCCGCGTCGGGGTCGTAGAAGTGCCCTTCGGGCAGTTCGTCGTAGACGGCGAGGTGGTTGTGGGGCGCGCCACTTCCGTCGCCGGCCATGGCGTTCACGTGATGGCCATCCATGCTCTTGTGTGCTGTCCGGATCACCTGCGGACCCGGGCTCTGTCGGGCTGCGAAGGTACGCACAGCAACGGAGCCGACAGCCTCGAACCCCGCGGGACCCTGGTCCCGTACAGGCGTTCCTGGTTGACCACCCCCGGGAGAAAATGTCGACTCATTCACAAGTCGTCTTACCTCCTTGGTGACCAGGAAACTTCTAGACAGGTCGGCGTGACACCAAGCCGACGGTTGGCGACTCTATGGCGTGTCGGGCATCCGCAGCAACACAATCCGCCGGACCCGGCAGGATGTGTCGGCAATGAAACATCCCTCTGTCAAGGGCGTACGGCCGTCGCACGACAGGATTCACCGGTGTGCGAATCGACCAAAGGGTTACGTTCGAGGCGAGTTGGCCGAGAGCCGCAAAGTGACCATACACACATCCGGCCGGACCTTGTCGGGCAAGGTCCGGCCTGGTGCGCACGGTTGACGACCTGTGTTGACGTATCGCCTTTTACCGAATGGTGACTTAGCGGCTCGATGACGAACAGCCCGGTCGGGGTTCAGCCCAGGAGGGTCTCGAGCTCCACGTGCTCAAGGCCGTGCGCCTCCGCGACCTCGCGGTAAACGACCTTGCCGTCATGGGTGTTGAGGCCCTTGGCGAGCGCGGGGTCACGGCGCAGCGCCTCCACCCAGCCGCGGTCGGCGAGTTCGACGATGTAGGGCAGCGTGGCGTTGGTCAGTGCGTAGGTGGAGGTGTTGGGCACCGCGCCGGGCATGTTGGCGACGCAGTAGAAGACCGAGTTGTGGATCGTGAAGGTCGGCTCGGCGTGCGTGGTCGGACGGGAGTCCTCGAAGCAGCCGCCCTGGTCGATCGCGATGTCGACAAGGACACTCCCCGGCTTCATGCGGGAGACGAGCTCGTTGGTGACCAGCTTGGGGGCCTTCGCGCCCGGGATGAGGACGGCGCCGATGACGAGGTCGGCGTCCAGGACGGCCTTCTCCAGCTCGAAGGCGTTGGACATGATCGCCCGGACCTTGGTGCCGAAGACCTTGTCCGCCTCGCGGAGCTTGTTGATGTCGCGGTCGAGCAGCGTGACGTGGAAGCCCATGCCGACGGCGATCTGCGTCGCGTTCCAGCCGGAGACTCCGCCGCCGATGACGACGGCCTTCGCGGGCTGGGTGCCGGGGACGCCGCCGGGGAGCACGCCGCGGCCGCCGGCCGAGCGCATCAGGTGGTAGGCGCCGACCTGCGGGGCCAGCCGGCCCGCGACCTCGGACATCGGGGCGAGCAGCGGCAGCGCGCGGCTGGGCAGCTCGACGGTCTCGTAGGCGATCGCCGTGGTGCCGGACTCGATGAGCGCGTCGGTGCACTCCTTGGAGGCGGCCAGGTGCAGGTAGGTGAAGAGCGTCTGGTCCTTGCGGAGGCGGTGGTACTCCTCGGCGATGGGCTCCTTGACCTTCAGCAGCAGGTCGGCGGTGGCCCACACCTCGTCGGCGGTGCCCAGGATCCGGGCGCCGGCGGCGACGTACTCCTCGTCCGGGATCGAGGAGCCGATGCCGGCGCCCCGCTCGACGACGACCTGGTGGCCGTGGCGCACCAGCTCGTGCACACCGGCGGGGGTGATGGCCACCCGGAACTCGTTGTTCTTGACCTCGCGGGGGATGCCGACCTTCACGTGGATCACGGTCCTTGGCTCAGTGGATGTAGGGCAATACAACACATACCCAGGCATGCATGAGCACACCGGGAGACACCGCGGGAGAAGGTGCGGCAGAGCC
Source organism: Streptomyces sp. NBC_00461 (assembly GCF_036013935.1). Classification (NCBI taxonomy): domain Bacteria; kingdom Bacillati; phylum Actinomycetota; class Actinomycetes; order Kitasatosporales; family Streptomycetaceae; genus Streptomyces; species Streptomyces sp. NBC_00461. The sequence goes on from NZ_CP107902.1 coordinate 2,191,639, forward strand.
AGTCTAATGAAGGCGTTCTCTCTGTCTAGCCTTTCATTGCATCAATCTTTGTCGGAAGCACTACGGATTTCGTAGGCGTTAACGTCCTGTTGCTGTGGATCAAGGGGTTCCAGCACCTGTTCTCCCTCGTCGCGCTCCTCCCCCAGCAGCCGCTCGGCCGTGCCCCGGTGCAGCTGAGCCGAGGCGGGATCGCCCAGGCGCTCCAGCGTGTCGGCGAGCCGCAGCTGCAGCGCCGCCTGCAGCCGTACGTCCTCGGCGCGCCGCGCCAGCTCCACCGCCTCATGGCAGGTGCGCAGCGACTCCTCGTGCCGTCCCGCGTACTCCTGGACCCGCGCGAGCTCGCTCAACGCCCGCGCGTGGGCGGCGACATCGCCGCTCTTGCGGTATCCGGCGACCGCCGCGCGCCAGCAGCGCAGCGCCTCCCCGTAGCGGCCCGCGTACGTGTGCGCGACGGCGATCCGGCCGTAGAGGCGGGCGGCGCCCGTGCGCTCGTCCCGAGCCAGGCGCTCGGCGAGGGCACGGCCGAACCAGTCGGCGGCCCGGTCGTAGTCCCCGACCTCCAGATGCGCACCGCCTACGGATTCCATCGCGCGACCGGTCGCATACGGGTCATTCGCCTGCCGTCCGGCGTCCAGCGCGGCCCGATACCGCACCAGTGCCTCCCCGGTACGGCCGGTCCGGGCGTCCAGGTCGCCCAGGTTCAGCAGGGCGGCGGCCTTCTCCCGGGGCAGTTTCCGCCGCTCGGCCACATCCAGGACGAGCCGGTGGATGCCGTACAGGTCGGGCGCGGCGGCCTGGGTGCCGAAGTGCGCGACCATGGCCTTGACCAGCTGGGACATCAGGCGGCGGGCGAGCGTGTCCAGCTCCCCGTCGGCGACGGCGAGCCGGGCCGCGGCCAGCAGGGCGGGCCTGCGCACGCGCAGCCAGTCCTCGGCCGCCCGCGGCGTGGGGAAGCGCAGGGAGCGCGGCATGTCCTGGAGCTTCTCGCGCGCCTCGGGGTCGTCCGTCTCGGTGATCGTCCGGCAAGACTGCAGCAACCGGACCGTCCGCTCCAGCATGCGGGCACGGGCCAGCTGCAGCTCACCGGGGCGGTCCTGGGTCTCGGTGAGCGCCTTCAGCAGGGGTTGCAGACAGCTCGGCACCTCGTACTGCGGCAGCGGCGAGTCCGCTGCCCGCAGCAGGCCGAGGCCGACGAAGTCGTCCAGTGCGGCGTGGGCGTCGTTCACGGAGCAGCCGGCGAGCGCGGACGCCGTGTGCGGGTCGACGAGGCCCGCCGGGGCGAGGGCGAGCAGTCGCAGTGTCCGGGCGGTCGGCGCGGGCAGCGAGCCGTGGACGAGCCCGAAGACCCGGCTGAGGGGCGTGCCCTCGTCACCCTCCGTGTGCAGCTGCTTGGCGAGGTCGGCGACCGCCGCCTTGGGGCGGGCGGCGAGCCAGCCGCCGGCCAGCACCAGCGCGGCGGGCTGGCCCTGGCACACCTCGACCAGACCCTCGGCGGCGCGGGGGTCGACGGTGATGCGGACCGAGCCGATGTACCGGGTGAGCAGCTCCAGGGCGGACTTGGTGTCGAGGCCGCCGAGGGTGCAGGGGCGGACGTCGGAGATGCCGGTGAGAGGACCCTCGGAGACGGCCACGACCAGGCACTCCGGCGTGTCCGGCAACAGGGCGTCGACCTGCTCGGCGTGCGCCGCGTCGTCGAGCAGGACCAGGGCCCGGCGATCGGCGAGGGCGGCGCGCAGCGCATCGGCCAGGTCGTCGTCGTCGGCTCCGGCGGGGGTGGGCAGCCGCAGGGCGGAGAGCAGTTCGCGGGCGGTGCGCTCGACGGGGACGGGCGTGCCGTCGTGTTCACTCAGACGGGCCCGGAGCACCCCGTCGTCGTAACGGTCTGCAACCTGTCGGACCAGTTCCTCGGCGAGTGCGGTGCGGCCGGATCCGGGTCGGCCGGCGATCAGCAGCACGCGCGCGCGGGGGGCCTTGCGGCCGGAGAGCGTGTCCAGGCCCGCGCGCTCGATATCGGCGCGCAGTTCCTTCAACTCCCTTGTACGGCCCAGGAACCGGCTCTCCTCAGCAGCGTGCCTCGACCGCCCTGCGCCGTCTGTGTCCACCGCCTGATCCGTCACGGGCCACGCTCCCGTCCCACCGCACGCGCAAGCCCGCCGGGACTCCGGTTCGGGCGTGCTCAGAGCCTAGTTCACGCTCTGCTACCTACCGGGCGGAGCGCGGCGGACACGTCCCTCGATCGGATCAGCCGATGGTCACACCGGTACGGGCGCGGGTGCGTTCAGGACTCGAAGGGACGCGCGGGCCACGGGGCCTCGGCCTGGCGCAGGGCGTCGAGCCCGTCCCCGTTCTGCGCGGCGATCAGCGAAAGGACGCCGACGACAAGGCAGTTGTTGTGCAGCTCGCCCGCGAGCACGCCTCGTACGAGCACGTCCAGGGGCACGCGCGCGAGCTCCATGTCGGCCTCTTCGTGCTCGACCTCGAAGCGCTCGCCCTCGGCCTCGGACAGGTCGCGGGCCAGGAAGATGCGCACGGCCTCGTCGCAGCCGCCGGGGGTGGTGTAGACGTCGGTCAGCACCCGCCAGTCCTCGGCCTTGACGTGGGCCTCCTCGTACAGCTCCCGCTGGGCGGCGTGCAGCGGGTTCTCGCCGGGCACGTCGAGCAGGCCGGCCGGGATCTCCCACAGCTTGTGGCGCACGGGGTGGCGGTACTGGCGGATGACCAGGACCCGCCCCGTGCCGTCGAGGGCGAGGACGGCGACCGAGCCGGGGTGGACCTGGTAGTCGCGGCGGGCCACATGCCCGTCGGGCATGACCACGTCGTCGGTGCGCACGGAGGTCTTGTTGCCCACGAAGGGGGTCTCCGTCGCCCGGATCTCCCACTCCTCGGGGGAGTCCTTGATCGTCATGCCCAGTCCTTCCGCACGCATTGAGACGACACGCCACACGAAGCCGGGGTGCTCACCTTTTGAATGCGAGCACCCCGGTCACCGTACAACTCTCGTGTCAGTTGGAATTCTTCCGCTCGACCGAGGCCTTCACCAGGCCCGCGAACAACGGGTGCGGCCGGGTCGGACGCGAGCGCAGCTCGGGGTGCGCCTGGGTCGCCACCAGGTAGGGGTGCGTCTCGCGCGGGTACTCCACGTACTCCACGAGCTTGCCGTCGGGCGACGTGCCGGAGAACAGGATTCCGGCCTTCTTCTCCAGTTCCCCGCGGTAGGCGTTGTTCACCTCGTAACGATGACGGTGGCGCTCCTCGACGTACTCCTTGCCGTCGTACACCTCGCGCACGATCGAGCCCTCGGCCAGCTTGGCCGGGTACATGCCCAGGCGCATCGTGCCGCCCATGTCGCCCTCGCCTGCGACGATGTCGAGCTGCTCGGCCATGGTCGAGATGACCGGGTGGCCGGTGGCGGAGTCGAACTCCGTGGAGTTGGCGTCCGGGATGTCGGCCAGGTTGCGCGCGGCCTCGATCACGATGCACTGCAGGCCGAGGCAGAGGCCGAGCAGCGGGATCTTGTTCTCGCGGGCGTACTTGATCGCACCGACCTTGCCGAGCACACCGCGGTCGCCGAAGCCGCCGGGGATGCAGATGCCGTCGACGTCGCCGAGCTGCGCCGCGGCACCGGCCGGGGTCTTGCAGTCGTCGGACGTGACCCACTTGATCTTCACGCGGGCCTTGTTGGCGAAGCCGCCCGCGCGCAGCGCCTCGGTGACCGAGAGGTAGGCGTCGGGCAGGTCGATGTACTTGCCGACCAGGGCGAGGGTGATCTCGTGATCGGGGTTGTGGACGCGGTCGAGCAGGTCGTCCCAGGTCCGCCAGTCCACGTCGCGGAACGGCAGGTCCAGCTTGCGGACGACGTAGGCGTCCAGGCCCTCGCCGTGCACGGTCTTCGGGATGTCGTAGATCGAGCGGGCGTCGGGGCAGGCGACCACGGCCGCCTCGTCGACGTCGCACATCAGCGAGATCTTGCGCTTGATCGCGGTCGGGACCTCGCGGTCGCAGCGCAGCACGATGGCGTCCGGCTGGATACCGATGTTCCGAAGGGCCGCAACCGAGTGCTGGGTCGGCTTCGTCTTCAGCTCTCCCGACGGGCCGATGTACGGCAGGAGCGAGATGTGGACGACGAAGACGTTGTCACGGCCGACCTCGTGACGGACCTGGCGGACCGTCTCCAGGAAGGGGAGCGACTCGATGTCGCCGACCGTGCCGCCGACCTCCGTGATGACGACGTCGACCTCGTCGGTCGCCATGCGGCGGATGCGGTGCTTGATCTCGTTGGTGATGTGCGGGATGACCTGCACGGTGTCGCCGAGGTACTCGCCGCGCCGCTCCTTGGCGATCACCGTCGAGTAGACCTGGCCCGTGGTGACATTGGCGGAGCCGTCCAAGTCGCGGTCGAGGAAGCGCTCGTAGTGTCCGATGTCCAGGTCGGTCTCGGCGCCGTCGTTGGTGACGAAGACCTCACCGTGCTGGAAGGGGTTCATCGTGCCCGGGTCGACGTTCAGGTACGGGTCGAGTTTCTGCATCACGACGCGCAGTCCCCGCGCCTTGAGCAGCATGCCGAGGCTGGAGGCGGTGAGGCCCTTGCCGAGCGAGGAGGCGACACCCCCGGTGACGAAGATGTGCTTGGTCGTCGTGGCTGTGCTGTTTCGGAAAGCAGCGGGCGGCATGGCCAAAGGGGGGCTCCCGTGGTCGCGGTCTGGGGTGCTGTGCGGCTGCCTACCGGAGATTTCCGGTGCTGCCGTCGCTGCGGTTCGGGGGTTTCGTGCCCACCGGTCCACGGGCTACCAGGGTATCAGCGCCCGGACGGCATGGCTTCCGGCCACGCTCCGCACACGAGTCACCACGGACGTGCACAGGCGCACATGTTTCTCACCCGTTGCTCACCCGTTCGGCCTATTCGGGTTGCCCGGAGCGGCACGCAGATCATCTACGTGCGTCGTATCCTGCTCGGACACTCGCTGCCGAGCCCGGCCGGCAACACGGCACCACCCCCGCCCGTACGCACCGGAACAACGAGAGCTCGTCAGTTCGTTGAGTAGAGATTGTCGTTTTGCCACACGGCTTGACGCCTGCTTTGCTTCACCGCTCAACGACGCATTACAACGACCCCTTGACCGCATCAGCGACAGCCCCCTTTGGGGGTGACGTGGCCGTTCGACTGGAGTTGCACGTGGCCGGGCGCATCGAAGACTACGCACTCATCGGAGACATGCAGACCGCTGCCTTGGTCTGCCGGGACGGCACGGTGGACTGGCTGTGCCTGCCCCGCTTCGACTCGCACGCCATCTTCGCCGGCCTGCTGGGCACCGAGGAACACGGCTTCTGGCGGCTCGGCCCCGCCCACGCGTCCGACGCGCAGCCGCCCACCGCGGCCCGGCGCAGCTATCGCGGCGACTCCCTGATCCTGGAATCCGAGTGGGACACCCCGCGCGGCACCGTCAGGGTGACCGATTTCATGCCCCCGCGTGACGGCGCCCCCCAGCTGATCCGCATCGTCGAGGGCGTCTCGGGCCGCGTGCCGATGCGCTCGGCCCTGCGGATGCGTTTCTCGTACGGCCGTGTGGTGCCGTGGGTGCACAAGCACGAGGGCCGTACGGTCGCCGTCGCCGGTCCGGACTCGGTGTGGTTCGACACGGAGGCCGAGACCTACGGAAAGTCGCTCACGACGTACGCGGACTTCACGGTCGCCCCGGGTGACCGGATCGCGTTCACCATCTCGTGGGAGCCCTCGCACAAGGAACCGCCCGCGCTGCCGGAGCCGGAGCAGTCGCTGCAGGCGACGGAGGAGTTCTGGCGCGAGTGGGTGGAGCACTGCACGTACCACGGTCCCTACCGCGAGGCCGTGATCCGCTCGCTGATCACGCTCAAGGCGCTCACCTACGGCCCGACCGGCGGCATCGTCGCCGCCCCCACCACCTCCCTCCCCGAGGACATCGGCGGCGTCCGCAACTGGGACTACCGCTACACCTGGCTGCGCGACGCTGCCATCACCCTCTCCTCACTGCTGCGCACCGGCTATCGCGAGGAGGCCCGCGCCTGGCGCGAGTGGCTCCTGCGGGCGGTGGCCGGCGACCCCGAGAACCTGCAGATCATGTACGGCATCGCAGGCGAGCGGGAGCTCGGTGAGGCGGAGCTGGACTGGCTGCCCGGGTACGAGAACTCGGCCCCGGTGCGCGTCGGCAACGGCGCGGCACACCAGCTCCAGCTGGATGTGTACGGCGAGGTCACCGAAGCCCTGCACCTCGGCCACATGACGGGCCTGGCCCGTAACGACTACGCCTCCCTGCTCCAGCTCAAGCTCATCCGCTACCTGGAGCGGCACTGGGACGAGCCGGACGAGGGCATCTGGGAGGTGCGCGGCCCGCGCCGGCACTTCGTGCACTCCAAGGTCATGGCGTGGGTCGCCGTGGACCGCACGATCAAGCTCATCGAGTCCGGTGACGCCGACGGCCCGCTGGAGCGGTGGCGCGAGCTGCGCGACGACATCCACCGGGACGTGTGCGAGAAGGGGTACGACAAGGAGCGCAACACCTTCACGCAGTCGTACGGCTCGAAGGAGCTGGACGCGTCGCTGCTGCTGATCCCGCAGATGGGCTTCCTGCCCCCGGACGACAAGCGGGTGATCGGCACCATCGAGGCGATCCAGCGCGAGCTGTCGACGCCGGACGGCTTCATCCTGCGCTACCCGACCGAGGGCGAGAGCGAGGGCGTCGACGGGCTCCCAGGCGACGAAGGTGCCTTCCTGGCCTGCTCGTTCTGGATGGCGGACGACCTGGCGATGATCGGCCGCGTGGACGAGGCCCGCAAGCTGTTCGAGAAGCTGCTCGCGCTCCGCAACGACCTGGGCCTGCTCGCCGAGGAGTGGGACCCCAAGCGCCGGCGCCAGGTCGGCAACTTCCCGCAGGCCTTCAGCCACGTCCCGCTGATCGACACGGCGCTGCGCCTGACGGCGTCGGGGGCCTACGGCGGCTGAACCTTACGGATCGGTGACCGACGGCGGCTGAACAGGACCGCCGGACCGGGCCCGCCTACGCTGGAGCCAACAGCCCCTGCACGGAAGGGGGCGGCCCATGGCTTCCCCATCGAAGGCGGGCGCGGCCGTCGCCGTGCTGCGCGAGGATCTGGTCGGCGACGTGTTCGCCCCAGGGGATCCGGGCTACGACGAGGCGCGGACCGTGTTCAACGCGATGATCGACCGGCATCCGGCCGTGATCGCGCAGTGCGTGGACGAGGCCGACGTCGTGCGGTCGGTGCGCTTCGCCCGTGAGCTGGACCTGCCGGTCGCGGTACGCGGGGGCGGGCACAGCGTGGCGGGCATGGCCCTGGGCGACGGCGCCCTCGTGGTCGATCTGCGCCACATGCGCACGGTCACCGTCGATCCGGTCGCCGAGGCGGTACGGATCGCGGGCGGGGCCACCATGAGCGAGCTGGACCGGGCCTGCCAGCCCCACGCGCTCGCCACGACCGGCGGCCGCGCGTCCACGACCGGTGTCGGCGGCTTCGTTCTGGGCGGTGGCTCGGGCTGGCTGGACCGCTGCTGCGGACTCGCCGTCGACAACCTCCTCGGCGTCGAACTGGTCACCGCGGACGGCGAGCTGATCCATGCGAACGCCGACGACAACCCCGATCTGTTCTGGGCCCTGCACGGTGGTGGCGGCAACTTCGGCATCGCCACCGCGCTCACCCTGAAACTGCATGAACTGCCCGAGTTCTCCATCGCGTTCGTGCTGTATCTGCCGGAGTTCGGGCAGGAGGTCACGCGCACCTACCGGGATGTGATCACGGCCGGCCCGGACGAGGCGAGCGGCGCCGTCATCTACGTCACCGGCCCGCCCGAGGAGTTCGTCCCGCCGCACCTGGTCGGCTCGCTGCTGTGCGGGGCGCTGCTGACCTACGCCGGCGCCGAGGCGGACCTGCTGAAGCTGGCCGAGCCGCTGCTGGCACTGCCACACGAGTCGGAGATCGTCGGGGCGATGCCGTACGCCGATGTCCAGTGCATGCTCGACGATCCGCCGGGGATGCGGAACTACTGGTCGGCGGAGTATCTGACCGGCGCTCCGGACGACCTGGTGGACGCGTTCTGCGCCAGTGGTCTGGCCGTGCCCGTGCCGACGGGCACGCTGCACGCGCTGTTCCCGCAGGGCGGCGCGATCGGCACCGGCCCGCACGAGTACCCGGTGCCCTACCGGGACGCGCCGTGGGCCGTGCACCCCTTCGGGCTGTGGGAGGACCCGGCGGACGACGAGCGGTGCATCCAGTGGGTCCGGGACGTACGGGCGGGCGTGCAGCCGTGGAGCACGGGCGCGGTCTACCTCAACTTCATCGGGGACGAGGGCACCGACCGGGTCGTGGCGGGCCTCGGCACCGAGAACGCGCGCAGGCTCGCGGACGTGAAGCGGTCGTACGACCCCGACAACGTGTTCCGCTTCAACCACAACATCAAGCCGTCCTGAGAGCCTCCAGCGCCCCCAGCGTGTGCTCCCCCGCCGGATCGGCCGCCGTGGCCGGCACGAAGGAGTCCCAGGTCGGCCCCTCCCCGGCCCACACCTCCCGGTATCCGAGCCGGTCTGCGACCACCGCCACCCGCAGCGGCTCGTCCACCGCGCAGCCGTCCTCCCGCCCGGAGATGTCCCACAGGCGCGGGCGCGGGTAGCGTCCGGCTCATGGACAGCAGTACGGACAGCGGCGCGGGCAGCAGATTCGACACCCAGGGCGCGGGGATCACCGTTCAGCGGGCGCTGGAGCTGCCCGGCCTGCGCAGCGGGCTGCCGGAGGTCCTCGCGGGCGCCGACCGGCTGCAGCGCACCGTGCGCTGGGTGCACGCGGGTGAGGTGCCGAACATCGCCTCGCTGCTGAAGGGCGGCGAACTGCTGCTGACCACGGGGTACGGCCTCGGGACCCGGCCGGCCGACCAGCGGGCGTTCGTCCGCACCCTGGCCGAGCGGGGCATCGCGGCCCTCGTCGTGGAACTCGGCCCGCGCTTCACGCGCCTGCCCGCCGCGCTCGTCGACACGGCCCGCTCGGCGGGGCTCCCGCTGGTCCAGCTGCACCGCGAGGTGCCCTTCGTGGCGGTCACAGAGGAGGTCCACACCGAGATCGTCAACGGCCACTACGCGCTGCTGCAGCAGGCGGAGGAGGTGCACCGCCGGTGTACCGAGGCCCTGCTCGGCGGCGGCGGGGTGCCCCAGGTGCTGGGCATCCTGGCCGACTTCAGCGGCAACCCGGTCTTCCTGGAGACCACGGACGGGCAGCTGCTGTACGCGGCCGGCGCCGGTCCCGAGGGGGCCGACCCGCTCCAGGTGTGGGAGGGGCTGCGCGGCCAGCACAAGGACGCCCCGCCGCCGTCGGGGTCGGCCCTCGTGGACGTTCCCGGGGGCGGAGCGGGATCGGGGTCGGTACGGGCACGCCTGGTCCTCCTCCCCGTACGGGCCCCGCTGGCCCCGGTGCACCGGATCGCGGCCGAACGGGCCGCCGGCATCCTGGCCGTGGTCCTGATGCAGGCGCGCCAGGAGGAGGAGCTGGCGGCGCGGGGCCGCGGTGACTTCCTCACGGATCTCGCCGAGGGCCGTATCGCCGCGCAGGACGCGCCCGCGCAGGCGCGCGTGCTGGGCTTCAAGCCCGGCAACGGTCCGCTGTTGCCGGTCGTGATGCGGCTGGGCGACACCGTGTCGCCGGGCGGGGGCTGGGCGGTGCTGGCGCGCGCGGTCGCGGAGGAGCTGGCCTCGGTGGGGGTTCCGGTCCTGCTGGGTGTACGACCTGTCGAGGGTCGGGTCCCGGTGCTGCTGGGCCTGCGTTCGGAGTCGGAGCGGTCTGCGGTCGCGGACCGGGTCGCGGCGGCGCTGCGGGCGGGTGTGGAGCGGGCCGGGATGCAGCGGCCCGGGGCGCAGCCGCCGGTGGTGGTCGTCGGGGTGGCGGGCGGCTGGGCGGCGGCGTCGGCGGGAATGCGGCACGCGGCGGAGACGGCGACGGCGGCGCAGGGCCTGTCGGACCGGGCGTGGTACGACGCCCGCCGCCTGGACATCGACCTGCTCCTGTGGCGTCTGCGTGACCATCCGGACCTGGCTGCCTTCGTGGACCGTGCGATCGGCCCGCTGCGCGACCACGACAACCGCTCCCGGCCGCCCCTTCTGCCCACCCTGGAGACGTACTTGGCGCACGCGGGCCGCAAGGCGGAGACGGCCCGCGAGCTCCATCTCAACCGGCAGACCCTCTACAACCGCCTCGCCCGGATCGGCGAGTTGCTCGGCACGGACCTCGACGATCCGCAGACGGTGCTGGCGTTGAGCCTGGCTCTGCGCGCGCGCCGGCACGTCTCCTAGACGAACGGCCGGTGCTGGGTCAACTCGTCGTAGACGCTCAGCACTTGGGCCACGGTCTCGTCCTCGCTCGGCCAGGTCGCGACCTGCCGGGTGCCCTTCTCCCTGAGCAGCTCACGGCGTTCCGGATCCCCGAGGAGACCGGCGACGGCGTCGGCGAGGGCCTCCGCGTCGCCGTACGGGACGAGTTCGGCTGCGTCGCCGACGAGTTCGGGGATGCCGCCGACGCGGGTCGCGACGAGCGGCACGCGCGCGTGGAGGGCTTCCTGCGCGAGCACGGAACGCGATTCCCAACTGCTGGGCAGCAGCGCGAGCTCGGCCGCCGCGAGCAGGTCGGTGATGTCGTCACGCCGCCCGATGAGCCGGACCGGCAGCCCTTCGTCCTCGATACGGCGCTGCAGATCGGCGCGCAACGGGCCCTCCCCCGCGATCACCACGAGGGGGACGGGGTCGAGGCATCGCCACGTACGCGTGGCGTCCAGCAGGGTGTCGTAACCGCGTTGCCGGTCGAGCGAGCCGACGGCCATCAGCAACGGGCGTCCGGTGGAGCCGAGTTCGGCCCGGATCTTGGAACCGATCCGCTCGGGGTCCTCCTGCTCGGCGGACCTGCGCGGTCCCGGCATCGCGACGGCGGCGAGCCGTGCGTCGCGTGCTCCGGTCCGGCGGGCCCGGTCCACGAGGTCGGAGGTGGTGCCGAGGACCACCGTGGCGGCCTTCACCACCCTCCGCTCCAGCAGACGCAGCAGATGCGCCCGCGCGCCCTCGACCTGCGCGCGGTTGTGCCAGGTGACGACGAGCGGGGTCCGCCGCCCGCTGAGAGCGAGCACGGCGCGGAAGGAGGCGTGCAGCCCGTGCGCGTGCACGAGGTCGGCGTCCTTGCAGGCCTCCCGCAGGGCGGCCACGGATCCCGGATCGCTGCTGCGCGGCACGTGCACGTGTTCGGCGCCGGTTCCCGTGAAGTCGTAGGTGCGATCGGCCTCGTCGGGGGCGCACACGGTGACCCGCACGCCCCGCGCGACAAGCCCCGAAGCCAGCGAACGCACATGTGCGCTGCTGCCGGCGTTGCCGCCGCCCAGCACCTGCACGGTGCGCAGCGACGACTGGCCGTGCGGTGAGTGGCTGCTCACGGGGCTCACGTGGCCGGGGCTCCTGGTTCGGCGTCGGGCGGTCACGAAGAAAGTACAGAAGGATCGAGCGGAGGGGGTGAACCGCGCGCTTTCCTCCACGTACTACGCCAAGGATGCCAGCACGCACGGGTGTTCCGACAACGTGGAGGCGGCGCGGGGGCGGCAGGGCGGTGGGGTTGGTCACTCACACGAGTGAGAAGGCGCGGTTTCTGTGCGGGACGGGGCTGCTGAATGCCTTCAAGGCCCGCCGGCCGTGACACCTCTCACGAGAACCGTCACCACGCCTTCGCCGCCTCGCTCACCTGGTCGCCGTACGCCGCCGCGGCCACGAGGGCGGCGGCGTGGGCGAGGAGGCCGGCGCGTCCGTTGCCCGCGACGACGGCGGCGCCGAGCGCCGCGCCGAGCGCGTGTGCGCCCGTGTCACCCAGCATCGCGCGTTCGCCGAGGTCGTCGGGCAGGACGGCCGCGGCGGCGCCCATCGCGGCGGCCGCCAGTTCCGCGCCGGCGCCCGGGCGCAGCAGCCCGGGTGCCCCGAGTGCGACCACCGCTCCGGCGGCCCTGCCCGGTCGCAGGTCCACGAGGTTCACGAAGTGGGCCGCTCCGGCGATCACGACGCCCGCCAGCACCTTGTCGACGGCCCGTTCCTTGAGCAGCGCACCGGCGACGAGCCCCGCCGCGGAGATCCCGAACAGCTTGACCGCCCCGCTGGTGACCTCGCCGTCCCGGAGCGCGAGGAGGTGGTCCCGGAACCCGCGGCGCGGGTCACCGGCCCCGGCGACGTCGTCGTAGGCCCCGCAGACCCCGGCCACGAGCACCGCGAACCCCGCGGCGGGCCGGACCCGCCCGGCCCCGACAGCGGCCGCCGCGGCGACGGCGGGCCCGGCGTACAACTCGACGGTCCGCCCTGCGTAGTTCGTCCGCTCCCAACGCCCGCGGCCCCCTGGAGCCTTGGCCCGCAGTCCGGCGATCCCGGCACGGGCGAGGGAGGCGGCGAGTCCGAACGAACGGGTTCTGCGTGCACGGTTGACCATCCGGCCACCTTACGAGTCGACGCCCCCGCGCATACTGCCCGCGCTAGCCGTCCGCCCGAGCCGTGGCCAGCAGCTCCTCCGCGTGCGCGCGGGCCGTCTCCGAGTCCTCCTGGCCGGCCAGCATCCGCGACAGCTCCCGCACGCGCTCCTCGCCCTCAAGGACCTTCACGCCGGACCGCGTCACGGACCCGTCGTTCGTCTTCTCGACCAGCAGCTGCCGGTCGGCGAACGCGGCCACCTGCGGAAGGTGGGTGACGACCACGACCTGCGCGGACTTGGCGAGCTTGGCAAGCCGGCGCCCGATCTCGACCGCCGCCTTGCCGCCGACGCCGGCGTCGACCTCGTCGAAGAGATACGTCGGCACGGGATCCGTCCCCGCGAACACGACCTCCACGGCGAGCATCACGCGCGACAGCTCACCACCGGACGCGCCCTTGGCGATGGGCCGCGGCGGCGCCCCCGGGTGGGGGGCCAGCAGCAGTTCGACCTCGTCGGCACCTGACGGCCCGTAGGCGACAGTACGACCGCCGACCTCCACGCCCTCCGGATCCTCGGTCTGCCGGATCTCGAACGACACGCGCGCGTGGGGCATGGCCAGCGAGGCGAGTTCCGCGGTCACGGCGGCCGCGAAGCGCTCCGCCGCCTCCGCCCGCGCATCCGTCAACGCCTGTGCCAGTCCGCCCAGTTCGGTCCGCAACGCGTCGCGCTCGGCGGTCAGCTCGTCGATCCGCTCGTCGTCACCGTCCAGCTCCGTCAGCCGCGTGGCACTCTGCTCGGCCCATGCCAGCACCGAGGCGACGTCCTCGCCGTACTTCCGCGTCAGCGCCCCGAGCGCGGCCCGTCGTTCCTCAACCGCCGCCAGCCGCAGGGGATCCGCGTCCAGATCGTCGGCGTACCCCGCCAACTCCCCTGCCACGTCGCCCAGCAGGATCCCGATCTCCCCGATCCGGTCGGCGAGCGCGGCCAGCGACGGGTCGTGCGACCGTACGGCGTCCAGCGCGCGCTGGGCCCCCGCGACGAGCGTGGCGGCGTCGATGCCCTCGGGGTCCTCGGGGTTGCCCGCGAGCGCCGCGTGGGCGGCCGTGGCGGCGGACGACAGTGCCTCCGCGTGCCCGAGCCGCTCCGCCTCCTCCGCCAGTTCGACGTCCTCCCCGGTGCGCGGCTCGACACCCGCGATCTCGTCGAGCCCGTAGCGCAGCATGTCGGCCTCCTGGACCCGCTCACGCGCGCGCGTGACGATCTCCTCCAGCTCGACGGAGACGGCCCGCAGCCGCCGGTAGGCCTCGCCGTACTTCGCGAGCGGCCCGGCGACGGCGTCCCCGGCGTACCGGTCGAGCGCCTGCCGCTGCCGGGACAGCTTGAGCAGCCCCTGCTGATCGGTCTGCCCGTGCACCGCCACGAGGTCGTCGGCGAGGTCGGCGAGCAGCCCGACCGGCACGCTGCGCCCGCCCACATGCGCCCGGGACCGCCCTTCGGCGGAAACGGTACGGCTGATGAGCAGCGCCCCGTCGTCGAGCTCGGCCCCGGCCTCCTCGGCGCGCAGGACGGCCGAGGCGCCCGGGGGAACGGTGATCCGCCCCTCCACGACCGCTTTCCCGGCCCCGATCCGCACGAGCGCCGGGTCCGCCCGCCCACCCAGCAGCAGCCCGAGGCTGGTGACCACCATGGTCTTGCCCGCACCCGTCTCACCGGTGACGGCAGTGAACCCGGGCGACAGCTCGACGACCGCGTCGTCGATGACTCCGAGCGACCGTATCCGCATCTCTTCCAGCACGGCTACGACCTTACGAGGTCGGCACCGGGGAGTGCGACGGCCCCCGGGCTCCTTGTGTGAAGGTGCAGGTGACGAATGTGCATCGACGGCACATTGTCACTCGGGCGAGTGCAAGGCTCCTGGCTTTCAGGGGCGGGGCTGTATCGACGTGCGGCTCCGCCGCGTGGGCGCGACGAGCCACGACGCACCCGCGGCCGCGCAACAAGCCCCGCCACCCCCTACAGAGCGCTAATGCGGCGCCCCTCGCCACCCGGACACCGGCAACGCGAACTTCGCCACAAGCCGGTCGGTGAAGGACGCATGGTGCAACCGAGCCAACCGCACCGGCACAGCGCCCCGCCGCACCTCGACCCTGGCCCCCGGCGGCAGCTCGACCGTGCGCCGTCCGTCGCACCACAGGACACCCGGCGGAATGTGCGGCAGGACCTCCACCGCGAGTACGGAGTCCGGCGACGTCACCAACGGTTTCGCGAACAGCGCGTGCGCCGAGATCGGCACCATCAGCAACGCCTCGACCTCGGGCCACACCACGGGCCCGCCCGCGGAGAACGCGTAGGCCGTGGACCCGGTCGGCGTGGACAGGACGATCCCGTCGCAGCCGAACCCGGTGACCGGCCGTCCGTCGATCTCCAGGACGACTTCGAGGAGCTTCTCGGCGGACACCTTCTGCACGGCGGCCTCGTTCAGCGCCCAGTCCGTGTGCACGATGTCGCCGTTGCGGTGAACGACGACGTCGACGGTCATCCGCTCCTCGACCTCGTACGCCTTCGTCACCACCCGGTCGACGACCTTGTCGAGGTCGTCCCGCTCGGCCTCCGCGAGGAAACCGACGCGCCCGAGGTTGACGCCGAGCATCGGCACCCCGGAGGCCCGGGCGAACTCGGCGCCGCGCAGCAGCGTCCCGTCACCGCCCAGCACGATGAGCAGCTCGCACCCGTCGAGGCACTGCGGGGTGGCCTCCTTGACCAGCTCCACCTCCTCGGGCAGCGGCAGATCGGCGGCCTCGTACTCCAGGACGCGCACGCCGATGCCCTCGCGAAGCAGCCCCTTCACCACCAGCTCGGCACTGCGGATGGCCGCCGGCCGACCCGTGTGGGCGAGCAGGAAAACAGTACGAGCTCGGTTCTGTGTCAACGCGGCCCCTCCGCCACTGCACGGTCAACATCGGACGGGTCCAGTTCGGGTGCCCCGGCCCGCAGCCACAGAAAATACTCGACATTCCCGGATGGTCCGGGCAACGGACTGGCGGTGACACCCTTCACCCCGAGCCCGAGTTCCCACGCCTTGTGGGCCACACCCCGCACGGCCTCCGCCCGCAGCTGCGAACTCCGTACGACTCCCCCGCTCCCCAGTCGTTCCTTCCCCACCTCGAACTGCGGCTTGACCATCATCACCAGGTCGGCGTCCGGCTTCACGCACCGCACCAGAGCGGGCAGAACCAGCCCGAGCGGGATGAAGGACAGATCCCCCACGACAAGATCCACAGGCTCCCCATCGATCTCTTCAAGCGTCAACTCGCGTACGTTCGTACGGTCCTTGACGGTGACGCGTTCATCGCTGCGAAGAGTCCAGGCGAGTTGTCCGTATCCGACGTCGACGGCGACGACGTGCACGACCCCCGAGCGGAGCAGGACATCCGTGAAGCCGCCGGTGGAGGCGCCGGCGTCAAGCGCCCGCCGTCCCTCCACGACGAGCCCCTGCGGTACGAACGCCTGCAGCGCACCCGCAAGCTTGTGCCCGCCCCGGGACACGTAGTCGGGATCGCTGCCGTCGGCCGTGACCACGATCGCCGCCGCGGTCTCCACCTGCGTGGCGGACTTGGTCGCGACGGTCTTGCCGACGGTGACCCGTCCGGCCGCGATCAGCTGGCCGGCATGCTCACGCGAGCGCGCGAGCTTCCGGCGGACCAGCTCCGCGTCCAGCCGACGGCGTGCCACTCCTGCCACGTTCGGTTCAGCTCCTCTTTCCGTACGAGGGTGAAGGCGCCCTCGTGTCATACGTCGGTGAGGGCGCCGGAGGTCCCGGGCGGGCGTCGAGCGCGGTGAGCGCGTCGCGCAGCCCCCGGTGTACATCCTCGTACACCTCGAGATGTCCGTCGGTGGCGAGGTGGTCGGCGTCGGTGAGCCGCTCCAGCTGGGCGTCCACGTCGGCGTTGCCGGTGGGGGTCCGGGGCACGTTCAGCGGGGCGGAGGCGGCAGGGTCGTACGCGGGTTCGACCACCGGCTCCTGGGGTGCCTCGCTCTCCGGCACTGTGTCGCTCATGCCCAGACGCTACCCCGAAGCCCTGGGGTACCGTCGATCGCGATGGCCACGATCGAGGAGTGCCGCGCCGCACTCGAAAAGCTCTCGGACAACATGCAGCAAGCCGAAGGGGACGTCCGCACGGCCGCTGCCCTGGACCGCTCGGTGAGCTGCCGGATCACCGACCTGGACGTCACCTTCATGGGCCGGCTCACCGGCGGCCGGATCGTGGTGCACGACACGATCCAGGGGCCACCGCCCGAAAAGGCCCAGATCAGACTGACCATGGCGGGCGACGACCTGGTGGCGCTGGTCGACGGCGAGCTGAACTTCGCCAAGGCCTGGGGCTCGGGCCGGGTGAAGCTGGAGGCCGGGCTGCGCGACCTGCTCCAGCTCAGAAAGCTTCTGTAGCAGCCATCTTCCTGGGATCGGCCCTCGCCTCCGTCCGCGCCCTGCGCGCCGCCGGCACCACCAGCGGTGTCCCCGTCTCCGGGTCGTCGATGACCTGGCAGCGCAGCCCGAAGACCTCCTCGACCAGTTCGGCCGTGACGATGTCGCTCGGCGCACCCTCGGCGATGATCCGCCCCTCGCGCAGCGCGATCAGGTGGGTGGCGTACCGGGCGGCGTGGTTGAGGTCGTGCAGCACGGCGACCAGCGTGCGCCCCTGTTCCTCGTGCAGCTCGGCGCACAGGTCGAGGACGTCGATCTGGTGCTGGATGTCGAGGTAGGTCGTCGGCTCGTCGAGCAGCAGCAGCGGGGTCTGCTGGGCGAGCGCCATGGCGATCCACACGCGCTGCCGCTGGCCTCCCGACAGTTCGTCGACATATCGATCGGCGAGTTGGGCGACCCCGGTCTGCGCCATCGACTCCTGCACCACCCGCTCGTCCTGCGCCGACCACTGGCGCAGAATGCCCTGGTGCGGGTACCTGCCGCGGCCCACCAGGTCGGCGACGGTGATCCCGTCGGGCGCGATCGACGACTGCGGCAGCAGGCCCAGCGTCCGCGCGATCTTCTTCGCCGGCATCGACTGGATGACCTGCCCGTCGAGCAGCACCCGGCCCCGGCTCGGCTTCAGCATCCGCGACAGGGCACGCAGCAGCGTCGACTTGCCGCACGCGTTGGGTCCGACGATCACGGTGAACGAGTTGTCAGGAATCTCCACCGCGAGCTGCTCGGCGATGACCCGCTGGTCGTAGGCGAGGGTGACGTTCTCGGCGGACAGACGGTTCACGGTGCTCCTTCGCTTGTTCGGCCCCGTTGTTCGGCCCGCCTCGCTGTTCGGCCCGCCGGCGGTGGTGCCGTGGGCGCTCATATCCGGCCCGCCCTGCGCTCGGTGACCAGCAGCCACAGCAGATAGACGCCGCCGAGCACTCCGGTGACGACACCCACGGGCAGCTGGTCGGCGCCGAAGACGCGCTGCGAGGCCCAGTCGGCGGCGACCAGGAGGGCGGCGCCCATGCAGAGGGACGACAACAGGTTGGGGCCGGGCGAGCGGGTCAGGCGGCGGGCGAGCTGCGGTGCGGTGAGCGCGACGAAGCTGACGGGGCCCGCGGCGGCGGTGGCGGTGGCGGTGAGCAGGACGGCGGCCACCATCAGCAGCCCCCGTACACGCTCCACGCGCACCCCGAGGGCGTTCGAGACGTCGTCGCCCATCTCCATCATTCGCAGCCCGCGCGCGTTGGCGAGCACGAGCGGTACGAGCACGGTGCACAGCCCGAGCAGCGGCCAGACCTGGTCCCAGTCGCGGCCGCTGAGGGACCCGGTCATCCAGACGACCGCGCGGGTGGCGTCGACGATGTCGGAGACGGTGAGCAGATAGCCGTTGACGGCCGTGACGATCGCGGAGACGCCGATACCGACCAGGACCAGTCGGTAACCGTGCACGCCCTGCTTCCAGGCGAGCAGATGGATGGCGAGTCCGGTCGCCAGACCGCCCACGAGCGCGCCCACGGTGACCTGGGCCGCGGTTCCGGAGAACAGCACGATCATCACGAGCGCCCCGGCCGTCGCCCCCTGCCCGAGGCCGAGCACGTCCGGGCTGCCCAGCGGATTGCGGGAGACGGCCTGGAACAGCGCACCCCCGAGCCCCAGTGAGGCGCCGACCAGCAGCCCGACCAGCACCCGCGGCAGGCGCAGCTCGTTGACGATGAACTCCTGCCCCGCGTTTCCGTTCCCGGCCAGCGTCTTCAGTACGTCGCCCGCCGGGATCGGGAAGTCGCCGGTGCCGATCAGCAGGACGCTCGCGGCGAGCGCGGCAAGCAGCAGCAGAGCGACGACGGTGACGGCCCGGACGTCCAGGCGCACGGACAGCCCGCCCGGCGCCCTCACCACACGGTTGGCCCTCACAGCTGCGCCGTCCTTCGCCGTCGTACCAGAAAGATGAAGACCGGTCCGCCGATGAGCGCGGTGACGATGCCGACCTGCAGCTCCGAGGGACGGGCGACGACCCGGCCGATCACATCGGCCCCGAGCAGCAGCACGGGCGACAGGATCGTGGCGTACGGCAGGATCCAGCGCAGGTCGGGACCGGTGAAGGACCGTACGACGTGCGGGACCATCAGTCCCACGAAGGCGATCGGCCCGCAGGCGGCGGTCGCCGCCCCGCACAGCACGGTCGCGGCGAGCATGGACAGTGCCCGGGTGCGGTTCAGGTTCGCGCCGAGCGCCTTGGCGGTGTCGTCGCCCATGGCCACCGCGTTGAGCGGCCGGGCGAGCGCGAGGGCGAGGACCGTGCCGGCCGCGAGGAACGGCAGCACCTGCAGGATCGTCGAGTTGGTCGCCGAGGCCAGTGAACCGACCGTCCAGAAGCGCATCTTGGCGAGCGCCGCCTGGTCCGTGATCATCACGGCCTGCAGATAGCCGTAGAGCGCGGCACTGATCGCGGTACCGGCGAGCGCGAGCCGCACCGGCGTCGCGCCCCGGCTGCCACCGAGGAACCAGACAAGCGCTCCTACGGCAGCCGCTCCGGCGAAGGCGAACCAGACATAGCAGCCCAGGCTCGTGACACCGAAGTAGGTCATCGCCGTGACGACCGCGGCCGACGCGCCCGCGTTGATGCCGAGCAGCCCCGGGTCGGCGAGCGGATTGCGGGTGAGCGCCTGGAGCACCGCCCCGGAGAGGCCGAGCGCCGCGCCGGCGAGCAGGCCGAGCACGGTCCGCGACAGCCGCTCGTCGACCACGACGTCGCCGTAGGTCCCCGTGTAGTGGAACAGCCCGTGCCAGACCTGCTCCGGGGAGAGCACTTTCGCGCCGATCGCGATGCTCGTCAGGGCGACGAGGACCAGGACGACGACGGACACGAGAAGCCCAACGGCACGTATCGCCCGGCGGGTTGGGGGCGCGGGGGCGGTCTCCGCGCACTGTTCGGGAGGACTGTCGACCAACACGTGGTTAGGTTAGCCTACCCTCGCCTTGACGTACGATCCCCGGTCGCGGCGGCCATGCGATGCACAGGTTCCCCGCTCCCCGCCGGGCGTGCGCGTCGGCTCACAAATCCAGCCGCGCCAGCGCCTTCCCCGCATCCAGCTTGCACACACCCTCACCGGCCGCCGTCCAGGCCGCCGCGCACAACGCCCGCAGTCCGTCCAGGGCCTCGCCGTCACCGTCCAGTTCCAGCCGGTCCGTGCCCGCCGTCGCCGTCCAGCCGCCGCACCGGAAGCCCCCTCCCGCCTCGCCGACCTCGGGCTGTCCCGTCAGCATCCCGCGCAGATCGGCGTCGACATACGTCGGCCGGTGCTGCGGCGGTGCGGCAAGCAGCTGCGCGCCGTCGGTGACGCCGGTGAGGACGAGCAGCGAGTCCACCTCCCCGTTGAACGCGCCTTCGATGTCCGTGTCCAGCCGGTCCCCGACCACCAGCGGACGCTCGGCACCGGTCCGCAGGATCGTCTCGCGGTGCATGGGCGGCAACGGCTTGCCCGCGACCTGCGGTTCGGCCCCGGTCGCAATCCGTACGACCTCCACCGCCGCGCCGTTGCCCGGCGCGATCCCGCGCGCGCTCGGAATCGTCAGGTCGGTGTTGGACGCGTACCAGGGCACCCCGCGCGCGATGGCGAAGCAGGCCTCGGCGAACCGTGCCCACTGCAACTCGGGCCCGCCGTACCCCTGCACGACCGCCACCGGATCGTCGTCCGCCGACTCGACGGGTTCGAGCCCCAGCTCCCGCAGCGCGACCCGCAGCCCCTCCCCGCCGATCACCAGCACACGCGCCCCCGCCGGCACCTGCTCGCTGATCAGCCGCGCGACCGCCTGCGCGGAGGTGATGACGTCATCCGCGCCGGTCGGTATCCCCAGCTCGGTCAAGTGATCGGCCACCGTGTCCGGCGTCCGCAGCGCGTTGTTGGTGACGTACGCGAGATGCATCCCGCCCGCCCGGGCGGTGGCCAGCGACTCGACCGCGTACGCGATGGCCTTGCCCCCGGCGTACACCACCCCGTCCAGATCGAGCAGCGCCGTGTCATACGCCTCGCTCAGGGCCTGGCCACTGCCCTCGGGCCTCGTCCTGACGCTCTGGCTCATTCCACATCGCTCCTCGCTCGACGGCTTTCCCTCGATCATCCCTCACGCCTCTGACACACGTACGATGCCGGGATGAACACAGCAGGTCACTCGGAACCAACGGCGCGCCGAGGCCTGGAACTCACCCCGTTCCGAGGCCTTCGCTACGACCCCGACCGGGTCGGCAGCCTGGCCGCCGTGACGTCCCCTCCGTACGACGTCGTCGTACGCCCCGACGGCCTGCACCACCTCCAGTCCGCCGACCCGTACAACATCGTCCGCCTGATCCTGCCGCAGGCCACCACGCCCACCGCGCGCAATGAACAGGCCGCCGACACCCTGCGCCGCTGGCTGTCGGAGGGCGTACTGGCCGCAGACTCACAACCGGGCCTGTACGTCTACGAGCAGCAGGACGGCAACGGAATGCTGCAGCGCGGCATCATCGGCGCCCTGCGTGTCTCGGACCCTTCGGAGGGCGTGGTGCTGCCGCACGAGGACGTCATGCCGCATGTCGTCGCCGACCGCGCTGCGCTGATGCGCGCCACCTCCGCGAACCTCGAACCCCTGCTCCTGACCTACCGCGGCAATGGCTCGGCGTCGGCCGCGAGAGACGTCGTGGAACGGGTCGCCGACCTGTCCCCGCTCCTGGCCACCACTACGGAGGACGGCTTCAGCCACCGTCTGTGGTCGGTCACCGACCCGGCCGAGCTCGACCGCATCCAGGCCGACCTGGCCCAGCACCAGGCGCTGATCGCCGACGGCCACCACCGCTGGGCGACGTACCGCCGCCTTCGCGGGGAGCACCCCTCCCCCAGCGCCTGGGACTACGGCCTCGTCCTCCTGGTCGACACGGCCCGCTACCCCCTGCGCGTCCGCGCCATCCACCGCCTCCTGCACGGCCTGCCGGTTGCCGACGCGCTCGCCGCGATGGAGGGCCACTTCCGGATACGGCACCTGCCCGTGCCGCTGCCTGAAGCCCTGGACGCGCTCGCGGACAGCGCCTGCGCGGGCAACGCCTTCCTGCTGGCCGGCGACGGCGCCTTCCACCTGGTCGACCGCCCCGACCCGGACCTCCTGGCCCGTACGATCCCCGCCGACCGCCCCGTCGCCTGGCGCACCCTTGACGCGACGGTCCTGCACTCCACGCTCCTCGACCACGTCTGGCACATCCCCGAGGATTCCCCGGCCCACATCGCGTACATCCACGACACGGCGGCCACGGTCGAGAAGGCGGAACGCGACGGCGGTACGGCCGTCCTGATGCACCCGGTCCGCGAGGAGGTCGTCCGCGACCTGGCCCGCCAGGGAGTGACGATGCCCCGCAAGTCGACGTCGTTCGGCCCGAAGCCGGCCTCGGGACTGGTGCTGCGCGCACTGGACCTCTGACATGCGAAAGGGGCGGGACCACACGGTCCCGCCCCTCACACTCAGATCAGTCCTTGTCGTCCTCGACCTCGACGTCGTCCTCAGCCGCGACCTCCGCCTCGGCCTCGACCTCGGCACTGTCGGCCTCGTCGCTCTCCTCGAAGGCATCGACGAACTCCACACCGTCCAGCTCGGCGAGCCGGTCCGAGGCGTCCGTGCTGCCGTCCTTGTCGGCCTCGACGGCCTTCGCGAACCACTCCCGCGCCTCGTCCTTGCGACCGGCGGCGAGCAGCGCGTCGGCGTACGCGTACCGCAGTCGCGCGGTCCACGGCTGCAGCGAGTTGGAGGCCAACTCGGGGCTCTGTAGCGTCACGATGGCCGCGTCGAGCTGCCCCATGTCGCGCCGGGCGCCGGCCGCGACGAGCCGCATCTCGACCTGCCCGGCCTTGTCCAGCCTCTGCACCTCGGGCGCCCCGGCCATGTCCAGCGCCTTCTCCGGCCGCCCGAGTCCACGCTCGCAGTCGGCCATCACGGGCCACAGCTCCGCGCTGCCGGACATGCGCCGCGCCGCCCGGAACTCGGCAAGCGCCTCGGCGTACTTCTGGTTCGCGTACGCGGCGAACCCACCCGCCTCACGCACCGCGGCGACACGCGACGCCAGACGCAGCGCCACCTTGGAGTAGCCGTAGGCACCCTCGGGGTCCTCGTCGATGAGCCGAGCGACCATCACCAGGTTCTTGGCGACGTCCTCCGCAAGCCCCTTCGGCAGACTCTGCAGCTCCTGCCGTACGTCCTTGTCGATCTCCTCGCCGGTGACGTCCTCGGGGATGGGCAGCCGCTTGATCGGCTCACGGTCGCGGTCACGATCCCGCTCGTCACGGAACCGTCCGCCACCGCCCTGCCGGTCGTCCCGCCCCCGGAAGCCTCCGGAACCTCCGGGCCGACCACCGCGGTCGTCACGACGGGGACCGCCGCGTCCACCACGGTCATCGCCCCGCCGGTCGTCCCTACGGCCGTACCCGCCACCACGGTTGTCGTCCCGCCGAAATCCCCCGCGGTCGCCTTCCCGGCGCTCCCCGCGGTCATCACGACGGAAGGGAGGACGCTCGCCACGATCACCGCGATCATCACGACGGAAGGGAGGACGCTCGCCGCGGTCTCCACGATCATCACGACGGAAGGGAGGACGCTCGCCACGGTCTCCACGATCATCACGACGGAACGAGGGGCGATCCCCGCGGTCTCCACGATCATCACGACGGAAGGGAGGACGCTCGCCACGGTCTCCACGATCATCACGACGGAACGAGGGGCGATCCCCGCGGTCTCCACGATCATCACGACGGAACGACGGACGCTCGCCACGATCGCCACGGTCATCACGACGGAAGGGAGGACGTTCCCCACGATCACCGCGGTCATCACGCCGGAACGAGGAGGGACGCTCACTGCGGTCACCGCGGTCATCCCTGCGATCGTCGCGACGGCCGTAGCCACCACGGTCACGGTCGGAACCACCGCGGTTGTCGTCACGCCGGTCGTCCCTACGGTCATCACGGCGGAAACCGCCACGGTCACCGCGGTCATCACTCCGACGGTCGTCACTACGGCCGTATCCGCCACCGCGGTTGTCGTCGCGTCGGAAGCCACCGCGGTCGTTGTCGCGCCGCTCTCCTCGGTCGTCACGACGGAAGGGAGGACGCTCGCCGCGGTCTCCTCCACGGTCTCCGCGGTCGTCGCGCCGGAAGCCGCGATCACGGTCGTCCTTGCGGTCGTCGCGACGCGGCCCACGGTCACGGTCGTCGCGCTGGAACGCCGGACGCGCGCCACGGTCGCCCTCACGCCGGTCGTCTCGCCGGCCATACCCGCCACCGCGGTTGTCACCACGACGGTCGTCCCTACGGAAGCCGCCACGGTCGGACCCACCGCGGCTGTCACCGCCACGGTCGGACTCACCACGATTGTCGCCACCGCGGTTGTCACCACCGCGGTTGTCACCACCGCGGTTGTCCCGACGGTAACCCCCACGGTCACCGCGGTCCCCACTGTCCCGTCGCCGCTGGTCGCGCTCCGGTCGGTCGTCGGGAGAGTTGGTGGACATGGGTGACTCCTGTCTTCGGTACCGCAAGTCATTCTCGCGCAGCCGGGTATCCGGCGCGCTTCGGGCTGTGTTTGTTTCAGAAAAACGAAAGGACCCCTGGTCCCAGCTTGACGCTGGGACCAGGGGTCCTCCAAAGATTGTTCGGCGGCGTCCTACTCTCCCACAGGGTCCCCCCTGCAGTACCATCGGCGCTGTAAGGCTTAGCTTCCGGGTTCGAAATGTAACCGGGCGTTTCCCTCACGCTATAACCACCGAAACCCTAATGGTTTCGAGCGAACAAGCACACTCTTCACTTGTTTATCAGCTCAAAGCCGGCAACAGTCGTTGCCTCAGAACTAACACAGTGGACGCGAGCAACTGAGGACAAGCCCTCGGCCTATTAGTACCGGTCACCTCCACCCATTACTGGGCTTCCAGATCCGGCCTATCAACCCAGTCGTCTACTGGGAGCCTTACCCCATCAAGTGGGTGGGAATACTCATCTCGAAGCAGGCTTCCCGCTTAGATGCTTTCAGCGGTTATCCCTCCCGAACGTAGCCAACCAGCCATGCCCTTGGCAGAACAACTGGCACACCAGAGGTTCGTCCGTCCCGGTCCTCTCGTACTAGGGACAGCCCTTCTCAATATTCCTGCGCGCGCAGCGGATAGGGACCGAACTGTCTCACGACGTTCTAAACCCAGCTCGCGTACCGCTTTAATGGGCGAACAGCCCAACCCTTGGGACCGACTCCAGCCCCAGGATGCGACGAGCCGACATCGAGGTGCCAAACCATCCCGTCGATATGGACTCTTGGGGAAGATCAGCCTGTTATCCCCGGGGTACCTTTTATCCGTTGAGCGACGGCGCTTCCACAAGCCACCGCCGGATCACTAGTCCCGACTTTCGTCCCTGCTCGACCCGTCGGTCTCACAGTCAAGCTCCCTTGTGCACTTACACTCAACACCTGATTGCCAACCAGGCTGAGGGAACCTTTGGGCGCCTCCGTTACTCTTTAGGAGGCAACCGCCCCAGTTAAACTACCCATCAGACACTGTCCCTGATCCGGATCACGGACCCAGGTTAGACATCCAGCACGACCAGACTGGTATTTCAACGACGACTCCCCCTGAACTGGCGTCCAGAGTTCACAGTCTCCCAGCTATCCTACACAAGCCGAACCGAACACCAATATCAAACTGTAGTAAAGGTCCCGGGGTCTTTCCGTCCTGCTGCGCGAAACGAGCATCTTTACTCGTAGTGCAATTTCACCGGGCCTATGGTTGAGACAGTCGAGAAGTCGTTACGCCATTCGTGCAGGTCGGAACTTACCCGACAAGGAATTTCGCTACCTTAGGATGGTTATAGTTACCACCGCCGTTTACTGGCGCTTAAGTTCTCAGCTTCGCACGCCCGAAAGCGCACTAACCGGTCCCCTTAACGTTCCAGCACCGGGCAGGCGTCAGTCCGTATACATCGCCTTACGGCTTCGCACGGACCTGTGTTTTTAGTAAACAGTCGCTTCTCGCTGGTCTCTGCGGCCACCCCCAGCTCATGGAGAAAATCCAATCACCGGTGATGGCCCCCCTTCTCCCGAAGTTACGGGGGCATTTTGCCGAGTTCCTTAACCATAGTTCACCCGAACGCCTCGGTATTCTCTACCTGACCACCTGAGTCGGTTTAGGGTACGGGCCGCCATGAAACTCGCTAGAGGCTTTTCTCGACAGCATAGGATCATCCACTTCACCACAATCGGCTCGGCATCAGGTCTCACCCACATGCCATCCGGATTTACCTGGATGGCGGGCTACACCCTTACCCCGGGACAACCACCGCCCGGGCTGGACTACCTTCCTGCGTCACCCCATCACTCACCTACTACAAGTCTGGTCCGTCGGCTCCACCACTTTCCATTCCCCGAAGGGTCCGGAACGGCTTCACGGACTTAGCATCGCCTGATTCAATGTTTGACGCTTCACAGCGGGTACCGGAATATCAACCGGTTATCCATCGACTACGCCTGTCGGCCTCGCCTTAGGTCCCGACTTACCCTGGGCAGATCAGCTTGACCCAGGAACCCTTAGTCAATCGGCGCACACGTTTCTCACGTGTGTATCGCTACTCATGCCTGCATTCTCACTCGTGAACCGTCCACCACTGCCTTCCGGCGCGGCTTCACCCGGCACACGACGCTCCCCTACCCATCCATGCGGGCGTTGGCCCTATAGCATGAATGACACGACTTCGGCGGTACGCTTGAGCCCCGCTACATTGTCGGCGCGGAATCACTAGACCAGTGAGCTATTACGCACTCTTTCAAGGGTGGCTGCTTCTAAGCCAACCTCCTGGTTGTCTGTGCGACTCCACATCCTTTCCCACTTAGCGTACGCTTAGGGGCCTTAGTCGATGCTCTGGGCTGTTTCCCTCTCGACCATGGAGCTTATCCCCCACAGTCTCACTGCCGCGCTCTCACTTACCGGCATTCGGAGTTTGGCTAAGGTCAGTAACCCGGTAGGGCCCATCGCCTATCCAGTGCTCTACCTCCGGCAAGAAACACACGACGCTGCACCTAAATGCATTTCGGGGAGAACCAGCTATCACGGAGTTTGATTGGCCTTTCACCCCTAACCACAGGTCATCCCCCAGGTTTTCAACCCTGGTGGGTTCGGTCCTCCACGAAGTCTTACCTCCGCTTCAACCTGCCCATGGCTAGATCACTCCGCTTCGGGTCTTGAGCGCGCTACTATACCGCCCTATTCGGACTCGCTTTCGCTACGGCTTCCCCACTCGGGTTAACCTCGCAACACACCGCAAACTCGCAGGCTCATTCTTCAAAAGGCACGCAGTCACGAGAATGTGCAAGCACATTCCGACGCTCCCACGGCTTGTAGGCACACGGTTTCAGGTACTATTTCACTCCGCTCCCGCGGTACTTTTCACCATTCCCTCACGGTACTATCCGCTATCGGTCACCAGGGAATATTTAGGCTTAGCGGGTGGTCCCGCCAGATTCACACGGGATTTCTCGGGCCCCGTGCTACTTGGGTGTCTCTCAAACGAGCCGCTGATGTTTCGACTACGGGGGTCTTACCCTCTACGCCGGACCTTTCGCATGTCCTTCGCCTACATCAACGGTTTCTGACTCGTCTCACGGCCGGCAGACCGTAAAAGAGAGATCCCACAACCCCGTATACGCAACCCCTGCCGGGTCTCACACGCATACGGTTTGGCCTCATCCGGTTTCGCTCGCCACTACTCCCGGAATCACGGTTGTTTTCTCTTCCTGCGGGTACTGAGATGTTTCACTTCCCCGCGTTCCCTCCACTTGCCCTATGTGTTCAGGCAAGGGTGACAGCCCATGACGACTGCCGGGTTTCCCCATTCGGACACCCCCGGATCAAAGCCTGGTTGACGACTCCCCGGGGCCTATCGTGGCCTCCCACGTCCTTCATCGGTTCCTGGTGCCAAGGCATCCACCGTGCGCCCTTAAAAACTTGGCCACAGATGCTCGCGTCCACTGTGCAGTTCTCAAACAACGACCAGCCACCCATCACCCCGAACCTAAGTCCGAGTGCACTGGGGCCGGCATCAGAAGGACGAGCAACGCTCGCACCCTCAGACACCCAACAGCGTGCCCGACCCGACTCCCGCCCGGAGATCATGCTTTCCACACTCCGAAGAGCAGTACTGGCAGCCTCCGACCCGTGAACCGGACCGAATAATCAACGTTCCACCCATGAGCAACCACCGTCGAACGTGTGCCGACGTAATGGCCCTGGACCACCAGGCACGCCTGGCGGTCTAGATGCTCCTTAGAAAGGAGGTGATCCAGCCGCACCTTCCGGTACGGCTACCTTGTTACGACTTCGTCCCAATCGCCAGTCCCACCTTCGACAGCTCCCTCCCACAAGGGGTTGGGCCACCGGCTTCGGGTGTTACCGACTTTCGTGACGTGACGGGCGGTGTGTACAAGGCCCGGGAACGTATTCACCGCAGCAATGCTGATCTGCGATTACTAGCAACTCCGACTTCATGGGGTCGAGTTGCAGACCCCAATCCGAACTGAGACCGGCTTTTTGAGATTCGCTCCACCTCACGGTATCGCAGCTCATTGTACCGGCCATTGTAGCACGTGTGCAGCCCAAGACATAAGGGGCATGATGACTTGACGTCGTCCCCACCTTCCTCCGAGTTGACCCCGGCGGTCTCCTGTGAGTCCCCATCACCCCGAAGGGCATGCTGGCAACACAGGACAAGGGTTGCGCT
Source organism: Streptomyces sp. NBC_00461 (assembly GCF_036013935.1). Taxonomy (NCBI): domain Bacteria; kingdom Bacillati; phylum Actinomycetota; class Actinomycetes; order Kitasatosporales; family Streptomycetaceae; genus Streptomyces; species Streptomyces sp. NBC_00461. Next base: position 2,220,334 of record NZ_CP107902.1, read on the forward strand.
CGTTGCGGGACTTAACCCAACATCTCACGACACGAGCTGACGACAGCCATGCACCACCTGTACACCGACCACAAGGGGGGCACCATCTCTGATGCTTTCCGGCGTATGTCAAGCCTTGGTAAGGTTCTTCGCGTTGCGTCGAATTAAGCCACATGCTCCGCTGCTTGTGCGGGCCCCCGTCAATTCCTTTGAGTTTTAGCCTTGCGGCCGTACTCCCCAGGCGGGGAACTTAATGCGTTAGCTGCGGCACCGACGACGTGGAATGTCGCCAACACCTAGTTCCCACCGTTTACGGCGTGGACTACCAGGGTATCTAATCCTGTTCGCTCCCCACGCTTTCGCTCCTCAGCGTCAGTAATGGCCCAGAGATCCGCCTTCGCCACCGGTGTTCCTCCTGATATCTGCGCATTTCACCGCTACACCAGGAATTCCGATCTCCCCTACCACACTCTAGCTAGCCCGTATCGAATGCAGACCCGGGGTTAAGCCCCGGGCTTTCACACCCGACGTGACAAGCCGCCTACGAGCTCTTTACGCCCAATAATTCCGGACAACGCTTGCGCCCTACGTATTACCGCGGCTGCTGGCACGTAGTTAGCCGGCGCTTCTTCTGCAGGTACCGTCACTTTCGCTTCTTCCCTGCTGAAAGAGGTTTACAACCCGAAGGCCGTCATCCCTCACGCGGCGTCGCTGCATCAGGCTTGCGCCCATTGTGCAATATTCCCCACTGCTGCCTCCCGTAGGAGTCTGGGCCGTGTCTCAGTCCCAGTGTGGCCGGTCGCCCTCTCAGGCCGGCTACCCGTCGTCGCCTTGGTGAGCCATTACCTCACCAACAAGCTGATAGGCCGCGGGCTCATCCTTCACCGCCGGAGCTTTCAACCACCACCCATGCGAGTGGCAGTGATATCCGGTATTAGACCCCGTTTCCAGGGCTTGTCCCAGAGTGAAGGGCAGATTGCCCACGTGTTACTCACCCGTTCGCCACTAATCCACCCCGAAGGGCTTCATCGTTCGACTTGCATGTGTTAAGCACGCCGCCAGCGTTCGTCCTGAGCCAGGATCAAACTCTCCGTGAATGTTGTCCCGTAATCGGGATGACACCACGAGAGCGGAACAGCCGGGCGGAATAAGCCCAGCCGTTCACAGCGTCCTCGCTGTGTTTTACTTCAAAGGAACCTCGACCACCGGATGATTCCGGCAGACGGGGTATCAACATATCTGGCGTTGATTTTTGGCACGCTGTTGAGTTCTCAAGGAACGGACGCTTCCTTTGTACTCACCCTCTCGGGCTTTCCTCCGGGCGCTTCCCTTCGGTCTTGCGTTTCCGACTCTATCAGACCGTTTCCCGATCCGATTTCCTCGGTGCTTTCCAGGTTTCCGCTTTCGCGTTTCCCTTTCCGGCGGTTCCGACTCTATCAGATCCTTTCGGGCCTGATTCCCTGTCGGCGGGGCCTTTCGACATTCACTACGCTAGCCGATTCCCTCGGCAACTCATAATCGAGTTCCGCGAGCTTGAATTCAGACATGCGGACATGCCGAATTCGCCCCCGCTGAGGGGTGATCGTAGGTAGTGGTTTGGCCGCTTCCGGCTCCTGGCGATTGCCATACCCGGTTCAGCGGCTCGGGCTACATTACGCACCTTCCAAGGGCGAGTCAACTTCGGCGGCGCCTCGGGACGTGAGCCCGATATGGGCTCACTGTCGGGTCGTTGGCGCTCCAGAAGCGCCACGGGTGCACGCCCCCGTCGCCCGCCACGCCGGTGCGTGGACCGTTGCGTACCTGGTCGGGGGCGATCGGAGTGCCCGTCAGGATGCGGAGCGGGGTGTCCCCGGAGGTGCATGCGTCCGTGCCGTCCAGGTCCCGGCCCACGTCCAGTGCGGTGGCCAGGCGTGCGGGCCCTTTGGCCAGTTCCTTGTCGTTTCGGGCCGAGAGCCGACGTTTACGCGCGAGCGCGGCGCCCTCGACGATCTCCCCGGCCCGGAGCAGGACCGCGCTCGCCCGTCCTTCGGGGCCGCACACCAGGTTCATGCAGAACCACATGCCGTAGGTGAAGTAGACGTACACGTGCCCGGGCGGACCGAACATCACGCCGTTGCGGGGCGTGGGACCGCGATAGGCGTGGGAGCCCGGGTCGTTCGCGCCGTCGTACGCCTCGACCTCCGTGAGGCGCAGGGCGATCGGACCGTCCGGTGTCGTACGCACGAGGAGCCGGCCCAGGAGGTCGGGGGCGACTTCCAGTACGGGGCGGTCGAAGAACTCCCTGGGGAGTGGCATACGGTCCGGTGACGCGATCATGGCGCCCGAGCCTAGTCCAGACGGGTGGGGGCCAAGGGGTGGTCAAGGTTCCGTCTGCTTGCCAGGGTGAGGGCGCGGAACCGGGCACGCCCGGATCGCGTTTGTAGGGATCAAGGGTTCACACATAAGAGGAGAGACATGGCGTTCAAGAAGCTGCTCGCGAGCCTGGGGGCCGGCGGGGCTTCGGTCGAGACGGTGCTGACCGAGGTCAACGTCGTTCCGGGCGGCGTCGTCCAGGGCGAGGTGCGGATCCAGGGCGGGTCCGTGAACCAGGAGATCGAGGGCCTGTCCGTGGGCCTGCAGGCGCAGGTCGAGGTCGAGAGCGGCGACCAGGAGTACAAGCAGAACATCGAGTTCACGAAGGTGCGGCTCGGTGGCGCCTTCGAGCTGCAGGCCGGGGCCGTGCACGCCGTGCCGTTCGGGCTGGAGATCCCCTGGGAGACGCCGGTCACCACGATCGACGGGCAGACCCTGCGCGGGATGCACATCGGTGTGCGGACGGAGCTGGAGATCGCGCGCGCGGTGGACTCCGGTGACCTGGACCCGATCAACGTGCATCCGCTGCCGGCGCAGAAGGCGATCCTGGACGCGTTCATCCAGCTGGGCTTCCGCTTCAAGAACGCGGACATGGAGCGCGGGCACATCCGGAACACGCGCCAGAAGCTGCCGTTCTACCAGGAGATCGAGTTCTTCCCGCCGTCGCAGTACCGGGGGCTCAACCAGGTCGAGTTGAGCTTCGTGGCCGACGAGCACGCCATGGACGTCATCCTGGAGATGGACAAGAAGCCGGGGCTGTTCAGCGAGGGCAGTGACACGTTCCGGTCGTTCCAGGTGGGTCTGCACGACTTCCACGGGACCGACTGGGCGGCATACCTCAACCAGTGGCTGTCCGAGGTCGGCAGCAAGCGCAGCTGGTTCTAGGCTCGGGAACTGCTGATTCCAGTAATCGATCAGGAGGTACCGACGTGACCGAGCTCAAGAGGCGGCCGCTCCCCCATGACTTCCATCCGCCCGTGCCGTCCTTCACGGTCACGAGTGAGGACGTCGAGGAGGGTGCGACGCTCAGGGACGCTCAGGTCTACGCGGCCGGCAACACCTCGCCGCAGTTGCGGTGGGAGGGCTTCCCGCCGGAGACCAAGAGCTTCGCCGTGACCTGCTACGACCCGGACGCCCCGACGGGCAGCGGGTTCTGGCACTGGGTCCTGTTCGACATCCCGGCCTCGGTGACCGAGCTTCCGGTGGGCGCGGGCAGTGGCAAGTTCGAGGGACTGCCCGAGGGTGCCGTGCAGGCGCGCAACGACTACGGGAGCAAGGACTTCGGCGGGGCTGCTCCGCCGCCCGGGGACGGGTCGCACCGGTATGTGTTCACCGTGTACGCCGTGGACCAGGAGAAGCTCGGTCCGGATTCCGACGCCTCTCCCGCCGTCGTCGGTTTCAACCTGCGGTTCCACGCTATCGCGCGTGCCCAGCTCATCGGCGCGTACGAGAGCCCCGCGGAGAGCTGAGTAAGCAGAGCGTTCATTGAACGTTTGCCCGCCTCTGGTCATGGAAGTGATCGGAGGCGGGCATTTTTTATTGCGTTGTCCATCTCGGCGTGCCCGGCCAGAGTTGATCCAAGCCCGCCAGAGGGTGGGCCGGTGCGCATGGGAGGTGGGCTGGATGCGGGACACGCTGGTGCTGAACGCGAGCTTCGAGCCGCTGTCGACGGTGACTCTGAATCGAGCCGTCGTTCTGGTGCTGCAGGACAAGGCCGTTGTCGAGCAGGCCCACCCCGAACTGCGCATGCGCGGAGCCGCGGTCGACATACCCGTGCCCCGGGTGATCCGGCTGTGCAGGTACGTGAGGGTGCCTTTCCGAAGACAAGCTCCGTGGTCGAGGCGGGGTGTGCTGGTCAGGGACCGGCACCGGTGCGCGTACTGCGGTCGCCGGGCGACCACGGTGGACCACGTGGTGCCTCGGGCTCAGGGTGGTCGGGACTCGTGGCTCAACACGGTCGCCTCGTGTGCGGAGGACAACCACCGTAAGGCGGACCGGACTCCGGAGCAGGCGGGGATGCCGCTGCTGCGGCAGCCGTTCGAGCCGACGCCGCAGGATGCGATGCTGCTGACGCTGGGGACCGAGGAGTTTCAGGCGCTGCCGGCTTGGTTGGCGCGGGACGCCGCTTAGGCGTCTGCCGGGCTACAGCCCCGCGCCCCCTCGAAGAGGGGGCGCGGGGTCTGACGTAGTTGTGGAAGGTGCCGTCAGTCGATGGACGGCTTCTCGCGGCGTTCCGAGCCGCCGGAGTTGCCTCCGCCGCCTGAATTTCCGCCTGAATTGCCGCCGAACGGGCTGAAGTTGCCCATGGCCCCGGACAGTCCCTTGAGTGCGTCGCCGATCTCGCTGGGGACGATCCAGAGCTTGTTGGCGTCGCCCTCGGCGATCTTCGGGAGCATCTGGAGGTACTGGTAGGAGAGCAGCTTCTGGTCGGGGTCGCCGGCGTGGATGGACTCGAAGACCGTGCGGATCGCCTGGGCCTCGCCCTCGGCGCGCAGGGCCGCGGCCTTGGCCTCACCCTCGGCGCGCAGGATCTGGGACTGCTTCTCACCCTCGGCGGTGAGGATCGCGGCCTGGCGCGTACCTTCCGCGGTGAGGATCGCGGCGCGCTTGTCACGGTCGGCGCGCATCTGCTTCTCCATCGAGTCCTGGATGGAGGTGGGCGGTTCGATCGCCTTCAGCTCGACGCGGTTGACGCGGATGCCCCACTTGCCGGTGGCCTCGTCGAGGACACCGCGCAAGGCCGCGTTGATCTCCTCGCGGGAGGTCAGGGTCCGCTCCAGGTCCATGCCACCGATGATGTTGCGCAGCGTGGTGACCGTCAGCTGCTCAATTGCCTGGATGTAGCTGGCCACTTCGTAGGTGGCGGCCCGTGCGTCGGTCACCTGGTAGTAGATGACCGTGTCGATATTGACGACAAGGTTGTCCTGGGTGATCACCGGCTGGGGCGGGAACGGCACGACCTGCTCGCGCAGGTCGATGCGGTTGCGGATCGTGTCTATGAACGGGACGACGATGTTGAGGCCCGCGTTGAGTGTCCGCGTGTAGCGGCCGAAGCGCTCGACGATGGCGGCGCTGGCCTGTGGAATGACTTGGATTGTCCTGATCAGGGCGATGAAGACCAACACCACCAGAATGATCAGGACGATGATGACCGGTTCCATCGTCGTTCCCCGTACCCTTCTCCGCCTCGGCTCTTTCGGAAGATCTTATGGTTGTTGAAGATCTTGCTGGTCGAGTCTGACAGACCCTCTCACAACTCGGGGGCTGTTCGGTTCAGTTGAGTCGTACGAGGTCAGATGACGATCGCGGTGGCCCCTTCGATCTCCACGACATCCACTTCCTGCCCCACTTCGTACGCGCTGTCGGTGTCGAGCGAGCGGGCCGACCAGACCTCGCCGGCCAGCTTGATCCGTCCTCCGGAGCCGTCGACGCGCTCCAGTACGACGGCCTGCTTGCCCTTCAACGCCTCGACTCCTGTGGCGAGTTGAGGGCGCTGTGCACTGTGGCGGGCCGCGATGGGCCGTACGACGGCGATGAGGGCGACCGAGACGGCGACGAAGGCGAGTACCTGGGCCACCGCTCCGAAGCCCAGTCCGGCGATGACGGCGGCGGCGACGGCGCCCACCGCGAGCATGCCGAACTCCGGCATCGCCGTCACCACGAGCGGGATTCCGAGCGCAGCCGCGCCTACGAGCCACCACACCCATGCGTCGATGTCGTTCACATGGTCATGGTAGGACCGCGGGTCCCGCCTCCGACAGGGCGCGATGTGGCGGGAAGGGCTTCTTACCCGTGTTTTCGCGGGTACTTCACAGAGTCAGGGCAGAGTCAGGACAGCGGCAGGCCCTGAGCGGTCCAGCGGTCGCCCACCTGTTCGACGACGAGCGGGAGGCCGAAGCAGAGGGAGAGATTGCGGGAGGTGAGCTCAAGCTCCAGCGGGCCTGCGGCGAGGACCTTGCCCTGACGGATCATCAGGACGTGGGTGAAGCCGGGGGCGATCTCCTCGACGTGGTGGGTCACCATGATCATCGAGGGGGCGATCGGGTCGCGGGCGAGCCGGCCGAGGCGGCGTACGAGGTCCTCTCGGCCGCCGAGGTCGAGGCCCGCGGCGGGCTCGTCGAGGAGGAGGAGCTCGGGGTCGGTCATCAGGGCGCGGGCGATGAGGGTGCGCTTGCGCTCGCCCTCGGAGAGGGTGCCGAACTTGCGGTCCACGTACTCGGTCATGCCGAGGCGGTCGAGGAAGGCGCGGGCGCGCTGCTCGTCGATGTCCTCGTAGTCCTCGTGCCAGCCGGCGGTCATGCCGTACGCGGCGGTCAGCACGGTCTGCAGGACGGTCTGGCGCTTGGGGAGCTTGTCGGCCATGGCGATGCCGGCCATGCCGATGCGGGGGCGCAGTTCGAAGACGTCGGTGCCGGGCTTGCCGAGGGTCTCGCCGAGGATGGCAGCCGTGCCCGTGCTGGGGTAGAGGTAGCTGGACGCGACGTTCAGGAGGGTGGTCTTGCCGGCGCCGTTCGGGCCGAGGATGACCCAGCGCTCGCCCTCCTTGACCGACCAGGAGACCTGGTCCACCAGAGCCCGGCCCTCACGGACCACGGATACGTCCTGAAGCTCCAGAACATCGCTCATGAGCGCGTTGTCTCCCCTTGCAGTGTGACCGGTCTCGGCGTCTCGGCGGTCGCGGGCGCCTGTGGCGCCGCCCTCGAAGAAATCTACGCCACCGGTCGGCCGCTCCATTCCATCGGTCCGGTCCTTAGGGTGGAGGCATGCTTTCGGAACCACGTTCAGGACGCCTTGCCGCTTGGGGAAACGCCCTTTTGGCCGGACTTGTCTCACCTGATGACGCCGTGCTCGCGATCGTCGGGGACGATGCCGTGCACCGGATGGAGGGGCTGCCCGGGGAGTCGGGGCCGGTCGGGCTCACGCTCGCGCTGGGGCGGCTGCGGGCGCTCGGCGTGACGGGACTGCGGCTCGCGCTGCCCGCGCCGGGGCATCCGCTGGGACTGAGCGGGCCGGCGGAGTTCAACGCTCGGGCGATGGAGGCCGAGGAGGCGGTCGTCTGTTACGGCGCCGCGCTCGGGCTGGTGCCCGAGGTGTACGAGGCCGGGCCCGACGGCGATGTGCATGTCGAGGTCGTCTGGCACTGTCTGGCGGTGCGGGAGGCTCCGCCGGCCGACGTGCCCTCGCTGGGCGAGGCGGAGCGGGAGCTGGCCGAGGCGTTGCGGGAGGCCACCGAGGTTCTGGCCCGGTTGGACGTGGCGGCGTCCGGGCCGGTGGCGGAGGCGGCGATCGATGCGTATCGGGCGCGGGCGGAGCGGGGGCGGGAGGTGCTGGCTCCCGGGTATCCGCCGCGGGCGGTGCGGGTGCTGGAGCTGGCGCAGCGGATCGGGTTGTTGATCTCCCTTGCCCAGGAGAACGGGCATGGGGGTGCGGTCAGCTCCGCCGAGATGGCGGCGCGGTCCGGGGTGTTGCGGCCGGTGGAGCGGGTGGCTCGGCGGGCTCAGGTCGCTGCGTACAACTCCGTTGTGGAGGAGCGGGAGCGGGGGGTTCGGTGAGCCTCTTTGTGCTGGGTGGCCGGGGTTTGGGTGGTCGTTTCTGGGGGCTCTGCCCCCAGACCCCCGTATCGGCCTGAACGGCCTCGTCCTCACACGCCGGACAGGCTGATAGTGCCCGACCGGCGTTGGAAAGGTGTGCGTGCGGCCTGCGGAAAAACTGACCGGCCTCCCGGGAGTGGCCGGGAGGCCGGAGGTCTATGCGCGGCGTGTGGCGGTCGTCAGCGGTTGACGCCCAGGTTGCCGAAGGCGGGGTTCAGGACGCCGATGACGTTCACGCTGTTGCCGACCGCGTTCACCGGGATGTGAACCGGGGCCTGGACCAGGTTGCCCGAGACGATGCCCGGGGAGCCCACGGCCGTGCCATCGGCGTGCGCGTCGGTGGCGGAGGCCATGCCGGCACCAGCGGCGAGCAGGCCGCCGGCCACCATCGTCACTGCCGCGGCCTTCTTCAGGTTCTTCACTTTCTTAAGCCCTCCCTAGCGGTAGCCGCGGCAATCGCCGCAGCACGCACTGGAGAACGGCGGAGATCCGCGAAGGATGCGCCATCCGGGGGACATTCCCACGACGGTATGAATCTCAGCCCGGAAGGGAACCCTCCGTATTGCCGCGACATACCGGCGCGAACGGCGCGTATCAGCCGGTCACGCCGTGGCGTACGGCCCACAGCGCCGCCTGGGTGCGGTCCGCCAGGTCGAGCTTCATCAGGATGTTCGAGACGTGGGTCTTCACGGTCTTCTCGGACAGGACGAGGGCCCGCGCGATCTCCCGGTTCGAGCGGCCGTCCGCTATCAGGCCGAGCACCTCGCGCTCCCGCTCGGTGAGCGAACCGCCTCTCCCCTGGCCCGAGTTGGCCTCCTCCTGGGACAACAGGGCGCCCGCCACCTCGGGTTGGAGCAGGATGTGCCCGGCGTGGACCGAGCGGATGGCTCCGGCGAGCGCGTCCGGGTCGACGTCCTTGTAGACGTAACCGGCGGCGCCCGCGCGCAGGGCCGGGACCACCGTGCGCTGTTCGGTGAAGCTGGTCACGATCAGTACGCGTGCGGGGTTCGCCAGCTCGCGGAGCTTGCGGAGCGCGTCGACGCCGTCCATGCCGGGCATCTTGACGTCCATCAGGACGACGTCGGGCTTCAACTCCTCGGCACGCGCCACTCCTTCGGCGCCGTCGGCCGCCTCGCCCACGACCTCGATGTCGTCCTGCACTTCGAGGAACGTGCGCAGGCCGCGGCGGACCACCTGGTGGTCGTCGACGAGCAGCACCTTGATTGCGTCAGCCACCGGGGACCTCCATCTCGATCGTGGTGCCCTTGCCGGGCTCCGATTGCACCGTCAGACTGCCGCCGACCCCGCTCGTGCGGTCGCGCATGGACACCAGGCCCAGATGGCGTCCGGCCCGTCGTATCGACTGGGGGTCGAAGCCGCTGCCGTCGTCCGTCACGCGCAGGATGGCTCCGGTGCCGCGCCGGGCCAGGGCCACGTCCACGTGCTCCGCCCCGGAGTGCCGCAGGGCGTTGTGCAGGGCCTCCTGGGCGACGCGCAGGAGGGCTTCCTCCTGGGCGGCGGGCAGTGCGCGCACGCCGCAGCTGTCGAAGGTCACGCGCGCGGTGTGGGCACGGTCGAGGACGTGGATCTGGGTGCGCAGGGTGGCGACGAGGCCGTCCTCGTCGAGGGCAGCGGGGCGCAACTCGACGACGGCGGCGCGCAGTTCGTCGACCGCCTCGGCGGCGAGCACGGCCACCTGTTGCAGCTCGCCCTTGGCGCGGGACGGGTCACGGTCGACGAGGGCCGCGGCGGCCTGGGCGGTCAGGCGCAGGGAGAAGAGCTTCTGGCTGACCGCGTCGTGCAGTTCGTGCGCGAGGCGGGAGCGCTCCTCGGCGATCGTCAGCTCGCGGCTGCGCTCGTACAGGCGGGCGTTGGTGAGGGCGATCGCGGCGTGCTGGGCGAGGATGGCGAGCAGGTCCTCGTCCTCCTCGGTGAAGCCGCAGCCGCCTTCCGGCTTCGGGCAGGACTTGTTGGCGAGGAAGAGCGCGCCGATGACCTCGTCGCCGTCCTTGATGGGGAGGCCCAGGAAGTCGGACATGTCGGGGTGGGCGGAGGGCCAGCCCTCGAAGCGGGGGTCCTTGCGCACGTCGGCGAGGCGCTCGATCTTCGCCTCCTGCAGCATGGCGGCGAGGATGCCGTGCTGGCGCGGGAGCGGGCCGATGGCCTTCCACTGGGCGTCGCTCATGCCGTCGACCACGAACTGGGCGAAGCCGCCGTGGTCGTCGGGGACGCCGAGCGCCGCGTACTGCGCGTCGAGCAGCTCGCGGGCCGAGGCGACGATCGTCTTGAGGACGTCACGCACCTCGAGATGCCTGCTCATGGCCAGCAGCGCGGAACTCACCGCCGCGAGGCCGGACCGGGGGCCTTGACTCATGTCCTCAAGGTACCGGCGGGGTGTGACACCGCGGATCCGACCTGTGACGGCGCGGCCTGCGCCCGTGGACCTAGGGCCGCCGGCCTAGGTCCCGGGTCCGGGGCCCGCGGCTTAGGCCGAAGGGCCCCGGCAGCTTGCGGCCCGCGTCCGAGGCGGGGCGGGCGGCCCCGTTCCTACGGTGATGTCACCGCCGATCGACAGGCGGCTGGACGAGGGGACGTGTCATGCCGGTAGCGATCATCACGGGGGCCTCGAAGGGGCTGGGGCGGGCGCTCGCCGAGGCGCTGGCCGCGCGCGGCTGGGATCTGGTGCTCGACGCCAGGAGCGAGGGCGCCCTCACCGAGGCGGCGGGGGCCGTGTCGGCGTACGGCACGCGTGTGACCGCCGTGCCCGGGGACGTCACGGACGCCGGTCACCGGGCCGAGCTGGTGGCGGCCGCGTGGAAGCTGGGGGGCGTGGATCTGCTGGTGAGCAACGCCAGTGCGCTGGGCGCCGAGCCGCTCGTACGGCTGGAGGCTCTGGCCCTCGAAGGGGTGCGGCGGGCGCTGGAGGTGAACGTGGTGGCCGCGCTGGGTCTGGTCCAGGAGGCGCTGCCGCTGCTGCGTACGTCCGGGGCCGGCACGGTGATCGCCGTCAGCTCGGACGCGGCGGCCGAGGCCTACGAGACGTGGGGCGGGTACGGGGCGTCCAAGGCCGCCCTGGACCAGCTCGCGGCGGTGCTGGGTGAGGAGGAGCCAGGGCTGCGGGTGTGGGCGGTCGATCCGGGGGACATGGCCACGGACCTGTACGCCGCGGCCGTACCGGACGACGACGATCCGCGGCCGGCGCCCGCCAGTGTGGTCCCGGCCTTCCTCCGGCTGCTGGAGGAGCGTCCGGCGAGCGGCCGCTATGCGGCTCCGGAGCTGCTGGAGGGGCAGCGATGACGGTGGCGGTAAAGGTGCCGGAGGAGCTGTCGGCCCGCCTCCCGGTCGAGCAGCGTGGGTCCGGGCTCGACCGGGACGCCGTACGGCTGCTCGTGTCGCGTGGGACCGAGGTGTCGCACCGCGCGTTCACGGAGCTGCCAAGGCTGCTGCGGGCCGGGGACCTGCTCGTCGTGAACACCTCGCCCACGCTGGCGGCCGCCGTGGACGGGTGGGTCGGGCACGCGCGCGTGGTGGTGCACTTGTCCACGCGTGGGGACGACGGGCGGTGGGCGGTGGAGCTGCGGGATCCCGACGGGAAGGGCACCACACACGCGCGTGCGGGCGGGCCCGCGGGGAAGGAGGTGTGTCTCCCCGGCGGCGTGCGGCTCGTCCTGGAGGGGCCGCTGAGCGCGGGTGGCGGGCGTTTGTGGTGGGCGCGGGCTTCGGGGGCGGAGGTCCTCGGGATGCTGCGGGAGCACGGGCGGCCCATCCGCTACTCCTATACGGAGCGGGACCAGCCGCTGTCGGTGTACCAGACGGTGTTCGCGCTGCCGTCCGCCGACGGCGCGGGCAGTGCGGAGATGCCGAGTGCTGCCCGGCCCTTCACGGCGCGGCTGGTCACGGAGCTGGTGAGCCGGGGTGTGCAGTTCGCGCCCGTCACCCTGCACACCGGGGTCGCCTCGGCGGAGGCGCACGAGCCGCCGTATCCGGAGCGGTTCTCGGTGCCGGAGGCGTCGGCTCGGCTGATCAACGCCGCGAGGGCGGGAGACGGCAGGGTCGTCGCCGTGGGGACGACCGCCGTGCGGGCCGTGGAGTCGGCGGCCGGGACCGACGGGGTCGTACGCGCGCGTGCAGGGTGGACGGACCTCGTCGTCACCCCGGAGCGCGGGGTGCGGGTGGTGGACGGACTGCTGACCGGGCTGCACGAGCCGGAGGCCTCGCATCTGCTGATGCTGGAGGCGATCGCCGGCCGGGCCGCGGTCGACCGCAGCTACGAGGCGGCACTGCACGGGCTCTACCTGTGGCACGAGTTCGGGGACATCCACCTCATCCTCCCGGGGGAGTCTCCTCACACAGAGCATTGCTCCAGCAACTGCCGGTGAGACCACTGGGGGCCTGATGTGAGCCCGCGCATAGGGCGCAGATCACGTACGAAGCACGTTAGGAGATAAACCATCCCCTTTTGAGCGGGACAGACGGTCTGGTCTGTCCCGTTTTGCCCTTCCCTGATCCACTATCGGGGATCGTACGTCACACCTTTGCCACGGCATTTTGCGGTCGCTAAGAATGGCTGCCGTCGCTCAGCGCCGCGGGTTCCCACCGCGGCGTTTGTGCGGGAAGGACCCGTGTCCCCCGCCGGACGGAGAGCGACTCCGCGCTATTCGAAGAGGTCCGCTGCTATGCCCAAGAACACCGATTTTCGCCGTCTCAGTCGCTCGCTGAACCGCCACCACAAGATCGCCATAGCCGGTGTCGCCACCCTCGGTGCCGCCGCCATCGCGTTCTCCGCGGTCCCCAGCAACGCCGAGACGACCACGAACGAGGCCACCGTTTCCACGGCCAAGGTGGTGTACGGCTCCGGCCAGGTGAAGGACGTCAAGGCCAGCGTCACCGACCAGCTCGCCGGTGCCAGCCTGAAGGCCCAGGCCATCGAGGCCAAGGCCGCCGCGAAGAAGAAGACCGCCGCCGAAGCCGCCGCGAAGAAGAAGGCGGCCGCCGAGGCCGCGGCCAAGAAGAAGGCCGCCGCCAAGAAGGCCGCCGCCAAGAGGAAGGCCGCCGCCGCGCACAGGGCGAAGGAGGCCGCGAGCCGGTCCGCCAAGCGCGCCGCGCTGAAGAAGGCGCCGAGGTACTACGCCAACAACCTCGACGGCTGGATCAAGCACAGCCTCGACATCATGAAGAGCAAGGGCATCCCGGGTTCCTACAACGGCCTCTACCGCAACATCATGCGGGAGTCCTCGGGCAACCCGAAGGCCATCAACGACTGGGACATCAACGCCATCAACGGCATCCCGTCGAAGGGGCTGCTGCAGGTCATCCCGCCGACCTTCAACGCCTACCACGTCGCCGGCACGTCCTGGAACATCTACGACCCGGTCGCCAACATCACCGCCGCCGCCAACTACGCGGCCGACAAGTACGGCTCGATGGACAACGTCAACAGCGCGTACTGAGGTCAGCGCGGACCTCTGCACGTGAACGCCGAAGGGCGGCACCCCCTGACGGGTGCCGCCCTTCGCGGTCGTATCAGAACTTCTTGCGCACGACCTGTTGTCGGAGTCAGAACTACTTGCGCATGACCTCCGGCTCGTGGCGGCGCAGGAAGCGGGCCACGAAGAAGCCGCAGATGATGCCGAGGATGATCAGGGCGGCCATGTCCATGCCCCAGGCGCCGACGGTGTGCTGCCAGAGAGGGTCGTTGCTCTTGTCCTTGCCGGGCGGGCTGATCTTGTTGAAGTCGAGCGTGGCGCCGGCCGCGGCGACCGCCCAGCGGGACGGCATCAGGTACGAGATCTGGTTGGCGCCGATCGAGCCGTTCAGGGTGAACAGGCAGCCGGTGAACACGACCTGGATGATCGCGAACATGACCAGCAGCGGCATGGTCTTCTCGGCCGTCTTCACCAGCGACGAGATGATCAGGCCGAACATCATCGAGCTGAAGCCCAGCGCCATGATCGGCACGGAGAGCTCGATCAGTGTGGCGCTGCCGAAGACCAGACCCTCCTTGGGGATCTCGCGGCTGGCGAAGCCGATGACGCCGACCATCAGGCCCTGCAGCACGGTGACCACGCCGAGCACGAAGACCTTGGACATCAGGTAGGCCGAGCGGGACAGGCCGGTGGCGCGCTCCCGCTCGTAGATGACCCGTTCCTTGATCAGCTCACGGACGGAGTTCGCGGCGCCGGCGAAGCAGGCACCGACCGCGAGGATGAGCAGGACCGTGGTGGCCGTGCCGTTCGGGACGGGCTGTCCGGTGGCCTGGTTGATCATCGGGTTGGGCAGCAGGCCCTTCCCCGAGTCGATGAGCAGGCTCACCGAGCCGAGGACGAGCGGCAGGATCACCGTCAGGGCCAGGAAGCCCTTGTCGGAGGCGATGACCGACGTATAGCGGCGCACCAGCGTGACGAACTGGGACATCCAGCCCTGCGGCTTGGGCGGCTTCATCGCCTGCATCGGCGGCATCTGTACGGACTGCGGCGCAACGGCGTCGATGTCCGCGGCGTACATCTGGTAGTGCTGCGAGCCCTTCCAGCGGCCCGCCCAGTCGTAGTCGCGGTAGTTCTCGAAGGCGGAGAAGACGTCGGCCCAGGTGTCGTAGCCGAAGAAGTTCAGTGCCTCCTCCGGCGGGCCGAAGTAGGCGACCGAGCCCCCCGGCGCCATCACCAGGAGCTTGTCGCAGATCGCCAGCTCGGCCACCGAGTGCGTGACGACGAGGACGGTGCGGCCGTCGTCGGCGAGGCCGCGCAGCAGCTGCATGACGTCGCGGTCCATGCCCGGGTCGAGACCGGAGGTCGGCTCGTCCAGGAAGATCAGCGACGGCTTGGTGAGCAGTTCCAGGGCCACCGAGACGCGCTTGCGCTGGCCACCGGAGAGGGAGGTGACCTTCTTCTCCTTGTGGATGTCCAGCTTCAGCTCGCGCAGCACCTCGCCGATGCGGGCCTCGCGCTCGGCGGTCGTGGTGTCGGCCGGGAAGCGGAGCTTGGCCGCGTACTTGAGGGCCTTCTTGACGGTCAGTTCCTTGTGCAGGATGTCGTCCTGCGGGACCAGACCGATGCGCTGGCGCAGCTCGGCGAACTGCTTGTACAGGTTCCGGTTGTCGTAGAGGACGTCGCCCTGGTTGGCGGGCCGGTAACCGGTGAGCGCCTTGAGCAGGGTCGACTTGCCGGAGCCGGACGGGCCGATGACCGCGATCAGCGACTTCTCCGGGACGCCGAAGGAGACGTCCTTGAGGATCTGCTTGCCGCCGTCGACCGTGACGGTCAGGTGGCGGGCCGAGAAGGAGACCTCACCGGTGTCGACGAACTCCTCAAGGCGGTCGCCGACCAGCCGGAACGTGGAGTGGCCGACGCCGACGATGTCGTTCGGGCCGAGCAGCTGGGAGCCGCCCTTGGTGATCGGCTGGCCGTTGACGTACGTGCCGTTGTGCGAGCCAAGGTCGCGGATCTCGAAGCGGCCGTCGGGGGTGGCGTGGAACTCGGCGTGGTGGCGGGAGACCTGCAGGTCGGAGACGACCAGCTCGTTCTCCAGCGCACGGCCGATGCGCATCACACGGCCCAGCGAGAACTGGTGGAACGTGGTCGGGCTGCGGTCGCCGTAGACCGGCGGCGCCCCCGCGCCACCACCGGGGCCCTGCTGCTGGGGGATCGGCGCTGCGGCCTGTTGCGGTTGCTGCCAGCCGGCCTGCGGTGCCTGCTGCTGCGGTGGTGCCTGCTGCGCCCAGCCGGGGCTCGCGCCCTGGGCTGCGTACGGCTGCTGCTGAGGCTGAGCCTGCGGTGAGGCCACGCCGGCCGCCGCGCCGCCGACGCTCACGAGCGGGCCGTCGGTCGCGTTGCCGAGGTGCACCGCCGAGCCGGGCCCGATTTCCATCTGATGGATCCGCTGCCCCTGCACGAACGTGCCGTTGGTGGAGCCGTGGTCCTCGATGACCCAACTACGGCCGCCCCAGCTGATCGTGGCGTGACGCCAGGACACCCTGGCGTCGTCGAGCACGATGTCGCCCTGCGGATCGCGTCCGAGGGTGTACGGCCTGGACGGATCGAGCGTCCAGGTGCGTCCATTCAATTCCAGTACGAGTTCCGGCACTCCAGCCCCACTGAGTAGTCCCCCGAGTTACCCCCATCACAGGGAGTCTAGGGATGTCGAACATCGTCGGGAACTATTTCAGGCTCGCCCCCCTGACCGAAAGTCGGGCCTCGTGAAGACCACGCACGTACGCATCGGCCGGTTCCGTTGACGGGGTTGAAACCGACCCGGAGAGTGGTAATCCACGCGAGGGGGACATGCGCGGCCGCCGTGCCGTGCCGCGGATCGGGGGGTCTGCCATGAGCGCGTCGTCGAGGTTCGGGACCGCGAAGAGCGGCACGCGCGGCACACAAGTGCCGTGGGGAGATGTTGTGCTGTCCGCGATCGCCTCCGTGAGCTGGGCGTTGATCGGGATGGCGGGCACGGCGGCGCTCGGTCTGCATCTGCTGGAGGCGGACGCGTCGGGTTCGCTCGGCCCGATGACCGCGGCGGTGGTGGCACTTGGGGCGGGCGGTTCGGTCACCCCGTCAGGCGATGTGTCCGCGTTCGGGCTGAAAGGTGCGGAAGCCCACACGGCCGTCACGATCACGCCATTGGGTGTCAGTCTCGTCGGCGCGCTGTTGCTGTCCTGGTTCTTCCTACGGTCCCTGCGCGCGGCCGGAGTTGTGATCGCGCCGGCCGAACTCCTGGCGCGCGCAGGCGCGGTGGTGACGTTGTTCGTGGCGACACTGGGCGGACTTGCCTGGGCGGGTCACGACGTCATCACGATCGACGGGGGCTCGCTGGGCCTGGACAAGCTGCCCGGTGGCGGAGGTGGAGGCGGTGGCGGGGGCGGCGTCAACATCCCGGGTCTGGGCGACATCGGTGACATCGGTGGGCTGCTGCCGGACAACATCGGCAACCTCATCAACGCGAAGGCCGCGGTCGGCTTCACCGTCGACACGGCGCCCACGCTGCTCGGCGGGCTCGGCTGGTCGGCCGGCATCCTGCTGATCGCCCTGCTGGCCTCGCGCCGCACCCCTCTGCCGCGCGGCTGGGAGGCCGTGCACAGGGTCGTGAGGCCGGCGGTGTCGGCGATCGTCGCGGTGATGCTGGTGGCGGTGGCGGCGGGCTGCGCGGCGGCGGTGTACGCGGCGATCGGTGACGACCATCCCAAGCGGATCTTCGGCGCCGCGCTGCTGGGCGCACCCAACGGCACCTGGCTCGGCATCCCGATCGGCCTGTTCGTTCCGTACGACGGCAACGCGACGGGCGCGCTGACCAAGGTCCTGCCCCACCCGCTCGACGACCTGCTCACCGCGAAGACCGACCAGTCGGTGACGCTGGGGCGGCTCGCGGACCTGGACGGACGCGTGTGGCTGCTGGCGGTAGCGGCGGCCGTACTGATGCTCCTGGCGGGGGTGCTGACCGCGGTACGGACGCCTGTCGCCGTCGGGGGTGCCCCGGCGGGGGCGGGACCCGCGGGCGTACCGGGTCCGGGCGCCCTCGGCTACGCGGGGCGGTGTGCGGTGCGGCTGGGCGTCGTCACCGCGTTGACTCTGCCGTTGCTCGCGTGGCTGACGGAGGTGTCGGTGGACGCCTCGCTGTCGGTGCTGGGCTTCGATGCGTTCGGCGCCGGGATCGAGCTGCAGGGGCACCTCGGCATGGCACTCCTCCTGGGCGCTCTGTGGGGTGCGGGGGCCGGGGCCGTCGGGGCGCTGCTGGCCTGGGCGTCCGGCGCTGCGGGGAGGCGGGCGGCGCCGCTTGCGCTGAGCGGTGCGACAGGGGCGGCGCCGGCCGGGGGCGCCGATCATCCGCAGTACGCGCACGACGCCGGGGCCGGGGCCGGGATGCCTGCCGGCGAGGCGAGCACGCCGGGAGACGCGTCGGGGCCGTACACACCCACTGCGTCGTACCGGGCTCCGAACCCCGCCACCAATCCGTATCTGCAGCTGCCGGACGAGCTGCGGGAACCGGAACCGGAGGACGTACGGCCGCGGTCCGGCGAGAGGCAGGGGCCGGGCGAGCCGCCGGGCGACGCCGGCAACAGCGGCGTGTACGGCGCGCCCACGGTGGCGCGGCCGTTCGGGGGTCCGCTTCCTCGATCGCCGCGCCGTCCGCCCCGGCCTCGGCCCGGCAACCGGTCGCCTTCCTCACCGGACGAGGGGCCGCCCCCGCCTCCGCCGCCGCCTCCCCCGCCGGGAAGGCCCAAGGGCCGCCCGTGAGCCGAACGCGTCGGTGGTGCCGGAGTGGCTCTCGGGGCGCCAGTCGTCGAGCGCGGCAGTCGGTGCGGACGTGGCCGGCTCTTCAGGCCGTGGTCATCCGGCCGACACCCACTGTTCCGTGTCCGCTAGGCGGACCGCGGCGGCGGTAGGCACTGCGTGCCGGATACGGTGGGTGCACCATGAGCGCATCGCAGACCTCGACCTCTGACGTTCCCACTCTCCTCGTCAAGATCTTCGGCAAGGACAGGCCGGGAATCACGGCCGGTCTCTTCGACACCCTCGCCGCCTACTCCGTCG
The DNA here is from genome assembly GCF_036013935.1 of Streptomyces sp. NBC_00461. Lineage (NCBI taxonomy): Bacteria > Bacillati > Actinomycetota > Actinomycetes > Kitasatosporales > Streptomycetaceae > Streptomyces > Streptomyces sp. NBC_00461. Next base: position 2,238,776 of record NZ_CP107902.1, read on the forward strand.
ACGTGGTCGACATCGAGCAGGTCGTCACTCGTGGCCGGATCGTGCTGTGCGCCCTCGTGACGCCTCCGGCCGACGGAGTCGAGGGGGATCTGCGGGCGACCGTCCACAGCTGGGCCGAGTCGATGAAGATGCAGGCCGAGATCATCTCCGGGCATGGTGACAACCGGCCACGAGGTCTCGGACGCTCACTGGTCACCGTGCTCGGGCATCCGCTCACGTCGGAGGCGACCGCCCGGATCGCCGCCAAGATCACCAAGGCCGGCGGCAACATCGACCGCATCTTCCGCCTCGCGAAGTACCCCGTGACGGCGGTCGAGTTCGCGGTCTCCGGTGTCGAGACCGAACCCCTGCGCACCGCGCTGGTGACGGACGCGGCGGCACTCGGTGTCGATGTGGCTGTCGTCGCGGCGGGGCTGCACCGGCGGGCGCAGCGGCTGGTCGTCATGGACGTCGACTCCACGCTCATCCAGGACGAGGTGATCGAGCTCTTCGCCGCCCACGCGGGCTGCGAGGACAAGGTCGCCGATGTGACGGCCGCCGCGATGCGCGGCGAGCTGGACTTCGAGCAGTCACTGCACGCGCGCGTGGCGCTCCTGGAAGGGCTCGACGCGTCCGTGGTGGACAAGGTGCGCAGTGAGGTACGGCTGACACCCGGTGCCCGCACACTGATCCGCACGCTGAAGCGGCTCGGGTACCAAGTGGGTGTGGTGTCCGGTGGGTTCACCCAGGTCACCGACGACCTCAAGGAGCGGCTCGGGCTCGACTTCGCCCAGGCCAACACCCTGGAGATCGTCGACGGGAAGCTGACCGGCAAGGTCACCGGCGAGATCGTCGACCGCGCGGGCAAGGCACGGCTGCTGCGCCGGTTCGCCGCCGAGGCGGGCGTACCGCTCGCCCAGACCGTGGCGATCGGCGACGGCGCCAACGACCTGGACATGCTGAACGCGGCCGGTCTCGGTGTCGCCTTCAACGCCAAGCCGGTCGTGCGGGAGGCGGCGCACACCGCGGTGAACGTGCCCTTCCTCGACACGGTCCTGTACCTGCTGGGCGTCACCCGCGAAGAGGTCGAGGCGGCGGACACCCACGACGAGGAGTAGCGGACATCGACGACGAGGACTGAGCGTCCGATACGTCGAGGGCCCGGCACCGTGGTGGTGCCGGGCCCCTCGGTCGTCGTGTCGGCTACTCGGTCGGCGCCCAGTAGTCGAGCAGCGTGGCCACGGCCGGCTCCAGGCTCTTCCAGGAGCTCTCGAAGGACAGGACGGCAAAGGCGGCGGCCGGGAAGCCCAGGCGGTTCATCCGCTCGCGGGTGTCGCCTTCGGCCGAACCGGCCAGCACCTCGGCGAGGCCCTGAACGCCCGGGTTGTGGCCGATGAGTACGACGTTCTGCGCGTCGTCGGGGACTTCGTTGAGCAGCGCGATCAGCTCGCCGGGCGAGGCCTCGTAGATCCGCTCCTCGTAGACGGTTTTCGGCCGATGCGCGAACTCGTGGACGGCGAGCTTCCAGGTCTCGCGGGTCCGGACCGAGGTGGAGCAAAGGGCCAGGTCGAAGGGGATGCCGGTGTCGACCAGCTTGCGTCCGGAGACTGCCGCGTCCGAGCGGCCCCGCTCAGCGAGGGGGCGCTCGTGGTCCGCGACCTGTGGCCAGTCGGCTTTCGCATGCCGGAAAAGGACGATCCTGCGGGGTTCTGCGACGCTCATGGGATCCAGCTTCGCATGAAACAGGCCATGGGGCGCGGGTAGTTGACCAGCGGTCCAGCCGATGCTCAACGCGCCATGAGCTGCTGCGCCCGCTCAAACAGGTGGGTGATCGCCGGGTCGCTCGCCGCCGCCTGCGCGTCCGTCGGGTTCAGCATCAGCGCCAGGAGCACGATGAAGGCGAGCGTCGGCAGAACGAGGGCCCACCAGGGCAGCCGGATGTCCACGCCACCCGTGGACGCCGGGTGGGGCCGCGTGTGCGTATGGGCCGACATGGATGCCTCCGCGGATCTTCGAGTGGTCGGTGGCCCGCCTCTCGCGGCCACACTTCGAAGTTACGGACTCCGCGGTCCTCAACCCATCCGGAGATCCACCCAGTTGACCCTGACACTCACCCCCTAGGGGATGGTGGGGCCAGCACCACCATGGGGTCCCACCATCGGGTCCGACCGTCGGGTCCCACTACCGGGTCCCACCACCGGGCCCCGCTATCGGGTCCTTTCCCAGAGCGTCACGGCGAGGCAATCGTCACGGCGAGGCGATCGTCGCGATGACGGCGATGATCACGAAGATGGCGAGGAACGAGCCGAAGACGAGCAGCATCTTCTTCTGGCCGTTCTGGGGATTCGGGTCGAGCACTGGCATACGGCAAGTCTCGCACCACGCGCGCGTGACGGTTCGCGCGGGGGTCAGCGGCGGCTGCGGGGCCCGCGGGCCGCCTCGTCCTCCACCGTGCGATCGCGCCCCGCCAGGACGCCGACCAGCATCTGCGGGACCATCAGCGCGGCCATGAGCGCGATCGGCAGACCCCAGCCGCCGCTGTGCTGGTAGAGCACGCCCACCAGGAGGGGGCCGGGGATGGAGATCAGATAGCCGGTGCTCTGCGCGAAGGCCGACAGCTGGGCGACGCCCGCGCCGGTCCTGGCCCGCATGCCGACCATCGTGAGGGCGAGCGGGAAGGCGCAGTTGGCGATGCCGAGCAGCAGCGCCCAGGCCCAGGCCCCGGCGGCCGGTGCGAGATACAGGCCGGCATAACCGGCGAGTCCGCAGGCGCCCAGCGCGATCACGATCGGACCCTGGTGCGGCAGCCTGGCGGCGACTCGCGGGATGACGAAGGCCAGCGGCACGCCCATCACCATGGTGACGGCGAGCAGCAGCCCCGCCGTGCCCGCGGGCACGCCCGCGTCCCGGAAGATCTGCGCCATCCAGCCCATCGTGATGTAGGCAGCGGTGGCCTGGAGCCCGAAGAAGACGGCGAGCGCCCAGGCGGTGCGGCTCCGGGTGATCCGCAGCGCGGGTGCCTCCACGCGCGCGTGCTCCCGCGGTCCGGCCGGCTGCTCGGCGGGCTCCGCGCCCCGCTGCCGTACGAACGGGATCCACGGCACCACCGCCGTCGCGGCGAGAGCCGCCCACACCGTGAGCCCCGACTTCCAGCTTCCGCCCAGCGCGTCGGTCAGGGGCACGGTCACCGCCGCCGCGGCCGCCGTCCCCAGGGCGAGGGCCATGGAGTAGAGGCCGGTCATGGAGCCGACCCGGTCCGGGAACCAGCGCTTGACGATGACCGGCATGAGGACGTTGCTGACCGCGATGCCCATGAGGGCGAGGGCGCTCGCGGCCAGGAAGCCGGCCGTGCTGCCCGTGTACGGCCGTATGAGCAGGCCCGCGGTGATGGCGACCATGCCCGCGCACACCACCGCGCCCGGTCCGAAACGGCGGGCGAGGCGTGCGGCCATGACGCCGAAGACGGCGAAGCAGAGCGGGGGCACGGAGGTGAGCAGTCCGGCCATGCTGCCGCTCATGCCGAGCCCGTCGCGGACCTCTTCGAGGAGCGCGCCGAGGCTGGTGATGGCGGGGCGGAGGTTGAGCGCCGACAGGACGATGCCGATCACGAGCAGTCGCATCGTCCATGCGCGCGTGGCGGGTCGCCGGTGCTCGTCCGCGGCCGAACTGCGCACGGCCGCGGATGTCGTCGTCCTGGTTTCCTGGCTTGCCATGACGCCTATCATAGAATCATAGGATGATTGGTTGTCCACTCCCGGGCCGGCCGCTCCCGGTCATCTCGTGCGAAGGTGTGCCATGCCCCTGAGTCACCCCCGCCGTTCCGCGCTGTCCGAGCAGGTCATCGCGGCACTGCGGCACCAGATCACCTCGGGCGAGTGGCCGGTCGGCTCACGCATCCCGACGGAACCGGAGCTGGTCGAGCAGCTCGGCGTCGCACGGAACACGGTCCGTGAGGCCGTCCGCGCACTCGCGCACAACGGCCTGCTGGACATCCGCCAGGGCTCCGGCACCTATGTCGTGGCGACCAGTGAGCTGGCGGGTGTGATGCACCGCCGCTTCGCCGACGCGGACCCGCGGCACATCGCCGAGCTGCGCGCCACGCTGGAGTCGGCGGCAGCGAGGCTCGCCGCCGGGCGGCGCACGGAGAAGGACCTCAAGCAGCTCGACGCGCTGCTCGTGCGGCGCGAGGAGGCCTGGGAGTCCGGCGAGACGGAGGCGTTCGTGACGGCGGACGCGACCTTCCACCTGGCGGTGGTGGCGGCGTCCCACAACGACGTGATGAGCGCGATGTACGCGGACCTCGGCGAGGTGCTGCGGGACTGGCTGCGCGAGGACATCGGCACGGAGCTGACACCGGAGACGTACATGGACCACACCCGGCTGGTCGACGCGATCCGCGCGGGGGACGCCGAGGCGGCGGGCGTCGAGGCGGCGAGCTATCCGTTCCTGTGCCGCCCCGGACGGTTCACCGCTTCTGGTGACTGATCCACACCGAGCGGACTTCCTCCCAGCACCGTCCGGTGAGCCGTACGGTCATCGCCGGCCCGGTGTCGACCCGGGCGCCGTCGGTGTCGAGATCCCACCACCGGGCGCACTCGACGTGCAGGCTGACGCCGTCGGTCTGCGGATAGGGGTTGTGGCAGTACGCGGTCACATGGGAGCCGGTGATCCTGGTGCGGCACGCCGCGCCGAAGGGCTGCGGGGAGGGGGGTTTCCCGGGCTGCACGCGCGCGTGGGGAAGCGCCTCGCACGGCAGGGACATCACGAGAGCGACGGCGACGGTCACTGAGGCCAGACTGCGGAACAGGCGCACAAGGGAACCTCCTCGGCCGTGCTGGGGAGGAAATCACGTGCTGAACACGTAATCCAGAGTGCGCAGTTGAGCCCGGGACCGCCCGGCCGGATAGGCCGAACGGGTGACATGCCGAGGGCGCGCGCCCCTCCGGGCGCGCGCCCCTCGATCGCCGTTCAGACCATGGCGGCAGCGATCACGCGCCGATGGCGTGCAGACCGCCGTCCACGTGGATGATCTCGCCCGTGGTCTTCGGGAACCAGTCGCTCAGCAGGGCGACGATGCCCTTGCCGGCCGGCTCCGGGTCCTTGAGGTCCCACTCCAGCGGGGAGCGGCTGTCCCAGACGGAGGCCAGGTCACTGAAGCCGGGGATGGACTTGGCGGCCATCGAGCCGAGCGGGCCCGCCGAGACGAGGTTGCAGCGGATGTTCTGCTTGCCCAGGTCACGGGCCATGTAGCGGCTGGTGGCCTCCAGCGCGGCCTTGGCCGGGCCCATCCAGTCGTACTGCGGCCAGGCGTACTGCGCGTCGAAGGTGAGGCCGACGACCGAGCCGCCGTTCTGCATCAGCGGCAGGCAGGCCATGGTCAGCGACTTCAGGGAGAACGCCGAGACGTGCATGGCCGTGGCGACCGACTCGAACGGCGTGTTCAGGAAGTTGCCGCCGAGCGCGTCCTGCGGGGCGAAGCCGATGGAGTGCACGACGCCGTCGAGGCCGCCGAGCTCCTCGCCGACGATGTCGGCCAGGCGGCCGAGGTGCTCGTCGTTGGTGACGTCGAGCTCGATGACCTTGGTGGGCTTCGGGAGCTTCTTGGCGATGCGCTCGGTCAGCGTGGGCCGCGGGAACGCGGTGAGGATGATCTCGGCACCCTGCTCCTGTGCCAGCCTGGCGGCGTGGAAGGCGATGGAGGCCTCCGTCAGCACACCAGTGATCAGGATGCGCTTGCCCTCAAGAATTCCGCTCATGGTGATCAGTGACCCATTCCCAGTCCGCCGTCAACGGGAATGACGGCTCCAGTGATGTACGAGGCGTCGTCGGAGGCGAGGAACCGCACCGTAGCGGCCACCTCCTCCGGCTGCGCGTAGCGGCCGAGCGGCACCTGCTTCACGATGCCCTCACGCTGCTCGTCGGTGAGCACCTTGGTCATGTCGGTGTCGACGAAGCCGGGCGCGACGACGTTGAAGGTGATGTTGCGTGAGCCCAGCTCACGGGCGAGGGAGCGCGCGAAGCCGACGAGGGCGGCCTTGGAGGCGGCGTAGTTGGCCTGACCGGGGCCGCCGAACAGCCCGACGACCGAGGAGATGAGGACGACGCGGCCCTTCTTGGCGCGCAGCATTCCGCGGTTGGCGCGCTTGACCACACGGAAGGTGCCGGTGAGGTTGGTGTCGATGACCGAGGTGAAGTCCTCCTCGGACATGCGCATCAGGAGCTGGTCCTTGGTGATGCCGGCATTGGCCACGAGGACCTCGACCGGGCCGTGCTCGGCCTCGATCTCCTTGTAGGCCTGCTCCACCTGCTCGGTGTCGGTGATGTCGCACTTGACGGCCAGGAAGCCTGCCGGCGGCTCACCCGAGCGGTACGTGATCGCGACCTTGTCGCCGGCGTCGGCGAATGCGCGGGCGATGGCGAGGCCGATGCCCCGGTTGCCTCCGGTGACGAGAACCGAGCGGCTCAACGGATCACCCTTTCGATTGCGGTCTGAATACCCCCGCCCGAACACCTGGATGACAGGCGGCTTCCTCGGAAACCTATCGGGCCCGGGCCGCCCGCGGACAATCGGGCACCGACAGTGGCGTAGAGGACTCGCTGTCGGATCCCTACAGAAAGGTGCCGACCGCACCGGCAAACGTGTGGTCCGCCGGCCGGTCGCCACGACATGATCGGGGCAACCGCCGGTCACTGTCATGCCAACAGGAAGAGACGCAGGTGCCTCATACCATCGACGAAGCCTTCAGGGCACTTCCCCTACGCGCCCTCGCCGACGCAGCGCTCGCACGCGCGCGTGCGCTGGGCGCCGAGCACGCGGACTTCCGGTTCGAGCGGGTGCGCAGCGCGTCCTGGCGGCTGAGGGACGCCAAGCCCGCCGGGTCGTCGGACACCACCGATCTGGGGTACGCGGTGCGCGTCGTGCACGGCGGTACGTGGGGCTTCGCCTCGGGGGTGGATCTGAGCCTCGACGCGGCCGCCAAGGTCGCCTCGCAGGCGGTGGCGATGGCGAAACTGTCCGCCCAGGTGATCAAGGCGGCCGGCTCGGACGAGCGCGTGGAGCTGGCCGACGAGCCGGTGCACACCGACCGGACCTGGATCTCGTCGTACGAGATCGATCCCTTCTCCGTGCCCGACGAGGAGAAGGCTGCGCTGCTGGCGGACTGGAGTTCACGGCTGCTCGCCGCGGGCGGCGTCAACCACGTCGACGCCTCGCTGCTCACCGTGCACGAGAACAAGTTCTACGCCGACACGGCGGGGACCGTGACGACGCAGCAGCGCGTGCGGCTGCATCCGCAGCTGACGGCTGTGGCGGTCGACGAGTCGAGCGGTGAGTTCGACTCGATGCGGACCATCGCGCCGCCGGTCGGACGCGGCTGGGAGTACCTCACCGGCACCGGCTGGGACTGGGAGAGCGAGCTGGAGCAGATCCCGGAGCTGCTCGCCGAGAAGATGCGCGCGCCGAGCGTCGAGGCGGGCCTGTACGACCTCGTCGTCGACCCGTCCAACCTGTGGCTGACCATCCACGAGTCCATCGGCCACGCCACCGAACTGGACCGCGCGCTCGGCTACGAGGCCGCCTACGCCGGCACCTCCTTCGCCACCTTCGACCAGCTCGGCAAGCTGCGCTACGGCTCCGACCTGATGAACGTCACCGGCGACCGCACCGCCGAGCACGGCCTCGCGACCATCGGCTACGACGACGAGGGCGTGGAGGGCCAGTCCTGGGACCTGGTGAAGGACGGCACGCTGGTCGGCTACCAGCTGGACCGGCGGATCGCGAAGCTGACCGGCTTCGAGCGCTCCAACGGCTGCGCGTACGCCGACTCCCCCGGTCATGTGCCCGTGCAGCGCATGGCCAACGTGTCCCTGCGGCCGGATCCGGCCGGGATGTCGACCGAGGACCTGATCGGCGGGGTCGACCGCGGGATCTACGTCGTCGGGGACCGGTCCTGGTCCATCGACATGCAGCGCTACAACTTCCAATTTACGGGGCAGCGGTTCTTCAGGGTCGAGAACGGGCGGATCACCGGGCAGCTGCGGGACGTCGCGTACCAGGCGACGACCACCGACTTCTGGGGCTCGATGGCCGCGGTGGGCGGCCCGCAGACCTACGTCCTCGGCGGCGCCTTCAACTGCGGCAAGGCCCAGCCGGGCCAGGTCGCCGCCGTGTCGCACGGCTGCCCCTCCGCGCTCTTCAAGGGCGTCAACATCCTCAACACCACGCAGGAGGCCGGTCGATGAGCGCCCGCACCAACAAGCCGCACGACATCGTCGAGCGGGCCCTGGAGCTGTCCGCCGCCGATGGCTGCGTCGTGATCGCCGACGAGCACTCGACCGCCAACCTGCGCTGGGCGGGCAACACGCTCACGACGAACGGTGTCACGCGCGGGCGCACGCTCACGGTCATCGCGACCGTCGACGGCAAGGAGGGCACCGCCTCGGGTGTCGTTTCGCGCTCGGCCGTGACCGTGGACGAGCTGGAGCCGCTGGTCCGGGCAGCCGAGGCCGCCGCGCGCGCCGCCGGGCCCGCGGAGGACGCGCAGCCGCTGGTCACGGGCGTGACGCAGGCGCCGGACTTCACAGACGCGCCCGCGGAGACGACCTCCGCCGTGTTCGCCGACTTCGCTCCGGCGCTCGGCGAGGCCTTCGCACGCGCGCGTGCGGGCGGTCGGGAGCTGTACGGCTTCGCCAACCACGAGCTCGTGTCGAGCTACATGGGTACGTCGACGGGTCTGCGCCTGCGACACGACCAGCCCAACGGGACGCTGGAGCTGAACGCCAAGTCGCCTGACCGTACGCGCTCGGCGTGGGCGGGCCGCTCCACCCGGGACTTCAAGGACGTCGACCCGGCGGCGCTGGACGCGGAGCTAGCCGTGCGCCTCGGCTGGGCCGAGCGACGCATCGAGCTGCCGGCCGGGCGCTACGAGACGCTGCTGCCGCCGACCGCCGTCGCGGACCTGCTGATCTATCAGCTGTGGTCGGCCTCGGGCCGGGACGCGGTCGAGGGCCGCACGGTGTTCTCCAGGCCGGGTGGCGGCACGCGCGTGGGCGACAGGCTCAGCGAGCTGCCGCTGACCCTGCGCAGCGACCCGAACGAGCCGGGCCTGGAGTCGGCTCCCTTCGTGATCGCGCACTCCTCCGGCGGCGACCAGTCGGTCTTCGACAACGGCCTGCCGCTCGCGGCCACCGACTGGGTCCGTGAGGGCGAGCTCCGGCACCTCACGACGAGCCGGCACAGCGCGGGCCTGACCGGGCTGCCCGTCGCCCCCGCCATCGACAACCTCGTCCTGACCGGCGGCGACGACCGCTCGCTGGACGAGATGGTCGCCGGCACCGAGCGCGGTCTGCTGCTGACGTGCCTGTGGTACATCCGCGAGGTGGATCCCGCGACGCTGCTGCTGACCGGCCTGACCAGGGACGGCGTGTACCTCGTCGAGAACGGCGAGGTGACGGGCGAGGTGAACAACTTCCGGTTCAACGAGTCGCCGATCGACCTGCTGGGGCGGGCCACCGAGGCGGGACGCACGGAAAAGACGCTGCCGCGGGAGTGGAGCGACTGGTTCACTAGGGCTGCGATGCCCGCGCTGCGGGTGCCGGACTTCAATATGAGCTCTGTCAGTCAGGGCGTATAACCTCGTAGCCGGTAGTCGCCCGGCTGCCCGATCATCACCAAGGAGATACGAGAACCGTGACGGACATCGTCGACGAACTGAAGTGGCGCGGGCTGATCGCCCTCTCCACTGACGAGGACGCATTGCGCAAGGCGTTCGCGGACGGTCCTGTCACGTTCTATTGCGGCTTCGACCCGACCGCGCCCAGTCTGCACCTCGGCAACCTCGTGCAGATCCTGACGATGCGCCGGATCCAGCAGGCGGGCAACCGTCCGCTGGGCCTGGTCGGGGGCGCCACCGGCCTGATCGGTGACCCGAAGCCGAACTCCGAGCGCACGCTCAACGCCCCCGAGGTCGTAGCCCAGTGGGTCGAGCGGCTGCGCGGCCAAATCGCCCCGCTGCTCGACTTCGAGGGCCCGAACGCGGCGGTCATGGTCAACAACCTGGACTGGACCCAGGGCATGTCGGCCATCGAGTTCCTGCGGGACGTCGGCAAGCACTTCCGCGTGAACAAGATGATCGCGAAGGAGGCCGTCGCCCGGCGCCTGGAGTCCCAGGAAGGGATCAGCTACACGGAGTTCAGCTACCAGATCCTGCAGGGCATGGACTACCTGGAGCTGTACCGGCGGTACGGCTGCACGCTGCAGACCGGCGGCAGCGACCAGTGGGGCAACCTCACCTCGGGCACCGACCTGATCCACAAGGTCGAGCCGGACGCGGTGGTGCACGCGCTGGGGACGCCGCTGATCACCAAGGCCGACGGCACCAAGTTCGGCAAGACGGAGTCCGGCACGGTCTGGCTCGACCCCGAGATGACCACGCCGTACGCCTTCTACCAGTTCTGGCTGAACGCGGACGACCGGGACGTCTCCAAGTTCCTGCGCATCTTCAGCTTCCGTTCCCGTGAGGAGATCGAGGAGCTGGAGAAGCAGACCGAGGAGCGTCCGCAGGCCCGGGCCGCTCAGCGTGCGCTGGCCGAGGAGCTGACGACGCTGGTGCACGGCGCGGACCAGACGGCCGCCGTGACCGCCGCGTCCAGGGCCCTGTTCGGGCAGGGCGAGCTGGCGGACCTCGATGAGAAGACGCTCACCGCGTCCCTCTCCGAGGTGCCGCACATCCAGGTCGCCGAGCTGGGGCTCGTCGTGGACCTCCTGGCCGAGGTCGGCCTGGTGGCCAGCAAGTCCGCCGCGCGCCGGACCGTGAAGGAGGGCGGCGCCTACGTGAACAACGTGAAGGTCGCCGCGGAGGACGCCGTGCCCGCCAAGGAGGATCTGCTGCACGGGCGGTGGCTGGTACTGCGCCGGGGCAAGAAGAACCTGGCCGCGGTCGAGGTCACAGGAGCCTAGACCCGCACGAAGGGGGCGGACTTCCTCGCACGGGACGTCCGCCCCCTTCGGCTTGCCCGCCCTCAGGCCGTCGTGCCTGCCCTCAGGCCGTCTGCTTTCTCTTGCCGATCGTCGCCATGTACGCCATGTCGACGAGGAAGACGATGATGATCGCGGCCACGAGCTGGAACGCGTGCCGGCTCCAGTCGATGCCCCGGGTCGATTCAACGCCGAACCCGCGTGCGATGGCGTTGCCGGCGATGGCGCCGAGCATGCCGCAGATGGTGGTCAGCCAGAGGGGGCTGTGCTGCTTGCCCGGGATGATCGCCTTGGCGATCAGGCCCAGCACGAATCCCACGATGATCGCCCACAACCAGCCCATGGCTGCCTCCTCGTACGGCTCGACGTGAGCATTACGCCCAGTGTCGGACCGTGCGCCGTACGGCGCATGTCGGCCACGGCCGTACGTGCTCCGGCTGAGTCCGTCCCGCCCAGGCGTGAGGTGCCCCGGTCTCGTAGGCGGCGCAGGCGCGGCGTAACGTGGACGTGTCCGGGTGTCGTCCCCCGTCGGGGATGCACCGGGCACGAGGACGGGGAGTGTCCGATGCGGGCGGATGGTGGAATGTGATGCGGAAGCTGCATGGCGGTGCCAACGGCCAGGTGTTCCGGATCACCGGCGCACGGACGAGCCTGGACGAGGACGTGCGCGGGCGGCAGCGCCGCTACATCATCTCGATGTCGATCCGAACGGTGGCGGTAATCCTCGCGGCCACGCTGTGGAACGTCGAACGGCACGTCGCGATCGTGGCGTTGGTGCTCGGGGCGGCTCTTCCCTACATCGCCGTGGTGATCGCGAACGCGGGACGGGAGAACGCGCCATCGCTTCCGTCGACGTTCGTGAACGCCCCGATGCGTCCGATGATTGCGCCGAAGGGGACGAACGACGGTTTCGCGGAACCGAACCCGGAAGATGTCGCGGCCGAGCCCGCACCGGGTGCACGAAGCAAACCGCACGACCGCGCGTGAGCGCTGCGGCAGCGTCCAGGACGGCAGTCGACTCCGCGCCAAGCTCAAGAAAAGCTCAGATCAATCATGCTGTTCCAGTGCCGGGCGACAGGTTCCCCGTGACATACTTCGTACGCGCTCCGCATCCCCCGTCGGAGCGACAGACCGACGCCGGGCAGCTCCCCCCGTGGCTGCTCGGCGTCGCCTTGTTCAGCGCCTTTTCCGGCCCGCCTGTGAGACGAATCCGTGAGTGACGAGACCCCGATCTGCTCCGCAAAGGGCTGCCGTACCGACGCCGTGTGGGTGCTCGCGTGGAACAACCCGAAGATCCACACTCCGGAGCGGCGCAAGACGTGGCTGGCGTGTGAGGAGCACCGGGAACACCTGTCGCAGTTCCTCGGAGTGCGGGGCCTCCTGAAGGACGTCGTGAAGCTCGACGACTGGGAAGCGCCCGAGGGTTCCGAGGGTTCCTAGTGCTCCAGCACTAACCGCCGATCGCCGACATCGGGCGGTCCGGCTGGACGAAGGACGGGTCGTCCAGGCCCGCGCCCGCCTTCTTGCCCCACATGGCCAGTCGCCAGATGCGGGCGATCTCCTCGTCCGGGGCGTCGGAGCGCAGGGCGGCGCGCAGGTCCGTCTCCTCCTGCGCGAACAGGCAGGTGCGTATCTGGCCGTCGGCCGTGAGGCGGGTGCGGTCGCAGGCCGCGCAGAACGGGCGGGTGACGGAGGCGATGACGCCGACGCGGTGCGGGCCGCCGTCGACGATCCAGCGCTCGGCGGGGGCCGAGCCGCGCTCCTGGGAGCCTTCTGCGGTCAGCTCGAAGCGGGTGCGCAGCGAGGTGAGGATGTCGCCCGCGGTCACCATGCCCTCGCGCTTCCAGCCGTGCTGGGCGTCCAGGGGCATCTGCTCGATGAAGCGCAGTTCGTAGTCGTGCTCGACCGCCCAGGCGAGCAGGTCCGGGGCCTCGTCCTCGTTCAGGCCGGGCATCAGAACGGTGTTGACCTTGACCGGGGTCAGGCCCGCGGCGCGGGCAGCCTCCAGGCCGTCGATGACGTCCTTGTGCCGGTCCCGGCGGGTGAGGGTCTTGAAGACGGCCGGGCGCAGGGTGTCGAGGGAGACGTTCACCCGGTCCAGGCCCGCCTCCTTCAGGGCGGTCGCGGTGCGCCTGAGGCCGATGCCGTTCGTCGTCAGGGACATCTGGGGGCGGGGGCGCAGGGCGGCGACCCGCTCGACGATGCCGACCAGACCCGGGCGCAGCAGGGGTTCACCGCCGGTGAAGCGGACCTCCTCGATGCCCAGTGAGGTGACGGCGATGTCGATCAGGCGGACGATCTCGTCGTCGGTGAGCAGATCAGGCTTGGCCAGCCACTGCAGGCCCTCTTCGGGCATGCAGTACGTACATCGCAGATTGCACCGGTCGGTCAGCGAGACCCGCAGGTCGGTGGCCACTCGGCCGTAGGTGTCGATGAGCACGTGGGCCCCCTCCCTCGTAGCGGATCAGTACGGATCAGTGTGGATCAGTTGTCTCCCGTCACCTGCGAGCCTACGTGACACCGCTGACAACGACATCGGCCCGATCCCACGAGGTACGACGCGGCCGCGTCGTAGGGATCTACGACGCGGCCGCTCGGGGGGACGGACTGCGCGGGCTGTCAGTGGGCGCCCGTGCCGGTCAGGGACCGGACCTCCAGTTCGGCGTACTTGTCGGTGTTCGGCTCCTCCTTGGACAGGTAGGTGCCGATGACGCCCAGCAGGAAGCCGACCGGGATCGAGATGAGGCCCGGGTTCTCCAGCGGGAACCAGTGGAAGTCGACGTCGGGGAACATCGACGTCTCCTTGCCGGAGACCACCGGCGAGAACAACACGAGGCCGACCGCTGTGATCAGGCCGCCGTAGATCGACCACAGGGCTCCGGAGGTGGTGAACCGCTTCCAGAAGAGGCTGTAGAGGATGGTCGGCAGGTTGGCGGAGGCGGCGACCGCGAAGGCGAGGGCGACGAGTCCCGCCACGTTCAGGTCGCGGGCCAGGGCCCCGAGGCAGATCGAGACGGCGCCGATCGCGACCGTCGCCCAGCGGGCCGAGCGCAGTTCCTGCTTCTCGGTGGCCTGGCCCTTCTTGATGACGTTCGCGTAGATGTCGTGGGCGAACGACGAGGACGAGGCCAGGGTCAGGCCGGCGACGACCGCGAGGATCGTGGCGAAGGCGACCGCGGAGATGGAGGCGAGCAGGATGGCGCCCCAGTTGGAGTCGACGCCGCCCAGATGGAGCGCCAGCAGGGGCGCGGCCGTGTTGCCCGCCTTGTTGGAGGCGATGATCTCGTCCGGCTTGATGAGGGCCGCGGCGCCGAAGCCCAGCGCGAGCGTCATCAGGTAGAAGGCGCCGATCAGGCCGATCGCCCAGTTCACGGACTTACGGGCGGCCTTGGCCGTGGGCACCGTGTAGAAGCGGATCAGGATGTGCGGCAGGCCCGCGGTGCCGAGGACCAGGGCGATGCCCAGGGAGATGAAGTCGAGCTTGGTCGTGGAGGTCGCGCCGTACTTGAGGCCCGGCTCCAGGAAGGGTGTGCCCTTGCCGCTGTTGGACGCGGCCGAACCGAGCAGGTCGGAGATGTTGAAGTGGAACTTCAGCAGCACCAGGAAGGTGAGCAGCAGGGCGCCCGCGATCAGCAGGACGGCCTTGACCATCTGCACCCAGGTGGTGCCCTTCATGCCGCCGATCGTGACGTACACGATCATCAGGACGCCGACCAGGGCCACGATGCCGATCTTGCCCGCGTCGCTGGTGATGCCGAGCAGCAACGAGACGAGAACGCCGGCGCCCGCCATCTGGGCCAGCAGGTAGAAGATCGACACGACGATCGTGGAGGTGCCGGCCGCCGTACGGACCGGGCGCTGGCGCATCCGGTACGCGAGGACGTCGCCCATCGTGTAGCGCCCGGAGTTGCGCAGCGGTTCGGCGACCAGGAGCAGGGCGACCAGCCAGGCGACCAGGAAGCCGATGGAGTACAGGAAGCCGTCGTACCCGAAGAGGGCGATGGCGCCCGCGATGCCCAGGAAGGACGCGGCGGACATGTAGTCGCCGGAGACCGCGAGGCCGTTCTGGAAGGCGGTGAACTGCCGTCCGCCGGCGTAGAAGTCGGCGGCGTCCTTGGTCTGGCGGCCCGCCCACACGGTGATGACGAGGGTCGCGAGGACGAAGACCGAGAACAGGCCGATGATCAGCGGCCGGTGCTCGCTCGCCTCACCGGCGGCGAGCACGGTCTGTTGCGCGATGCTCATGCGTCGCCCTCCATACGGGACTTGATGGCCTCGGCCTTGGGGTCGAGCTTCGCGGCGGAGTACCGCGAGTACCACCAGGCGATGAGGAACGTGGTGAGGAACTGGGCGAGGCCGAGCACGAGGGCGACGTTGATGTTGCCGAACAGCTGGGTGCCCATGAAATCGTCCGCGTAGTTCGACAGCAGGACGTAGAGCAGGTACCAGGCGATGAAGGCGACGGTCAGCGGGAAGGCGAAGGAGCGGTGGGCGCGGCGCAGTTCACCGAACTCCGCACTCTCCTGCTCCGCGACGAACTCCTCGGTCGACGGGAGCCGGGCTTGGGTTTTCGAGGGGGGAGGTGTCTCGGTGGCCACGGAGTCTCCTCGAGTTGCGGATGCGGTGTGTTACGGGGATCGGGGGCGAGTGTCCTAGTGCTCCCTGTCCAAGGTCACGGCGCCACGCGAGGGCGGGTTCAACTCGCTTGACCAGTTTCCGAACTCGCCTTGGGGAACTCATTGCTGACCAGCGGCTTCGGGGGATAACTTCTGCCTGCACCACCCGTCATGCACCTGCCCGAGCGCCACCGTGTCTCGGGCGGTTTCGTTTCCGGATGATGTGGAGATCCCATGGCTCATCTGCGTTCCAGACGCCGGCTCGCCCTCGCGGTGCCGGTCGCACTGTCGCTGACCGCCTCGCTCGGCTTCCTGCCGGCGGCCGCGCAGGCCGCCCCGCGCGCGCAGTCCACGGCCCCGTCGGCCGACGCGGAGAATTTCGCGTATCTCGTCAACACCAGGACGGACCGTCACACGGTCGAGTCGGTCAAGAAGGCGATCACCGCCGCCGGTGGCAGCGTCGTCGCCGCGTACGACAGGATCGGCGTGCTCGTCGCCCATTCCACGAACCCCGACTTCGCCCGCCGGATACGCACGGTGCGCGGCGTCCAGTCGGCGGGTGCCTCGCGTACGGCGCCGGTGACCGCCGCGGGGACGACGGACGAGGGAGCGGTCCAGTACCTCTCCAAGGCCGAGGCCGCGAAGGTCGCCAGGAGTTCGGCGACCGGCCAGGAGCCACTGGAGGCCGACCAGTGGGACCTCAGGGCGATCGGCGCCGACAAGGCTGCCGGGATCGACCCGGGCAGCAAGAAGGTGACCGTCGCCGTCATCGACACCGGCGTGGACGACACCCACCCGGACATCGCGCCCAACTTCTCCGCCTCGCAGTCCGCGAACTGCGCGAGCGGCAAGGCGGACACCACCTACGGCTCCTGGCGGCCGGTGAACGACGGCAACCACTACCACGGCACGCACGTGGCCGGCGAGATCGCCGCGGCCCGCAACGGCATAGGCGTCGCGGGTGTCGCACCCGGCGTGAAGGTCGCGAGCATCACCGTGGCACAGCCGGACGCGAACTCGCTGTTCTTCCCGGAGAGCGTCGTGTGCGCCTTCGTGTTCGCCGCCGATCACGGCGTCGAAGTCACCAACAACAGCTATTACGTTGACCCATGGCTGTACAACTGCATGGACGACCCCGATCAACGTGCCATCGTTGATTCGGTCAACAGGGCCCAGCTGTACGCACAACGCAAGGGCACGCTCAATGTCGCCTCGGCGGGCAACTCCAATGACGACCTCGATTCGAACGCCCTCACCGACGCGTCCAGCCCCGACGACTCGACCCCGGCGACCCGCACGGTCGACCCGCACGAGTGCTTCGACGTACCGACGCAGCTGCCGGGTGTCGTCACGGTGAGCGCGACGGGCGTCACCGGCGCCAAGTCGTACTACTCCAGCTACGGTGACGGCGTCATCGACGTCGCGGCGCCGGGCGGGGACAAGTACAAGGCGGCGGACACGCCGTCGAAGGACGGCCGCATCCTGTCGACTCTGCCGAACAACCAGTACGGCTATCTCCAGGGCACGTCGATGGCCTCGCCGCACGTCGCGGGTGTCGCCGCGCTGCTCAAGTCGGCGCACCCGCACGCGTCCCCGGCCCGTCTGCAGGCGCTCCTCAAGGCGCAGGCCGACAACCCGGGCTGCCCGACCGGCCCGTACGACGGCAACGGCGACGGTGTCGTCGACGCCACCTGCGTGGGCGGCAAGCGGGTCAACGGCTTCTACGGCTTCGGCATCGTCAACGCACTGCGCGCGGTGAAGTAGGACCTGCGCGAGCGAGGTGAAGGGCCGGACGGGCACCCCCGTCCGGCCCTTCCTCATGACACAGGCCAGGGTCGGTCCACGTCGGGACGGTATCGGCCGGTGTCGACTTCCGCTCACATATTGATTGAATCAATACTGCATAGTGTTGTCATGACTGACATCAACAGCATCAAGTCGGCGTGGTCGGCGCTGGGCGGAGATCCCGTCCTCGCCTCACGAGTCACCGTCGTCGTGCGCCGGGGAGCGCTCGAAGCGCGGCTTCCGGTGCGGGAGTTGGCGCGGGGGTGCGTCGGAGCGTGTGCGTTGGCCGCTGCGGAGTTGGGGGCTCGGCGGGGCGGGCCGACGGAGGTGCCGGGGGTGGTGGTGGACGACGGGGCCGTCGCCGCGGCCTTCCACAGTGAGCGGGTTCTGCTGGTCGACGGGCGGGCGCCGGTCGGCTTCGCGCCCTTGTCGCGGTTCTGGCGGACGGCGGACGGGTGGGTGCGGACACACGCGAACTATCCGCACCACCGGGCCCGGCTGCTGGACGTGGTGGGGGCGTCCGAGGACGTGGGCGCCGTCGGGGCGGCCCTCGCCGAGCGGTCCGCGGTCGACGTCGAGGAGGCCGTGTACGCGGCCGGAGGGCTGGCCGTGGCCCTGCGGACGCCCAAGGAGTGGGCCGCGCACGAGCAGGCGGCCGCCGTGTCCGCGCGGCCCCTGGTGGAGCGCGAGCGGCTCGACTCCGCGCCCGGGCGTGTGCTCACGCCGGTCGACGGGTCTCCCCTGCTGCCCGCCGCCGGGCTGCGCGTCCTGGACCTGACCCGGGTCCTCGCGGGCCCGGTCGCCACCCGCACACTCGCTCTGCTGGGCGCGGACGTACTGCGCGTCGATCCGCCGCAGTTGCCCGAACTGCCCGACCAGCACGCCGACACCGGGTTCGGGAAGCGGTCGGCGACCCTCGACCTGGCGGCGGACCGGGGGATCTTCGAGGATCTGCTCGCCAAGGCCGACGTCGTCGTCACCGGGTATCGGCCGGGTGCCCTCGACCGGTTCGGGCTGTCGGCGCAGGCACTGGCCGAGCGGCGCCCGGGGATCGTCGTCGCGCAGGTGTCCGCCTGGGGCGCGTACGGGCCCTGGGGGGACCGGCGTGGCTTCGACAGCCTGGTGCAGGTGGCCTCGGGGATCGCCGACACCGAAGGCTCCCAGGAGCGGCCGGGTGCGCTGCCCGCGCAGGCTCTCGACCACGGCACGGGCTATCTGCTCGCAGCCGCGGTGCTGCGAGCGCTGACCGAGCAGTCGTACGAGGGCGGGAGCCGGTTCGTCCGGCTGGCGCTGGCGCGGACGGCTCAGTGGCTCGTGCACGGCATCGAGGCCGGCGCCGCCGGGGACGAGGCGTACGACGGGCCCGGGCCCTGGCTCGCCGGGACGGACAGCCCGCTGGGCCGGCTGCGGTACGCGCTGCCGCCGGTGTCCTTCGCGGGCGGGCCCGTCGACTGGGCGCGGCCGCCAATGCCCTGGGGTACGGATCCCGCGCGGCGACTCTGAGTTCCGGGGCGACCGAAAACGTACCCATGGGTGGAATGCCGTACGGCCAGTTGTTCGCCTTCACTTGCCCGGTTATGCGACGGCTGGTGAAGATCTTGAGGTGACCTTGATGAGACGACCGGCCGAGGCGGCCGACGCGAGCGGGCCGGTACGGCGTCCCGGTGCCGGCCGGGCCGTCGCCGTCCTCGTCCTGGTGGCGCTGGCGGCGCTGATACCGCTGCTCGGCCCGTCCGCCACGCTGCACGGCACCGGGGAGGCCGCCGCACCCGGTGTCGGCGGCATCGCGCTGCTGCGGGCGGTGCTGTTCGCCGCGCTGTGCGTCCCGGTGGGCGAACTCTTCGTGAACCGTCTGGCCCGTTCGCTGCCCGGCGCCCCCGCGGACGCGCCCCGCAGCTGGGCCCCGTACGCGGCCGCCGCCGGTTTCGTCGCGGCCCTGGGGCTGGCGTCGGTGGTGGCCACGGGCAACCTGGTGCCGCACAGCCTCGCCGAGATCGACGTGGGCGGCCTGTCCGACTCACGGGACGGCAGGCTCGCGCTCGTCGAGGTCAACGGCTTCCTGGCGGCCGGCCTGTGTGCCCTGTCGGGCCGTCCGGCGACCCGGGCGTGGCCGCTGGCCGCCGTGGTCGTGGCGGAAGCGCTGCGGGCGCATCCCGCGACCGAGCACGACCCGCTGCTCGGGGCGGGGCTGACGCTGGTTCACCTGACGTGCGCGACGCTGTGGGCGGGCGGTCTGCTGCACGCACTGCGCACGCTGCGCCGGTGGGGGCCGTCGGAGGCGGGCCCTGCCCTGCTGGGGCTCTACGCGCGCGTGGCGGCCGTTCTGCTCGCCGTCATCACCGCGACCGGGGTGTGGAGTTCGCTGCGCCGCATGCCGTCCCACACGATCCTCGACCAGCTGACGACGACGGCGTACGGGCGCACCCTGCTCGCCAAGGTGATCCTCGTGGCCGCCGTCATCGTGCTCGCGCTGTGGGCGCGGGTCCGGCTGCGCCGCGCCCCCGATCCGCTGACCGCCTGCGGTCCCGCGCGGGCAGAGGTCGTCACTCTGGGGGTGGTGGTCGTGGTGTCGGGGCTGCTGACGGCGCTGCCGCTGCCCATCAGATGGTGAATGCCGGCGGACGCCCGGACGGTGAACGTCAGTTCGTCACCAGCACCTTGAGTGCTGTGCGCTCGTCCATCGCCTTGTAGCCGTCGGGGACGCCCTCCAGACCGACCGTCATGTCGAAGACCGGCGAGGCGTCGACGGTGCCGTCCAGGACGTCGGGCAGCAGCTCCGGGATGTAGGCGCGGACCGGTGCGACGCCGCCGCGCAGCGCGATGTTCCGGTCGAACATGACGCCGAGGTCAAGACCGGTGCCGCTGCCGTGCGGCACGCCGACGAAGCCGATCGCGCCGCCGTCGCGGGTGATGTTGACCGCCGTACGCATGGACTGTTCCGTACCGACGGCCTCGACGACCGCGTGCGCGCCCTGTCCGCGCGTGAGTTCGCGTACGGCCTCGACGGCTTCGTCCCCGCGTGCGGCGACGACGTCGGTGGCGCCGAAGCGGCGCGCGATGTCCGTGCGGACCTGGTGGCGGCCCAGCGCGATGATCCGCTCCGCGCCGAGGCGCCGGGCGGCGAGCACCGCGCACAGGCCGACGGCTCCGTCGCCGACCACGGCGACCGTGGCTCCCGGGCGGGCGCCCGCGCCGAGCACCGCGTGATGACCGGTGCCGAGCACGTCGGAGAGTGTGAGCAGGGAGGACAGCAGGTGGTCGTCGGAGGCGGCGTCCTTGGGGAGCTGTACGAGGGTGCCGTCGGCGAACGGCACGCGGACGGCCTCGCCCTGGCCGCCGTCGTGTCCGACGGCGCCCCAGAAGCCGCCGTGCTCGCAGGAGGTGGTGAGGCCCTCGCGGCAGTGGTCGCAGACACCGTCGGACCACATGAAGGGCGCGACCACGAGGTCACCACGGCGCACGCTGTCCACCTCGGAGCCGGTCTCCTCGACGATGCCGAGGAACTCGTGTCCGATCCGCTGCCCCGGCTGCCGGGCCGCCTCGCCGCGGTAGGCCCACAGGTCGCTGCCGCAGATGCAGGCGCGCAGCACCCGCACCACGGCGTCGGTGGGCAGCTGCACCACGGGCTCGGGCACGTCCTCCACACGCATGTCGTACGGGGCGTGGATGGTGGTGGCGCGCATGGCGAGGATCCTTCTCGTGCGGTGGTGTGGCTGCGCTCAGGGGTGGCGAGCGCACTTCACCGTACGTCGCGGGGCGGGGCAGCCGCGCATCGAGGTCCGTGGACGGGGCGGTCAGACCCCGGCCACCCCCAGCAGCCTCCCCGCCGCGTAGGTGACCCCCATCGCCAGGGCTCCGCCCACCGCGTTCCGCAGGACCGCACGCCCAGGTGCCGCGGAGCCGAGCCGTGCGCTGGACCAGCCGGTGAGGGCGAGAGCGGCCAGTACCGACACCACCGTGACCCACAGCCGCCAGTCCGACGGCGGCAGCACGATCGCCAGCAGCGGCAGCAGTGCCCCCACGGTGAACGCCAGGAAGCTCGCCCACGCCGCGTGCCACGGATTGGTCAGCTCGTCGGGATCGATGCCGAGCTCCACGCGCGCGTGCGCACGGAGCGGGTCGCGTTCCGTCAGCTGCTCGGCGGCCTCCCTGGCCACCTCGCGCGACATCCCCCGCTCCTGGAGCAGCTGGGTCAGTTCCTCCAGCTCGGCCTCAGGCTGCTCGCGCAGCTCCCGCCGCTCCAGGGCGAGGGCCGCCATCTCCGAGTCCCGCTGGGTGGAGACGGACACGTACTCGCCCGCGGCCATCGACATCGACCCGGCGAGCAGGCCCGCGAGCCCCGCGGTGAGCAGCGCCGAGCGGTTGTCGGTCGCACCGGCCACGCCGACGACGAGACCCGCGGTGGACACGATGCCGTCGTTCGCGCCCAGGACGGCAGCCCGCAGCCAGTTCAGCCGCGTGCCCAGCGAGCCCCCGTGCGCCTCGTCGTGCGTTGGTTCCATCACCCGGGGAGGATCCCACCCCGGGTCTCACCCCACCCGCAGCGACGCCCCTTTCGCGAACGCCGGGCTCGTCGCGTCGGCCGGCGGCGTTGCCAGCGGCCCGGCCAGTTCCGCCACGGCCGGCCCCACCTTCGCCGCGATCGGGTCCAGCAGGTCCAGGTCGAAGCCGTACACGCGGGCCGCGTTGCCGCCCGCACCGCGGCCCTGGCAGACTTCCTGCACACCCACAACCACCATCGCTGCCACACCGCACTCGGCGGCCGGCCACCCATCAGCCGCGTCAACAACGCTACGGGTCAATACACCTAGGCGCTCACCCGTTCCACGGCCTTGCCGCGTTGGCCGCTCGTTTCTCGCCGATCGTGATGCCGAGCAGACGGCGGACCGGCAGGTCGGCCACCGGGTCATCCATGGACTCGCGCAGCACGACGTCCCCGGTGACGCGCTCCAGCCGGCGCACCTTCTCCTCGCGCAGGCAGTGCACGAGCACCGGGCCCGCGTCGAAGCCCGAACCGTCCACCGCGGGAAGGAACTTGAAGTAGAAGTCGGTCTTCCGGCTCGGCTCCGGCAGCGGCAGGTCCTCGCTCACCGCGCCGCGCACCTCGACGAAGGCGATGGAGTGCCGGGCGAGCGAGGCGTGGACGACGAGGCCGTCACGCTCGAGAGTCACCTCGCCGAGCTTCTTGGCTCCCCGAAGACCTCGCGGCCGCCGGTGAGGGCCCGCTCCTGGGTCATCGGCATGACGAGCGGATACCAGCCGTCGACGCCGGCGTGCGAGGCGGCGACCGCGAACGAGCCCGCACCGAGCGGGTATCCGGGCAGCTCGACCTTGCTGATGCTCACCCGGGCCAGCCGCCGGCCCGTGGGTTTCAGGGGCGGCGGCAGGACCGCCGCGAGGGCGTCCGGGTCGGTCTCCCAGAGGGCCACCACACCGGTGGACCAGATGTCGGGAAGCCGTGCGCTCGCTGTGCGCGCGGCGGCGATCTCCGCCTCGGTCCGTGCGCCGTACCGTACGCGTGCCATACGCCGCACCGCCCCTCCGTCGACCGTCACACGCCGGGCGGGCAGCACGCTTGCACCGGGTGCCGAAAGGGTCCATAGCCGTGGGCACAGACATTCGCGCCATTCGCGGCACCCGAACAGACGGGCGCGCAAGGGCACCTGACGGACAGGACTGTCAGTGGCGGCCCGTATCCTCAGGGACCATGCTCGAAGACCTGACGACCGCCGCGTCCTCCCCGACGACGTGGCCGACCGCGTATCCGCAGGGATACGCGGTCGTTGACGTGGAGACCACCGGACTGGCGCGGGACGACCGGATAATCTCCGCGGCCGTCTACCGGCTGGACGCGCGCGGCGAGGTCGAGGACCACTGGTACACCACTGTCAACCCGGAGCGGGACCCGGGGCCGGTGTGGATCCACGGTCTGACGAGCGAGGCACTGGAGGGCGCGCCCCTCTTCCAGGACATCGCCGAGGAGTTCGCGACCCGGCTGGACGGCAGGGTCCTCGTCGCGCACAACGCCGTCTTCGACTGGCAGATGATCGCGCGGGAGTACGCGCGCGCGAAGAGCGAGGCACCGGTGCGTCAGCGGCTGTGCACCATCGCGCTCTCCAAGGAGCTGGGCCTGCCGCTGCCCAACCACAAGCTGGAGTCGCTGGCCGCCCACTTCGGCGTCGTACAGCAGCGCGCGCACCACGCGCTGGACGACGCGCGCGTGCTGGCGGAGGCGTTCCGGCCGAGCCTGAGGGCCGCGGCGGCGCGGGGCGTACGGCTGCCGCTGCTGGAGTGCCGGCCGCTGACGGAGTGGAGCGACCGGCCGGTGCCGCGTCAGTCCGGCGGTGGCTACGGCAGCTATCGGCCGACCAGTTGGCGTCCGTCCCGCAAAAGGCCCGCATGCCCTCATCCCAACCCGGGGCGTTACGAAGACGGCAAACCGCTCAAGCAGGGCATGCGGGTGGCCTTCTCCGGGGACACCTCGGTCGAGCGCGACCTGTTGGAGGACCGCGCCGTCGAGGCCGGTCTGCATGTCGCGACGAGCCTGTCCCGGCTGACCAGCCTGCTCGTCACGAACGACCCGGACTCGGCCACGTCGAAGGTGGTCAAGGCCCGGCAGTTCGGCACCCCGGTGGTGGACGAGGCGGCGTTCGGGCAGTTGCTCAGGGATGTTGAGCCCGCGGACGGGTGACCCGTACGGACGGGTGATTGCCACGCGACTCGCCCGCCGTCCGCTCGCCCGCGCGCCGGCGAAGGCTCACCCTGTGGCGCATGGCGACCTGTGAAGTATGTGGCAATGACTACGGAATGTCCTTCGAGGTGCATGCGCAAGGAGCGGTGCACGTCTTCGACTGCTTCTCCTGCGCGATCCACCGCATGGCACCCGTGTGCGAGCACTGTCGTGTGCAGATCATCGGCCAGGGCGTCGAGGTCGAGGGCCAGTGGTACTGCGGCGCGCACTGCGCCCGTGCGGAGGGCAAGGTGGGGATCATCGACAAGGTGTAACCCGCGACCCGCCCGATCGCGCCCCACGACCGAGTTGTACGGTCGTGGGGTGTACCGCTTCCTGTTGTCCCGGCAGTGGGTGATCCTCACCCTGATCGCCCTTGTCCTGATCCCCACGATGATCAGGCTGGGCATCTGGCAGAAGCACCGCTACGAGATGCGGACCGCCCGCAACGACCTCGTCTCCTCGGCACTGCACGCCAAGCCGGTCCCCGTGGAGCGGCTGACCTCCCCCGGGCACGCGGTCACGAGCACCGAGAAGTACCGCACGGTCACCGTGACGGGCACCTTCGACACCGCCCGCGAGGTCGTCGTCCGGCGCCGCACCAACGACGACGACGAGGTCGGCTTCCACGTCCTGACCCCACTCGTCCTGACGGACGGCAAGGTGGTGCTCGTCAACCGTGGCTGGATCCCGGCGAACGGCGCGCAGACCGCCTTCCCGAAGATCCCCACGCCCCCGGCCGGCAAGGTCACCATCGAGGGCCGCCTGAAGGCCGACGAGACCACCGCGACGAGCGGCATCAAGGAGATCAAGGGTCTGCCGGCCCGGCAGATCATGCTGATCAACAGCGAGGAGCAGGCGCGGCGGCTCGGCGCCGAGGTCCTCGGCGGTTATGTCGAGCAGACTGCGCCCGAGGCGAAGGGCGGCAGTCCCGAGCAGATCTCGGATCCCGGCAGCGAGGACGCACCGCTGAACTACGCGTACATGATCCAGTGGTGGCTGTTCGCCGCGGGCGTCCCGTACGGCTGGTGGGTTCTCGTACGGCGGGAGCGGCGCGACCGGGCGGAGGCGGCGGCCAAGGAGAGCGCGGAGGAAGCGGAACCGGCCGCGGTGTGAGCCTCCCGCCTCCGGCCCTGTGACCCGCCTTGTGCTCCTGGGCCGTTGCGGCCCTCACCGGCCGAGACGGTCGCGCCAGTACAGGAACGTGCGCTCCGGCTCGGGCAGCAGCTCCCAGGGATGGGATGTCATGTGGCGGCCGATGCGCCGGAAGACGGCGGCGGCCTCGGCCGGGCGGTGGATGCGGATCAGGGCGAACGCGAGGACGTTGAGGTCGGCGACGGCCTCGGCGTGCGGCGCGGCGGCGGCGGCGGAGAACCAGTCGGTCAGGGCCGCGGCCACCTCGTCGGCCGCCCGGGGTTCGTGCCAGTGGCTGTCGGCCACGAGGGGCATCTGCCGGTGCCGGTGGGCGACGAGTTCCACGCGGGCCGCGACGGGGAGCAGGGCGAGCGGTGACCCGTGCGGCGCGCGGGCCGCGCCCTGATGCGCGAAGTCCAGCATGTCGACGACCGTGCCGTGGCCGCGCGGCGACAGGTAGCGCAGCAGCTGGTGGTAGGCGGTGCGGAGCAAGGGGGCGCGGGTGACTGCCTCGGTCCACACCGGG
This sequence comes from Streptomyces sp. NBC_00461, assembly GCF_036013935.1. NCBI lineage: Bacteria > Bacillati > Actinomycetota > Actinomycetes > Kitasatosporales > Streptomycetaceae > Streptomyces > Streptomyces sp. NBC_00461. The sequence goes on from NZ_CP107902.1 coordinate 2,264,521, forward strand.
ACCGCGTCACGGACCGGTACCGCGAAGGAGTGCATCAACTCCAGCAGCGCCAGCCAGGGGACCGGGTCCTCGGGGCAGCAGTCGGCCGCCCGCAGGCACGCCCGCTCGGCCTCCCGCGCGGCGCCCCGACCCTCGGCCGCGGCCCGCACCGACCGCTCCCAGGCCCTCAGTACCAGGGCGTCCCCGTCGCCGGGCCGGTCGGCGGACCATCGTTCGGAGACCGAGGGTGGCAGGTTCCGCGCCAGCACGGCGACCCGGTGCACCCGGCGGTCCCAGTCCCGCCCCGTGTCCTCCAGCAGGTCGGCGACCGGCTCCCAGAGCGGACGGGTGCGCCCGGCGCCGAGCCCGTGGAGCTGCCGGCCGGGGCGGAGTTCGTCCAAGGTCGAGTGCAGCGCGTGGTCGTCGAGCTCCGGGCGGATCAGCAGGGCTGTGCGGCGTCTGAACATCGGTCCTGTTTCCCTGACTCCTGAGTCGCGTGCCTGAGGGGCGGGCGCGCCGATCGGGCGCCCGCCCCTGGGACCTGTCCGGCGGATCAGGCCCCGGGTCAGCAGCAGCGACCCTGCGGATGGGCCTCCCGGTGCAGCGTGCGCAGCACCTGGTACTCGCGGCGGGTCGGGACCGGTGCGAGCGGGTGGTGGCGCCGGTGACGCTCGCAGTAACGGTCGTACTCGGCCTCCCCGGTCAGCTCCCGCAGGTACCAGCCGACCGACCGAACCCACTGCCGGGCGTTCACGACCGGGCCCCCACCAGCGGTTCACCGGCCTGCTCGGGCAGGTCGATACGGGACTCGACGTACGGCGCCTCGGTGGTCGGCAGTGCGCCCGGGGACCGTACGGCTCGTACGCACACCACCGCGGCGTTCACGATCACGACCGCGACCAGCAGCAGGAAGAGCGCGATCAGTACACCGTCGACCGTGGAGTTGGTGACCACGGTGTGCATGTCGTCGAGGGTCTTGGCGGGCGGAAGAACCTGCTTCGCGTCGATGCCGTCGGTGTACTTGGCGCGCTGGGCGAAGAAGCCGATCTTGGGGTCGTCGGAGAAGATCTTCTGCCAGCCCGCGGTGAAGGTGACCGCGGTGACCCAGGCGAGCGGGATTCCGGTGACCCAGGCCCAGCGCAGCCGCCCGGACTTGATCAGGACCGTCGTGCAGACCGTCAGGGCGACGGCGGCCAGGAGCTGGTTCGCGATGCCGAAGAGCGGGAAGAGCTGGTTGATTCCACCCAGCGGGTCGGTGGCGCCGGTGTAGAGGAAGTAGCCCCAGGCGGCGACGACCAGACCGCTGCACAGCCAGATGCCGGGCTTCCAGTTGACCCGGCCCATCGGCTTCCACACGTTGCCCAGCATGTCCTGGAGCATGAAGCGCCCGACCCGGGTGCCCGCGTCGACCGTGGTCAGGATGAACAGCGCCTCGAACATGATCGCGAAGTGGTACCAGAAGGCCTTCATCGCGGTGCCGCCGAAGATGCCGGAGAAGATCTCCGACATGCCGACCGCGAGGGTCGGGGCGCCGCCGGAGCGGGCGATGAGGGTCTGCTCCTCCACCGCACCGGCCGCGTGGGTGAGCTGGTCGGGGGTGATGGTGAAGCCGAGGCCGGCGACGGCGTGGGACGCCGACTCCGCCGTCGTACCGAGGAGTCCGGCGGGTGCGTTCATCGCGTAGTACAGGCCCGGCTCCAGGGCGGCCGCGGCGATCAGCGCCATGATCGCGACGAACGACTCCATGAGCATGGCGCCGTAGCCGATCATCCGGACCTGGGACTCCTTCTGGATCAGCTTCGGAGTCGTACCGGAGGAGACCAGGGCGTGGAAGCCGGACAGGGCGCCGCAGGCGATGGTGATGAACAGGAAGGGGAAGAGGGAGCCGGCGAAGACCGGGCCCGCTCCCGAGGTCGCGAACTTGCTGACCGCGTCCGCGTGCAGGACCGGGGCGGCCACGACCACGCCGATCGCGAGCAGCGCGATGGTGCCGATCTTCATGAAGGTGGAGAGGTAGTCGCGCGGGGCCAGCAGCATCCACACGGGCAGGACCGAGGCGACGAAGCCGTAGCCGATGAGACAGAAGACGAGGGTCGTCGGGCTGAGGGTGAAGGCGGAGGCCAGTGAGGAGCCCTGGATCCAGCTGCCGCCGATGATCGCCAGCAGGAGCAGCGCCACGCCGATGAGGCTGGTCTCCACGACCCGGCCCGGGCGGATGCGGTGCATCCAGAAGCCCATGAACAGGGCGATGGGAACGGTCATGGCGACGGAGAAGGTGCCCCAGGGGGAATGTGCGAGGGCATTGACGACGACCAGGGCCAGCACACCCAGCAGGATGATCATGATGGCGAACACGGCGATCAGGGCCGCGGCTCCGCCCGCCCGACCGATCTCGTCCCGTGCCATCTGCCCGAGCGACTTGCCGTCCCGTCGCATCGACAGGAACAGGACCACCATGTCCTGCACCGCCCCCGCGAAGATCACCCCGGCCACGATCCAGAGCGTGCCCGGCAGGTATCCCATCTGGGCCGCGAGGACGGGGCCCACCAGCGGTCCGGCGCCCGCGATCGCGGCGAAGTGATGGCCGAGCAGCACCCGGCGGTCGGTGGGGTGGAAGTCGACGCCGTCCTCGAGGCGTTCGGCGGGGGTGGCCCGGCGGTCGTCCGGCTTCAGTACGCGGCGGACGATGAAGCGGGAGTAGAAGCGGTAGGCGATGGCGTACGAGCCGAGGGCGGCGATCACCAGCCAGACCGCGGAGATCTTCTCGCCCCGGGCCAGGGCGAGAACACCCCAGGCGACCGCGCCGAGCAGGGCGACGGCGGTCCACAACATGGCCGACTTAGGGGATATTCGTCGTTTTTCGGGCGCCTGAAGGGCGGACGCGGGCATGGCGGCTCCTCACCTGGACGGTGTGAAAAGAAGTGCGCTGGGATCAGCGGCGGTGATGTCGGTCCGTCAGCGCGTACGCGGCGAGCAGGCAGAGGCCACACCCCGGCACCCAGGCGAGCTGGTACCAGTAGAAGAACGGCGTCCCCGCCAGCCGCGGCTCCGCGCCGGCGTACCAGGGGACCCACAGCAGGCCTGCCGCGGGCGCGAGGAGCAGTACGGCGATCGCGACGCGCCGTAGCCGGTGATGACGGGTCCGTGCCATGACCTGCGCTCCTCTCCCGTTCGCTGTCGGTCTGTGCAAGAGTTGCCCACCCCCCGGAACCGGTTGACAGCGAATTTCCGGGAAATTTCCCGCCGGTTCCCTGTCATCCGTTCCGGTCACCCGCGCAACTCTCCCGCGAGGGCACACACCAAGGACGGTGACCCATGGCCGATGGCGCCATGACCGCGACGTTTCTCGCCGTGATCGGCGGAGCGTCGCTGCTCGCCGTCACGGCACGCCGTCTGCACCCGAGCGACCGGCTGCCCTCGCTGGAGGGCTGGGCGCTGGCCGACCGCAGTCTGGGCCCGGTGTGGACCTGGTTCCTGCTCGGCGGCACGATCTTCACCGCGTACACCTTCACCGCCGTACCGGGACTCGCTTACGGCAACGGCGCCCCCGCCTTCTTCGCCGTGCCGTACACGGTGATCGTCTGCCCGATCGCCTTCGTGCTGCTGAGCCGCCTGTGGGAGGTGGCCCGCAAGCACGGATACGTCACCGCCGCCGACTTCGTGCGCGGACGGTACGGATCCCCGTCGCTGGCCCTGGTGGTCGCGCTGACCGGGATCCTGGCGACGATGCCGTATCTGGCGCTTCAACTGCTGGGGATAAGGGCGGTGTTGACCGCCGGGGGCGTCTACCCGCGGGGGGCGACCGGGGATCTGGTGATGGTGGCGCTGTTCGCCGGACTCGCCGTCGCCACGTACCGGCACGGGCTGCGCGCGCCGACGGTCATCTCGGCGCTCAAGGCGGTCGCCGTCTTCGTCTCGCTCACGGCGGTCACCTGGCTGGTCCTGGAGCGGCTCGGCGGTCCGCGGCCCGTCTTCGACGGCGCTGCGCAACGGCTCGGCAGCCCCGCGCTGCTCCTCTCCCCCGCCCAGCAGCCCGCCTACGCCACCCTCGCCCTCGGCTCCGCGCTCGCCCTCCTCATGTACCCGCACGTGCTGACCGCAGGGTTCGCCGCCGACGGCCCGCGCACCCTGCGCAAGGTCTCCGTGGCCCTGCCCGCCTGGACCGGACTGCTCGCCCTGTTCGGCTTCCTGGGCATCGCGGCGCTCGCGGCGGGCGTGCGCGCGCCGAAGGGCGGCGCCGAGGCCGCCGTACCGATGCTGGTGGACCGGCTGATGCCTGGGCCGCTCGCCGGGCTGGTGTTCGGCGCGATCACCGTGGGGGCGCTGGTACCGGCGGCGGTCATGTCGATCGCGGCGGCCACCAGCTTCGTACGCAATGTGTACGTCGAGTACGTGCACCCGACCGCGACTCCCAAGCGGCAGGTGCGCATCGCCAAGGCCGTCTCGCTCACCGCGAAGGTTGGGGCGGTGGCCTTCGTGTTCGGGCTGCGCGACCAGGACGCGATCAACCTCCAACTGCTCGGCGGGGTCTGGATCCTGCAGATCTTCCCGGCCGTGGCGATCGGCCTGTTCACCGGGCGGCTGCATCCACGGGCGCTGTTCGCCGGATGGGGTGCGGGCATGGCGGCCGGGACCTACCTGGTCGTGCGCGAGGGCTTCTCGTCCATCGTGCCGCTCGGTTCCGGACCGCTGGAGATCTACGCCGGCCTCGCCGCCCTGCTGCTCAACCTGATCGTCGCGGTGGCCGCCACGGCCGTCCTCGAACGTCTCGGCGTCCCGCGCGGCGCCGACCTGACCGACCTGCCGTCCCGCCTGACAGTCAGGCGGCGCCCGGAGACGGGAGCGAACCGAACGTGAGACGCAGACAACCGACGCCTGCACCGGAGCCCCATGTGGGGCTGCCGGGTGAGCCGCTCGCGCCCGCGCTGCCCGACCCGGCCGACCTGGAGCGCGAGGCCACGCTCGCGCGGCTCTTCGAGCTGCACTACTCCTCGATGCTGCGCCTGGCCGTGCTGCTCGGCGCGGACGACCCGGAGAACGTCGTGGCCGAGGCCTACTACCAGATCTACCGCAAGTGGCGGCGCCTCAGGGACGTAGATGCGGCCGAGGCCTATCTGCGCTCCACGGTGTGCAATCTGACCCGGATGCGGATACGGCATCTGCAGGTCGCCCGCAAGCACGTGGAGAACCCGCCGGTGCTGCCGGACGAGGCCGTCGCCTCCGCCGAGAGCACGGCGCTGCTGCGTGACGACCAGCGCGTGCTCATCGACGCCCTGCAGCAACTCCCGGCACGGCAGCGCGAGGCACTCGTGCTGCGACACTGGCTCGGGCTGAAGGAGAGCGAGATCGCCGCCGCGATGGGCATCTCCCCCGGTTCGGTGAAGACCCACACGGCACGCGGCATCGCCGCTCTGACCCAGGCGATGGAGGCCCGGCGATGACGCATCGAGATGCGACTCCGTCGCGTGGCACCGGTCCCGGCCGCACCGAGCGGGAACTGAGCGAGGCCCTCGCCGCGCTCGCCGACGGAGTGCAGGCCGCCCCCGACGCCTACCGCACGGCACGCGGCGAGTGGCTGCGCCGCGAACGCCGACGCCGACTCGTCCTCGCCGTCCTGATCGCCGTGGTCTTCGCCCTGGCCACGCTGATCGGGCTGTGGGTACTCAACCAGACTCCGTCGCACCCGGGCGTGATCTTCTCGACGACCGCCGTCAGCAACGCGTCACTCCCCCGGCCCCACCCCTGATTGCCCCACCGCCCGGCCGGGAACCCGCAACTCCGTGCACCCCCGTATCGAGGATTACGCCCTCATCGGCGACGAACAGACCGCGGCCCTGGTCGGCCGGGACGGCTCCGTCGACTGGCTCTGCCTGCCGCGCTTCGACTCGGCGGCCTGCTTCGCGCGGCTGCTCGGCGACGAGGACAACGGCCACTGGCGCATCGCCCCCAAGGGCGCCGACGGTCCCTGCACCCGCCGGGCCTACCGCCCCGACACCCTCGTCCTGGACACCGAGTGGGAGACGGACGAGGGCGCGGTGCGCGTGACCGACCTGATGCCGCAGCGCGAACGCGCCCCCGATCTCGTACGAGTCGTCGAGGGCCTGCGCGGCAGGGTGACCGTCCGCAGCACGCTGCGCCTGCGCTTCGACTACGGGTCGATCGTGCCGTGGGTGCGCAGATCCGGCGAGCACCGGGTGGCCGTCGCCGGCCCGGACTCGGTCTGGCTGCGCAGCGACCCCTCGGTGCACACCTGGGGCGAAGGCCTCGCCACGCACTCGGAGTTCACCGTCGAGGCGGGCGAGAAGGTCGCGTTCGTCCTCACCTGGCACCCCTCCTACCGTCAGCGTCCGCCGCAGATCGACCCGTACGAGGTGCTGCGCGCCAGCGTCGCGGACTGGCAGGCATGGGCGTCCCAGTGCCGCTACCACGGTCCTCACCGGGACGCCGTGGTGCGTTCCCTGATCACTCTCAAGGCGCTCACCTACCGGCCGACCGGCGGCATCGTCGCCGCCACCACCACGTCCCTGCCGGAGGCGCTGGGCGGGGTGCGCAACTGGGACTACCGCTACTGCTGGCTGCGCGACTCCACGTTCACCCTGGACGCACTCCTGACCTGCGGCTACCACGAGGAGGCCGAGGCCTGGCGGGACTGGCTGCTGCGCGCGGTCGCGGGTGATCCGGCCGACCTGCAGATCATGTACGGCCTGGCGGGCGAGCGACGGCTGCCCGAGTTCGAGCTGCCGTGGCTGTCCGGCTTCGCGGGGTCGACACCCGTACGCATCGGCAACGGGGCCGTGAACCAGCTGCAGTTGGACGTGTACGGCGAGGTCATGGACTCGCTGTCGCTGTCCCGGAGTTCGGGCCTGTCCACCAAACCGCACATGTGGTCGATCCAGGCCGCGCTGATGCAGTGGCTGCAGTCCGAGTGGCGACAACCCGACGAGGGACTGTGGGAGGTACGCGGCGGCCGGCGTCACTTCGTCCACTCCAAGGTCATGGTGTGGGTGGCCGCGGACCGTGCCGTACGCGCGCTGGAGGAGAACCCGGGCCTGGAGGGCGATCTCGACGGCTGGCGCGCGCTGCGCGACGAGGTCCACCGCGAGGTGTGCGAGAAGGGCTTCGACCGCGAGCGGAACACCTTCACGCAGTACTACGGCTCGCGCGAACTGGACGCCGCGCTCCTCCTCATCGGGCGCGTCGGCTTCCTGCCGCCCGACGACCCGCGCTTGCGCGGCACCATCGACGCCATCCGCGAAGACCTCAGCCACGGCGGCTTCCTGCGCCGCTACAGCACCGACGAGACGACGATCGACGGGCTGCCCGGCGAGGAGGGCACCTTCCTGGTCTGCTCGTTCTGGCTCGCGGTCGCACTGCACAAGACGGGCCGGAAGCAGGAGGCACGGGACCTGTTCGAAAGGCTGCTGGGGCTCGCCAACGACGTGGGCCTGCTGTCCGAGGAGTACGACCCCGTGGGCGACCGTCTGCTCGGCAACTTCCCGCAGGCCTTCAGTCACGTCGGTCTGGTGCACACCGCCCTCGCCCTGTACGAGGACGACGAGGCAGGATAAGGGCCATGGATCTTGGACTGAAGGACCGGGTGTACGTCGTCACCGGGGCCACGCGCGGCCTCGGCCACGCCACCGCGCGTGAACTCGTCGCGGACGGCGCGAAGGTGGTTATCACCGGGCGGGACGAGAAGCGGGTCGCCGACGCGGCGGCCGCGCTGGGACCGAACGCGGCCGGGGTGGCCGTCGACAACGCGGACGCCGACGCGGCCGCGCGGCTCGTCGAGGCGGCGCGGCAGCGGTTCGGCGGCTTCGACGGCATCCTCATCAGCGTGGGCGGCCCCGCCCCCGGGTTCGTCGCGGACAACACGGACGAGCAGTGGCGGTCGGCGTTCGAGTCGGTGTTCCTGGGAGCGGTCCGGCTCGCGCGGGCGGCAGCGGCGGAACTCGAAGCCGGGGGTGTGATCGGGTTCGTGCTGTCCGGGTCGGTGCACGAGCCGATTCCGGGACTGACCATTTCGAACGCGCTGCGGCCGGGCCTGGCCGGGTTCGCCAAATCGATCTCGGACGAGCTGGGGCCGCGGGGAATCCGGGTCGTCGGTCTGCTGCCGGCCCGTATCGACACGGACCGGGTGCGCGAGCTGGACGGCCTGTCCGCCGACCCCGAGGCCACCCGGGCGGCCCATGAGTCGCGTATTCCGCTGCGGCGCTACGGGCTGCCGGAGGAGTTCGGGAGGACGGCCGCCTTCCTGTTGTCGCCGGCCGCTTCCTATCTGACGGGCATCATGGTCCCGGTCGACGGCGGCATGCGGCACGGGTTCTGACGCCCGGTCCGGTCAACTCACCCTTTCCGCACGGTGCTTGACGCCCTTCAGCCGCACCTGAGCGGGAAGGGCCGCGAGGCCCGCCGAATTGCGTGCGTGCATCAGCGCCTGGTCCGTGAGGTGGTGCAGGGCAGCCACCGGGTCCACGTGCGGTTCCAGGTGGAGTTGTACGCGCGCCTTCGGGGCGTCACGGTTACCGGTCAGCCGGGCGTGGGCATGCGCCACGCCGTCCAGCTCGCCCGCCTCGCCCGCCAGTACGCCCTCCAGGGCCCGGCCCCGCAGCAGCGCCCCCTCGCCGTCGCCGGTGTCGACCATGACCTCGGCGAGGCGGCGCCGACGCAGGACCGCGGTCAGCCACCACAGGCCGAGCAGGACCAGGACGGCCAGTGCGGCGATGACGGTGGGCCACCACCAGCCGGCGTCCCGCCAACGGGTGCGTTCGGCGTCGCTGAGCAGTACGTCGTGCCGCCCGTCGTGGATCCACCAGGAGGGGGGCTCAAGGCCGAGTCCCACGGCCAGTACGGAGCCGCCCAGCAGGAGCAGCACCAGCCCGACGATCCCGATCAGCACGCGGTTGACGGTCCTGAGCATCGCCCTCACCTCTTCCGTCCGGGACGCCGTACGTGCACCGTCAGCGCGGGGGGCCGGGACAGCCCCAGGCCCTCGACCGCCTCCGCGAGCGCGGTGTCCAGGTCGGCGCGCACGTCGTCCGGTTCGCGGAAGTGCGAGACGGCGAAGACGTCGGCCCGGGACCGGCGCACCCGCACCCGTACCGACTGCACACCGGCGACCTCCATGGCACGGTCGCGCAGCACCAGTGCGGCCGCCTCCCGGTACAGACCGGCGTGTACGTCGGTGTCGGGGCGCCGCATCGGCAGGACGCCGCGCAGGCCCGGCGTGGCGGCGAGCACGATCAGCCAGAGGCCGAGGACCGCGGCGACGCCGGCGCCGACGAGCACCCAGGTGTCGTCGAGGGGGCGCTCGGCCAGCTGCCGGGCGAGTTCGCGGCGCCAGCTCATCGCGGGCCGGCCGGCGCGCACGGCTGCGACGTCGTAGAGGAAGATGCCCGCGACCGCCAGGATCAGGGCCGCGACGATGCCCGCGGGGACGCGGCGCGCGGACCAGAAGCGGCCCTCGCGTGCGTCGTCGGCCGCCGACGGGGGCGGTGGTGCGTGGTCCAGGTCGCCGCCGGGCGCCTTCTCGATGACCGGCAGTCGTTGTGTGGTGCCCTCGGAGCCCTGGGGCTCGCTCATCGCGTCCTCCCCTGTCCCGCGCCGTGCGCCGGGGTCAGATGCAGCCGCTCCACGTGAACGGCGACCTCCGGCACCTCCATGCCCACCAACGCGCGTACCCGCGAAGCGACATGCCGACGCACATCCGCGCACCGCGCGCCGATGTCGCAGGGGTAGTCGAACTCGACGTGCAGGCGGATGTGGGCGGCGCCATGGTGGACCACGACGGCGGCCTGCGCGGGTGTGGTGTCCCCGGACTGGCCGGCGAGCATTTCGCGGGCGGCCTGGGCGGCGACCTTCGAGACCACCCGGTCGGCGATCCTGGTGGCACCGCGCTCGCCCGGCGCGACGGTGGCCGGGGGTCTGCGAACTTCAGCGGCGCCCTCGCTCACCGGTGTCACCGCCGGCGGTCGTCACGCGTACGGAAGAAGTCGCCGATTTCCAGGTCCCCCTCCAGGAACCGGCCGACGACGAAACCGATGGCACCCAGGGCGGCCACCAGCACAAAGGCTCCGAAGCCGCCGAAGTACCCGGCGAAGCCCAGCGCCATTCCGGCGACCATGCCGACCACGGCCATGCTCATCGTGCACTCCCCTCAGCGGTGCGGTTGTCCGATCCCCGGGATGTCACTGGAGCCGCGTCTCCTGCTCGTCGTCCTCTTCGTCCGGCAGCTTCACATCGCTCACGGCGATGTTGACCTCCACGACCTCGAGGCCGGCCATCCGCTCCACCGCCGCGATGACGTTCTCGCGCACGTCATGGGCGACGTCGGAGATCGAGACGCCGTAGTCGACGACGATCTCCAGGTCGAGCGCCGTCTGCACCTCGCCGACCTCGGCCTTCACGCCGCGTGTCACGGACTTCGAGCCGCCCGGCACCCGGTCGCGCACCGCGCCGAAGGTGCGGCTGATCCCGCTGCCCAGGGCGTGCACGCCGACCACGTCGCGCGCGGCCAGTCCGGCGATCTTCTCCACGACCCCGTCGGCGATCGTCGTACGCCCCCGGGTGGCCGGGTCTCCCCCGCCGCGCCGCGTCGACTTCCGCAGCGCTGGGCCGTCCGCGACCTCGCCCGCTTCTCCGGGGCTCCTCGTCCGGTTCTGCTCCGTCATGTCGGTCATCGCCGTACGTCCCTTCGATTCGTCCTCCTTTCACCACGGTAAGCGGGGTTGCGCCCCCGCGCGCCGCTGATGCGGCAGGCTGGAGGAATGACGGCGGAACGGTGGGCGCAAGAGGTGCGGCATCAGCTGGGCCTGGGCAGACTCCTGCCCCTGGGCGGACCGCGCGAGGGCGCGTGGATCTCGGAGGCGGCGGCCGAGGCGGTGCTCAGGCGCGCGGCCGGGGAGTTGCGCTGGGTACGGCTGGACGGGCTGCGGATCGCGCTCGCCGACCCGGACACCGCAGCCGACCCCGCCGTACCGCCCCCGCCGAGCGCCCTGCCGCCCGGACCGCTACGACTGACGGCGGACTTCGCTGCGACGGGCGCGCAGCCACTGCCGACCACCGCGACCCTGCTGCGTACGACGCTGACGGCCGCGGCGACCGAGCTGCTCGGCCTGGTGGTGGCGGAGGTGGACCTGCGGGTCACGGCGCTGCTGGACGAGGACCCGGAGGCCGTGCCGGTGCGGCCTCCGGAGCCGCCGCCCGCCGCCGGGTCCGGGACCGGCGACGAGGGCCGCGCCGCGGCTGCCGCCCTCGCCGTCCCGGGAGTCGCCCGTCTGACGGGCGGCCTCGGCCGGTCCGTGCACATCGAGGAGCGGCACGAGGAGGGCGCGCTGCCGCACCGTCACGCGCGCGTGGAGCTGGCGGTGGACGCGGGCCACCGGGCCGTGGACGTGGCCCGGGAGGTGCGCGCGGCGGTCTCCGTGTCGCCGGCGGATCACCTGACGGTGGCGGTACTGATCACGACCGTGGGCTGAGCACAGCCGTGAGCTGAGCACAGCCGTGAGCTGAGCACAGCCGTGGGCGAGCGGTCGTGGCGCCGTCCGGTGCGATCGGCCCACTCGCCCCGACGGCCCACTCGCCCGGACGGCTTACTCGCCCAGGCCGGCCAGGTCCCGCAGGCGCCGTGCCTGCGCGGCCCGCTCGGCGGCGCGCTGGGCGTCGTAGTCCCGGCCCTGCGCCCCGCGCAGCAGTGCCTTGGTCTCGATCACCGCGTCCCGGGGTGCCGCCAGGACAGCCGACACCAGGTCGTGCACGGCGCCGTCGAGCTGTTCGGCGGGTACCGCGAGGTTGGCGAGGCCCGTGCTGACGGCCTCCTCGGCCAGGACGAAGCGGCCGGTCGCGCAGATCTCCAGTGCGCGGGCATAGCCGACCAGTCCGACGAGCGGATGCGTGCCGGTCAGGTCGGGTACGAGTCCGAGGCTGGTCTCGCGCATGGCGAACTGCACGTCGTCGGCGACCACGCGCAGGTCGCAGGCGAGCGCCAGCTGGAAGCCCGCGCCGATGGCATGCCCCTGCACGGCGGCGATGGACACGAGGTCACTGCGCCGCCACCAGGTGAATCCGGCCTGGAACTCGGCGATGATCGCGTCGAGTTCGCCGTCGCTGCTGCGCGCGATGTCGACGAACGTCGGCTCGCCCTCGATTCCCTCGGGCGTGAACATGCGCCGGTCGAGCCCGGCGGAGAAGGACTGCCCCTCGGCGCGCAGCACGACGACACGGACGGACCCCGGCAGGACCCGCCCGGCCTCGGCGAGCGCACGCCACATGGCGGGGCTCTGCGCGTTGCGCTTGGTCGGGTTGTCCAGCGTCACCGTGGCGATCGCGTCGTCGACGGTGAGCCGTACGCCGTCCTTGTCGAGCAGCGGACCGAGGTCCTGGGCAGGCGAAGCCATGGAATGCCTCCGATGAGTGCGGTCAGCAGAGCGAAGCTAAGTGACTGCACAGTAACCACCCGGCCGATCTGCCGACCGACCGGGTGGCCACCATCGAAGCCGATGTGCCTCCCGAGATCAGGACGAGGCGGCCTTCTTGCCCCGCGTCGCCCCGCCACGCCCACGGAGCGTGACGCCCGACTCGCTGAGCATCCGGTGCACGAAGCCATACGAGCGGCCGGTTTCCTCGGCCAGCGCCCGAATGCTCGCACCGGAGTCGTACTTCTTCTTCAGGTCTGCCGCGAGCTTGTCGCGCGCGGCGCCGGTTACCCGGCTGCCCTTCTTCAGAGTCTCGGCCACCCGTGCCTCCTCATGGGAAGTGCGCTCTGGTCCCCTCATGATCACCCCTCCGGGCGTTCATGGCCACCCATTCGGCAAGGTCCGTGAGACAGGGTTTTGACGACAGGAGCGCATCGCCACAAGCGGAATCTGCGATTCTCCCTATTGGCGTTCGTACCGCCGAACGGGTTATTTCGCGAAGCACCAGGTCAGAGACGTACAACGGCCGAGCCCTTGTCGATAAAGGGCTCGGCCGCGAATTCGATGTAGGACACACCTCGGTACGAGGAGATCTCACACAGATGATGGATCACGGATCGGCCGAATGATCCATACGCTGTGGATCACGCTTTCGATCACGCAGTGCTGACTCTCAGGCGAGGGCGACGAGGTCCGCGTAGTCGGCGCCCCACAGGTCCTCGACGCCGTCCGGCAGCAGGATGATCCGCTCCGGCTGCAGCGCCTCGACGGCGCCCTCGTCGTGGGTGACGAGGACGACGGCGCCCTTGTAGGTGCGCAGGGCGCCGAGGATCTCCTCGCGGCTGGCGGGGTCGAGGTTGTTGGTCGGCTCGTCCAGCAGCAGGACGTTCGCGGAGGAGACCACCAGGGTCGCCAGGGCCAGGCGGGTCTTCTCGCCGCCGGAGAGGACACCGGCCGGCTTGTCGACGTCGTCGCCGGAGAACAGGAACGAGCCGAGCGTCTTGCGCACCTCGACGAGGTCCAGGTCGGGGGCGGCGGACCGCATGTTCTCCAGGACCGTGCGCTCAGGGTCGAGGGTCTCGTGCTCCTGCGCGTAGTAGCCGAGCTTGAGGCCGTGGCCCTCGACGACCTCGCCGGTGTCGGGCGTCTCGACGCCGCCGAGGAGCCTGAGCAGGGTGGTCTTGCCGGCGCCGTTCAGGCCGAGGATGACGACGCGGGAACCCTTGTCGATGGCCAGGTCGACGTCGGTGAAGATCTCCAGCGAGCCGTACGACTTCGACAGGCCCTCGGCGGTCAGGGGCGTCTTTCCGCACGGCGCGGGCTCGGGGAAGCGCAGCTTGGCGACCTTGTCGCTCTGGCGCACCGCATCGAGGCCGGCGAGCAACCGGTCGGCACGCTTGGCCATGTTCTGCGCGGCGACGGTCTTGGTGGCCTTGGCGCGCATCTTGTCGGCCTGCGAGTGCAGGGCGGCGGCCTTCTTCTCGGCGTTCTGCCGCTCGCGCTTGCGGCGCTTCTCGTCGGCCTCGCGCTGCTGCTGGTAGAGCTTCCAGCCCATGTTGTAGATGTCGATCTGGGCGCGGTTGGCGTCCAGGTAGAACACCTTGTTGACGACCGTCTCGACCAGGTCGACATCGTGGGAGATCACGATGAATCCGCCGCGGTAGGTCTTCAGGTAGTCGCGCAGCCAGACGATCGAGTCAGCGTCGAGGTGGTTGGTCGGCTCGTCGAGCAGCAGGGTGTCCGCGTCCGAGAAGAGGATGCGGGCCAGTTCGATACGGCGGCGCTGACCGCCGGAGAGCGTGTGCAGCGGCTGGCCGAGCACCCGGTCGGGCAGGTTGAGGGCGGCGGCGATGGTGGCGGCCTCGGCCTCGGCGGCGTACCCGCCCTTGGTGAGGAACTCGGTCTCGTTGCGCTCGTACTGCTTGAGCGCCTTCTCGCGGGTGGCGCCCTGGCCGTTGGCGATCCGCTGTTCGTTCTCGCGCATCTTGCGGAGCAGTACGTCGAGACCGCGCGCGGACAGGACGCGGTCGCGGGCGAGGATGTCGAGGTCGCCGGTGCGCGGGTCCTGCGGGAGGTAGCCGACCTCGCCGGAGCGGGTGACCGTGCCTCCGGCGGGGATGCCGTCGCCGGCGAGGACCTTGGTGAGAGTGGTCTTGCCGGCGCCGTTGCGGCCGACGAGTCCGATGCGGTCGCCCTTGGCGATACGGAAGGAGGCGGACTCGATGAGGACGCGGGCACCGGCGCGCAGCTCGATACCGGAGGCGGAGATCACGGACAGGCTCCAGGGCAGACTGGGGTGACGGGTGGGCGACTGAGGACGTTCCCGCCGTCTAATGCGCGAGGAGAATGGCCATGGGCCAAGTCTAACGGGGCTGTGCAACCACTTTTTCTGTGTTCGGGTGTTCGGGCCGCCCGTCCGGGCGGCCGTTGCCGAGGGACGCACGGTGCGGGGTGATCCGGCCCAGGTCGTCCACGGCGATGAGCTGGGACGTCCACGCCGATTCCGGGCAGGGCTGGGCGACGAGCAGCGCTCCGGCAGCGTGACGTACGGCACGTTCGGGCGCGAAGGCGCACCCACCGCGCGCGGGCACCACCCAGCGCAGGTCGCCGTCGGCGATGCGGTAGGCGGCGATGCGGGGCGGGGTGACGACGGCGAGGATTCCACGGCCCAGGGGGCGCAGGACTCCGGTGCCGCCCTGTGCGGGAAGCCAGTCGGCGCTCGCGGGGAGGGCGCGGTGCCAGCGGACGGAGGCGCCGTCGGCGGCGGTGACCAGTCCGTCGTCCCAGAGCGTGATGGTGTCCCCGCGCGCGTGGAGCACGGTGAGCGGACGGCGGCCGTCGCGTGTGTAGTGCGCGCCTGCGGTGAAGTGGTCTCCGTAGGGGGCGGGGCGGGACTCGTGGACGGCGGCCAGGACGGGCACCGCCAGGAGGAGGGCCAGGGTGGCGACGAGGCGGCGGGGGACGCGGCGGGCGCCCGGGAGTTCACTGGTCTCGGGGGTGGCCCGGCGCGCCCCCTTCGTCTCGACCGGCAGATCGCCCACCGTGCCCCCTTCCGCGCCCATCGCCCTCGGATCCGGCGCAGAGCGTAGCCACGGGCGGGGTCGGCGGCCGGGGTGTGGCGACGTGACACGGCGGGGTGAGGGGGCGCGTCCCCCGTTCGGCTCTTCGCCGGCGCCGGCGGGCGGCCGCGGGCTGCACCGAGATCTCGGTATCTCGGTGCACGAGGGCGAGGACGGCTCGGTGACGCACGCCGAGCCGGCGCAGGGCAGCGGCGGCGGTGATGGTCGGCTCCGAGGGCCGCGGCGGCGTCTTCGACCCGCTCGGCGAGGAAGGGCGCGGGCCCGAGCGGGGTGTACGGCGTCGTGGACGACGTCTGCGCGCACCCCCGGCGCGCGGCGCGTCGGCGAGTTCGGCAAAGCCGAGAACCTCACGCTGCCCCCGCTGTCCCGGCTCCGCACGGGCCGGCGTCTGCTCGACGCCCGTCTGGAGGACGCGCTCGTCGACGGCTGGGTGGAGCGGGTCGGCATCCGTGGAGATCCTGATGTCCCCGACGGACCAGGGCCACAGCCACGGCTCACGGAGCTGCCTGGCCCGGGACGCCGAGGGCAGTATCCGGAGCCTCGGCGCGCACGCGCGCCCCGGATGCCCGCCGACGGCTCCTAATTGCCGCCGGTGTGCACCTGGAAGGCGGCGCGGCGCACGGCCTTCGCCAGGGCGGGGTCCGGGTGCGCCGCGGCGAGTGCGACCAGGACCTGCACGGTGCGGGGGTGGCCGACGGCGCGCACCTCGTCCAGGAGCATGGGGACCGTCGGCTGCACGGCGGACTCCAGGTGCCGTACGAGCATCGGGGACTCGCCGTGGTCGGCGACGGCGGCCGCGGTGTCGACCCACAGCCAGGTGGCCTCCTCCCGGGTGAGGACCTCGTGGGCGTCCTCGGGGTCGACGCCGTCGTGCTCGGCGAGCCACAGCAGGGCGTAGGGCCGCAGCGTGGGCTCGTCGGCCACGGCGCTGACGTCGGGCTCGGCGGGGGCGCCGACCACGCGCAGCGCCTCGAAGGCGAGGCCGCGCAGCAGGGCGTCGTCGCCGCGGGCCGCGTCGATGAGTTCGCTGACGGCGCTGCCGACGGGCCGGGCGGCGAGCCAGGCGCGGTACTCGGCGCGGGCCGCGTTGGGGCGGAGCTGGGCGCAGCCGCGGAGCATGTCCTCGGCGGCCTGCTCGATGTTCCCGGCGGGGCTCTGCGCGGCGACGCAGATCTGCTCCAGCTTGACCCAGACCGCCCAGCTGCCGAGCGGGGTGAGCGTGGCCTGTCCGTCGCCGTAGGTGAGCGCGCCGACGGAGCCGAGGGCGTGCAGGGCCCAGTCGAGGAGGGGCGCGAGCGGGGTGTCGAGGGCCTGCGGCTGCTGCAGGGGGCCGGGCTGCGGCCCGTAGGGGATCTCGCAGCGCTCCGTGCGCAGTTCGGTGACCCGCTGCTCCAGGAGGTCCAGAAGCTGGTCGACCGGGACGGGCCCGGCGGACAGCTGGAGGAAGGAGAGCACCTGAGGCATGGCCGAGACGACCTCGCCGACGGCCGCGGGCTCGTGCTCCGCGGGCTCGGCGTGAGCGAGCGACCAGGCGTCGAACAGGGCGACCCAGCCGCGCAGTACGGCGCTGTCGTCGCGGTTCCAGGCACGCAGCCGCCAGCCGGGGCGGGCGCTGTCGCCGTGCACCTCGACGAGGCCGGCGAGACGGGCGGTGTCCCAGTCGGCGCGGACCTGAGCCGCTGTCAGGCCCAGGTCGCGGGAGGCCCGTTCCGCGGTCGCCTCGGCGAGGGTGGCCTTGCCGTCGGCTGTCGCGCTGTCGCCGCCCGGGCCGAGCGCGGCGTCCGCCCAGCGGGCGACGCGGGCCGCGGCGGCCAGACCGGAGCGCGCCATTCTGGCCAGCTCCGCGGGCGCCGGTGTGCCCTCCGGAGGGCGGGGCGCGGCGCGGCGCGAGCGCCGCTGGTTCACAGCTGAGGGGGCGGCGGCCAGGGGTCGCGGGCGGACGAGTCGAAGCCTGGAGTCGCGCGGGATACGGGACGTCACGGGTGCAGTCTTCCGGTTGACGGTCGGAAAACCCAAACGGAATGTCACGGGGGGCGACGGGACTGGCCAACGGACGGGGGCCGGCGAGCGGCTCGGGGCCGAGAACCGGCCAGTGGTACGGCCTTAAACGGAATCGCGTGTGTTGTTCAGCTCCACTGCGCCCGGCCCTGGCGGAGGGTCACCTCGGCGGGGTCACATCAGCGGGGTGAGGAAGCGGCGCAACGCCTCTTCGTAGGCCTTCGGGTCGGCGTTCCACATCGCTCCGTGCCCGGCCTGCGCCACGGTGCGCAGGGCGATCAGGTTGGGGTGGGTGTTCGCGAGCCGGCGGGAGTACTCCCAGGGGGCCAGTGTGTCGTCGGGGCCGTGGAAGATCAGCGTCGGGACGGTGAGCTGCGCGGCCCCGGCGGTGCGATCGCGTTCCAGGCCCGTGCGCCCCTGGGCGGCCCGCACGGCGAGCGGGAGCAGCGCGCCCGGCGTGCGACGGGCCGAGGCGAGGGCGCGCAGCGTCGTCGCCCAGCTGAGGACCGGGGAGTCCAGGACCAGTCCCGAGATGCTCTCCCGCAGCGCGGAGTGCTCGGCGGCGCGCAGCGCCATGGTGGCGCCGGTGGACCAGCCGTGCAGCACGACGTGCCTGGCGCCGTGGTTCACGGCGTGCCGGATCGCCGCGTCCACGTCGCGCCACTCCGTCTCGCCGAGGTGGTTCAGACCGTCCGGGGAACGGGGGGCGCCGCGGTCGCCGCGGTAGGCGAGGTCGAGCACCGGGAAGCGCTGGCGGTGCAGGAACTCCATCACGTTCATGGGGTGTTCCCTGGTGGCTCCCAGGCCGTGCACCGTGATCACCCAGGTGTCCCGGACGCCGGGCACGAACCAGGCGGGCAGGGAGCCGAGTTCGCCGGGGATGTCCACGTCGGTGTGGTCGAGTCCGAGGGCGGTGGTCGGGTTGCCGATGTGCACGTTCGGGGTCAGCCAGACCTTGTCGCCGGGCTCCAGGGCGCCGTGCGTGACCCGTTCCAGGCGGCGGACAACGGTGTCGGCGGAGTGCGTGGCGGTGTCGAGGACGGGGCCGACGACGGCATGGGTACCATCGCCGGAGAGGCCGTAGGTGCCGGGGCGCAGGGCCGCCAGGTCACGGGTGAGCGCGATCTGGCCGGCGGCCGTCGCGTGCACGGTGAGCCGCGGTTCGGTGGGCAGCGGCCTGCCCGGGGACGTCTTGAGTGCCGCGTCGCTCGCGAACCGGCCGGCGGCCACGGAGGCTGCGCCGGCTGCCAGGGCTACGGTGACGGCAGCGGCCGTTGCTTTGACGGTGCGCACCCGTCCAGTGTCCTGGCCAACCCGGTCACGGGCCAGCGGGAGGGCGGAACGGGGTGACGCCGGTTGCGGGACCGGCACTCTCGGGGCGGGGTGCCCAGCACCGCCACGCGCGTGGTGGGCTCAGCCCGGCTGCCCGTACCCCCGCAGCTTCTCGCCCGCCTCCGCCATCTGTTCGCGGGACAGCAGCGCCGGTGACATGCCCGGTACCGACGACGCCGTCAGCCACAGTCGGCACATCCACTCCAGTTGGGCCGTGCGGTCGTAGGCCTGGTCCAGGGTGGTGCCGTAGGTGATCATGCCGTGGTTCCGGAGGAGACAGCCGGTGCGGTCGGCGAGGGCATGGAGCATGTTCTCGGCCAACTCGTCGGTGCCATATGTCGCATAGGGGGCAACCCGGACAGACCCGCCGAGGGCGCCGGCCATGTAGTGGATCGTCGGGAGTTCGGGGACGAGCGTCGAGACGGCCGTCGCGTGCACGGCGTGCGTGTGGACCACGGCGCGGGCGTCGGTGGTGCGATAGACGGCGAGGTGCATGGGCAGCTCGCTGGTCGGGGCCAGGGTGCCGAGCACCTGCCGGCCGTCGAGGTCGACGCCGGTCACGTCCGCGGGCGTGAGCCGGTCGTAGGGCACGCCCGACGGCGTGACCAGCACGGTGTCCCCGACGCGCACGGAGACGTTGCCGGAGGTGCCGACGACGAGACCGTCGAGGACCGTGCGGCGGGCGGCCGCGACGAGCGCGTCCCAGGCGTGCGCCTCCTCGTCGCCCACACCCCTCCCCCGCCTCTCCGGCACATCCCGCGCACTCTCTCGCGCATCCCGTTCGTCCCGCCGGTCCCGCTGCTGCTCACCCATGCGGCGATCCTGTCAGGCACACCCCCAACCCGCCGCCGGGCAGGGGCACTTTAGGGCGGAAGCCGGACCTCCGAAAGTCCCCGTACACGGACATATCCCCTTCTCTCCGTGCTTGGCCAGAGATCGACGAACATTCAACGATCTTCCAGTAATCTCCGGTTGTTTTGTCGTGCACGTCGCCATTCCGGGGGGAAACATGGCTCGTGATCGCAAACCGTTCCGCCGTCGCACCCGCGTCACAGCGGTCTGCGCGGCCGCACTCGCCATCGGGGCGTCCGCCCTCGCCGAGGTTCCGGCCTCGGCGGCGAGCCCGCCGAAGGGGCACGACGTCTCTTCGCACCAGAAGAACGTCGACTGGTCCGGCGCGAAAGCCAGGGGCGCCAGATTCGTATACGTCAAGGCGACCGAGTCCACCAACTACCGCAACCCGTACTTCAGCCAGCAGTACAACGGCGCCCGCACCGCCGGCATCATCCGCGGGGCGTACCACTTCGCGCTGCCGAACAAGTCGTCGGGCGCGACGCAGGCGGCGTACTTCGTGCGCAACGGCGGGAGGTGGAGCGCGGACGGCTGGACCCTGCCGCCCGCGCTCGACATCGAGTACAACCCGTACGACTCCAGGCACAAGTGCTACGGCCTGAGCAAGGCGGGCATGGTCAACTGGATCAAGTCGTTCAGCAACGAGCTGAAGCAGCTCACCGGCCGTCGTCCGGTGATCTACACGACCACCCACTGGTGGAACACGTGCACCGGCGGCAGCCGCGCCTTCGCCTCCGACCACGCACTGTAGATCGCCCGCCACGACTCGGCGGACGCGGGCTCACTGCCGGCCGGATGGTCGTTCTGGACCTTCTGGCAGTACGACAACAGCGGCGGCCTGCCGGGTGACCAGAATCTCTTCAACGGCTCCCAGGCGCAGCTGAGGACGTTCGCCCGGGGCCACTGACCAAGGGACAGAAGGGACGAGAGGGTCGCCGAGATCGGGCGGTACGGCGACCCCCTCATCCAGACACTCCAGGGACCTCCCCAGTTCATCTTCCGTTCACTCAGGTTTCCTACGGTCAACTGACCGATGACCTCGAACGATTGCCTGGGTAAATGGAAAACTTCTCGCTGATCCTCGCGATTGTGGTCGTAACCGCACTCGCGTTTGATTTCACGAACGGTTTCCACGACACCGCCAACGCGATGGCCACCACCATCTCGACCGGCGCACTCAAGCCCAAGGTCGCGGTGGCCATGTCCGCCGTGCTGAACCTTGTTGGCGCCTTTCTCTCGGTGGAGGTCGCCAACACGATCTCCAAAGGTCTCGTCGACGAGACCGGCATACGTCCCGAGGTCATATTCGCGGCGCTGGTCGGCGCGATCCTCTGGAACCTGCTGACCTGGCTGGTCGGGCTCCCCTCCAGCTCCTCGCACGCCCTGATGGGCGGTCTGATCGGCGCCACCGTCGCCTCGGCGGGTACGGGCGCCGTACACGGCGACGTACTCGTCACCAAGGTGCTCATCCCCGCGCTCGCCGCCCCGATCGTGGCGGGCCTCGCAGCGATGCTCGCGACCCGACTGTCGTACACCCTGGGCAAAAAGGCCGACGGCAAGGCCGCCGCGAAGGGCTACCGGGCCGGGCAGATCGCCTCCGCGGGCCTGGTCTCGCTGGCCCACGGCACCAACGACGCACAGAAGACGATGGGCATCATCACCCTCGCCCTGGTCGCCGGCGGCGCCGTCGCTCCCGACTCCGACCCGCCCACCTGGGTCATCCTCTCCGCGGGCCTCGCCATCGCGCTCGGCACCTACCTCGGCGGCTGGCGGATCATCCGCACCATGGGCAAGGGCCTGACCGAACTCCAGCCGCAGCAGGGCTTCGCCGCCCAGACCAGCGCGGCCACGGCGATCCTGGCCTCCTCGCACCTCGGCTTCTCCCTGTCCACCACGCACGTCGTCTCCGGTTCGGTGATGGGTGCGGGCCTCGGCCGCAAAGGCGGCGTGGTCCGCTGGTCGACGGCGACCCGGATGCTCGTGGCCTGGTGCCTGACGCTGCCGGCCGCGGCCCTGGTGGGCGCGCTGGCCGAGTCGGTCACGGATCTCGGCGCCTGGGGTACGGCCGTCGTCGCCGTCTTCCTGATCGCCTCCAGCGCGGCCATCTGGAAGCTCTCCCGGCGCGAGGTCGTCGACGCGACGAACGTCAACGAGACCGAGGAGCCGGCCGGTGTGGTGACCACGGCGATCGCCGCCGTGGCCCGGCCCCCGGCGGGCACGGTGACCGAGGACCTGACGGCCACGATCCCCGCCCCGGCCACGACCGCCCCCGACCCCGCGATCCCGCCGGCCGCGGCCGTCTGAGCCCGCGCACCCGGCACGAAGGAAGAGAAGCAGCATGAAGATCGACTGGGCAGCTCTGGGCTCCGTCTTCGGCGTCAGCCTCGCGGTCACCGTGGGCCTCGTGGCCCTGTTCACCCTCGGCGTCATGGGCCTGTCGCGCCGCGAACGCGCTGCCACGCAGGGCGACTCGGCCGCGGCCGCGGTCACGGCCGCCTACGTGTGCTTCGCGGCGTGCGCGGCGGCGGTGGCGTACGGGATCTATCTGGTGGTGGTCAAGGCCTGAGGCCTCGGACCCCTTGGGTGCCGGGACGGTGATCCGTCCCGGCACCACGCGTTTGCGTGACCCCCACGACCTCTCGGATGTGGGCCTGCGCACACTCCTCCGTCCCAGGTCAACAGCAAGTTGACTGCCCTTCCGGGCCCGTGGTGGACTGCCGGAGCCATGTACGACGGCGCGAGAGGAAGCCGGTGGAAGTCCGGCGCGGTCCCGCCACTGTCACCGGGGTAGGTAGTCCCGGGAGCCAGGAACTCTCACCGTCGGTCTCGTCGAACCAGGGCGTGGACACCCTGAGTGAGGACAAATCGCCATGCGCGGCTGCCGTTTGAGAGGCACCGACCCAGCCCTACCCGACCCAGCGATCGGCTGAGCCCCGTGCGTGCCGATCGCGTTTTCGCGTACGGCGCCGCCGCCGGCCTTCTCGGTGACCTCCTGCTCGGCGATCCGCGCCGTGGGCATCCGGTCGCCGCGTTCGGGCGGGCCGCCGGGGCCGTGGAACGGGTGTTGTGGCGTGACCACCGCGGGTGGGGCGCGTTGCATGCCCTCGTGTGCGCCGGTGGAGCCGTCGGGATCGGCGCGGTCGCCGCCTTTGCCGTACGACGCTCCCCCGCCGCCTCCGTCGCGGTGACCGCCGCCGCCACATGGGCCGTCGTCGGGGGGACTTCGCTCGCTCGTGAGGCCCAAAGCATCGGGCGCGCGCTGGAGTCGGGCGATGTCGAGGCCGCCAGGGCCCGGCTGCCGCATCTGTGCGGGCGGGATCCGCAGGCTCTGGACGCCGACGGGATCGCGCGGGCCGTCGTCGAATCCGTCGCGGAGAACACCTCCGACGCGGTGGTGGGGGCCCTGGTGTGGGGGGCCGTCGGCGGGGTGCCGGGGCTGCTCGGGTTCCGTGCCGTCAACACCCTCGACGCCATGGTCGGGCACAGGTCGCCCACCTACCGGCGCTACGGGTGGGCTTCCGCGCGGCTGGACGACGTGGCGGGCTGGCCGGGGGCCAGGCTGACCGCCGTACTGGCGACGGTCGCCGGTGGTGACCCGCGTGGTGCGGTACGGGCCTGGCGTGCCGACGCCGGCGCGCATCCGAGCCCCAACGCCGGTCCCGTGGAGGCCTCGTTCGCCGGGGCGCTCGGGGTACGGCTCGGCGGGACCCTGTCGTACGGGGGGCGGGTCGAGCACCGGCCGGTCCTGAACCGGGAAGGCCGCGCCGTCGCCGTGCCCGACATCGAGCGGGCCGTACGGCTCTCGCGGCGCGTCGGACTCCTCGCGCTCGGCGTCAGTGTCGCCGCGCGCCTCATGGTGAAGGGACACGGGAAATGAGCGGTGGTCTGCTCGTCGCCGGTACCACCTCCGACGCCGGCAAGAGCGTCGTCACCGCCGGGATCTGTCGCTGGCTGGTGCGGCAAGGCGTCAAGGTCGCGCCCTTCAAGGCGCAGAACATGTCGCTCAACTCGTTCGTCACCCGGGAGGGCGCCGAGATCGGGCGGGCTCAGGCCATGCAGGCGCAGGCCTGTCGGATCGAGCCCACCGCGCTCATGAATCCCGTGCTCCTCAAGCCCGGTGGCGAGCAGAGCAGTCAGGTCGTGCTCATGGGCAAGCCGGTCGGCGAGCTGAGTGCCCGTGGATACCACGGGGGGCGGCAGCAGCAGCTTCTCGGGACGGTTCTCGACTGCCTCGCCGAGTTGCGGGGCACGTATGACGCCGTGATCTGTGAGGGGGCGGGTTCTCCCGCCGAGATCAACCTGCGGCGGACCGACATCGTGAACATGGGGATCGCCCGGAACGCGCGGCTTCCCGTGCTCGTGGTCGGGGACATCGACCGTGGCGGCGTCTTCGCCTCCTTCTTCGGGACCGTCGCACTCCTGTCGCCCGAGGACCAGGAACTCGTCGCCGGGTTCCTCGTCAACAAGTTCCGGGGAGACGTCAGCCTCCTGGAGCCCGGGCTCGACATGCTGCACGGCCTCACCGGGCGGCACACCTACGGCGTCCTGCCCTTCCGGCACGGTCTCGGCATCGACGAGGAGGACGGCCTGCGGCCCGCCTTCAAATCAAGCACAGCCCTGCGGGGGACCGTGCGCGAGTCGAACGTCGCGCCGCCCCTCGGCGAGGACGTGCTGCGCGTCGCCGTCTGCGCGGTCCCCCTCATGTCCAACTTCACCGACGTGGACGCGCTGGCCGCCGAACCGGGTGTCGTCGTGCGGTTCGTGGACCGGCCCGAGGAGCTGGCCGACGCCGACCTCGTCATCGTTCCGGGAACCCGGGGCACGGTGAAGGCCCTGGAGTGGCTGCGGGAGCGCGGCCTTGCGGACGTCCTCGTACGAAGGGCCTCGGAGCAGCGGCCCGTCCTCGGCATCTGCGGTGGCTACCAGATCCTCGGCGAGCACATCGAGGACGAGGTCGAGAGCCGGCGCGGACACGTCGAGGGCCTCGGAGTCCTGCCCGTGCGGGTGCGGTTCGCCCGCGAGAAGACCCTCACCCGGCCGGTGGGCGAAGCCCTCGGCGAGCCGGTCGAGGGGTACGAGATCCATCACGGGGTCGCCGAGGTCACCGGCGGAGAAGCCTTCATCACCGATGACGGGGGACACAGCCTGGACGGCTGCCGGGTCGGCCGGACCTGGGGCACGCACTGGCACGGTTCGCTGGAGTCGGACGGGTTCCGGCGGGCCTTCCTGCGTGAGGTGGCGGCCGCCGCGGGCCGCCGCTTCGTGCCGGCCCCCGACACCTCGTTCGCCGCGCTGCGCGAGGAGCAGCTCGACCGGCTCGGCGACCTGATCGAACAGCACGCGGACACGGACGCGCTGTGGCGGCTCATCGAGTCGGGCGCGCCGCAAGGACTGCCTTTCATTCCACCGGGAGCACCCGCATGAGCACAGTGTTGTTGTTGTCGACCGCCGACACGGATCTGCTGGCGGCCCGGGCCGCCTCCGGTGCCGACTACCGGATCGGCAACCCGACCCGGGTGGACGTGGCGGAGGAACTGCCCGGACTGCTCGACGGCGCGGACATCGCCGTCGTACGGCTGCTCGGCGGGAAGCGGGCCTGGGAGGACGGGCTCGCCGCGCTCAGGGCGTCCGGCGTACCGACCGTGCTGCTCGGCGGAGAGACCGTGCCGGACGCGGAGTTGATGGCCGAGTCGTCGGTGCCCGCCGGTGTGGTCGCCGAGGCGCTCAAGTACCTCGTGGAGGGCGGGCCCGCCAACCTCACCGAGCTGGCCCGGTTCCTGTCCGACACCGTGCTGCTGACCGGTGAGGGGTTCGTCGAGCCGCAGAAGATGCCCGAGTACGGCGTCCACGGCGAGCGGGAGTTCGTCGAGGGCCGGCCGACCGTCGGCGTGCTCTTCTACCGGGCCCATGAGCTGAGCGGCAACACCTCCTTCGTGGACACCCTGTGCGACGCGATCGAGGCGCGTGGCGCCAACGCCCTTCCCGTGTACTGCGGTTCGCTGCGCGGCGCGGACCCGGCGTTGTACGAGACCCTCGCGAAGGCCGACACCCTGGTGGCCACGGTCCTGGCCGCGGGCGGCGCGCACGCCTCCCACGCCTCGGCCGGCGGCGACGAGGAGGCCTGGGACATCGGGGCGCTCGCCGACCTCGACGTCCCTGTGCTGCAGGGCCTGTGCCTGACGTCCTCGCGCGACGCCTGGGACGAGTCGGACGCCGCGCTGTCCCCGATGGACGCGGCGATGCAGGTCGCGATCCCGGAGTTCGACGGGCGCCTCATCACCGTTCCGTTCTCCTTCAAGGAGCAGGGACCCGACGACGTGCCGGTGTACGTCGCCGACCCGGAGCGGGCCGCGCGGGTGGCCGGAATCGCCGTACGGCACGCGGAGTTGAGGCACAAGCCGAACGCGGACAAGAAGCTGGCGCTCGTCTTCACCGCCTACCCGACCAAGCACTCGCGCGTCGGCAACGCGGTCGGCCTGGACACGCCCGCGTCGGCTGTCCGGGTGCTGGACGCCCTGAAGGACGCCGGGTACGGGGTCACCGCGTACCCGGACAACGGCGACGAGTTGATCCACCGGCTCATCGCGGCCGGCGGTCACGACGTGGAGTGGCTGACCGAGGAGCAGCTGGCCTCCGCGCCCGCCCGCGTGCCGCTCGCGGACTATCAGGCCTGGTTCGACAAGCTCGACCCCGAGCTGCGGGACGGGATGCTGGAGGCGTGGGGTGAGCCGCCGGGCTCCCTCTACGTCGACGGGGACGACATCGTGCTGGCATCCCTCCAGTTCGGGAACGTCGTCGTGATGATCCAGCCGCCGCGCGGCTTCGGCGAGAACCCGATCGCGATCTACCACGACCCCGACATGCCGCCCTCGCACCACTACATGGCGGCCTATCGCTGGCTGGAGGCTGCGACATCGGAGGGGGGTTTCGGCGCCGACGCGATCGTCCACATGGGCAAGCACGGCACGATGGAGTGGCTGCCGGGCAAGGGGCTCGGGCTCTCGCGCGGGTGCGGGCCGGACGCCGTGCTCGGCGAACTGCCGCTGATCTACCCCTTCATCGTCAACGACCCCGGCGAGGGCACCCAGGCCAAGCGGCGCGGGCACGCCACGGTCGTCGACCACCTCGTACCGCCGATGGCCCGTGCGGACACCTACGGCGACCTGGCCAAGCTGGAGCAACTGCTCGACGAGTACGCGCTGGTCTCCGACCTGGACCCGACGAAGGCGCCTGCCGTGCGGGCCCAGATCTGGACGCTGGTCAAGGCGGCCGAGCTGCACCACGACCTGCACGTGGACGAGCAGCCGGAGGAGGGCGACTTCGACGGGTTCGTCATGCACATCGACGGCTATCTGTGCGAGATCAAGGACGTGCAGATCAGGGACGGTCTGCACATTCTCGGCGGCGGACCGGTCGGTGAGCCGCGCGTCAATCTCGTACTCGCCGTGCTGCGTGCCTCGCAGGTGTGGGGCGGGCAGGCGAACGCGCTTCCGGGGCTCAGGGCTTCGCTCGCGGCTCATTTCGGGCTGGTCGAGAAGGAGTTGCTCGCCGAGCCGGGTGCGCCGGTGAAGGTGCCGGTCGAGCTGACGGACCTCGTCGAGGGGCCGTCCCGTACGGCCGCCGACGCGATCGACCTGCTGGAGCAGCTGTGCCGGCGGATCGCGGAGGGGATGGAGGCGAGGGAGTGGGCCGTCGCCGAGAGCCGCGCCCTCGCGCATGACGTCCTCGGCACCGAACTCCCGGACGCCGTCGCGGTGTTGGAGTTCGCCTGCACCGAGGTCGTGCCCCGGCTGGCGAGGACGACCGACGAGATCGGCCACATCCTCAAGGCCCTCGACGGCGGATACGTCCCGGCGGGCCCGTCCGGTTCGCCGACACGCGGCCTGGTCAATGTGCTCCCGACCGGCCGGAACTTCTACTCCGTCGACCCCAAGGCCATCCCCTCCAGGCTGAGTTGGGAGGTCGGCCAGTCCCTCGCCGACTCCCTCGTCCAGCGGTACCTGCAGGACACGGGCGACTATCCGAAGTCCGTCGGCCTGACGGTCTGGGGCACGTCCGCGATGCGCACCCAGGGCGACGACATCGCCGAGATCCTGGCGCTGCTGGGCTGCCGGCCGGTGTGGGACGACGCCTCGCGCAGGGTGACCGGGTTCGAGGTCGTCGGCCTGGCGGAGCTGGGGCGCCCGCGCATCGACGTCACCGTCCGTATCTCCGGCTTCTTCCGGGACGCGTTCCCGCACGTCGTCGGGCTGATCGACGACGCCGTCCGCGCGGTCGCCGACCTGGACGAGCCCGCCGACCGCAACTTCGTGCGGGCCCACGCCGACGAGGACACGGCCGAGCACGGCGACCGGCGGCGCGCGACCGCCCGGGTCTTCGGCTCCAAGCCGGGGGCCTACGGGGCAGGGCTGCTGCCGCTGATCGACGCCCGCAACTGGCGCAGCGACGCCGACCTCGCCGAGGTGTACGCGGTGTGGGGCGGTTACGCGTACGGGCGCGGGCTCGACGGGCGGGCGGCGCGCGGGGACATGGAGACGGCGTTCAGGCGGATCGCCGTCGCCGCCAAGAACGTCGACACCCGCGAACACGATCTCGTCGACGCCGACGACTACTTCCAGTACCACGGCGGCATGGTCGCCATGGTGCGGCATCTGACCGGCGAGAGCCCCGAGGCGTACGTCGGCGACTCCGCCACCCCGGATCAGGTGAAGACCCGGACGCTGGGCGAGGAGACGCACCGTGTCTTCCGGGCCCGTGTGGTCAACCCGCGCTGGATGGCGGCGATGCGCCGGCACGGCTACAAGGGCGCCTTCGAGATGGCGGCGACCGTCGACTACCTCTTCGGCTACGACGCCACGGCCGGCGTCGTGGACGACTGGATGTACGAGAAACTCAGCGCCGAGTACGTCTTCGCCCCGGAGAACCGGGAGTTCATGAAGAAGTCCAACCCGTGGGCGCTGCGCGGGATCACCGAGCGCCTGCTGGAGGCCGCGGACCGCGGACTGTGGGCCGAGCCGGACGCGCAGACGCTGGAGCAGCTGCGCGCCACGTACCTGGAGCTTGAAGGCGACTTGGAGGGCGACCAGTGACCACCCCCTTCCCCTTTACGGCCGTGGTCGGCCAGGACGACCTGCGGCTCGCGCTGCTGCTGAACGCCGTGTCGCCGGCCGTGGGCGGTGTGCTGGTGCGCGGCGAGAAGGGCACCGCCAAGTCGACGGCCGTACGCGCGCTCTCGGCGCTGCTGCCGGAGGTGGCGGTCGTCCCCGGGTGCCGTTTCTCCTGCGACCCCGCGAAGCCGGACCCGCAATGCCCGGACGGGCCGCACGAGGCCGGGTCCGGCACCCAACGGCCCGCGCGGATGGTCGAGTTGCCCGTCGGGGCCTCCGAGGACCGGCTCGTCGGCGCCCTCGACATCGAGCGGGCGCTGGCCGAGGGCGTCAAGGCCTTCGAGCCCGGCCTGCTCGCGGACGCGCACCGCGGGATCCTCTACGTCGACGAGGTCAATCTCCTTCATGACCACCTCGTCGACCTGCTGCTGGACGCGGCCGCGATGGGCGCCTCCTATGTCGAACGCGAGGGTGTCTCCGTCCGGCACGCCGCCCGTTTCCTCCTCGTCGGCACCATGAACCCCGAAGAGGGCGAACTGCGGCCGCAGTTGCTCGACCGGTTCGGGCTGACCGTCGAGGTCGCGGCCTCCCGGGAGCCGGACCAGCGGGTGGAGGTCGTACGGCGCAGGCTGGCCTACGACGACGAGCCGGCGGCGTTCGTCGCCCGTTGGGCGGACGAGGAGGCCTCTGTGCGTCAACGGATCGTCGCCGCACGGGAGTTGCTGCCGTCGGTGCGGCTGGGCGACGGGGCGCTGCGGCAGATCGCGGCGACCTGTGCCGCCTTCGAGGTGGACGGCATGCGGGCCGACATCGTGATGGCCCGTACCGCGACCGCGCTGGCGGCGTGGGCCGGGCGGACCGAGGTGCTCGCCGAGGACGTACGGCAGGCGGCGCTGCTCGCGCTGCCGCACCGGCGGCGGCGTAATCCCTTTGACGCTCCGGGACTTGACGAGGACAAGCTCGACGAGACGCTGGAGGAGTTCAGGGAGCCCGAGGACGACGATCCGGGGCCGGACGGGCCCGGTGGCGGGGGTGGCGGGCAGCCGCCCTCCGAGTCGGACGGTCCGCAGGGTGGTGACACCGGCGCCCGGCCCGAGCCCGGGGAGGGCGGCGAGCCGCAGGCCTCGGGAGCGGCCGAGCAGTCCGCCGTACGCGCCGCCGAGCCCTTCCGCACCAAGGTGCTGAGCGTGCCCGGGATCGGTGAGGGTGCGTCCGGGCGGCGTTCGCGGGCGCGGACGGAGCACGGCCGGACGACGGGGGCCAGGCGGCCCCGGGGCGCGCTCACCAAACTGCACCTGGCGGCGACCGTGCAGGCGGCCGCACCGCATCAGCGGGCGCGCGGACGGTCGGGGCGGGGGCTGGTCGTGCGGCGGGACGATCTGCGGCAGGCGACCCGGGAGGGGCGCGAGGGGAATCTCGTGCTGTTCGTGGTCGACGCCTCCGGGTCGATGGCGGCCCGGCAGCGGATGAGTGCCGTGAAGGGCGCCGTGCTCTCGCTGCTGCTGGATGCGTATCAGCGGCGGGACAAGGTGGGGCTGGTGACGTTTCGGGGGGCGTCCGCCGATGTCGCGCTGCCGCCGACGTCGTCCGTGGATGCGGCGGCCGTCCGGCTGGAGACGTTGCCGACCGGTGGGCGTACGCCTCTCGCGGCCGGGCTGCTGAAGGCGCACGACGTGCTTCGGGTGGAGCGGTTGCGGGATCCGGCGCGGCGGGCGCTGGTCGTGGTGGTCACAGACGGGCGGGCCACGGGCGGCCCGGAGCCGGTCGCGCTGGCCGGGCGGGCGGCCCGGCTGTTCGCGGCCGAGGGGGTCGCCTCCGTGGTCGTCGACTGCGAGTCGGGGCCCGTGCGGCTGGGGCTGGCCGGACAGCTCGCCGGGGAGCTCGGCGGTACGGCGGTGACGCTCGACGAGTTGCGGGCGGACTCGATCGCCGGTCTGGTGAGGGATGTACAGGGCACGCAGGGGACTTCGAGGAGGGCCGCGTAATGCCGCAGGGGCAGCCGAGTGTGGTGCCGGACGACGGACTGACGACCCGTCAGCGACGTAATCGGCCGCTGGTCGTCGTGCACACGGGCATCGGGAAGGGCAAGTCCACGGCGGCCTTCGGGCTGGCGCTGCGGGCCTGGAACCAGGGGTGGCCGATCGGGGTGTTCCAGTTCGTCAAGTCGGCCAAGTGGAAGGTCGGCGAGGAGAACGCGCTGCGTGTGCTCGGCGCCTCCGGCGAGGGCGGCAGCGTCGACTGGCACAAGATGGGCGAGGGGTGGTCCTGGGTTCAGCGGGACTCCCAGACGGACAACGAGGAGAAGGCCCGGGAGGGCTGGGAGCAGGTCAAGCGGGACCTCGCCGCCGAGACGTACAGGCTGTACGTGCTCGACGAGTTCGCGTACCCCATGCACTGGGGGTGGGTGGACACCGACGAGGTCGTGGAGGTGCTGCGGGAGCGGCCGGGGACCCAGCACGTGGTCATCACCGGGCGGAACGCGCCCGAGAAGCTCGTCGGGTTCGCCGACCTCGTGACCGACATGTCCAAGGTCAAGCATCCGATGGACGAGGGCCAGAAGGGTCAGAGGGGCATCGAGTGGTAACTGCTGTGCCCCGGCTGGTCATTGCCGCGCCGACGTCCGGCAGCGGCAAGACCACCGTCGCCACGGGTCTGATGGCCGCGCTCGCCGCGCGGGGGCTCGCCGTGTCTCCGCACAAGGTGGGCCCTGACTACATCGATCCCGGGTATCACGCGCTCGCCACCGGACGGGTGGGGCGGAACCTCGACGCGTACCTGTGCGGGCCGGAGCTGGTCGGGCCGTTGTTCCTGCACGGGGCCCGCGGGTGTGACATCGCCGTCGTCGAGGGTGTGATGGGGATGTTCGACGGGGCCGCGGGGGAAGGTGAACTGGCGTCCACCGCCCATGTGGCGAAGCTGCTCGGGGCGCCGGTGGTGCTGGTCGTCGACGCTTCGTCGCAGTCGCGGTCCGTGGCGGCGCTGGTGCACGGGTTCGCGTCCTGGGACCCCGAGGTGCGGGTCGGGGGTGTGATCCTCAACAAGGTCGCGTCCGACCGGCACGAGGAGTTGCTGCGGGAGGCGTTGGAGTCGGCCGGGGTGCCTGTGCTGGGGGTGCTGCGGCGGGTCGCGCAGGTGGATACGCCTTCCCGGCATCTGGGGTTGGTGCCGGTCGCCGAGCGGCGGGCCGCGGCGGTCGAGGCTGTTGCCGCGATGGCCGCGCAGGTGGGCGCGGGGTGTGATCTCGACGGGCTGGTCGCGCTGGCGCGGAGTGCGGGGGCGTTGTCGTGTGTGGGGTGGGATGCGGCTGAGGCGCTTGCTTCCTCGCCCCCGCCGCCCCTTCCCGTCCCGTCCCTGGGGGCTGCGCCCCCGGGCCCCCGCTATCGGCCTGAACGGCCTCGTCCTCAAACTCCCCCAGAGGGGGGACCCCCAGACGGGCTGGATGTGGTGGCCGTTGCCGGTGGGGCTGCTTTCAGCTTCTCCTATGCCGAACACGGTGAGCTGCTGGGTGCCGCCGGTGCCGAGGTCGTCGTCTTCGATCCGCTGCGGGACGAGCAACTGCCCGACGGGACCCGCGGGTTGGTCATCGGGGGCGGTTTTCCCGAGGTGTACGCCGCTGAGCTGTCCGCCAACGAGCCCCTGCGCAAAGCCGTCGCGGACCTCGCGGCGAGCGGCGCTCCCGTCGCCGCCGAGTGTGCCGGGCTGCTGTATCTGTGCCGGGAGATCGACGGGCTGCCCATGTGCGGGGTGCTCGACGCCGGCGCGCGGATGTCCGAGCGGCTCACCCTCGGGTACCGGGATGCCGTCGCCGTGAGCGACAGTGTGCTGGCCGCCGCCGGGACCCGGATGCGGGGGCACGAGTTTCATCGGACGGTCGTCGAGCCCGGGGCGGGGGCGGCTCCCGCGTGGGGCGTGCGCTCCCCGGCGCCGCGCGTCGAAGGTTTCGTACAACAAGGTGTGCACGCGAGTTATGTGCACACGCACTGGGCGTCCGAGCCCGGTGTCGCCCGTCGGTTCGTGGAGAGGTGCCGGACGTCATGAGCAGCAGCAGGCTGATCGGGGTCGGGGTGGGTCCCGGGGATCCGGAGCTGGTGACCGTCAAGGGCGTCAACGCCCTGCGCGCGGCCGATGTGGTTGTCGTGCCCGTGATGGCCGCGCCGGACGGGAAGGACGGCGGGGAGCGCGGGCG
Source organism: Streptomyces sp. NBC_00461 (assembly GCF_036013935.1). NCBI lineage: Bacteria > Bacillati > Actinomycetota > Actinomycetes > Kitasatosporales > Streptomycetaceae > Streptomyces > Streptomyces sp. NBC_00461. The sequence goes on from NZ_CP107902.1 coordinate 2,297,468, forward strand.
GGCCGAGGCCACCGTGCTGCACTACGTTCCGGAGGAGAAGGTCGTCCGGGTCGTGTTCGCCCTCAACGAGCGCAGCGACCGGGCGCGGCGGGAGGCCGCCTGGGACGCGGCCGGGGAGCGGGTCGCCGGACTGCTGCGGGAGCGCGGCACCGTCGCGTTCGCCACCATCGGCGATCCCAACGTGTACTCGACCTTCACCTATCTCGCGCTGACCATCGCCGAACTGGTGCCGGGGACCGTGGTGGAGACCGTGCCCGGGATCACCGCGATGCAGGATCTGGCGGCGCGGTCGGGCGCTGTGCTCACCGAGGGCACCGAGCCGCTCACCCTGGTGCCCGTCACCGCCGGGGCGGCCGTGCTCAAGGACGCGCTCAGCGGGCCCGGCACCGTCGTCGCCTACAAGTTCGGGCGGCAGGCCGGTGAGGTCGCCGAGGCGCTGCGCGAGACCGGGCGGCTCGCCGACGCGGTGTGGGGGTCGGCGCTGGGGCTGGACTCCGAGTCGATCCGGCCGGCCGCCGAGCTCGACGGCGCCCCGCTGCCGTACCTGTCCACGCTCATCGCGCCCGCGCGGCGTGACGGCGGGCGGGGCGGCAAGTTGTGAGACTCGGCGAAGGGCCCGTCTCAGCTCGCGATGCCCACCACCAGCCAGATGAACAGCACGCCCGCCACCGTGCACAGCAGGGTCGAGCGGGCGGGGTGTTCGTGGTGCGCCTCGGGCAGGATCTCGGCCGCGGCGAGATAGAGGAGTACGCCGCCGAAGAGACCCAGATAGCCGCCGAGCAGGCCCGCCGGGATGGTGACGAACGCGGTCGAGGCCGCGCCGACGACCGGTGCCGCCGCGTCCGCGAACAGCATCGTGAGCGCCTTGCGGCGGGCGTTCCCGTACAGGCTCGTGATCGTGTACGTGTTGAAGCCGTCCGCGAAGTCGTGGGCGACCACGGCCAGCGCGACCGCCGTGCCCATGCCCTCGCCGACCTGGAAGGCCGCGCCGATCGCCACGCCGTCCATGGCGCTGTGCCCGACCATCGCCGCGGCCGCGGTCAGACCCACCTCGGGCGCCCGGCCGTTGGTCTCCTCCCCGCCGTGGGAGGCCTGGCGGGCGGCCAGCAGCCGTTCCACCAAGTGGGCCAGCAGGAATCCGGCCACGAACAGGAGCAGGGCCGCCGGCACGCCGAAGACCTCGCCGCCCGCCGTCTTGAGCGCCTCCGGCAACAGGTCCAGGCCGACCACACCGAGCATCAGGCCGCCGGCCAGGCCGAGGACCAGATGGCGACGGTCGGTCACCCGCTGTGCCGTCCAGCCGCCGGCCAGCGTCATCAGGAACGCGCCGAGCGCGACGAAGACCGCCATGTGCCCTTGCTATCCGATCAGCCCCCGTTCGCGCACATCCGGCAGCCGTTGCGGCGCCACCGTTAAGACGTTTTGTACGAGAGAGGACCGATTTCCATGGCCGATGCCCCCACCGGCAAGGTGACCTTCGTCGGTGCCGGCCCCGGCGCCGCCGACCTGCTGACGTTCCGTGCCGCGCGCGCCATCGCCGAGGCCGACGTCGTGATCTGGGCCGCGAGCCTGGTCCAGGCGGAGGTCCTCGACCACGCGCGCGAGGGCGCGGAGATCCTCGACTCGGCGACGATGTCGCTGGAGGACGTCGTCGCCGTCTACGAGCGGGCCCGGGACAAGGGCCTGCGCGTCGCACGTATCCACTCCGGTGATCCCGCCCTGTGGGGCGGCACGCAGGAGCAGCTCGACCGGTGTGCGCGGATCGGCATCGGGACGGAGGTCGTGCCGGGCGTGTCCGCCTTCTCGGCGGTCGCCGCCCTCGCGCAGCGCGAGCTGACCATTCCCGAGGTCGCGCAGTCCGTGGTCCTCACCCGGCTCGGCGGCGGCAAGACGCCGATGCCGCCCGGGGAGGAGGTGCGGGAGTTCGCCAAACACGGCACGACCATGGCGATCTTCCTGTCCGCCGCCCGCAGCGGGCAGTTGGTGCGGGAGCTGCTGGAGGGCGGCTATCCGACGTCCACTCCGGTCGTCGTCGCCTATCAGGCGACGTGGCCGGAGGAGCTGGTGGTGCGGTGCACGATCGCGACGCTGGAGGAGACGGTCAAGGAGCACAAGCTCTGGAAGCACACCCTCTTCCTGGTCGGGCCGGCGCTGGGCGCCGAGGGCACGCGCTCGCACCTGTACCACCCCGGTCACTTCCACGGCTATCGCAAGGCCGACCCGGAGGCCCGGAAGGCCCTGCGCTCGCGGGGTGCCAGTACGTGATCACGGTTGTCGGTACGGGGACGGGCGCGCCGGTTCCGCTCGATGCGGTGGCGGGGGCCGAGCTCGTCGTGGGCGGGCGACGGCACCTGGACGCGGTACGGCTGCCCGAGACCGCCGAGCGCATCGTCCTCGGCCCGCTCGCGCCCGCCCTGGACGCCATGGAGGAGTACGTCGGGAAAGGCCGGCGCGTGGTCGTGCTGGCCTCCGGGGACCCCGGGTTCTTCGGGATCGTGCGGGCGCTGGCCGAACGGTTCGGTGCGCAGCGCCTCGACGTCAGACCCGGCGTCTCATCCATCGCCACCGCCTTCGCCCGGCTGGGGCTGACCTGGGACGACGCGGTCGTCGTCAGCGCGCACGGGCGGGATCCGCGCACGGCCGTCAACGTCTGCCGGGCGCACCCGAAGGTCGCCGTGCTGACCGGTCCCGGTGCCGGTCCGGCGGAACTCGGCGCCGCGCTCGCCCGCACCGCACCCGGGCGGGTCCTCGTCGTCGCCTCCGCGCTCGGCTCGCAGGACGAGCGTCTGGAGCGGGTCTCCCCCGCCGAGGCCGCGAGCCGCGACTGGGGTACGGCGGTGAGTGTCGTCCTGTGCCTGGACGAGATGCGGGTGCTCGGTCCCGTACGGACGCTCGCGGGCGCGGCCTACCGGCCGTCTGCCGGGTGGGCGCTGGACGAGGGCGACTTCGCGCACCGCGACTCGATGATCACCAAGTTCGAGGTGCGGGCGCTGGCCCTGGCGCGGCTCGGGCCACGCCCCGGCGACCTGGTCTGGGACATCGGCTCCGGCTCGGGATCCGTGGCCGTGGAGTGCGCGCGGCTGGGCGCCGCGGTCAGCGCGGTCGAGAAGGCCCCGGACGGGGTGGAGCGGATCCGCGCCAACGCGGGTGCGCACGGTGTCGACGTGCACGTGGTGCACGGGGAGGCGCCCGCGGTGCTGTCCCGACTCGACGATCCCGACGCGGTGTTCGTCGGGGGCGGCGGGCGCGAGCTGCCCGGGATCGTCGGCGCGTGCGCGCGGCGGGCCCGGCGGACGGTCGTGGTCGCCCTGGCCGCGCTGGACCGGGTGCCCGCGGTGCGCACCGCGCTCACCGGCGCCGGTCTCGACTGCGGCGGGGTGCTGTTGCAGTCGTCCCGGCTCGCGCCACTGCCGGGGGACGTGTCCCGGCTGGCGGCGACCAATCCCGTTTTCCTGCTGTGGGGTGCACGAACCCCCGTCTCTCGTGAAGGAGTTGCTCTGTGATCGGCCTCATTTCCGCCACCGCGGCGGGGGCGGCGGCACGCGACCGGCTGGCCGCGGCGTGGCCGGACCGCACGCGTGTGTACGAGGGTCCCGTCAAGGACGCCGTACGGACCGCGTTCGCGCAGTGCGAGCAGCTCGTGTGTTTCCTGGCGACCGGGGCCGTCGTACGGCTCGTGGCGCCCCTGCTGGGTGACAAGGCGTCCGACCCGGGTGTGGTGTGCGTCGACGAGGGCGGGCGGTTCGCCGTGTCGCTGCTGGGTGGGCACGGGGGCGGCGCCAATGAACTCGCCCTGGAGGTGGGTGAGTTGCTGGGTGCCGAGCCGGTGGTGACCACGGCGACGGACGCCGTCGGCATCCCCGGCCTGGACACGCTCGGTCTTCCCGTGGAGGGCGACGTCGCCGGGGTGACGCGGGCCCTGCTGGACGGCGAGCCGGTCGCGCTGGACGCCGAGGTGTCATGGCCGCTGCCGCCGTTGCCGTTCGCCGCGCAGGGCACGCACACCGTCAGGCTCACGGATCGCGCGGTCGAACCGGCCGACAGTGAGGTGCTGTTGCGTCCGCCGTCCCTCGTCGTCGGCGTCGGCGCGTCCAGGGGCGCCCCGGCCGACGAGGTGCTCGCTCTGGTCGAGGACGCGTTGCGCGACGCGGGACTGTCGCCTCGCAGCGTCGCCTGGCTCGCCACCGTGGACGCCAAGCGCGAGGAGCCCGGCATCGTCGAGGCGGCCGCACGGCTCGGCGTGCCCGTGATGACGTACTCCGCCCAGGAGTTGACGGGGGTCGAGGTCCCCAACCCCTCCGAGGCGCCCCTCTCGGCCGTCGGCACCCCCTCCGTCGCCGAGGCCGCCGCGCTCGTACGGGGCGGTGAACTCCTCGTCCCCAAGCGGAAGTCGGCACGCGCGGACGGGCATGCCTCGATGGCGACCTGCGCCGTCGTACGACGTCCCGCGCGCGGCCGGCTCGCGGTCGTCGGGCTCGGCCCCGGCGCCCGCGATCTGCTCACCCCGCGCGCCACGGCCGAACTGCGGCGCGCCTCCGTGCTCGTGGGCCTCGACCAGTACGTCGACCAGATCCGTGACCTGCTGCGGCCCGGCACCCGGGTCCTGGAGTCCGGGCTGGGCGCCGAGGAGGAGCGGGCGCGGACCGCGGTGGCCGAGGCCCGGACGGGGCAGGCCGTCGCGCTGATCGGCAGCGGCGACGCCGGCGTGTACGCGATGGCTTCCCCGGCGCTCGCCGAGGCCTCCGACGACATCGACGTGATCGGCGTACCGGGCGTCACCGCCGCCCTCGCCGCCGGCGCGATCCTCGGCGCACCGCTCGGCCACGACCACGTCTCGATCAGCCTCTCCGACCTGCACACACCGTGGGAGGTCATCGAGCGGCGGGTCCGCGCGGCGGCCGAGGCGGACCTCGTGGTCACCTTCTACAACCCCCGTTCCCGGGGCCGGGACTGGCAGTTGCCGAAGGCGCTGGCGATCCTCGCCGAGCACCGGGAGCCGACGACTCCGGTCGGCGTCGTACGCAACGCGTCGCGGCCGGACGAGTCCAGCCGGGTCACGTCCCTGGTCTCGCTCGACCCGGCGACGGTCGACATGATGACGGTGGTGACCGTGGGCAACACGGCGACCCGTGAGATCGCGGGCCGCATGGTGACCCCGCGCGGCTACCGCTGGCAGGACACCTCGTCGACGAGCGGCTCCGCCGTGGGGCAGGGACAGGGAGACGTCCGGTGAACCGTGTACTCCCGCCGGTCCGGCGGCCCTCCCGGGTCGTCCGGCGCCATCCCGTTTCCCCACCCGAGTCAGCGCCCGCCACACAGCCCGCCGAGCAGTCCGCCACCGCACATCCCGAGGAGACATCGTGACCACCCCGCCGCCCGCCCTGCTCATCGCCGGACATGGCACCCGGGACGAGGCCGGAGCCGAGGCGTTCCGCGACTTCGTACGGCAGCTGGGAGCCCGCCGCCCCGAACTGCCCGTGGCGGGCGGCTTCATCGAGCTGTCTCCGCCGCCGCTGGGCGAGGCGGTCACCGAGCTGGTGGAGCGGGGGGTACGGCGTTTCGCCGCCGTGCCGCTGATGCTGGTGTCCGCCGGGCACGCCAAGGGGGACATCCCTGCGGCGCTGGCCCGCGAGAAGGAGCGGCACGCGGGGATCTCGTACACCTACGGGCGTCCGCTGGGTCCGCACCCCTCGCTGCTCGCGGTCCTGGAGCGGCGGCTGGACGAGGCGCTCGGCTCCACCGTGCGCTCGCCCGAGGACCGCGCCGACGTGACCGTGCTGCTGGTCGGGCGCGGATCCACCGACCCCGATGCCAACGCCGAGGTGCACAAGGCGGCGCGACTGCTGTGGGAGGGGCGAGGGTACGCGGGTGTGGAGACGGCGTTCGTGTCACTGGCGGCACCCGACGTGCCCAGCGGCCTGGACCGGTGCGTCAAGCTGGGCGCCCGGCGGATCGTGGTCCTCCCGTACTTCCTCTTCACCGGCATCCTGCCGGACCGGGTGAAGCAGCAGACCGAGGGCTGGGCGGCCGCGCACCCGGAGGTCGAGGTGCGCTCGGCGGACGTCATCGGCCCGGAGCCGGAGCTGCTCGATCTGGTGATGGAGCGGTACGAGGAGGCCGTGCAGGGCGATCTGCGGATGAACTGCGACTCGTGCGTGTACCGCATCGCGCTGCCGGGCTTCGAGGACAAGGTCGGTCTGCCGCAGCAGCCGCACTTCCACCCGGACGACGACGGTCACCATCACCACCACGGGCACCACCACGGCGGACACGCTCATGCGCACTGAGGACGGCGCCGGGCCCGACCTGCGCCACCACGGGGACGCCGAGGTCCGTGACGACGGCTCCGCGCTGGTCGACCTGGCGGTGAACGTCCGCGCGGACACACCGCCGGCCTGGCTGCGCGAACGCATCGCCCGCTCGCTCGGCTCGCTCGCGGCCTATCCGGACGGGCGGGCCGCGCGGGCCGCGGTGGCGGAGCGGCACGGGCTCGGGGTGGAGCGGGTGCTGCTGACGGCGGGCGCGGCCGAGGCTTTCGTGCTGCTGGCCCGGGCGTTGAAGGTGCGCCGGCCCGTGGTGGTCCACCCCCAGTTCACGGAGCCGGAGGCGGCGCTGCGGGACGCGGGCCACTCGGTGCACCGGGTTCTGCTGCGGGCGGAGGACGGCTTCCGGCTGGACCCGGCGGCCGTCCCCGACGACGCGGACCTGGTGCTGATCGGCAACCCGACGAACCCCACCTCCGTCCTCCACTCCGCCTCGGTCATCGCCCGACTCGCCCGTCCTGGGCGAACGTTGGTGGTCGACGAGGCGTTCATGGACGCGGTGCCGGGTGAGCGGGAGGCGCTGGCCGGCCGGACGGACGTGCCGGGTCTGGTGGTCCTGCGCAGCCTGACCAAGACCTGGGGGCTGGCGGGACTCCGGATCGGCTACGTCCTCGCCGCCCCCGGGACGATCGCCGACCTGGAGCGCGCCCAGCCCCTGTGGCCGGTGTCCACGCCCGCGCTGGCGGCCGCCGAGGCCTGCGTCGGCCCGCAGGCGCTGGCGGAGGCGGCCCACGCGGCGCACCGCATCGCCACGGACCGGGCCCATCTGGTCGCCGGACTACGGGAGTTCGGGTCGGACGGGCTGCGGGTCGCCGAACCGGCCGAGGGCCCCTTCGTCCTCGTGCGGCTGCCCAGGGCGACGGCCGTACGCCGGCATCTGCGGGACCTGGGCTTCGCCGTACGGCGAGGTGACACGTTCCCGGGGCTGGGCGAGGAGTGGCTGCGGCTGGCGGTGCGGGACCGGGCGACGGTCAACTCCTTTCTGCAGGCACTCGACCGGGCGCTGACGCTGGCGTCGCATCACTGACCCACCGAGGGCCGATTCAGCCCCGGCCCCGGCGCGCCAGCGCCACCGCTCCCCCGCCCACGACGAGCAGGGCGATCGCACCGCCCGCGACATACGGCGTCACGGAACTGCCACCAGCCTCGGCAAGCCCCGCCTCCTCGCCCGACGCACCCAGCGCCACCACGTCACCGGCGAGACCGCGTCCCACCAACCGACCCACCAAGGGCCGATTCAGCCCCGGCCCCGGCGCGCCAGCGCCACCGCTCCCCCGCCCACGACGAGCAGGGCGATCGCACCGCCCGCGACATACGGCGTCACGGAACTGCCACCAGCCTCGGCAAGCCCCGCCTCCTCGCCCGACGCACCCAGCGCCACCACGTCACCGGCGAGACCGCGTCCCACCAACCGACCCACCAAGGGCCGATTCAGCCCCGGCCCCGGCGCGCCAGCGCCACCGCTCCCCCGCCCACGACGAGCAGGGCGATCGCACCGCCCGCGACATACGGCGTCACGGAACTGCCACCGGTCTCGGCCAGACCCGCCTCCTGGCCGGGGGCGCCCTGCGCCTCGACGTCACCGGAGGGATCCGCGCCCGGCTTCCCCGCTGCCGCGGCCGGCGCCTCGCAGGTCGCCTTCGCCAGGGTCAGCGTGCCCTCGACGTCGGCCACGTTGAGCTTCAACGGGTTGACGGAGACCTTGAGTTCGAGTGCGGTGGCGGCCGCCGTGCGTGACGTGGTCTGCGTCTTCGACAGGTCGAGGCGCACCTCGCCGACGCCGGGCACCTTGACGTCCGTGGTGCCGCCGGTCGTCAAAGTGACCTTCTTGCCCAGGACGGTCACCGAGCCGAGCAGGTTCGAGGAAGCCACGGGCGTCTTCCCGGGCACGCAGGTCGCCTTGGACGTGACCTTCTCGATGTCGATGAGGGACAGCAGCGGCAGGCCGGGAACATGGAGGCTGGCGTGGGCGAGGTTGGTCGAGCCCTCGGCCGTGGCGGAGGTGACGGACGCCTTCGCCGTCGCCACCTTCGCGTCCAGCACGCTGAAGGGCTTTCCGCCGTCCACGCCGTCCAGCGTGGCGGTCAGCGCGGTCTTCTCGGCGCTCCGCGGCGCCTCGACCTGGTTGAGGGAGACCGCGAGCGGGACGTTCACGGTCTTGTTGAGCAGGGACACATCGAGCCCGGTGCGCAGGACGACGGCACTCGCGTGCCCCGGGTCGCCGGTCGCGCGCGCGGAGGCCGCGCCGGCCAGGGCCGCGGGACCGGCGGCGAGGGCCGTGGCCGTCGCGACGGTGACGAGACGGCGTGCGGACAGCGGGAAGTTCTTGCCGTTCAAGGCGGGGACCCCTCGGAGGAGACGTGCTCGGGACCCGCCAAGAATTACGCACGACGAGTGAACTGGCGGCATTCCAGCGCCACTTCACCCCATCGTGCGTTCCCCGTGAACATTTTCGAATCCCACGGCACAAGCGTTCCACGCTTTCACCGCCGCACCGCCTTCTGTCCGAATACGACGGTTGACGTATCGGCGCGCACGCCGGCGCGCATCACGTCAACCCGCCGACGACCTTCCCGTTCAGCACGATCCGCCGGGGCGCCGCCAACACCCGTACGTCGACCCGTGGATCGTCCTCGTAGACGACGAGGTCGGCCGGGGCGCCCTCCTCCAGCCCCGGCCGCCCGAGCCACTTCCGCGCGCCCCACGTCGTCGCCGACAGCGCCTCGACGGGCGGGATGCCGGCGGCGACCAGCTCCGCCACCTCGCCGGCCACCAGGCCGTGGGCGAGGTGACCGCCGGCGTCGGTGCCGACGTACACCGGGATCCCCGCGTCGTAGGCGCCCCGCACGGTGTCGTAGCGGCGCTCGTGCAGCCGCCGCATATGGGCCGACCACTGCGGGAACCTGGCCTCGCCGCCATCCGCGAGCTGCGGGAAGGTCGCGATGTTGACGAGGGTGGGGACGATCGCGACGCCGCGTTCGGCGAAGAGCGGGATGAGGTCGTCCGTCAGGCCGGTCGCGTGCTCGATGCAGTCGATGCCGGCCTCGACCAGGTCCCGCAGGGAGTTCTCGGCGAAGCAGTGCGCGGTGACGCGTGCGCCCAGGCGGTGGGCCTCGGCGATGGCCGCCTCCACCGCGTCCCGCGGCCAGCTGGGGGCCAGATCGCCGAGGTCGCGGTCGATCCAGTCGCCGACCAGCTTCACCCAGCCGTCGCCGCGGCGGGCCTCCTGGGCGACGTACGCGACCAGGTCCTCCGGCTCGATCTCCCAGGCGTAGCCCCGCATGTAGCGGCGGGTGCGGGCGATGTGGCGGCCCGCCCTGATGATCTTCGGGAGGTCCTCGCGGTCGTCGACCCAGCGGGTGTCCGAGGGCGAGCCCGCGTCCCGGATGAGCAGGGTGCCCGCCTCGCGGTCGGTCAGCGCCTGTTTCTCGGCGACGTCCTGCTCGACCGGGCCGTGCGGGCCGAGGCCCACGTGGCAGTGCGCGTCGACCAGGCCGGGCAGGGCCCAGCCCTCGACGGTACGGATGTCGCGGGCGCCGACGGGACGGTCGTAGGAGATCCGGCCGCCGACGACCCACAGTTCGTCACGGACGTCGTCGGGCCCGGCCAGGACCCTGCCCTTCACGTGCAGCACCGCGTGATCGCTCATGGACTGCACCCTAACCAGCGGGCCCGGGCGTCACTGTTGCCAGGGCGGGGGCCCTGCGAAGCCCAGCATGAACACGTCGTAGAGCACCGCGGCCTCGACGCCGAGCGCGGCTCCACCCTGGTGAGCCGCCCAGGTCAGGAAGGGGCGGGGTTCGAAGGCCTGTGCCCCGAGCCCCTTGGTGTATTCGGCGTGGGCGGCCAGGGAGGCGATGCCGCGCTCCAACGGGTCGCCCGTCACGTCCACGCCATGGGTGGGATGCTCGGCGCCGGCGAAGCACACGAAGCGGACGCCGTCCCAGGGTTCGAGGCCCTCGTCGGCGAGTTGAGGGAAGATCCAGCGGTTTCCCGCGTCCCGCGCCGCGTCGAGCGCGGCGAGTCCCACCGCGCGGTGGTCGGCCTGGTTGACCATCCCCGCGACCATGCGCACGGTGTACGGACCCGACACGACGACCTCGGGCCGGTGCCGGCGCACGGCCCGCACGATGTCGCGGCGCAAGGCCGGCCCGTACTCCACGGTCCCGTCGCGGTGGTCGAGGAACTCCACCGTCTCCACGCCCACTTCATGGGCTCCGGCCCGCTCCTCCGCCTCGCGCAGCGGCCCGCACCGGTCCGGGTGCAGTCCGTCGATGCCCGCCTCGCCACGTGTGGCCAGCAGATAGGTGACCCGCTTGCCCTGGGCGGTCCAGCGGGCCACGGCGGACGCCGTGCCGTACTCGATGTCGTCCGGATGAGCCGCCACGGCCAGACAGCGTTCCCAGTCCTCCGGCAGCGGCTGCACCGGGGCTCCCACGCCGAAGGGGCCCGCGTCGTCGAGCGTCGTCATGCCAGGAATGATGGCGGTTGGAGACCCTTGGGCGACAGAGGCGCGTATGCCCCTTTCAGTCGTCCCCGCCCGTCTGCTCGGACGTCTCCTCCTCCACCTCGGCCATCGCCGGGTCGAGGAGCCGGGACAGGAAGTGGCGGGTGCGGTCGTGGGCCGGGTTCGTGATGACCCGGTCGGGACTTCCGTCCTCGACGATCACCCCGCCGTCCATGAAGACCACCCGGTCGGCGACTTCGCGGGCGAAGGTCATCTCGTGGGTGACGACCATCATGGTCATGCCCTCCCGGGCCAGTCTCCGCATGACCGCGAGGACGTCCCCGACCAGCTCCGGGTCGAGGGCCGAGGTCGGCTCGTCGAAGAGCATCACCTCGGGCCCCATCGACAGCGAGCGGGCGATCGCGACGCGCTGCTGCTGGCCGCCGGAGAGGGAGGCGGGGTAGGCGTCCGCCTTCTCCGACAGGCCCACCCGCTCCAGGTTCTCGGCGGCCACCCGTGCCGCCTTCGCCTTGTCCCGCCTCAGCACCCGGCGCTGCGGCAGCGTGAGGTTCTCGGTCACCGTGAGGTGCGGGAAGAGGTTGAACTGCTGGAAGACCATGCCGATACGGCGGCGTACGGCGTCGATGTCGACGTCGGGATCGGTGAGTTCGGTGCCGCCCACGAACACCTGGCCCTTGGTGGGCTCCTCCAGGAGGTTCACGCACCGCAGCAGCGTGGACTTGCCCGAGCCGGACGGGCCGATGACGCACACGACCTCGCCCTGGCCGATCTCCAGGTCGATGCCGCGCAGCACCTCGTTGTCGCCGAAGGACTTGTGCAGGTCCTTGACCTGGATCTCCGGTCGGCTCATTTCACGGCCTCCTGGGCCTTCGTCTCCATGCGGCGCACGACGAAGCCGAGCGGGACGGTCACCAGCAGGTAGCACAGGCCGGCGACCAGGATCGGCGTGGAGTTGGCGGTCGTACTGGCCAGGTCACGGCCGTACTTGGACAGTTCGCGCTCCTCCAGGGTGACGCCGAGGAGCAGGACCAGGGAGGAGTCCTTGAAGAGGATCACGAACTCGTTGGTCAGCGGCGGCAGGATGATGCGGAACGCCTGCGGAATGATGATCGAGACCATGGTCCGGGCGGGCGAGAAGCCGAGCGAACGCGCCGCCTCCGTCTGGCCCTTGGGCACCGCCTGGATGCCGGCGCGGAAGGTCTCCGCCAGATAGGCGGCGCCGACCAGGCCGAGCGCGATGGCGGCCTTGCCGTAGGTGCCGCCGACGATCTCCGTCCCCGGGAAGGCCAGCGGGATCGCGACGCCGATGAAGATGAAGATCAACAGGGCGGGCAGACCGCGGAAGATCTCGATGTAGACGCCGGCGACCCAGCGGTACGGGGCGACGGACGACAGCCGCATCAGCGCCACCACCAGGCCGAGCACCAGGGCGAAGACGAACCCGGACACGGTGTACAGCACGGTGTTCTTCAGCGCCAGGGTGATGACGTCCGGGAACATCTGCCGGGCGATGTCCCACTGGGCGAACTGGTTCTTCAGCCGCCCCCAGTCGGCGCCGACCGCGAAGGCGATCACGGCGGCGACGAAGACGGCGTACTGGACGGCGCGCGACAGGCTTCGCTTCTGACGCCGGGTCAGGCCCTTTTTCTTCGGCTGGAGTGGTACGTCCGTATCGGCCATGGGTCAGGACGCGGAGGTGGACGGGGAGGCGGTGTAGGGGCCGATCCACTTCTCGTACAGCTTCTTGTAGGTGCCGTCGGCCTTGGCGTCCTTGATCGCCTTGTTGATGGCGTCGCGGAGCCGGGTGTTGCCCTTCTTCACCGTGAAGCCGTACTGCTCACCGGTGTTGATGTTGCCTGCCGGCTTGAAGGCGTCCGCGTTGGCCTTGTTCTTCAGCCAGCCCTGGACGACCGGGTAGTCGATGATGACGGCCTTGACCTGGCCGGTGCGCAGGCCGTTGAGGACCGCGTCCGAGGTCTCGAAGGAGACCGGGTCGAAGCCCTGCTTCTTCGCGTAGTCCTCGCCGGTCGTCTGCGCCTGGGCGCCGAGCTTGACCTTCTTGGCCTTCGCGTCGGCGAGCGAGGTGATGCCGCTGTTCTTGTCGACCAGGAGGGCCTGGGTGGCGTCGAAGTACGGGTCGGAGAAGTCGACGTTCTTCTTGCGCTCGGCGGTGATGGTCATGCCGGCCGCGGCCAGGTCGCACTCGCCGGAGTTGAGGAACGCGCCGGTCTTGAAGTTCTCGAAGGGCGTGTCGAGGATCTGCTGCTTCACGCCGAGGTTCTTCGCGACGAGGTCGATCAGCGAGACGTCGAAGCCCTGCACCTTGCCGTCGATCTCCGACTGGAAGGGCGGGTACGGCAGGTGTGTGCAGGTGGTGAGCTGTCCGGCCTTGACGAGCTCGACCCCGCCGGCGGCCGTCTTGCTCCCGCTGCCGCCGCTGCCACTGGAGGTGCAGCCGGAGGCGGTGACAGCCACGAGCGCCAGCCCGGCCGTCGCGGTGGTGGCGGCCAGAACGCGGGTCCGGCGCCCGGAGAACTTCTTCACGGGTGGCCTCCTGTGTGGGAACTGATGGGTTCCGATTATAAGGAGAAGTTTGGGTCGCTCAAATCAAACCGATGGCTACGGGGCTGTCCGGCCTAAGAAGTCGCAAGTGAAGGCATGTGAAGGGAGGGTCACGGGTGGCGGATACCCTCAACCGAGTTGACCACTCATGAGCGAAGAGAGCACCGCCGTGACCCACCCCTTCCTCGATCTGCCCCCGCTGAGCGCAGCGCACTTCGCCTCGGTCGAGGACCGCGTGGCGCGGCTGCTCGGCACCGAGCAGGACGTCGTGATCATGCAGGGCGAGGCGCTGCTGCCGCTGGAAGGCGCGATCCGGGGGACGGCCGGTCCCGGGACGACGGCACTGAACGTCATCACCGGCCCTTACGGTCAGACCTTCGGGAACTGGCTGCGGGACTGCGGGGCGACGGTGATCGACCTCGCGGTGCCCTTCCACACGGCGGTGAGCGCCGGGCAGATCCGGGAGGCCTTCGCCGAGCACCCGGAGATCGACTTCGTCTCCCTGGTGCACGCGGAGGCGGCGACCGGCAACACCAACCCCGTCGCGGAGATCGGGGAGGCCGTACGGGAGCAGGGGGCGCTGTTCCATCTGGACGCCGTGGCCTCCATCGGGGCGGAGCCGGTGCTGCCGGACGCGTGGGGCGTCGATCTGTGCGTCATCGGGGCGCAGAAGGCGATGGGCGGGCCGGCCGGGGTGTCCGCGGTGTCGGTGAGCGAGCGGGCGTGGGCGCGGATGGCGGCGAATCCGCGGGCGCCGCGACGGTCGTACCTCTCGCTGCCGGACTGGAAGGAGCGGTGGATCGACGGCGGACGGAAGGCGCTGCCGCACGCCCCCGCCCAGCTGGAGATGCTGGCGCTTGAGGCGTGTGTCGAGCGGATCGAGGCGGTGGGGCTCAACACGGTCATGGCCCGGCACGCGTCTGCCGCAGCCGCGGCCCGGGCCGGCGCGGTGGCTCTGGGCGCCGGTCTGGAGCCGTATGTGCACGAGGCCCGGGAGGCGGCACCCGTCGCCACGACGCTGAGGACACCTTCGGGGGTCGTCGCGTCGGAGCTGGTGGCGCGGGCTCTGGCGTCGGATCCCACTCTGCCGCTGGCGGCGGGCGGGGGCGCACTGGCCAAGGAGATGATCCGGGTCAACCACTACGGGGCCGATGCGAGGGTCGAGGTGGTGGAGGCGTGCCTGGCAGCGCTGGGCGCCGCACTGGAGGACATCAGGCGCCGCTAATTCCGAGCCCAATTCCGGCATAATTCCCGGCATAATTTCGGAATTCATTTCAGTGCAGCTTCCCGTATTCTTCTGCCCGCTTTTTCCCGGCCTAAACGCAAAGATTCTGCGAACGTCAACCGGGGGAATTCGGGCAGATCTCGTGGGGGTTACCGCCTTGTGACGCGTTACACATGCCGATTGATTTGCCCCCTATTTTCCGGACAGAGTCTCCCATTTCAACCCTATCCTGTGCGATCACTCGCGCCCGCGTGATAACACATGGACCAGCCCTTCGTAACCCACACCGGCGATGCATTTTTAAATTTCCCTCGGTAAATTCAATTCGCATGACTGCCGCGCAAGCAGATCTCCACATCGACCGTCCGCAGGTCGCGGACGGAGCCGCGTTGTGGCGGATTGCCAAGGACTCCAAGGCCCTCGACCTGAACTCGTCGTACAGCTATCTGCTGTGGTGTCGCGACTTCGCCGCCACCTCGGCCGTGGCCCGCGACGGCAACGGCCGGCCGGTCGGCTTCGTCACCGGGTACGTACGGCCGGACCGTCCGCGCACCCTGCTGGTGTGGCAGGTGGCGGTGGACGAGGCGTACCGCGGGCGCGGGCTGGCCGGCACGTTGCTCGACGGGGTGGTCGCCCGGGCCGGTGCCGCACACCGGATCACCGCCGTCGAGACCACCATCACGCCGGGCAACACCGGCTCCGAGCGCCTGTTCACCTCGTTCGCCGAGCGGCACGGTGCCCTCGTGGAGCGCGAGGTGCTGTTCGACGCGGGCCTGTTCCCCGACGGGCCGCACGACCCCGAGGTCCTGTACCGCATAGGCCCCCTCTCCCTGTGAGGCCCTCGGCCTCCCCCGAATCCCCCTGACGACCCCCACGCACTCCCCCACGCAACGAGGAGCGATTCGTCGTGACCATCACCCAGCCCGACCTCAGCGTCTTCGAGACCCTTGAGTCCGAGGTGCGCAGCTACTGCCGCGGCTGGCCCACCGTCTTCGACCGCGCGCAGGGCAGCCGCATGTACGACGAGGACGGCCACGAGTACCTGGACTTCTTCGCCGGGGCCGGCTCGCTGAACTACGGCCACAACAACCCCGTCCTGAAACGGGCGTTGATCGACTACCTGGAGCGGGACGGCGTCACGCACGGGCTCGACATGTCGACCACCGCCAAGCGGTCCTTCCTGCAGACCTTCCAGGACCTGGTGCTGCGGCCGCGCGACCTGCCGTACAAGGTCATGTTCCCGGGTCCGACTGGGACCAACGCCGTGGAGTCGGCTCTCAAGCTCGCCCGTAAGGTGAAGGGGCGCGAGTCCATCGTGTCGTTCACCAACGCCTTCCACGGCATGTCGCTCGGCTCGCTCGCCGTGACCGGCAACGCCTTCAAGCGGGCCGGCGCCGGGATCCCGCTGGTGCACGGCACGCCCATGCCGTTCGACAACTACTTCGACGGCACGGTCGAGGACTTCCTGTGGTTCGAGCGGCTGCTGGAGGACCAGGGCTCCGGACTCAACAAGCCCGCCGCCGTGATCGTCGAGACCGTGCAGGGCGAGGGCGGCATCAACGTCGCACGCCGGGAGTGGCTGCAGGCGCTCGCCGCACTGTGCGAGCGCCAGGACATGCTGCTCATCGTCGACGACATCCAGATGGGATGCGGTCGTACCGGTGCCTTCTTCTCCTTCGAGGAGGCGGGCATCACGCCGGACATCGTCACCGTGTCCAAGTCGATCAGCGGCTACGGACTGCCCATGTCGCTGTGCCTGTTCAAGCCCGAGCTGGACATCTGGGAGCCGGGCGAGCACAACGGCACCTTCCGCGGCAACAACCCCGCCTTCGTCACGGCCACCGCCACCCTTGAGGCGTACTGGGCGGACGGGTCCGCGATGGAGAAGCAGACCCGGGCGCGCGGTGAGCAGGTCGAGCAGGCCTTCATCGCGATCACCGAGGAGAACCTCGCCGACGTCAAGGAGTACCGCGGCCGCGGACTCGTGTGGGGCCTTGAGTTCCACGACAAGGAGCGCGCGGGGCACGTCGCCAAGCGCGCCTTCGAACTCGGGCTGCTCATCGAGACCTCGGGCCCGGAGAGCGAGGTCGTCAAGCTGCTCCCGGCACTCACCATCACCGCCGAGGAGCTGGACGAGGGTCTGAGCATCCTCGCCCGCGCCGTACGCGAAACCGTCTAGCAAAAAGGAGTAGTGCAGCACCGTGATCGTCCGCTCGTTCAAGGACATCGAAGGCACCGACCGCCATGTGAAGGCCGCGTCCGGCACGTGGGAGAGCAAACGCATCGTCCTCGCCAAGGAGAGGGTCGGCTTCTCCGTGCACGAGACGATCCTGTACGCGGGTACGGAGACGTCGATGTGGTACGCGAACCACATCGAGGCCGTCGTGTGCGTCGAGGGCGAGGCCGAACTCACCGACGACGAGACCGGGCAGAAGTACACCATCACGCCCGGCACCATGTACCTCCTCGATGGGCACGAGCGGCACACGATGCGGATCAAGGAGGACTTCCGCTGCATCTGTGTCTTCAACCCGCCCGTGACCGGCCGGGAGGACCACGACGAGAACGGGATCTACCCGCTGCTCACCGAACCCGAGCCCGAGGAGGTGTGACATCACCATGACCACCACCGTCACCGATCTCTACCCCAGCCGCGGCGCCACCGAGGTGTCCGTTGCGCGCCAGGACCCCGTCGTCTGGGGCGCCGCCGGCACTCCCGGCCCGATCCCGGCCACCGGTCTCCAGTCGTTCGAGCGTGATGGCTTCCTCGCCATCGAGCAGCTCATCACGGACGACGAAGTCGCCGTCTACCACCAGGAGTTGGAGCGGCTCATCGCCGACCCGGCGATCCGGGCGGACGAGCGGTCGATCATCGAGCCGAAGTCCAAGGAGATCCGCTCGGTCTTCGAGGTGCACAGGATCAGCGAGGTGTTCGCCAAGCTCGTGCGCGACGAGCGGGTCGTCGGCCGGGCCCGGCAGATCCTCGGTTCGGACGTATACGTCCACCAGTCGCGGATCAACGTCAAGCCGGGCTTCGGGGCCAGCGGCTTCTACTGGCACTCGGACTTCGAGACCTGGCACGCCGAGGACGGCCTGCCCAACATGCGCACGGTGTCCGTCTCGATCGCGCTGACCGAGAACCACGACACCAACGGCGGCCTCATGATCATGCCGGGGTCGCACCGCACGTTCCTCGGCTGCGCCGGCTCCACGCCGAAGGACAACTACAAGCAGTCGCTGCAGATGCAGGACGCGGGCACGCCGTCGGACGAGGCGCTGACCAAGATGGCGAGCGAGTACGGCATCAAGCTCTTCACGGGCAAGGCCGGTTCGGCGACCTGGTTCGACTGCAACTGCATGCACGGCTCGGGCGACAACATCACGCCGTTCCCGCGCAGCAACGTGTTCATCGTGTTCAACAGCGTGGAGAACGAGGCCGTGGAGCCGTTCGCGGCACCCGTCCGCCGGCCGGAGTTCATCGGGGCGAGGGACTTCACACCCGTCCGGTGACCTTCTTCGCAGCGGGCGGCGTCACTGGCTTCACAGCCACGACAGTGACGCCGCCCGCTCCAGTACGTCGCGGACGGCGCCCTCGTCCCCCGTGGTGCGGCGCGGCACCTCTCCGGGGGCGTGGCGGCCGCCGACCAGGAAGCAGAAGTCGACCGGGTCCAGGGCGAGTTCGGCCCGTACCGGTTCGTCCGCCGAGCCCAGCACCCACTGCCCGCCGCCGTCGACGGCGAACAGCACCGGCGGCGCGGTGGGGCCGAGGGCCAGGCCGAGGATGCGGACGGCCAGCCGCACCAGCCGCACCAGGTGCTCGGCGGGCGGCGGCGGGACGGCGAGGCCGAGGGCGCGGCCGATGTCGTCGGTGTGGATCCACGCCTCGAAGGCGCGCACCACGAAGTGGTCGGCCACGGGCAGCCGTACCCCCATCAACATCGTTGCCCTGGCGGCCAGTTCGGGCTCGCGGGCCTCGGGCGCGGCGAGCAGGGCGGCCGCCTGCGCCGCCCAGTCGCCGACCGTCTCCCCGGCGTACGGCCGTGCTCGCGGGCGATGACCTCGTCGGTACGGCGGTTCCAGGCATCCTTCCAGTCCGCGTCCTGATCCGCCGGGGAGGCCGGCACGCGTGCCGAGACGCCGAGCCGCCCGGCGAGCGACTCGTCCGCGGCGAGCAGGTGGGCGACGGTCGCGTGCACGTCCCAGTCGTGCACGACCGGGGTGCCCCAGCGGCCCTCAGCCTCGGGCAGCAGCGCCCTGAGCCCGGCGACGGCCGCGGCATAGGGGGCGGCGTGCGCGGCGACACGGGGCGCGGCGGGGCGGGTGCGCAGGGCGGCGGACAGGACGTCGCCGTGAAGCCTTCCGCCGGTGCCGTCCGACGGCGGCCCGTCCAGCAGTCGTATCGTCTCGCGCAGCCGCTGCGCCTCCGCCGCGCAGCTCGGGCACTCGGCCAGGTGACGCGGAACGGTCTCCTGTTCGGCGGGAGGCAGCGCGCCGAAGGCCCAGGCGGCCAGCAGGTCGCGTACGCCGTCATGCTCGGTGGTCACTACCCGCCTCCTTCCCTGTGGCCATCATGCGCCCCTTTCCAGCGCCGGGTCGGGAGGGTCGGCCAAAGTCTCGGCCAAGGTGCGTAAAGCCGTGCGCAGACGGGTCTTGGCAGTGCCCTCGGGAATGCCGAGTTCGACGGCGGCCTGCCGGTAGGTGCGGCCCGCGAAGTAGGCCAGGTGCACCACCTCCCGCTGGGGCCGCCGGAGTTCGGCGACGGCCGAGTGCAGCCGGAGGGAGCGTTCGCGGTCGACGATCGTCCCGTCGGGGCCGGGGGCGGCGTCGGGGATGGCCTGCAGCGCGGAGTCGTCGGCGTCGGCGTCCTTGCGGTGCCGGGCCTCGCTGCGCACCCAGTCCACGGCCCGCCGGTGGGCGAGCACGGACAGCCAGGTGCGCAGCGAGCCCCGGTCCGCGTCGTAGGCGTAGGGCCTGCTCCACAGCTGGGCGAAGACCTCCTGTGCCACGTCCTCGGCGGCGGCCGCACTGCGGGTGACCCGCACGGCGACCCGCCGCACCAGGGGGCCGTACGCCCTGTACACCTCGGCCAGCGCGGACTCGTCCCCGTACACCAGCCGCCGGTGCAGCTCCGCGTCGGCGGGCTGCGGTACGGGGTTACCGCCCGTGGACTCCACGTGCCCTTCCTGGCGTCCCGGCCGGGACCGCGCCAGTGGTTCAGGGAGACAGGACGTCCAGCAGGCGGTCGACATCGGCGGGTGTGTTGTACAGATGGAAGGCCGCGCGCAGGTTGCCCGCGCGGTCGGAGACCTCCACCCCGGCGGCACTCAACTCGCCCTGGCGGCGCCCGAGTCCCGGTACGGCGACGATCGGCGAGCCGGGGGAGGGGACGCTCTGGTGGCCGAGGGAGGCCAGGCCCGCGCGGAAGCGGTCGGCGAGGGCGAGGTCGTGGGCGCGTACGGCGTCCGTGCCGAGTTCCTCCAGCAGTTCGAGGGAGTGGCGGGCGCCCGCGTAGGAGAAGAGGGCGGGGCTCTCGTCGAACCGCCGGGCGGAGTGGGCGAGTTCGTCGATGGGGCCGTAGCACGCGTCCCAGGGGTGCTCGCCCGCCACCCAGCCGGCGAACAGCGGGGTGAGTCCCCCGAGGTCCTCAGGGACGACCAGGAAGGCCACGCCCCGAGGGCAGACGAGCCACTTGAAGCCGACGCAGGCGGAGTAGTCGTAGGCGTCCGCGTCGAAGTCCAGCCAGCCGGCGGCCTGGGACGCGTCCACGTACGTACGCGCCCCGTGCTCGCGCGCCGCCTCCCGGATCGCGGACAGGTCGGCCACCCGGCCGTCGGCGGACTGCGCCGCGCTGACCGCGACCAGGGCGGTGCCGGGCCGCACCGACTCGGCGATCCGCTCCAGTGGCACGATCCGCACCTTGAGGTCGGACCGGACGTGGAAGGGGTTCACCACGGAGCTGAAGTCGCCCTCGGCGGTGAGGACTTCGGCGCCCTCCGGGAGGGAGGCGGCGATCAGTCCGCTGTAGACGGCGACGGAGGCCCCGGCCGCCACCCGGCGCTCGGGGACGCCGACGAGCCGCGCGTAGGAGGCACGGCTCGCCTCGACGTCCGCGAACATGTCGGTCGGGTCTCCGACCGCGGCCGCCGCCACGGCGGTGCGCATGGCGGCCACGGTGCGCGCCGGTAGCAGCCCGGTGCTCGCGGTGTTCAGATAGGTCTTCTTCGGGGCGAACTCGGCACGGACGCTGCTCTCGAAGGTCGTCTCCATGGCTCCACTGTGAGCCCGGGAGAAGTCATAGTCCATTGCCGATTTATACGTGGTACCGCTAAGCGGTGCTTATAGATCCGCCCCCACCTGCACGTATCAGTGCTGCGGCACCGCGCACCCGTCCGGGCCGCATGCCTCCGCGCCGCCCGCTGCGCCTTCGTCGAGCAGCTTCAGCGGCGAGCGCTCGCCCCACGCCTGGGTCAGCGCCTGGGTGAAGACCTCGGCGGGCTGGGCGCCGGAGACGCCGAACTTGCGGTCGAGGACGAAGAAGGGCACGCCGTTCGCACCGAGTTCGGCGGCCTCGCGCTCGTCGGCGCGGACCTCGTCGGCGTACGCGGCCGGGTCGGCGAGCACCTTGCGGGCGTCCTCGGCCGCAAGGCCGGCGGCCACGGCCAGCTCCACCAGCCGTTCGTCGCCCTCGGTGAACAGCGACCGCTCCTCGGCGAAGTTCGCCTTGTACAGGGCCTGGATGAGTTCGTCCTGCCGGCCCTGCTCCTTGGCGAGGTGCAGCAGGCGGTGCATGTCGAACGTGTTGCCGTGGTCGCGGTCCCGGGTGCGGTACTCCAGGCCCTCGGCGGCGGCCTGCGTGCCCAGGTTCTCCTCGCCCGCCTGCGCCTGCGCCGCGCTCATGCCGTACTTCTTGGTGAGCATGGTGATCACCGGCTGGACGTCACCCTTGGCGCGGCCCGGGTCCAGCTCGAAGGAGCGGTGCACCACCTCGACCTGGTCGCGGTGCGGGAAGGCGTCGAGGGCCTTCTCGAAGCGGGCCTTGCCCACGTAGCACCACGGGCACGCTATGTCCGACCAGATCTCGACCTTCATGTTCTCTCCAGCTCGTACGGGTACGGAGGTCCCCTCCGCCGAGTGGATGAACGTTCAAGCAGCGAGGATCATTCCCCGGGCACCGCATACCGCAGGTACCGGTGATGGTCCCCGGGCGTCGGCGGGTTCTCCGGGTCCGGGATCCAGCCCTGGCCGGCGTAGAAGGCCTGGGCGCGCTCGTTGTCCACGTGCACGTCGAGGACGGCCGTGTGTCTGCCGTCGGCCTGCCACTGCTCGACGCATGCGGCGTGCAGGGCCGTGCCGACGCCGGAGCGCCACTGGTCGGGTTCGACGTGGAACTGGAACAGCTTGACCGTTTCTGCGGGGGCGCCGTCCGCGGTGCGGAACGAGGCGATGCCGACCAGGCGGGCGTCGCGCACCGCGCACAGCACCTGGCCTTCGGGCCGCTCGATGGCCCGGCTCCAGGCGGCCGGCCAGTCGTGGCCGTCGTCCGGGAGGCCGTCCGGGTAGTAGGTGGAGCGGGCGCGCACGTGCAGCGCGGCGACGGCCGCGGATTCCGCCGCCAGGGCGGTTCTGATCACCAGGGAGTCGACGGTCCGGTTCGCTCTGATCATGCAGCGGAGGACGTGCCCTCGGCGATCGCGGTTCCCAGCCGGGTGAACTGCACCCGGTACGCGCTCGGCGTCAGACCCGTCCGGCGCACCACGTGGGCACGCAGCGAGTCGGCCGTGCCCAGACCGCAGGCTCGGGCCACCTGGTCCATGGGCAGGGTGGTGCTCTCCAGGAGTTCCCTGGCACGCTCGATGCGCTGGTGCAGCAGCCACTGCAGGGGGCTGACACCGCTCTCGGCGTGGAAGCGGCGGGTGAGCGTGCGGACCGAGACTCCCGCGTGGCGGGCCAGGTCGGTCAGGGTGAGGGGCTTGTCGAGGTTGCGCATGGCCCAGCCGCGGGTGTCGGCGCAGGCATGGCCGCGCTCGGGCGGCAGCGGAGTGTGGGCGAACTGGGTCTGGCCGCCGGGCCGTACGGGCGCCACCAGGGTGAGGCGGGCGACCTCGTTGGCGACGGCGGCGCCGTAGTCGGTGCGGATGACGTGCAGGCAGAGGTCGATGCCGGCGGCGTAACCGGACGCCGTGACGTACGGGCCGTCCTGGACGTACAGCACGTCACCCTGGAGGTCGACCTGCGGGTACCGTCTGCGCAGCTCCTCGGCGTGCGCCCAGTACGTCGTGGCCCTGCGGCCCTGGAGCAGGCCCGCCTCGGCGAGCTGGAAGGCGCCGGTGCACAGGGACGCGATCCGCTTTCCGGCGTCGTCCGCCTCGCGCACGGCGGCCACGATCCGCGGGTCCGGCTCGTAGGGCGCACCGGTGCCCGCGACGACCACCGTGTCCGCCTCCAGCACGGCCCCGAGACCGTGGCGCACGTACAGGTCGATCCCTGCGCTGGTGGGAACCGGCCCCGGCTCGGCGGTGCAGATGACCACCTCGTAGCCCGGCCGCCCCTCCACCCGGACCTTGCCGAACAGCAGCTCGGGGATGGCCAGGTTGAACATCGAGACGGGCGACGGCGCGATCACCGCGATGCGGTGCGGGACGAGCTCCTCGGACATGGCCAGAACCTCCGGATGCATGGCATTCAGGCCACTACTGTACGACGCCGGGGATCCACAGCATGGACGCATGACGACGAACCAGATCGCGAGGCGCGATGAACTCGCCTCCCCAGAACGCGAGTTGCAGCCCAAGAGGCCCTCCCCCGCGCTCACCCTCACCGCCGCGCTCCTCGGCTTCGCGCTGATCTGCCTCGACGCGTCCGTGGTGAACGTGGCCCTGCCCGCGATCGGCTCCTCCCTCGGCGGCGGAATGGCCGGCCTGCAGTGGGCGGTGGATGCCTACACCCTGCCGTTCGCCGCGCTGATGCTGTCCACCGGCGCCTTCTCGGACCGGGCGGGGGCGAGCCGTGCCTTCGCGCTCGGAACCACGGTCTTCACGCTCGCCTCGGCGGCCTGCGGACTGGCGCCGAACCTGGCGGCCCTCATCGGGGCCCGGGTGGTGCAGGGCATCGCGGCGGCCGTGGTGCTCCCGGCCTCGCTCGCGCTGGTGCGACAGGCGTTTCCCGAACCGGCGCGGCGGGCGCGGGCGGTGGCCACGTGGGCGGCGGGCGGTTCGACGGCGGTGGCGTTGGGTCCGGTGGCGGGCGGTCTGCTGACCACGGCCTGGGACTGGCGCGGGATCTTCTTCGTCAATCTGCCGCTGGGGGCGCTGATCCTGGCCCTGCTGGTACGGGCCCCGCGCTCGGAGCGCCGGCCGGCACCGCTGGATCTGCCGGGGCAGGTGACGGCGGTCGTGGCGCTGACGGCCCTCACGTTCGCGGTGATCGAGGGTGGCGCGGCCGGGTGGGCGGCGCTTGCCGTGGCCGTCGCGGCGGCCGTCGTGTTCTGGCGGGTCGAGGCCCGCAGCCCTCATCCGGTCGTGCCGCTCGGCCTGTTCCGCAATCGGACGGTGGCCGTGGCGGTCGCCGCGGGAGCGGCGGTGAGCGTGGCCTTCTACAGCGTGGTGTTCGTCTTCTCGCTCTTCTTCCAGCAGGTCCAGGGCTTGTCCGCGCTCCGCGCCGGGCTGGCGTTCCTGCCCATGACGGGCCTGATCGCGGTGACGAACCTGGTGGCGGGCAAGCTCGCGGGGCGCTACGGCGCGCGGCTGCCGATGCTGGTGGGGCAGGCGCTGGCGGTCGTAGGGCTGCTCGTCCTGCTGTACGTCGACGCCGGCACGTCTTCCGTGCTGGTGGCCGTGCTGCTCGTGCCGCTGGCGCTGGGGTGCGCGCTGGCGGTGCCGCCGCTGACCGCCGTGATGATGGATGCGGTGGCGGTGGAGCGGGCGGGGCTGGCGGCCGGTGTGCTCAACGCTGCGCGGCAGGTGGCGGGGGGCCTTGGGATTGCCGTCTTCGGGACGCTGGTGTCCGGGGGGTTCGCGGAGGGGATGCGGTTGGCGTTGGTGATCAGTGCGGGGGCGCTCGTGCTGACGGGTGCGGCTACGTCTCGGTTGCGGTAGTGCTGGGGGCTGCCGCCCCCAGACCCCCGCTTCGGCCCTGAAGGGGCCTCGTCCTCAAACGCCGGACGGGCTGAATTGCAGCGACCGGCGTCCCCGAAGAACCGACGGGCTGAGTTGCAGCGGCCTGCGGCTCCGAAGAACCGACAGGCTGAGTTGCAGCCGCCGACGTCCCCGAACAACCGACAGGCTGAGTTGCAGTGGCCGGCGGCTCCGAAGAAACCGACGGGCTGAGTCAGCTGCCGTCTCTCAGGTCCGCCGGCCAGTTGTCCCTGAACTCGATGTGGTCGTACGTCACCACGCACCCCGCCCCCATCGGCGACTGCGTCATGAAGCCGACCAGGGCGGCGCCCGTCTCCTTCTCCGGGCCCAGGGTGAAGAGCCGGACGAAGGTCCAGTGCTTGCCGTCGCGGGAGGCGTGGAAGGCGAAGGCACGTCCGGTGCGGCTCACTCGGAGCCAGACCGAACTGCCGTCCACGCTGAAGGAGTTGGCGTCGTCGGAGTGCCCCCGGGTGACCACCGTGCAGACGGTGGGGACGTCCGGGGAGTACTCCAGACAGAGCTTGGCCCAGGCCCGCTCGCCGACGTGGACGTACAGCACCCCGGCGTCGAAGGCCCCGGCGAACCCGACCGTGACCCGGGCGATCAGCTGGAAGTCGCCTTCGGGCGCCCCGAGCAGGCGAGGCGCGTCGGAGGCGGGCTCCAGGGCCTCGTCGGTGGGCGGCACGAAGCGGTCCTGCCGGGACCCGGCCCATCCGCTGAGGATCCCGTCCTCGTAGGACCAGTGCCCGTCGGGGCCGTAGGTGCGGAGGGAGAAGGGCAGTTCGGGAAGTTCGACGTCCATCCACCGAGTCTCTCAGTCGAATGTGCGGGCCAAGGGGCGCGGGGCTGCATCCACCGCGCCCCTGCCCGTCAGCGTTCCAGGCGCCCGTTGAAGCGGCGGGGCAGCCCCAGCGGGTTGTCGTCGCGCAGCTCGGGCGGCAGGATCGCCTCGGGTGCCGTCTGGTACGTCACCGGCCGCATCCAGCGCTCGATCGCCGTACCGCCGACGGACGTCGACGTGGACGTGGTCGCCGGGTACGGACCGCCATGGTGCTGGGCGGCCGCGACCGCGACACCCGTCGGCCAGCCGTTCACCAGGACACGGCCCGCGAGCGGGGTCAGCTCGGCCAGGAGTTCCGCGCCGCGGCCCTCGCCGGCCGCCTCCTCCGAAGACAGGTGAACCGTCGCCGTGAGGTTGCCCGGCAGCCGCGACAGCACTCCCTGGACCTCGGCCTCGTCCTCGTAGCGGGCCACGACCGTGACCGGCCCGAAGCACTCCTCGAGGAGCAGGTCGTACTGGCCTTCCTGCGCCAGCTTGTCCGCCGACACCGTGAGGAAGCCCGCGCTCACCGTGTGCTCGCCGCCCGCGCCCGGCGTCACCGGGGAGTCCACGTCGGGGAGTTCGGTGCGCTCGGCGACTCCGGCGATGAAGTTGTCGCGCATGCGGTGGTCCAGCAGGACCCCCGCCTCGGTGTCACTCACCGCGTCCGTCAGGGACTTCACCAGGCGGTCGCCCGCCGCACCGGACGGAGCGAGCACCAGGCCGGGCTTCACGCAGAACTGTCCGACGCCCAGGGTCATCGACCCGGCGAGCCCCGTGCCGATCGCCTCCGCACGCTCCGCCGCAGCGGCCTCGGTGACGACCACGGGGTTCAGGGAACCCAGCTCGCCGTGGAACGGGATCGGCACCGGACGCGCGGCGGCCGCGTCGAAGAGGGCACGGCCACCCCGTACGGAACCGGTGAAGCCGGCCGCCGAGACCAGCGGGTGCTTGACCAGCTCGACGCCCGCCTCGAAGCCGTGGACCAGGCCGATGACGCCCTCGGGAATGCCGTGCGCGGCGGCGGCCCGGCGCAGCACCTTGGCGACCAGTTCGGACAGGGCCGGGTGGTCGGGGTGGGCCTTGACGACGACCGGGCAGCCCGCGCCGAGCGCGCTCGCGGTGTCGCCGCCGGCGACCGAGAAGGCGAAGGGGAAGTTGGATGCCGAGTAGACGGCGACGACGCCCAGCGGCACCTTGTAGCGGCGCAGGTCCGGGATCGGCGGGGTCGCCGTGCCGTCCGGGTGGTTGATGATCACGTCGAGGAAGGCGCCCTCGTCGACGATGTCCGCGAAGGCCCGCAGCTGGTAGCAGGTGCGGGCGAGTTCGCCGGTGAGGCGGACCGGGCCGAGAGCGGTCTCCGCGTCGGCGGTCTCGACGAGCCCGTCCTTCGCGGCTTCGAGCTGCTCGGCGGCGGTGCGCAGGAAGGCCGAGCGCACCGCACGGTCGGCGAGCGCGCCGCGCGCCGCGAGCGCGGCCCGGACAGCGGCGTCCACCTCCTGGGTTGTGGCCTCCACCGCAACCTGTTCACGCTGCTTCCCGGTACGGGGGTCGACACTCCAGACTGGTGCTGCTGCCACCGCGGGTCCCTCCAGGTATATCTGGGTCATTCACCAGGCCCGTTCGATATACTGAACGCTGTCTCTGATGATGAATATGCTGTTGGAGACTATTTCCCGTCGAACGAAGGGGTCAAGGGCGATGTCGGTAGCCGAGACAGGCGGCGGGGCGCAGGTCAAGTCCGCGGTACGGACCGTTGAACTGCTCGAGTACTTCGCCGGTCGCCCCGGTATGCACTCCCTGGCGTCGGTCCAGGAAGCCGTCGGGTATCCCAAATCCAGCCTGTACATGCTACTGCGCACCCTGGTGGAGCTGGGCTGGGTGGAGACGGACGCGACGGGCACGCGGTACGGCATCGGGGTGCGGGCGCTGCTGGTCGGCACGTCGTACATCGACGGCGACGAGGTGGTGGCGGCGGCCCGGCCGACGCTCGACCGGCTGTCGGACGACACCACGGAGACCATCCACCTGGCCCGCCTGGACGGCACGAACGTCGTGTATCTGGCCACCCGCCAGTCGCAGCACTATCTGCGCCCGTTCACGCGGGTGGGCCGCCGCCTGCCCGCGCACTCCACCTCGCTGGGCAAGGCGCTGCTGAGCACGTACACGGACGAGCAGGTCCGCAAGCTGCTCCCGGAGACGCTCCCGGCGCTCACCGAGAACACCGTCACGGACCGGGAGAAGCTCATCGAGGAGCTGCGTCAGATCCGGGACCAGGGTTTCGCCGTGGACCGCGAGGAGAACACCCTGGGCCTGCGCTGCTTCGGAGTCGCCATCCCGTATCGCACTCCGGCGCGTGACGCGATCAGCTGCTCGGTTCCGGTGGCGCGGCTGACTCCCGCGCACGAGCAGTTGGTGAAGGACGCGCTGTTCGACGCGCGGGACCGGCTGACCCTGGCGACCCGCAGGCTCTGACCCATAGGCTCCGGCCCCATGGATGTCGTTCTCCGCGAGACCCACGACAGTGATCTGCCCGTCTTCTTCCGGCAGATGAACGATCCGGAGGCCCAGCGGATGGCCGCCTTCACTCCGAAGGATCCGGCCGACTGGGACGCCTTCACATCCCTCTGGAAACGGATCCGGGCGTCGGACGACGTCGCGCGGACGATCCTGGCCGACGGCGACGTGGTCGGCAGCGCGGCGGTGTACGGGGATCCGGGCGAGCGCGAGGTCACGTACTGGGTGGACCGCGCGTACTGGGGGCGGGGCGTGGCCACGGCCGCGCTGCGGGAGCTGCTGGCCGAGGTGCGCGAGCGCCCGCTGTACGCGCGCGCCGCGGCGGACAACGCCGGTTCGCGGCGGGTCCTGGAGAAGTGCGGTTTCCGGCTCACCGCCCGGGCGTCGGGGTTCGCGAACGCACGCGGCGAGGAGATCGACGAGGTCGTGCTGACGCTGGAGGGGTGAGGCCAGGACGAGGGCCTCTCCCCCGTCCGGCGGAGACGGATCGTCGCCGTGCAGGACGTGGGCCGGCTTCATGAACACCCGATGAGAAGTCGGGGCGGACGGGAACGATTCGGGCCCTTCCGCTCGTCTTTCTGAGCGGGATGAACAAGACGATCAGGCGGGCCTCCGTCTTCACACTGCTGCTCGTGTTCGCTCTTCTGTTCAGGGCGACATGGGTGCAGTTCTACGACGGCAAGGCCCTCGCGGACGACACCGACAACCGGCGCAACGCGATGAAGACGTACGCGGAGCCGCTCGGGAACATCATCGTGGCCGGAGACTCGATCACCGGTTCCGCGGCGACGAAGGACAGCGACCTCAAGTACAAGCGCACGTACAAGGAAGGCAAGCTGTACGCGGCGGTGACGGGCTACGCCTCGCAGGCCTACGCGCCGACCCAGTTGGAGGGCATCTACCAGGATCTCCTCGACGGCACGGACAGCCGCCTCAACACGGTGATGGACACGGTCACCGGCAAGCGCGCCGATCCGGGCAACGTGGTCACGACGATCGACCCGGACGTGCAGAAGGCGGCGTACGACGCGCTCGGCGACAAGAAGGGCGCGGCCGTCGCGATCGACCCGAGGACCGGCAGGATTCTCGGGGTCGTGTCGACGCACTCGTACGACCCGTCGTCGCTGACGGACGCCAACACGGCGGGCAATGCCTGGAAGCAGTTGAACGCCGACGCGGACAAGCCGCTCACCAACCGCGCGCTGCGCCAGCCGCTGCCGCCGGGCTCGACGTTCAAACTGGTCGTCGCGGCGGCGGCGTTGGAGGACGGGCTGTACCCGTCGGTGGACGAGAAAACGACGAGCCCCGACCCGTACACCCTGCCGGGCACCACCAGGGAGCTGTCGAACGAGAACCCGAGCGCGCCCTGCGAGAACGCCTCGATCCGCACCGCGCTGCAGTACTCCTGCAACAACGTCTTCGCCAGGATGGCCGTCAGCCTGGGCCAGGACAAGGTGAGGGCGATGGCCGAGAAGTTCGGCTTCAACGACAAGGAGCAGGATGTGCCGGTGCGGGCTTACACCAGCGTCTACCCCTCCGGCATGGACAGGTCCTCCACCGCTCTGACGGGCATCGGCCAGTACAGCGTCACCGCGACCCCGCTCCAAATGGCCATGGTGTCGGCCGCTATAGCGAACGGCGGCAAGCTGGTCTCGCCGCACATGGTCTCCCAGATCACCGACAGCGGCGGTGACGTGCTGAAGAACTACGACGACGACGCGAGCACGAAGGAGATCGTCAGCTCGGGGACGGCCCGGCAACTGCAGTCCGCGATGCAGACGGTCGTGGAGAAGGGCACCGGTACGAACGCGCAGATCCCGGGCGTGACCGTGGGCGGCAAGACGGGCACGGCCCAGCACGGCGAGAACAACAGCAAGACCCCGTACGCCTGGTTCACGTCCTACGGGAAGGCGGGCGGCAAGGAGGTCGCCGTCGCGGTCCTCGTCGAGCAGTCGAACGCGGCCCGCTCGGAGGTCAGCGGGAACGGCCTGGCCGCCCCCGTGGCCAAGGCCATGATGGAGGCGGCCCTCAAGAACTGAGCGCGGTCGGCTACTTCACGCCCAGGATCTGCTCCACCGGATCGATCGCGAAGTACACCAGGAACAGTGCCGACACCGCCCACAGCAGCCAGTGCACCTCCTTGGCCTTTCCCAGCACCGCCTTGATGAGGACGTAGGCCAGGAAGCCCGCCCCGATGCCGTCCGTTATCGAGTACGTGAACGGCATCGTGGCGATCGTCAGGAACGCCGGGATGGCGATCTCGTACCGGTCCCAGTCGATGTGCTTGACGTGGGTCATCATCAGGAAGCCGACGGCGATCAGGGCGGGCGCGGCGGCCTGCAGCGGGACGATCGTCAGCAGCGGGGTGAGGAACAGCGCGAGGCCGAACATCCCGCCCGTGATCAGGTTCGCGAATCCGGTCCGCGCGCCCTCGCCGACGCCCGCCGCCGACTCGATGTACGCGGTGTTGGACGAGGCCGACCCGAGGCCACCCGCCACGGCCGCGGCGCCGTCGATGAA
Organism: Streptomyces sp. NBC_00461; assembly: GCF_036013935.1. Taxonomy (NCBI): domain Bacteria; kingdom Bacillati; phylum Actinomycetota; class Actinomycetes; order Kitasatosporales; family Streptomycetaceae; genus Streptomyces; species Streptomyces sp. NBC_00461. Next base: position 2,328,036 of record NZ_CP107902.1, read on the forward strand.
CAGCACGCGGCCGATGCCCGGCACCTGCCCGTCCTCGTCGAGCAGCCCGGCCTCGGCGCTGATGCCGACGATGGTGCCCATGGCGTCGAAGAAGTCCGACAGGATCAGCGTGAACACCAGCAGGACCGCGGTGAGGATGCCGGCCTTCGCGAAGCCGCCGAACAGGCTGAAGTGACCGACGAGTCCGAAGTCCGGGGTGGAGACGATCTTGTCAGGCACGTGCGGGGTGGTCAGGCCCCAGCTCTTGATGTCCGCCACCGCGTCGATGATGATCGCGACGATCGTCATGGTCACGATGCTGATCAGGATGGCGCCCTTCACCTTGCGCGCGAGCAGCGCGATGGTGAGCAGCACGCCGAGACAGAACACCAGAACGGGCCAGCCGGTCAGCCGGCCGACCGCGCCCAGCTGGACCGGCACGGTGGTCTGGGCCACGTCCGGGATCCGGCTGACGAACCCGGCGTCGACGAAGCCGATGAACGCGATGAACAGGCCGATGCCGACACCGATGGCCTGCTTGAGCTGCTGCGGAATGGCGTTCATGATCGCCTCGCGCAGTCCGGTGAGCACCAGGACACAGATCAGGATGCCTTCGAGGACGACCAGGCCCATCGCGTCCGGCCAGCTCATCAGCGGGGCGAGCTGGAAGGCGACCACGGCGTTGAGGCCGAGGCCCGCCGCGATGGCGAGCGGGAGGTTGCCGCCGACACCCATGATGATCGTCATCACACAGGCCACCAGGGCGGTGGCGGTGACGAGCTGGCCGGTGTCGAGGGTGTGGCCGAACTTGTCCTTCGCGCTGCCGAGGATGATGGGATTCAGGACAAGGATGTAGGCCATCGTGAAGAACGTGGCGAACCCGCCGCGTATCTCCCGGCCGAAGGTGGATCCCCGCTCGGAGATCCTGAAGAACCGGTCGACGCCGTTCGCCGCTGGTGGCGCGGCACTTGGCCGGTCGGCCGTCTTCTGGGTGTCGGACATGGCGGGTACTCCTCGTTGCCTGATTGATCAGTGTGCGGATGCTGGCTGGATTGTTCCCGTCTTGAACGGGTTTCAGGTTTTCTCCGTGTTACGGAATCGGAGTCGACCCGTCAGACTGCGTTCGAAGTCCTGTACGAAGCAAGGGGTTGATCGCTGCTACGCTTCCGGATCCTGACCGGGACACACCGCACGATCACATGTCATTCGCATGACACGCACAGAGAGGTTCGCCCGTGGGCACTGTCGTCGACGACGCAGCCTCCGTGGAGTTCCATGCCTTCTTCGAGCGGCACTACGCCGAACTGTCCCGGCTCGCCCATCTGTTGACCGGCGAGGCGGACGCCGCCGACGATCTCGCGGCCGACGCGCTGCTCGCGCTGTGGCACCGCTGGGACCGGGTGCGCGCGGCGGACCACCCGGTCGCCTACGCCCGCGGAGTCGTCGCCAACCTGGCCCGCACCCGGATCCGCAGCGTGGTGCGCGAGCGCCGGCGGATCTCGCTGTTCTGGTCGCAGCGCGAGGAGAAAACCGAGAATCCCGACATAGCGGGCGTCGTTGACGTTCAGGAGGCCTTGCGCAGGCTGCCGTTCCGGAAGCGGGCGTGTGTGGTGCTGCGGCACGCGTTCGATCTGTCGGAGAAGGACACCGCTCTCGCCCTGGGTGTTTCCGTGGGTACGGTTAAGTCCCAGACATCCAAGGGGATGGCCGAGCTGCGCACGCTGCTGGGCTCCCAGCGCGTGCCGCACAGGGTGCACGCGGCGATGGTGCGTGGCGGCAAGAGCGAAGGAACGGACCGATGAAGCAGCAGGACGTGCACGACGAGCTGCGCGCCCGGCTGCACGAGGCGGCCCGGACGCACGAGCCCAACCGGGCCAGGATCCTGGCGCGCGTCGAGCGGGGCATGAGCGAGCGGGACACGAGCGACCGCGCCGGCCACCGGGCGACCCGTCCGCCGGTGTGGGGCTGGGCACGCGTGGTCGGTGCGACGGCCGCGGTCGCGGGCATGCTCGCGGTCGGCGGTTACGCGGTGGCGTCCGCGGTGAAGGACGACACTCACCCGCAGCAGCAGACGGTCACGGTCTCCCCGACGCCCACGCCGTCGCCGGACGCGACGATGAGCCGCGCGCCCGTCCCGCCGGTGGAACCGGCGCCGAGCAGATCGTCCGGGTCCTCCAGGGCGGACAACACCCCCTCCACGAAGCCCTCTTCCTCCGTGCTGCCGCCCGCGGCCGGCGAGCAGGACGGTCCGCTGTGGTCAGTGGGCTCGGTGGACCCGAAAAGCAACGAATTCTGGGCGCAGAGCGATCTCACCCTGAAGAACGCCGAGCAGTTCACCTCCCTCACCGTGCAGTTGAAGGTCGCGCAGACCGGCGGGGTCAGCTCGACCGGTGCCTGGCGCGCGCTGCCGGAGAAGGACTTCGACCTCACGATCGGCGAGCAGGACGGCTTCCTGGTCTACACGTGGGTACTCAAGGAGGGCCGTTCGGTCCCCAAGGGCGAGTGGGAGTTCGCCGGGCAGTACGACCACGCGCGCGGCGCCCGGAACGCCAAGGACGACAGCTACACGGTCAAGGCCACGGCGGGCGGAAAGCAGTACGCGGTGAGCGGCGGCTTCGCGGCTCAGACGGGCGCCACGGGTGACTCGTAAAAAAGTTCCGCCGCCACGGCAACCCTTTCCTCGCCGGTGGCGACCAGAAGGCGCAAGGTTTCACGACCGTGATCTTCAAGTCCGTGATCTTCGAGACGATAATCGCCGTCAGCGACCAACCGGGCGTCCGCTTTCGACGTCCCTACCAGTGCGTGGCACACGAACACCACCTGTACCTGCCGGTCTGAGCCCCCCTCGGCCGGCAGCCGCCGACTGAGCCCCCCTCGTCGGCGACAGAGCGCCCCCGCCGGCGACGGCCGGCGGGGGCGCTTCGACCTCTAGGTCCACCCGGTCAGTTCATGGTGGATCCGATCGTGGTGGGACCCGTCGTCAGGAACGTCGTCGCGGGCAGCGAGCCGTCCGGCTTGCGCGCCCCGTATGCCGTCGTCGCGTCCGTCGACCGGAAGGCCAGCGTACTCACCCCGCTGTCCCAGTTGTTCGCGGCGGAGACGGCGGACGGACCCAGCTTGTCCGGGCCGCCTTTGTCGCCCACGGCGAGGTTGCGCGCGAGCCGGGCCCTGCCCGTGGCGAAGTAGAAGCCGGTCTCGGTGTTGGCGTACGCGGTGTTGCGGTTGAGGGCGATGGCGCCGGTGTTGGAGTTCTCGGTGAACCCGTTCAGCGTGTTGTCCCAGGCCGCGTTGTTGTTGACGACGTGCGCGACCGCGACGCCCCCGCCGCCCAGTTTGAAGCCGTTGCCGTTGCCCTCGAAGGCGGAGTCGTTCCAGCGGTTCCTGCCGTTGCCGAAGGCCCAGGAGTGCTCGACGGTGACCGGCGAGGAGAACTGCCACAGGTCGAGGCCGTCGTCCGAGTTGTTGTACAGGCGGGCACCCGTGACCTTGTTGCCCGTCCCCGAGCCGAACTTGATCGCGATGCCGTCGGCGTTCTGCCCGTGCCCGGCGGGGTCGTAGTTGCCGTAACTGTCCAGGTTCTGGACGAGGTTGTTCACCGTGTTGTCGCCGCGCAGCGTGAACCCGGAGTCGCCGTTGTCGGCGGTGACCAGGTTCTTGAAGATGCCGCCGGTGGACGAGGTGACGACTAATCCCTGGGCCGGGGAGTTCTGGAAGGTGAGGTTCTGGACCGTCCAGTAGCTGCCGTAGATCCCGGTGAGCCAGGAGCCGGCGGGCAGCCTGGAGCCGTCGATCCTCACCTTCTCGCTGCCGTACGCCTGCAGGATGATGCGGTTCGAACTCGTGCCGCCGGCCGTGGACTTGAGGGTGGCCGTCGGGTAGTAGGTGCCGGCGCGCACCTGGATGACGGTGCCCGCGGCCGCGTTCCTCACGGCCGACTCCAGTTGGGCCGTCGTGGACACGGTGACCGTCGTCGTGGCGGCCTGGGCGCCGCCGCCCGACAGGCCGAGACAGACGCCGCCCGCTCCGGCGGAGAGGGCCACGGCGGCGGCGATGGAAAGAGTGCGCGTTCTGCGGTGGCGTCCGGTGCTGAGTCGCACGGGGCGTTCCTTTCCTGGGAGACGGGGACGAAACGGGCCGGAGGGGGGCCTCCCCGGCCCGTTTCTGCACCCCAGTCGCCGCCATGGCCACAAGAGGTTGCCCCTGCCGCCCTCGAAAGCAAGCGAAACTTTCGACGGCTCTCCCCCCGCGTTCACCGGTTGACGTGCTGTTTCCCCGCTGGTGACACTCCGATGGCGCCGCAGTCCGTTCACCGCCCCGCCCAGTACCGCGCAATCCAGGAGCCCCGCCCGTGAACCACCCCGAGTACGCCGGCTATCTCTTCGCCTACTTCACCGGCGAGGGCACCGCGGACGGCGAGCAGATCCGCTATGCCCTCAGCCGCGGCAACGACCCCCTGCACTGGCGCGAGCTCAACCAGGGCAAGCCGGTCCTGACGTCGACGACCGGCGGGAAGGGGCTGCGCGATCCGTTCGTGATCCGCTCCCCGAAGGGCGACTCGTTCCACCTGATCGCCACCGACCTCAGGATGTACGACAACAGCAGCGGCAGCTGGGACGACGTGCAGCGGCACGGCAGCAAGTCGATCATGATCTGGGAGTCCACCGACCTGGTCCACTGGACCGAGGGGCGTCTGGTGAAGGTGGCCCCGGACCATGCGGGCAACGCCTGGGCGCCGGAGGCCTGTTGGGACGACAGCCTCGGTGAGTACGTCGTCTTCTGGGCGTCGAAGCTGTACGCCGACGACGACCCCGGCCACACCGGATCGACGTACAACAAGATGCTGTACGCGACGACGAAGGACTTCCGCACCTTCAGCGAGCCGAAGGTCTGGGACGACCCCGGCCACTCGGTGATCGACTCGACGGTCGTGAAGTACAGGGACACCTACTACCGCTACACCAAGGACGAGCGCGACCTGTCCTCCGGCTCGCCCTGCTCGCAGTTCATCACCGGCGAGAAGTCGACGAGCCTGACGTCGACCACGTACGGCCTCGTCTCCGACTGCGTCGGCAGCGGCTCGATCGACCGCGGCGAGGGGCCCACGGTCTTCAGGTCCAACACCGAGAAGAAGTGGTACCTGTTCATCGACGAGTTCGGCGAGCGGGGCTACGTCCCCTTCGAGACCACCGACCTCGACTCGGGCAAGTGGACGATGTCCACGAACCACCAGCTGCCGGCAAGTCCGCGGCACGGCACGGTGATGCCGGTGACCCAGGCCGAGTACGACCGGCTGCTGGCCGCGTATCCAGCCACCTCCACCTCGGTCGTGGACGCGACGGCCGAGGGCCAGAAGGGGTACGCCGTCGTCACGGAGGCCTCCTCGAAGGTCGTGCTGCCGATGCGGCCGGACGCCGATCTCTCCAGCCTCGCCCCGCGGATCGATGTGGGTGCCGGCGCGACCGTGAGCCCCGCGTCCGGTACCCGGCGCGACTTCCGCACGCCGCAGACGTACACGGTGAAGGCGGCCGACGGCACGAGCCGCACCTGGACCGTCGAGGCGGTGCCCACGCGCAGTCCGGTCCTGCCCGGCCTCAACGCCGACCCGGACGTGCGCCATCTGGACGGCCGGTACTGGATCTACCCGACGACGGACGGCTTCCCGGGCTGGAGCGGGACGCGGTTCAAGGCGTACTCGTCGAGGGACCTGGTCCACTGGACGGACCACGGGGTCGTCCTGGACCTGGGCACGGACGTGTCCTGGGCGGACACGTATGCGTGGGCCCCGGCGATCGCCGAGCGCGACGGCAGGTACTACTTCTACTTCTGCGCCGAGCAGCAGACAGGGGTCGCGGTCGCCGACTCGCCGGCCGGTCCGTTCAAGGACGCGCTGGGCGAACCCCTCGTGGCCAAGGGGACGTTGAGCGGCCAGATGATCGACCCGGCCGTCTTCACGGACGACGACGGGACGTCGTATCTCTACTGGGGCAACGGCCACGGGTACGTCGTGCCGCTGAACGACGACATGGTGTCGTACGACGCGACGAAGGTGAAGGACATCACCCCGGACAACTTCCGCGAGGGATCCTTCGTGATCAAGCGCAGGGGCACGTACTACTTCATGTGGTCCGAGGACGACACCCGCAGCGAGAACTACCACGTCGCCTACGCGACGGGACCGTCCCCGCTCGGCCCGTGGACCGAGCGGGGGACGATCCTTTCGAAGCGGCCCGAGTACGGGATCCTCGGGACCGGCCACCACTCCGTGGTGAACACCCCCGGCACCGACGACTGGTACATCGTCTATCACCGGTTCGCCCTGAACGGCCCCGGGAAGCCCTGCGGTGACGGCATGCACCGCGAGACGACCGTCGACCGCCTGACGTTCGCGGCGGACGGGACCATCGAGCCGGTGCTGCCGACCCTCGAATCGGTCGGGCCGGTGCGTTCTAGCTGACGAAGTACGTCGGGTTCGGGATCTTGTACGTCCGGTCGGCGTAGCCGCCGTCCAGGTCCGAGTACTGGTCCCCGAAGTTGGCGACGATCTCGTACCCGAGGTCCTTCTCGATGTGCTTGCGCGTACCGGACTTGTACTGCACGGTCGTGCAGGTCCAGGTGCCCGGAGTGGCGCAGGCGCTCAGGTAGGACGGCGGGTTCGCGGCGTCCTTGAGGAACATGTGGCCGGCGTCGAGGTTCACGTCGGCGCCGGTCTTCTTCAGGTTCTCGACCGCCGCGGTGCGCTGCGCCTCGCTGAGGCCGGAGTTGTAGAAGACCTCGACGCCCTTCTGCTGCGCGTACCGGACGAGCTCGGCGCTGCCGAAGACGCCCGGGCGGTCCGCCTTGTTGACGTACGCCGCCCAAGTGGCGGAGTTGTACGTGTAGTTGTAGCGCTTCTCGTAGTCGAGGCTGAGCAGCAGGGTGTCGTCGATGTCGAAGACGACCGCGGGCTTCTCACCCCGGTGGTGGGCCTTGCGGGCCGCCTGGTCGATGTACTTGCGAGCGGCGGAGTCGATACGCGCCAGATCCTTGGCGTACGGGCTGTACGCGGACGCCTGGTACACGCCGTCCGCGTCCGCCGTGGTGCCGTAGTAGGTGTCGATGTCCTTCACCAGGAGCCCGATGTTGTAAGGCTCGTGGGTGGAGTTGGCCGTGGACTGTCCGGCCGTGGCCGCACCGGCCCCGTAGACAGCGGCGCCGGTGAGGGCACACGCCGCGGTGATGGCCGCGATACGCAGTGGCTTATGCATGACAGGTTTCTACGCGCGTCACCCCCGTGGGCGCGAGACCCGTTGCCCGATCGATATCTGTTCCACGGGCAAAAAACGGGTCAAGCGCCCTGGACGCATCAGGTGCTCGGCTCCTTCGGCAGGGCCCAGGGGGCGCCGAGCTCCGAGTAGAGGGCGAGGGTGTCGGCGGCGGCCGCGACGAGGCCGTCGATGCCGGGGACGACCCTGCGGTCCTCGTCGGGGATCAGGTGCCAGGCCCCGGCCGGCAGCGGGGCCGGGTCGGGGGCCAGCCGAATCGCTTCGACGACCTTCATGAAAGCACCGGTCGAGGCAGGAGTGACCAGCAGTCCGGTGCCGTCCGTGAGGTGGTCGGCCAGGTTCTCCAGCAGGTCGGTGCTGCCGTACTCGTACTCCTCGGGACCGTGGCCGGCGCGTTGGAGCAGGACGCGGTCCTGCTTGTACCAGAAGGTGATCCGGCCTCCGGTGCCGTGCACGACGACATACGGCTCGCCGGGGTCCTCGGCGCACAGGGTCGCGGCGACGGTGACCCGGCCGCCGTGGGCGGTGGTCACACGGACGCAGGAGGTGTCGTCGGACTCGATGTCGTTGGCGCGCAGCAGCTCGGTCTCGATCCCGGTGACGTCCTCGGCGCCCGTGGTGCCGTTGAGGGCCAGGGCGGTGGCGACGGCGTGCGCGAGGGGGTTGGTCAGCACTCCGTCGATCACGTCGACGCCGTTGAGGCGCCGCCTGCCCGCCCAGGGCGCCCGCCGGTAGTAGGCCTCGGCCCGCGCCCAGGCGCCGGCCCCGCCGACCCCGACCAGCTCGCCGATCGCGCCCTCGGCGACCATCCCGAGGATCGCCGGCACGGCGTGCGAGCCCAGTGACTGGAAGCCGATCTGACAGGCCACGCCCGCCTCGGCTATCCCGTCGGCCATCCGGCGGAACTCGGCGTACGACGGCGCGGGCGGCTTCTCAAGGAGCAGGTGCACACCCTTCCCTGCGGCGGTGAGCGCCAGGTCGGCGTGGGTCGGGATCGGCGTGCAGACGACGGCGATCCGGGCGCCGGTGGAGTCGAGGAGGGCGCCGAAGTCGGCGGACTGCTCGGGTGTGCCGAGGCCGTCCGGGATCTCCTCCCCGGTCAGCGGGGTCAGCTCGCAGATGCCCGCCAGCCGGACGACCCCCTTGTCCTGGAGGCGGCGGATGTTGTCGAGGTGCCAGCGGCCGTGGCCTCGTGCGCCCGCGAGAACGATGGGTACGGTCATGGGGGTCCTCCCTGCGCCCGCGCCGCACGCCCCCTGACGGTCGGCCACCGCGACGCTGCCGATCTTTGTATGCAGGGTAGGCGTCCAGCTCCGGTCAGCAGGCACGGGAGGCGGGGGATGGCGGAGGCACGGCGCGCCGCCGGGGTGGCGCGGTGGTTCAGCCCGCGTACGGGTCGGCGACCTTGCCCGGGCGGGCCAGGAACTCGAAGTCGCAGCCGGTGTCGGCCTGGGTGATCTGCTCGTTGTAGAGCGCGCCGTAGCCGCGCTCGTAACGGGTGGGCGGCGGCGTCCAGTCCGCCCTGCGCCGCTCCAACTCCTCGTCGTCCACGTGGAGATGCAGGGCGCGCGCCTCGACGTCGAGAGTGATGAGGTCCCCGGAGCGGACGAGGGCGAGTGGTCCGCCGATGTACGACTCGGGCGCGACGTGCAGCACGCACGCGCCGTAACTCGTGCCGCTCATCCGGGCGTCGGAGATCCGCACCATGTCCCGCACACCCTGCTTGAGCAGATGGTCGGGGATCGGCAGCATCCCGTACTCGGGCATGCCGGGGCCGCCCTTGGGACCGGCGTTGCGCAGCACCAGCACACTGTCGGCAGTGATGTTCAACTCCGGTTCGTCGATGGTGCGTTGCATGGTCCTGTAATCGTCGAAGACGACGGCGGGACCGGTGTGCCTGAGCAGGTGTCGTTCGGCGGCGATGTGCTTGATGACGGCGCCGTCGGGGCAGAGGTTGCCGCGCAGGACCGCGACCCCGCCCTCGCCGGCGACCGGGTTCCGGCGGGTGCGGATGACGTCGTCGTTGTGGACGACGGCGCCCTCGATCTGCTCCCCCAGGGTGCCGCACACGGTCGGCCGGTCCAGGTGCAGCAGGTCGGTGATCCGCGAGAGGAAGGCGGGCAGGCCGCCGGCGAAGTGGAAGTCCTCCATGAGGTACGTCCGTCCACCGGGCCGGACGTTCGCGAGCACCGGCACGGTGCGCGCGATGCGGTCGAAGTCGTCGAGGGCGAGCGGCACTTGGCAGCGTCCCGCCATCGCGATCAGATGGATGACCGCGTTGGTGGAGCCGCCGAGCGCGAGCACCGTGGTGACGGCGTCCTCGAAGGCTTCGCGGGTGAGGATCCCGGACGGCTTGAGCCCGGTCCAGGCGAGCTCCACGGCGCGCCGCCCGGAGGCGGCGGCCATCCGCTCGTGCCCGGAGTCGACGGCCGGGATCGATGAGGCGCCCGGCAGCGTCATACCGAGGGCCTCCGCCGCCGCGGTCATCGTGGAGGCGGTACCCATGGTCATGCAGTGACCGGGAGAACGCGCCAACCCGCCCTGCAGCTCCCGTAGTTCACAGTCCGTCAGGTTGCCCGCACGGTGCTCGTCCCAGTACTTCCACATGTCGGTACCGGACCCGAGGGTCTCACCGCGCCAGTGTCCCGGCAGCATCGGACCCGCAGGGACGAAGACCGACGGTACGTCGGCCGAGGCCGCGCCCATGAGCAGCGCCGGCGTCGACTTGTCGCAGCCGCCGAGCAGCACCGCCGCGTCGATCGGATAGGAGCGCAGCAGTTCCTCCGTCTCCATCGCGAGCAGGTTGCGGTAGAGCATCGGGGTCGGCTTCTGGTACGTCTCGGAGAGCGTGGCGACCGGGAACTCGAGCGGGAAGCCCCCGGCCTGCCACACCCCGCGCTTGACGGCCCCGGCGCGCTCACGAAGATGGACGTGGCAGGGGTTGATGTCGGACCAGGTGTTCAGGACCGCGATCACCGGGCGGCCCCGGTACTCCTCCGCCTCGTAGCCGAGCTGGCGCATACGGGCGTTGTGCGACCAGGTGCGCAGCGGGCCGTCGGCGCCGTACCACTGATGGCTCCTGAGCTCTTCCGGGCGCTTTCTGCCGGGGGCGTTCACAGGGACCACTCCGCGGCTATGGCGGCGACCTCCGCGCGCTCGTCCTCCGGCAGCGCGCTGCTCGGCGGTCGGACGTCGCGGCGGCACAGGCCGAGGGAGGCGAGGGCCTCCTTGACGACGGTGACGTTGTTGGCGGAGCCGCCGGCCGCACGCAGTTCCTCGAAGCGGCGGATCTGCTCCCAGACCTTCATGGCGGCCGCGTGGTCACCGGATCGCAGCGCCTCCATCATGTGCAGAGAGACGGACGGGGCGACGTTCACGAGTCCTGAGGTGAAGCCGGTGGCGCCCGCGGAGAAGTACGAGGGGGCGTACGGCTCGGCGAGCCCGGCGATCCACACCAAGCGGTCGAGCCCCGCGTCCCGCGCGAAGGCGGCGAACCTGACGGCGTCCGGTACGGCGTACTTGACGCCGATGACGTTCGGGCAGGCGTCGGCGAGTTCGGCCAGGCGGGCGCCGGGCAGCTGGGGGTTGCGGATGTACGGGACGACGCCCAGCTCGGGGACGGCCTCGGCGATGGCACGGTGGTAGTCGACCCAGCCGCCCTCGGAGACGTACGGGTGGACGGGCTGATGGACCATCACCATCCGGGCGCCGAGTTCGCGGGCGTGGCGTGCGGAGGCGACTGCGGTGGGCACGTCGTGACCGACCCCGACGAGGATCGCGGCGCGGTCACCGGCCTCGTCCACGGTCAACTCCGTGACCAGGCTGCGCTCTTCGGGGCTGAGGGTGTAGAACTCGCCGGTGTTGCCGTTCGGGGTGAGGATCCCGACGCCGCCGTCGAGCAGCCGACGCAGCAGGGCCCGGTGGGCCTCCTGGTCGACGGTGCCGTCCTCGGCGAACGGTGTCACCGGGATCGCCACCACGTCGGCCAGGGCCGCCCGCTGGGTCTCGAACGTCACGCTGCTCATTCCTGGCCTTCCTGTTGCGGCGACTCGGGGAACGACCGCTGGACGAAGGACGCGATGTGGGCGTGGAGCGCACGCGCCGCCGCGTCCGCGTCACCCTCCACGGCGAGCCGCAGGATCTCGCGATGCTCGGCCGCCTCCCGCTCCCAGGACGGCTGGGCGGCCCAGGCCACGGCGGCGACGAGGGCGGCCTGGTCGCGGACCTCGTCGAGCATCCGGCCGAGCAGGGGGTTGCCGCACGGCACGTAGAGGGCGCGGTGGAACTCCCGGTTGGCGAGGGAGCGTTCGGCGGCGTCGGTCGCGTCGTCGGCCCGGGTGAGCGCGTCACGCGCGGAGTCGAGAGAGGCGCCGCGCCGCACCGCGCGCCGGAGCGCCTCCGGTTCCAGCAGCAGCCGCACGTCGTAGACCTCGCGCGCCATGTCCGCGTCCACCATGCGCACCGTGACGCCCTTGTACTGGCTCATCACCACCAGCCCAGTACCGGCCAGCGTCTTGAGCGCCTCACGCACAGGGGTCTTGGACACCCCGAACTGCGCGGCCAACTCGGTCTCGACCAACGCCTGGCCAGGCGTCAACTGCCCGGTGAGAATGCGGTGCTTGATCGCATCCAGCACGTACTGCGTGCGGGACGGGATCGGGATGGGCATGGGCATGGGCACAGAGGTCATGCGCGCCTCTCGGAAGTCACGTGTCAGATCCCGGGTATCCGACGTCGCGTACCTGATCTCGTGTATCGCGTCTCATATATGACGTATGAAGTCCGACGCGTTGACGGTAGGAGGGGGCGCAGGGTTCGTCAATGCTTGGCTCCGGGTCGGCCAGGCCCTATGCCCCCTGGGCCCCCGTCCGCCAGCCGGGGTCCCGTCCGCTCAGGCCCACCGCGTGGTCCAGCAGGGGCGCGTCCGCGGGGACCGGGACCACGGGGCCGAAGATGCCGCCGCCCCGGCTCGGGTCGTTGGCCGCGGCCAGGAGGAAGTCGTGGGAGACCTGGAGGGCGGGCGGGTCGGGGTCGTAGGGCTGGCCGGTGGCTCGGGCCAGGTCCCAGCCGTGGATCACCAGCTCGTCGACCACGACGGCGCCGGCGACCGCGCCGGGCAGGTCGACTCCGCCCGCGCGGGTCATCCCGGTCCAGGCGTCGGGGGCACGCCAGGCGTCGGCCAGTTCGTCGAGAACCTTCGGGAACTCCGCGCGCCAGTCGGGGCCGATGTCGGGTGCGGCGGCGTCCGGGGCGGTATCGGTCGTGGCGCCCAGGTCCTTGCGGGCGGCGTCACGGAAGGCGACGGACAGGCCGAGCAGATGGCCCAGCATGTTGTGCACCGCGCAGTCGGGACAGGGCGTCGGCGCCGTCAGCTGCTCCTCGCGCACGCCCTCCACGAGCCGAGCGATCACACGCGTCTGTGGTCCGAGGTCGAGGGTCGTATCAGTCATCCGCAGCATTCCTCACGCTTCTGGTCCTGGTTCTGGTTCTGGTTCTGAAGGAGTAGACCGGTCGGCGACCGGAAACTCATCGCCGTGGGGACATAGGGCACCTGCCCCATCCCCCGGGCAGGGCCTTAGCTCCACGATGGCCAGGCATGACGACATCGACCTGGGCGGCGCCCCGCGTCCTGCGGGAGCGCAACGCCCGGCTGTATCTCAGCTGCGTGGTGGTCTCCGGCTTCGGTACCTCGGCGCTGTGGCTGGCCTCCGGTGTGTGGGTCAAGGTCCTCACCGGCTCCGACGGCCTGGCCGCGCTGTGCCTGCTCGCCATGTGGGCACCGACCCTGGCCGGGCCGGCGCTCGGCACCCTCGCCGACCGCGCCCGCCGCAAACCCCTCCTGATCTGCTCGAACCTGCTCCTGGCCGCCCTGCTGCTCACCCTCCTCACCGTCGACTCCCGAAGGGACCTGTGGCTCCTGTACGCGGTCCTGTTCGTCTACGGCGCCGCGGGCGTCGTCCATGACGCGGCCGAGTCCGCTCTCGTCACCGCGGTGGTACCCGCGGCCCTGCTCGGCGATTTCAACGGGCTGCGCATGACGGCGACCGAGGGCATGAAGCTGCTGGCACCCCTGGCCGGGGCGGGCCTGTACTCGGCGTACGGCGGTGGCAGCGTCGCCCTCCTGGATGCCGTGACGTTCGTGCTCGCCACGGGTGTGCTCTGCCGGCTCCGCGTCCCCGAGCGCAGACCTGAGCCGCCCGTCGGCACCTGGCGCGAACGGATGACGGAGGGCGCCCGCCACCTCCGGCACCACCCGCGTCTGCGCCCGCTGGTCCTGGCGGGCGGCGCCATGATGCTCTTCGCGGGCGTCGGCGGCGCGTTGCTCTACGCGGTCGTCGCGGGCCTCGGGCACTCGCCCGCCTACGCCGGTGTGCTGTACGCCGTACAGGGCGCCGGCTCGGTGGCGGTCGGGCTGCTGTCCGGGCCCGCGCTGCGCCTTCTCGGCGAGCGGCGGTTCGCCGCGTGCGGCATCGCCCTCACCGCCGGAGCCGTGGCCGTGCGGGCCGTCCCCTCCGAGCCGGTGACCCTGGCCTGCAGCGCCGCGAGCGGAGTGGGACTGCCGTGCGTTCTGATCGCGGCGCTGACCGCCGTGCAGCGCGAGACACCGGACGCGCTGCTTGGCCGTACGGCCGCCACGGCCAACACGCTGATGTTCACGCCCAACGTGATCGGGCTGGCCCTGGGAGCCCTACTGGTCGAACTGGCCGACTACCGGCTGCTGTTGCTGATCCTGGGAGCGGGACTGCTGGCTACGGCGGCCTTGCTGTTTCACAGCCCGGCGAGCGCCGACCGCACCGCCTCCAGGTCCCCGTCCGACGCCAACCCGGCGTGATACAGCCGCAGTTCCGTGGCCCCGCGGCCCCGGGCCTCGGCCGCGTCCGCGGCCAGGGTGTCCGGGCTGCCGCCCATCCCCGAGACCACGGGGAGGTTGGCGGCGATGACGGCCTCTTCCCGGCCCTGTTCGGCGAAGGGACTCAACGGGCCCGTACCGTCGGCGCACGGCACGACGACGCCGTCCGCGACGGACAGGATGTGCTCGGGGTCGACGCCCGGGTTGGCGCCGACGTGATAGGTCACCGGGTCGGCGTGCAGCAGCACCTGGAAGCCCTCGGGCGCCGCGTCGCGCACCGCACGGACCGCCGTCTCCTGGAGGGTGCGGGCGACCGGGTCGCGCCACGCGCGCGTGGCGGCCGCCTTCTCCTCGCCGAGCAGCTTCTCGACCCCGGCCCAGTCCCCGCCGTCGGGTGCGCCCCGCCACAGCGGTTCAAGCGCCTCGCGCACGGCGGCCGCCAACTCGTCGGCGTCCAGGCCCTGTTCGCCGTAGCCCTCCCGGCAGGCGGGGCAGAAGCAGAGCGCCATCAGATACATCCCGGCGTCCCCGAGCGGCACCCCGCCGGTCTTGTCGTGGGCGTGCAGATGCTGGAGCCCGTACCAGCCGAGTGACTCCAGTTCAGTGCCGCGGACCCCCGGTCGTACGGCTGCCTCGGCGGCCAGGTCGACGAGGTAAGCGCGCGTGGCGGGCTGGGCGATGCACGGGGCCCAGGGGTAGCGGTCGCCGTAGGCGTTGACGACGGAGGTGTCCGGATGCTCGGCGCCCAGGCGGGAGTTGTGCGCGAGCACGACCCACGTGTGCACCTCAAGACCGGCGTCCGCGAGCGCCGTCGCGGCCTCGCCGAAGGCGTCCCCGTGCGCCCAGTCGCCGGCCGGGTACGGCCGCAGCGCACGCCCGTCCCAGCGGCCGTCGGTCGGATACAGCACCGCGGCGTGCTCGGCCGTGACGATGCGGCGGCGCGGGTGGCGGGGCGTCAACGCGCGCGTGGAGTGGTAGGCGGCGGCGAGGGTCACCTGCCGCACGCCGAGCCCGGCGATGCGCGCGGCGGCCTCGGGGTCCCCGTTGACGTCCCAGGGGTAGACGAAAGCCGACGCCTTCACTTGCCTTCCTCCAGCAGCTCGTATCCGCGGTCGATCAGCTCGGCGAGCTGTTTCACATGATCCTCGGTGGGTTCGTGCAGGGGCGGCCGGACCTCCCCCACGTCCAGGCCGCGCAGCCGTACACCGGCCTTGACCAGGGCGACGGCGTAGCCGCGCCCCTGCGCGCGCAGCTCGACGAACGGGCGGTAGAAGCCGTCGAGGAGGCGGTGCGCGAGGGCGTCGTCGCCGGTCCGGAGGGCCTGGTGGAAGGCGAGGGCGATCTCGGGGACGAAGCAGAAGACCGCGGAGGAGTAGAGCGTGATGCCGATGCCGCGGTAGGCGAGCTGGGTCTGTTCGGCGGTCGGCAGGCCGTTGAAGTAGAGGAAGTCGCCGGGGGCCTCGGTGCGTACGGCGCTGACGACGCGCTGCATGAGGTCGAGGTCGCCGAGGCCGTCCTTGAAGCCGATGATCCCGTCGGTGCGGGCCAGCTCCACGACACTCTCCGGAGTGAACACGGCGTTGTCGCGCTGGTAGACGATGACGGGCAGACCGGTCGCCGCGGCCACCTCCCGGTAGTGCCGCAGCAGCCCCTCCTGTCCGGCGGTCACGAGGTACGGCGGCATGGCGAGCAGGCCGTCCGCACCGGCGGCCTCGGCGAGGCGGGCGTAGCGCACGGCGAGCGCGGTGCCGTATCCGGCACCGGCGACGACCGGCACGCGTCCGGCCGTCTCCTCGACGGCCGCCCGCACGCAGGTCTCGAACTCCTCCGGCGTGAGCGCGTGGAACTCACCGGTGCCACAGCACGCGAAGACCGCGGCCGCCCCGGCCTCGACCCCGCGGCGCACATGCGCGCGGTACACGTCGAGGTCGACCGAGCCGCCGGGACCGTAGGCGGTGACCGGGAAGAACAGCGGCCCGCTGGGCATACTGAGTCGCGCGGCGAGGGGGGCTGGCGTCACGGGCGCTCCCGGTTCCATGTTTATGATCGGCGTCTATATTTCTGAACGTCTACACGCTAAGCCGCCCCTTCAGGGCCGGTCAAGCGCGCCAACCCGCATCACACCAGCTGATTTCCGCCGCCTGCGCGCCGCCTGCGGGATACTTGACGGGCCCGGCTCCGGCTCCCTAGCGTGTCCATGGATGTGAATAGCGTGCACGCATACAGCCGCTCAACCGAAGGAGAAGCGCGGATGCCAGCCCCACGCACCGTTCTGCTCACCGGCGCCGCCGGCGGGCTCGGCACCCTGATGCGGAACCTGCTCCCGGCCTTCGGCTACGAGCTGCGCCTCCTCGACGTGCGCCCGATCGAGGGCGACCCGGACGCCGTCACCGCGGATCTCGCCGACAGGAAGGCCCTGCGCGAGGCCGTACGGGGCGTCGACGCGATCATCCACCTCGCCGGCATCTCCCTGGAAGCACCCTTCGAGAAGATCCTCGCGGCGAACATCGAGGGCACGTACAACCTGTACGAGGCCGCGCGCGAGGAAGGCGTCGGACGTATCGTCTTCGCCTCCTCCAACCACGCGGTCGGCTTCACCCCGCACCCATGGGGCGACACACCTCTTGATTCAAGCGTGCTGATCCCCATCGACACCCCGCGTCGCCCGGACACCTTCTACGGCCTGTCCAAGTCCTTCGGCGAGGACCTCGCCCAGCTCTACTGGGACAAGTACGGCCTGGAGACGGTGTCGGTACGCATCGGCTCCTGTTTCCCCGAGCCCACCAGCGTGCGCATGCTGTCGATCTGGATGAGCCCGCCGGACGGCGCCCGCCTCTTCCACGCGGCCCTGACCGCAGAGAGTGTCGGCCACACCGTCGTCTACGGCTCCTCCGCCAACACCCGCCTGTGGTGGGACCTGTCGACGGCACGGGCGCTGGGCTACGAGCCGCTGGACGACTCCGAGCCGTACGCGCAGAAGCTGATCGCCGAGCAGGGCGAGCTGGACCCGGAGAACATCGGGCACGCCTACCTGGGCGGCGCCTTCGTGAACGACCCGCCGATCTGGCCGTACTGACGTCCCTCACCGAGGCCGCCGAGCGGCCCGAAACGATCGTTCGCGACGGCGGGCGGGCACCGAACGGGCCCGCCCGCCGTCGCATTCGGGCACCACACCTGCCCGATCTCACGCCCTCGCTCACAGTCACGCAGGTCCGAGGCGGGCACTCCGCCCGGCAAACGGACCCATACGGGCAGCATCGGACCTGCAACAGGCCTGGTCAGTGACGCACGCCGGGGGTAGAACTTCCCCCGTGGGCCTCACCGGGCCCGAACGGGCAGTGGGCAAGGAAGCGGGTGCGGCGATGACGGCGAACACTGCGAAGTCGGCAGAGGAACGCCAGCGGGAGATCGTGCGCGCCGCGCGCACCACCGGCTCCGTCGACGTCACCGCGCTCGCCGCCGAACTGGGCGTGGCCAAGGAGACCGTACGGCGGGATCTGCGCGCCCTGGAGGACCACGGCCTGGTCCGCCGCACCCACGGCGGCGCCTACCCCGTGGAGAGCGCCGGCTTCGAGACGACGCTCGAATTCCGCGCCACCAGCCACGTACCCGAGAAGCGCAGGATCGCGGCCGCCGCGGCCGAGCTGATCGGGGACGCCGAGACGGTCTTCGTCGACGAGGGCTTCACCCCGCAGCTCATCGCCGAGGCGCTCCCCAGGGACCGGCCGCTGACCGTGGTCACCGCGTCCCTGCCGGTCGCGGGCTCGCTCGCCGACGCCGACGGCGTCTCCGTACTGCTCCTCGGCGGCCGGGTACGCCCCGGCACCCTCGCCACCGTCGACCACTGGACGACGAAGATGCTGGCCGGCTTCGTCATCGACCTCGCCTACATCGGCGCCAACGGCATCTCCCGCGAGCACGGCCTGACCACCCCCGACCCCGCGGTCAGCGAGGTCAAGGCACAGGCCATCCGTGCGGCGCGCCGCACGGTGTTCGCGGGCGTGCACACCAAGTTCGGAGCGGTCAGCTTCTGCCGCTTCGCGGAGATCGGCGCGCTGGAGACGATCGTCACGAGCACGCTGCTCCCCTCGGCCGAGGCCCACCGCTACTCCTTGCTGGGACCACAGGTCATCAGGGTCTGACCTGTCCAACCGGTCCACCCAGCTGTCACCCAAGGCATTCCCACACCCAAGAACGCCCCTTATATCCACCTATGTCCAGGAGCGATTCATGCGCACCCAGAGCCGACGACGGCCACCGCGAGCCACGCTCGCCATGGCCGCCGCAGGGACGCTGCTCGCCCCGCTGCTCTCCGGCTGTTGGGTCGGGGCGGGCGGGTCCGGTTCCGGCGGCAACTCCATCAACGTCCTGATGGTCAACAACCCGCAGATGGTGGAGCTGCAGAAGCTCACCAAGGCGCACTTCACCAAGGAGACCGGTATCAGGGTGAACTTCACCGTGCTGCCGGAGAACGACGTCCGCGACAAGATCAGCCAGGACTTCGCCAACCAGGCGGGCCAGTACGACGTGGCGACGCTCAGCAACTACGAGATACCGATCTACGCCAAGAACGGCTGGCTGCACGAGATGAACTCGTACGTGGCCAAGGACCCGGCGTACGACGAGCAGGACGTCCTCAAGCCGATGCGGCAGTCCCTGACCGCCGACGACGGCAAGCTCTACGGCCAGCCCTTCTACGGCGAGTCGTCCTTCCTGATGTACCGCAAGGACATCCTCGCCGAGAAGGGCCTGACGATGCCGGCCCGCCCCACCTGGGACCAGGTGGCGAAGATCGCCGCCGAGGTCGACGGGGCGAAGTCCGGGATGCGCGGCATCTGTCTGCGCGGTCTGCCCGGCTGGGGGGAGCTGATGGCCCCGCTGACCACCGTGGTGAACACCTTCGGCGGCACCTGGTTCGACAAGAACTGGACGGCGCACCTCGACTCCCCCGAGTTCGAGAGGGCGACGAGGTTCTACGTGGACCTGGTGCGAAAGCACGGTGAGTCGGGTGCCGCCCAGTCCGGCTTCGCCGAGTGCCTGAACAACATGACCCAGAGCAAGGTCGCCATGTGGTACGACGCCACGTCCGCGGCCGGATCCCTGGAGGCCAAGGGCTCCCCCGTCAAGGGCAAGCTCGGCTACGCCCCCGCCCCGGTCGAGAAGACGGACTCCTCCGGCTGGCTCTACACCTGGGCCTGGGGCATGCAGAAGGCGTCCCACAACTCCGACAAGGCCTGGAAGTTCGTGTCCTGGGCGTCCAGCAAGCAGTACGAGCAACTGGTCGGCGACACCAGCGGCTGGTCCAACGTGCCCGCCGGCAAGCGCGCCTCGACCTACACGAACGCGGACTACCGCAAGGAGGCCGGCGCCTTCCAGGAGATGACCAAGGAGGCCATCGAGGGCGCCAGGCCCAACGACCCGGGGGTGCAGCCGCGCCCCGCGCCCGGCATCCAGTTCGTCGGCATCCCCGAGTTCACCGATCTCGGCACCAAGGTCTCCCAGGAGATCAGCGCGGCCATCGCCGGACGCCAGTCCGTCGACTCGGCCCTGAAGAAGTCCCAGCAGCTCGCCGAGAAGATCTCGAAGGAGTACGAGGGACGATGAGCGCGACGACGACCGCCCCGATAGCGGCAACTCCCGTACGCACGACCCGCCGGCCCTCCGCCCGGCTGCGCGCCTGGTCCACCCGGGCCCCGCTGCTGCCCGCCCTGGTCTTCATGATCGCGGTGACCCAGCTGCCGTTCGTGGCCACCCTGGTGATCTCGTTCTTCGACTGGAACGCCCTCTATCCAAAGGCACGCCACTTCACCGGCTTCGACAACTACCAGGAGGTTCTCACCGACGCGGACCTGCGCCACTCGGTGTGGACGACGGTCCTGCTGACGGCGACGGTGGTCCTGGTCAGCCTGGTCCTGGGCATGGCACTCGCGCTCCTTCTGGACCGCAGGTTCAAGGGCCGCGGCGTGGTCCGTACGCTCCTGATCGCGCCCTTCCTGGTGGTCCCCGTAGCAGCGGCCCTCCTCTGGAAGCATGTGCTCTACAACCCCGAATACGGCCTCCTCAATGGGTTGTTGCACTATGTGGGCGGCCCCCAGCCGGACTGGATCTCCAACACCCCGCTGCTCGCGGTGGAGGCATCCCTGATCTGGCAGTGGACGCCGTTCATGATGCTGATCCTGCTGGCCGGCCTGCAGAGCCGCGACAACGAGCAGTTGGAGGCCGCGCGGGTCGACGGCGCGAACGACTGGCAGATCTTCCGCCATCTGACGCTTCCGCACCTGCGCCGCTACCTCGAACTGGGCGCGCTGCTCGGCTCGATCTACATCGTCCAGAACTTCGACGCGGTCTTCACGATCACGTCCGGCGGCCTGGGCACCGCCAACCTGCCCTACACCGTCTACCAGAGCTTCTACCAGGCCCACGAGAACGGCCTCGCCTCGGCCGCGGGCGTCCTGGTCGTCATCGGCTCGATCATCATCGCGACCTTCGCCCTGCGCGTCGTGTCGTCCCTCTTCCGCGAGGAGGTGTCCCGCGCATGAGCACGGTCGCCGCATCACCCCGCTCAACCTCCCCCCGCCGCAAGGGAGTCGGCCTGGGCCTGGTGGCCTGGCTGCTCGGGATCGTCTTCTTCCTGCCCATCGCGTGGATGGCGCTCACGTCCTTCCACTCGGAGTCGGACGCGGCGACCAACCCGCCGTCCTTCGGGGCCGCCCTGACCCTGGACGGCTACCGCGAGTTCTTCGGTACGGGCGGCGGCGCGAGTCCCTGGCCGGCACTGGTCAACTCCGTTGTGGCGTCGGTGGGTTCGACGGTCCTGGTCCTGCTGCTGGCCCTCCCGGCGGCGTACGCCCTCTCGATCCGCCCGGTGAAGAAGTGGACGGACGTCCTGTTCTTCTTCCTGTCGACGAAGATGCTCCCCGTGGTGGCCGGCCTGCTGCCGATCTACCTGTTCGCCAAGAACACGGACATGCTGGACAACATCTGGCTGCTGGTCATCCTCTACACCTCCATGAACCTGCCGATCGCGGTGTGGATGATGCAGTCGTTCCTCGCCGAGGTCCCGGTGGCCGTGATCGAGGCGGCGCAGATCGACGGCGCCCGGCTGCCGACGATCCTCGCGCGCGTGGTCGCCCCGATCGCCCTGCCCGGCATCGCCGCGACAGCTCTGATCTGCTTCATCTTCAGCTGGAACGAACTGCTCTTCGCCCGGGTCCTCACCGGGGTCGTGGCCGAGACCGCCCCGGTCTTCCTGACCGGCTTCATCACCAGCCAGGGCCTGTTCCTGGCGAAGGTGTGCGCCGCGTCGCTCGTCGTCTCCCTGCCGGTGCTCGCCGCGGGGTTCGCCGCCCAGGACAAGCTCGTCCAGGGCCTGTCGCTTGGAGCCGTGAAATGAAGGCCGCCGTCATCGAGTCCGTGGGCCGTGCCGTCGTCACCGAGGTCCCCGACCCGACGCCCGGTCCCCGCGAGGTCGTCGTCGAGGTCGCCGCCTGCGGGCTGTGCGGCACCGACCTGCACATCCTCCAGGGCGAGTTCGCACCGAAGCTGCCGATCGTGCCGGGGCACGAGTTCGCGGGCCAGGTGGTCGGGGTCGGCACCCAGGTGACGGAGATCGCGGTCGGCGACCGGGTGGCGGTGGACCCGTCCCTCTACTGCTACGAGTGCCGCCACTGCCGTACGGGCCACAACAACCTGTGCGAGCGGTGGGCCGCGATCGGTGTCACGACGGCCGGAGGCGCGGCGCAGTTCGCGGTGGCGCCGGTGGCCAACTGCGTGAAGCTGCCCGAGCACGTGCGCACGCAGGACGCGGCGCTGGTGGAACCCCTGTCGTGTGCCGTCCGCGGCTACGACGTGCTGCGCTCCCGCCTGGGCGCCCACGTGCTGATCTACGGCTCGGGGACCATGGGCCTGATGATGCTGGAGCTGGCCAAGCGCACGGGCGCGGCGAGTGTGGACGTGGTGGACCTGAATCCGGCCCGCCTGGAGACGGCGGGCCGGCTGGGAGTCTCGGCGTCGGCGGCCAGTGCCGACGAGCTGGAACGGCCGCAGGGCTGGGACGTCGTCATCGACGCCACCGGCAACGCGGCGGCGATCCAGGACGGCCTGGAGCGGGTGGCGAAGGCCGGCACGTTCCTGCAGTTCGGGGTCGCGGACTACGCGACGCGCGTGACGATCGACCCGTACCGCATCTACAACCAGGAGATCACCATCACCGGTTCGATGGCCGTCCTGCATAGTTTCGAACGGGCGGCCGAACTGTTCGCGAACGGTGTCCTCGACCCCGAGGTGTTCATCAGCGACCGGATCCCGCTGGAGCGTTACCCGCAGGCGCTGGACCAGTTCGCGTCCGGGGTGGGCCGCAAGATCGTGGTGGTGCCATAGGGTTTCCGCCCCCGCCGCCCTTACCCGTCCCGACCCGGGGCCGGCCCCCGGACCCCCGCTCCTCAAACGCCGGAGGGGCTGAATTCAGCTCGGCCAAATCCAGCCCGTCCGGCGTTTGAGGACGAGGCCGTTCAGGCCGAAGCGGGGGTCTGGGGGCGGCGGCCCCCAGGGGACGGGCAAGCCCCGGCGAATTGGCCGCTTGGTAAGGGAACGGTAAAGCGGCCTCGCTCGTTCACCCGGCATGACAGCTATGACCCCTGGCTCGAACATCCCTCTCCCCGTCGCGCGCGTGACGGTGGACGTCGCCGCCCCGGTGCGGCTCGACGTGTCGGGCCTGCTGCTCACCGCCGACGGCAAGGTGCGCTCCGACGAGGACTTCATCTTCTACAATCAGCCGGCCGGACCGGGCGTGACCTACCGGTCCGGCAGCGGTACGGCTCCGGACGCGATCGTCGTCGACACCGCCGCGCTCCCCCCGGGCATCGAGAAGATCGTCGTCACCGCCAGCCCGGACACCACCGGCCAGACCTTCCAGGGCATCGAACCGACGGCCACCATCCGCGGAGCGGACGACAACAGCGTCCTGGCCACGTTCACGCCCCCGCAGCTCGGCACCGAGACGGCGCTCGTGGTCGTCGAGATCTACCAGCGCAACGGCGCCTGGAAGGCCCGTGCGGTCGGCCAGGGCTACGCCAACGGCCTCGCGGGCATCGCCACCGACTTCGGCGTGACGGTGGAGGAGCCGGCCCCGGCAGCCGCCCCGCCGCAGCCGGTCGCCCCGCCGACGCCCACCCTCCAGACCCCGGTGGCCCCGCCCGCCCCCGCGGCCCCCGCTCCCGGCGCCGGGAAGATCAATCTCGACAAGGGCCGGGTCAGCCTCCAGAAGAACCAGACGGTGTCGCTGGTCAAGGGCGGCCGCCCGCTGCTCGCCCAGGTCAAGATGGGCCTCGGTTGGGAGCCGGCCTTCCGCGGCAAGGACATCGACCTCGACGCCTCGGTCATCGCCTACGGCCCGCAGCGCAACCACATCGACAGCTGCTACTTCGGCAAGCTGACCATCCTGAACGGGGCGGTCAAGCACTCCGGCGACAACCTCACGGGCGAGGGCGGCGGTGACGACGAGGTGATCGTGGTCGACCTCGGCCGACTCCCCCAGGAGGTCACGGCCCTCGTCTTCACGGTGAACTCCTTCTCCGGCCAGAAGTTCACCGAGGTCGCCAAGGCCTACTGCCGCCTCATCGACGCGGCGTCCGGCGAGGAGCTGGTCCGCTTCGACCTCACCGGCGCCGAGGCCCAGACCGGCGTCCTGATGGCCAAGCTGATCCGCCAGTTCTCCGGCGAGTGGGACATGACGGCCATGGGCGACTTCGTCAAGGCCCGCACGGTCCGCAACATGGTGAAGCCGGCCGCCCAGGCGCTCTAGCCGGCCGTACGACGGCGATGGGCGCCCCCGGCGAAAGGGGGCGCCCGGCGGTCCGCCGACCCCGCCCCCACCCCGGCTCGGGGGCCAGGACGGCTAAAAGAGCGCGCTGTACGCGTTCAGCGCCGGCTGTCCGCCCAGATGGGCGTAGAGCACGGTGGACTCACGGGCGATCTCTCCCCGCGCGACCAGGTCCACCATTCCGGCCATCGACTTCCCCTCGTACACGGGGTCGGTGACCATCCCCTCGGTGCGGGCCGCGAGTCGCATCGCCTCAAGGGTGGTCTCGTCGGGGATGCCGTACGTGCCCGCGTGGTACCGCTCGTCCAGCTCGACATCCGCTTCGGTCAACTCCCGCTTGACACCAATGAGTTGGCCGGTGTTCTGCGCGATCCGGGCGATCTGCTCCCGGGTCCGGACGGGCGCCGCCGAGGCGTCGATGCCCAGCACACGTCGGGGCCGGGCACCCGCCTCCTCCAGTGCGGCGAACCCGGCGACCATGCCCGCCTGGGTCGACCCGGTCACCGAGCACACCACCACGGTGTCGAAGAAGACCCCCGACTCCCGCTCCTGTTCCGCGACTTCGTACGCCCATCCGGCGAACCCGAGACCGCCGAGCGGATGGTCGGAGGCGCCGGCCGGGATCGCGTACGGCTTGCCGCCCGACTCCTCGACCTCCCTGAGCACCTGCTCCCAGCTCTCCTTGAAGCCGATCCCGAACCCGGCCTTCACCAGCCGTACGTCCGCACCGGCCAGCCTGCTGATCAGGATGTTGCCGACCTTGTCGTAGACGGAGTCGGGCCACTCCACCCAGCTCTCCTGGACCAGCACGCACTTGAGCCCGGCACGGGCGGCGACCGCGGCGACCTGACGGGTGTGGTTGGACTGGACCCCGCCGATCGACACGAGCGTGTCGCAGCCCTGCGCGAGCGCGTCGGCGACCAGGTACTCCAGCTTGCGGGTCTTGTTCCCGCCGTAGGCGACACCGGAGTTGCAGTCCTCGCGCTTGGCCCAGAGCGAGGCGCCGCCGAGGTGGGCGGTGAGCCGCTCCAGCGGATGCACCGGCGAGGGGCCGAAGAGGAGGGGGTAACGGTCGTACGAGGAAAGGGACATAGGTCCTCCCGGGGGTCGGGATCAGTCGCCGTCGTCGAGGTCGGCGAGGGTGCGCCAGATCTCCGCGGTGATGCGGACCGCGTCGTCCGCGTGCCCGGCCGAGCAGGCGTCGATCAACTGCTCATGGAGTCCTGCCGAACGGCAGGTGCTCTCCCCGAAACGGCGGCACTCCAGGCGGCGGATGAGGGGGGTGTAGCGGGCGATGGTGGCGGCGGCCGCGTGATTCCCGGCGACGCGGACGAGGACGTCGTGCAGGGCGTCGTCGGCGCGCAGGGCCCCGTCGACGTCACCCGCGCCGACGGCGGCGGCGAACCGTTCGTTGGCCGCGCGCATCGCCTGGACGTCCGCGGCGAACATCCTGGGCACGGCGACCCGTGTGGCCAGCTCGTGCATGGCACCGACCACGGCGGCGGCGTCCCGTACGTCGGCGGCGACGACAGGGGTGACCCGCGTGTAGCTCTGCGGCTTGCTCTCCAGCAGACCCTCGTCCACCAGCCGCGAGAAGGCCTCCCGCACCGGCGCCCGGGACAGCCCGAGCCGCTCGGCGAGATCACCGTCGCGCACGACCGCGCCGGGTTCCAGCTCGCCGGCCACGATGGCGTCCCGGATCGCTTCGTAGGCACGGTCCCTCAGGAGGGTGCGCTGGACGGGTCGTATCGACTCCATGACTGAAATGTTAGATGTCAATCATGCCGACGAGCAAGGGTGTGGCCCGCACCCCCGGAGAAGTGCGGGCCACCTTTCACCGACGGAGCCTCAGCCGCGCTTCTGGCGCTTCCAGGGGCCGGTGATCGCCAGCATGATGCCCGGCGTCTGGATGTTGGCGAACAGCGTCCTGCCGTCGGGGGAGAACGTGACGCCGGTGAACTCGCTGTACTCGGGGGCCTCTTCCGTGCCGATGTTCAGCTCGTTGCGGGCGATGGGGTACGTGCGGCCGCTGTCGGTCGCGCCGAACAGGTGCTGGACGCCCTCGCCGTCCTCGGCGATGACCAGGCCGCCGTACGGGGAGACGGTGATGTTGTCGGGGCCGTCGAAGGCGCCACCCGCCGAAGAGTCGGCGGGGTCGGGGTTCACGCCGAGCAGGACCTTCAGCGTCAGGGTGCGGCGCTTGGGGTCGTAGAACCAGACCTGGCCGTCGTGCTGGACGGGGCTCTCGGCGCGGGCGAAGGAGGAGACGATGTAGGTGCCGCCGTCGCCCCACCACATGCCTTCGAGCTTGCGGGCGCGGGTGACCTGGCCGTCGGCGAACTGCTTGCGGACGGAGGTGGTCCTGGCGTCACGGTCGGGGACGTCGACCCAGTCGACGCCGTAGACCGTGCCGATCTTCGTCGCGCGGGAGAGGTCGTCGACGAACTTGCCGCCGGAGTCGAAGCACTTGGAGGCCTGGAGGACACCCGCGTTGTCGGCGAGGGTGCGCAGCTTGCCGCGGCCGTGGTGGAAGTGCTCCGGCGGGGTCCAGCGGTACAGCAGGCCGTTGGGGCCGGCGGCGTCCTCGGTGAGGTAGGCGTGGCCGCGGTTGGGGTCGATGACGACGGCCTCGTGGGCGTAACGGCCGAGCGCCTTGATGGGCTTGGGGTCGCGGTTGGCCCGGCGGTCGGCGGGGTCGACCTCGAAGACGTAACCGTGGTCCTTGGTCATGCCGTTCTGGCCGGCCTTGTCCTCGGTCTCCTCGCAGGTGAGCCAGGTGTCCCAAGGGGTGCTGCCGCCCGCGCAGTTGGTGGCGGTGCCGGCGATGCCGACCCACTCGGCGACGTGGTCACGGCGCACCTCGACGACCGTGCAGCCGCCGGAGGCGGCCGGGTCATAGACGAGGCCCTCGGTGAGCGGCACCGGGTGGGGCCACTTGGAGCGCGGGCCGGCCAGCTCGTGGTTGTTGACCAGGAGGGTCGCGCCGCGCGGGCCGTCGAAGGTGGCGGTGCCGTCGTGGTTGGAGGGGGTGAACTCGCCCGACTCCAGCTTGGTCCTGCCGCTGTAGGTGACGATGCGGTACTTGAAGCCGGCGGGGAGGGCGAGGATGCCGTCGGGGTCGGGGACGAGCGGTCCGTACCCGACGCCGCCGTGTCCGTGTCCGTGCCCCGACGTCTCGGCTGCGCCCTCGACGTCTTCGGTCTCCGTGGACGCAAGGGCGTTCGGGGCGGTGGCCAGGGCGCCGACGCTGCCCGCCAGCACGACACCGGCACCGGTGACCGCGGATTTTCTGGCGAAGTCCCTGCGAGTGAGCGACATGGTGTCTCCTGTGACGGTGGGTGTGCCGTGGAGGGTGGCGACCTCGGGTCGGCGCCACCGTCCCGCCCACGTCTGAACGGGAGTTGAACACCGGGCGACGCACACAGACACGCTTCCAAGAATCCGTACGCAGCAGACCACGGGATTCAAAAAATCCTTGTGCCCCGGTAATTGGTCGGACGGATCTTCACGAAGGAGATCGAAGTACACAGAAGGGCACTAACCGCCCCAGGAGACGCGCCGGACGCACCCCGCACCCGCACCCGCACCCGCACCCGCACCCGCACCCGCACCCGCGAGGAGTTTGGGACGGATACGGTCAACTACCGTGCTGTGAACGTGCCTTGAAGGCGGCCTTCCGCGCTTCCTTCGCGATCCGCTTGTCCGGGTGCAGTCGCCCCATGGCCTCCAGCACATCCGCGGTGGCGGGGTGGTCGACGCGCCAGGCGGCCTCGAAGAACCCTCCGTGCTGGGCAGCCAGCCCCTGGACCAGCCCCCGCAGTTCCTCGGAGTTGCCCTCGGCGGCCAGCTGGGCGGCGATCGTGTCGATGGTCAGCCAGAAGATCATCGCCTGGGACGGCGCCGGCACGTCGGGCGCCCCGTGCTCGGTCAGCCAGACCCGGGCGAGCCCGCCGAGCTCCGCGTCGTCGAGGACCTCCCGCAGTGCGGGCTCGGCCTCCACGCCGACGAGGGACAGCGCCTGCTGGCAGCGCAGCCGGCGCAGCGGCGCGCCGGCGTCCGCGCCGCGTGCCGCCGCCAGCAACTCCCGTGCCGCGCCCAGGACTTCACGCCGGGCGAGCCACTGTTCGGTCTCGGCCTGCGCCGCCGCCTGGGGAAAGGCCGCCGTCCCGTCGAGCAGCGCGTCGGCCCCCTTGTCCGCGAGGTCGCCGACCGCGGGCGCCGTGAGCCCGGCCTCCAGCAGCCGAGCCCGCAGGCCGTACAGGCCGAGCGGTGTCAGCCGCACCATGCCGTAGCGTGAGACGTCGGTGTCGTCCGGCAGTGCCGTGGGTTCCTCGTCGGCGTCGGCCATCAGCGCCTCGTCCACCGGCTGGTACTCCACGATTCCCGTCGGCTCCAGCAGCCGGAACTGGTCGTCGAGCCGCATCATCGCGTCGGAGACCTGCTCCAGGACGTCGTTGGTGGGCTCCCCCATGTCGCTGGGCACGATCATCGACGCGGCCAGGGCGGGCAGCGGCACGGGCGAGTCGGCGGGGCCGTCCTCGCTGACCGTGAGCAGGTACAGGTTGCCGAGGACGCCGTCGAGGAACTCGGCCTCCGCCTCCGGGTCCCACTCCAGCCGGGAGAAGTCGATCTCGCCGCCCTCGTCCAGCGCGCCTTCCAGGTCGTCCAGGTCGGGCACGCTCGCGTCGGCGAGCACGGTCTCCAGGGCCCCCTGCCACACGGCCAGTACGTCGTGCGGCGAACCGGAGACGAGCAGCGCCAGGTCCTCCCCGGGGGCGACGGTGCCCTCGTCCTCGTCGGCGATCTCGACGAGTCCGGTGTCCACGGCGACCCGCCAGGCCTCGCTCGCGAAGGCCGCGGCGTCGTTGCCGCTCAGCCCGAGCACCTCGGCGGCGGCCGGCAGCTGTTCGTCGGCGAGCCCGCCCCCGGCGTCGACCCGGATGTCCGGGCCGGCCCAGCGGGCCAGCCGCGCGGCCCGCGAGAGCAGGGGCGTGGACAGCGCGTCCCGCGCCAGCTCCGCTTCGGGGTGCAGCCGCACCGGCGGCAGGGGGGAGCTGTCTGACATCGGCTGATTCTCCTCGGGCGTGTCGTACCACTCAGCCGCTCAGCCTAGACGGATTTCCACCCATGCCGCCCGGTTCATCTCTCCGACGGTCGCCGTACATGGCCGAAACCTTGACAACTGGCCTGAGCAGGCAGGAGATTGACGCGCGTAGAAATCGAGCGGACAGCTGTTCACTGTGATTTCTACGCGCGTCGCCTCCGCCCCACAGGTCGCGGCCTCCGACCCGTCCCACGCACCACCCTCGTCCCGGCGCCCACGCACGTCCCCGGAGGGATTTCCGTTGCCGAGCAAGTCTTCCGCGCGTCTCGCCGCGCTCACCGTCGCCGCCGTATGTACCGCGGCGTCCGCCGTCGCCCTGACCTCTCCCGCGCACGCGGACTCCGTGCGCATCCATGACATCCAGGGCAGCACGCGCACTTCTCCGTACGCCGGCCAGAAGGTCACCGACGTGGCCGGAATCGTCACCGGCGTGCGCACCTACGGTTCCTCCAAAGGCTTCTGGATCCAGGACCCGAACCCGGACGACAATCCGGCGACCAGTGAGGGCGTCTTCGTCTTCACCAGCTCCGCCCCGAAGGTCGCCGTCGGTGACTCCGTCACGGTCACCGGCACGGTCTCGGAGTTCGTCCCCGGCGGCACCTCGTCCGGCAACCAGTCGCTGACCGAGATCACCAAGCCGACGGTCACCGTCGTCTCCAGCGGCAACGCGGTCCCGGCCGCCACGGTGATCGACGCGAAGTCGGTGCCGAGCCGGTACACCCCGGCCGGCGACACGGCCGCGAACAACTCGGTCAACGGCCTGACGCTGCAGCCGAAGAAGTACGCCCTGGACTTCTACGAGTCCCTGGAGGGCATGAACGTCCAGGTCAGGAACACCCGTGTGGTCACCGCGACCGACCCGTACACCGAGCTGTGGGTCACGGTGAAGTCGCACGAGAACCCCACCCGCCGCGGCGGCACGCTGTACGGCTCGTACGACTCGCAGAACACCGGCCGGCTGCAGATCCAGTCGCTGGGTGCCACGGCGGCCTTCCCGGTGGCGAACGTCGGCGACACGCTGACCGGCACCACGACCGGCCCGATGGACTACAACCAGTTCGGCGGCTACACCCTCGTCGCGAACGAGATCGGCACGCTCAAGAGCGGCGGCCTGACGCGCGAGACCACGAAGAAGCAGTCGCGGGGCGAGCTGGCGGTCGCGACGTACAACGTCGAGAACCTCGACCCGTCCGACAAGACCTTCGACGCGCACGCCGCCGCGATCGTGAACAACCTGCAGTCGCCCGACATCGTGTCCCTGGAGGAGATCCAGGACAACAACGGCGCCACGGACGACGGCACGGTCGCCGCCGACGTGACGGTGAACAAGCTGATCGACGCGATCGTGGCGGCGGGCGGCCCGAAGTACGACTGGCGCTCGATCAACCCGGTCAACGACCAGGACGGCGGAGAGCCCGGCGGCAACATCCGCCAGGTCTTCCTCTTCAACCCCGAGCGCGTCTCCTTCACGGACCGCGCGGGCGGCGACTCCACCACCGCGGTCGGCGTCACCAAGGTGCAGGGCAAGGCCCAGCTGACGGCCTCCCCCGGCCGCGTCGCCCCGGCGGACGACGCCTGGAAGTCCAGCCGCAAGCCGCTGGCCGCCGAGTTCGTCTTCCACGGCAAGACCGTCTTCGTGATCGCCAACCACCTCAACTCCAAGGGTGGCGACCAGGGGCTGACCTCGCAGTACCAGCCGGTGGTGCGCAGCTCGGAGATCCAGCGCCACGCGCAGGCGACGCTGGTCAACGCGTTCGTCAAGAACATCCTGGACGTCCAGAAGAACGCGGACGTCATCGCGCTGGGCGACATGAACGACTTCGAGTTCTCCGGCACCGCCCAGATCCTGGAGGGTGACGGCGCGCTCTGGTCGGCGATCAAGTCGCTGCCGAGGAGCGAGCGTTACACCTACGACTACCAGGGCAACCAGCAGGTCCTGGACCAGATCCTGATCAGCCCGGCGATCCGGCGCGGCTGTGACTTCGCGTACGACAGCGTGCACGTCAACTCGGAGTTCAACGACCAGATCAGCGACCACGACCCGCAGGTGCTGCGCTTCAAGCCTTGATTCCCGGTCGTAGCGCGGGTTAGCAATTTCCGCCCGTAACTCCCGCCTGGTCAGGGCTGGTTGAACACGCCGTTCAGCCAGTCCTGCCAGGCGGCTTCGCACTCCTTGATGCCGCCGCCCGGCGTGAAGTCGTGCAGGGAGATGCCGACCGGGTGGCCCCAGTGGTTGCGCCCGAAGACGCGGGTGAGGCCCCGGTCCGTCCGCAGTCCGATGAAGTACGGGTTGCGGAAGTCGACCACGGCTTCGAACTCGTCGGGCCCGTGGACCGTCACTCGCGTGCCCGCGGTCACGTCCTCGCCGACTCCGAGCGCACGCCCGACGACGGCGAGCGCTTCCGCGGCCTTCGACGCCTCGGGCCCGTCGAACGTGGCGAAGGCGGCCGGCCGGGGCGCGAAGTGGACCAGGTACTCGCGCAGGGTGTGCAGATAGAAGTCGGTGTGCCTGGCGGCACCGTCGTACTGGTTGTCCCAGTCGTCGACGAAGATGCCGCTGTGCACGTACCGCACCCAGGCCCGGCGTCCGTCGTCGCGGGGTTCCACCGTGTAGTCGAGTTGGTTGAGGGTCTGCGCGGAGATGCCCTCGACGTCCTCGACGCGGTTGGTGTAGCGGTGCGGCGGGTCCCAGGCGGTGACCTTGGACCCGAAGGGCCCCTTGCCGCCGACCCGGGGCTCCGGCGGCTCCATCGGCCACAGATAACCTCCGGTGCCTGTGGTGACCGCCTCCCACACCTCCTCGGGGGTGGCGTCGACCTCGAACTCCCGGGCGATCTCGAACTCTTTGGACATGATCTACTCCAACTCGGTCTGCTTGAGCGTGGGATGGACGGCCACGACGATCCGGTGGTCGCGGCCCCCCTCGGTGTCCGGGGCGTCGTACTTGCGGATCAGGCCGGTGACTCCGGCCGTCAACTCCTCGATGAACGCTGCCCGTTCGGCGGCCGAGGCGAAGCGCACCTCGCCGTCCAGCGCGTACGTCGCCAGCCGCTTGCGGGCCTTCGCCGCGCCTGTGATCAGTGAGCCCACGTCCCGCACCAGACGGGCGCCGAGCGCGAGCAGCCAGCGCGCGGACAGCTGGTCGCGGAAGCGGTCCGGGTCCGGCTGCACGGCCGCGAGCGCGAGCGGCGAGATGACGTACGACGCCGCGGTGGCGCGCATCAGCCGCTCGGTGACGTTGCCCTTGCGGCGCTCCCCGGCCAGCTCGACCAGGCCGTGCCGCTCCAGCGCCTTGAGGTGGTAGTTCACCTTCTGCCGCGGCAGGTCGACCCGGCCGGCCAGCATCGCCGCCGACGCCGGTCCGGCCGCCAGCTCGGCGAGCAGCCTCGCCCTTATCGGATCCAGGGAGACGGCGGCGGCCTCGGGGTCCTCGATCACGGTGACGTCCAACATGTGTCCACGGTCCCACCGAAAACTTTTTTTGTCCAGACTGCTTTGGTTTTCGGTGCAGGGTGGCGGGCCGGGGTGAGTTGGGTCCGGGTCAGCCCGGCAGGAGGCCCAGCGCGTGGTCGTAGCGGCTGACCGTGCTGCTCTTCAGTCGACCAAGGTTCAGGTCAAGTGCGCCCTGTTGCGCCGGGCCGCCCCCGGACGTTCGCAGGTGGCCGGCGAAGTTCCTTGCGGGGAAAGGGCGTTGACCGCGGGGCGCCCGCCCGTCCGCAGGGGGTGACCGTTCACCGTCCACAGTCGCGAGCACAGGCGTAGGCATCGGCATATGCATGGGCATATGCATGGGCATGGGCGCGCACCCGGCTCCAGGGTGTGCGCCCCCGCCCAGCGTGGCGTGCCTGCGCCTGGTGCTTCTCGGCTACGGCTCGGCTGCGTCCCGGCTGCGGCTCGCCTACTTCTTGGGATACCTCCACGCCACCACCACGGCCACGGCGAACGCCGCGCCGACGACGAGCACCGGCCGCGGATGCCGTACCGCCGCCCTCACGACGGACCGGGCGGGCCGCGGCACGCTGTGCTCCGCCTTGTGCTCCAGTTCGCGTCCCGTCCCAGTGGCCGCGTCCTGGCCGGAATGACCTGCCTGTAGCGCCCGGTCATGCGCCTTGTGACCGGCCTGCAGCGCCCGGTCATGCGCCTTGTGACCGGCCTTCGTCGCCCCGTCCTGGAACCGGTGTCCGGCCTTGGTCGCCCCGTCGTGAACCCTGTGCCCGGCCTTGGTGGCCCTCTCCTGCGCCATGTGCCCGGCCTGCGCGGCCGAGCTGCGCAGCTGGACGGTCATCGCACCGGCCTTGTCCCGGAGGTCGGCCGCCCGAGCCCGGGCGCGTCCTTTCACATCCATTTTTCCCGCCAACTCCTCCACAGTTTCACCGAGTTGACTGCGCGTCCGCTCGATCTGCCGTCGCAGCTCATCGGGTCCCTTGGCGCCTGACGCCCCTGCCATGTCCGTCATCGGTGCGCCCTTTCCCTGATCTCCTCGACGTCGGCCCTGACGCTGCCGAGGGTCTCCTCGGGCGTGGGGGGTGCGGCGCGGCGCAGCTGAGCGCGGCCGGTCGCGGCGAGGACGGCCGCGATCGCGAACAGCACGCCCGTCACGATGAGCGCCGCGGCCCAGACCGACAGCGTCAGCGACAGGGCGGCGACGGCCGTGCCGGCCAGGGCGAGCAGACCGGCGTACGCGAACGCGCCCGCGGCACCTAGAAGTCCGCCGCCGCGTCCGGCGCGCCGGCCCTTGGCGGCCAGTTCCTCCTTGGCGAGGGCCACTTCCTGTCGTACGAGCCGGGAAAGTTGTTCGGTGGCCTGCCCGACAAGCTCGCCCACCGAGTGGTGCTCGTCGCGCACCGGCCCGGGGTGCATGGTCCCGGTCACGGTGTCGCCTCCTCTCGTGTTCCTTTGGTTCGGAACACCTCGGGTACCCCTGCCCGCCCTCGCCACCCCTGCCGACCACCGCCCGGCCCCGGGCTCGCCGAGGCGGCGAACCCGGTCCGCAACCGGCCACGGCGGGGCCGCAACAGCCCTGCCCCCATGACGAGTTCGAGCACACCGAGCCCTTCGGCCGCTTCGAAGCCCACCACCTGCGGCGCACCGCAGCCGCCGACCACCACCCGCACCCCGACCCACCCTTGCCGAGGCGGCCGAGCCAGGTGCGGAATCAAACGAGACGGGTCCGCCGCAAGGGCGCCCCCACGACGAGTTCGAGCACACCGAGCCCCTGGACCGCCGAAGGCCGACCGTCGACGACGGACAGCTGATCACCGGTGCCGACCGCCACCCGCGTCCCCGCCGAGGCGGCCGAGCTGGGTCTGGAACCAGTCGAGCCGGGCCTGCAGCAGGGCCGCCTCCGCGACGAGTTCGAGCACACCGAGCCCCTGGACCGCCGAAGGCCGACCGTCGACGACGGACAGCGGATCACCGGTGCCGGCCGCCACCCGCGTCCCCGCCGAGGCGGCCGAGCTGGGTCTGGAACCAGTCGAGGCGGGCCTGCAGCAGGGCCGCCTCCGCGATGAGTTCGGGCACGCCGAGCCCCTCGGCCGCTCCGAGGCCGACCGGCGTCCGCGCGTCGCCGCTGTCGGCCACCATCCGCAGCCCCTCCCCGGCCAGCCGCGCGAAGGCGGCGAGCGAGAGGGACGGGCGGCCGTGGACGCAGCCCGCGCAGGAGGGGGCCAGGGCGAGCCAGCCGGGGCGGCCCCAGCCTGCGTCGGCCAGTGCCGCGGCGACGGTGCCGCAGGTGCAGGGGCCGACCGTGGCGGTCCGTACCCGCTGGCGTGCGTAGCGGAAGCCGCGCTCGAAGCGGATGTAGGCGCCGAGCACGGAGACCTCCAGCAGGACCGCCGCCCGGTGCTCAGCCGTGCACAGCAGCGCCTCGGCGGCCGCCCGGTCGTGTACGCAGTGGAAGCCGCAGTCGCAGCGGCGGTGCGGTGCCCTGTGGCGCAGGCCGTACACGCAGGACGCGTCGGCCAGCGCCCCGTACGGGAGCGCGCCGCCGAGCGACACACCGGTGAACCCGGCCCGGGTGCCGTCCTGGGACAGCACCGGGTGGGCGATCTTGTATCCGGTCGGCGGCTCCGTCGGGCGTTCCTCCGGAAGCCGCAGCCTCATCGGGCCGCCGGAACCTCTTCGGGAGCGGACGCCTCGATGTCCACGACGTCCTGGACGTCCCCGACGTTCTCGACGTTCTCGGTCTCCTCGGGCAGTTCGAGCTCTTCCTCGTGGATACGCGGCTGCTCCTCCGCGACTCCGGTGGCCAGTGCCTTGCCGAGCTTCATGACGCCTCCATGGACTGATGCCGGTCACCGTCCTGCCATGGTGACTCATGACGGGCGAAATGGACATAGGGCCTGGTCAACCCTGCCATGTCAAAGCATCACTTATCGATATCTCGTAGAAGAATTAAGTGGAGCTTCACTGTAGGGCGGTCGAAACTGAGGGCATGACGACGCCCGCGCCCTCGGCGCCACCCTTCGGCCGCGCCCTGTGCGCGATGATCACGCCCTTCTCCGAGGGCGGCGCGCTCGATCCGGACGGGGCGCAGCGCCTCGCCGACCATCTGGTCTCCCGGGGCTGCGACGGGCTGGTGCTGTCCGGTACGACGGGCGAGTCACCGACCACGACGGACGCCGAGAAGGCGACGCTGGTCGAGGCGGTGCGGGAGGCGGTGGGCGACCGGGCGTCGGTCGTGGCGGGCGTCGGGACGTTCGACACCCGGCACACCGTGGAGCTCGCCCGTGAGGCCGAAAAGGCGGGCGCGGACGGCCTGTTGGTGGTCAGCCCGTACTACAGCAAGCCTCCGCAGGAAGCGCTGGAGGCGCACTTCCTGGCCGTCGCCGACGCGGTCGGACTGCCGGTCACGCTGTACGACATCCCGGGCCGCACCGGCACCCGTATCGAGCCCGACACGATCATCCGCCTCGCCGAGCACCCCCGGATCGTGGCGGTGAAGGACTGTTCCTACGACTTCCTCGCCGCCCAGAAGGTGCTCGCCCGCACGGACCTGGCGTACTACGCGGGCTGCGACGAGCACAACCTCGCCCTGTACGCGGTGGGCGGCGCGGGCTACATCAGCACGGTCGCGAACGTCGTACCGGAGCAACTCCGCGCGGTCCTCGACGCGTTCGAGGCGGGCGACACCCCCGTGTCCGCCCGCCTCCAGCAACGCGCCACGCCCCTCATCGAGTCGATGATGTCGGCGGGCCTGCCCGGCTCGGTCACCGCGAAGGCCCTCCTGGGCGCGCTCGGCCTCCCCGCCGGTCCGGTCCGCGCCCCGCTGCTGCCCGCCGGCCGCGAGGCGGTCGAGGGGCTGCTGGCGGCGTACGAGGAACTCACGGCGGGCTGACCGGTCAGGGCTGGGCGAAGACCGGCTCCCAGCGTCCGGCGGCTCCGTCGTTGCCCTGGCGGAAGCCGCTGAGCGGCACCTCCTTGTTGCTGCCGATGGTGACCAGCACGAGCCGGTTGTGGAACTCGTTCTTGACGTTCTTGTCGATGTCCCAGGCGACGAGCTGGTCGTTGCCGACCCAGGCGAGCAGCTGCTGCCCGCGCACCTTGGTCTTCTTGCCGGTGACGGAGTCGATGAGCCAGGACGCGGTCTTCCACCCCTCACCGGCGAAGTCCCCGGCGACGAGCTTGCCGTTCGGTGACTTCCCGGCCTCGACGTACGGCGACAGATACTTGTCGCCCGCCGGTACGGGGACCTTTTTGCCCGTGAGGTCCCAGAAATCCTTGCCGATGTCGCCCTCGGGGTTCGCGGCCCAGACGTGCCGGCCGTCGTCGGCGAGGGCGAAGTCCTGGCGGGGGTTGATGAGGAAACCGGCCCCCATGGGGTCGTTCGGGTCGCTCTTGATCTTCACCTCGGCCCATGAGCCCTTCCCGGAGGCCACGTCGAAGACGTAGAAACCGGTGCGGCTGGACCCCATCTTCGGCCCCCACCCGCCGCCGTCCTGGGGCTTGTACAGCATGTCGGGATTCTCGCTGTACGTCGTCGCGAGCAGCTTGCGGCCGTCGCGCGAGAAGGCGAGCCCGGCCACCCCGTGGTCGACCGGGATCCACCGCTCCACCTTGCCGGAGGACAGGTCGAGCAGACCGATCCGCGAGGCGGGCAGGTTCCGCTCCAGGACGGCGGCGGTCTTCATGCCGGGCGCGACGGCGATCCAGGACCACTTCGTGGTCTTCTCGTACCTGCCGCTCCTCGGGTTCAGCAGGTAGTAGACCCGCCGGTTGACGGCGGTGTCCTTGGACTTCTTGACCCGCTCCGGGATGTAGTACGCGGCCAGGGTCGTCCCCTTGGCCGAGATCGTCTCGCGGGGCCGCGACTGGTCGGGGTGAGACTTGACGGTGTCCTGGTCGACGACCCCCGAGGGCCGTACGTCCTGCTTGCCCGAGTCCAGCAGCGGCACCGCCACGGCGACGGCGACCACGGCGACCGTGGCGGCGGCGGTCGCGATCCGGCGGTTGCGGCGGCGGCTGCGCAGGGCCAGCACGCGGTCCGCCAACCCCGGCCGCGCCGCGGTCTGTTCGGCGGCCTGCTCGCGCAGGGCGTCGCGCACGAGTTCGTCGACGTTCACGGACGCACCTCCACGGGCGAGTAGTCACGGGACACCAGTTCGGCGTCCGCCGGGCCGAGTGCGGCCAGCTCCGGCGCCAGAGTGCGCAGCCGGGCGAGGGAGCGGTGGGTGGTGGACCGTACGGTGCCGATCGAGCAGCCCAGCAGGCGGGCCACGTCGGCCTCGGGCAGGTCCTCGAAGTAGCGCAGTACGAGGACGGAACGCTGGCGGGCGGTGAGGCGGCCGAGCGCCTCGCGCATCACGACGCGCAGCTCGGCCGCGGCGGCCGTGTCACCGGACTGCGGCCCCCCTTCGGGCGGTTCGGCGACGCTGAACTCCCGTCTGCGCCCCTTCAGCCGCCAGCGGCTGATCTGCTGGCGGTACAGGATCCGGCGTACGTACGCCTCGGGCTCGTCGATCCGCTGCCATTTCCCGGCGGCCCTGACGAGCGCGTTCTGCAACAGGTCCTCGCCGGCGTGCTGATCTCCCCCGCAGAGCAGCACGGCCGTCTTCAGCAGAGCCGACGACCTGCTGTCCACGAACTCGCGGAAGCTCTCCAGCCCTTCGGCATTCATCGTCACCTTCTCTTCCCCGGCGGTTCCCTCTGTGTCCCGCCCCTGTGCCTCTTGTGACGCGTGCGACCGCCCACGGCTATGCCTGTGCCGACGAAGAATTTTCCAGCGACCGCGCACACCTCGTGCCGTACGTTGGTGCCGTGAGCCGCCCTCTGCTCTTCCTCGACGTCGACGGCCCCCTCAACCCGTACGCCGCGCAGCCCGAGCGACGCCCCGAGGGCTATACGACGATCAGGGTGGCCCTGCACCCGGGCCGTCCGCTGCGGGTCTGGCTGAGCCCCTCCCACGGACCGGAACTGCTCGCCCTCGACTACGACCTGTGCTGGGCCACGACGTGGATGGACGCCGCCAACCGCTGGATCGGCCCCGTCGTCGGCCTGCCCGAGCTGCCGTACGTCGACTTCGGTGAGGGCCTGTTCGCCTTCCGCCCCGACGGGGTGCACTGGAAGACGGAGGCCATCGTGCGGTATGCCGAGGGGCGTCCGTTCGCCTGGGTCGACGACGAGCAGGGCCCCGCGGACGAGGAGTACGTGGCCGCCCACCACTCCGGGGCCGCCTTGCTCCACCAGGTGAACCCGCGCCTGGGCCTGCGCGAGGGCGACTTCACGGCGCTGGCCCGGTTCGCGGCGGCGCTGCGTACATGACGAAGCGCCCTTCCGCCGGCGGGCGGAAGGGCGCCCGGAGTCGTCGTACCGCTCAGTTGTGGCTGTGCAGGATCTCGTTCAGACCGCCCCAGACCGCGTTGTTCGGGCGGGCCTCGACCGTGCCGGTGACCGAGTTGCGGCGGAAGAGGATGTGGGAGGCGCCGGAGAGTTCACGGGCCTTGACGATCTGCCCGTCGGGCATGGTCACGCGCGTGCCCGCGGTGACGTACAGCCCGGCCTCGACCACGCACTCGTCGCCGAGCGCGATGCCGACGCCCGCCTCGGCGCCGACCAGGCAGCGCTCGCCGATCGTGATGCGGACGTTGCCGCCGCCGGAGAGCGTGCCCATGGTGGACGCGCCGCCGCCGATGTCCGAACCGTCACCCACGACGACGCCCGCGGAGATACGGCCCTCGACCATGGACGTGCCGAGCGTGCCCGCGTTGAAGTTGACGAAGCCCTCGTGCATGACGGTGGTGCCCTCGGCCAGGTGCGCGCCGAGCCGCACGCGGTCGGCGTCGGCGATCCGGACGCCCTTGGGGGCGACGTAGTCCGTCATCCGCGGGAACTTGTCGACGGACGTCACCTGGAGGTGCAGCCCCTCGGCGCGGGCGTTGAGCCGCACCTTCTCGATGTCGTCGACGGCGACCGGGCCGAGCGAGGTCCAGGCGACGTTGGCGAGGAAGCCGAACATGCCGTCCAGGCTCTGGCCGTGCGGCTTGACCAGCCGGTGCGAGAGGAGGTGCAGCCGCAGGTAGACGTCGTGCGCGTCGATCGGCTTCTCGTCGAGGGTGGAGATGACCGTACGGACCGCGACCACCTCGACGCCACGGCGGGCGTCCGGCCCGATCGCCTTGGCCGCGCCCTCGCCGAGCAGTTCCACGGCCTTCTCGGCGGACAGCCGCTCGGTGCCGGACGGGCCGGGCTGTTCGCTCAGCTCGGGCGCGGGGAACCAGGTGTCGAGAACAGTGCCGTCGGCGGCGATCGTGGCGAGTCCGGTGGCCACGGCGCCGGTGGTGCGAGGAGCAGTCGTGTCGGTCATGAGGGCAACCTAACCGGCGGGAGGGCACGGAGGCCAACCGCCGGGGACGGTGTCTCAGGTACCGGGCCACCGCGCCGGGCGGGGGCCGCCTCGACGGTCGCGGCGTTCACGGCGTCGCCGGGCAACCGGCGGCGCCCGACATGACCCGCGCCAGCATCTCGCGCGCGAAGCCCTCGTCGTACGGCGCCCCCGTCAGCAGCACCTGCAGACAGATGCCGTCCATCAGCGCGACCAGCGCCCGCACGGTGACCGGGTCGGTGCGCCGGGCGAGCCGGGAGGCCAGGTCGTCGGCCCACTCGGCGGCGACGGGGCGCAGGGCGGGGCGGCGCAGGGCGGCGAGATACAGCTCGTACTCCAGCTCGACGCCCGCGCGGTCCCCGGACAGCCACTCGCCGAGGATCCGCGCGAGGTCCGTGGCCAGATCGCCCTCGGTGTCCTCCAGGGCGCCGCACGCGGCGACGACCTTGGCGAAGCCCTCGTTCGCCTGCCGCAGCGCGGCGACCATCAGTTCGTCGAGGGTCTTGAAGTGGTACGTCGTCGAGCCGAGCGGTACGTCCGCCTCGGCGGCGACCGAGCGGTGACTCAGGCCGGCCAGGCCCTTCTCCCCCACGACCCGGATCGCCGCGTCGATGATCCGCTGGCGGCGGTCGGGGTCGTAACGGCGGGGCATCAGTGCGCGCCACCCAGGTTGAGCACCACGACCCCAACGATGATCAGCGCGATCCCCGCGGCCTTCTGAACGGTCATCTGCTCCCCTAGGAACAGCATCCCGATCGCCACGATGGCGGCGGTGCCGAGGCCGGCCCAGACCGCGTACGCCGTGCCGACCGACATGGTCTTCAGCGTCTGCGCGAGCAGCGCGAAGGAGACGCCGTAACCGGCGAGCGTCAGCACCGACGGCCACAGCCGACTGAAGCCGTCGCTGAACTTCATGGCGGTGGTGCCGCCCACCTCGGCGGCAATGGCCGCGAGGAGCATGAGGAATGCCATGCGTACGAGTGTACATAACAGCGCTCACACGGCAGCCCGGCGACCACCGATCCCGCCCGACAGGGCCGCCGCGCCAGCGATTCCGCGGCTGCCGCCGAGCAGTCATACGACCCGACACCGCCCTGCACGACCGGATGTGATGCAGCGCCAGTCACAGCCGCAGCCCCAGCCCCAGCCGCCGACGTCGAGAACCCCCCACAGGGGCCACCCGCGCCCCGACGACGAAAGTCGCACGGGCGGTGCGGGTGCGAACGAAAAGGGCGAAGGCGCAGCCGAGGCCGTTCACGCCGCGCCGCCGCCGCGGCCCGCCCAGCTCACGGAAGCGCCGCCTCTCTCACCCCGCGGTCCACGCGTCGAGCCCTACCCGGTCGCCCTCGGCGCGCCGGGCCGTCGTCGGTCAACGAGGCGGGGCTCGGACGGTGTTGAGGGGCAGATGTGAAGGGTGGGGTTCCACTTGAGGAAGTCCAATCCTCATAGAAATCGCTCGCTGAAACCACTCCCCGTGTCCGCCACGCTCCACTAGGGTTTCACCGCTCACACACCCCACACTCACATCCCCGGCCGCCGCCTCGGGCGCCGCTGGAGGAACAGCGCATGCCAGACACCACCCCCGAGCCGTCCCAGAACAAACCCTGGGAGAACGGCTGGGCCCCCGACACGTCCCGGACCCCCGGAACCCGAAGACTCTGGCTGGCCGGCGTGCTGGCCCTGGCCACGATCGTCGCGTGCGTGACGGCGATCACCGTGATGGACAACGAGACCGATGATCCGGTACGGGCCTCCCCGTCCCCCTCGGGCTCCGCAACGGTCCCCGGTCTGATCTCCTACGCCACGCCGTCCACCGACGACGCCACGACGCCCGCCGGCGAGAGCGACCTGTCGTCCACCCGGACCAAGGCGTCCCCCGCAGCCAGCCCGCACGAGTCCGCGAACGGCGGCTCCAAGCCGTCCAAGTCGCCCACATCCCACGCGAGTTCACCCGGTCACTCCAAGCCGTCGGCCACCTACAGGTCCGTCCGCTCGGTGAACTACCCCGACCGCTACTGGCACATGAGCGGCGACTTCGTGAAGCTCGACCCGATCACCTCCGCCCCGGCCCGCCGCGACGCCACGTTCAAGCTCGTCAAGGGCCTGTGGGACGCGTCCTGTTACTCCTTCGCGACGTCGGACGGCACCTACCTCCGCCACCGCAACTTCGTCCTGCGCTCCGAACGCAGCGACGGATCCTCCCTGTTCGAACAGGACGCGACCTTCTGCCCGCAGACCTCGTCGTACTCGGGCGCGGTCATGCTGGAGTCGGTGAACTACCCGGGCCGCTTCCTGCGCCACCAGAACTTCCAGCTCGAACTGGACCCGTACCAGCAGAGCGATCTGTACCGGGCGGACTCGGCGTTCCGGTTGGTAGGCCCACTGGCTTGAGCCGGAGCGCCCTACGCGTCACGGAAGGCGATCAGCGAGGTCTTCGGCCTCAGTACGCAGAACTCGTTGCCCTCGGGGTCCGCCAGCACCACCCAGCCGGCCTCGTCGCCCTGCCCGATGTCGACCCTGCGTGCACCGAGCGCGAGGATGCGCTCGACCTCCGCCCCCTGATCGTCCGGGGCGAGGTCGAAGTGCAGCCGGTTCTTGATGTGCTTCGGGTCCTCGACGGGCATGAAGCAGATGCCCGTCGGCGCGAACTCGTCCGGTCCGATGACGACTTCGCGTTCCCTCTCTGACAGCACCTTCCAGTCGAGGACCCGGCACCAGAAGCGGGCGAGTCCGGGAAGGTCGTGCGCGTCGACGACGAGGTGATGCAGCAAAACGGCCATACCGGAGAAGGTATGGCCGTTTCACAGGTGCCGCAGATGTTTCCGGGTGCCTCAGACGTTGAAGCCCAGCGCCCGCAGCTGCTCCCGCCCGTCGTCCGTGATCTTGTCGGGGCCCCACGGCGGCATCCAGACCCAGTTGATGCGCAGCTCGTTGACGAGGCCGTCCGTGGCGGACTTGGCCTGGTCCTCGATGACGTCCGTCAGCGGGCAGGCCGCCGAGGTCAGGGTCATGTCGAGGGTCGCGATGTTCGCGTCGTCGATGTGGATGCCGTAGATCAGGCCGAGGTTGACGACGTCGATGCCCAGCTCGGGGTCGACGACGTCGTACAGCGCCTCGCGGACCTCTTCCTCCGAGGCCGGCTTCATCTCAACGGTCTCGCTCATGCCGTCTTCCTTTCGGCGTCGACGTCGGCGCCCAGCGCCTGGGCCGTCGCGTCCTTCCATGCCATCCAGCTGAGGAGGGCGCACTTCACCCGGGCCGGGTACTTGGAGACACCGGCGAACGCGACCGCGTCCTCCAGCACCTCCTCCATCGCGTCGTCCGGCTCGATCCTGCCCTTGGACTGCATCAGCTCCAGGAAGGTCTCCTGGACCTTCTGGGCGTCCGCCAGGTCCTTCCCGACCAGCAGTTCGTTGAGGACGGACGCGCTGGCCTGGCTGATCGAGCAGCCCTGACCCTCGTACGAGACGTCCTCGATCCTCGTGCCGTCGTACTTCACACGCAGGGTGATCTCGTCGCCGCACGTCGGGTTCACGTGGTGCACCTCGGCGTCGCCATCCCTCAGACCACGCCCGTGCGGGTTCTTGTAGTGATCCAGGATGACTTCCTGGTACATCGAGTCCAGCTTCACGCCGACAAACCTCGCATCTCTCAGCTCACGCCCTTCAGCCGAAGAAGTTCCGTACGTGCTCCAAGCCGTCGATCAACGCGTCGATCTCGGCCGGCGTGGAGTACAGATAGAACGACGCTCGCGTGGTCGCAGGAATTCCGTAGCGCAGGCAGACCGGCCGCGCGCAGTGGTGGCCGACCCGGACCGCGATGCCCTGCTCGTCGAGGACCTGGCCCACGTCGTGCGGGTGGATGTCGCCGAGCGTGAAGGAGATCGCGGCGCCCCGGTCCTCGGCGGTGGTCGGGCCGATGATCCGCAGGTCGGGGACGTCCCCGAGGCGCTTGACCGCGTACTCCGTGAGCGCGTGCTCATGGGCGAGGATCTTGTCCATGCCGATCGAGGACAGGTAGTCGATCGCCGCGCCCAGACCGACCGCCTGCGCGATCGGCGGGGTGCCCGCCTCGAACTTGTGCGGGGCGGGAGCGTAGGTGGACGAGTGCATCGACACCGTCTCGATCATCTCGCCGCCGCCGAGGAACGGAGGCAGGTCCTCCAGGAGCTCCTGCCGTCCCCAGAGCACGCCGATGCCCGTGGGGCCGCACA
Organism: Streptomyces sp. NBC_00461; assembly: GCF_036013935.1. NCBI lineage: Bacteria > Bacillati > Actinomycetota > Actinomycetes > Kitasatosporales > Streptomycetaceae > Streptomyces > Streptomyces sp. NBC_00461. The sequence goes on from NZ_CP107902.1 coordinate 2,372,083, forward strand.
TCTTGTGGCCGGTGAAGGCCACGAAGTCGGCCTGCAGGGCCTGGACGTCCAGCGGCATGTGCGGGGCGGCCTGCGAGGCGTCGATGCAGACCAGCGCGCCGACCTCCTGGGCGCGACGGACTATCGCCTCGACCGGATTGAGCGTGCCGAGGATGTTCGACACCAGCACGAAGGAGACGATCTTCGTCTTCTCCGTGATGATCTCGTCGATGTTGGAGAGGTCGAGGCGGCCGTCGTCGGTCAGGCCGAACCACTTCAGCTTCGCGCCCGTGCGCTGCGCGAGCAGCTGCCACGGGACGATGTTGGAGTGGTGCTCCATCTCCGTGATGACGATCTCGGTCTCGTGGTCCACGCGGTAGGGCTCGTCGGCCCAACCGAGCATGTTCGCCACGAGGTTGAGCGACTCGGAGGCGTTCTTGGTGAAGATCACCTCGTCGCGGCTCGGCGCGTTGATGAACGACGCGACCTTGTCACGCGCGCCCTCGTACAGCGCCGTGGCCTCCTCGGCGAGCACATGCACACCGCGGTGGACGTTGGCGTTGTAGCGCTCGTAGTACTCGTTCAGGGCGTCCAGCACCTGGCGCGGCTTCTGCGAGGTCGCCGCGTTGTCCAGGTACACGAGCTTCTTACCGTCGTGGACCTGACGGTCCAGGATGGGGAAGTCCTTGCGGATCGCCTCGGTGTCGAGGAGGCCCGGCAGCTGTGTCACGCGGATACGCCACCCTTCGTGTCGACTTCGTCGAGCTTCGCATAAGCCTCGTAGCCCTCGTTCTCCAGCTTGTCGGCGAGCTCGGCGCCGCCGGACTCGACGATCCGGCCCGCGGAGAAGACGTGGACGAAGTCGGGCTTGATGTAGCGCAGGATGCGCGTGTAGTGCGTGATCAGCAGGGTGCCGACCTCGCCGGTCTCGCGGACGCGGTTGACGCCCTCGGAGACGACGCGCAGGGCGTCGACGTCCAGGCCGGAGTCGGTCTCGTCGAGGATCGCGATCTTCGGCTTGAGCAGCTCCAGCTGAAGGATCTCGTGGCGCTTCTTCTCACCGCCGGAGAAGCCCTCGTTCACGTTGCGTTCGGCGAAGGAGGGGTCCATGGAGAGGCGCTCCATGGTCTCCTTGACCTCCTTCACCCAGGTGCGCAGCTTGGGGGCCTCGCCGCGCACGGCCGTGGCCGAGGTGCGCAGGAAGTTGGAGACGGAGACACCGGGGATCTCGACCGGGTACTGCATCGCGAGGAACAGGCCGGCGCGGGCGCGCTCGTCGACGGACATCTCCAGGACGTCCTCGCCGTCGAGGGTGACGGTGCCGCCGGTGATCGTGTACTTCGGGTGACCCGCGAGCGAGTAGGCGAGCGTCGACTTGCCGGAGCCGTTGGGGCCCATGATGGCGTGCGTCTCGCCCTGCTTCACGGTGAGGTCGACGCCCTTGAGGATCTCCTTCGTGGCGTTGTCGGCCTCGACGGTGACGTGCAGGTCGTGGATTTCAAGCGTTGCCATGGGTTCCTCAGGACTCCTGGGTGAGGGAGACGAACACGTCGTCTCCTTCGATCTTTACGGGGTATACGGGGACGGGTCGCGTCGCGGGAAGGCCGGACGGCTTGCCGGTGCGGAGGTCGAAGCTGGAGCCGTGCAGCCAGCACTCGATCTGACAGTCCTCCACCTCGCCCTCGGAGAGCGAGACGTTCGCGTGCGAGCAGATGTCGTGGATCGCGAACACCTCCCCCTCGGTCCTGACGACCGAGACCGGCGTGCCGTCGAGTTCCACCCGCGTCGGGGTGTTCTCCTCCAGCTCGCTCAGCCCGCAGGCGCGCACGAAGGTCGAAGGGGCAGTCATCAGACCGTCGCCTCCAGCTCCTCGTCGATCTTCACGAGAAGGCGCTCTTCGATGTCGTCGACGCCGATCTGCTGGACCAGCTCGGCGAAGAAGCCGCGGACCACCAGACGACGGGCCTCGTCGGCCGGGATGCCGCGCGCCATCAGGTAGAAGAGCTGCTCGTCGTCGAAGCGACCGGTCGCGGAGGCGTGGCCGGCGCCGACGATCTCACCGGTCTCGATCTCCAGGTTCGGCACCGAGTCGACCCGGGCGCCGTCCGTCAGGACGAGGTTCCGGTTCATCTCGTAGGTGTCGGTGCCCTCGGCCTTGGCCTCGATGAGGACGTCGCCGATCCACACCGCGTGAGCGGCCTCGCCCTGGAGCGCGCCCTTGTAGGCGACGTTCGACTTGCAGTGCGGGGTGTTGTGGTCGACCAGGAGACGGTGCTCCTGGTGCTGGCCGGCGTCGGTGAAGTACAGGCCGAACAGCTCGGCCTCGCCGCCGGTGCCGGCGTAGGAGACGCGCGGGTGCAGGCGTACGAGGTCGCCGCCGAAGGTGACCACGAACGACTTGAAGGTGGCGTCCCGGCCGATGAGGGCGTTGTGCTGGGCCACGTGCACGGCCTTGTCGTCCCAGTCCTGGACCGAGACGACGGTCAGCTTGGCGCCGTCGCCCAGGATGTAGTCGACGTTGGCGGCGAGCACGGCGTCACCGGTGTGGTCGATGACGACGACGGCCTCGGCGAAGGCTTTCAGCTCGATGACCTGGTGGCCGTAGGCGACCCCGCCCTCGCCGTGCACGGCGACGCGGATCGGCTCGGTGAGCACCGTCTCCTTGGGGACGGTGATCACGCCGGCCTTCTCGAACGCCGAGTAGGCCTGGGCGGCGATGCGGTCCACCGGGGTGCCGGCCTTGCCGAGGCGCGGGTCGTCGCGGTCCACGAGTTCGACGATGACGCCCTCGGGGGCGTCGACGGCGACCTTCACGGCCTCGCCGGTCGCGACGGCGGTGCCGTCGTGCAGCCCGCGCAGGCGCTCCAGCGGGGTGAACCGCCACTCCTCCTCGCGGCCGTGCGGGACCGGGAAGTCCGCCACGTCGAAGGAGGGGGGCGCGCTCATGCGCGTGGCGACGGTCGACTCGGCGGCCACCGCGATCTGGCCGGCGGTCGTGCTGCCCACCGGGATGTTCTGAGCCTCAGCCATGGCTGTCGGTCTGCTCTCTTCCTACGTCAAGAAATCTGGTGACTGCTGGGAGGCGGGTCTTAACCGACCGCGCCTTCCATCTGCAGCTCGATCAGCCGGTTGAGCTCAAGGGCGTACTCCATGGGCAGCTCCTTCGCGATGGGCTCGACGAAGCCGCGCACGATCATCGCCATCGCCTCGAACTCGCTCAGACCACGGCTCATCAGGTAGAAGAGCTGGTCCTCGGAGACCTTGGAGACGGTGGCCTCGTGGCCCATGGACACGTCGTCCTCACGGACGTCCACGTAGGGGTACGTGTCGGAGCGGGAGATGGTGTCGACGAGCAGCGCGTCGCACAGCACGTTCGACTTGGAGCCGTGGGCGCCCTCGCCGATCTCGACGAGGCCACGGTAGGAGGTACGACCACCACCGCGCGCCACGGACTTGGAGACGATGTTGGAGGAGGTGTTCGGCGCCATGTGGACCATCTTGGAGCCGGCGTCCTGGTGCTGCCCCTCGCCCGCGAAGGCGATGGAGAGGGTCTCGCCCTTGGCGTGCTCGCCCATCAGGTACACGGCCGGGTACTTCATCGTGACCTTGGAGCCGATGTTGCCGTCGATCCACTCCATGGTCGCGCCCTCGTACGCCACGGCGCGCTTGGTGACCAGGTTGTAGACGTTGTTCGACCAGTTCTGGATGGTCGTGTAGCGGCAGCGGGCGCCCTTCTTCACGATGATCTCGACGACCGCGGAGTGCAGGGAGTCCGACTTGTAGATCGGGGCCGTACAACCCTCGACGTAGTGGACGTAGGCGTCCTCGTCGACGATGATCAGCGTCCGCTCGAACTGGCCCATGTTCTCCGTGTTGATACGGAAGTAGGCCTGGAGCGGGATCTCCACGTGCACGCCCTTCGGCACGTAGATGAAGGAGCCGCCGGACCACACCGCGGTGTTCAGCGACGCGAACTTGTTGTCGCCGACCGGGATGACTGTGCCGAAGTACTCCTTGAAGAGCTCCGGGTGCTCCTTCAGGGCGGTGTCGGTGTCCAGGAAGATGACGCCCTGCTCCTCCAGGTCCTCGCGGATCTGGTGGTAGACGACCTCGGACTCGTACTGGGCGGCGACACCGGCGACGAGGCGCTGCTTCTCCGCCTCGGGGATGCCGAGCTTGTCGTACGTGTTCTTGATGTCCTCGGGCAGGTCCTCCCAGGACTCCGCCTGCTTCTCCGTGGAGCGCACGAAGTACTTGATGTTGTCGAAGTCGATGCCCGACAGGTCCGAGCCCCAGTTGGGCATGGGCTTCTTGTCGAACAGGCGCAGGCCCTTGAGACGGAGCTTGGTCATCCACTCCGGCTCGTTCTTCTTCGCGGAGATGTCCCGGACGACGTCCTCGTTGATGCCGCGCTTCGCAGAGGCACCAGCCACGTCGGAGTCGGCCCAGCCGTATTCGTAGTTGCCCAGGCCCTCAAGCTCGGGGTGGGCGGTCTCCTCGATGGGGAGCGTCATGCTGGGTTCCTCCCGGCGGTACTTGCGGATGCGTTGTCAGTGGTCTGGGAAATCTTGGGGATGAACGTCGTGCAGACGCCGTCGCCGTGCGCGATGGTCGCCAGCCGCTGGACGTGAGTACCCAGCAGCTGGGAGAAGATCTCGGTCTCCGCCTCGCACAGCTGCGGGAACTTCTCCGCCACGTGGGCCACCGGGCAGTGGTGCTGGCAGAGCTGCTCACCTTTTTGCGGGAGGGGGGCGCTACGAGCCGTAGCAGCGTACCCGTCCACGCTCAGGGCCTTGGCCAGGGCTTCGGTTCGCTGTTCGGGGGCGGCGGCCTCGATCGCCCGGCGGTAGGCGGCGGCCTGCTCGGCGATCCTCGCGCGCGCGAAGGCGACGACGGCCTCGTCCCCGCCGAACCGCTCCTGGATCCAGCGCAGGGCGTCCGCGGCGAGCTTGTCGTAGGACTGGTCGAAGGCGTCGCGGCCGCAGTCGGTCAGCGCGAACACCTTGGCGGGACGTCCGCGCGTGCGCGCGCCGTACACCCGCTGCTCACGCGCCTGAACTACGTCGTCGGCGACCAGCGCGTCCAGATGACGCCTTACGGCCGCGGGGGTGAGCCCCAGCCGCCCGGCCAGCTCGGTGACGGTCGACGGCCCGTGGTCCAGGATCGATCGCGCGACCCGGTTGCGCGTGGAGCGCTCCCCGCTCACGTGCTCTTCCTGGTGCGCCCCCATGGGGGTCTCCAGAGCCTCGCCGACGTTTTTCACAACGCCATTGTTGCGTAATTCCTCAGGACCGGGCAACCCGCGTCCCGGTCACTGGACGGTGCCCTGCGTCACTTAGGCACACCTAACCTGACCTGCGGAAACGATCTTTGATCGATCAGGGGGCGGCCAATTCGGTGGCATCGCCGGGCGCCTTCCGGGACACTCCTCAACCATGTCGACACCCCCTCCGACCGGCCCTCTTGTCACCCGCGACACGGTCGCCGCACAGGTGCGCCTGCTGGGTGTGGAGACCGGCGAGATTCTTCTGGTGCACTCCTCCCTCAGCAGCCTCGGCTGGGTCTGCGGGGGCGCCGTCGCGGTCGTCCAGGGACTGCTCGACGCGCTCGGCCAAACGGGCACCCTGGTCGTCCCCACCCAGACCGGCGACCTTTCGGACCCGGCCCTGTGGGGCAACCCGCCGGTGCCCGAGGAGTGGTGGGACCGGATCCGGGCCACGATGCCCGCCTACGACCCCCTGGTCACGCCCTCGCGCGGGGTGGGCGTGATCCCGGAGACCGTGCGCGGCTGGCCGGGCGCCCGGCGCAGCGCGCACCCGCAGACGTCCTTCGCGGCACTCGGCCCGCGCGCGGCGGAGATCGTCGACGGCCACGCGCCCGACTGCCGGCTCGGGGAGCGGAGCCCGCTGGCGCGGCTGGAGCGACTGGGCGCCCGGGTCCTGCTGCTCGGCGTCGGCTACGCGGCGTGCACGAGCTTCCATCTCGCCGAGTACCGGATACCGTCGCCGCTCGTCCGGGTCGGGCGGCCGGCTCCGGGCGGCGGCTGGGAGACGGTGACCGAGGTGTCGATCACCTCGGAGAACTTCGCCGAGCTGGGCCATGACTTCGAGCGGGACCGTGCCGTCGTGCGCAAAAGGGTGGGCGCCGCCGACGCCCGGCTGTTTCCCGTGGCGGACTCGGTGGCGTACGCGGAGCGGTGGCTGGCGCTGCACCGGTCGCGGGAGGACGAGATCCCCACGGCGACCGGGAGTGCTCCGGCGAGTGGAGATCCTGCACCCCCCGGTCCGGGCCGACGACGGCGTACCTAGACTCTGGACCCATGCGAAGTGAGCCCGTGGTCCAGGTTCAGGCCCTGGTGAAGCGGTACGGCACAAAAACCGCTGTGGACGGCCTCGACCTGGTGGCCAAGGCGGGCGTGACCGCCGTACTCGGCCCGAACGGCGCGGGCAAGACCACCACCGTCGAGACCTGTGAGGGGTACCGCAGGCCGGATTCCGGCACGGTGCGGGTCCTGGGTCTCGACCCGGTGCGACAGGCCCGTCAACTGCATCCGCGCATCGGCGTGATGCTGCAGTCCGGCGGTGTCTACTCGGGCGCGCGGGCCGACGAGATGCTGCGGCATGTGGCGAAACTGCACGCGAACCCGCTGGACGTGGACGCGCTCATCGAGCGACTCGGCCTCGGCTCGTGCGGCCGTACGACCTACCGCCGTCTCTCCGGCGGCCAGCAGCAGCGCCTCGCGCTCGCGATGGCCGTCGTGGGGCGTCCGGAGCTGGTGTTCCTCGACGAGCCGACCGCCGGCCTCGACCCGCAGGCCCGGCACGCGACCTGGGACCTCGTCCGCGACCTGCGCACCGACGGCGTCTCGGTCATCCTCACCACGCACTACATGGACGAGGCCGAGCAGCTCGCGGACGACGTCGCGATCATCGACGCCGGCCGGGTCATCGCCCAGGGCTCCCCGGACGAGCTGTGCCGCGGCGGCGCCGAGAACACACTGCGCTTCACGGGCCGTCCCGGCCTGGACGTGGGCTCCCTGCTGAAGGCGCTGCCCGCGGACTGCTCGGCGGCGGAGCTCACGCCGGGCTCGTACCGGGTCGTCGGCAAGGTCGACCCGCAGTTGCTGGCGACGGTGGCGTCCTGGTGCGCGCAGCACGGGGTGATGCCGGACCGGATCTCGGTCGAACGGCACACCCTTGAGGACGTGTTCTTGGAGCTTACGGGCAAGGAGTTGCGTTCGTGACGACGGCAACCGGTACGTACGCGCCCAAGCCGGGTGCGTCCCCCCTCCCCCGCATGATCGCGGCCCAGGCAGCGCTTGAGACGAAGATGCTGCTGCGCAACGGCGAGCAGCTGCTGCTGACGGTCGTGATCCCGACGCTGCTGCTGGTGCTGTTCAGCTCGGTGGACATCGTCGACACCGGCGCGGGCAAGGCGGTGGACTTCCTCGCGCCCGGCATCCTGGCCCTCGCCGTCATGTCCACGGCCTTCACGGGCCAGGCGATCGCGACGGGCTTCGAGCGGCGCTACGGCGTGCTGAAGCGCCTCGCCTCCTCGCCGCTCCCCCGCTGGGGCCTGATGACCGCGAAGACGGCGTCGGTCCTGGTCACGGAGGTCCTCCAGGTGATCCTCCTGACGGTGATCGCCTTCGCCCTGGGCTGGTCGCCCGAGGGCAACCCGGCGGCCGTGCTGCTCCTGCTGATCCTGGGCACGGCGGCCTTCTCGGGCCTGGGCCTGCTGATGGCCGGCACGCTGAAGGCGGAGGCGACCCTGGCTGCCGCGAACCTGGTCTTCCTGCTGCTGCTCGTGGGCGGCGGCGTGATCGTGCCGATGGACAAGTTCCCGCAGGGCGCTCAGGACGTCCTGGGACTCCTGCCGGTCTCCGCCCTCTCCGACGGTCTGCGGGACGTGCTGCAGCACGGGGCCGGCACGCCCTGGGGCGACCTGGGGATTCTGGCCGTGTGGGCCGTCGTGGGGCTCGCGGCCGCCGGGAGGTTCTTCCGCTGGGAGTAGGGGCGTGGCGGACCCTCGTGAAAGCGTGCACAAGTGGACGCCTACGATGGTGCGCGTGCCAAACGTGACCCACGCCGACGCGGTGGCGGCCCTGCGCAACCCGCTCTCCTTCATCGCCGCACGCTGGACCCCGAAACCCGGGACGGTCCGGCGGGCGGCTCTTTCCGCGCTCGTCATGTCGGTGGTCATCGTGGTCACCGGCGGTGCGGTGCGACTGACCGCTTCCGGGCTCGGCTGCCCGACCTGGCCCAAGTGCACCGCCAACTCGCTCGCTCCCACCGGTGCGATGAACTTCCACAGCGCCATCGAGTTCGGCAACCGCATGCTGACGTACGTGCTGTGCGCCGCCATCGGCTGGGCGATCATCGCGGCGCGCTCGGAGAAGCCGTACCGGCGAAGCCTGACCCGGCTCGGCTGGGTGCAGTTCTGGCTGGTCATGAGCAACGCGGTGCTCGGGGGCATCGTGGTCCTGGTCGGCCTCAACCCGTACACCGTCGCGGCCCACTTCCTGCTCGCCTCGGCGCTGATCGCGGTCGCCACCGTGATGTGGCAGCGCACCCGCGAGGGCGACGGGGCGCCCCGCCCGCTGGTCGGCAGGCCCGTGCAGCAACTGGTGTGGTTCCTGGTCGCCGCCTCCGTGCTGCTGATCGCGGTGGGCACCGTGGTGACCGGCGCCGGTCCGCACGCGGGCGACTCACGCGAGGTCGAGCGGATGCCGCTGGACTGGGAGACCGTCAGCAAGCTGCACGCCGTACTGGCCTGGATCGTGGTCACGCTGACCTTCGCCCTGTGGTTCATCCTCAAGGCGGTCGACGCCCCCAAGAGCCCCCTGCACCGCACCCGCGAACTCTTCCTGATCCTGCTGTCCCAGGGCGTCATCGGCTACGTCCAGTACTTCACCAACCTCCCCGAGGCCCTGGTCGGCCTGCACATGCTCGGCTCGGCCCTGGTGTGGATCGGGGTGCTGCGGGTCCTGCTGGCGATGCGGGAGCGGCCCGAGCCGGCGGCGGACCTGCCGGGGCCTTCGGCCGAGGTGACGGTGGGCACGCGCGCGTAGGCGCTCACTCCGGACCCTGACCACGCGCGCGTAGGCGCTCACTCCAGTCCGTACACCCTGCGCGCGTTCCCGGCCGCCACCATCCCGGCCACCCGCTGCGCGTCCGCCAGCGACCACGCCCCCTCCGCGACCCAGCCGCCCAGCACCCGCCCCAGGGCCTCCCGGAACAACCGCGCTCCCACGACGTGCAGCTCGGGCAGCCCATGAGCCCCGCTGGAGAAGAGGATCTTCCCGAAGGGGGCCAGCTCCAGGATCTCGGCGAGGACGGTGGCCGCGCGGGCGCCGGTGCGGACCAGGGCGGCCCCCGAGTCGGCGTACACGTGCGGGAAGACACCGGCGAGATGGGCGGCATGGCGGTGGTAGGGGTAGCCGTGCAGCAGGACCAGGTCCGTGCCCAGTCCGGCCGTGGCGCGGACGAAGTCGGTGAGCAGCACCGGGTCCGTGCGGTCGATGCGCTGGCCCGGTTCGCCGAGTCCCGCGTGGAGCTGGAGCGGCAGCCCGGAGGCGACGGCGATCCACAGCAGGTGCCGCAGCAGAACCGGGTCGGTCAGCTCGCCGCCCACTCTGCGGCCGGCCAGCCACCGCCCGGCGGCACCCCGCACCTCCCCGGGCCCGGGCGGCTCGGGCGCGAGCGCCAGCCCGTGCCGTACGCCCGCGACGGAGGTGAAGGCCACCGCGCTTCCGGCGGCGCCGTGCACCGACTCGGCGAGGTTGGCGAGGAAGGACTCGACGGTGCCGGAGGTGTCCGCGACCTGCTCGGCCAGTAACTCCAGGCGGACGATCTCGCGGGCCTCGGCGTCCCCGGCGGACGCCAGCTCGGTGGGTCCGGTGAGGTCGCCGGGCAGCCCCGTGTCGACCAGATACGTCGTGATGCCGCTGCCGCGCAGGAGTCTGCGGCCCGTCTCCGGTACGCCCAGTTCACGACGCCGGGCGAGATAGCGGGCGGGGGGACAGTGCGGTTCCAGGCCGAGCAGCGGGGGGCACCAGCGGCGTACGGCGAAACCGGTCTGTGTGTCGAAGAGGGTGGTGCCGGGCGCGGGCGGTCCCTCGGTGCGCGCCAGCTGGGCCTCGAAGGTGCCGAGGCCCAGCTCCGTCCTCAGTACGCCGTGGCAGTACTGGTCCACGAGGGACGGCGTTTCGATCATCCGGACTCCCCGTGAACCTGGACCGTGCGGTGCCTTACAGGTCCTAACGGGTGAACCGGGTCCTAGGTGTTGCTCTCGCGCACCCCGTGCGAAAAGCCGGCGGCCGTCAGGTGTTGGACGGGCCGCCCACCTGGATCCCCGCCATGCGCGTCCACTCGTACGGGCCCGTCTTCACCTTGGCCGCGAACTCGCCGTCGAAGTCCTCGTGGACGGTGATGCCGGACTTCTCCACCGCCTTCTCGGCCAGCTCGTACGAGGGCGCCACCAGATCGCCCCAGCCGCCGTCCTCACCGACGAGGACGATGCGCGCGCCGCGCTCACCGATGTGGGCCACCTGGCCCTCGGCCCCACCGTGCGCCTTGGAGAAGGCGTTGATCTGCTTGGCGAGGCGCGCCACCTTGCGCTCGGCCTTCGGGTCAACCTGCTGAGTCTCTGCCATGGCCAGGATGCTACCGACGGGTAGATCGAACGGCGACGGGCGGGGTGCGTGGCCTTGACCACGCACCCCGCCCGCAACGGCGTACAGGGACGAGCTGGTACAGGGACGAGCTAACGGAGGAAGGGGTCCACCGCGACCGCCACGAACAGGATCGACACGTAGGTGATGGACCAGTGGAACAGCCGCATCTCCTTGAGCTTCCCGCCCGTCACCTCCGCCTTGGCCCTGTTCTGCAGCCCGTGGGCCTCCCACAGCCAGAAGCCGCCGGCCAGCAGCGCCACGAGCGTGTAGAACCAGCCCGTGTAGCCGAGGGGGGTGAGCAGGAGCGAGACGGCCACCATCACCCAGCTGTAGATCACGATCTGCTTGGCGACGACCTTGTTGGAGGCGACGACCGGCAGCATCGGCACGCCCACGCGCGCGTAGTCGTCCTTGACCTTCATCGACAGCGGCCAGTAGTGCGGCGGCGTCCAGAAGAACATGACGAGGAAGAGGATGACCGGCGCCCACGACACGGAGTTCGTGACGGCCGACCAGCCGATGAGCACCGGAAGGCAGCCGGCGATGCCGCCCCACACGATGTTCTGCGAGGTTCGCCGCTTGAGGATCATCGTGTAGACGACGACGTAGAAGAGCAGCGCGCCGAGTGACAGCCACGCCGACAGCCAGTTGACGGTGAGGCCGAACAGGAGCGTGGAGACCACTGCGAGGGTGATGCCGAAGGCGAGGCACTCGCGCGGGCTGACCATGCCGGTGACCAGGGGGCGCTGCGAGGTGCGGTCCATCAGCGCGTCGATGTCGCGGTCGATGTACATGTTCAGCGCGTTGGCGCCGCCCGCCGAGAGGTAGCCGCCGAGGCAGGTGAGCAGCACCAGCGTCAGGTCCGGCACACCCTGCTGGGCGAGGAACATCACCGGAACGGTGGTGATGAGCAGGAGCTCGATGATCCGCGGCTTGGTCAGCGCCACGAACGCCTTGACACGGGCCCCGAACGGCCGGTGACGCGGGCTCTCGCTGGCACCGAGTACCCCCGCTGGACGGGATTCGACGGCCGTCACGCACACCCCTACAGAGACATCCCAGCAAGCCCGACCCGTGTGAAGTCCCGGTAAAGGCTCGCGCGTACCACGCCACTTTAGACGTTGCCCATACCCCGGCCTTCGCGGGGGTCGGGTCGTGTTGAAAGGGGCCGCCACAAGAGCCCGCCGCCACTCGGTTGAGCACTCGGACGAGCGCCTGCGTATTCAGTTGCCAAATGGCTGTCCAGCCCGGTCGGGAGGCAGATCTCGGCGACTCCCGGCAGTCTGGAATGACTCGAAAAGATGCACGTACTTACGGGGGTAGGCTCGACAACGGCCGGTGGGCGTCCAGTGCGCCGGCATTCGACATGCGTGACATGTGGAGAGGAGCCCTGACTCAGGGTGAGCACCAAGCCGACCACCACAGACCTCGAGTGGACCGAGTTGGACCAGCGGGCCGTGGACACCGCCCGCGTCCTGGCCGCCGACGCCGTACAGAAGGTCGGTAACGGCCATCCGGGTACGGCCATGAGCCTGGCGCCTGCCGCGTACACCCTCTTCCAGAAGGTGATGCGCCACGACCCGGCCGACCCGGACTGGGTCGGGCGCGACCGCTTCGTGCTGTCCGCCGGCCACTCGTCACTGACCCTGTACACGCAGCTCTACCTGGCCGGCTTCGGCCTGGAGCTGGACGATCTGAAGGCCTTCAGGACCTGGGGTTCGAAGACCCCCGGCCACCCGGAGTACGGCCACACCAAGGGTGTGGAGACGACGACCGGACCGCTGGGACAGGGTGTCGCCAACGCGGTGGGCATGGCCCTGGCCGCCCGCTACGAGCGCGGGCTGTTCGACCCGGACGCGGCGCAGGGCGAGTCCCCCTTCGACCACTTCATCTACGCGATCGCCGGTGACGGTTGCCTGCAGGAGGGCATCTCCGCGGAGGCGTCCTCGCTGGCGGGCCACCAGCAGCTGGGCAACCTGGTGCTGCTGTGGGACGACAACCACATCTCCATCGAGGGCGACACGGAGACGGCCGTCTCCGAGGACACCGTCAAGCGCTACGAGGCCTACGGCTGGCATGTCCAGCGCATCGCCCCGAAGCCGGACGGCGACATCGACCCGCACGCCGTCTACAACGCGATCGAGGCCGCGAAGAAGGTCACCGACAGGCCGTCCTTCATCGCGATGCGCTCGATCATCGCCTGGCCCGCCCCGAACGCGCAGAACACCGAGGCCGCGCACGGCTCGGCGCTCGGCGACGACGAGGTCGCGGCCACCAAGCGTGTCCTCGGCTTCGACCCTGACAAGAGCTTCGACGTCGCGGGCGAGGTCCTCAAGCACACCCGGCAGGCGCTGGAGCGCGGCCGCGAGGCGCAGGCGGAGTGGGACAAGTCGTTCCAGCTGTGGCGCCAGAACAACCCGGAGCGCGCGGTCGACTTCGACCGCATCCACGCGGGCGAGCTGCCCACCGGCTGGGAGGAGAAGGTCCCGGTCTTCGAGCCCGGCAAGGGCATCGCGACCCGCGCCGCGTCCGGCAAGGTGCTGCAGGCGCTGGGCGCGGTCATCCCCGAGCTGTGGGGCGGTTCGGCCGACCTGGCCGGCTCCAACAACACGACCATCGACAAGAACTCCTCGTTCCTGCCGGCGGACAACCCCCTGCCGGAGGCGGACCCGTACGGCCGCACGATCCACTTCGGCATCCGCGAGCACTCCATGGCCGCGGAGATGAACGGCATCACCCTGCACGGCAACACCCGTGTCTACGGCGGTACGTTCCTGGTCTTCTCCGACTACATGCGCAACGCCGTGCGCCTGTCGGCGCTGATGCACCTGCCGGTGACGTACGTGTGGACGCACGACTCCATCGGTCTGGGCGAGGACGGCCCCACCCACCAGCCCGTCGAGCACCTGGCCTCGCTGCGCGCCATCCCGGGCCTGAACGTGGTCCGCCCGGCCGACGCCAACGAGACCGCGATCGCCTGGCGCGAGATCCTCAGGCGCTACACCAAGGTCTACGGCAAGGGCGCCCCGCACGGCCTGGCGCTGACCCGTCAGGGCGTGCCGACGTACGAGCCCAACGACGACGCGGTCAAGGGCGGCTACGTCCTGTTCGAGGCCGAAGGCGGTGAGGCGCAGGTCGTCCTGATCGCCACCGGTTCCGAGGTGCACGTCGCCGTCGAGGCGCGCGAGCAGCTCCAGGCCGACGGGGTGCCGACACGGGTCGTGTCCATGCCGTGCGTGGAGTGGTTCGAGGAGCAGGACCAGGGGTACCGGGACAGCGTCCTGCCGCCGAACGTGAAGGCGCGCGTCGCGGTGGAGGCCGGTATCGGTCTCACGTGGCACAGGTACGTGGGGGACGCCGGTCGCATCGTTTCCCTGGAGCACTTCGGTGCTTCGGCCGACGGCAAGGTGCTCTTCCGCGAGTTCGGCTTCACTGCCGAGAACGTGGCTGCCAAGGCACGGGAATCCATCGCCGCCGCCCAGCGCTGACGCTCACATACGACACGTAGGAGATGTAATTCCATGACAGACGCACTCCAGCGCCTCTCCGAAGAAGGCGTCGCGATCTGGCTGGACGACCTGTCGCGCAAGCGGATCACGTCCGGCAACCTCGCCGAGCTGATCGACCAGCAGCACGTCGTGGGCGTCACCACCAACCCGACGATCTTCCAGAAGGCGATCTCCTCCGGTGACGGTTACGAGCAGCAGCTCACCGACCTCGCCGTCCGCAAGGTCACCGTCGAAGAGGCCGTACGCATGATCACCACGGCGGACGTCCGCGACGCCGCCGACATCCTGCGCCCGGTGTTCGACGCCACCGACGGCCAGGACGGCCGCGTGTCGATCGAGGTCGACCCGCGCCTGGCCCACAACACCAGGGCGACCGTCGCCGAGGCCAAGCAGCTCGCCTGGCTGGTCGACCGGCCCAACACGCTCATCAAGATCCCTGCCACCAGGGCCGGCCTGCCGGCGATCACCGAGGTCATCGGCCTGGGTATCAGCGTCAACGTCACGCTGATCTTCTCGCTGGAGCGCTACCGCGAGGTCATGGACGCCTACCTCTCCGGCCTGGAGAAGGCCAAGGAGCGCGGCCTCGACCTGTCGCTGATCCGTTCGGTGGCGTCCTTCTTCGTGTCCCGTGTGGACACCGAGATCGACAAGCGGCTGGACGACCTGGGCACCGCTGAGGCCAAGGCTCTGCGCGGCAAGGCCGCCGTCGCCAACGCACGTCTCGCCTACCAGGCGTACGAGGAGGTCTTCTCTTCCGACCGCTGGAACAAGCTGGAGAACGCGGGCGCCCGCAAGCAGCGTCCGCTGTGGGCCTCCACCGGCGTGAAGGACCCGGCGTACAAGCCGACCCTGTACGTCGACGACCTGGTGGCGCCGAACACGGTGAACACCATGCCGGAGGCCACCCTGCGGGCCACCGAGGAGCACGGCTCGATCACCGGCAACGCGATCGCCGGTACGTACGAGCAGGCCCGCGCGGACCTCGACGCCCTTGAGAAGCTCGGGATCTCGTACGACGACGTGGTCCAGGTCCTGGAGGACGAGGGCGTCGAGAAGTTCGCGGCGTCCTGGAACGACCTGCTCAAGTCGACCGAGGCGGAGCTGGAGCGCCTCGCCCCCTCGGAGGGCTGATCTCTTGGCTCCTTTCTCCGGTTCCGGAGCGAATCCGCTTCGTGACCCCGCGGACCGACGGCTCCCGCGCATCGCGGGGCCGTCGGGCCTGGTCATCTTCGGCGTCACGGGCGATTTGTCCCGAAAGAAGCTCATGCCCGCCGTGTACGACCTCGCCAACCGGGGTCTGTTGCCGCCGGGCTTCTCCCTCGTCGGCTTCGCGCGCCGCGAGTGGAAGCACGAGGACTTCGCGGCCGAGGTCCACGACGCCGTCAAGGAACACGCCCGTACGCCGTTCCGTGAGGAGGTCTGGCAGCAGCTCATCCAGGGGATGCGCTTCGTGCAGGGCACCTTCGACGACGACGACGCCTTCGAGCGGCTGCGCGCCACGATCGACGAACTCGACAAGGCACAGGGCACGGGCGGCAACTTCGCCTTCTACCTGTCGGTGCCGCCGCGCTCCTTCCCCGTGGTCATCCAGCAGCTGAAGAAGCACCACCTGGCCGAGCAGACCGGCGGCTCCTGGCGCCGCGCGGTCATCGAGAAGCCCTTCGGCCACGACCTGAAGTCGGCCGAGGAGCTGAACAAGGTCGTCCACGAGGTCTTCGCCCCGGACCAGGTCTTCCGCATCGACCACTACCTGGGCAAGGAGACCGTCCAGAACATCCTGGCGCTGCGCTTCGCCAACACGATGTTCGAGCCGATCTGGAACCGGTCCTTCGTGGACCACGTGCAGATCACGATGGCCGAGGACATCGGCATCGGCGGCCGGGCCGGGTACTACGACGGCATCGGCGCCGCCCGTGACGTCATCCAGAACCACCTCCTCCAGCTGATGGCGCTCACCGCGATGGAGGAGCCCGCCTCCTTCGACGCGGACGCGCTGGCCGCCGAGAAGACCAAGGTGCTCGGGGCCGTACGGCTGCCGAAGGACCTGGGCCGCGACACCGTGCGCGGCCAGTACGCGGCGGGCTGGCAGGGCGGCGAGAAGGCGGTCGGCTACCTCCAGGAAGACGGCATCGACCCGCAGTCGAAGACCGACACGTACGCGGCGATCAAGGTGGAGGTGGACAACCGCCGTTGGGCGGGCGTCCCGTTCTATCTGCGCACCGGCAAGCGCCTGGGCCGCAGGGTCACCGAGATCGCGGTCGTCTTCCAGCGGGCCCCGCACTCCCCCTTCGACCACACGGCGACGGAGGAGCTCGGCAAGAACGCGATCGTCATCCGCGTCCAGCCGGACGAGGGCGTCACGGTCCGCTTCGGCTCGAAGGTGCCGGGCACCTCCATGGAGATCCGGGACGTTTCGATGGACTTCGCCTACGGCGAGTCCTTCACCGAGTCCTCCCCGGAGGCGTACGAGCGTCTGATCCTGGACGTGCTGCTGGGCGACTCGAACCTCTTCCCGCGCACCGAGGAGGTCGAGCTGTCCTGGAAGATCCTCGACCCGATCGAGGAGTACTGGGACCAGAACGGCAAGCCCGCCCAGTACCAGTCCGGCACCTGGGGGCCCGTCGAGGCTGACGAAATGCTCGAGCGAGACGGACGGAGCTGGCGCCGGCCATGAAGATAGACCTCACGGACACCACGGCCAGCAAGATAAACAAGGCGCTGGTGCAGGGCAGGCGGGCCATCGGCACGCCTGCCGTGGGCATGGTGCTCACGCTGGTCATCGTCACGGACGAGGAGAACGCGTACGACGCCCTGAGGGCGGCGAACGACGCCTCGCACGAGCACCCTTCGCGCACCCTGGTGGTCATCAAGCGCGTCTCACGCACGCCCCGCGACCGTACGCAGTCCCGCCTGGACGCCGAGGTCCGGGTGGGCGCGGACGCAGGGTCGGGCGAGACGGTCGTCCTGCGTCTGTACGGCGAAGTGGTGCACCACGCGCAGTCGGTGGTGCTCCCCTTGCTGCTGCCGGACGCACCCGTCGTCGTCTGGTGGCCGGTGAACGCGCCCCTCGACCCGGCGAACGACCCCCTGGGCGCCCTCGCCCAGCGCCGCGTCACGGACACGTACGCCTCGGAACAGCCGGTACGGGAGCTGACGGCCCGCGCCGACACCTACACCCCCGGCGACACCGACCTCTCCTGGACCCGCATCACGCCCTGGCGCTCGATGCTGGCCGCCGCCCTCGACCAGGTCACCTGCAAGGTGGAGGCCGTCGAGGTGGAGGGCGAGGAGTTCAACCCGAGCTGCGAGCTGCTCGCGATGTGGCTGGCGGACCGGCTGGACGTGCCGGTGAAGCGGTCGCTGTCGAACGGCCCGGGTCTGACGGCGGTCCGTATGGCCACCGACACGGGCCAGGTCGTCCTGGACCGCGCGGACGGTTCGCTCGCCACCCTCTCCATCCAGGGCCAGCCGGACCGTGCGGTGGCGCTGAAGCGACGTGAGACGGCCGAGCTGATCGCGGAGGAGCTGCGGCGGCTGGATCCGGACGACACCTATGCGTCGGCGCTGCGGTTCGGGGTGGAACGGCTGAACCCGTCGGCGCCCTCGCCATCGGCGTCCGCATCGTCGGCGCAACCCGTGGCCGAGGATCCGGCCAAAGGAGAACCGGGCCGAGCGGGAGCCCCTGTCGAAACCCCTGTCGAGGACGCTGCGAAAGCTCCCGCGAAGGAAGCGGCGGAGGAGGCAGCGGTGACCGACGTGGCGAAGAAGGCGGCGGCGAAGTGAGCACTCCGCAGCTGGTCGTGCACCGCGACAAGGAACTGATGGCGCAGGCCGCCGCGGCCCGCCTCATCACGAAGATCGTGGACGCGCAGGCCTCCCGGGGCTACGCGTCCGTGGTCCTCACGGGCGGCCGCAACGGCAACGGCCTGCTGGCCGCCCTGGCCACCGCCCCGGCACGGGACGCGGTCGACTGGGTCCGGCTGGACCTGTGGTGGGGGGACGAGCGCTTCCTGCCCGAGGGCGACCCCGAGCGCAATGTCACGCAGGCCCGTGAGGCCCTGCTCGACGCCGTCGCGCTGGACCCGAAGCGCGTGCACGCCATGCCGGCGTCGGACGGCCCGTACGGCCCGGACGTCGAGGCGGCGGCGGAGGGGTACGCCCAGGAGCTGGCCCGTGCGGCCGGCCCCGAGAACCACGGTGCCGTGCCCACGTTCGACGTCCTGATGCTGGGCGTCGGTCCGGACACGCACGTGGCGTCCCTGTTCCCGGAGCTTCCCGCCGTCCGGGAGACGGAGCGGACGGTGGTGGCGGTGCACGGCGCCCCCAAGCCGCCACCGACGCGTGTGACCCTGACCCTTCCGGCGATCCGTGCGGCACGTGAGGTCTGGCTGCTGGCGGCCGGCGAGGACAAGGCGCAGGCCGCGGCGATCGCGCTCTCCGGGGCGGGCGAGGTCCAGGCCCCGGCGGCAGGCGCACGCGGCCGCTCCCGCACACTGTGGCTACTCGACGCGGCTGCCGCTTCACAGCTGCCGAGGTCGCTGTATCCGCCGGCTTCGCCGTAAGAACCCTGGGGGCTTCGGCCCTGAAGGGGCCTCGTCCTCAAACGCCGGACGGGCTGATTTCAGCCCCTCCGGCGTTTGAGGAGCAGGGGTCCGGGGGCGGAGCCCCCCGGGAACGGGACGGGTAGGGGCGGCGGGGGCGAAGAGCCCTCACTTCACCGACCCCGCCATGACCCCCTGCACAAAGTGCCGCTGGAACGCGAAGAACACGACGACCGGTACCACCAGCGACAGAAACGCCCCAGGCGCCAGCACATCGATGTTGCTCCCGAACTGCCGTATCTGCGACTGGAGTTGAACAGTCAACGGCTGCGAGGAACTGTCCGCGAACAGCAGCGCCACCAGCATGTCGTTCCACACCCACAGGAACTGGAAGATGGCCAGCGAGGCGATCGCCGGGCGGCCCACGGGCAGGACCAGCCGCGTGAAGATCCGCCACTCACTGCCACCGTCCATGCGAGCCGCTTCCAGCATCTCCTTCGGCATCTCGGCGAAGTAGTTGCGCAGGAGGAACACGGCGAACGGCAGGCCGTAGGCCACATGGAAGAGCACGACCCCCGGAATCGTCCCGAACAGCCCCAGCTCTCCGAAGAGTTTGGCCACCGGCAGCAGTCCGATCTGCACCGGCACCACCAACAGGGCCACCACGACCAGGAAGACGGCCTCCCGCCCGGGGAAGTCCAGCCAGGCGAAGGCGTATCCGGCCAGCGCCGCGAGGACGACGACCAGCACGGTCGCCGGCACCGAGATCAGCACCGTGTTCCAGAACGCCTGCGTCATCCCGGCGTTCTTCAGCAACGCCGAGTAGTTGTCGAAGGACAGCTGACCCGGACTGGTGAACACCGTCCACCAGCCACTGCTCGCCGAGTCCTGCGTGGACCGCAGCGAGGACAGGAACAGCCCCGCCAGCGGAGTGAGCCACACCAGGCCGATCAGGACGAGAAAGGCCTGCACCACACCGCTGCTCAGAGTGCGCCGCACCGCGTTCATCGCTGACTCCTTCGGAAACGACGGACGTTGAGGACCATGGCGGGCACGACCAGCAGCAGGAGCAGCACCCCGAGCGCACTGCCGAGTCCCTGGTTGTTGCCGCCGCCGAACGACACCAGCCACATCTGGGTGGCGAGCACGGTCGCGTCCTCCTGCACCGGGCCGGGCGCGATGATGTAGACGAGGTCGAAGACCTTCATCACGTTGATCACGAGGGTCACGAAGACCACGGTCAGCACGGGCGCGAGCAGCGGGACGGTGATCCGACGGAAGATCTGCCACTCGTTCGCGCCGTCCATCCGCGCCGCCTCCAGCGCGTCCCGTGGCAGAGCGGCCAGCCCCGCGCCGATCAGCACCATCGCGAAGCCCGTCCAGATCCACAGATACGCCCCGATGATCGCCGGGGTGACGAGCATCGGCCCGAGCCAGGAGACCCCGTCATACGGCTGCGCGAAGTTCGAGGCCGGCAACTGCACCGCGTACGAGCCGGACTTGAGGCCCGTGAAGCGGAAGGAACCGTCGGACCCGGTGGTCGTGTGCGCGGCTGTCGTACCGTCGTCCCGCACCGCCTCGACCCTCATCTGCGGCAGCCCGCTCTCCCGCCGGTCGACCTGCCCCTGCTTCCCTCCCCCGCCGGGTGTGAAGTCCAGGTAGACGACCCCGCGCAGTTCGTCGGCCGCCGCCCGCCGGTGCGCGGCCGTGTACGCGGGCCCCGCATCGCCCGGCAGGTCCTTCGGCGCGACGCCGACCAACCCCAGCGCCACCGAGTCCCCCGGCGACACGCGGTCGTTCGTGCGGTACGAGCCGTCCGGCCGCGCCGTCAGTCCCTGTCCCTCGCGAGCCCGCGCGGTCGGATACTCCGAGGTGCTCTTGAAGGCGTCGTGCACGCCGACCACGGCCGCGTTCAGCACACCCTTGTTCGGGTCCTCGTCGTAGGCGAGCCGGAAGATGATGCCCGCGGCCAGGAAGGACACCGCCATCGGCATGAACAGCAGCAGTTTGAAGGCCGTCGCCCAGCGGACCTTCTCCACCAGGACGGCGAGGATCAGGCCCAGGCCGGTCAGCAGCGCCGGGGCGACGACGACCCAGATGGCCGTGTTGCGGACGGCTTTGAGGGTCGCCGGGTCCCGGAACATCTCGGTGTAGTTGTCGCCGCCCACGAAGCGCGTGCCGGACGCGTCGAAGAAGCTGCGGCCGACGGAGAACAGCACCGGGTAGACGACGAGCGCGCCCAGCAGGAGCAGTGCCGGCAACGCGAACAGCACGGCGATGAACCGCGCCCGCCGCCGTGAGCGGCGAGCACGTTCAACCGCCCCGAGTCCAGGCGGACTTGTCTCTTTCACCAGAGTCGCGGTCATGGCCCGTCAGCCCTTGTACGCCTTGGCCGCCGCGGTCTCCAGCTGCGCCGCGGTGCCCTTCGGGTCGGACGGGTCGCGCAGGAAGTCCTGGAGCAGCTTCCACTCCCCCGCGCCCTTCGTCCCGCCGAAGGCCGCCGGCGCCTGGTCGGACATGTCGAAGCGGACCGAATCCCCGGCTCCGACAAGGGACTTGGCGGTGGCGCGGGTGACGTCGTCGCCGTACGAGTCGAGTGTCAGCTTCTTGTTCGGGGACAGGAAGCCGCCGGCCTTCGCCCACACGGCCGCGGCCTCGGGGGTCGCGAGGTACTCCAGGAGCTTCATGCCGGCCTTGGTGTTCTTGCCGTCCTTCAGGACCACCGCCGCGTCGCCGCCACTGACCACGGGCGCCTTGCCCCCGTCGACCGCCGGGAAGGGGAAGAAGTTCGCGTCCGCGCCGATGCTCCTGCCGAACTGGTCGTGGGCCACCCCGGCAACGAAGTCGCCCTCGTACACCATGCCCGCCTCGGGCTTGGGGCCGAACACCTTCTCCACGGAGCCCGGGAAGTCGGTGTTGAGGGCCCCCTTCTGGCCGCCGGCTATCAGCTGCCTGTCCTTGAACAGCTTGCCCAGCGTGCCGAGTGCCTTGACCACCGAGGCGTCGGTCCACTTCAACGTGTGGGCGGCCAGGGCGTCGTACTTCTCGGGACCGGCCTGCGAGAGGTAGATGTTCTCGAACCAGTCGGTGAGGGTCCAGCCGTCCTGACCGGCGACCGAGAAGGCGGCCAGGCCCGAGTCGGAGACGGTGTGTCCGGCCTTCAGCATCGCGTCGTACGTGGTCGGCGGCTTGACGCCGGCCTGGTCGAGGGCGTCCGGGCTGTACCAGACCGTCGACTTGTGGGCGGCCTTGAAGTAGAGGCCGTAGAGGTGGCCGTCGACGCTGCCGTACTTCTTCCAGACGGGCGCGTATCCCGCGTCCACGGACTTCTCGGTGGTGGCCGACAGCGGCTTGAGCCAGCCCTTCTTCGCGAACTGCTGCAACACGCCGACCTGCGGGACCATCACCACGTCCGGCGCGTTGCCGCCCTCGATCTTGCTGCCGACGACGGTGGAGACGTTGTCCCCGGTGGACGTGAACTGCGTCTTGGCGCCGGTCTTCGCGCTGAACGCGTCCAGCACCTTCTGGAAGTTCTTCTGCTCACTGCCGGACCAGACACCGGCCACGGTGACCGTCTGCCCGCTGAGCGCCTTGTCACCGCCGCCGGCCGAGACCGGACCGCCGCCTCCGCAGGCGGTAGCGCCGAGAGCCAGGGCGAGGGTGGTGCAGCTTGCGAGCATGGTCGTACGTCGTCGCATCATCGTTGATGTCCCTTCAAGGGGTGAGTAACTGACGAGCAATCAGGGGATGGGCGGTGATCAG
The DNA here is from genome assembly GCF_036013935.1 of Streptomyces sp. NBC_00461. Classification (NCBI taxonomy): domain Bacteria; kingdom Bacillati; phylum Actinomycetota; class Actinomycetes; order Kitasatosporales; family Streptomycetaceae; genus Streptomyces; species Streptomyces sp. NBC_00461. The sequence goes on from NZ_CP107902.1 coordinate 2,394,549, forward strand.
CGGTCCGTGACGGTGGTCAGAGGTCGTTGATCCACCACGCGGCCGTCGAGCCGGGCAGCACCCCGATCGGGCACGGGCCGCTGGACAGCAGGGGGGTGCCGGAGACCGGCGCGGGTGTGGGCGCCGTACCGAAGTTGACGGCGCAGACGAGGCCGTCGCCCCGGGTGAAGGCGAGGACGCCCGGTGGGGTGTCCAGCCAGCGCAGCATTCCCTCGCCCAACTGGGGCAGCGCGGCGCGGAGTTGGAGGCCGTCGCGGTACAGGTGCCAGAAGGAGCGGGTGTCGGCGAGGGCACGGTCGGTGGCGTACTCGGCGAAGTACGACGGCTGCGGCAGCCACGGCCGGGCGCTCTCGGCGCCGGAGGTGAAGCCGAAGGGGGACGCCTGCCCGGACCACGGCAGTGGCACCCGGCAGCCGTCACGGATCCGGGCCCGGCTGCCGGTGCGGCGGAAGATGGGGTCGGTGAGCACGTCGTCGGGCAGGTCGACGACCTCGGGCAGACCCAGCTCCTCGCCCTGGTAGATGTACGCGGCGCCGGGCAGCGCCAGCATCAGCAGCGCGGCGGCGCGGGCGCGGGCGGCGCCGAGGCCGCCCCCGGTGGCGGGTTCGCCGTAGCGGGTGACGGTGCGGACCTGGTCGTGGTTGTTGAGCACCCAGGTGACGGTGGATCCCGTGCCTGCTATGTCCTGCATGGCCTCGGAGATGACCTTGCGGAAGGCGTCCGCGTTCCACGGGGCGCTGAGCAGGTCGAAGAAGAAGGCCTGGTGGAGCTCGTCCGAGCGTACGTACTTCGCGTGCTCGCGGGCGCTGGGCACCGACACCTCGCCGACCAGCAGCCGCTCGTGGCCGTCCCGTGCCGTGTACTCCTCGCACACCGCCCGCCAGTGCCGCCACACGTCGTGCACCTCGGGCTGGTTCCAGGCGAGCGGGTTCACGGAGTCGCGGGTGCGGGCGTCGGCCTCGGGGTCGTCCGAGTCGGGCAGGCCGGGGTGCTTGAAGAGGCCGGCGGCGACGTCGATGCGGAAGCCGTCGACGCCGCGGTCGAGCCAGAAGCGCAGCACCCGGTCGAACTCGGCGGCGACGTCCGGGACGCGCCAGTTCCAGTCGGGCTGCTCGGGCGCGAACATGTGCAGGTACCACTGGCCGGGGCGGCCGTCGGACTCGACGACCCGGGTCCAGGCGGGGCCGCCGAACATGGAGTGCCAGTTGTTGGGCGGCTCGCAGCCGTCCGTGCCGCGTCCGTCGGCGAAGTGGAAGCGGGCGCGGGCCGCGCTGCCGGGCGCCGCCGCGAGCGCCTCCTTGAACCACGGGTGCTCGCTGGAGCAGTGGTTGGGCACCACGTCGAGGAGCACCTTGACGCCGAGCCGCCGGGCGGCCGCCACCAGCAGATCGAACTCGGCGAGGTCGCCGAAGAGCGGGTCGACGTCGCAGTAGTCGGCCACGTCGTAGCCGTGGTCGTGCTGGGGCGAGGGATAGAAGGGGCTCAGCCAGATCCCGTCCACGCCCAGCTTCTTCAGATACGGCAGCCCGGCCCGGACCCCGGCCAGATCGCCGATGCCGTCGCCGGTGCTGTCCAGGAAGCTGCGGACGTACACCTGGTAGATCACCGCGTCACGCCACCAGCGGCGGTACTTACTCAACATGCATGCATGTTAGGTAGACGTGTCGAGAGGGTGTCAATGAAAAGACGGAACCTACCGAGGAGTCAACCCTTTATATGCGCATTTAATGGGTCAGAATCAGCCCAAGAGAGACCGTCGCGTTACCTAACAAGTAACTAGGAGCTATCGGCCGGGAATGGCGGCCAGTTCCCGCGCCAGCCGTCGCACCGCCGCCGAAGGCGTCTCGTGCCCGGTCATCGCGTCCTGCACGACCGCCTGCACCACGAGGCTGACCTGGTCGTAACGCGGGCTCTTGGGGCGCGGCTGGGCGGAGACGACGCTCTTGCGCAGGGTCGGCAGATACGGGAACTGCCGTATCAGCGCGGGATCTTCGTACAGCGCGGCGCGTACGGGCGGCAGCGCGCCGCGCGTGAGGACCTGGCGCTGGACGGGCTCGCTGGTGAGGTACGCGATCAGGCGGGCGGCCGAGTCGGGATGCCGGGTGTGCGTGTTGACGGCCAGGTTGGAGCCCCCGAGGACGCTCTTCCCCGGCCCGTGCGGCCCGGGCAGCGGCACCGCGCCTATCCTGCCGGCGACCGGGGAGCCCTTGGTGGACGCGGCGACATAGGCGTAGGGCCAGTTGCGGAGGAACAGCAGGTGGCCGTCCTGGAAGGCCTGCTTGGACTCCTCCTCCTTGTACGTCAGCGCCTTCTTCGGGATCCAGCCCTCGCGCACGCCCCGGGCGAGGAACCCGATGCCCTCGCGTGCGGCCGCCGAGTTCACGGTGACCCGTGCGCCCTCGTCGCCGAGGATGCTGCCGCCCGCGGAGTAGACGGCCTCCGCGGCGTTGACGGTGAGGCCCTCGTAGGGGAGGAACTGCCCCGCGTAGCCGTCGAGTCCGTACTTCGGCGCGACGGTCCTGGCGTCGTGCTCCAACTCGGCCCAGGTGCGCGGCGGCGGGACGCCCTCCTTGGCGAGGACGTCCTTGCGGTAGAGGAGCAGGCCGGCGTTGGTGACGTACGGGACGGCGTACAGATGGCCGTCGTAGGTCGCCGTGTCGACGACCGGATCCAGGAAGCTCTTCAGCGGGAAGCGGTCGCGGGGCAGTGGCCTTATCCAATCCGCCGCCGCGAACTCCGAGGTCCAGTTCACATCGATGTTGAGGACGTCGAACCGGCTGCGGTCGCCGCCGCGCAGGTCGGTGGCCATCTGGGCGTGGGTCTCGTCGGCGGAGTCCGGCAGTTCGACGAGGGTGACCTTCTCGCCGGGGTGAGCGCGGTTCCAGCCCTCCAGCAAGGGGCCGAGATAGCTGGTGAGGTCTCCCGCGGTGGCGAGCGTCAGGGGCCCGCGGCCGCCTGCCGTGCCCTCGTCGGCGCGCGCGCCGGAGGCGACGTACCCGGTCATGACCACGACGAGAACCAGGAGGCCCCTACCGGCGGCATGGATCCACCGCATAGGTTCCTCCCTGTACACCGGCACCACGGGCATCCTCGCCCGGGGACAGAGGCCATGTATACCTGTTAGGTATGCGCGATACTAGGGCCTGGAGCACATTACGAGGACGGGAGGACAGCACACGTGCGCCTGCCCCTCCTGGCACTCCTCGCACGCGGCCCGGCCCACGGCTACGAGCTGAAGCAGGACCTTGAGCAACTGCTGGGCTCCGCGTACCCTCAGCCGAACGTCGGCCAGATCTACGTAACCCTCGGCCGCCTCGAGAAGCAAGGGCTGATCGAGGGCAAAGACGTCGAGCAGTCGAGCAGGCCCAACAAAAAGGTCTACGACCTCACCGACACCGGGCGGGCGGCACTGCGCGCCTGGTTCGAGGAGCCCGAGGACGAGCCGCGGGTGCGGGACGAGTTCTTCATGAAGCTGGCACTCGCTCCGCAGACGGGTCTCGCCGAGCAGATCGCCCTGATCAACAAGCAGCGGCGCCAGTACCTCAACACCATGCGTGACCTGTCGAAGCTGGCGGCCGCCGAAGACCGCGACAACCGCATCGCCCATCTGCTGATCGAGGGCGCGATGCTGCACCTGCAGGCCGACCTCGACTGGCTGGAACGGTGTCAGGAAGAGCTGGAGGAGCTGGAGTGAGTGCTGGGTTGAGTGACGGCCCCGCTCCCGTGCTGCGCGCCGAAGGCCTGGTCAAGACGCACTACGGCGAGGGTGCCCCGGCGTGTGCCGTGCGCGGGGTCGAGCTGTGTGTGCGGCAGGGCGAGTTCGTGGCCGTCACCGGCCCGTCCGGCGCCGGCAAGTCGACGCTGCTGCACCTGCTGGGCGGACTGCAGCGGCCCGACGGCGGCAGCATCCTGCTGGACGGCGAGCGCACGGACGCCTGGAGTGAGGCGCGCTGGGCGGTGGAGCGCAGGAAACGGATCGGCATCGTCTTCCAGTTCTTCAATCTCGTATCCGGTCTGTCGGTCGCCGACAACGTGGAGCTGCCGGCGCTGCTGGCCGGAGTGGCGCCGAAGCGGGCTCGTGCCGAGCGGGAGGAGCTGCTGGCCGAACTGGGTCTTGAAGGCAAGGAGCGGAGCCTGCCGGGCGAACTGTCGGGCGGCCAGCAGCAGCGGGTCGCACTGGCCCGCGCCCTGGTCAACCATCCGCCGCTCCTGCTGGCCGACGAGCCCGCGGGCAGCCTGGACAGCAAGGGCACCCGCGAGGTGATGCGGCTGCTGTCCCGTTTCCACCAGCGCGGCCAGACGATCGTGCTGGTCACCCATGACGCGCGGCTGGCGAGCGCCGCGGACCGGGTGATCAGCTTCTTCGACGGCCGGATAGCCGACGACGCGGCGCTCGACGGCGCGCCGTCGCGCGGGACGGGCATATCCGGTGTGCTCGAACTCAGGGACTGACATGCGGGCGTACGACGACCCCCGGAAGGGCTGAGCCGCATGCGGGCGACGTTGCGCTGGGCGCACTCCGATCTGCGCACGCATCGCGGTGAGGCGCTGTTCCTGGTGCTCGCCACCGCTGGAATAGTGGTGTCGCTGCTGCTGGCCACGGCGCTGTTCGGGTACGCCACCAACCCCTGGCAGCGGATCTTCACGCAGGAGCGCGGGGCGCACGTGTGGATCCACACCAGCGAGTCCGCCAAGGTGCGCAGACTGGCGGACCTGGCCGGCGTCGAGTCGGTCTCCGGCCCCTACCCGACCGCCCCCACCACCCTCGCCTCACGCGGCACCCGCGCGTCGGTCGAACTGCGTGCGACGCCCGAGCGCCCCACCATCGGTCATCCGCTGCTCACCGCGGGCCACTGGCTGGACCCCGCCACGCCCGACGGCGTGGTCCTGGAAAGCCGACTCGCCCGCGCCCTGCTCGCCGAACCGGGCGACACGCTCACCCTGCCGGGCACGGCACGGACGGTGACCGTGCTGGGCGTGGCCGACAGCGCCGAGCCCCGCTACCGCCCCGGTGAGCAGCCGGGCCTGGTCTGGGCGCTCCCCTCCGTCGTGTCCCACCCCACCGGGCAGGTCATCGGCCTGCGCCTCAGCGACCCCGAGGACACGGCCTACGCCGTCCAGCGCGCCGTCACCGTCCTCGGTGCCGGCGCCATCGGCGAGGTCTCCACCTGGCAGCAGGCCCGGGCCGAGGCGCAGGGCGACAACCGGCTGCTCGGCCAGGTGCTGGGGCTGTTCGGGCTGGGCGCACTGATCGCCGCCGGGCTCGCCGTGCACGGCGCGATCGCCACCCGCATCCGCGGCCACCTGCGGGACATCTCGGTCCTGAAGGCGATCGGCTTCACCCCGGGCCAGGTCGTCCGCGTGTTCCTGCTCCAGCACATCGCCTACGCCGTCCTGGGCGCCGTGTCCGCGGCAACACTGGCCCAGGCCCTCGGCAGCCGCTTCCCGGGCCGCCTCGGAGACGCCCTCGGCGTATGGCAGAGCCTCCCCGGCCACACAGCGGCCCTCTTCGCCATCCCGGTGGGCGCGATCCTCTTCATCACCGGGACGACAGGTCTCGCGGCCTGGCGAGCGGGCCGAGTACCCCCGGTCCCGGTGACACGGCCTTCCGTGAGGGGCGGAGGGTTGTCGGGGGCGGCTCGGCGAGGAACAGGGACGGAGTCCCGGGAGCCGGGGGCGGGGTCCCCGGGGATGTCGGGCTTCCGACCGGCAGGTCTGGTGCGGCGGGCGTTCGGGCCAGGGCCGGCGACTCCGGCCGACGTCCAGGACACCGGCCACGTTTCGAGCCCGGCCCCACTGCCCCCGGCACAAGCCGGCGGGAATCCCAACCCGGCTCACAGCCCCTCCGGCCGGCCCCCCACCGCTCGCTCCGGCGGGCAGCTCTCGGGTATGGCCCGGTGGGCGCTCGGGGTGGGGGTGTCGCCCGCGTTGGTGCTGGGGTGGCACACGGCCTTTGTCCGCAGGATGCGGTCGCTGGCCACCGTGGCCCGGCTGGCGTTGCCCCTGCTGCTGATCGTCGTGGCGATGAGTGCCTGGACCACCATCGACCGTTTCCACAGCAGGCCCGAGCAGATGGGCCTGCCGACCGCACTCACCGTCCACACGGACGCGGGTCTCAGCGGCCCCGCCACCCGCACACTGCTGGATCGCGACCCGCAGGTCGCCGCCACGTACCCCGGCGTCGAGGTCGCCGCCCTGGTCCCCGGCCAGACGGCCACGATCGCCCTGCGTGGCCTGGGCACCCGCCAGAATCCCTACCCGTACGCCCTGGCCGAGGGCCGGCGCGCGCACGGCAGCGACGAGGCGGTGGCCGGGCAGGGCTTCCTCGACCTGCTGGACGCCCGTGTCGGCGACTGGGTGCGGATCACGGTCGGCGAGCAGCCGCAGATCCTGCACATCGTGGGCCGCAGCATCGAACCGGAGAACGCCGGCCGGGTGATCTCCACCTCGCTCGACACCCTTCGCGAGAACGACCCCCACCTCACCCCGAGCCTCTACCAGCTCCGCCTGCGCCCCGGCGCCGACCCGCACGCGGTCGCCGGCCGGCTGACCACCGCCGGGCACGGGCATCTGGACGTGCACGCCGTGACCAACCCGGCCGACGGGCTCTCCCCGCTGCGCTCGGTCGTCGTCGGCCTGATCGTCGTCCTCGCCCTCATCGGGCTCATCGAACTGCTCACCGCGATAGGCGGCACGGTCCGCGAGGGCGAACGCGATCTGCTCGCCCTCAAGGCCATCGGACTGTCCCCGCGCCAGATCACCGCGATCACGGTCACGGCCACCACCTGCACCGCGCTGGCCGCCGTCCTCGCCAGTACGGCCCTGGGCACACCCCTCGCGCACTGGCTGATCGACACCCAGGGCAGATCGAGCGGCGTCGGGGCAGGGATAGCCCAAGGACCGTCACCCGCGCTGCTGGTGCTGTTCGGCGCGGCCGCGGTGCTCGGCGCCGCCGGACTCGCGGCCCTGCCCGCGGCCCGTGCGGCACGACGACGGCTCGCGGACACCCTCAGCGCACTGGCCTGACCGCAACGCGCGAGCGGGTCAACTTCCGTACGGATTCCCTGGGTTGCCGTAAGGGTTCCCGGAGTTGCCGTAGGGATTCTGCGGGTGGTGCGGCGGGCGCGGGTCGTAGGGATTGCCGTACGGACTGCCGTATGGATTCCCGGACGGCTGACCCGCCGGATGACCCGGCGGAGGACCGTACGGGTTGCCCTGCCGAGGGACGAAGCCGTTCGGGGCGTACTGCGGCGGTGGCGGCGGAGCGATCCGCGGCAGCGTGAGCGGATGTGCCGCCAGCCGGACGCCGTAGCGCTGTCTGAGCCGCCGCAGCTCCAGGACCGCGATCGCGGTGACCGTCACGGGAGCGCCCAGGATGAACACGATGCCCATGGTGAGGCCCAGGCCGTGCAGATCGCCCGTGAACAGGTCGGGCAGCGCCATCAGCCAGGTCGTCACCGTGGCGAGCAGGGGCGGCAGGCCGCGGTGCACGGCGGCGGTGCCGAAGAAGTTCCCCGTGAGCTTGACCGCACCCGCGATCACGAACCACACCATCCAGAGTCCGGCGAGGCTCAGCACGAGTCTCGCGAGGATTCCGAACGCGTCGCCCAGCCGGAAGAGCAGCACGGTCACGAGGACCGAACCGATGAAGAGCAGCAGCAACTTGAGCGCGTTGACGAGTGGCACCCGCAACTGCCGCACCGTGCCGCCGCGCCGCCAGACGTAGAGCATCACGCCCACCGTCAGCGGGGTGAGGAACAGCAGGACGACGGAGGCGGTGACCGCGTTGTCCAGCATCTCGTCGAAGGCGAACCCGCCCTCGACGAAGGTGTAGACGCCGAGCCCCGCGAACGCCCCGGCGATGACCCGCACCCGCTTGAGCTGCTCCACGGACGGGTCGACCGCCGGGGGGATCCACGCCGGATGGAACACCGCCCGCGCCAAGTGATGAGGCTTCAGAAAGGACCGGGCTTCCAGCCTGTCGCTGAGCCAACTCCCCTGTGCGTTACTCACGGTGTGCTCCCCCGAGCGGTCGTGTTCATGATCGCCGAGGCAGTCTACGGGAAGCGGACGGCCAGGTGCCGCCTCGCTTCCCGAACCTGTGGCGGCGGTGTCACGCCCGCCCGCGCAGCTCCCGGTACTTGGCGACCAGTGCCCTGCTGGACTCGTCCAGACCCGGAACCTGCGCCCCTTCGGTCAGCGCCGGCTCGACCCGCTTGGCCAGCACCTTGCCGAGCTCGACGCCCCACTGGTCGAAGGAGTCGATGTTCCAGACCGCGCCCTGTACGAACACCTTGTGCTCGTACAGGGCGATCAACTGGCCGAGCACGGACGGCGTCAGCTCACGCGCGAGGATCGTCGTGGTCGGGTGGTCGCCCTTGAAGGTCTTGTGCGCCACCAGCTCCTCGGGCACGCCCTCCACCCGCACCTCGTCCGGCGTCTTGCCGAAGGCGAGGGCCTGCGTCTGCGCGAAGAAGTTGGCCATCAGCAGGTCGTGCTGCGCCTTGAGCCCGTCGCTCAGCTCGCCCACCGGCTCGGCGAAGCCGATGAAGTCCGCCGGGATCAGCTTCGTGCCCTGGTGGATCAACTGGTAGTACGCGTGCTGCCCGTTGGTGCCCGGCGTGCCCCACACCACCGGCCCGGTCTGCCAGTCGACCTCCCGCCCGTCACGGTCCACCGACTTGCCGTTGGACTCCATGTCCAGCTGCTGCAGATACGCCGTGAACTTGGACAGGTAGTGGCTGTACGGCAGCACGGCATGCGACTGGGCGTCGTGGAAGTTGCCGTACCAGATACCCAACAGGCCGAGCAGCAACGGCACGTTGGACTCGGCGGGCGCCGACCTGAAGTGCTCGTCGACGAGCGCGAACCCGTCGAGCATCTCCCGGAAGCGGTCCGGGCCGATGGCGATCATCAGCGACAGGCCGATCGCCGAGTCGACGGAGTACCGTCCGCCGACCCAGTCCCAGAACTCGAACATGTTGGCCGTGTCGATGCCGAACTCGCCGACCTTCCCGGCGTTCGTCGACAGCGCCACGAAGTGCTTCGCGACGGCCTCCTGACCGGCCTTCAGCTCGCGGAGCAGCCACTCGCGCGCCGATGTGGCGTTCGTGATGGTCTCGATGGTGGTGAAGGTCTTGGAGGCGATGACGAACAGCGTCTCCGCCGCGTCGAGGTCACGGGTGGCCTCGTGCAGGTCGGCGCCGTCGACGTTCGACACGAAGCGGACCGTGAGGTCGCGGTCGGTGAAGCTGCGCAGCACCTCGTACGCCATCGCCGGGCCGAGGTCGGAGCCGCCGATGCCGATGTTGACCACGTTCTTGATGCGCCTGCCGGTGTGGCCGGTCCAGGCGCCGGAGCGGACCCGCTCGGCGAAGCCGGCCATCTTGTCGAGGACCGCGTGCACAGCAGGGACGACGTTCTCGCCGTCGACCTCGATCACCGCGTCGCGCGGCGCGCGCAGGGCGGTGTGCAACACGGCCCGGTCCTCGGTCGTGTTGATCTTCGCGCCGCGGAACATGGCGTCCCGCAGGCCGAACACCTCCGTGGCGGCGGCCAGCTCGCGCAGCAGCCGCAGGGTCTCGTCGGTGACCAGGTGCTTGGAGTAGTCGACGTACAGGTCGCCCACCTGCATCGTGTAGCCGGTGCCGCGGCCCGGGTCGGTGGTGAAGAGCTCCCGCAGACCGGTGCCGGCGAGCTCCTCACGGTGCTTGGCCAGCGCGGTCCACTCGGGCGTCTGGTTGAGCCTGGTACGGCCGTCTGCGTTCATGTCCGACTTCAGCCTTCTTTCGTGCCTGTCCCAGCTGTTCCAACCTAATTGATCAGCGCGGGGCGTGAGCCGTCGTGGCGTCGTCGCCCGGCGCAACAACAGGTACGTCCCGCTTGCGGGCAGGTATCAGCGCGAGGACGGACAGGACGAAGAAAGCGGCGGTGAGCAGGGCCGGCATGTTCGGTCCCCAGGCGGTGGCGACGGCCCCGCCGAGCAGGGCGCCCACCGGGGCCCCGGCGACGGCCAGGGTACGGAAGGCCGAACTGACCCGGCCCAGCATGTCGGAGGGGGCGCGCTGCTGCATGAGGGTCGTGGTGTTGACGTTCCACACCATGCCCATGAAGCCGAAGACAGCGAGGGCGGTCGCCGTCACGGCCAGGCTGCGCACACTTCCCAGGACCACGAGGGCAGCGATCTGCACCAGCCCGGCGAGGATCACGGTCCGCGTGGGCCCGAACCGCGTGGCGATCCGCCCGTTCACCACTCCCCCGGCCAGGCCGCCGACCGCGTACGCCGTGGTCACCACCGCGTATCCGGCGGTGCCGGCGTCAAGCCAGCCGGTCACCAGGATCACCAGCGTGGCGATCAGGGCGCCCATTCCGATGTTGCACAGGGCCGTGGCGGTGCACAGTCCGCGTAGCGCCCGGTCGTGCCACAGGGTGCGCAGCCCGTCCGCGATCTCCCGGCGCAGGGTGCTGCCCGCCGGTCTCGGCGTGCGCTCGGGCGCTTCGGTTCGTTGCAGGGAGGCCACCAGCGCGGCGGCGAGCAGGAAAGTCCCCGCGTCGGCCGCGAAGGGAACGGCGGCCCCCGCGGCGATCAGCAGAGGCACCACGGGCGCCCCGATCAGGCCGCCCGCGATCTGCTGTCCGGTCATCAGACGCGCGTTGGCACGGCCTAGTGCCTCATGGTCGACCAGGGCGGGCAGCAGGGCCGTGGAGGCATTGTCGAAGAGCGTCTGGAGGGTGGTCAGTACGAAGGCGAGCGCGATGAGCAGCGCGATCGAGGCGTGACCGAGGGCGACGGCCACGGCGAAGACGGCGACGAGCAGTCCCCGTACCGCATCGACGGTCCACATGGCGCGCCGCTGGTCCACCCGGTCCGCGACCGCGCCGCCGAGCAGCCCGAAGACGATCCACGGCAGATAGCCGCAGGCGGTCACCGACGCGATGAGCAGGGGCCGGCTCGTCAGTGAAGTGGCCAGCAGGGGCAGCGCCACGCCACGCAGCGCGTCCCCGAACCGGGAGACCACCGCGGCCGTCCACAGCCGCCCGAATCCCCCACGCCACACGGGCGCGAACGTGCCCGTCCCCTCGACCGCCGCCACGTCTCCCCCTCACGATTCGCCGATGCACAAACCGTAGAGGGCACCACTGACAATCGGTCCGCAGGCGACCGGCCGCCGGTGACGAAACGGGCCGCTGACGGCAGAGGTCGGTGACGAAACAGCTCCGGCCAGGCACCCTGGGTACCCGGCCGGCTCTCAACTCCTAGATTTCTCCCCGCAGTTTGGCGAGCGCCTCGGCGAGGATCGCCTCGCCGTCCGCGTCGCTGCGCCGCTCCCGGACGTACGCGAGGTGCGTCTTGTAGGGCTCGGTGCGCGGCGGGTCCGGCGGGTTGTCCCGGTCCTGTCCGGCCGGGAAGCCGCAGCGCGGACAGTCCCAGGTCTCCGGAACCTGCGCGTCGCTGGCGAAGCTGGGCTGCGTCTCGTGCCCGTTGGAGCACCAGAAGGAGATGCGCAGACGCGGCGCGGACTCGCCACGCTCGGCCTCGCCCATCGGCCCCGCCCCGACCCGGCTTCCTCGGATCGCGTTGCCACTTGCCACGGTCGTAACTCCCTGCGTGATGGTGCCGCGAAGCGAGTCGGCGTGTCGCTTCGTTGCGGGCGCCTCAGTCTACGTAAGGCCCAACGCGCGTCCAGTGATGGGAGTTACATCCCCTACATCCAGACGCAAGCCCCATGATAGGCCGCGCTCAGCTGCGCGTACCGAACATGGGGCCTTACGTGCGGAATCCAGGTGCTGTGTGTGCGTTGCTGCTCAGCTGTTCGTCTTCATGATGATGCCGAGTACGACAATGCACGCGAACCACAGCAGACCGATCACCACGGTGATGCGGTCGAGGTTGCGCTCGGCGACCGAGGAGCCGCCGACGGACGACTGCATGCCGCCACCGAACATGTCGGAGAGGCCGCCGCCCTTCCCCTTGTGCATCAGCACCAGCAGCATCATCAGCAGGCTGAAGACGATCAGGGCGATCGAGAACCCCAAAACCACGGCTGGACCAACTCTCTCGGATTCGGATGAACGACGGGGGCACGGTAGCTCCCTACCATGCCCCCGCAAGGGTACGACGGATCGCCGCTATGGCCTACTCACTGGTCGCGGAAGCGCACGATCTTGACGAACTCGTCCGCGTCCAGCGAGGCACCGCCGACCAGGGCACCGTCGATGTCGGCCTTGGCCATGATCTCGGCGACGTTGCCGGCCTTCACGGAGCCGCCGTACTGGATGCGCACCTGGTCGGCGAGCTCCTGGGTGTACAGCTCGGCGATCTTGCCGCGGATGGCGGCGCAGACCTCCTGGGCGTCGTCGGCGCCGCAGACCTTGCCGGTGCCGATGGCCCACACCGGCTCGTAGGCGATCACGATCGTCTCGGCCTGCTCGGCCGGGAGGTCCTTGAGGCCGCCCTCGACCTGGGCGAGCGTGTGCGTGACGTGGTTGCCCGCCTCGCGGACCTCCAGCTCCTCACCGACACACAGGATCGGGGTCAGACCGTGCTTGTAGGCGGCCTTGACCTTGGCGTTGACCAGTTCGTCGGTCTCGTTGTGGTACTGGCGGCGCTCGGAGTGGCCGATCGCCACGTACGTGCACTTCAGCTTGGCCAGCATCGAGCCGGAGATCTCGCCGGTGTAGGCGCCGGAGTCGTGCGCCGAAACGTCCTGGGAGCCGTACTTGATCTTGAGCTTGTCGCCGTCGACCAGGGTCTGCACGGAGCGCAGGTCGGTGAAGGGCGGCAGGACGGCGACCTCTACGGCCTCGTAGTCCTTGTCCGCGAGGGCGAAGGCGAGCTTCTGGACGTGGGCGATGGCCTCGAGGTGGTTGAGGTTCATCTTCCAGTTGCCCGCCATCAGCGGCGTGCGCGTGCTCATAAAGGTCAGTCCTCCAGTGCGGCGAGGCCGGGGAGCGTCTTGCCCTCGAGGTATTCGAGGGAGGCGCCGCCACCGGTCGAGATGTGTCCGAACGCGTTCTCGTCGAAGCCCAGGAGGCGGACGGCCGCGGCGGAGTCGCCACCGCCGACCACCGTGAAGGCCTGGGAGTCGAGGAGGGCCTGGGCGACCGCCTTGGTGCCCTCGGCGAATTCGGGGTGTTCGAAGACGCCCATCGGGCCGTTCCAGAAGACGGTGGCGGCGTCGGTGATCTTCGAGGCGTACAGCTTGCCGGACGCCGGGCCGATGTCCAGGCCCATCCGGTCGGCGGGGATGGCGTCCGCGGCGACGGTGGTGGCGTCGGCCGGGGCCTTGGTCTTCAGGTCCGGGAACGCGGGGGCGACCACCGCGTCGACCGGCAGGACCAGCTCGACGCCGGTCTTCTCGGCCCGCTCGATGTACTCCAGGACCGCCGGGATCTGGTCCTCCTGGAGAAGGGACGCGCCGACCTCGTGGCCCTTGGCCTTGAGGAAGGTGAAGGCCATGCCGCCGCCGATGAGGATGCGGTCGGCCTTGCCGAGCAGCTGGTCGATGACGGCGAGCTTGTCGGAGACCTTGGCGCCGCCGAGCACGACCACGTAGGGCCGCCGGACCTCGTCGGTGAGCTTCTTCAGGACGCCGACCTCGGTGGCGATGAGGTGGCCGGCGTAGTGCGGCAGACGGGCCGGCAGGTCGTACACGGAGGCGTGCTTGCGGTGCACCGCGCCGAATCCGTCGCTGACGTAGACGTCCGCGAGGGCGGCGAGGCGGTCCGCGAACTCACCGCGCTCGGTGTCGTCCTTGGAGGTCTCCCCGGCGTTGAAGCGCAGGTTCTCGATGACCGCGACCTGGCCCGGCTGCAGGCCGTCCACGGCGTCGTGGGCGGCGGGGCCGACGGTGTCCTGGGCGAACGCCACGGGCGCGCCGAGCAGTTCACCGAGCCGCTCCGCGGCGGGCAGCAGCGAGAAGGCCGGGTCCGGCGCGCCCTTGGGGCGGCCGAGGTGCGAGGCGACGACGACGCGCGCGCCGGCCTCGGCGAGGGCCTTCACGGTGGGCAGCACGGCGCGGATACGGCCGTCGTCGGTGATGGTGGTGCCGTCCAGCGGCACGTTGAGGTCGGCGCGGACGAAGACCCGCTTGCCGGTCACGCCTTCGGCGAGGAGTTCGTCGATCGTCTTCATTGAGAGGGCTCCCGAGGAGGACTTGTGGTGCTCGTGATCGTAAGAGCGCTGATCCGTACGTGAGTCAGGGCCCGGGCGGCGCGTCGCTGCGCCGCCCGAGCCCTGCCGTCACATCAAGTGCCTGCTCTGTGGATCAGAGCTGGTTGCCGACGAAGACCGTGAGGTCGACGAGGCGGTTGGAGTAGCCCCACTCGTTGTCGTACCAGCCGAGGATCTTCACCGAGTTGCCCTCCTGGACCATGGTCAGGGAGGAGTCGAAGGTGCAGGAGGCCGGGTCGCTGACGATGTCCGAGGAGACGATCGGGTCCTCGGTGTAGGCCAGGTAGCCCTTGAGGTCGCCGTCCTCGGAGGCCTTCTTGAACGCGGCGTTGACCTCGTCCTTGGTGACCTCGCGCTGGAGGGTCACGACGAGGTCGGTGGCGGAACCGGTCGGGACCGGGACGCGCATCGCGATGCCGTCGAGCTTGCCCTTGAGCTGCGGGAGGACCAGGGCGGTGGCCTTGGCGGCACCGGTCGTGGTCGGGATGATGTTCTCGGCGGCGGCGCGGGCGCGACGCAGGTCCGAGTGCGGGAAGTCCAGGATGCGCTGGTCGTTGGTGTACGCGTGGACCGTCGTCATCAGGCCCTTGACGATGCCGAAGTTCTCGTCGAGGACCTTGGCCATCGGCGCCACACAGTTGGTGGTGCAGGAGGCGTTGGAGATGACGTGATGGTTGGCCGCGTCGTACTTGTCCTGGTTGACGCCCATCACGATGGTGATGTCCTCATCCTTGGCCGGAGCCGAGATGAGGACCTTCTTGGCGCCGCCCGCGATGTGCTTCTCGGCGTCGGCCTTCTTGGTGAAGATGCCGGTCGACTCGATGACGATGTCGACGCCGAGGTCGCCCCACGGGATGTCGGCGGGGTTGCGCTCGGAAAGGACCTTGATGGTCTTGCCGTCGACCGTGATGGTGTCGGCGGTGTGGGAGACCTCGTGCTTGAGGCGGCCCAGGATGGTGTCGTACTTCAGCAGGTGAGCGGTGGTCGCTGTGTCACCCAGGTCGTTGACAGCCACGATCTCGATGTCTGCACCCTGCTCCAGCAGTGCGCGGAAGTAGTTGCGACCGATACGACCGAAGCCGTTGATGCCTACGCGGATCGTCACGAACCGATCTCCTCGTTGGTACGCCGGCTATGCGGTGCCGGCGAGCTCTGTTTGGGATGTCCCCGACCAACCCCGACCCTACCTCCCTGCGGGCCCCGCGGTGACATCGAGACGCCCCATACATGGGCAGGCGGTCCGTACCCGCCAGTAGCGGTACGGACCGCCCGGCTCGAAAGTTCTGATCACTCTTTCTGACTACGAGGTGCTAGTCATCGTTGACCAGGTGATTCAGCCCCGGAGAGCCGCGAGTGCCTTCTTGACGAGGGCGTTGCGATCCGCGGCCGCGGGGACGTGCTCCAGACCGAAGCCCAGCAGCACGCTCCGGTCGGTGGTGATCGCGCCGTACGTCTTGAACAGTGCCCCGGTGCGCGCCCAGTCCTTGAGCACGGCCGGGCTGCCCGCGGGCGGTCCGCTCACGCTCCAGGCGCCGAGCGACGTCTCGAAACCCTCGGTCTGCGTCGCCGTGCCGCCGACGACGAGCGAGGCCTCGTCGGCGAGGACGCCGTGGCCGCCCGTGCTGGGGTCGGTGACATAGCTGATGGAGACCTCGACGGACTTTCCTGCGTAGGCGCTCAGGTCGTAGTTGACCTGCTGCCAGCCGCTGGAGGCGCCGGTGAGGCTGTTCCAGGACCCGCTGGTGCCGCTCGCGGTGCAGCCGCCGGAGGCGACGGTGAGGTAGTGCTTGAGCCACGGGTGCTCGTTCACCAGGAAGCCCGCCTCGCACTCCGCCGGCACCTTCTGGCTGGTGGCGCCGCCTGCCTCCGGCAACGTCGTCCAGTCGTCCGCGCCGGTGGTGTGCGCCTCGACGATCACATGGTCGTAGCCGGGTTCGGTGTCCCACAGCAGCCGGCTGCGCAGGGTGGGCTGCCCGGCCGCGGTCACGCCGGTGAGGTCGACGGTGCGGGTGAGGCGCTTGTAGGAGTCGTCGGTGTGGACGGCCGCTGCCATGGAGGAACCCGCGTACGGCGCGTACGGGTCGACGGTCCCGGCGAACCGGCCCGCGCCCGCGCTCGCGAACTGCGGGTAGGTGCCGACGGGCAGTTCCTCGGAGGTGGCGCTGTAGGTGCCCGCCTTGTCGAGCGGGTTGCCGGGAGCCGCACCGAGCGCACCGCTGAAGCCGTCGAGTTTGCCGGAACCGGTGATGCCGGTGGCCCCGGGCGTCGACGTACGCGAATAGGCGCCCAGGTAGTACTGGCTGAAGTCGTTCGACAGGGTGCCGCCGCCGAGATCGACGTTGCCGCCGGCCTGCTCGCCCGCCTCGATCAGCTTGCCGCCCTCGTTGAGGAAGGCGCGCAGCTGAAGCTGGGTGGCGTTGCCGGGGACGCTCGCGCCGGTGTAGTGGACGACCGTCCTGAAGTGCTTCAGCACGCCGAGCGCGTCGGGCGCGCCCTGGGTGGCGACGTCCCAGACGATCGCCTTGCGGCCGTTCGCCTTCAGCGCGTCCACGTACGTCTGCGCCTGCGTGGCGGCCGCGCCCTCCTCGGCGACGACGAGGGTGTCGGCCTTGGGCCGCTGGGCGACGGTGTAGGTGAAGTGCCCGCTGGAGACCTTCTTGCCGCTCTTCGACTTTCCGGTGAACCAGACCTCGACCCTGTCGCCCGGGTCGCCGTCCTTGACCCTGGCCCGGTACTCGTCGAAGTGCAGGTTGTCCGCACCGCCGTAGGTCTCGCCGCCCTTCCAGGACCTGAGCGCCACGTCCTTGGTACGGCCGCCGTCGACGCGGTACTTCAGCTCCTTGCCGCGGACGGCCTTGCGTGCGACGACGGAAACCTCCTGGTCGGCGCCGCGGGAGTACGAGGTGGAGAACGTCGCCGGGGTGAAGTCGGCCGCGGTCAGGCCGAGCGAGGAGGACGGCGTGTCGGGGTGCGGGGCGGTCTCGGCGACCGACAGCGCGAAGGGGACGTTCTTCGCGAACTCCGCCTGGATCAGCTTCTCGTCGTCCGGGAAGTTGAACACGGACTGGCAGTCGGCCGCGTTCCACTGGTCGCCCGGATCGACGTTCGAGGCGGTCTGGCAGGTCGACATCTCGGGGGTGAACATCGACATGCCGTTGACGTTCCCCGCGTGGCCGTCCGCCTCGCCGTTGGTCGTGTACAGCTCCGAGGAGACCTGCGGGTGGTAGCCGGGGATCGCGGAGTTGTCCGGCGAACCGGCGAGGGCCTTGTAGACGACGTCGTCCGGGGTCGGCGTGGCGACCTGCCAGCCGACGCCGTAGAGGAGGAGTTCGGCGGCGGAGTGGTAGTTGATGGCGTACCTGAAGCCGATCCGCTTCTCGAAGGCGTCGAGCGCCTTGGTCTCGGGCTCGGAGCCGGGGCTCGCGCCGCGATAGGTCTCACTGGTCGGGTTGGGCGACGAACCCTCGTCGTCGTAGCCCCACTTGTAGGCGAAGTTTCGGTTGAGGTCGACGCCGTCGCCGGTGGAGATGACACCGTCGCCGTTGACGTCCCGCAGGTTCTTGCGCCACAGGCGGGTGTCGGAGTTCCGGAACGTGTAGTCGTAGCCGTCGGGGTTGGCGGAGATCACGAACCACAGCTCGGTCGAGTCGACGATCTTCCTGATGCGTTTGTCCGTCTTGTAGTTGTCCAGGTAGTAGTGCATCAGCCGGCGGGTCATCTCCGGCGTGATCCACTCGCGCGCGTGCTGGTTGGACATGTAGAGGACGGAGGGCTTCGAGCCGTCCTTGGACTTCTTCGCGCCCTTGGTCAGTTTGAGCGCGAGGATGTCCTGGCCGTTGACGGTCTTGCCGATGGAGACGACCTTGGTGAGGCCGGGGTTCTGCTGCCCGGTCCGGACGATCTCCTCCTTGAGCCCACCGCTTCCGCCGTACGGGCGGAACACGCCCTGGGCGGCGGCATCGACACGCTTCTCCGCCTTGGCCGAAAGTGTGCGCTCGGTGAGGTCGACGCCCTGTTTCTCCAGCTTGTGGGCCTGCTGGTCGGTCAGATAGACCTCGACCGATGCGGTGCCCTTGTCCGGGACCTGCTGGCCGAGTTCGTGACTGTCCTGTCCGGCCGCCAGCAGCAGGGGTACCTGCCTGGCGGTGACGTCGGCGCGGAAGACCTTGACCTCGTTGGGGTCGGATCCCTGCGAACTTCCGTTCTGCGCCTGGGCGACGGGTGCGAGGCTCGCTCCGCCGATCAGAAGCGCGCCGGCAGCGAGGATCAATCTCGCTCTAGGTCTCATGAACCCCCCTAGCAGTGGTCCGCCACAGTGGCGAACTGCTGCCAGGTTCATGACACTCCATGATCGAGTCAAGGGGGCCACGGACAGACGGACGCCGGTGCCGACGCCCCAACAGGGCATCGGCACCGGCGTGTTGAACGATCCTTCGCTCGCCGTCAGCCGACGAGGTGGTCGGCCATCTCCTCGGTGATGCTGGACTCCGTGCCGGGAATGCCGATGTCGGAGGCGCGCTTGTCGGCCATCGCGAGAAGCCGGCGGATACGGCCGGCGACGGCGTCCTTGGTCAGCGGCGGGTCGGCGAGCGCGCCCAGCTCCTCCAGCGAGGCCTGCTTGTGGTCCATGCGCAGGCGCCCGGCGGCCGCGAGGTGCTCGGGGACCTCCTCGCCGAGGATCTCCAGGGCACGCTGGACACGGGCTCCGGCCGCGACCGCGGCGCGGGCGGAGCGCCGCAGGTTGGCGTCGTCGAAGTTGGCGAGCCGGTTCGCCGTCGCCCGCACCTCGCGGCGCATCCGGCGCTCCTCCCAGGCCAGCACCGACTCGTGCGCGCCGAGGCGGGTGAGCAGGGCGCCGATCGCGTCGCCGTCACGGACGACCACACGGTCCACTCCGCGCACCTCACGGGCCTTGGCGGCGATCGACAGCCGACGGGCGGCGCCGACCAGGGCGAGGGCGGCCTCGGGCCCGGGGCAGGTCACCTCCAGGGAGGACGAGCGGCCGGGCTCGGTCAGCGAGCCGTGCGCGAGGAAGGCCCCGCGCCAGGCGGCCTCCGCGTCGCAGGTGGCCCCCGAGACCACCTGCGGGGGCAGACCGCGGATCGGGCGGCCCCGGCCGTCCACCAGGCCGGTCTGCCGGGCCAGCTGATCACCTCCGGCGACGACCCGGACGACGTAGCGCGAACCGCGCCGCAGTCCGCCCGGTGCCATCACGATCAGTTCGGAACTGTGGCCGAAGATCTCCAGGATGTCCCGCTTCAGGCGCCGGGCCGCCATCGCGGTATCCAGCTCCGCCTCGATCACGATGCGCCCGCTGACCAGGTGAAGGCCGCCGGCGAACCGCAGAATGGCGGAGACCTCCGCCTTCCTGCAGCAGGTGCGGGTGACGGGGAGCCGGGAGATCTCGTCCTTCACCGCTGCCGTCATCGCCATGGGCCGATCCTTCCATGCATCCGAAAAATACGGTCGTACGCGGCGGCCAGCAGCTCCGGGTCGTGCCGAGGGGTTCCGTCCCTCCGGGCCACCGGCGCCAGCTCGACCGCGGCTCCGAGTCGCTTGGCAGCCTCGGTGAGCACGTCGCGGTCGGGCACGGCGGCCTCGTCGGCCAGCACCACGTCCAGGGCGAGTTTAGGGGCGTGTCGTCCCAAAACCTCCAAATGACGCTGCGGTGAGAAGCCTTCGGTTTCTCCGGGCTGCGGGGCGAGGTTCAGCGGGAGCACCCGGCGCGCCTTGGTCTCGATGAGCGCGTCCAGCAGATCGGGCACGAGGAGGTGCGGGATGACCGAGGAGAACCAGGAGCCCGGGCCGAGAACCACCCAGTCGGCGTCCAGGACCGCCTCGACGGCCTCGGGGACGGCCGGCGGGTCGTGCGGCACGAGGTGCACGGACTGCACCTCGCCGGGCGTCAGCGCCACGGTCGCCTGTCCGCGCACGGTCTCGACGTCCTCGGGCCGCTCCGGGAGATGGCCCTTGACCAGTGCCTGCAGTTCCAGGGGTACGGCGGACATGGGCAGCACCCGCCCGTGCGCGCCGAGCAGCTTGCCGACCAGGTCGAGGGCCTGGACGTGATCGCCGAGCTGTTCCCAGAGGGCGACGATCAGGAGGTTGCCGACGGCGTGCTCGTGCAGGTCGCCCTTGGACTGGAAGCGGTGCTGGATGACCCGGGCCCAGGTCTGGCCCCAGTCGTCGTCGCCGCACAGCGCGGCCAGCGCCTTGCGCAGGTCGCCGGGCGGCAGTACGCCCAGCTCGTCGCGCAGGCGTCCGCTGGAGCCGCCGTCGTCGGCCACGGTGACGACGGCGGTGAGGTCGCCGGTGATCCGGCGGAGGGCAGCGAGCGAGGCGGACAGGCCCATGCCGCCGCCGAGGGCGACCACCTTGGGCTGGGCGCCGCGTCGGCGGGGCCTGGCACCGCGGCTCTCGACGGGCCGGCTCGCACGCCCCTCCGGCACCGTCCGGCGCAGCCTGCTCAGCCGCGAAGAACGTCCTGTCATTCCCGTCCCATGTCCCGGTGCACGACCACCGTCTCCACACCCTCGGCCACGAGGCGCGCGGCGAGCTTCTCGGAGGTGGCGACCGAACGGTGCTTGCCGCCGGTGCAGCCGATGGCGATGGTCACGTACCGCTTGCCCTCGCGGCGGTAGCCGGCCGCGATGAGCCGCAGCAGCTCGGCGTAACGGTCGAGGAACTCCTTGGCGCCGGGCTGGTTGAAGATGTACGCCGACACCTCCTCGTTGAGACCGGTGAAGGGGCGCAGCTCCGGGATCCAGTGCGGGTTGGGCAGGAACCGCATGTCCGCGACCAGGTCGGCGTCGACCGGGAGGCCGTACTTGAAGCCGAAGGACATGACGGTGGCCCTCAGCTCCGGCTCCTCCTCGCCGGCGAACTGGGCGTCCATCTTGGCGCGCAGCTCGTGCACGTTCAGGCTGGAGGTGTCGATCACCAGGTCGGCGTCGCCGCGCAGCTCGCGCAGCAGTTCGCGCTCGGCTGCGATGCCGTCGACGATGCGGCCGTCGCCCTGGAGGGGGTGCGGGCGGCGTACCGACTCGAAGCGGCGCACCAGGGCCTCGTCGGAGGACTCCAGGAAGACGATCCGCCGGGTGACGTGCTTGGACTCCAGGTCGGCGAGGGAGTCGCGGAGGTTGTCGAAGAAGCGGCGGCCGCGGACGTCGACGACGACCGCGATCCTGGCCACGTTGCCCTGCGAGCGGGCGCCGAGTTCCACCATGGTGGGGATCAGGGCGGGCGGCAGGTTGTCGACGACGAACCAGCCGAGGTCCTCCAGACACTTGGCGGCCGTCGACCTGCCCGCACCGGACATGCCGGAGATGATCACCAACTCGGGGATGGCCGACTCGGGCACCCCGGGTGTTTCGCTGCCCGTACTCACCTGTGCTCCGTCTCCGGCTGAGCCGTCTCCGGCTGGGGTCTGCTGCCCGTCGTGCTCGTTCACATTCATGTCTCCTGCCCCCGTCGTTCGTCCGGGGCGCCCATCGTCACGGGCTCCCCACTGGAACCCATGGTGCCGGGTTCCTCCTCCATGATCTCTCCAGTCGCCGTGTTCACGGCGGGCGCGGCCGGGGCCGCCTGGGCGAGGGCCGCGGCAATGGTCTCGGCCGTCTTGCGGCCTATGCCGGGAACCTCGCAGATCTGGTCGATGGTGGCGGATCGCAGTTTCTTCAACGAACCGAAGTGCTTGAGAAGTGCCTGCTTGCGGGTGTCTCCGAGGCCGGGCACGTCATCCAGGGGGCTCGACCGGAAGCGCTTGGCCCGCTTGGTGCGCTGATAGGTGATCGCGAAGCGATGGGCCTCGTCACGGACGCGCTGCAGCAGGTAGAGGCCCTCGCTGGTGCGGGGCAGGACCACAGGGTCGTCGTCGTCCGGCAGCCACA
Organism: Streptomyces sp. NBC_00461; assembly: GCF_036013935.1. Taxonomy (NCBI): domain Bacteria; kingdom Bacillati; phylum Actinomycetota; class Actinomycetes; order Kitasatosporales; family Streptomycetaceae; genus Streptomyces; species Streptomyces sp. NBC_00461. The sequence goes on from NZ_CP107902.1 coordinate 2,416,611, forward strand.
CCTCCTCCAGACGCTTGGCCAGGCCGCACACCGCGACGTCGTCGATGCCGAGCTCGTCGAGGGCCCTCTTGGCGGCCGCGACCTGGGGCTGCCCGCCGTCGACGACGACGAGCTGGGGCGGGTAGGCGAACTTCTTGGGCCTGCCCTCCTCGTCCTTGAGGCCGTTGCCGAGATCACCGTCGAGGTGGTTCTCCTGGCCGTCGTCGACCCACTCGCCGGTCTTCTCCTTCTCGACCAGGTACCGCCTGAAGCGGCGGGTGATCACCTCGTGCATGGAGCGGACGTCGTCCTGGCCCTCGAAGCCCTTGATCTGGAAGCGGCGGTACTCGCTCTTGCGCTGCAGGCCGTCCTCGAAGACGACCATGGACGCCACGACGTCGTCGCCCTGGAGGTGCGAGATGTCGTAGCACTCGATCCTCAGGGGTGCGCTGTCCAGGTCGAGAGCGTCGGCGATCTCCTCCAGGGCGCGCGAGCGCGTGGTCAGGTCGGAGGCACGCTTGGTCTTGTGCAGCACCAGCGACTGCTGGGCGTTGCGCTCCACCGTCTCCATCAGGGCCTTCTTGTCGCCGCGCTGCGGGATGCGCAGGGAGACGCCCGAGCCCCGGCGCTCGGCGAGCCACTGCTGGACGGGCTCGACCGGGTCGGGCAGGGCGGGGACGAGGACCTCCTTGGGGACGGAGTCGCCCTTCTCCTCGCCGTACAGCTGCTGCAGGGCGTGCTCGACGAGGGCGCCGGTGGTGATCTCCTCGACCTTGTCGGTGACCCAGCCGCGCTGGCCACGCACGCGTCCGCCGCGGACATGGAAGATCTGGACCGCGGCCTCCAGCTCGTCCTCGGCGACCGCGATCAGGTCGGCGTCGGTCGCGTCGGCGAGCACGACCGCGCTCTTCTCCATGGCCTTCTTCAGGGCCCCGATGTCGTCGCGCAGGCGGGCCGCCCGCTCGTACTCCATGTCCTCGGCCGCCTGAGCCATCTGCTTCTCCAGGCGGCGGAGGTACGTGCCCGTCCGGCCGGCCATGAAGTCGCAGAACTCCTCGGCCAGTTCGTAGTGCTCCTCGGCCGAGACGCGGCCGACGCAGGGCGCCGAGCACTTTCCGATGTAGCCGAGCAGACAGGGCCGGCCGGTGCGCGCGGCGTTCTTGAAGACGCCGGCCGAGCAGGTGCGCACGGGGAAGACGCGCAGGAGGAGGTCCACGGTGTCGCGGATCGCCCACGCGTGTCCGTACGGCCCGAAGTAGCGCACGCCCTTGCGCTTGTGGCCGCGCATCACCTGGACGCGCGGAAACTCCTCGTTCATGGTCACCGCGAGGTACGGATAGCTCTTGTCGTCGCGGTACTTGACGTTGAACCGCGGGTCGAACTCCTTGATCCAGGAGTACTCCAGCTGCAGGGCCTCGACCTCTGTGGACACCACGGTCCACTCCACGGACGCGGCCGTGGTGACCATCGTCCGGGTGCGCGGGTGCAGGTTCGTCAGGTCCTGGAAGTAGTTCGCCAGGCGCTGGCGCAGGCTCTTCGCCTTTCCGACGTAGATCACCCGGCGGTGCTCGTCGCGGAACCTGTACACCCCCGGAGAGTCCGGGATCGCACCCGGCCTGGGGCGGTAGCTGGAGGGATCGGCCATGTCTCACACCCTACTGGCGAGGGCTGACACTGCGACCGGCCTGTGGACAACCCCGCTGCGCGGACTGCCGGGACCCGAGGAACGTGAGAACGGCCAGGACGCGGCGGTGGTCGTCGGTGTCCCCGGTGAGGCGGAGTTTGCCCAGGATGCTGCGGACGTGTTTCTCGACGGTGCCCTCGGTGACCCACAGCCTGCGGCCTAGGGCGGCCGCCGGACGGGCGTGGCGGCCGGTGCCGTCCGGGCCCGCCGACTCCCGCGCGTTCGAGCGGCTCTCCGCCATCAGGGCCAGAACCTCGCGCTCCCGGGCACTGAGGTGGGACATGGGGTCGTCACGGCGGTTGGCGGCGAAGCTCCGCCACCAGCGAGGGGTCGACGACCCGGGCTTCCAGGCACTCGTCGCCGCCAGTGCCACCCGAGGGTTCCTGCAGAAGTCCGACCTGCCGGCGCGGGAGATCAGGGAGGTGCCCGGCCACGACGGGACGACCGCGCCGGCCTGAGAGAGCCGATCGTGTCTCGGCCAGGAGTGCGCCGCTGTTGGGCGTCAGGTGTTGTCGGGACTTGGTCAACACGCTTCAATGCGGGGGAACTCGGGGCCGTGAACGGCGGCGTACGGATGGGAAGACGCCCCGGCGCCGACGGGGTGGCCCCGACAGACAGCACGAACCCGGCCCGACCAGCCGTAGCGAGCATTCACAGAAAGGCCCCTGCATGCCGCACGCCACACAGCACGCGGACGTCGCCACCGTCGCCACAGCGGAACTGGACTCGGCCCTGCGGGGTGGCCCCTTCCATGCCGCGCTGCGCGCCGCGATCGCCGCCCGTGGGCTGCCTCTGCAGCGCGTGCAGCACCATCTGTCGCGCTACGGGGTCAAGGTCGGCGTCACCAGCCTGAGTTACTGGCAGCAGGGCGCCCGGCGACCGCAGCGCCCCGAGTCCCTGCGGGCCGTGCGGGCGCTGGAGGAGATCCTGCAGCTGCCGGAGGAGTCCCTGATCCGGTTGCTCTCGGAGACCGACGAAGGCCCGTCCGCACAACGGGCCGCGGGCCGTTCCTACCGCTCCCTCGTGGAGGCGTCGGGCGTCCTGGAACGACTGCTGGCCGAACTCGGCTCGCCCCTGGACAGCGGGCTGCACACCCTGGGGCATCACGAGCGGATACGGATCGGATCGCACCGCGAGCTGGCGGGGCGCGAGTCCCACCACATCGTGCGCGCCCACAAGGACGGCGTCGACCGCTTCGTGGCCGTCCACCACGGCGACCCGGGGTGCGCTCCGGAGCGCATGGGGGTGCACGCGCTGGAGAACTGCCGCACGGGACGCATACGCGTGCACCACGAGACAGGTGTACTCGTCGCCGAGCTCCTCTTCGACACCCGCCTGCGGGCCGGCGACACCTTCCTGTTCCGCTACGGCATCGAGGACGGCACCGCGGGTGTGTGCCGCGAGTACGTCCGCAGCTTCGGGCCCGCGGGCGGCCAGTACGCGCTCCAGGTGCGCTTCGACGAGCAGGCTCTGCCGTCCCACTGCCACCGCTTCGCCCAGCACTCCCCGGCGGCCCCACGCAGCGGCCGCCAGGAACTCGCCCTCACGGGCCGCCACCACTCGGTCCACCTCGTCGAGCCCCGGGTGCGGTCGGGGATCGTGGGGATCGGGTGGGACTGGGAATGAGGCGGACGTAAGGGGCCGGCTCACGCAGAGCCCCGGGGTGAGGGACTCCCTGCGAGGTGAGGGACTCCCCTCACATGTGTGCGGCCGGCGACGTAAACGTTTGCGCAAGCGTTTACGTCCGCTCTGGAATGAGATACCGTCCCGGCCGGAAGGCATGCTCTGCCGGCGAAGGGCCACGGTTCAGGAGGGGGTACGTCATGGTCACCATGGCCGACGTCGCTCGCAGCGCCGGTGTCTCCGTCGCGACCGTGTCGCACGTCCTGAACGACACCCGGCCCGTCCTCCCCCACACCCGCCAGGCGGTCCTGGACGCCGTCGACCTGCTCGGCTACAGCCCGAACACCCTCGCCCGCTCCCTGGTGACCTCGCGCACCCGGTCCATCGGTCTCGCGGTGTCGGCGATCAGCAACCCGTACTTCACGGAGATCCTCCAGGGCGTCGAGGCCGGCGCCCTGGAACACGGCTACAGCCTGCTCATCGCCGATCCGCACGACGACCCGGAGCACGAGCGCAAGGTCGTCCAACTGCTGCACGAACGCCGGGTCGACGGCATGATCGTCGCCCCGTCCGCGGACCCGGGCGAACTCGTCGCCTACCTCAGCCGGCACGGCGTACCGGCCGTGTTCCTCGACCGCCGCGTGGACTTCCCGGCCGACGGCACACCGCGCTACGACCAGGTCTGTACCGAGAGCACGCAGCCGACCGCCCGGCTGGTCACCCACCTCGCCGAGCTCGGCCACCGCCGGATCGCCCTGGTCGCCGGCGCGCCCGGGTTCAGCACCACCCGCGAACGCATCGCCGGATACCGCAGCGGCCTCGCCGCCTCCGGGCTCCTCCCCGACGAACACCTCGTGGTGCACGGCAACTCCGAGTCCCTCGGCGCCGAACGCGCCACTGCGCAGCTCCTCTCCCTCGCCGACCCACCCACGGCACTTGTCACCGCCAACAACGCGATGACCATCGGCGCACTGCGTGCGCTGCGGGAACGCAGCCTGTCCGTGCCCGATGACATCGCCCTGTGCTGCTTCGACGACTTCGCCTGGGCGGACCTGTTCTCGCCCCGGCTCACCGCCGTCGCCCAGCCCAGCAGGGAACTCGGCGCCGAGGCGGTGCGGGTGCTCCTGGAACGCCTCGCCTCCCCGGACCGCCCCGCCCGCACTCTGCGACTCCCCTGCACCTTGGTCCACCGCACCTCCTGCGGCTGCCCGGAGGGGTCGGTGCAGTTCGAGCTTTCGCAGTTCGCCCTTCCCGACGTCACCGAACAGCCCGAGCCACACGGCGAGTTCGAGGAGCGCGAGGCCGCGAAGGCCGACGGGGCCGATAGGGCCCGATGAGGCCGAACGGCCCGAGCGTGAAAAGACCGCAGAGTTGGAGCAGTCCGAGCAGTTCGAGAAGTTCGAACAGTCGAGAAAGGAACCGTCTCGTGATCGTCGTCGCCGGTGAGGCTCTGATCGACCTGGTACCGCACGGCACCGGTGCCCTCGCGGCCCTCAAACCGGCGCTCGGCGGCGGCCCGTACAACACGGCCGTGGCGCTCGGCCGCCTCGGCTCCCCCACCGCCTTCTGCTCCCGTACCTCGCACGACGCCTTCGGCGAGGCGCTGCTCGACCGACTCCGGGAGGCGGGCGTGGACGTCTCGGCCGTGCAGCGCGGTCCGGAGCCGACCACCCTCGCCCTCGCCACGCTCGACGGGAACGGCTCGGCCGCCTACTCCTTCTATGTCGAGGGCACCGCGGACCGGCTGTTCGCCACACCGCAGGCGCTGCCCGCCGAGACACGAGCCGTGTCCTTCGGCACCTGCTCGCTCGTCCTGGAGCCCGGCGCGACCGCCTACGAGAGCCTGATGCGGACCGCTGCCGCCCAAGGCGTCTTCACCGCGCTCGACCCCAACATCAGGGCGGGGCTGATCCCTGATGCGGACGCCTATCGTGCCCGCTTCACGAGCTGGCTGCCCTCGGTGACGCTGCTCAAGCTCTCCGAGGAGGACGCCCTCTGGCTGGGCGGCACCCCGCGCGAGTGGCTGGCCGCCGGACCCGCGGCGGTCGTGATCACCCATGGCGGGGACGGGCTGACCGCCTTCACCCGGGACGGAACGGTGCACGCCGTACCGGGCGAGAAGGTCGACGTGGTGGACACGATCGGCGCCGGTGACACCGTGAACGCCGCTCTCCTGCATGCTCTGGCCGCCCAGGACGCCCTGTCCGCCGAGTCGCTCCTGGGACTGGGCGCCGACGGCTGGACGAGGCTGCTGCGATTCGCGGCGCGCGCAGCCGCGATCACCTGCTCCCGGGCAGGCGCAGAGCCGCCGTACGCCTCCGAACTCGGGGACTGGTAAGGGGCGTTCGGCTTTCCTTCGCTGATTCCGCTGTTCAGGAGTCAAGGTTCGTCGTAGCCGTGGATCAGGCGGCTGATCTTGCAACGAGCGGCGCCCCGCGGGGAGTTCCCACGGGGCGCCGCACTTTTCCGGATTGTTCAGGCTTTCCGCGCCCGCGTCGTCTTCTTCGCGGGTGCCGCCTTCTTCGTGGCGCCGGCGGCCTTCTTGGTGGCCGTGTTGTCGGCGGTCCTGGCGGTCGTCGTCCTCTTCGCCGTCGACTTGGCTGCGACCGTCTTGTTTGCCGCGACCGTCTTCTTGGCCGCGACGGTCTTCTTGGCCGTCGTCTTGCGCGGGGCCGGCACCAAAGCCGCGTCACTGATCCGGTCGGCGCCGAGGATCTCCCTCAGGAACTTGCCGGTGTGGCTGTTGGGGACCCCGGCGATCTCCTCGGGTGTGCCCTCGGCGACGACGAGTCCGCCACCGGCGCCGCCCTCGGGGCCCATGTCGACGACCCAGTCGGCGGTCTTGACCACATCGAGGTTGTGCTCGATGACGATGACCGTGTTGCCCTTGTCGACCAGGCCGGACAGGACCGTCAGCAGCTTGCTGATGTCCTCGAAGTGCAGACCGGTGGTCGGCTCGTCCAGGACGTAGACGGTGCGGCCGGTGGAGCGGCGCTGCAGCTCACTGGCGAGCTTGACGCGCTGCGCTTCGCCGCCGGAGAGGGTGGTCGCGGACTGGCCGAGCCTGACGTAGCCGAGACCGACGTCCTTGAGGGTGTTGAGGTGGCGGGCGATCGCGGGGACGGCCTCGAAGAAGTCCGTCGCCTCCTCGATCGGCATGTTCAGGACCTCGGCGATGGACTTGCCCTTGTAGTGGACCTCCAGGGTCTCCCGGTTGTAGCGGGCGCCGTGGCAGACCTCGCACGGGACGTACACGTCCGGGAGGAAGTTCATCTCGATCTTGATCGTGCCGTCGCCCGCGCAGTTCTCGCAGCGACCGCCCTTGACGTTGAAGGAGAAGCGGCCGGGCAGATAGCCGCGAACCTTCGCCTCGGTGGTCTCCGCGAACAGCTTGCGGACATGGTCGAAGACGCCGGTGTACGTCGCCGGGTTGGAGCGCGGGGTGCGGCCGATGGGCGACTGGTCGACGTGTACGACCTTGTCGACGAGGTCGTCGCCGTCCACGCGTGTGTGCCGTCCGGGCACATTGCGGGCGCCGTTGAGCTCGCGGGCCAGGTGCGTGTAGAGGATGTCGTTGACCAGCGTCGACTTGCCGGAGCCGGACACGCCCGTCACGGCCGTGAACACGCCCAGCGGGAACGAGACGTCGATGTCCTGGAGGTTGTTCTCCCGCGCGCCGTGCACCGTGAGCCGACGTGTCGGGTCCTGCGGGCGCCGGATCTCGGGCAGCGGGATCGACTTCTTGCCGGACAGGTACTGGCCGGTCATCGACTCGGCGTTGGTGAGCAGTTCCTTCAGGGAGCCGCTGTGCACGACCTTGCCGCCGTGCTCGCCCGCGCCGGGGCCGATGTCGACGATCCAGTCCGCGATCTTGATGGTGTCCTCGTCGTGCTCGACGACGATGAGCGTGTTGCCCATGTCGCGCAGCCGGACCAGGGTCTCGATCAGCCGGTGGTTGTCGCGCTGGTGCAGGCCGATGGACGGCTCGTCGAGGACGTACAGGACGCCGACGAGGCCGGAGCCGATCTGGGTGGCCAGACGGATGCGCTGGGCCTCGCCGCCGGAGAGTGTGCCGGCCGCGCGATTCAGCGAGAGGTAGTCCAGGCCGACGTCGACCAGGAACCGAAGCCGTTCGTTGACCTCCTTCAGCACGCGCTCGGCGATCTTCTTGTCGCGGGCGTCGAGCTTCAGCTCGCCCAGGAAGTCCGCGCAGTCGCTGATGGACATGCCGGAGACCTCGGCGATCGACTTCCCCATGATCGTGACCGCGAGGACGATCGGCTTCAGGCGCGTGCCCTCACAGGTGGGGCAGGGCACCTCGCGCATGTAGCCCTCGAAGCGCTCGCGGCTGGCGTCGCTCTCGGCCTCGCTGTGTCGGCGCTTCACGAAGGGGACGGCGCCTTCGAAGGGCGTCGTGTACACGCGCTCGCGTCCGTACCTGTTCCGGTAGCGGACCTCGATCTGCGTCTTGTGACCGTGGAGGAGTGCCTTCCTGGCGCGCTGCGGCAGGCCGGCGAAGGCGATGTCCGTCCGGAATCCCAACGCGTCCGCCAGGGCGCCGATCAGGCGGCCGAAGTAGTCCTTGGTGTGGCCGTGCGACCAGGGGTGGATGGCACCCTCGTCGAGGGACTTGTCCTCGTCCGGGACGATCAGCTCGGGGTCGACCTCCATGCGCGTGCCGATACCGGAGCAGTCGGGGCAGGCGCCGAAGGGCGAGTTGAAGGAGAAGGAGCGCGGCTCCAGCTCCTCGAAGGACAGGTCGTCGTACGTGCAGTACAGGTGCTCCGAGTACATGCGCTCGCGCTCGGGGTCGTCCTCGGGGAGGTCGACGAAGTCGAGCACGACCATGCCGCCGGACAGCCCGAGAGCGGTCTCCACGGAGTCGGTGAGGCGACGCTTGGCGGAGTCCTTCACCGTGAGGCGGTCGACGACCACCTCGATGGTGTGCTTCTCCTGCTTCTTCAGCGTGGGCGGGTTGGAGAGCTGGACGGTCTCGCCGTCCACGCGCGCGCGGCTGTAGCCCTTGGTCTGCAGGTCGGCGAAGAGGTCGACGAACTCTCCCTTGCGCTCGCGCACGAGCGGCGACAGCACCTGGAAGCGGCTCCCCTCCGGCAGCTCCAGGACCTTGTCGACGATGGCCTGCGGCGACTGGCGCGAGATCGGACGGCCGCACTCGGGACAGTGCGGCTTGCCGATGCGCGCGAAGAGCAGACGCAGGTAGTCGTAGACCTCGGTGATGGTGCCGACCGTCGAGCGCGGGTTGCGCGAGGTCGACTTCTGGTCGATGGAGACGGCCGGGGACAGACCTTCGATGAAGTCGACGTCCGGCTTGTCCATCTGGCCGAGGAACTGGCGGGCGTACGAGGAGAGCGACTCCACGTAGCGCCGCTGCCCCTCGGCGAAAATGGTGTCGAAGGCCAGCGAGGACTTGCCCGACCCCGACAGGCCCGTGAAGACGATGAGCGAGTCGCGCGGCAGGTCGAGCGAGACATTCTTGAGGTTGTGCTCGCGCGCGCCACGGACGATGAGACGGTCGGCCACGCCGGTCCGCACCTTTCTTGAGAGAAGTGACAGGGGCGAGGCCCCCGTGCTTTCTCAGACTAGGGGGAGCCACTGACAACGCCGGTCGGATTCCGGGATGCATAACAATCCCCGACCATCCAGCATGCCCGACGCCACTCCCGACCATATAGCACGTGCATTCGATTTATGGCACGGCTTCACCACCTTCACCCAAAGGTGTGGCGGGGCTAGGGTCAGCACCATGATTGATCACGGTCATGACCTGGCGTCTGTACGTGACGCGACCGACCGGCTGCTCACCGCAGCCGCCAAACTGGACAACGCCTCGGCGGCCGGACCGTCACGGCTTCCCGGCTGGACCCGCGGCCACGTCCTCGCCCACCTCGCCCGCAACGCGGACGCCCTTGTGAACGTCCTCCGGGGTCGTCCCATGTACGCATCCGGGGACGCCCGCGACGCCGACATCGAGCGGGACGCCCCGCGCCCGATCGACGTCCAGCTCGCCGACCTGCGCGACAGCGCGGCCCGCTTCCAGGAGACGGGAGCCGCGCCCGCGGACTGGTCGCGCACGGTGGAGCTGCGCAACGGGGTCACCGACTCGGCGTCCATGGTGCCGTTCCGTCGATGGGCCGAGGTGGAGCTGCACCACGTGGACCTCGGCATCGGGTACGAGCTGGAGGATCTGCCGACGGAGTTCTCGGAGCGGGAGATCGACTTCCTCGCCGAGCGCTTCTCGGGGCACCCAGGGGTGACCGCCGCACGTCTGACGGACGCCGCGCGCGCGTGGCGGACGGGCCGGGAGGCGACGGAGCCGGAGGTCACCGTCTCGGGCCCGGCGCCCGAACTGCTCGGCTGGCTCGCCGGACGCAGCGACGGCTCCGGGCTGACCGTGGAGGGCGGCTCGCTGCCGGCGCTTCCCCCGCTGTGACGTCGCCGCCTATGGCGGGGGACCGGGTGCGCTCCCCCGCTATAGGCTGGCCGTCATGACGTACAGCGGACAGGTGACGGTCGGCGGCCCGGCGGACGTGCACGAGCTGAAGGACCTGATGATCACCAAGATCGCGGTCGGCCCGATGGACAACAACGCCTATCTGCTGCGCTGCCGGGCCACCGATGAGCAGCTGCTGATCGACGCCGCCAACGACGCGGACACGCTGCTCGGCATGATCGGTGACGACGGCATCGCCTCCGTCGTCACGACGCATCAGCACGGCGACCACTGGCAGGCGCTCGAGCGGGTCGTCACGGCTACCGGCGCCCGCACGTACGCGGGCCGGGACGACGCCACCGGCATCCCCGTGCCGACCGACGTCCTCGTCGACGACGGCGACACGATCCGGGTGGGGAGCGTGGAGCTGACCGCGCGCCATCTGGTCGGGCACACGCCGGGCTCGATCGCCCTCGTGTACGACGACCCGCACGGGCACCCTCATGTGTTCACCGGGGACTGCCTCTTCCCCGGGGGTGTCGGCAACACCCGTAAGGATCCGAAGGCGTTCGCCAGTCTGATGCGCGACGTCGAGACGAAGATCTTCGGTGCGCTCCCGGACGAGACGTGGGTCTACCCGGGACACGGCAACGACACGACCCTGGGCGCGGAACGACCGCATCTGCCGGAGTGGCACGCGCGCGGGTGGTGAACACCGCCGGACGGGGGCGCGCAGAAGTTGTCTGCGCGCCGCGCATAGTCCACCGCACGCGCCCCGTGTGAACCGTTCACACACGCCGGAGCCAAGTGCACGCTCCCGGCGCACCTTGTTGCGCAGTCAACTGGAAGCAGCCCCGCACAGGATGACGGCTCCTGGGCGGTACGGGCCGCCGGTCTTTCGATCCCCGCCCTCGACCGGCGGCCCCGGCGCGTTCCCTGTCCGGAAACTGTTCACAGGACTGCAACACCCGTTCCCACTATGCGGACAATTGTAGTCGTGACCTCGACAAACGGGAGGTCGTACTGCCAATCTCCCGCCATGTACCTCGCCCCTCGCGCACTGCGCCGCGCCGTCGCCGCGGCAACCATCGCCCTGCTTGCCACAGCCGTCGGCTGTGCCCCGCAGCCGGAGGAGAAGGCGGCGGCCGCGCCGTCCGGGTCGGCCGGGAACACCTGCGCCAAGGGCAAGTTGGCCACCCAGACGTCCGGCAAGCTGACGATCGCCACCGACGAGCCCGCGTACGAGCCGTGGTTCAAGGACGACAAGCCCGCCAACGGCAAAGGCTACGAGTCGGCCGTCGCCTACGCCGTGGCACAGCGGCTCGGCTACGGCAAGAGCGCCGTCGTCTGGCAGAGCGTGCCCTTCAACAAGGCCTTCGCGCCCGGTGTGAAGACCTTCGACTTCGACATCAACCAGGTGTCGATCAGTGCCGAGCGCAAGAAGGCCGTCGACTTCTCGTCCGGCTACTACGACGTACGCCAGGCCGTGATCGCCCTCAAGAGCTCGAAGGCCGCGAAGGCGTCCAGCATCGCCGATCTGAAGGGCCTCAAACTGGGCGCCCAGGTCGGCACCACCAGCCTCGACTACATCACCGACGTGGTGAAGCCGAAGCAGGAGGCCGCGGTCTACGCCAAGAACGACCAGGCCAAGTCCGCGCTGAAGAACGGCCAGGTGGACGCCATCGTCGTCGACCTGCCGACCGCCTTCTACATCACCGCTGCCGAAGTGACGGACGCGAAGATCGTCGGGCAGTTCGAGAACCAGGGCGGTACGCCGGAGCAGTTCGGGCTCGTGCTCGACAAGGGCAGCGCGCTCACCTCGTGCGTCACGAGCGCCGTGGACGCCCTGCGCAAGGACGGCACGCTCGCGAAGATCGAGAAGCAGTGGCTCTCCGACGCCGTCGACGCCCCGGTCCTCAAGTGACGGTCGCGAAGGAGGAGTCCGGCCGCGACAGCGCGGACGACACGGGTGACATGCCCGGCGGGGGCGACGACTACGTCCCGTCGCAGCGGCGGATCGAGCGCGAGGCCTTCAAACGCGCGCGTGCCCGCCGCGCGACGGCTCTCGCGGCGCTCTCGACCCTCGTCACGGGCATCGTCCTCTACCTGATCGTCGTCAACGCGCCCGGCTGGCCGCGCACCAAGGAGACGTTCTTCGACTGGCAGTACGCGCGCGAGGCGTTCCCCAAAGTCCTCGAAGGGCTGTGGCTGAACGTCCGGCTGCTGCTGATCTGCGGCGTGGCGGTGCTGGTCCTCGGCATGATGATCGCCATCGCGCGCACGCTGCGCGGGCCCGTGTTCTTCCCTCTCAGGTTCCTGGCTGCCGCGTACACCGACTTCTTCCGCGGGCTGCCGCTGATCATCAACCTGATGATCGTGGTCCTCGGCGTTCCGGCGCTGCGCCTGCAGGGTGTGACCGTCGACCCGGTGCTTCTCGGCGGTACGGCGCTCACGCTCACGTACTCGGCGTATGTGGCCGAGGTGTTCCGCGCCGGCATCGAGTCCGTGCACCCCTCGCAGCGCGCGGCGGCCCGCTCGCTCGGCCTCAGCAACCGGCAGGCGCTGCGACACGTCGTCCTCCCGCAGGCCGTGCGCCGCCAGGTGCCGCCCCTGCTCAACGACCTGGTGTCGCTGCAGAAGGACACCGGTCTCGTGTCGATCGGCGGTGCCATCGACGCCGTACGGGCCGCGGACATCATCGTGGGGCGCAGCCTCAACTACACGCCGTACATCGTCGCGGGCCTGGTCTTCGTGGCGCTGACCATCCCGATGACCCGCTTCACGGACTGGGTGACGGCCCGGATGGACCGCCGGCGGGCCCAGGGAGGATCGATATGAGCGACGCGCCCGTGCTGCGCATGGAGTCCGTGCGCAAGGCCTTCGGCGACTCGGTCGTCCTGCGGGACGTCGACCTGGAGGTCGCGCCGCACACGGTGACCGCGCTGATCGGCGCCTCGGGGTCCGGGAAGTCGACGCTGCTGCGGTGCGCCAACCTCCTGGAGGAGATCGACGACGGCGCGATCTGGCTGGACGGCGAGGAGATCACCGATCCGCGCGTCGACCAGGACGCGGTACGCCGTCGTATCGGCGTCGTCTTCCAGGCGTACAACCTCTTTCCGCACATGACCGTCCTGGACAACATCACCCTCGCCCCGCGGCGCGTGCACGGCGCCTCCCGCGCGGAGGCCGAGGAGCGCGCCCGGGAGCTTCTGGAGCGGCTCGGCCTTGCCGGGAAGGCGGGCGAGTTCCCGGACCGGCTGAGCGGCGGTCAGCAGCAGCGTGTGGCGATCGTGCGTGCTCTCGCGGTACGGCCCCGGCTGCTGCTGTTCGACGAGATCACCGCGGCCCTCGACCCGGAGCTCGTCGGTGAGGTCCTCGCCGTCGTACGTGACCTCAAGGACGACGGCATGACCATGGTGCTGGCGACGCACGAGATGGGCTTCGCCCGGGACGTCGCCGACCAGGTTTGTTTTCTGGACGGAGGCGTGGTCCTGGAGCGCGGAACCGCCGCGCAGATCTTCGGCGATCCGCAGCAGGAGCGCACACAGCGGTTCCTGCGGCGGATCGTGGAAGCGGGGCGGCTGTAAGGGGCGCGCGCCTGGACGTCGGGGCTTACGCGTCGGCCTGAGCCGCCCCCGCCAGCGCCGCGACGCGTTCCACGCCGAACACGTAGCCCTGCACACCGCACCCGGCGATGACGCCGTCGGCACGGAGCGAGACGTACGAATGGTGCCGGAACGACTCGCGCTGGTGGATGTTGGAGATGTGCACCTCCAACACGGGCAGCCCGTCACAGGTGTTGAGAGCGTCCAGAATCGCGACCGAGGTGTGGGAGTAGGCACCGGGATTGATGACGATCCCGCAGTGGTTGAGCCGCGCCTCGTGGATCCAGTCGACCAACTCGCCCTCGTGGTTGGACTGACGGAAGTCCACCGTGCCGCCGTGCGCGGCCGCCGCCTTGGCGCACAGGGCCTCGACGTCGGCGAGGGTGTCCTTGCCGTAGATCTCGGGCTGGCGCTGGCCGAGCAGGTTCAGGTTGGGCCCGTTGAGAATCATGATCGGGGCGTTGGCCAGGGTGCGGGGCACGGTTCCTCCGGTCCGGTCGGGGTGGGGCGATCCGGCGAAGGACCGCTGCTCGGACCGGTCTATCACGCTGTATCAACGGTGGACCGGCCCGTATCCTCCCGGCGCATCACCCTCACGTACTGACGCTGCCCACACGCACCCGCGCGCCCCCGTAACCCGCGATCACCGTGGGTAGTTGACGCGGCATGCACGACGTACGCACCGTAACGAAACCCTCCATGCGGCGGCTCGCGGCCGCCTCGCTCGCCGGGACGGCCATCGAGTTCTACGACTTCTTCGTCTACGGGACCGCCGCGGCGCTGTTCCTGGGGCCGCTGTTCTTCCCGGCGTTCTCGCCGGTGGCGGGGACGCTCGCCGCCTTTGCCACGTTCGGTGTGGGATTCGTGGCGAGGCCACTGGGTTCGGTGCTCTTCGGGCACATCGGGGACCGGCGCGGACGCCGGCCGGTCCTCGTCGGCTCGCTGCTGCTGACCGGCGCCTCCACGGTCGCGGTCGGCTGCGTGCCGACGTACGAGTCGATCGGTGTGGCCGCGCCGTTGCTGCTGCTCGTGCTGCGTTTTCTGCAGGGGCTGGGGCTCGGTGGGGAGTGGGGCGGGGCCGTGCTGCTCACCGCTGAGCACGCGCCCGCCGAACGGCGCGCACTGTGGTCGAGCTTCCCGCAGGTCGGACCCGCCCTCGGGTTTCTGCTCGCCAACGGTGTGGTGTTGGCGCTGTCGGCGACACTGCCCGAGGCGCAGTTCGCCCAGTGGGGATGGCGTGTGCCGTTCTGGGCGGCGGGGGTGCTGGCCGCGGTGGGGCTGTGGCTGCGGTCCTCGCTCGCCGAGAGTCCCAGCTTCCTGGATATCGACGACCACGCGCGCGTGCCGCTCGTGGAGGTCGTGCGCGAGCACTGGCGGCTCGTCCTGCTGACGGCCGGGGCGCTCTCGGTCGGCTACGCGATCTTCTACTCCGTGACGACCTGGTCCCTCGCGTACGGGACGGAGCGACTCGGAGTGAGCCGTACCGTCATGCTGACCTGCATCATGGCCGCGGTGGTGGTGAAGGGCGCGCTCACGCCGGTCGCCGCCCTGCTCGGAGACCGCTACGGACGGCGTCCCATGTGCCTGGCCGGCTGCGCCGCTGCCGTCCTGTGGATGTTTCCCACGGTCGCGCTCCTCGCGACGGGTGAGCCGCTCCTGATGTTCACGGGCTTCCTGGGTGCGCTGATCGCGTTCATCACGATGTTCGGAGTCATCGCCGCGTATCTGCCCGAGTTGTACGAGCCACGGGTGCGCTGCACGGGAGCGGCGGTCGGCTACAACCTCGGCGGGGTGCTCGGGGGTGCGCTCACGCCGATCGCGGCGACGGCGCTCGCCGAGCACGGGGGCCGGGTGCCGTGGGGCGTGGGCGCGTATCTGACGGCGATCGCGCTGCTGAGCCTGGGCTGTTTCGCGCTGCTGCCCGAGACGCGACCGGTACCGGTGGCCGTCGCGAAGCCGGTCATGGATTGATCGCCAGCTCCAAGTAGGCGGCGAACAGCACCAGATGGACGCCTCCCTGCAGCGGCGTGGCCCGGCCCGGCACCACGGTCAGGGAGCTGACCACCACGGTCAGCGCGAGCAGCACCATGTACGTGGAGCCGAGGCCGAGGACGAGCGGGCCGGAGAGCCAGACGGACGCCAGGGCCACCGCTGGGACGGTCAGGCCGATGCTGGCCATGGCGGAGCCGAGGGCGAGGTTCAGGCTGGTCTGCACCCGGTCCCGGCGGGCGGAGCGCAGGGCGGCGATGGTCTCGGGCAGCAGGACCAGCAGGGCGATGATCACGCCCACGACGGCCTGGTGCAGTCCGGCGTCCTCCACCCCGGACTCGATGGTCGGCGACACTCCCTTGGCCAGCCCGACCACGCCGATCAGTGCCAGGCCGAGCAGCCCGAGACTGGTCCAGGCGGTGCGGGCGGACGGCGCGTCGGCGTGGTCGTCCGCCGTGATCACCTCGCCCTGACGGGTGATGGGCAGGAAGTAGTCGCGGTGCCGCACGGTCTGGGTCGCGACGAACAGGCCGTAGAGGATCAGCGAGGAGATCGCGGCGAAGGTGAGCTGTACGCCCGAGAACTCCGGGCCCGGCTTGCTCGTGGTGAACGTCGGCAGCACCAGGCTGAGCGTGGCCAGGGTGGCGACGGTCGCGACGGCGGCGCCGGTGCCCTCGGGGTTGAAGACCGCCAGGCCGTGCCGGAGTGAGGCGACGAGGAGGCAGATGCCGACGATGCCGTTGCAGGTGATCATCACGGCTGCGAAGACGGTGTCCCGGGCCAGGGTCGAGCTCTTGTCGCCGCCGTCCACCATGAGGGTGACGATCAGGGCGACCTCGATGACCGTGACCGCGATGGCGAGCACGAGGGAGCCGAAGGGTTCGCCGACCCGGTGGGCGACCACCTCGGCATGATGGACGGCCGCCAGCACCGCGCCCGCGAGGACGAGTGTCACGAGGGCGACGACCGCGCCGGGCAGGTCACGCCCCCAGGTGAAGGCCAGCAGGACGACCGCGAGAGCCGGCACGACGGACGTCCACTGTGTCGTGAGCGACCTCAGCCGAGCGATCATGGAGTGATCGTCGCAGAGGCGTACAGGCCCCGCACTCCGGCGGTGCGGGGCCCGTGGGCATCGCTAGAACTCGGTCATGCCCACCACGTCGCAGTCCGTGAAGGACGGCGGCCTGGTACACAATGCGGCCATCTGTTCGGCAATCTTCGTCGTCTCGGGGTCGTTGCTGTTGCGCATGGCCTCCTCGTACGAGTTGAACTCGATCACGACGAGATAGCGGCCCGGGTTGTTGCGGTCGTGCAGGACGAGGCGGTGCGTCGGGCCGCCACTGCGGCCGGCGAACTTCTTCTCCATCTCCTCGGACAGGGTCCGCATCTCCTCGATGCGGTCGGTCTCGAAGTCGACGATCTGCACGAACTTCATCGGTGCGTCCACGGTGCCTCCACCCGGCCATGGCTCTCCCGGGGCGGGAGCGCCAAGCACCCAACGAAGCACCGGGAGCGGTGGTCGGCAATTCGCCGCGCACCGCTCCCGGAGGTGGTTGTCCCTACGTCGGTCGTGGTCAGGCCTGGATGCTGTCCTTCGGAGCGCCTTCGCTCTCCGCCTGCGCCGCCTCGGCCGCCGCCTGCTTCTTGGACGCCCTGAGGCTGGTGATCGTGGTGATCGCCAGGACGAGCACGATGAAGCCGAGTGAGAACGGGATGCCGATCTCGGGGACGTGGACCCCCGACTCGTGCAGCGCGTGCAGTACCAGCTTCACGCCGATGAAGCCCAGGATGATCGACAGGCCGTAACTGAGGTGGACCAGCTTCCTCAGCAGTCCGCCGATGAGGAAGTACAGCTGCCTGAGGCCCATCAGCGCGAACGCGTTCGCCGTGAACACGATGTAGGGGTCCTGGGTCAGACCGAAGATCGCGGGGATCGAGTCGAGCGCGAACAGGACGTCGGTGGTGCCGATCGCGAGCATCACGACCAGCATCGGCGTCATGACCCGCTTGCCGTTCTGGGCGATCCACAGCTTGGTGCCGTGGTAGCGGTCGGCGACGCCGAAGCGGCGCTCGACGGCCTTCAGCAGCTTGTTCTCCTCGAACTCCTCGTCCTCCTCGTCGGCCCTGGCCTCCTGGATGAGCTTCCAGGCCGTCCAGATCAGGAAGGCGCCGAAGAGGTAGAAGACCCAGGCGAAGCTGGCGAGGATCGCCGCTCCGGCGGCGATGAAGATCGCCCGCAGTACCAGGGCTATGAGGACACCGACGAGCAGGACCCGCTGCTGGTACTGGGACGGCACGGCGAACTTCGCCATGATCAGCACGAACACGAAGAGGTTGTCGACGCTCAGCGACTTCTCGGTGATGAAGCCCGCGAAGAACTCACCACCCGCCTGGCCGCCTCCGAAGACGAGCAGGCCGAGCCCGAAGAGCCCGGCGAGGGCGATCCAGACGACCGTCCAGATCCCGGCTTCCTTGATCGAGACGTCGTGCGGCTTGCGGCCGATGAAGAAGTCGACCGCGATGAGGGCGGCAAGGCCCACGATGGTCAGGACCCACAGGGTCGGGGAAACATTCACTGCGCCTCCGGCAGTACGTAACGGCAAATGTCAGCGTCGTCGCTACCGGAGGTCTCTTCCACCCAGGCACGGGCCCTGGGCCGACGCCCCGGGATCTGGTTGATCCGTACTGACGGGTGCGCCGCAGCAGACAGGGAGTACTCCCCTCCGTGAGGAAAACAGTACCCCAATCACCAAGGAAAGGTAAAGCGATTGGTAAAAGAAAGGCCAAAACAGCTGGTCAGAGAGCTTCACATGTACTTGGTGCGGCCCTGCGCGATCTGACTGAGCACCTGCTGGAGCACCTGACTGCCGGGCGGCACGAGCGCCGGCTCGTACGTCCAGGCATGGCCGACCCACGGGTCGGCGAGGTGGTCGTCGGGCAGCGGTGTGAGTCGCATCAGCGAACGCCACAGGGGGTCGAGCAAAGGCCCGTATCCGGCGGCCTCCTCGCGGTCCGCGACCATCATCAGGTGGACGCCGACGGCCGGGCCCTCGTCCGCGAGATAGCGTAGCTGGGTCACGGCACGGTCGTCGAAGCCGTGCGGGAAGTCGTTGACGATCAGGAGCTGTTCGGCGGTGTCGAAGCCGGGCGGCAGCGAGTCTGCCGCACCACCGCGCACCGCCATCTGCACCAGGTCGACGCGCTGGGTGAGCCGGGTCAGGACGTCCGACACCCCTGCCGCACCCGGGGCAGGTGGTGAGGCGAGCAGGCCGGTCCGCACCAGCGGCGCGAGCGCCTGAGCCCCGGAGCCGGCCGGGTCGATGACGTGCACGGCGAACTCGCCCGCCGGGTAGACCGCGAGCAGCCGGACCGCCAGCGCCACCGCCGTGTCCATCGCGAGGCGTCCAGGTGCGTGGGCGTCCGCGTACGACTCGTCGAGTGATCCGGTGCGTCCACTGTCGATCCACAGACCGCGTTCGAGCGGCAGGCGGACCAGCATGGGGATGCGCAGCAGCTCGCTCTCGGGCAGGTACAGGTCGCCCAGGCGCAGGGCCATGGGGATCTCCATCGGCACCCGGTAGGCGTGCCAGACGGGGTTGTCCCAGCGTGCGTACGCGGGCGGCAGCGCGGGCTCGACGACATCGGACTCGGCGGCCAGCTGGGCGAGGTCCCGGTCCAGGGCCTGGCGGGCCTGGTCGACGAGTTGCGCGTGCTTGACCCGGGCCGCCTCGCGGGCGGCGTCACCCTGTCCACCGATCCTGCTGCGCGGGTCGGACAGGGCCTGGTCGAGCTCCTTCTCCATGCGTGAGTCGGCGAAGTCGACGGCGCTGCGGTACGCGGCCGCGGTCCGGGCCAGGTCCTCGAACATGCCCCACACCTGGTTGTACAGCCGTTCGTCCATCGACCAGCCGGTGGCGTCGCCCGCGACGGGCTGCGCGGGCTGCCCGGGCGGGGCCTGAGGCGCGGTCGGCGGGGGCGGAGGCGGTGCGGCGTTCTGCCGCCCGGGGTGGCTGTAGTCGACCGGGCTGCCGACGTGGGGAACGGACGGCTGGGTGGCCGCGGAAGGGTTCGCGGGATACCCCGACTGCGTGCCCTGTGGACCGTACGGCGACGTGGGCTGCGGGATCGCGTGACCAGGGGTGGCCTGGGGCGCGGGCCCGCCCTGGTCGGGGCCGAGCGCCGGTGCGGCGGCCTGGCGGGTACGGTCGCCGTCCGCCGTGCGCTGCGGAGGTGCGGGCACCGAGCGGGCCAGGCCTTGAGCCACCGCCTCGTTGATCGTGCCCGCGAGCTGGTGGGCCTCGGACAGGCCCTGGTCGGCGAAGAGTTCGGCGAGGCCGCCTGCGTAGCCCTGGCCGACGGCGCGCACCTTCCAGGCGCCCTGCCGTCGGTAGAGTTCCAGGGCGACGACGGCCGACTCGGCGTCCAGGCCGGTGATGGTGTAACTGGCGACCTCGGTGCCGTCGAGGCCGGTGACCGCGACGAACGGGGCCGCCACGGCGCCGAAGCGGACCGGTCCCCCGCCTCCGGTGGGCAGGGCGAGCAGCACATTGACGCGGTGCACGGCCTCCGGCATGGCGCCCAGGTCCACCGCGAGACGGTGGTCGGCGGCGGCCTGCTTGGAGACCTCCAGCCCCGGGAGAGTGGGGGCACCCGGATGCGCCACCCATTCCACGCCGCGGGCCCTGCCGTGCTCGTCGCTGAGCGTGGCCGAGGCCACGACCGGTGCACCGGCCGAGACCCGGATCTCCAGACGGGCCTGGGAGAGCGAGTGGTTCTGCCCCCGCACCAGCTCGGCCGTCATCGCCCTCGTCCCCCTGTGTCGCTGGTCCGTCGTGTCGTGTGCCGCCAGGGCCTGCACTCCGACAGGCCCCGGCGGGATTGCCCTACAGGTGCGGCAGGATCGACGGCATCAGATCCTGGAAGGTGCGGCCGTTGGCCGGGGTGCCGAGCGCGGTCATCGTCCAGCCCGGGCCCGAGCGGTGCACCTTCGCCATGATCTGGGCCGTGTAGGCGCCACCGCCCGCCAGCGTGTAGCGGGCCAGCTCCTGGCCGTTGGTCTCGTCGACCAGACGGCAGAACGCGTTCTGCACTTCCTGGAAGGTCTGGCCCGTGAAGGAGTTCACGGTGAAGACGATCTGGTCGATGTGGACCGGGATGCGCGCCAGGTCGACGAGGATCGCCTCGTCGTCGCCGCCCTGGCCGACACCGCCCACGAGGTTGTCACCGGTGTGGCGCACGGAGCCGTCGTCGCTCACCAGGTGGCGGAAGAAGACGACGTCGACCGGCTGCTTGTCCGCGAACAGGACCGCGGAGGCGTCCAGGTCGATCTCCCGCGTGCGCGAGCCGAACAGGCCGCGCCGGGGAGCCGCCTGCCAGCCGAGACCCATGCGCACCGCGGTCAGGCTGCCTCCGTCGTTCTTCTGCAGACTGATGGCCTGACCCTTGGTCATGTTGACGGTCACGCGCTGATTCCCCTCTCGAACTGTCCCCTGTTGCCGCGGAGTCCGCGGTTGACCAGAACCCTACGCAGGGCCCCTGACCGTGCCGTACCCCGGCTCGTACTTTGTGTCGGTCTTGCAACACACAGCGCGTATGCCGAGGCCCGGCGGTCGCCCGCGGAGGTCAGGCCAGGCCCGCCTCCCTCATCTGACGCAGTTCCTTCTTCATCTCGGAGACCTCGTCGCGCAGCCGGGCCGCGATCTCGAACTGGAGGTCGGCGGCCGCGGCCCGCATACGCGCCGTCATCTCCTCGATCTGCTCGGCGAGTTCGGCCGCGGGCCGGTCGGTCGGGACCGTCTCCTTGGCCTTGCCCTTGGCGGACTTGGCACCGCCGGCCGCCTTGCCGCCGAGGGCGGGCACGGGTGCCTTGGCGCCCTTGCCCTCCTTGAGCTTGCGGTAGCCGGAGCCGAGCAGCTGTTCGGTGTCGACGTCCTCGCGGGCGATCTGCGCGACGATGTCGTTGATCTTCTTGCGGAGAGGCTGAGGGTCGATGCCGTTCGCCGTGTTGTACGCGACCTGCTTCTCCCGGCGGCGGTTGGTCTCGTCGATGGCCTTCTCCATCGCCGGGGTGATCTTGTCGGCGTACATGTGGACTTGGCCGGAGACGTTGCGCGCCGCGCGGCCGATGGTCTGGATCAGGGACGTGCCGGAGCGCAGGAAGCCCTCCTTGTCGGCGTCGAGGATGGCCACCAAGGACACCTCGGGCAGGTCGAGGCCCTCTCGCAGGAGGTTGATGCCGACCAGGACGTCGAACTCGCCGGAGCGCAGTTCGCGCAGCAGCTCGACGCGGCGCAGGGTGTCGACGTCGCTGTGCAGATAGCGGACCTGGATGCCGAGCTCCAGGAAGTAGTCCGTGAGGTCCTCGGCCATCTTCTTGGTGAGGGTGGTGACCAGGACGCGCTCGTCCTTCTCGGTACGCGTCCGGATCTCGTGCACCAGGTCGTCGATCTGCCCCTCGGTGGGCTTGACCACGACCTCCGGGTCGATCAGGCCGGTGGGGCGGATGATCTGCTCGACGGCGCCGTCGCCGCGTGAGAGTTCGTACTTGCCCGGGGTCGCCGACAGATAGACCGTCTGCCCGATGCGCTCCTGGAACTCCTCCCACTTCAGGGGACGGTTGTCGAGGGCCGAGGGCAGGCGGAAGCCGTGGTCGACGAGGGTGCGCTTGCGGGAGGCGTCGCCCTCGTACATGGCGCCGATCTGCGGCACGGTGTTGTGTGACTCGTCGATGACGAGCAGGAAGTCGTCCGGGAAGTAGTCCAGGAGTGTGTTGGGCGGGGAGCCGGGCGAGCGGCCGTCGAAGTGCATCGAGTAGTTCTCGACGCCCGAGCAGGAGCCGATCTGGCGGAGCATCTCGAGGTCGTACGTCGTGCGCATCCGCAGGCGCTGGGCCTCCAGGAGCTTGCCCTGCTTCTCCAGCTCGGCCAGGCGCTCGCCGAGCTCCTTCTCGATGTCGTTGGCGGCCCGCTCCAGGCGCTCGGGGCCCGCTACGTAGTGGGTGGCCGGGAAGATGTACAGCTGCTGGTCGTCGCTGATGATCTCGCCGGTCAGCGGGTGGAGCGTGGAGAGTGCCTCGACCTCGTCGCCGAACATCTCGATGCGGACGGCGAGTTCCTCGTAAACCGGGAAGATCTCGATGGTGTCGCCGCGGACGCGGAAGGTGCCGCGCGTGAACGCCGTGTCGTTGCGCGTGTACTGGATGTCGACGAAACGGCGCAGCAGCTGGTCCCGGTCGATCTCGTCGCCGACCCTGAGGGGGACCATGCGGTCCACGTACTCCTGCGGGGTACCGAGGCCGTAGATGCAGGAGACCGAGGCGACCACGATGACGTCACGGCGGGTGAGCAGCGAGTTGGTCGCGGAGTGGCGCAGGCGCTCGACCTCCTCGTTGATCGAGGAGTCCTTCTCGATGTAGGTGTCCGACTGGGGGACGTAGGCCTCGGGCTGGTAGTAGTCGTAGTACGAGACGAAGTACTCGACTGCGTTGTTCGGCAGGAGTTCTCTGAACTCGTTCGCCAGCTGGGCGGCCAGGGTCTTGTTCGGCGCCATCACGAGCGTGGGGCGCTGGAGCTTCTCGATCATCCACGCGGTGGTGGCGGACTTGCCGGTGCCGGTCGCGCCCAGCAGGACGACGTCCTTCTCGCCTGCCTCGATGCGTTTGGCCAGCTCGGCGATGGCCGTCGGCTGGTCGCCGCTGGGCTGGTAGGGGCTGACGACCTCGAAGGGCGCCACCGTGCGTTCGATGTTGGAAACGGGCCGCATGGAAACCACCGTACGACCCGGCACTGACAACGCGGACCGATCAGCGGTTCTGCGGGGTGCGGGAGCCGCTCCGGCCGGGCTGCCGGACCGGGCGGAGCGGGGGGCGGTGGGCCGGGTGGTGGACCGCCGGATGGGCCGGGACGCCCGGCTTGTGCTCGACGGGGGTCCAGTCGGGTTTCCCCATGACCATCAGCGGGTCGAACATCACGACCACCCCCGCGAGCAGGAGGAAGGCGAGCGGGCCGACGAGCATGGGCCACAGCAGCGCGGCGGGCGATGCGCCGGCGGCGGGTGCCCCCGTGCCGTGGAGGTGGACGCTGAGGGCCGCCATGCCCGTGTAGTGCATGCCGCTGACGGCGAGGCCCATGACGAGGCTCGCGCCCACGCTCCACAGGAAGCCCCTGACCTGCCCGGCCGCCCACAGAGCGGCGGTCGCGGCCACCATCGCTATGACGACGGAGACGGCGACGGTCACCGTGTTGTACTCCAGCTGTCCGTTCAGGCGCATTCCGGCCATGCCCAAATAGTGCATCGAGGCGATACCCAGGCCGGTGATCGTGCCTCCGGTGAACAGGGCCGTACCTTTCGCGCCCTTGTAGCCGACGATGAATATGCCGATTCCCACCATGACGATGGCGACTCCGAGACTGGCGAACGTCATCGCTCTGTCGTAGTGGATGGGCGCCTGTTTGACCTTGAACCCCATCATCGCGACGAAGTGCATGGTCCATATGCCGGAAGCGATGGCCGCCGAACCGAGGGCCAGCCAGCCGGGCCGCCAGGAGTGCGAGACGACCATGGATCTGGTGGTGCAGCGCAGGCCCAGAGCGCCGCCGAGGGAGGCCATGAGAAAGGCCACCAGCGGTGTGACGAGTCCGTAGCTGAATCCGTCGACCGTGCCTTGCATGCGCGGCTGCCCTTCCCGCCTTCGTACGTCCTGTAATCCCCTGAAATACGCCCCTCCCGGGACCGCCCGGGCGGTCAGGGGTGAGGCAGAGAGTATGACTCCCACCGGAATGGTCGAACGATTTTCCGGCAAAGAAACACGTCGTTGCCTCAGTTGTGCGGCAACAGTGAGCGCACTTGGGCATCTGCATTCAATGTGTGGCCATCTTGCACCCCTCCGTCGTTGACGCTCTGCTGTCACAGTTGATCTGACCGTGATCGACCGACGCGAGGAGTACGCATGCACGCGCGCGCAGTCGCCGCCATCACCGCCGCGCTCCTGGGGACCGCTGCCCTTCTGCTGCCCGGCTCCGCCGCCCGGGCGGGCGACGTCGGAGTGCGGCCCCTGGTCATCGGCCACCGAGGGGCAGCCGCCTACGCGCCCGAGAACACACTGGCCTCCATCGACAAGGCGGCCGAGCTGGGCATCACCTGGGTCGAGAACGATGTCCAGCGCACCAAGGACGGCCAGCTCGTCGTCATCCACGACGACAGCCTGCAGCGCACCACGGACGTCGAGCAGGTGTTCCCCGACCGGGCGCCCTGGAAGGTGAAGGACTTCACCGCTGCCGAGATCGCACGCCTCGACGCGGGCAGCTGGTTCGGCCCCGGGTTCGGGTGCGCGCACGTGCCGACGCTGACGCAGTACATGCGCCGCGTCGAGCACAACCACCAGAAGCTGCTGCTGGAGATCAAGAACCCCGACCTGTACCCGGGCATCGAGGGGCAGACCCTGAAGGTCCTCGGCAACGAGGGCTGGCTCGACCGGCAGCACCTCGCCGACCGGCTGATCGTGCAGAGCTTCAGCGCGGACAGCCTGCGGATCGTCCATGACCTCAAACCCGCCGTCAGGACGGGCTTCCTCGGCACACCGCGCGTCTCGGAACTGCCCGGGTACGCGAGCTTCACCGACGGGATCAACCCGTCCTACGGCTCGATCTCGCGGGGTTACGTCGCCGCCGTGCACGCCGTGACGGGACCGCACGGCCGGCCGCTCGCCGTCTTCGCCTGGACCGTCGACGACGCGGACACCGCCCGCCGGGTCGCCCGGTACGGCGTGGACGGCCTCATCACCGACAAGCCGGATGTGGTCAGGGCCGCCCTGCAGGCCCCCTGAGCCCCGCTCGCCGGGCGTTGTCAGTGGCGGGTCGTACGGTGGGCGCATGGACAGCGATGGGCAGTACGAACAGCAGGTCGTGTGGGCGGTGGTCGGCACCGGGATCGGCCCGCTGCTGCTGGCCGCGACCCGCGAAGGCCTGGTCAACGTCGTGTTCCACGCCACCGGGGCGGCACGCGACAAGGCGCTCGACCGGCTGGCGTCGCGGCTGGGCTGCCAGCCCGTCGAGGCACCCGGCTCGCCGCTGCTGACCGAGGCGATACGCCAGGTCGAGGCGTACTTCGCGGGCGATCGGCGCGACTTCAAGCTGGCGCTGGACTGGTCGCTGATCTCGGGCTTCAACCGGCAGGTACTGCGCGAACTGGCCTCGGGTGTCCCGTACGGCGCGGTGGTGGGCTATGGCGACCTCGCAGGGCGGGTGGGCCAGCCGGGCGCGGCCCAGGCGGTCGGGGTGGCGATGGGGTCCAATCCGCTGCCGGTCGTCGTGCCCTGTCACCGGGTGGTGGAGAGCGACGGGGGCATCGGCGGGTTCGGGGGCGGGCTGGAGACGAAGCGCAAGCTGCTCGCTCTGGAGGGGGTACTGCCCGAGCCGCTGTTCTGACGCTCTGACGTTCTGAGGGGCGCGCGAAGGGTGGTCGGGAAGCGGGGCCGGTAGCAGACTCCGCCATGCGCACAGCCACTGGCATCCGAGGGCTCGGAGCCGAAGGGACGGCGATCACGCATGAGCGGAAACAGGGCAGTCGCGTATCTCAAGCCGGGCGCGGTGGAAGTGAGGACCATCGACTACCCGACGCTTGAACTCCAGGACGGGCCGGGGTCGCATCCGAGAACGTCGGCCGAAAGTGCCGGCACGGTGTGATCCTCAAGGTGCTCGCCGCAAGTACGTGCTCGATCCGCACGGGGCGCTGACCGGCGTACGGCCGGTCTGAGGCGCTGAGGCAGGGGGTGCCCAGGCACGCGTGGGCACCCCCTGTGCCCTGTCGGCCGTAGTTCCCTGTGCCCTGCCGCTCGTGGTCCCCCGTGCCCTGTCAGTCGTAGTGCCGGGCCTCGAAGACGTTTCCGTCCGGGTCGCGGAAGTAGAAGCTGCGCCTGGCCTTCCCGCGGGCGCCGTAGGAGTCGTACGAGAACTCCGAGACGGGGACGGAGCGTTCCGCCAGGCGGCTGTGCAGGGCGTCGAAGTCGTCACCGGGCAGGGCCAGGCAGACGTGGTTGACCGGGTGGCCCGCGCTTTCGGGGGCGCCGGGGAGCATCGTCATGTGCTCCGCCATGGTGTGGGGCATGAGGTCGATGATGGTCTCGTCGTTGAGCCGTACCGAGGGGAACGGCGCCTTCCCTGCGGAGAACTCGCTGGTCCTGAGGGGGCGCAGCCCGACGGCCTTCTCGTAGAAGCCGGCCGCGGCGACCGGGTCGTGTACCCACAGGACGACATGATCGAGACGTGTCGTGTTGTCCGTCATGTTCTTCAGGCTGGTGCCGTCTCCCACAGGCCGCAAGGTCCTGACCGGAGCTGCCGCTCGCCGGAGACGAGGGGACGGGGGACGGGGGGACGGGAGGTGGACGGGGTCGCGGGTTACGCCTTGCGTCCCCATGCCGAGATCATCGGGGCCGTGGCCAGGTCCATTGCACCGGATGCGATGTTCGCCAGGTGGCGGTCGACGTCCTCGTTCGTGGCGATCTTCGCGCTGACGAGGCGGTCGCGGATCTGGCGGATCGTGGCCGATTCGAGGGCGGCGCAGGCCGGCGAGGTGAGGGGGAAGTACGCGTCGGCCTCCACCTGGCGCAGGCCTGCCTCGCGGAGCAGGCGCGGGAGGCGGCGGCCGTAGGCGAGGTCGGCGCCCCGGTCGGCGAGCAGGTGACGGAAGCCGTGCCGCAGGCGGTTGGCGAGCTCCTGCTCGGGGCCGTGCTCGTCGGGGCAGACCAGGGGCTGCAGGGCGGGGTCGGCGTCCTCGATCAGAAGCCGGCCGCCGGGGCGCAAGGCCTTGACCATCGAACGCAACGCCCGTTCGCGGTCCGGCACATGGACGAGGACGAGCCGGGCGTGCACCAGGTCGAAGCCCTCGCCGGGCGGCTCCTCGGCACCGACATCGTGGACCCGTACGTCCACCGGCGGACGGGCGACGGAGGCGAGCAGGGACGTGTCGATGTCCGTGGCGACGACCTTTCCGGTCGCACCGACCTTCTCGGCAAGCCAGGACACCACGGAGGTGCCACCCGCACCCACCTCCCAGCACCGCCAGCCGGAACCGACGCCCAACCCTTCGAGGTGCCGAAAGGTCGTCGGGTCGAAGAGGGTGGCGAAGGCGTCGAAGCGCTCTCCCGCCTCGTTCTGCTGGTTGTCGAGGAGGTACCCGTCGGATCGCGTCATGGCGCGATCATCCCAGCCGCTCGCCCGGCTCGGCGGAGGCCGTCGAGGTCTCGGCGGAAGCCGTCGACGCCTCGGCGCACGGCGCACGGCGTACGGCGTGACGGCCGACCCGGTCGTCGGGGAACCCTTCGTCCACAGTCGGGAACCAAGCGGAATGCCCTGCTCCCACAGGCTCACCCGCCGCTTACACAGACCTGGCACACTGGCGCGCCAAGGCACAAGCAGGCGGTTCATCGCGCAGGTGAACCGCGCACCACGCATCGAGCCGGAGATCCACGCAAGGAGATCCAGATGTCCATGGCAGGGAATCTGCGGAAGGTCACGCACCTCGGCAGGGTCGGCGGCCTCCGCACGGTGGCACGGTTGGCCAGGCGGCGCCCCCGCGTCGACCTGAGTCACCCGGCCAGATCCCCGCTGGGCTCCTCGGTGGTGAACTGCGTGACCTACCGGGACGGCGTGCGGGTCCCCGGCGGGAGCGATCTGGTGGACGCCGTGGAGCGCGTGCGCAAGAAGGGGGACGGGTTCGTGTGGCTCGGGCTGCACGAGCCGACGGACCAGGAGTTCGCCGGCATCGCCGAGCTCTTCGACCTGCATCCGCTGGCGGTCGAGGACGCGGTCGAGGCACATCAGCGTCCGAAGCTGGAGCGCTACGGCGAGACGCTGTTCGCGGTGTTCAAGACGGTTTGCTACGTCGAGCACGAGGAGCTGACGGCGACGAGCGAGGTGGTGAACACCGGCGAGATCATGCTGTTCGTCGGTGAGGACTTCGTGATCACCGTCCGGCACGGGATGCACGGCTCGCTGGGCCCGCTGCGCGAGGAGCTGGAGTCCAACCCCCACCAGCTCGCGAAGGGGCCGGCGGCGGTGCTGCACGCCGTCGCGGACCACGTGGTCGACGACTATCTGCACGTCACCGACTCCATCCAGGCGGACATCGACCAGGTGGAGATGGACGTGTTCGCGGAGGGCGGCGCGCGGGCCGACCCGGGCCGGATCTACCAGCTCAAGCGTGAGCTGCTGGAGCTGAAGCGCGCCGTCGTCCCCCTGGGCCGCCCGGTCGAGGACCTCGCCACCCGGCCGGTACGGGTGGTCGACCCGGAGATACAGACCTACTTCAGGGACGTCCTCGATCACCTCATGCGGGCGAAAGAGCAGATCGCCTCTTTCGACGAACTGCTCAACTCGATCCTGCAGGCTCATCTCGCGCAGGTCACGGTCGCCCAGAACGAGGACATGCGGAAGATCACGGCCTGGGCCGCGGTGATCGCCGTACCGACGATGGTGTGTGGTGTGTACGGCATGAACTTCGATCACATGCCGGAGCTGCACTGGAGGTTCGGCTACCCCCTGGTCATAGGCGTGATGTCGTTGGCGTGTCTGGTGCTGTACCGCGGCTTCAGGCGCAGCGGCTGGCTGTGACGCGCCGCGTCCGACGGGTCAGCGGGTCGTACCCCTCGCGTACACGCTGTGGGCGAAGTCGGCGATCTGGTCCTCCGTCAGGTGCTGGGCCAGGTCGGCCTCGCTGATCATCCCGACCAGCCGCTTGTTCTCGATGACGGGGAGCCGGCGGATCTGGTGGCCCTGCATCTCCCGGAGTACGTCGCCGACGTCGGCGCTCGCGTCGATCCAGCGCGGGGTGCCGTGAGCCATCTCGCCCGCGGTGACCTTGGCCGGGTCGTGGCCCATGGCCACACAGCCGACGACGATGTCGCGGTCGGTGAGGATGCCGCAGAGCCGCTCGTTCTCGTCGCTGATGGGCAGTGCTCCGACGTTCAGCTCGCGCATCAGCTGGGCCGCGCGGTCCAGCGTCTCGTGCGCGGGGATCCACTGGGCGCCACGGTGCATGATGTCTCCGGCGGTGGTCATGGAATACCTCCCGGTGCCGGACGGCCGGCGCGGCGCGGGAACGCTCCGCTAGTCCCGGCGCCCTACATTCTCGCCGCGCGGCCCGCCCCGTGCACCCTGAACCCCGCGGTAACAGGCGGCCCGGGAAGGCGATGTCAGGCCGAGAAGCCGACGATCCTCCGCGGGACGATGCGGATGATCACGCGGACCTCGTCGTCCTTCTCCGCGGGCGGATCGATGCCGAGGTATTTGTGCGAGAGCTCGTGCGGGAGCCGCTTGCCCTCGTCGGGGAGGATCTCGGCGGTGCCGCGGATCTCGACCGACGTGTAGGGGTTGGCGAGGTCGAAGACCGAAAGGCTGATGCGGGGGTCGCGGCGGAGGTTGCGCACCTTCTGGCGCCCGTCGGTGGAGGAGAAGAGCACGGTGTCGCCGTCGCGCTTGATCCAGACCACCGAGTTCTGCGGGGCGCCGTCGGGGCCGAGGGTGGCGACGCTGGCGAAGTTCTTGCCGTCGAGAAGGGCGCGGACGGAGTCGGCGAAGGGGACGGGATCACTCGATGAGGTCGGCATGGGATCACAGTAACTAAATGCACGCGCATATAAAAGTGGTGGGGCGCCACCTAGTGGCCTCTCACCCCCTCCATGCCGGATGCCGTGGATCGTCGGCACGCACCAGGACGTCGGCCGTGTCCGCCGGGGCGGTCTCGTCCGCGTAGCGCTCGAAGGCGGGGAGCGTCCAGTGGTCGGCCTCGGGGGTACGGCGGCGCAGGGCGCCGGGTGAGAGGAGGACATGGACGGTCAGGTCGAAGGGGAACCAGTGACGCAGCAGGAGGGGACCGTGGAGCAACAGGAAGCCGCCGGGCGGGAGTTGGACGTAGGGGCTGCGCGTGGCGCGGTCGGTGGCCGGGTCCCACAGGTCGGGCAGGACGCGTCCGTCACCGCCGGCTTCGAGAGGTCCGAACACCTCGCGCCACAGGGCGCCGGAGTCCAACCAGCCGTCGTAATAGGTGTCGACGTCCTGGCGGCCGTACTCCAGACGGAGCGAGGCGGGCCGCAGGAAGCCCTCGGCGCCGACGGCCAGCGAGGGCCGGCCGCGTATGCGCAGGGCCTCGGCGACGCGCTCGGCGAGGTCCCCGGGACGGGCCGCCGGGGCTCCGTCGAAGGCGATGCGGGGCCAGGAGCCGCCGTCGGCCGGCTTGAGGTCGAGCAGACGCTCGGCCAGGAGGTCGCCGAGCCGGTCCCAGGTGATCGCTTCGAGTCGCACACGGCCCATGATGCGTCAGCCGCCCGCCCGGATGCGTCGCGTACCCGCGGGGAGGGAAGGTGTACCGGAGGAGGGTGCGCGGAGCGCGGGCGCGGAGGGCGTGATGGCGCGGTGGTCCCAAGTCCTGTCAGGGGGAATGAATCACCCATGGCACGTCTGGCAACTCCCCCGCCCCGCACCGGACTTCTCGTCTTCCAGCCTCTCCGCAGACGACACTGCAAGGAGTGTCAAGCCGGACCGTTGACGCTGCTCGTGCTCGAAGAGGGAGCGCCGCGGTGTCTCGACTGTGCCGATCTCGGGCATCTGGTGTTCCTGCCGCGCGGCGACACGGCGCTGACGCGTCGGTCGCGGGAGGAGAGCACGCTGTCGGCGGTCGTGGTGCGCTTCAACCGGCGCAAGGCGCGGTACGAGCGGCAGGGCGTCCTGGTCGAGGAGGCGGGGCTCGCCCGGGCCGAGCGGCGGTGCCTGGCGGACGCCGAGGCGCGGCGGCGGCGTCGGGTGCGGGACGCCCGGCGGCGGGCCGCGGAGGACGTGCGGTTCACGAAGGCGTTCGCGGCGGAGATACGGCGGCTGTTTCCCGGGTGCCCGGTGGAGCGGGCCCGGGAGATCGCGGAGCACGCGTCGGTGCGGGGCAGCGGGCGGGTGGGCCGGAGCGCCGCGGGGCGGGCGCTGTCCGAGGGGGCGGTGGTCTCGGCGGTCGTGGCGTCCGTACGGCATGTGGACACGCCGTACGACCAGCTGCTGATGAGCGGGGTGCCGCGGCACGAGGCTCGGCGGCGGATCGGAGCGGGGGTGGAGACGGTGCTGCAGGGGTGGCGGTCGGACAGGGTGGAGGTCGGTTGACGAAAAGGGGACGAGAAGAAGGGGCCGGGCGGCGAGCGCCGGGCCTGCCGTGCACGGTCGGCGGACCAACGGTGCGCGCCTGGACGCTCGCGCATGCGCCCGCGTCGTTCGGCCATGGTCACCGATCGCGTGCGGGATTTCACTGGTGGTGACTGGAGGTGCCGGGCGCGGTCTCGGCTCGATACGGGGAGTTGACCTGAAGTGATCGATGGGCCGTACCTCTGGCTGACGGTGTTGGGGGTGCTCGGGACCGGTCTGGTGGCCGGGGTCTTCTGCGGTTTCTCGACGTTCGTGATGAGGGGGCTCGCCGCGCTGCCGCCGGCGCAGGGCGTCGCCGCGATGAACGCGATCAACGTGAGCGCGGTGATGCCCGCGTTCATGCTCGTGTTCGTGGGGTCGGCGGTGCTGTGCGCGGTGCTCGCCGTGGTGACGTTCGTGTTGTGGCCGGACCAGGGCACGGTGGAGCTGCTGGTGGGCAGCGCGCTGTATCTGTTCGGCTGCTTCGGGGTGACCATGGTCGCGAACGTGCCGCGCAACGACGCCCTGCTCAAGCTGGACCCGGGCACCGCGGAGGCGGCCGCGTACTGGCCGTCGTACGTGCGCGAGTGGACGTTCTGGAACCACGTCCGCATGGTCGCCTCGGCCGGCTCGGCGATGGCGTATGTGCTGGCGCTCATATGAGAGGGCGCTGAGAAGTTCCGGGGGCGTTGAGAAGTTCCGGGCGGGCGTTGGGGGAATGCCGGGAGGGGTGGGGCGGAAAGCGCTGTCCGTCCCCTCTGCGCACAGGGCCGAGGAGTCGTATCGTGGCCGAAAGAATGCCGCCCGATGACGCACGGCTCGTCGTACGCGTAGGCAAGGAAGACGGCCATGGCCGATCCCAAGGGTTTCATGACCACGCCTCGCCGGGAGTGGCCCCGCCGTCCGGTCGAGGAGCGGGTCCGGGACTGGAACGAGGTCTATGTTCCCGGTGCGCTGCTGCCCATCGTCACCAAACAGGCCGACCGCTGCATGGACTGCGGCGTCCCGTTCTGCCACGACGCCTGCCCGCTGGGCAATCTGATCCCCGAGTGGAACGACCTGGTCAGCCGGGACGACTGGCGGGCGGCCGCGGACCGGCTGCATGCCACGAACAACTTCCCGGAGTTCACCGGCCGGCTCTGTCCGGCGCCGTGCGAGGCGGGGTGCGTGCTCGCCATCAACCAGCCCGCAGTCACCATCAAGAACGTCGAGGTCGCCATCGCCGACAGAGCCTGGGAGTTGGGCCTCGCGCCTCCAAGGCCACCGGACCGGCTGTCCGGGCGGACCGTCGCGGTGATCGGGTCGGGGCCCACGGGGCTCGCGGCGGCACAGCAGCTGACCCGGGCCGGGCACACGGTCGCCGTGTACGAGAAGGACGACCGGCTCGGCGGGCTGATGCGGTACGGCATCCCCGAGTTCAAGATGGAGAAGCATCATCTGGACCGGCGGCTGGAGCAGATGCGGGCCGAGGGCACGAAGTTCCGTACGTCGACGGCGGTCGGGCGGGACGTCGGCGCGGCGGAGTTGCGGACGCGCTACGACGCCGTGGTGATCGCGACAGGAGCCACCGCATGGCGCGAACTACCCGTGCCGGGGCGGGAGTTGACTGGGATACAGCAGGCGATGGAGTATCTGCCGCTGTCCAACCGGGTACGCGAGGGGGACCTGGAGAGTTCCCCGATGTGCGCCGCCGGGAAACACGTCGTCATCGTCGGCGGCGGTGACACGGGGGCGGACTGCCTGGGCACCGCGGTGCGTGAAGGGGCCGCGTCCGTCACGCAGTTGGACATCTACACCCAGCCCGGCGCCGAGCGCGACGAGGACATCGAGCCCTGGCCGACGTACCCGAAGATCTACCGGCTGTCGGCCGCCCACGAGGAGGCCCGCGATCTTCGGACGGCGCCGGCGGCGGACGCGGACGCACGCCTGTTCGCGGCGTCCACGCTCCGCTTCGAGGGCGACGCGAACGGGCATGTGACTTCGCTGCACCTCGTCGAGGTCGACGCGCGGCGCCGGCCGGTGGCGGAGAGCGGGCGGACGTTGCCCGCCGACCTCGTCCTGCTCGCGCTCGGTTTTTCCGGACCGGACCGGGCGGACGGGCTCGTCGACGAGTTGGGGCTGGCGATGGAGCCTCGCGGGACGATCACCCGGGACTCCGGGTTCGCGACGAACGTGCCCGGCGTGTTCGCGGCCGGGGACGCCGCGCGCGGGCAGTCACTGATCGTGTGGGCGATCGCGGAGGGCCGGGCGGTGGCGGCGGCCGTCGACCGCCACCTGACGGGCAGTTCACGACTGCCCGCGCCGATAGGGCCGTACGACCGGCCCATGACGGTCTAGCCGATGACGGTCCAGCCGACGGCGGTGTGATCGCCGGCGCGGCGGCGGGCCAGTGGGCGCTGGGGCGCTGCGGCCGAGGGTCAGCGCCGTCCGTCCGTCCCCGCCACCTTGGCCGTCGACAGCGCCACCCGGTTCCACGTGTTGATCGTGAAGATCAGGGCGAGCACGTGAGCCAGTTCCTGCTCGTCGAACTGGGCCGCGGCCTGGGCGTAGACCTCGTCCGGGACGCCGCCGTCGGCCACCAGCGTGACCGCCTCCGTCAGGGCGAGAGCCGCCTGCTCCCGCTCGGTGAAGAAGTGGCGGGCCTCGCGCCACACGGAGATCATGTGCAGCCGTTCCTCGCTCTCACCGGCCTTGCGGGCGTCGCCCGTGTGCATGTGCAGGCAGTACGCGCAGTGGTTGAGGTGCGAGGCACGGATCTGGATCAGTTCCACGAGGGCCGGGTCGAGGCCCTCGCGGGCGGCGGCGTCGAATCCGATGAGGGCGCGGAACACCTTGGGGGCGGACTTCCCGAAGTCCAGGCGGCCCTTTTCGGCCACGGCCGCGGTGACCTGACCGCCAGTCGTGCTGGTCGTGCTCGTCGTGCTCGTCGTGTTCATCGTGCCTGCCGAGACCGTGGTGTTCGTCGTGTTCGTCGTCATGTGCATCAATCTACGAGCTGGAAAGACCCGCTGTAGGGTGCATTTCCATGGCGGAATCATGGGTCAATTCGGCGGAGCGGATCGGGGCCGACCTGCATCTGGAGCTGACCGCAGCGGGCGGGCGGCGGGCCGCGCTCATCGAGGCGCTGCGCGAGGCCGTGCGCGGCGGGCGGCTCGCCCCCGGCACCCGGCTGCCGCCGTACCGCTCGCTCGCCGCCGACCTCGGTGTCGCCCGCAACACGGTCGCCGACGCGTACGCGGAACTGGTCGCGGAGGGCTGGCTGACCGCCCGCCAGGGCTCGGGCACCCGGGTGGCGGCCCGTAGCGAACCTCTCCGCCACGCTCCACGCGTGCCCCGGAACGCACCTGCACGCGCGCGTGGGTCCAAGGCACCCGCACACACGCGTGGCCCCCGGCACGATCTGCGCCAGGGCACCCCGGACGCGTCCGCTTTCCCGCGTGCGGCCTGGCTCGCGTCCTACCGGCGAGCATTGCAGCAGGCGCCCAACGAGGTGTTCGGGCCCGGTGATCCCGCCGGTCGGGTCGAGCTCAGGGAGGCGCTCACGGAGTATCTGGCACGCGCGCGCGGTGTGCGCACCGAGCCGGACCGGATCGTGATCTGCTCGGGCTTCGCGCACGCGCTGCGCCTGCTCTTCGCCGGCCGGAACCGGATCCTCGGCGGACCACTGGCCGTGGAGGCGTACGGGCTGCCCTTCCACCGGGAACTGCTCACGGCCGCCGGCGTACGGACGGTGCCACTCCCCCTCGACGAACACGGCGCCCGTATCGACCGGTTGGCACGCGAGCGCGCCGTGCTGCTCACGCCCGCCCACCAGTTCCCGACCGGCGGACCGCTGGCCGCCGACCGCCGTTCCGCGGTGGTCGACTGGGCACGCGCGCGTGGCGGAGTGGTCCTGGAGGACGACTACGACGGGGAGTTCCGTTACGACCGCAGGCCCGTCGGCGCCGTCCAGGGTCTCGATCCCGAGCGGGTGATCTACATCGGCTCGGTCAGCAAGAGCCTGTCACCCGCGGTGCGGCTCGGGTGGATGGTGCTGCCCGGGCGGTACGTGGACGGCGTGCTCGCGGCCAAGGGCGAGCGGGAGGCGTGGGCGAGCGTCCTGGACCAGCTGAGCCTCGCCGACCTCATCACCTCGGGGTCGTACGACCGTCATGTACGGCGCATGCGACAGCGATACCGGAGCCGCCGCGACCGACTCGTCACGGCACTCGCCCCGCACGCGCCGCGGATCGAGGTGACCGGAGTCGCGGCCGGACTGCACGCGGTGCTGCGACTGCCGCCGGGCACCGAGCCGTCCACCGTCAAGGCCGCCACCTGGCAGGGCGTCGCGCTCGACGGGCTCGCCGAGTTCCGGCACCCGGACACCGACGCGGCCTCGGCCGCGCCCGACGGTCTCGTGGTGGGCTATGCGACGCCCTCGGAACACGCCTACGGGACCGCACTGGACGCGCTGTGCCGGATCCTGCCGCCGGGCGACCCCGACCACCCCGACGACCCCGACGACCCCGCGTGATCCACTCGCCGACGGGACAGTTCTCACCGCTGCTCGGCACCCATCAATTCAGCAGCAGCACAAGGGAGTTCAGAGGTCCAGAAGTCCAGAAGTCCATAGGTTCCGGAGCCGGAAGCCAGAGGTTCAGCGAACATCACGCAACGCCGTCACGAGAGCAGGAAGTCGGCTTCCCCCGCCTTGGCACCCTGGATGAACGCCGTCATCTCGTCGGTGGTGTAGATCAGCGCCGGCCCGTCCGGGTCGGTGGACTGGCGTACGGCGATCCGGCCGTCGGCGAGCTTCATCGCCTCCAGGCAGTTCCCGCCGTTGCCGCCGCTCCACGGCTTGTGCCAGCCCTCGCTGCCCAACTCCCGCGCGGGCATGCCGTTGTAGACGTGTTCGCGCGGCTTGATGCGATCCATTCACAGCTCCTTGCGGAGGTCCCGGAGGATCTCCTTCGTGCGATGTGCCGTCGCGGCCTGCGCCGCCATGCGGTCCATGACCTCGAGGTGGGTCGCCACCTCCGCGCGCGCGTCGAGATAGACGGCGCCGGTCAGGTACTCGCTGTAGACCATGTCCGGCAGTTCTGACATGGCAAATCGGAACAGCACGAAGGGCCCGTACGTGCCGGGGTGCGGCCCGTTGGTGAACGGCGCGACCTGCAGGGTCACGTTGGGCAGCTTCGCGGCCTCGAGCAGCTTGTCGATCTGGGCACGCATCACCTCCGGGCCGCCGACGGGGCGGCGCAACGCGGTCTCGTCGAACACGGCCCAGAACCGGGGCGCGCCCTGACGGGTGAGCAGTTCCTGGCGTTGTATGCGCAGGGCCACATGACGCTCGATGTCGTCCGGCCTGGTCTGGCCGATCGCGCCCGACCGCAGCACTCCTCGCGCGTACTCCTCGGTCTGCAGCAGGCCGGGCACGAAGTGCGGATCGTACGAGCGGATCAGGGCGGCCGCACCCTCCAGGCTGACGTACATGGAGAACCAGCCGGGCAGGATGTCGTGGAACCGCTGCCACCAGCCCGGCCTGTTGGCCTCCTCCGCCAGCCGTACGAAGGCGTCGGCCTCCTCGTCCGAGACGCCGTAGGACTTCAGGAGCAGCTGGAGGTACGGGATTTTGAGGCCGACCTCGGCCATCTCCATGCGGCGGACGGTGGCGGGGGCGACACGCAGGACGCCAGCCGCCTCCTCGCGCTTGAGGCCGGCGCGCTCCCGCAGTTCCAGCAGACGGCGGCCGAGGACGACTTGACCGACCGTCGGCGCGGACCGCGGTTCACTCACGCTCCACCTCCACTGGCCGCCGAGAGTCCGAAAAAGCATGCTGACAGCCCTACGGCGCCATTCGAAGACCTATTCGAAGATCTGTACGGATCTCCGTCGATCCCAACTGGCGCCGCTCAAGGTGCTGTTGCGAGCAGTGTGCCACGGCACTTCACCGTGTCACACGCACTCTGCATTTTTCAGAGTGACACTTGCCAAGTGTTCACGGCGGGGCGATAGTGGCAAGCGTGATTCCGTCCGCGCCCTTAGGAACAGACGCTGCCGCAGGCCGCCCCCTCGGTCTCGGTGCCGCCCCGGGAGTGAGGCCCGACAGGGCCGCTGCCGAGCGCCGGTTCCGTTTCGAGCTGGCCGCACATCCGGGCTCTCCCGCGCAGGCCAGACGCCTGACGAGGGCCCGGCTGAACGTGTGGTCGGTGTGCGAGGACATCTGCGACACCGCGACTCTGGTCATCTCCGAGCTGGTCACCAACGCCCTCATGCACACGGCGAGCAGCCACATAGTCTGCGAGCTGCACGGCGGTGACGACCTGGTCCGCATAGCCGTGCGTGACGAGGGTTGCGCACCGGGTGAGCCCCATCCGTCGCGGGCGCGGCCCGATGAGGAGCACGGGAGGGGATTGCTCCTCATCGACGCGCTCTGTGACGCATGGGGCGCCCATGAACACGGCCCGGGGCTGCTGGTCTGGGCGGAGCTGCCGCGCAAGGCGGACACACCCCGTCACGACTGCGGCCCCTGCAACGATCTGGGCTGGGGAGCCCGCCCCAAGCCGGGCCCGGCCGGCGGTTCGGGCGACGAGGACGAGACCGAGGCGCACCACCGGCAGCACGGGACGGGAGGCGCATGGCGGTGAGGGCTGCGTCCGGGGGTCAGGTGCTGAGCCTGGACACGCTGGTCCGCCTCCGGCGCGGACTGCACACGCCGGGTGCGCCCCAGCGGCTGCCCTTGCCCGAGGGCATGACGACCCCGCTGGGCTGCGACGCGGTGGAGGTGCCCGCGCGCTTCGGCCCGCTGGTGCTGCCTCGGCTGCCACGCGTGGGGTGCGTCTACGCCGACGAGGCGCACTGGTGGTGGCTCGTCCCCTCCGACTCCGACTACGCGCTCGAGTGGCCGGAGCCCACGCAGTACGCCGCCGGGGCGGTAGTTCCGGACGCCCCGGCGGTCCCCGACCTCATCCACCGGCCGTCCGGCACGGTCCCCTACACCCCGCCGATCCCGCTGTATCTGGTCCTGTGCCGGGTCACGGGGACGACACCCGTATGGTCACGACCGGCCGCCGCGTGACCCTCGTGATTGCGTAAACATCGCCCTCTCAGGGCGTACGCCAGCGCGCTGATCCCTCTCCGACATACGCCCTCCCCCGATGGACCCGGCCCCGCGATAGTGGCCGTTCGTCGAGGTGAACCGGGGGAGGCTTCGGTGGGGATGACACAGGGCTCGGGCCGACGGGGGAAGACACAGGGCCCGGGAGGGCGAGGGAAGACACAGGGCCCGGGAGGGCGGGGGAAGAGGGGCAGTGTCGAGGCACCCGAGGTTTCCGAGGCACCCGAGGTCTCCGAGTCGGAGCAGCTGCTCTTCGGGGGGCCGTTGCGCTACGACATGGGCTGGAACCAGCACCGGGACGCGTTTCTGGAGCTGAACTTCCGGGCCATGGTGACGCGGCTGCCGGCCCTGCTGGGGTCGAGTTTCCGGCTCGCCTGGCAGGCCGACCGGCGGGCGGCGCGGACCGTGCTGATGGCCGAGGTCGGCCGGGGCGCGATGCAGGCGGTGAGCCTGCTCGCGGTCAACAGCGTGCTGGGCCGGCTGATCACCGGCGGTCCGATCGAGGACCGGCTGCGCGGCGCCGTTCCCGCGCTGGTCGCGATGGCCGCGGTCATGCTGGTCGGGGCGCTGCTGCGGGCGGCGTCGACGTATGCCACCGGACGCCTTGAGCCCAAGGTGGAGCGGGTGGCCACGGAGCTGTATCTGGAGCGGGCGGCGGCCGTGGAGCTGGCCGCGATCGAGGACCACGCGTTCCACAAGCTGCTGGACACCGCGCAGTACGGCGCCTCCTCGGCCCGGCGGATGATCTCGTACGCCACGCGCGTGGTGAACGCGATGATCTCGCTGATCGCGGCGGCGAGCGTGCTGACCGTGCTGCACCCGGCGCTGCTTCCGCTGCTCGCGACGATGACGCTGCCGAGCGCGTGGAGCGCGCTGACGAACGCCCGGCGCCGCTACGAGTCCTTCCACATCTGGGTGCAGCACGCGCGTGCCGGGCATCTGATCAGCGGGCTGCTCACCGAGCCCGCCGCCGCACCGGAGATCCGGGTGCACGGCATCGGCCCCTTCCTGCTGCGTCACTTCCGCGCGATGTCGGAGGCCGCGGAGGCGGAGCAGGCCCGGCTGGCCCGGCTGGCCGCGCGCACCGGGCTGATCGCGGCGACCTGGACGGGCCTCGCGACCGTGGCGACGTACGCGACGCTCGGCGGGCTGCTGCTCACCGGAGCGATGGCCCTGTCGGTGGCCGGCACGGCCGTGATCGCGATCCGCACGGGTTCATCGAGCCTGGACAGCCTCGTCCTGGAGATCAACGCGCTCCACGAGGAGGCCCTGTTCGTCGGCGATCTGCAGAAGCTCTACGTCGAGGCGGCCGAGCGGGCGATTCCGGTCGGCGGCCACCCGCTGCCCGAGGACCCGCGGGAGATCCGCTTCGAGAACGTCACCTTCAGCTATCCGGGCGAGTCGGCCCGCCCCGCCCTCGACGACGTCACGCTCACCCTCCCGCTCGGCCGGATCGTGGCGCTGGTCGGCGAGAACGGCTCCGGCAAGACGACCCTGATCAAGCTGCTCGCGGGCCTGTACACGCCGGACGCGGGCCGGATCCTGTGGGACGGCGTGGACGCGGCGACCGCGGACCGGCACCAGCTCGCCGAACGGGTCGCCATGCTGGCCCAGGACTTCAAGCGCTGGCCGTTCACGGCCCGTGTCAATGTCGCCGTCGGACGCTCCTCGGTGCCTCTCACCGAGGAACGCATGGCCACGTCACTCGCCCAGGCCGGGGCGCAGGACGTGGTGGAGGATCTGCCGCGCGGCCTGGACACCCTGCTGGCCCGCAACTTCAGCGGCGGCCACGAGCTGTCGGGCGGTCAGTGGCAGCGGCTCGGCATCGCGCGGGCCGCCTACCGGCGCGGCCGGATCCTGGTCGTGGACGAACCGACGGCGGCGCTGGACGCGCGGGCCGAGCTGGAGGTCTTCGAGAAGATCCGTGCGCTGGCCTCGGCCGGCCAGACCGTCGTCCTGATCACCCACCGGCTGGCGTCGGTGCGCCACGCGGACCTGGTGCACGTCCTCGACCAGGGCCGCCTCGCGGAGTCCGGCACCCCGGACGAGCTGCTGGCGAGCGGCGGCATCTACGCGGAGCTGTACTCGCTCCAGGCGGAGCAGTTCACGGCGCCGGTGCCCGCCCCGAAGGCGGGCTGACGTCACCTCGGACCGTCACCTGAACCCGCTCAGGCCGTCACGTCGGCCGCCTCACCCGGGCGGACGATCACCAGGAACATGTCCGTCGCCAGGTCCATGACCACCTCGGCGGGCAGTCCTTCCAGTCGCCGCGCATGCGCGAACTCCTCCGCGGGCCACGAGCCTCGCGGCCCACCTGCGGGAAAGCGTTCGAGCACTGTTCGCCCGTTCACCATCTCGCACCTCCAGAAAGCGTCGTTGTTGGAGTTAACGCCTTCCAGGGGCCGAACGCCTCGCTCAGTTGCGGGACTGAGACGTAGTTGACACTCGTTCACTGCGGAGTGTGAAGTTCCGGTCACCATGCGGTCACATGCGCTACCGAACGTGTCAGCTCTCGTACTCGTCGTGATACCGGACGCGCTCGCTCCCCGCCGGCGCCCCGAGAGCAGAGGCGCGCCCCTTGGGCTCCTCCCACTCCTCCTGCCGGCCCAGCGCGGTCAGGTCGAGGAAGCCGGTGGTCGAGCCGAGCCCGTCGAGGCCTCGCTCGTACGTCGAGTAGGTGTGGAAGACCCGCCCGCCGTCCCGCAGGAAGCAGCTGACGCCGGGCCGCTCGACCGACTCCCCCTCGCGCTGCAGGGTCACGTCGAAGTCGCGGTTGAAGTCGCTGCCGTACGACGAGTACCAGGGCACCGTCCACCCCATCCGCGCCTTGAACGGCAGGATCTTCGTGTACGGCGCCCGGGAGACGGTCGCGAACGTCGTCCCCCGCGCCCCCAGATGCGCCAAATGCCCGATCTGATCCAGGAACCCCGAACAGCTGCGGCAGCCGGTGTCCCACTCGGGCGCGAACATGAAGTGGTAGACGACGAGTTGGAGCCGTCCCTCGAACAGGTCGGGCAGGGTGGCCTTCCCGTCGCCGCCCTCGAAGACGTACTCCTCGTCCACCTCGACCATCGGCAGCCTGCGCCGCTCGGCGTTGAGCGCGTCGCGCGCGCGTGTGGCGGCCTTCTCCTTGGCGAGCAGTTCCTCGCGTGCGGCACGCCACTGCTCGCGCGAAACGATCTCCGGAAGCGACATGGCCCCTCCTGTACAACGGTCCGTTCCGGGTGGTGACCGACGGGAGGGGCGGAACTCATCGCCGCCCGGCAGATTTTTTCGAGCAGTTCCGGCAGGTTCTTCTCGACGGGTTCAGGTCGAGTACGTCACCGGGAGTTCGACCAGGCCTCGAGCGCGCAGGGAGCGGCGCCACCGCAGCTCGTCGTCCGCGAGGCCGAGTTCGGGGAAGCGCTCCAGCAGAGCGGCCACGGCGATCTCGGTCTCGGCGCGGGCCAGGGGTGCGCCCAGGCAGTGGTGGATGCCGTGGCCGAGGGCGAGGTGACCGGAGGCGTCGCGGGTCAGATCGAGTCGGTCGGGGTCGGGGAAGCGGTCCGGGTCGCGGTCGGCGGCGGACGGGGACACCCAGACCGTCTCGCCGGCGGGGACGGTGACACCTCCGATGGTCACGTCCTCGACGGGGAAGCGCCGGATGGCGAGCAGCGCGGGGCCTTCATAGCGGAGGAACTCCTGTACGGCGGCCGGCAGTTGCGTCATGTCCTTGCGCAGGGCGGCCAGCTGCTCGGGGTGTTGCAGCAGAGCGAGCACGGCGTTGCCGATGAGCTGCACCGTGTTCTCGTAACCGGCGAAGAGGATGAGGAAGGCGAGGGACATCAGTTCGTCCTCGCTGAGCCGGTCGCCCTCCTCGCGCACGGAGATCAGGTCGGACAGCAGGTCGTCGGCGGGCGCGCTGCGCTTGTCCGCGAGAAGCCTGGTGAAGTAGCCGAGCATGGCGACGACCGCTTCCCTGGCGGCATCGGGCCGCGCAGCCGGGTCCGGGGCGACGAGGGTGTCGGTCCAGACGCGGAAGTCCAGGCGGTGCTGGTCCGGGATGCCGAGCAGGTCGCAGATGACGGTGATCGGCAGGGGCGCGGCATAGGCGGCGATCAGGTCGGTGGTGCCGTGCGGGCCGAGCGCGTCGAGGAGTCGGTCGGCGGTGCGGCGGATCGGCCTGCGGAGCTGCTCCATGCGGCGCGTGGTGAAGGCGCGGCCGACCAGGCGGCGGATGCGGGCGTGGTCGGGCGGGTCCATGTTGAGGAGGTTGGCGTCGAGCGCGGGCGGCAGGGAGAAGCCCTTGTAGGTGCCCGCGGTGGCATGCCGTTTGTCGAGCGAGAGCCGCGGGTCGGCGAGGGCCGCGCGTACGTCGTCGTAGCGGGTGACGAGCCAGGCGGGCGTGCCGTCCGGTCCGGCGATGCGGTGCACGGGCGCGGTGTCGCGCAGCCGCCGGTAGACGTCGTAGGGGTGGTCGAGGAGGCCGTCGGCGGGATCCATGGGTT
Source organism: Streptomyces sp. NBC_00461 (assembly GCF_036013935.1). NCBI lineage: Bacteria > Bacillati > Actinomycetota > Actinomycetes > Kitasatosporales > Streptomycetaceae > Streptomyces > Streptomyces sp. NBC_00461. Next base: position 2,459,682 of record NZ_CP107902.1, read on the forward strand.
CAGCCTAGGGGCGCCGGGGCCCAGCCTGGGGGCGCCGGGGCCGCTGCGAGATCACCTGCCCGACTGCGTTATGCCCTGGGCGAGTTGGCCGACTACGTCAAGGACTCCCTGGCCGAAGGCGGTCGGGGCGATCAAAATGCCGAACACCAGCACGATGGCCACGGTCAGCTTCTCGTCGTTCCTGCTTCGGGCCTCCGTGCGGCGCCCCAGCCGCAGGACGATGATCACTGCGAGCAGCACCGCGACATCGATCGTCAGCTCCACCGGCCGGCCCCCCGTCAGGCGTCTGCGTCCCGGCCTTCATGTGTAGCGTGAAACCACTTCGTGTGACTCCCCGGTCACTGGTGGTTGGCGCCAAAGTACTGCTCTGCGACCGGTTTTCAGGTCTTGTATTCCTGGACGCGTCGGCCATGGCTCCGGTCGAGAAGCGCCGGCATCCGCTCCCCCAACTCCCGTACCACCGCAGGGACATCGAGGACGAGCAGCTCGCGGTCGCGCATCAGCACCCGCCCGTCGACGATGGTCGTCCGTACGTCGGAGGACCGGGCGCTGTGCACGAGGGTGGCGGCGAGGTCGTGGACGGGCTGGGTGTGCGGGCCGGTGAGGTCGACGAGGATGATGTCCGCCCGCCGGCCGGGGGCGAGCGCGCCGAGAGTGTCGCCGAGGCCGACCGCGCGGGCGCTCTGCAGCGTCGCGTGGTGCAGGGCCTGACGGGAGGTCAGTCGGCGCGGGTCGCCGGTGGTGGACTTCTGGATGAGCGCGGTCAGCGCCATCGACTCCCACACGTCGAGGGAGTTGTTGGAGGCGGCGCCGTCCGTGGCGAGTCCGACGGGCACGCCGATGTCGTACAGGGCCCGGATCGGTGTGGTGGTGGGCCAGGCGAACTTGAGGTAGCCGCGGGGCGCGGTGGCGACGGCCACGCGGCCGGCGGCGCCTTCGAGGACGGGCAGGTCGCGATCGACGATGCCGGTGCCGTGGGCGATCAGGACGTCGGTGTCGAGGATGCCGGTGCGCTGGAGGATCCCGATCGGGGTGACGCCGTGGCGGTCGAGGCAGGCCTCGGTCTGGTCGCGGTTCTCGGAGGCGTGGATGTGGACGGGGAGGCCGTGTTCGCGGGCGAGTCGGGCGGTGGCGGTGAGGTCGGCGTCGTCGACGGTGTACGGCGCGTGCGGGGCGAGGGCGGTGGTGATGCGGCCGCCCGCGCCGCCCCGGTGCCGTAGCGCGAACTCCAGTGATTCCTCCCGGCCTTGAGGGCCCTGGGAGGAGAAGTACGCCTGCCCGAGATGAGCACGCATGCCGCTCTCCTCGACCACGGCGGCGACCGCGTCCATGGCGAAGTAGTGGTCGGCGAAGCAGGTGACGCCGCCGCGGATCATCTCGGCGCAGGCGAGCCGGGCCCCCAGCTCCACGTCCTTCTCCGTGAGGTTGGACTCGACGGGCCACACGACGTCGTTGAACCACTCCTCCATGGGCAGGTCCTCCGCGATCCCGCGCAGCGCGACCATCGGTGCGTGCGTGTGACAGTTGACCAGGCCGGGCATCGCGACCTGTCCGCGCCCGTCGATGTGCTCGGCCGCAGCGAGGTGCTCCACCGCTGAGGCGGTCGTCACCGACTCGACGACTCCGTTGCGTACGACGACGGCGGCGTCCTCCTCGAACCCGATCCGTTCCTGCTCGTCGTGCACGAGGACAGTGCATCCGGTGATGACGAGATCGGCGGGAGAGTCCGTCATCCCGCCAACGTACGACGCCGTCGTCGGCCGGCGTGAGCCGAACCGCGCATCCTGTCGCCCCCGGTCGCGGAAATGGCCGGTCTCGGGGACCCTGTCCTCACCACAGCTCGCCGCACGGCTTCTGGAAGGGGCCCGGCATGCTCCTCGGCACCTGGAATCTGGAGAACCTGTACCGGCCCGGCGGCCCCTTCGGGCCCAAGGACAAGGCCGCCTACGAGACGAAGCTCGCCGCCCTCGCCGCCGTCATCACGGAGCTCGACCCGACGCTGCTCGGCGTGCAGGAGGTCGGCGAGCCCGAGGCACTGAAGGACCTGGTCGGCATGCTGGACGGCGACTGGCATGTCGCGCTGTCCGGGCACCCGGACGGCCGGGGCATCCGGGTCGGCTTCCTCAGCCGCACGGCGGTTCAGGTGCTGGCCGACACGAACGCGCTCCCGGCGACGCTGCGCCCCGTGCAGGAGGACGACTCCGGCGCGCAGGTGTCGGCGGCGGGGCGCGGCTTCCTCGCCGTGGAGGTCGCTACGGACGCCGGGCCGCTGCGGGTCGCCGTGGCCCACCTCAAGTCGAAGCTGCTGTCGTACCCGGGAGGCCGTTTCTTCCCCCACGACGAGGGTGAACGGGCCCGCTTCGGCGCCTACGCCCTCTACCGTCGGGCCGCCGAGGCGACGACCCTGCGCGCGCTGGCCGACGACCTGCTGGCCGGGGACGGACGCGCACGGGACGTCGCCGTGCTGGGCGACCTCAACGACGAGGTGCAGGCCGCGACCACCCAGATCCTGCTCGGCCAGCCCGGCTCCGAGATCGGCACACCGGGCTACGACAAGCCGGACAAGGGCGACGCCGAGCGGCTGTGGGACGTGGCCCCGCTGATCCCCGCCGAGCAGCGCTACTCCCGCGTCAACTCCGGGCGACGCGAGCTGATCGACCACATCCTGTTGAGCCACCGCCTGGTCCGGCGGGTGACGGCGGCGGGAACGGGGCTGCCCGGTGAAGGAACGCTGCGGCTGCCGTCGGTGGGTCCGGATCCGGCGGAGCGACAGGGCGAGCCGGGGTCGGACCATGCGCCGGTGTGGGTGCGGGTGGGGCAGTAGAACCATGGCTGGTCAGCGGCCCTGTTCATGGTTCAGGCGGGCCAGGAGCAGGTTCGGGTCCGGCTCGGCGGCGAAGTCGAAGTGGGCGACGACGCGCGGCTTGGACACGACCGGTTCGTCGCCGGACGCGGGAGCCGACGCGAGCACGCCCAGGGCGACGGCGATCACGGCGATACCGGCCAGGTGCGGGAGTCGGGGCATGGGCCTCTCCTCGGGCTGGGGCGCGGGCCACCGGTGTGGCGCCAGGGGCAGCCTGCGGTACGCCGGTCGGCGCGCCCCGGAATCGCGGCCTGGAGATCGCCCGCGCGGCTCACGGGCTCCGGGACTCAGTGCGCCTCACCGTCCGGCCGATGGGTGACCCGGATCTTGGACTGCCCGTGCGGAAGCTCCTCCCAGTCCTCCATGAACCGGGCCCGCAGTCCGTACCTCCCGGCCAGCGCGACCAGGGTCTCGGTCCGGTAGTAGAAGTCCTCCCGCAGCACCTGGTGCTCCTCCCCCTCCGTACGGTCGAAGGTGAAGTCGAACCAGCCACCCGGCGCGAGCACCCGCCCGACGTTGGCCAGGCACTCCTCGATGACGGGCAGCGGCGAGTGCGAGAACACGCTGTGCGCGTGTACGACGTCGAAGTGGGCGTCGGGCAGGAAACGCAACGTCAGGTCGCGTACGGGCGTGAGGGTGGGCAGTCGCTTCTCCAGGCCCATCTCCACGAGCGTGTCCTGCGCGGCGCCGAGGATGTCGGGTGAGATGTCGATGCCGTAGTAGTGCCCGGGCTCCAGATGGCGGATGAACCGCCAGCCGCCGCGCAGGTTGCCGCAGCCGATCTCCAGCATGCGGTGCTCGGGCCGCAGGCCGTGGCCGACGAGGTAGTCGAACTGCATGGCCCCCAGCGCCAGCCAGCGCTCCCGGTCGCGGCTGCCGACGGCCGCGTCCGGGTCGGCGCGGGTGTCGGAGCGCATCACGGCGCGGTAGTAGGAGATGTGGTCCGGGTGACGGTGGCTGAGCCACAAGTCCCGGGCGGCACGGGCGAGATGGCGGGGCACGCGGTCGGGGTGGCGCAGGGCGTAGGTGATGCGGTGGCCGAGGGCGGCTCGGTTGGCGGTGAGGTTCCTGGCGGGCATGTTTCCCGGCCTTTCCGAGGTGGCGGTGGGTACTGCTGCAAGCCTCGGTGCGGGAGCACGGGCTCCTGCTCGGCCGACGGGCGCTGTTCGCCGGACGGTTCGGGTGATCGCGATGTCAGCCGATCGGTTGATGCGGTCCCGGGTCGGCCGCGTTAGACACGGAGCATGGAGAACTCCACCGAACCGGACGAGCGCCGGCTGACCGCGGTCGTCCATGCCGCGTTCTTCCTGCTGCTGTGCTCCTCGTTCGCGCGCTTCCTGACCCGCGACCAGGGCGGCGTACGTACGGGATGGGTGGTGGCGCTGTTCGCGGCGTTCCTCCTGCTCTACGTCCTAGGCCACTTCCTGGCCCCGCCCCCGCGCGCCGGAACCCCGCCCACCGTCCGGCACCTGGCCTGGCTGGGCTCGGTGTCCGCGGTCTGGGTGACCCTGCTGGCCCTCGCGCCGAGCGCCACCTGGTGCGCGATGCCGCTGCTGTTCGCCGGTCTGTACGCCCTGCCGCCGCGGATCGCGGTGCCGCTGGCCGCCGTACTCACGGCGTTGGTCGTGGTGTCCGAAGTGCGGGTGGCGCAGGGCGCGTTGAACCCCAACATGGTGGTGGCCCCGCCCGCCGTGGCCGCGGTCGCCACCGCCGTCTTCGTCCATCTGCAGCGCCAGGCTTCCCGGCAGCGTGCGATCGTCGACGACCTGCTCCGCACCCGCCGCGATCTCGCGGCCACCGAACGGCGGGCGGGCGTCCTGGCGGAACGCCAGCGCCTGTCCTGCGAGATCCACGACACTCTCGCGCAGGGCCTGTCCAGTCAGCGGATGCTGCTCCAGGCCGCCGAGCGCGTGTGGGAGACGGACCCGGACGCGGCCCGCGCGCACATCGGCAGGGCGGCCGACATCACCTCCCGCAGCCTCGCCGAGGCCCGCCGTTTCGTCCACGACCTGGCACCGGCCGACCTCGCGGAGAACGCCCTGCCGACGGCGCTGAGTTCACTGGCCGACCGGGAGAGCGGGCCGGGTCTCACCGTCGGCTTCCGGCTCGACGGCGACGTCGGCCCACTCCCCGAACGTATCGAGTCGGCCCTTCTGCGGATCGCCCAGGGCGCCCTGGCCAACGTACGCGAACACTCCGCCGCGACCCGGGCCGCGCTCACCCTGACCTGCCTGGGCGACGAGATCTCGCTGGACGTCGCGGACAACGGACGGGGGTTCGACACGGCCGCACTGCCGACGGAACCGGACAGGACACGCGGCCACGGGCTGCCGGCCATGCGCATCCGGGCCCACCAGTCGGGCGGCACGCTCACCGTGGAGTCGACGCCGGGCGAGGGCACGGTCGTGTCGGCCGCGATCCCGCTGACCCCGAACAAGCCCTCGGCTCCTCAGAAGGCTCAGACCCTGAAGGAGGTGGCCACATGAGTACGGCGCCCGTCCGTCTCCTGCTGTGCGACGACCACGCGGTGGTACGGGCCGGACTGCGCGCGCTGCTGTCGAGCGCCGACGGCATCGAGGTGGTCGGTGAGGCGGGCAGCGGTGAGGAGGCGCTCGCCATGGCCGCGCGCCTGCACCCCGATGTCGTACTGATGGACCTCCAGCTCGGTGAGGGCATGGACGGCGTGACGGCGACCAGGCGGCTGACCACTCAAGGAGACACGCACGTCCTGGTGTTGACCATGTTCGACACGGACGCCGACATCACCCGTGCCATCGAGGCGGGCGCCACGGGATACCTGCTGAAAGCGGAACGCCCGGACGAGCTGTTCGCGGCGATCCACAGCGCCGCGTCCGGCCGTACGGCCCTGTCGGCACCCGTCGCCGACCGCCTCCTGGCCCAGCTGCGCAGCCCCCGCCCGACCCTCTCCGAACGCGAACACGAGATCCTCGGCCGGCTGGCCCAGGGCCTCGGCAACCGGGAGATCGCCCGAGCGCTGTTCATCAGCGAGGCCACGGTGAAGACCCATCTCGGCCGGATCTACGGCAAGTTGGGAGTGGAGACGCGGTCGGGCGCGGTGGCGGTGGCGAAGGAGCGGCGGTTGCTGAGGTGATGCCGCTACACGGCCAGGGGCAACTCGGGAAGTCGTAGCCTTGTCCGCTCGCGCTCCGTCTCCAACTCGCCCAGGATCTTCGTGAGTTGCTCCCGATCGCTGTCCGAGAGGCGACCCGAGTCGTCGAGGTGCACGGCGCAGGCGGTGGTGGTGTCCACGAGCCGTTCGAGGGTGGCGACGACCTCGTCCGCGCCCTTCGAGTGCCGGGCGAGCGCGGGGAGTTCGGCGGCGGCGAGGACGATGGCGGCGTGGGCCTCGGCGAGCGTGCGGTAGGCCTCGCGGCGGAGGGTCCAGCGGGTGGCGCGGGAGTCGGCGGCGGGTTCGAGGGAAGCGTGGCCCGATCCGATGGTGACGGGGCCGGTTGCCGGGTCCGGGTCGTGGGACTCACGCAGGACGTGCGCGAGGTAGGCGTACGCCGCGCGGCTCGCCGCCGAGACGCGTGCCCGCACCCCCCCGCCCCGCTGCCCCGGCATCGGCAGATGCCCGACGAGGAGCACGATCGCGCAGGCCAGCAGCGTCTCGCCGATCCTGCTGGCGGAGGCCTGCGGCTCCCCGCCGACCATCACCAGGGCGAGGACGAGGACGGTGACGACCGCGGTCTGGGCGGCGAAGTGCCGTGTGGCGACGGGGATGAGGGCGCCGCTGACGGCCACGAGCGCGATGAGCCCCTCCGGCCGGGGCAGTACGGCGGCGAAGCCGGCGAAGAGCAAGGCCCCCAGAACCGTCCCTGCCGCGCGGTTGAGCACTCTGGACGCGAGCGGCCCGAGGTCGGGCTTGACGAGGAAGACGGCGGTGGCGGGCAGCCAGTACCAGTGCGCGTGCTGCCCGTACCAACGGCTGTGATGCAGGGCCTGCGCGACGGCGGCACTGGCCCCGAAGCACAGGGCGACGCGCAGGCCGTACTCCCGCCCCCCGGCGCCGAAGGTGAGCCGGAGCAGGTCCCGGGCCGACCGCCGCCGGGTGTGCAGGTCACCGCCGTTGCCCTGGTCGAAGGCCTCCGCGGCGCGCAGCAGGGCGTCATCGAGGGCGCGCAGGGCGGGACCCGAACGGTTGGGGGCCGGCAGCGGCCCGGTGTGCGTGTTCTCCCGTACGGCGGCGGCGAGTCGCCGGGGCGCTTCGGACGCCCGCCCGGTGACGGTCTCCCCGGCCCACGCGAGGGCCGTCGCGGCCTCGCCGAGCGGCAGCGCGGCGGCGTACTGCGCGTGCAGCCGCCGCTCGGCGGAGGAGGAGGCGTAACGCCGCAGCCGGGGCCCGGCGAGGGCGTCCTGCGCATGGTCGAGGGCGGCGGTGAGCGCGACGCGACGGGCGGTGGCGTCGTCGGTCCCGGCGGCATCGAGGAGGTCGGCGACGGCGTCGTACACGGCGGCTACGGCGTCCCGCTCGCCGTCGAACCGGAAGTCGCCGGCGATGGCGCCCGGGGTCGGAAGGGCGAGGCGCAGCGCGAGCAGCCACCCTGCCCCGGCGAGGAAGGCAACCGCCCTCAGCCACCCGGCCTCCGGGACCGGCATCCCGGCGCCCACGGCGGAGGCGACGAGCACCTGCGTACCCGCGGCGGAGGCGACGGGCCCGATGGCACTGACACCGCCGGCGAGCAGCCCGATGCCGGTGAGGAGAAGGGTGAGCGCGACCGCTCCGACATGGTCCCCGGCGTAGGTCCCGACGAGGAGCCCGCCGGCCCCGGCGAGCGCGGGCAGCCCGAGCCGCCTGACGGACACCCGACGGCTGCCGGGCCGGTCGTTGATCCCGGCGAGCATGGCGGCGATGGCGGCTACGACGCCGAGGGAGGTGCGGTCGAGAAGGACGGCGGCGAGGAGGAGGGGGCCGGCGGCGAGGGTTCCGCGTACGACCGCGCTCCAGGGAACCGGGCCGCGCTGGGCACGGAGCGCGTGGGCGAGCCAGGGCGGTAGGGCGAACGGTACGGCGGGGCGGGACACGGGGCTCCTGTCGTCTCGACGATGGCGGGGTGAGCCTTCGGGCGACGGTGGCCGGGCTGTGGACTGGTGTGGTGTCCACGGTAGATCGCGACCTTGGAGGAATGGGGACGCTCGTATTTCCAGGATGTGACGATCGAAGGGAAAGCCGCGTTCTTTATGAACAGAATCCCGGTACGGCGGCTGCGCGCCTGCGGAAACGAAGGCGGACCCGGGGGCGTAGCCTGCCCCCGGGCCCTGTGATGCCGCCCCTGTTCACCCGCCGGCACGCTTGAGGGCTCAGGTCAGCGTCATGTCGCCCGCCACCGTGAAAGCGGACGCGAAGAGCGCCTCCGCGCCGGTGATGACTTGAGCCAACGCCTCGGGATTCGCGGCCAGTTGACCGAGGACCGCATCGATTTCCCGCAGCCCGGCCCGCTCCAGCAACCGCTTCTCGTTCGTCACCCACTCCCCTCGCGCCGCCAGCACGGCGTGCCCGTTCTGCACGGCGGCCGCGGCGACGGCGCCCGCGACCTCCGTGAGGTGGCCCGCTGGGGCATGGTTGGCCTTCGTGTAGGCGAGGGTGGCGTGGGCGGTGCCACGCCAGCGCGCGGCAGCGGAGAGGCGCAGCTTCTCCGGATACGCGGCCGGTCGGGGAGCCTCGCCCCGGAGCACCTGGTTGATGGCCAGCTCCGCGACAACCAGGTAGCTCGGAATGCCGACGAGGTGAAACATCAACGGCTCCACCCGAAACCGCCCTTCCTCCGCCTCCACCAACTCACGCTCCACGACGTCGAGATCGCGGTAATGGACGTCGACGCGTCGCCCGTCGATCGTCAGCCAGGCACCGCCATTGAACACACCGCCGCCCCAGCCTCCGACCTCGGAGACCTCGCCCTCCCAGCCGAGGGCACGGAGGTCGGCGGGGTCGAAGGGTCCGCGATAGTAAACGGCCATGTCCCAGTCGCTGTCGGGCCGGTGAGTGCCCTGAGCGCGGGAACCACCGAGGGCGACAGCCTGGACGGTGGGGAGGGTGGCGAGGCGGTCGGCGACGGTGTCGAGGAAACGCTGGTCGTCTCTGTTCATCTCAGCCATGGGGCCAGCCTGCCCTTCACGCGCCCGCCGGTGCCATGCGTTATCAACGAAGCCGGGCCAACTTCGGTACCACGCACACATCCCGTGAAATTCGGATGCGGCCCCGGTCGGCAGCCCGGACCATCGTTCAGTTGTCCCGCGTCTGTTCCAGGAGCCGCCCCGTGATCCGCCGTGTCACCTCTTCCGCCCTCTTCCCGCCGCCCACCTACTCCCACGCCTCCGTCGTCGAGGCCGGGACCAAGCTCGCGTTCCTTGCCGGTTCCGTCCCCCTCGACGCCGAGGGGAAGCTGGTCGGCGAGGGAGATCCCGTGCGGCAGGCCGAGCAGGTGCTGGTGAATCTCAGGGAGCAACTGCGCGCCGTCGGCAGCGACTTGGCGCATGTCGTCGCGACCGATGTGTACGTGGTGAGCGGTGAGACCGCCGTACTCTCCGCCGTCTGGGACGTCGTCGAGGCGTCCGGGCTCAGCGTCGGACCGCACTCTTCGACGCTGATGGGCGTGGCGTGTCTCGGGTACAGCGGACAGCTGGTGGAGATTACGGCTACCGCTGTTGTTCCCGAAGGCTCATGACGACCGTAGGCCTCCGTGGAGGCCCGCAGGTCTCCGTAGGTCCCCCCATTTCTCAATAGGAGGCTGCACATGTTGATCGAGCATCGCGGGCGCCGTCCCGTGGTCCCCGAGTCCGCCTACGTGGCGCCGACGGCCGTTCTCTGCGGTGCCGTCACCCTCGGCGAGCGCGTCCGCGTGCTGCACGGCGCCGTACTCACCGCCGAGGACGGCGAGGTCCGGGTCGGCTCGGACGTCGTCGTCATGGAGAACGCGCTGGTGCGAGGGCGCGCCGGGCACCCCGCCGTCATCGGTGACGCCGTACTCGTCGGACCGCACGCCCATGTCAACGGGGCGGCCATCGAGGACGAGGTCTTCGTCGCCACCGGGGCCGCCGTCTTCCCGGGTGCCGTCGCCGGCGCCGGATCCGAGCTGCGGATCAACAGCGTGCTGCAGGCCAACTCCGTACTGGCGCCCGGCACGGTCGTACCCATCGGTTGGATCGCGGCCGGAGCACCGTCGGCGCAACTCTTCTCACCCGAGCAACATGACGAACTATGGGCTGTGCAGCGTGAGTTGGACTTCCCGGGCACGGTCTACGGGGTCGCCCGCGGCACCTCCATGCGGGACATCATGGCGCGCCAGGTCGACTTCTACGGCGCCCATCAACACGACCGCCCCCTCGACCGTTGATCACGGCAGACGATGACTACGACTTCGCCTTCGACTACGACCACGACTACTGACGGGATCCGCACTTGCCTGCCGAACCATCCGCAGCTTCCGCACCGTCCGCGGTGGAACTCCGGCGGGCCGCCTCGGTCCCCGATGCCGACGCCGACGCCTCTGCCGCAGCCGACGTCTGGCTGAGTTCCTTCGCCGCCGCGCTGCCGACGGTCGTCAGCCCCCGTTCAGCCGACGAGGTGCGCGGCTACTTCCGGGATGTCGTGGTGCCCCTGCGGGAGACCTGGGTCGCGGACGCCGGGGCAGGTGGCGGGATCGTCGGGGTGATGGTGCTCCACGACGACGAGCTCTCCCAGCTCTACCTGCAGCCCGACTGGCGTGGGCGAGGCATCGGTGATCGGTTCGTCGCGCTCGCCAAGGAGCGCAGACCGGACGGGCTCGGTCTGTGGACCTTCCAGGTCAACACGCCGGCCCACCGGTTCTACGAGCGCCACGGCTTCGTCGCCGTCGAGTACACGGACGGCAGCGGGAACGAGGAGCGGGAGCCGGACGTGCGCTATGAGTGGCAGCCCTGAGGGCGGCCCGCAGAGGCCTGCCGCCCCGCCTCCCCGCCCCTAGTCCGATGACCGGGACCGTGATGCCGGTAGGCCCAGTCAGCCGCCTGTGCCGCGAGCTGGACCAGGTCCGGGTCGCTGTCGTCGCCGTCGAGGTGGCGGTATTCGACGGCGGTGAGGATGACGATCCGTTCCCGCAGGCCCAGGTGGTCGTAGAACCCGGAGGTGAGGATGTCCGCGGCGGCCTCGCCCGCCGGGGCGCCCGCCGCGTGGTGGGCATGCACGAGCGCTTCGAGCTCGCGCAGGTAGGTGACGTAGTCGCGTACGTCCTGCGGGCCCATCACCGGACCGTGTCCGGGGACTACCACCTCGGGGTCCAGGGCGAGGATCGTCTCGGCGGCGGCGGCGATCCGGGCGAGCGGGCCGTTCCAGTGGACGGGGTGGTCGTCGGCGAACAGGACGTCCCCGGCGCAGACGACTCCCTGCTGAGGGAAGTGAACGATGAGGTCGCCGGCCGAGTGCGCCGGGCCCACCTCGATCAGTTCGGCCTCGATGTCACCCACCCGCAGGGCATGCCGGCCGGAGAAGGTGGTGGTGGGCGGGACGGACTCGACGCCCTCGTACGTGTAGCGGCCGAAGTGTTCGCGCGCGTACCAGCCGAGCGGCTGGTCGGCCGGTGTCTGGTGGGTGAGGAAGTGCATCTGCTGCGGGGAGGGTTCGCGGCAGAGGTGCTCGGCGCTCGCCTTCGTGGCGATGATCTCGGCGCCCGGGAAGCAGCCGTTGCCGAAGGTGTGGTCGCCGTTGACGTGGGTGTTGACGATCGTCCGCACGGCCGCGGCCCCCGCGGGCAGGACCGGCCGGGCGGCGGCGATGAGGGCCTCGGTCATGGGACGGTCGTACGGGGTGTCGACCAGGGCCGCCTGCTCGCCGGAGGTGACGAGCAGACAGTTGGCGAAGCCCCAGGTGCCCGCGTGGCCCGGGGACCACAGGTGGAGTCCGTCGGCGACCGGGGTGAGTCCGTCGGGAAGGTTCATGCCGTTCATTGTCGGTGAAGGTGATCACAGGTTCTGCGGTCGCCCCCACACCCGCCTCTTGCGCTCCGGCGTCGCGTAACTCCCGACCCTGCTCGTCCTCAGCCCCATCGTCACCAGCGACTCCGCCAGCTTCACCGCCGCCGCGACCCCGTCCACCACCGGCACCCCGAGCTTCTCCCCCACCACCTGCTGCAGTCCGGTCATCCCGGCGCACCCGAGCACCAGCACCTCGGCGCCGGCCTCCAGCGCCCGTTCGGCCGCCGTCAGGAACGCCGCCTCCGTGCGGTCGGCGTCCCCCAGATCGAGAACTCCAAGACCAGTGCCGACCACCGCGGCGCAGTTGCGCCCCACCCCGGCCAGCTCCAGGCTGTCCTCGATCTGGCCGCAGGAGCGCTCCAGTGTCGTGACGACCCCGTACCGCCGGCCCAGTAAGCACGCCAGATGCGCCGCGGCCTCCGTGATGTCGACCACCGGCGCGTCGACCAACTCCCGTACGCCCTCCCGCCCGTGCTCCCCGAAGCCCGCCATGACAACGGCGTCGTACGGCGGCCCCTCGTACGTCCGCAGCAGATCGATGACGGCCGCGGCCGACAGATAACTGTCGAGCCAGCCCTCCGCCGACTCGGGGCCCCAGGTGGGGGTCAGCCCGAGCACGGTGGTGCCCGGGCCTGCTGCGGCCCGGGCACCCCGTACGATCTCCTCGGTCATCTCCTGCGTGGTGTTGCAGTTGGTGACGACGATCCGCACTCCGCTCAGGCCTCCGCAGGCTCGTCGGAAACGGCAGACTCAGCGGACGCAGTCGGCAGAGCGGCCGCGGCCGCCCGCTCCGACCGGCACAGCAGCGCGTACAGCCCGGCCCCCAGCGCCGTGCCGATGAACCACGAGTACGGGGCCACGTCGCTGAAGGTCTTCACGAGCGCGAGTACGGCCGCGACCCCCGCCGACGGCAGGAACGCCCACAGGGCCTTCGGGTTGACGCCCTTGCGGTAGTAGTAGCGGCTGCCGGGGCGGGCGTCGAACAGGTCGTTCACGTCGACACGGCCACGCTTGACCCAGTAGTAGTCGAGCATGATCACGCCGAACAGCGGGCCGAGGAAGGCGCCGAGACCGCCGAGGAAGTAGTTGACGACCGTGGGGTTGGAGAAGAGGTTCCACGGGGTCACGACCAGGGCGGCGACCGTGCTGATCAGGCCGCCGACCTTGAAGGTGATCTTCTGCGGCCAGACGTTGGCCAGGTCGTACGCCGGTGAGACGAAGTTGGCGACGATGTTGACGCCCATGGTGGCGACGGCGAAGGTGAACGCGCCCACCACGAGCACCCAGGTGTTGCCCACCTTCGCCACCAGCTCCGCGGGGTCCGTGATCGCCTCGCCGAACACCTTCAGCGAGCCGGCCGTGACGATCACGGAGACGACCACGAAGGCGGTCGAGTTGATGGGCAGGCCCCAGAAGTTGCCGCGCCGGACGGTGCGATTGTCCGGTGCGAAGCGCGAGAAGTCGCAGAAGTTGAGCATCAGCGTGCCGTACGTGGCGAGGATCAGCCCGATCGCGCCGAACCACTGCCGCCACTGCTCGCCCACGGAGACCGGGTGCGGGGTGGACGTGAGCGAGATGCTCCAGTCGGCCTTCCACAGCACCCACACCGCCAGCGCGATCATCACCAGCCAGATCGCCGGACCGCAGAAGTCCTGGAACTTCCGCACGGATTCCATGCCCTGGTTGATGATCAGCGCCTGGATCAGCCACAGCGACAGGAACGACACCCAGCCGAGCGCGTCGAGTCCCAGGAAGGAGTGGTGCGTCCAGGACTCCAGGCCCGGCCAGGCGGCCAGCAGCATCACGTTGACGGCGACGGAGGCCAGATAGGTCTGGATGCCGTACCACATGATGGCGATCACGGCCCGGATGAGGGCCGGGATGTTGGCCCCCCAGACGCCGAAGCTGATGCGGCTGACGACCGGGAAGGGCACGCCGTGGCGCTGGCCCACCTTCCCCATCCAGTTCATGCCGACGTAGATGAGTACGAAGCCGACGAGCAGGGACGTGAAGACCTGCCACACGTTCATGCCGAGGACGAGCAGACCGGCGGCGAAGGTGTAGTTGCCGAGGTTGTGGACGTCGGACATCCACATGGCGAAGAGGTCGAAGACCTTCCAGTTGCGCTTCTCGGCGGGAGCCAGGTCTTCGTTGGTGAGCCGGGGGTCGGGGGTGAACGGTGGGGCGCCGACGACTTCGGCACGATCGGCGAGGGACACGGGGCCTCCAGGGACGGGCGGGACGGAGGACTGCAGCCGTTTGGTATACCAAACTGCGGTCATGGTCCCCCCGTCAAGCGTTCGGACCGATGTCGCCATCGTTAACGCTCGGTAAAACAGCCCCGAGGTCGGAGAGGATGGCTCCATGAGTTCCCCCACGAGTTCCCCCACGATGAAGATCGAGCCTCTGGGCGCGGTCCGCGAGCGGGTCCTGGCCGGCCTGCGGCAGGAGATCATCGCCGGCACCCTCCTGCCGGGCGACCGACTGGTCGAGCGGGAGCTGGCCGAGCGCTTCGGGGTGTCCCGGGTGCCGGTGCGCGAGGCGATCCGGGCGCTGGTCGCCGAGGGCTTCGTCCACTTCGAGACGCCACGCCGCACGGTCGTACGCCGTCTCACCCCGACGGACGTCCGGGAACTCTTCGAGCTGCGCGAGGCCCTGGAGGTCTACGCCGCCGGGCTCGCCGCGTCGCACGCGACACCGGAGGATCTGGCCGAGGCCGAGGAGCTTCTCGGCCGCGCCGCCGCCGCGACCGAGGCCGGGGACGCCGAGGTGATCACCGACATCAACAGCCGTCTGCACGACCGCATCATGGCCATGGCGGGCAACAGCCTGCTGACCGAAGCGCTGGAGCCGGTCGCCGGCCGACTGCGCTGGATGACCCGGCGGAACGAGGAGTGGCCCCAACTCCTCGTCGAACACCGCGAGTTGTACGAGGCGATCGCCTCCGGCGACCCGGACCGCGCCCGCGCGCACGCGCTCGCCCATGTGCGGACCAACTACCGCTCCACGGTGCGGCATCTGTTCGGTGACACAGAGGACACGGAGGGCGAGGGGAACAAGGGGAACAAGGGGAACAAGGGGGACGCGGAGGTCTGACGGGCGTCAGGTCAGCGGCGGGCGTACCTGTCGGTCGCCGCCACCAGTGCGTCGGCAACTCCGGGCGCCCCCACGTCGTGCCCGACCTCGTCGACGACGATCAACTCGCTGCCGGGCCAGGCGTGGTGGAGACGCCAGACGGTTCCGAGGAGGTTGCCGAAGTCGAGACTCCCCTGGACGAGGGTGCCGGGGATGTCCTTGAGCAGGGGCGCGTCCCGCAGGACCACGCCTTGGTCGTTGCCCTCGCCCAGGAAGCAGTCGTTGCCCCAGTAGTGCGTGACCGTCCGGGCGAAGCCCATGCGGAAATCCGGGTCCTCGAAACGCCGGACCGAGCGCGGCGGCGCGGGAATGATCGCCGTCTCCCAGTCGGTCCAGGCGCGCGCCGCCCGCGTCCGCACCGCGAGGTCGGGGGACTCCAGGAGGCGGTTGTACGCGGCGGCGAGGTTGCCGTCCCGGTCGTCGGCGGGCAGTTCTGCCAGGAACCGCTCGTACGCTTCCGGGAAGATCTTTCCCAGTCCCCTGGTCAGCAGCGCGTGTTCCGCGTCGGCGCCGGTGGCGACCAGGGTCAGGACCAGCTCGGACACCGCCGCGGGATGCGTCTGCGCGTACCGCAGCCCGAGCACCGACCCCCACGAACCGCCCCACACCAGCCACCGCTCGATCCCCAGGTGCGCCCGCAGCAGCTCCAGGTCGGCGATGAGATGCGCCGTCGTGTTGACGCTCATGTCGGTGTCGTACGCGCTCGCATGCGGTGTGGACCGCCCGCAGCCGCGCTGGTCGAGCAGCACGATCCGGTACATGTCCGGGTCGAAGTAACGCCGGAAGAACGGGCCGCAGCCGGATCCCGGCCCGCCGTGCAGCACGACCGCGGGCTTGCCCCCGGGGTTTCCGCAGGCCTCCCAATGGATGCGGTTGCCGTCGCCGACGTCGAGCATGCCGTGGTCGTACGGTTCGGTCTCCGGGTAAAGAGGCATCCGGGCACCGTAGCCTCCGTACGGTCGGCCCGTCGCCTCATTTCCCGGCCGTCCGGACGGGCAGTCCCGCCGCCTCCCCCGCTCTGCGCAGCACGTCCCGCAGCATCTCGGGGGTGAGCTTGCCGGTGAAGGTGTTGCGCTGGCTGACGTGGAAGCAGCCGAAGAGGTCGAGGCCGCCGCCGAGCGACACGCGCGTGCCGTGCGCGAAGACGGGCCGCGGGCGGGGCACCGTCCAGCCGGCCTCGGCGAAGGCGGGCAGCGCGGCCTGCCAGCCGAACGCACCGAGCACGACCACCGCGCGCAGGGTCGGCCGCAGCAGCCTGAGTTCCTGGACGAGCCAGGGCCGGCAGGTGTCCCGCTCCCTGGGGGTGGGCTTGTTCTCCGGCGGGGCGCAGTGCACCGGCGAGGTGACGCGCACGCCGAGCAGCTCCAGGCCGTCGTCGGCGCTGACGGAGGTCGGCCGGTTCGCCAGCCCGACGTCGTACAGCGCCTGGTACAGCACGTCCCCGGAGCGGTCGCCGGTGAACATGCGGCCGGTGCGGTTCCCGCCGTGGGCGGCGGGCGCGAGGCCGACGATCAGGAGCGGGGCGTCGGCGGGTCCGAAGCCGGGCACCGGGCGCGCCCAGTACGTCCAGTCCTGGAAGGCCGCCCGTTTCGTCCGGCCGACCTC
This sequence comes from Streptomyces sp. NBC_00461, assembly GCF_036013935.1. NCBI lineage: Bacteria > Bacillati > Actinomycetota > Actinomycetes > Kitasatosporales > Streptomycetaceae > Streptomyces > Streptomyces sp. NBC_00461. The sequence goes on from NZ_CP107902.1 coordinate 2,476,255, forward strand.
CTCACGCCAGTCCACGAGCCGAGGACACGCGGTACATCGGCAGACGCGGGCGTCGAGATCGGCCAAGCTGTCCATGCCCCCACCGTAGAACCACCGGACTGGCCGCCGTTGACCTGCGGTCCTGCTCGTCCCGACGCATGCTGGAGGCATGGACGAGAGCCCCCCTGTCGTCGTGCTTCCGCCGCAGTCGGACGGCGGACGGCGGGTGACGGTCAACGGCGAGCGTGTCGGTACCGCCTACAACCTCTTCGACGTGCTGGATTTCGTGCATCGCGCGGGCCTGCCCGCCGAGGAGGACCGGGCCGTCGACGACCCCGAGCTGATCGAATGGCGCGGCGGCGGACCGTATGTGTGGAACAGCACGGCGTAGTCCCGGGCCGGGCGGGCCGTGCACCGTCGCCCCCCCCGAGCGGGCTATTCGCCCTCGCCCCCGATACGTACGACGGCCAGCGTGATGTTGTCGGGGCCGCCGGCCTCGATCGCGGCCTTCCACAGCTCGAAGGCGGCCCGGCCGTCGTCGTGCTCCCGCATGGCCTCCTCGATCACGTCCGTCGGCAGCGGGTCGGTCAGACCGTCCGTGCAGACGAGGTGGCGGACGCCGGGCGCCAGGGGCACGGTCGTCACATGCGGGCGGACGGCACGGTACGTGGGAGAGCCGCCCAGGCACTGGGTGACGAGTGAGGTGCTGTGCTGTCCGGGGCGGAGCGGCGGGCTGTCGTCCACGCTCACCTGGCGCAGCCCCTCGGGCGAGGACGCGAAGACGCGGCTGTCGCCCACGTTGAACACCATCAGTGAGTCGGGTTGCACGACGAGTCCGGCGACGGTCGTCCCCATGGCGGTGAACTCGCCTCCCGCGTCGCCGCCGGCCGCCTCGTACACGGCGCGGTTGCAATTGTCCAGGGCCGCACGGACGGTGTCCTCGCCCGTCAGGGCGGGGCCGAGCGAGGCGATCCGGCGGACGACCAGGGCGCTGGCCACGTCGCCGCCGGGATGCCCGCCGAGCCCGTCGGCCACGGCCACGACGAGAGGCCCCCCGAGCGGGAAGACCAGGGTCTGCGGGCAGTCGGTCACGGTGGCGCACAGGGTCCACGGTCCGGCGACGAGACTGTCCTCGTTCCGCTCACGGAGCAGCCCGGGATGGCTCAGCGCACTCACGGCGACGTACAGCATGATCCAGCGCCACCGCCTTCCCGCACCGCGCCGGACCCACCGTCTCAGGCCGGGTGCTGGGCTCCAAGTGTAGTAGTGGATCGTCATCGCCGCAGGTCAGAGGCGGGTTCCCGGCTACGTCGCCGGGGCGGCCGCCAGATGCCGTTCCTGCGGGCCGCGCACGGAAATCAGTCCGGCTCGGCCGCTGCGACGGACTAAGGTCGGGGCTATGGCTTCCGAAGCTGACGAGGAGACGGGCGGACCGGGCTCCGCCGAGGTTGCGCCTGCCGAGACCGATCCCCAGATCGCCGCCGCCATCGCGGCCGCGGAGGCCGCGGGCCCGGACGACGGAAAGACGGTGCGGATCGACAGCTGGATCTGGGCCGTACGGCTGGCGAAGACCCGCTCGCTCGGCGCCGCCGCCTGCAAGGGCGGGCATGTGCATGTGAACGGTGAGCGCGTGAAGCCCGCGCACTCCGTGCGGATCGGCGACGAGGTGCGCGTACGGCAGGAGGGCTGGGAGCGGATCGTCATCGTCAGGCGGCTGATCCGCAAGCGGGTGGGCGCCCCGGTGGCGGCCCAGTGCTACGTCGACAACTCCCCGCCCCCGCCGCCCCGCCAGGTCTTCGCCCCGGCGGGCATCCGCGACCGCGGCACGGGCCGCCCGACCAAGCGGGACCGCCGCGACATGGAACGGCTGCGGGGCCAGACGGGCGGCGGCGACGACACGGGGCGTCCGGACGGACGCTGACGCTGCCGTAGGAAGCCGCTGTACATACGGCGGTGGCGTCCGGCCCGGACCTCTCAGGTCCCGCCGGACGCCACCGCTGCCGTTCGCGGAAAGGGCGTCACGCCCGTCGTCGCACCAGTCGCAGCAGATCGGCGTTCGAGCCGCGCCGGGCCCAGGCGATCACGGCGAGCGGCACGATCAGGATCAGCGGGGTCGCCGCGTTCTCGCCGTCGAAGACGGTGGTCTGGACGACGAACGCGCCCACCATGAGCCCGCTCAGCGCGATCGCGGCCACCGACTGCAGCACCGGGATCAACAAGGCCACGCCACCGGCCAGTTCGAGAGCGCCGATGGTGTACATGCCCGCGCTGCCCCAGCCGATCTTGTCGAAGGCGTCGACGGCGTAGGAGTTCCCGATCAGCTTGGGCAGGGCGCTCGCGACGCCGTAGAAGAGGGCGATCAGCACCTGCACGGTGCGCAGGGCGATCCGGGCGCGGCGGCCGCGGGGCGTCGCGGACTCGGCGACGGTGCTGCCGGAGGAGGCGGCGGAGGCGGCGGGGACGGTGGTCTCGGACATGGGGTTCTCCTGTGGTGAGCGGTTCGTCGTGCTGTCACAGGGGTGGACCAGCCGTCACGCCGGAACTCATCGCCGCCGAGCGGACTTTCGCAGGCACCCTAGAGCGGGAACCACCCATGCCCGATGTACCAGTGCCGGCCCGCCCTCAGGTGGTCCCCGACCGCCCGCTCGACCGCCGTGCGCCGGGGCAGGCTCTCGATGGGCAGCCCCGGGTCGCCGAAGACGAACTGCACCGGTTCCGTGTCGGCCGCCTCCCTGTCTTCGCGGGCGACCCGGAAGCGCTCCTGGAACCGGACGATGTTGGAGCCGGCGGGCAGATACTCCCTCAGCTGCGGGTCCAGCAGCCAGGAGTGGCACAGCGCGGCCCGGTACTTCTCCTCGGGGTAGCACCGGGTGAAGAACTCCCCGGCCAGCGCCAGCGAGCGCTCGCACGCCGCCGGTGACAGCGGGCCGAGGTAGTCGGGGATGTGGATGTTCAGGCACGGCATGCCGGGTGCCACGTCCAGGCCGGCCGACGCGAGCACCCGCGAGGTGCGCTGCCCGTGCTTCGTCCGCTCGAACTGCAGCCGCCCCAGCTGGTACAGCTCGCCCCGGAAGTGGTGGGTGAGCCACCACGGTGCCTGTACGCCCGCCCGGCCGTGCCGCCTGCGGTGCACTGCCATGTTCCGTCCCAGGTCGGCGAGGGTGCGCCGGGACACCTCGTCCGGCACGCCCCGCGCGCGGTGGTAGGCGCGCGTGTACGGCAACGCCGCCACGAACACGTACACGGGGAAGCAACGCTGCAACGGCCCCGACGCCCAGTCCAGCTGGGGCAGGTCGACCGCGCCGTCGATCTCTCCCATGCCCCGGACCAGCTCCTCGACCGACGCCTCAAGGATGTGCAGGAGCTCCGGGTCGTCGGTCACGCGTCGGCCCATCCGGACGAGTTGGTTGATGTCCTCGTGCGGTACGGCGAGGTCCAGCAGCACCTCGGCGAGCTCGTCGGCATACGGCAGCACGCGGCGACCCCCTAGTCCCGTTCCCTTTGGTGAACGTCCGTCCCGAAGAGTACGTTGCAAACAGGAGTGATGTTCCCGATGCGTACGGGCAGTGAGCCGACGACCGCGCGCAGTGCGCTGCGTGCGCGCTTCTGGCTGAGCATGTGGGGGCTGGTCTGGGCGGTCTTCGGCACGGCCGTGTTCGCCCTCGTGGGACGCCCCGGGTGGGCGGCCGCCTGCGGTGTGCTGTGGCTGGTGATCACCGTGGACATGGCCGTCATCCTCAGGCACATCCGGCAGGGCCCGCACTACCAGCCGGGCCCGGACATCCCCCCGTACCGCCCGCCCGGGAGCCGGCCCCGCTGACGCTCCGAGCCGGCGCTCACGCGTCGAACTGCGCCGCCTTCAAGTACTCCGGGTTGGGGTCCAGTGCGGCCGCCAGTCGGAAGTGACGCTTGGCCAGCTCGGGTTCCCCGCGGCGCTCGTAGGTCCGGGCGAGCGCGAAGTGCGCGAACGCGTTGTCCGGCTCGCGCTCCAGGACGATCGTGAACTCCAGTTCCGCGGGCCGCAGTTGAGCGGCGGCGAAGAAGGCACGCGCGCGCAGCAGCCGGGCGGCGGTGTTCTCCGGGTGCGCGGCGATGACTGAGTCGAGCAGCTTCACCGCGCCCCGCGGGTCCCGTGCGTTGAGCAGTTGCTCGGCGGCACGGAAGTCGATGACATGCGTCTCCGGAGTACGTCCGGTCGAACCGCTGATCTCGGGCACGGCACAGTCCTTCCCTCACTGGGAGCGTTCAACGCCCCTGAAGGGGGCCGCTATTCCTGAGGCTGCCGTGACGACGCCGGCTGCGCCCCCGCTCTGCGCACGAGGTCCGCCCAGACGTCCCGCACCCGGCGCTGGAGCTGTTCCAGCGGTACGTCGTTGTCGATCACGACGTCCGCGATCTCCCGGCGCTTCTCGCGGGTCGCCTGGGCGGCCATGCGGGCGCGTGCGTCCTGTTCCGTCATGCCGCGCAGTCGCACCAGCCGGTCGAGCTGGGTCTCGGGGCTCGCGTCGACGACGATCACGAGGTCGTAGAGCGGAGCCAGGCTGTTCTCGGCGAGCAGCGGCACGTCGTGGACGACGACCGCGTCCTCGGCGGCCGCCGCCTCGAGCTCACGCGACCGCCCGCCGACGAGTGGATGCACGATCGAGTTGAGGACGGCCAGCTTCTCCGGGTCGGCGAAGACGATCGACCCCAGCTTGGGCCGGTCGAGGCCGCCGTCGGCGCCGAGCACCTCCTCGCCGAAGGCCTCGACGACCGCCGACAGTCCTGCGGTGCCCGGCGCGACGACCTCGCGCGCGATGCGGTCGGCGTCGATCAGCACGGCACCGCACTCGACGAGCAGCCGCGACACTTCACTCTTGCCGGCACCGATCCCGCCGGTCAGGCCCACCTTCAGCATGAGTGGGAGCTTAGGCCCTGGTCCTGACGGCGGCGCACCGGGTGTCCGTCAGTTGTCGCCTTCGCGTTCCGCCAGGAACCGCTCGAATTCGAGGCCGATCTCGTCCGCCGACGGGATGTCGACGGGCTCGGCGAGCATGTTGCCCCGGCTCTCGGCGCCCGCGACGGCGTCGTACTGGTTCTCCAGGCCCGAGACGAGGGTGGTGAGCTCGTCGTCCCCTTCCTGGATCTGCCGGTCGATCTCCGTCTGCGTGCGGTGCGCGTCCGTGCGCAGGGCGTGCGCGATGCCGGGGAGCACCAGACCGGTGGCGGCCGTGACGGCCTCCAGGACGGTCAGCGCCGCGTCCGGGTACGGGGAGCGGGCGATGTAGTGCGGCACGTGCGCGGCGACACCGAGGACGTCGAACCCGGCCTCCATGAGGCGGTACTCGACCAGGGACTCGGCGCTGCCGGGTACCTGCGCCTCGTCGAAGGGGCTGCGGTGGCCGGGGACGAGGTCGTTCCGGTTGCCGTGCGGGGTGAGGCCCACGGGGCGGGTGTGCGGAACACCCATGGGAATGCCGTGGAAGTTCACCGAGAGGCGGACGCCGAGCCGCTCCACGATCTGCTGGACGGCCGCGGCGAAGCGCTCCCACTCCACGTCCGGCTCGGGGCCGGACAGCAGCAGGAAGGGCGCTCCGGTGGCGTCCTGGACGAGCCGCACGTCGAGGGTGGGTTCCTCGTAGTCGGTCCACCGGTCTCGCTTGAAGGTCAGCAGCGGGCGGCGGGCGCGATAGTCCACGAGCCGGTCGTGGTCGAAGCGGGCGACGACCTGGTGGGGCTGCGAGTCGAGCAGCCGGTCGACGATCTGGTCGCCGGTCTCGCCCGCGTCGATGTATCCGTCGAAGTGGTAGAGCATGACAAGGCCGGCCGACTCCTGGGCGAGCGCCATGTCCACCACTGCCAGGCCCTTCGGCTCCCATGCGTACAAACCCTGCGGATCAAGCACTGTGACCGCTCCTCCTCGTGTTCGTACGTTCCAACGCGCCCTGGAACAGGGGCATTCCCGCCCGGACCCCTGATCAGCCATCTCTTACGGCCTTCTCATGGCAGGGGGCAGGACGACGCCCCTCGTTCTGGGGGCGCGGGGCTGTATCGATATGCGGCTCCGCCGCGTGGGCGCGACAAGCCCCCACCGGCCCGCAGCCGAAGCACAGGCCGGGGCAGCGCTGAGGGGCCGCACCTCGAAAGGTACGGCCCCTCAGTTACCGGCTAAACCTCAGCGGCGAGCGTTCAGCTCTGCCCGCCCGCCAGCTTCTCGCGGAGCGCGGCAAGCGCCTCGTCCGAGGCCAGCGCGCCGGAGTTGTCCGGGCCCTCGGAGGAGTAGGAACCGCCGCCACCGCCACCACCGGACGCGGCCGGAGCCGCAGCCGCAGCGTCGCCGCCCTCGGCCGCAGCAGCGGCGTCGGCCTCGCGGGACTTGATGACCTGCTGCTGGTGCTGCTCGAAGCGGGTCTGCGCCTCGGCGTACTGGTTCTCCCACACCTCACGCTGGGATTCGAAGCCCTCGAGCCAGTCGTTGGTCTCGGGGTCGAAGCCCTCGGGGTAGATGTAGTTGCCCTGGTCGTCGTACGACGCGGCCATGCCGTACAGGGTCGGGTCGAACTCGACCGTCGCCGGGTCGGCACCGAAGGCCTCGTTGGCCTGCTTCAGCGAGAGGCTGATGCGACGGCGCTCGAGGTCGATGTCGATGACCTTGACGAAGATCTCGTCGTTGACCTGGACGACCTGCTCCGGGATCTCCACGTGGCGCTCGGCCAGCTCGGAGATGTGCACCAGACCCTCGATGCCCTCGTCCACGCGGACGAACGCACCGAACGGAACCAGCTTCGTGACCTTGCCGGGCACGACCTGGCCGATCTGGTGGGTGCGGGCGAACTGCTGCCACGGGTCTTCCTGGGTCGCCTTCAGCGACAGGGAGACACGCTCGCGGTCCATGTCGACGTCGAGGACCTCGACGGTGACTTCCTGGCCGACCTCGACAACCTCGGAGGGGTGGTCGATGTGCTTCCAGGAGAGCTCGGAGACGTGCACCAGACCGTCGACGCCACCCAGGTCCACGAAGGCACCGAAGTTGACGATCGAGGAGACGACGCCGGAGCGGACCTGGCCCTTCTGCAGGGTGGTGAGGAACGTCTGGCGAACCTCGGACTGGGTCTGCTCGAGCCAGGCACGGCGGGACAGGACCACGTTGTTGCGGTTCTTGTCCAGCTCGATGATCTTCGCCTCGAGCTCCTTGCCCACGTAGGGCTGGAGGTCGCGGACACGGCGCATCTCGACGAGGGAGGCCGGCAGGAAGCCACGGAGGCCGATGTCGAGGATGAGACCACCCTTGACGACCTCGATGACGGTGCCGGTGACGATGCCGTCCTCTTCCTTGATCTTCTCGATCGTGCCCCAGGCGCGCTCGTACTGGGCGCGCTTCTTCGAGAGGATCAGGCGGCCTTCCTTGTCCTCCTTCTGGAGAACAAGGGCTTCGATCTCGTCACCGACGGCGACGACCTCGTTCGGGTCGACGTCGTGCTTGATCGAGAGTTCGCGGCTCGGGATGACACCTTCGGTCTTGTAACCGATGTCGAGCAGGACCTCGTCCCGGTCGACCTTCACGATGACGCCGTCGACGATGTCGCCGTCGTTGAAGTACTTGATCGTCTCGTCGATCGCGGCGAGGAAGGCTTCCTCGTTACCGATGTCGTTGACCGCAACCTGCGGGGTGGTGGCGGTGGTCTCGGTGCTGCTCGTCATGTGGGAAAGGGCTCCGGTACGGACGGTGAGTCGTAGGTACTGCTACGCCGGGAGCCCGTATCGCTCTGAAGAAGCCGGACAGCCAAGGAAGCGCCCCACCGGAAAACGGTGATGGCGCCTCGACAACCGAGGGGACATACGACAGATGCGAGCGCAGCCTGCTAGGTCTGAGGTGCGCAGGCCCGCAGCGCAACTTGTAGCATACGGGGGCAGCCAGGCAGGGTCAATGCGCGAAGGCGCACACCCGGGGCGGATCGCCCCATACCCGGCACAAGAACCGTCTCCGGAGGCCACGCAGGCCTGTGAGACCCCTTCTGTGACACCGCCAAGAGGGTGGACGGCGTCGTGAAGGTGACGGAAGAGTACGACGAGGGAGCCGATCATCCAAGAGGCCGAAGCGTTCGAACCGGAAGCGACCCGGCGTGAGTCGGACATCGCGGAAAGCGCCCGGGCCAACCGGGGCTGGTGGGACCGGAACGCGGACGAGTACCAGGTCGAGCACGGCACGTTCCTCGGCGACGACCGTTTCGTGTGGGGTCCCGAGGGCCTCGACGAGGTGGAGGCGGTGCTGCTCGGCCCGCCGGAGGAGCTGAAGGGCAAGGACGTCCTGGAGATCGGCGCGGGCGCGGCCCAGTGCGCGCGCTGGCTGGCCGGCCAGGGTGCCCGCCCGGTCGCCCTGGACATCTCGCACCGCCAGCTCCAGCACGCGCTGCGCATCGGCGGGCCGTTCCCTCTGGTGTGCGCCGACGCGGGCGCGCTGCCGTTCGCGGACGGCTCCTTCGACCTGGCGTGCTCGGCGTACGGCGCGCTGCCGTTCGTCGCCGACCCGGTGCTGGTGCTGCGTGAGGTGCGCCGGGTGCTGCGCCCGGGTGGCCGCTTCGTCTTCTCGGTGACCCACCCGATCCGCTGGGCGTTCCCGGACGAGCCGGGCCCCGAGGGGCTGGGCGTGTCGGCGTCGTACTTCGACCGCACGCCGTACGTCGAGCAGGGCGAGGACGGCAGTGCGGTCTACGTCGAGCACCACAGGACGATCGGCGACCGCGTGCGCGACGTGGTGGCGGGCGGCTTCCGCCTCGTCGACCTGGTCGAGCCGGAGTGGCCCGCGTGGAACACCTCGGAGTGGGGTGGCTGGTCGCCGCTGCGCGGCAATCTCATTCCCGGTACGGCGATCTTCGTGTGCGAGCGGGACTGAGCGGCGCGTTCCGGCCAATCCCCGGCGCGCACGGCCGCAGGGAGCATGCTCCGGGCGCCGTCAGGGAAAAACCGTCTGGCCGCCACATCGTCCTGGACCGCGGTTCCCGGTCCTGAACTGCGGTTCCCGCGAGGTACGCACACGGGGGTGCGCGCATGGCCGTCTGCACGCGCTGCAAGCTGGGCGACAGGCTCACCAGCCTCGGGCGCCACTGGAGGACGCTGTCGGTCGACGGCCGCGCCGAGGCACCGCACCTCGCGCCGCCCGTCCTCTGCGACGCCCGGTACTCGCCGCCCGTCGGGCTGCTGGCCCTGGGGGGCGGGCTGCTCGTCACCGGCTCGCTGCTCGGGCTGCCGGTGGTGGCCGGGGGGCTGGTGTGGCTGACGGCGGTCAGGAACAGCGCCTTCGAGGCGTACCGCCGCTACGGCGAGTGGAAGAGGAAGCTGATCTGCGCGCGTTGCGACCTGATGCTCCTGCCGTGACGGTCTCGCCCGACGCCTCGGCTGGAACACTGAGGCGGTGATCCGCCAAGACGCCCTCGACCTCCTGCCCGTCCGTTCCGCCGTGCCCGCCCTGCGGGACGCGCTGGAGGGGCACGGTACGGCCGTGCTGTGCGCGCCGCCCGGCACCGGCAAGACCACTCTGGTGCCGCTCGCCCTGGCCGGACTGCTCGGGGAGGGTCCCGCACGACGGGTCGTCGTCGCCGAGCCGAGGCGGATCGCGGCGCGGGCGGCGGCACGGCGGATGGCGTGGCTGCTGGGCGAGAAGGCCGGCGACAGCGTCGGCTACACCGTGCGCGGCGAGCGGGTCGTCGGACGCCGCGCGCGCGTGGAGGTCGTCACGACGGGTGTGCTGCTGCAGCGGCTGCAGCGCGACCAGGAGTTGACCGGCGTCGACGTGGTGGTGCTCGACGAGTGTCATGAGCGGCACCTGGACGCGGACACCACGGCGGCGTTCCTGTGGGACGTGCGGCAGACGCTGCGGCCGGAGCTGCGGCTGGTGGCCGCGTCGGCGACGACCGACGCGCAGGGGTGGGCGCGGCTGCTGGGCGGGGCGCCGGTGGTGGAGGCGGGCGGGGTCCTGCATCCGGTCGACGTGGTGTGGGCGCCGCCCCCGCGGCCCATGCGTCCGCCGCACGGCATGCGGGTCGATCCGGCGCTGCCGGCGTACGTGGCGTCGGTGGTGCGGCGGGCCCTGGCCGAGCGGGAGGGGGACGTGCTGTGCTTCCTGCCGGGTGTCGGTGAGATCGCGCGCGTGGCAGGGCAGCTGGGGGACCTGGGCGGCGTCGAGGTGCTGCAGGTGCACGGGCGGACGCCCGCGGCCGTGCAGGACGCGGTGCTGGCTTCGGGGCAGCGGCGCCGGGTGGTGCTGGCGACCTCGGTGGCCGAGTCGTCACTGACGGTGCCGGGTGTGCGGGTGGTCGTCGACTCGGGGCTGGCGCGGGAGCCGCGCGTCGACCACGCGCGCGGGCTGAGCGCGCTGACGACGGTGCGCGCCTCGCAGGCGGCCGGGCGGCAGCGGGCGGGGCGCGCCGGGCGTGAGGCCCCGGGTGCGGTGTACCGGTGCTGGGCGGAGGCCGAGGACGCCCGGCTGCCGCGTTTCCCTTCGCCGGAGATCAAGGTGGCCGATCTGACGGCGTTCGCCCTGCAGACGGCGTGCTGGGGCGATCCGGACGCGTCGGGCCTCGCGCTGCTGGATCCTCCGCCGGGCGGGGCGATGGCCGCGGCGCGGGGTGTGCTGACGGCCATCGGCGCGGTGGACGCCGCCGGCCGGGCCACGGACAGGGGCGTTCGACTGGCCCGCCTTGGGCTGCACCCTCGGCTCGGGCGGGCGCTGCTGGACGCCGGTGCCGATCGGGCCGCCGAGGTGGTGGCGCTGCTGAGCGAGGAGGCGCCACGGGAGTACGGGGACGACCTCGCCGGTGCGTTGCGGGCGGCCCGGAGCGGGGGTGACGGGTATGCGACGCGCTGGCGTACGGAGGTGCGGCGGCTGCGGACCGTCTCGGCACAGTTCGCCGAGCCGGCCGCCGGTGCCCCTCTCCCCGGGGAACACGACCTTGCCGGACTCGTCGCCGCCCTCGCCTTTCCCGAGCGCGTCGCGAAAGCCGACGGCGGCTCCTACCTCATGACCTCCGGCACCCGCGCCGAACTGCGTGACGGATCCGCCCTCCGCGGGGCCCCCTGGATCGCCGTGGCCGTCGCCGACCGGCCCGTCGGCAAGGGGCACGCGCGCGTGCAGCTCGCCGCCGCGGTGGACCAGGACATCGCCCTGACGGCGGCCGCGTCCCTGTACTCCGAGGCCCAGGAGGTCCACTGGGCCGACGGGGACGTCGTCGCGCGCCACGTCGAGCGGCTGGGGGCGATCGAGCTCACGGCGCGGCCGTTGCGCGACGCCGACCCCGCCCTCGTACGGACCGCCCTGCTCGAAGGTCTACGGCAGGAATGGCTCGGCCTGTTGCGCTGGTCCCCCGACGCCGGCGTACTGCGGCAGCGGCTGGCGTTCCTTCATGCGCACCTCGGTGGTAGCTGGCCCGACGTGTCCGACGACGCGCTCCACGCGCGCGTGGACGAATGGCTGGAGCCGGAGTTGAGCCGGGCTCGACGGCGCGCCGACCTGGCGCGGATCGATGCCGGGCAGGCGCTCGCCCGGCTGCTGCCGTGGGCCTCCGGGGAGGCCGGCCGGCTGGACGAGCTCGCCCCGGAGCGCATCACCGTACCGAGTGGATCCAGAATCCGGATCGACTACGGCAATCCCGAACAGCCCGTACTCGCCGTGAAGTTGCAGGAGATGTTCGGGCTGCACGAGTCGCCCGCCGTCGCGGGGGTGCCGTTGCTCGTGCATCTCCTGTCCCCCGCCGGGCGCCCGGCCGCCGTCACCGCCGATCTCGCCTCCTTCTGGAAGGAGGGCTACAAGGGCGTACGGGCGGAGCTGCGCGGCCGGTATCCGAAGCATCCCTGGCCCGAGGATCCGGCCGCCGCGGAGCCGACGCGGCACACCAACGCGCGGCTCAGGCGGTGACCGGTTCCGGCGTGGACGACTCGGCCGGTTCCGGATCGCCCGGGCGGCGGCCGCGTGCCTCCAGGTAGAGGGAGAGGGACAGGAGCAGGACGCCCAGGGCCAGGAAGCCCCAGGGCAGGTACGACGTCAGCAGCAGGACGAGGGTGCGGTTGGACTTGACCAGGTCGACCGTGTGCCTGATGTAGTCCTCGCGCATCTTCACGTCACCGGCGAACGCCGTTACCTTGTCGCGGCCGCCGAGCAGGGTGCCGCCGCGGAGTTCCTCCTTGTGGAGTTCCTCGCCGTAGACGGGAGCACCGGTGACGGGCTCGACCCAGAACCTGCGGACCGTGGTGTACCAGCGGGTGGTGCCGGTCTTGGCGACCGAATCGGGGGTGATGCCCTTGACCGGCATGGTCCTGGGGAACGCCACCTTGGTCCAGGGGATGGTCTGCTCGAAGTAGTAGACCTTGAGGCCGCGGAAGTTCCGCGTCCCCTTGTAGTGGATGGGGTTGGTGGTGCGGGTCTGGGCGTCGAAGTACTCGTAGTCCCGTTGCTGCGTCAGGAACGGCCACTTGAACTCGATGCCGTCCCGTTTCACCGGTGCGCCGTCGACCATCTCGCCGGTGGCGTGGACCGGGGCCTGGCTGTGGGCATCGAAGATGTAGCGCTCGGGGATGCGGGAGACCATCTTCCCGTCGGGGCCCTGGACGTAGGACAGGCCGTCCCAGACGACGACGTCACGGCCTGCCGTCCTCTCGATCTCCTTCGCGGCCTCCACGTTGCCCTTGAGGGTCTGCACGATGGTGACCTCGGAGACCCTGCGTGCCTTCATCGTGCCGTAGTCGAGGAGGGTCGCGCCCTTCGCCTCCAGCACCATGTCCTGGTACTGGTCGGCCGGGATCTTGGCGAGACGGGGGAAGGCGTACCAGCGCAGCATCGGGGACAGAGCCGCGAAGAACACGGCGAAGGCGAGCAGGACCAGACTGGCCTTGCGGCGCATCTCGGCCTCCCTACCGGGCGGTTACGGGTGTGCGGGCACCGTCGTCAGCAGCGGTTTCGGGGACGTCTTGCCCGTGGGACCGCCCATGGCCGTGATCGTGAGGATCAGCGCGAACGCGAGGGCGAGACCGGTCGCGGCGGCGATCAGGGCGCGCATGCCTGCCTCCCGACGGAGTGGAACCGCATGGAACTGATACATCGTCAGGTCCGGCACCGTAGCAACGGGTGGGCGAGATGAGAACACGTTGCACACACAACGAGCGCGGCGCTCCCTCCGGTCGGGGGGAGCGCCGCGCTCGTCTCGTACGGAGAACTACGAGCTGGGGCTCGGGCTCGGGCTCACGGACGGGCTGGGGCTTGCCGAGGCGGCGGGAGCCACGGTCAGCGGGACGTTGAGCGCGGCACCGCCCGCGGTGGTGACGCGGAGCATGAAGGTGCCGGTGTTGTCGTCGGAGTACAGCTTCGGCAGCTTCAGCACGCCCTTGGCGTCCGTCTTGAGGCCCGTCAGCGTGCGTACGGGCTTGCCGTCGGCGTCCTTGAAGTACGGGCCCTTGTCGTCCTCGGTCGGGTCGAGCACCGACTTGATCAGGGTCGCGGTGACGGCGACTTTGTCCGCGACGGCGCCCTTGTAGGTGGCCTTCACCTCGGCCTGGTCGGCGAACTCGCCGCCCGGGGTGCAGGTCAGCGCCGTGTCGCTGGTACGGACGAGGGTGTCGGCGACGCGCTCGGTGACGGTGGCGGTGTAGTCGAGGCCGGTGACCGAACGGCCCACGACGGTGGCGCGGACGGTGACGTCGCCGGTCTTCTCGCCCGCCCGCAGCGCGGGGGCGACGGCCACGCCGGAGCTGTTGGTGACGACCGTGGCGACGCGCTCGCCACCGGTGAAGGCGGTGTCGGTGTCGCCGACGACGGTGAAGCGGACCCTGACCCTGCCGACCGCCATGCCGGCCTTGGTCTCGGCCCTGGTGCTGATCTGCTTGGTGAACGCGTCGCCGGCCATCGCGGTGAGCTTCGCGGTGCCCGCGTCCTCCAGGTGGTCGACCGTGTCGGTGGGGGTCGGGGTGGGAGTGGGGGTGGGCGACGGACTGCCGGGCGTCGACGGGGCGGTGGGGCCGGTGCCGTTGCCCGGCCTGGTCGGGCCCGAACCCGGCTTCGACCTGCCCGGCTGCGAGGGCGACGGAGACGGGCCGGCGCCCGGCGAGTCGTCGCTGCGGCCCGAGGGGACACTGCCGCTGCCGTTCGGGATCTCGTGGGTGCCCTTGCGGTAGTACTCCAGCCACGACAGGACGAGGTTCAGGTAGTCCTGCGAGTTGTTGTAGCTGAGGATCGCGCGGTTGAGGTCGGACGGGGTCGACAGGTCCCAGTCGTAGCGGCACAGGTAGTGGCCGGCGGCGAGGGCGGCGTCGTACACGTTGTTGGGGTCCTTGGCCCCGTCGCCGTTGCCGTCGCGGCCCGCCCAGGCCCAGGTGGAGGGGATGAACTGCATGGGGCCCACGGCCTGGTCGTACGAGCTGTTGCCGTCGTACTTGCCGCCGTCGGTGTCCTTGATCATCGCGAAGCCGTTGCCGTCGAGCTGCGGACCGAGGATCGGGGAGATCGTGGTGCCGTCGGCGGAGACGCGGCCGCCGCGGGCCTGGCTCGACTCGACCTTGCCGATCGCGGCGAGCAGCTGCCAGGGCAGGTTGCAGCCGGGCTTGGACTCGCGCAGCTCGGCCTCGGCCTTCTTGTAGGCGTCGAGGACGGTCGCGGGTATGCCGGACTCGGAGCCGCCCTGCGCCACGGGGGTGCCGCTGGCGGACGGTGAGGGGCTCGGGCTGTGCAGCGGCGGCAGATCCGTGTAGTACGGCGAGTTGCCGGTGGCGGCGCCGGCGTCCGCGGTCGCGTCGGGAGAGGGCTGGGCGTCCGAGGCGGTCCGTCTGCCGTGGTCGTCGACGGTCACCCCCGGAGCCTGAGAGGCGGACAGAGCCGCTACCGCGACCGCTGCCACGGCGGTGGTCGCCGCCCCTTTGGCCAGCCTCCTGCCGAATTGCGCCGCCATAGAGTGAACCCCTCCCGTGAACGCACCAGCGTCCGTCTTCGTCCTGTCGGGCACTCACTGCGCCCGCCCTTGTTGTGACGATCGACCCGGCGTGCGGGTTGCCCTCGATGTTGCTCTTGTATCGCTCGTGTCACTGGTGCCACCGGCGTCCCCGGCATCGCTGTCGAGTTGCCCTGTTCGCGTGTTCGAACGTGCTGTCGGCGCGGTGACCCAGGCGACCCTACGACAACTTCCTTTCCACGGGGACCCGTTCGTGCCCGATATTCACCGGTTGGCCATGTGCGGCCGGGGCACAATCGCGGCACGCATACTGGACCGAAGTGATCACCCGGGCTGCCCGCTCGGGCAACGCCCCGTGTGAGGAGCCCAGTTGCCGTTCACGCTGAGCCATGCGGCCGCCGTACTGCCCGCGGTGCGCGCCGACGGGACCGGTCGAGGTCGGCTGATTCCGGCCGTGCTCGTGGCCGGCTCCTTCGCGCCGGATATGACCTATTACGCGGCGAGTGCGGTGTCCCGGGCGATGGAGTTCGGAGACGTCACGCACTCCTTCCCCGGCGTCTTCACGGTCGATGTGCTGGTGGCCTGGGCGCTGGTCGGGCTGTGGCTGCTGCTGCGCGAGCCGCTGGTGGCGCTGCTGCCACGGGCCTGGCAACCTCGGCCGGCCGCCCTGCTGCACTGCGGGGCCCCACGCGCGCGCGTCCGGCCGTCCCTGATGGCCCGGTGGTACGCCTCCGCCGCACTCGGCGCCCTGACCCACGTCGTGTGGGACGCCTTCACCCACCTCGACCGCTGGGGCATGCGACTCTTCCCCGTCCTGGGACACAAGGTCGACGGCTTCCCCCTGTACTGGTACCTGCAGTACGGCGGCTCGGCGGTGGCTGCGGGCGTGATCGCGGTGTGGGTGGGGTGGGCGTTGCGGCGGGAGTCGGCGGGGGTGACGTCCACCGGCGGGCCGGTGAGCGCGGGACCATCTGGTGACGGGCCGACGGGTGTCGCCTTGCTGTCGGTACGGGACCGGTGGTGGGCCGGTGCCTTGATCGGCGGGTGTGCGGCGGTTGGGGCCGTGCAGCGCGCGACCCGGTGGTGGGCGTACTGGGGCTCGACCGCGAAGCCGTGGGAACTCATCCCGACGTTGTGCTTCGGAGCGGGCGCGGGGCTCGTGCTGGGTCTGCTGCTGTACGCGGTGGGAGTCAGGATGTGGCGCCGCCCCACGCCGAACGCCGCGGAACCGGAGCCGGTCACTGCCGACTGGGGTCGACCGGGACGTGGGTGAGGGGGCCTGCGGTCACGACGCACACCCTGACCGCCGGTCAGTGCCCGAAACGCCTCCGCCCCGGCGAACAGAGTAAGGGTGCTCGCAAGTCCCCCACGTACACCCTGACCGTTGGTCAACGCCCGGCGCCGCCGTCCCGGCCCAAGAAAGAAGGGTGCGCGGGCCCGAGGCACACCATGACCGTCGGTCAGTACCCGGCGCCGCCGTCCCGGCCCAAGAAACAAGGGTGCGCGGGCCCGAGGCACACCATGACCGTCGGTCAGCGCCCAGCGCCGTCGTCCCGGCGCTCGGTGAGGGTGCCCGTGGTGACGATGAAGACGGGGATCGTAGGGGTGGCTCGGGCGGCACTGGCGTGGCGGGTACGGGCGATGAGTGCGGTCAGGTAGCTGCGGCCCAGTCCGGCCCATAGCCGCCAGACGGACGGCTCTCCCGGGGTCGGTGCGGGGCGGCGCAGTCGGCGGCGGAGTCTCTTCGCCGTGCGGCGCAGGACGACAACGAGGTCGGTGGGGATGCGGGCGGTGCTTGCGCGGGCTGCGAAGGCCGGCATCGGCGCGGGCGGTGCGGCGGACGCCGCCTCGGCACTCGCCTGTGCTCTCGCCGGCCGGCGGTTGAGCATGCGTATACCCATGCCCGCATCCTGACGGGGCCAAGGCGGTGGCGCCCTTTTCGCGGGGGCCACCTGAGTGACGGGCCCTGCGGCGACCAGCCGTAGAGCACGCAGAGCGCTCCGCACCACCGCAGCCGCCCCCGGCTCCGTCGATCCACACCGGTGGCGGGCCGCCCGCCAGGCCGGCGGAGCGTGGGTTTCGGCATCGAGCGGCTGCGCGCAGCCGAACCCCCGCTCCGCCGCCGGAGGCTAGTGCGCCGCCGACTCCCAGTCCGTGCCCACGCCCACCGAGACGCCCAGTGGCACTGTCAGGTGAACGGCGTCGGACATTTCGCGGCGGACGATCTCCTCCGCCTTCGCACGCTCCCCGGGGGCGATCTCCAGGACGACTTCGTCGTGGACCTGGAGGAGCATGCGGGAGGTGAGGTCCGCCGCCCGCAGCGCGTCGTCCACCTTGAGCATGGCGATCTTGACGATGTCCGCCGCGGTGCCCTGGATGGGCGCGTTGAGGGCCATGCGCTCGGCGGCCTCGCGGCGCTGCCGGTTGTCGCTGTTGAGGTCGGGGAGGTAGCGGCGGCGACCGAAGAGCGTCGCCGTGTAGCCCGTGGCACGGGCCTCGTCGACCGCCCGGCGCAGATAGTCCCGGACGCCGCCGAAGCGCTCGAAGTACGCGTCCATCAGGCCGCGCGCCTCCCCCGCCTCGATGTTCAGCTGCTGGGACAGTCCGAACGCCGACAGCCCGTACGCCAGGCCGTACGACATGGCCTTGATCTTGCGCCGCATCTCCGCGTCCACCCCGGCGGGCTCGACGCCGAACACCTGGGAGGCCGCGGTGGTGTGCAGGTCCTCGCCGGAGGTGAACGCCTCGATCAGGCCCTCGTCCTCGGAGAGGTGGGCCATCACGCGCAGTTCGATCTGGCTGTAGTCGGCGGTCATCAGCGACTCGAAGCCCTCGCCGACCACGAAGCCCCGGCGGATGGCGCGGCCCTCGTCCGTGCGGACCGGGATGTTCTGCAGGTTCGGGTCCGTGGACGACAGACGGCCGGTCGCGGCGACCGTCTGGTTGAAGGTGGTGTGGATACGGCCGTCGGCGGCGATCGTCTTGATCAGGCCCTCGACGGTGACCCGCAGCTTCGCCTGCTCGCGGTGGCGGAGCATGACGACCGGCAGTTCGTTGTCCGTCTGGGTGGCGAGCCAGGCCAGGGCGTCGGCGTCCGTGGTGTAGCCGGTCTTGGTCTTCTTCGTCTTGGGCAGGCCGAGCTCACCGAAGAGGACCTCCTGCAGCTGCTTGGGCGAGCCGAGGTTGAACTCGTGCCCCGCGGCCGCGTGCGCCTCCTTCACCGCCTGCTGGACGGCGCCGGCGAACATCTGCTCCATGGCCTCCAGGTGGGCCCGGTCGGCCGCGATGCCGTGCCGCTCCATGCGGGCCAGCAGAATGGAGGTGGGCAGCTCCATGTCGCGCAGCAGGTCCGCGGCGCCGACCTCCTCAAGGCGGCCCCGGAACGCCTCCCCGAGGTCGAGGATCGCGCGGGCCTGCACCATGAGCGCCTCGGCCTCGGCACCGTCGTCGGCACCGAAGGCGAGCTGGCCGTCGGCCGCGGCGGCGGGAGCAAGCTCACGGCCCAGGTACTCCAGGGACAGCGCGTCCAGGTCGAAGGAGCGACGGCCCGGCTTGACCAGGTAGGCGGCCAGCGCGGTGTCCATGAAGACACCGGCGATGCTCCAGCCGTGCTCGGTGAACACACGCATGGCGCCCTTGGCGTTGTGCAGCACCTTGGGCCGGTCCTCGGCGGCCAGCCAGGCCAGCCACGCCTTCTCGTCGGCCTCGTCCAGCTGGGACGGGTCGAACCAGGCGGCCGGTCCCCCGGCGGCGGCGAGCGCGACCTCGGCGACCGAGCCGGTGCCCAGCGCCCACGTGTCGACCGTGGCCACGCCGAGCGTCTGCGTGCCGTGCTCGGCGAGCCAGCCGGCCAGCTCGCCGGTGCCCAGCACCGTCCCGTCCAGCTCCACGCCGGGGGCCACCGGCGTCGCCTCGGCCTCCTCGCCGCCCGGATCCACGGCGAGCAGCCGCTCGCGCAGCGAGGGGTTCCTGATCTCCAGGGTGTCCAGGATCATCGCCAGGGCCGTGCGGTCGTACGCGACGCGCTCCAGGTCGGTGACCGCCTTGGGCAGCTCGACCGTACGCACCATCTCGGTGAGGCGGCGGTTGAGCTGGACGGCCGCCAGGTGGTCGCGCAGGTTCTGCCCGGCCTTGCCCTTGACCTCCTCGACGCGCTCGACCAGCTCCGCGAACGAACCGAACTGGTTGATCCACTTCGCGGCGGTCTTCTCGCCGACGCCGGGGATGCCCGGCAGGTTGTCGGACGGGTCGCCGCGCAGGGCGGCGAAGTCGGGGTACTGCGCGGGCGTCAGCCCGTACTTCTCGAAGACCTTCTCCGGGGTGAACCGGGTCAGCTCGGAGACGCCCTTGGTCGGATACAGCACCGTCGTGTGCTCGGTGACCAGCTGGAAGGAGTCCCGGTCACCGGTGACGATCAGCACCTCGAAGCCCTCGGCCTCGGCCTGGGTGGCGAGAGTGGCGATGATGTCGTCCGCCTCATAGCCGTCGACCGCGAACCGCGACGCGTGCATCGCGTCGAGGAGCTCGCCGATCAGCTCGACCTGGC
Source organism: Streptomyces sp. NBC_00461 (assembly GCF_036013935.1). Lineage (NCBI taxonomy): Bacteria > Bacillati > Actinomycetota > Actinomycetes > Kitasatosporales > Streptomycetaceae > Streptomyces > Streptomyces sp. NBC_00461. Next base: position 2,495,689 of record NZ_CP107902.1, read on the forward strand.
CCTTGAACTCGTCGGGGGTCTTGGAACGGTTCGCCTTGTACTCCGTGAACTCCTCGGAGCGCCACGTCTTGCGGGAGACGTCGAAGGCCACGGCGAAGTGTGTGGGCTCCTCGTCACGCAGGGTGTTGGCGAGCATCGACGCGAAGCCGTAGATCGCGTTCGTCGGCTGGCCCGTCGCGGTCGTGAAGTTCTCCGCGGGCAGCGCGAAGAACGCGCGGTAGGCCAGTGAGTGCCCGTCCATGAGCATGAGGCGGGGCCGCTTGCCGCCGGAGGTCTTCTCGGTCTTCTCGGTCTTCTTCGATGCTGTCTCTGCCACGCCCCCGATCCTGCCACGAGCCACTGACACTGAGACCCCCGCACGCCCTGGCCCCCTCGCTGTCACCGCCCCGTGCGAGGATCGAGGAGATGGCTCGCACGCGTAGGTGAAGCGTGTATGTGCGTGTATGCGAAGGAGAGTGCGCGATGGCGACGAAGCCGCCCAAGGGCGACCCGGTTCAGGACGCGCCGCAGGTCGTCGAGCCGAAGCACGCCGCGGCGGGACTCCCCGCCATCGGGCACACGCTGCGCATCGCCCAGCAGCAGATGGGTGTGAAGCGCACCGCGCTGACGCTGCTGCGCGTCAACCAGAAGGACGGCTTCGACTGCCCGGGCTGCGCCTGGCCGGAGCCGGAGCACCGGCACAAGGCGGAGTTCTGTGAGAACGGCGCGAAGGCGGTGGCCGAGGAAGCCACCCTGCGCCGGGTCACCCCGGAGTTCTTCGCCGCCCACTCCGTCGCCGATCTCGCGAACCGCAGCGGCTACTGGCTGGGCCAGCAGGGCCGGCTGACGCATCCCATGCATCTCCCCGAAGGGGGCACGCACTACGAGCCGGTGAGCTGGGAGCGCGCCTTCGACATCGTCGCCGAGGAGATCGCCGCCCTGGGCTCCCCGGACGAGGCCCTGTTCTACACGTCGGGCCGCACCAGCAACGAAGCGGCCTTCCTCTACCAGCTGTTCGCCCGACAGCTCGGCACGAACAACCTGCCCGACTGCTCCAACATGTGCCACGAGTCGTCCGGTTCGGCACTGAACGAGACGATCGGCATCGGCAAGGGCAGCGTCCTGCTGGAGGACCTCTACAAGGCCGACCTGATCATCGTCGCCGGCCAGAACCCCGGCACCAACCACCCGCGCATGCTCTCCGCGCTGGAGAAGGCCAAGGCGGGCGGCGCGAAGATCGTCAGCGTCAACCCGCTGCCCGAGGCCGGTCTGGAGCGCTTCAAGAACCCGCAGACCCCGCAGGGCATGCTCAAGGGCGCCGCGCTCACCGACCTGTTCCTGCAGATCCGCATCGGCGGCGACCAGGCCCTCTTCCGCCTCCTCAACAAGCTGATCCTGGAGGCGGACGGCGCGGTCGACGAGGACTTCGTGCGTGAACACACCCACGGCTACGAGGAGTTCGCGGCAGCCGCCCGCACCGCCGACTGGGACGAGACGCTCGCCGCCACGGGTCTCGCCCGCGAGGAGATCGAGCGGACCCTGCGGATGGTCCTCGCCTCCAAGCGCACCATCGTGTGCTGGGCGATGGGCCTCACCCAGCACAAGCACTCCGTGCCGACCATCCGCGAGGTGGTCAACTTCCTTCTGCTGCGCGGCAACATCGGCCGCCCGGGGGCCGGAGTGTGCCCGGTCCGCGGACACAGCAACGTCCAGGGCGACCGCACGATGGGCATCTTCGAGCGCCCCGCACCCGCCTTCCTGGACGCCCTGGAGAAGGAGTTCGGCTTCGCGCCGCCGCGCGAGCACGGCTACGACGTCGTCCAGGCCATCCGCGCCCTGCGCGACGGCGCGGCGAAGGTCTTCTTCGCCATGGGCGGCAACTTCGTCTCCGCCTCCCCCGACACGGAGGTCACCGAGGCGGCCATGCGGCGCGCCCGGCTGACCGTGCACGTGTCGACGAAGCTCAACCGCTCGCACGCGGTCACGGGCGCGCGTGCCCTCATCCTGCCCACGCTCGGCCGCACCGAGCGCGATCTCCAGGGCGGCGGCGAGCAGTTCGTGACCGTCGAGGACTCCATGGGCATGGTGCACGCCTCCCGCGGCCGACTGGAGCCCGCCGGCACCCACCTGCTGTCCGAGCCGGCCATCGTCTGCCGTCTGGCCCGCCGCGTGCTCGGCGAGGAAAGCACCACACCGTGGGAGGAGTTCGAGAAGGACTACGCCACGATCCGCGACCGCATCGCCCGCGTGATCCCCGGCTTCGAGGACTTCAACGCGCGCGTGGCCCACCCCGACGGCTTCGCCCTCCCGCACGCCCCCCGCGACGAACGCCGCTTCCCGACCGCCACCGGCAAGGCCAACTTCACCGCGGCACCCGTGGAATACCCCGCACTGCCCGAAGGCCGCCTGCTGCTGCAGACGCTGCGCTCGCACGACCAGTACAACACCACGATCTACGGCCTCGACGACCGCTACCGCGGCATCAAGAACGGCCGCCGGGTCGTCCTGGTCCACCCCGAGGACGCGCGGGCGCTCAAGGTCGCCGAGGGGTCGTACGTCGACCTGGTCAGCGAGTGGAAGGACGGCGTCGAGCGCAGGGCGGCCGGCTTCCGGGTCGTGCACTACCCCACGGCACGCGGCTGCGCGGCCGCGTACTACCCGGAGACCAACGTGCTGGTCCCGCTGGACTCCACCGCCGACATCAGCAACACCCCGGCCAGCAAGTCCGTCGTCGTACGTCTGGAACAATCACCAACCCACTGAGCGTTTGCTCAGGCAGGTTGGACGAGCGATCAGGACGAACGGAGCCGGGCCCATGGGCGAGCAGCAGTACGTGAAGTTCCCGCAGGAGGTCATCGACGAGTACGCCGCACTCGGCGTCGACCTCCCCGCCCTGTTCTCCGCCGGGCACCTCGGCACACGCATGGGCGTGGAGATCATCGAAGCCTCGGCGGACCGCGTCGTCGGCACCATGCCCGTCGAGGGCAACACCCAGCCCTACGGACTGCTGCACGGCGGCGCCTCGGCGGTCCTCGCCGAAACCCTCGGCTCCGTCGGCTCGATGCTGCACGGCGGCAGCTCCAAGCTCGCGGTGGGCGTCGACCTGAACTGCACCCACCACCGCGGCGCGCGATCCGGCCTCGTGACCGGCGTGGCCACACCGGTCCACCGCGGGCGCACCACGGCGACGTACGAGATCGTGATCAGCGACGAGGAAGGACGGCGCGTGTGCAGTGCACGGCTGACCTGCCTGCTGCGTGACGTACAGCAGCCCGCCGCGGACTGACGACCGGCGACTTCCCCCCACCGGGCACTGTCCGGCCGCGTCCACCGCGCCTACCGTTTCCCCATGAGGCCCCGGACATGAGCGGCATCGGCCCCGTCGAACCCGCCGGCCCCGTCGAGGCACACACCGGCGACGCCCCCGCCACCCCCCAGGACGCACCGCCACCCGACGTCATCGGCACCGACTCCCCCCGCCTGACCGACCGTTGGCACGCACTGCTCCCGCGCACCCGCGCCACCGCACTGGCAGCGGCCGCGGCCACCCTGGCCGCGGCCGTATGGCTCCTGACCGCCCAACTACCGGCCACACCGCCCGAAGAACCGACCGCACCCTGGCCCTCGACCACAACGGCCTTCCACTACAAGGGAGTTGCCGACACTCCCGGCACCACCACCAGGGACTTCCGCTTCGACGTCTCCGTACACGACGGACCCCCCGTCACCATCTCCGACATCACCGCCACCCCCGCCGGCCTGCACACCCGCACCACACCCCCGACAACCTTCACCGTGCGCGCCGGAACCACCCACCGCATCACCGTGCGGATCACCGTGACCGACTGCGGCGGGCTTCCCCTCAACGTCAACCTGCCTTTCCTCGACGTAACGCTGCGTAACACGCAGGCAATACAGCACTACAGTTTCATCTTCGGCGGCAGCTACTCGCGCGACCTCTCCGACCTCCTCCACACGGCCTGCGACGCCACCCGGGCGCTCTCCTCGCCCCGCGTCCAACCGGAAGTGCGGGTTCTCACGATGTGGACCCGACACGTTTCCGCCAAACCGGCCGAGAGCGAACTTCCCCAAGGCTCACCTTCCGGCACGTCATAACAAGAAAGTCACAAGCCAGCCCACAACGATGCCCTCACCTGACAGACAGGCTTAGAGTCACGCCCAGTCACCGCGCCGCCGGGCGCGTCTGCAGAACGGCCCAGCTCCACCCCAGTACGGCCCGGCGAGACACACGGCAGCCCAGCAGGACTGCCGGCGCCAGGGAGAGGATTCATCGTGCGACACCGTTCTTTGGTCATACTCACCTCCGTGCTCACCACAGGCGCCCTCACGCTGACCGCCTGCGGCTCGCGCAACGACGACAAGGGTGGGGACAGCGGCAGCAAGAAGACCGAGGTCATCATTGGCGTCGACGCACCGCTGACCGGCCAGAACTCGGCGACCGGCCTCGGCATCCAGGGCGGCGTCCAGGTCGCCGTCGACGACGCCAACAAAAACAACCTCGTGCCCGGCGTGACGTTCAAGGTCCAGGCCCTCGACGACAAGGCCATCCCCGCCAGCGGTCAGCAGAACGCCACCCAGCTCGTCAACAACGACAAGGTGCTCGGCGTCGTCGGCCCGCTGAACTCCGGCGTCGCCACCCAGATGCAGCAGGTCTTCGCCACCGCCAACCTGGTCGAGATCTCGCCGTCCAACACCGCCCCCGAGCTCACCCAGGGCAAGAACTGGCAGACGAAGAAGGCCCGCCCCTTCAAGACCTACTTCCGTACCGCCACCACCGACGCCCTCCAGGGCGGCTTCGCGGCCGACTACGCGTACAACACGCTGAAGAAGAAGAGCGTCTTCGTCGTCGACGACAAGCAGACCTACGGCGCCGGCCTGGCCAAGCTGTTCACCGCCGGCTTCACCAAGGCGGGCGGCAAGGTCGCCGGCACCGACCACGTCAACACCGGCGACACCGACTTCTCCGCCCTCGTCACCAAGATCAAGAACTCCAAGGCCGACCTGGTCTACTACGGCGGCCAGTACGACGAGTCCGAGAAGCTCACCAAGCAGCTCAAGGACGGCGGCGCCAAGGTCCCGCTCTTCGGCGGCGACGGCATGTTCAGCGACACCTACATCCAGACCGCCGGCAAGACCTCCGAAGGTGACCTCGCCACCTCCGTCGGCCAGCCCGTCGACACCCTCGCCTCCGCCCAGGACTTCATCAAGAAGTACAAGGCAGCCGGCCTCAAGGGCGACTACGGCACCTACGGCGGCTACTCCTACGACGCCGCCACCGCCATCATCAAGGCCATCGCCAACGTCGTGAAGGACGGCAAGGTCCCCTCCGACGCCCGCGCCAAGATCGTCGACGAGGTCAGCAAGACCAAGTTCGACGGCGTCGCCGGCCCCGTCGCCTTCGACCAGTACGGCGACACCACCAACAAGCAGCTGACCGTCTACCAGGTCACCAACGGCAAGTGGAAGGCCGTCAAGAGCGGCACGTTCAACGGCTGACCAAACCAGCCGAACTGCCGCTAGCACCACCCCAGGGCCGCGCGGCCGACCACACGTCACCCGCGCGGCCCGTTCCACGCCCCCTGCTCACTCCCCACCACATGGAGGCCATGCGGTGCACACCCTGCCGCAGCAGCTGGCCAACGGGCTGTTCCTCGGCTCGATGTACGGGCTGATCGCCATCGGATACACGATGGTGTACGGCATCGTCCAGCTCATCAACTTCGCCCATGGCGAGATCTTCATGACCGGCGGCTTCGGCGCGCTCACGGTCTATCTCTACGTCCTGCCCGACGGCACATCCATGTGGATAGCCCTCCCGGCGATGCTCATAGGCGGCGGACTCGTCTCCGTCCTCATCGCCGTCGGGGCGGAACGCTTCGCCTACCGACCACTCCGCGGCGCCCCACGCCTGGCTCCCCTCATCACCGCGATCGGCCTCTCCCTCGCACTCCAGCAGGCCGTCTTCAACTGGTACCCGGACGCCAAGACCGACCGCAACTTCCCGCAGATCGACGCCGGCCCCTGGAACATCGGCTCCATCGGCATCAGCAGCGGCTCCCTCTTCGTCATCATCGCCGCCCCCCTCTGCATGGCGGCCCTCGCCTTCTTCGTCCGCCTCTCCCGCACCGGCCGCGCCATGCAGGCCACCGCGCAGGACCCGGACACCGCACAGCTGATGGGCATCGACACCAACCGCATCATCGTCATCGCCTTCGCCATCGGCGGATTCTTCGCCGCCGTCGCCGCCATCGCCTACGGCCTGCGCTACGGACAGATCAAGTACGACATGGGCTTCCAGATGGGCCTCAAAGCCTTCACCGCAGCCGTACTCGGCGGCATCGGCAACATCTACGGCGCCATGATCGGCGGCCTCGTCCTCGGCCTCGCCGAAACCATGGCCACCTCCTACATCGACGACATCCCCGGCATGCAGCAACTCGGCGGCGGCGGCTGGTCCTCCGTCTGGGCCTTCGTCCTCCTCATCCTCGTCCTGCTGTTCAGGCCACAAGGCCTCGTCGGCGAACGCGTAGCGGACAGGGCGTGACCACCATGACAACCACCAAGACCAGCCCCACCACGCCGGACACCCCGCGCGGCCTCATCCCCCTGCCCCACCCCGCCGCCCGCGTCCTCATCGCCGCAGGCGCCATCGGCACCATCGCCAGCACCTACATGTCCTGGACCTGGACCTCCGACTTCCCCGGGGACCTCACCTACTACGGCTCCCCCGCCGGACTCCAGATCCTCGACCTCGTCGCCGGCGTCCTCACCCTCCTCTTCGCCCTCACCCGCTGGAACATACGCGGCCTCACCTGGCTCAACCCGGCCGGCGCCACCGCCCCCGTGTTCCTCGCCGCCGCGGCCGCCTTCACCGTCAGCTGGTTCAGCGCACTCGCCATCGCCATCGACCTCGGCGGGCTCGTCAACCTCGACCCCGGCGCCTACATAGCCGCGGCCGCCTCCCTGGTCGCCCTCCTCGGCGCCCTCGCCCTGCCCAGCCCCGGCAACACCGCCAAAGCCTGGGTCAGCAAGCCCGACAACATCCCCCCGGCAGGCAAACTCCCCGCCTGGGGCGAACGCCTCGTCATCACCGCCGCCACCGGCATCGGCCTCATCGCCTTCGCCTACGGCATCGGCGTCGACCCCGACGCCAGCGAAACCTTCATCGGCTTCCTGCTGCTCGTCATCTTCGGCTCCTGGGCCGTGATCGCCGCCGGACTCGCCGACCGGTTCTCCGCCATCAACGCCCGGCACAAAGGTTTCGCCACCTCCATGGCCTTCCTCGCCGCCGCGATCTTCCCCTTCGTCGAGAACAACGAACACAACGCCAACCTCGGCGTGAACATCCTCGTCGTCGCCACCGTCGCCCTCGGCCTCAACATCGTCGTCGGCCTCACCGGACTCCTCGACCTCGGATACGTCGCCTTCCTCGGCGTCGGCGCCTACGCCGCAGCCCTCGTCTCCGGCTCCGAGTTCTCCCGCTTCTCCGGCGTCCAATTCCCCTTCTGGGCCGCCATGCTCACCGGCATGGCCGCATCGCTCATCTTCGGCGTCCTCATCGGCGCCCCCACCCTGCGACTGCGCGGCGACTACCTCGCCATCGTCACCCTCGGCTTCGGAGAAATCTTCCGCATCACCGTCAACAACCTCGACGGCTCCTCCGGGCCCAACATCACCAACGGCCCCAACGGCATCTCGATGATCCCCGACCTGGAGATCTTCGGCTTCAACCTCGGCAGCAGCCACACCATCGGCTCCATCACCGTCGGCCGATTCGCCAACTACCTGCTCCTGATGCTCGTCATCACCGCCATCGTCGTCCTCGTCTTCAACCGCGCCGCCGACTCCCGCATCGGCCGCTCCTGGATCGCCATCCGCGAAGACGAAACCGCCGCCACCGCCATGGGCATCAACGGCTTCCGCGTCAAACTCATCGCCTTCGCCCTCGGCGCCTCACTCGCCGGCCTCGCCGGCACCGTCAGCGCCCACGTCGGCTACAGCGTCAACCCCGCCCCCTACCAGTTCGCCGGCTCCGTACCACCCAACTCCGCATTCCTGCTCGCCGCAGTCGTCCTCGGCGGCATGGGCACCGTCGGCGGACCCATCCTCGGCGCCACCCTGCTCTACCTCCTCCCCGAGAAGCTCAGCTTCCTCAAGGAGTACCAACTCTTCGCCTTCGGCCTGGCCCTCGTCATCCTGATGCGCTTCCGCCCCGAAGGCATCATCGCCAACCGACGCCGCCAGCTCGAATTCCACGAAACAGAACAGGCCGACATCCCCGAACAGAGCCTTCCCGACACCACAGTCGGCGTCACCAAGGCAGGGGCGTAACCACCATGACCACCACCACGGCCACCAGCCCCGTCCTCGAAGCCAGCGGCGTCACCATGCGCTTCGGCGGCCTCACCGCCGTACGCAGCGTCGACCTCACCGTCAACTCCGGTGAAATCGTCGGCCTCATCGGACCCAACGGCGCCGGCAAAACCACCTTCTTCAACTGCCTCACCGGCCTGTACATCCCCACCGAGGGCAAAGTCGCCTACAAAGGCACCGTCCTGCCCCCCAAGCCCCACCTCGTCACCAGCGCCGGCATCGCCCGCACCTTCCAGAACATCCGGCTCTTCGCCAACATGACCGTCCTGGAAAACGTCCTCGTCGGCCGCCACACCCGCACCAAAGAAGGCCTCTGGTCGGCCCTCCTGCGCGGCCCCGGCTTCCGCAAAGCCGAAGCCGCCTCCCGCGAACGCGCCATGGAACTCCTCGAGTTCATCGGCCTCGCCCACAAAGCCGACCACCTCTCCCGCAACCTCCCCTACGGCGAACAACGCAAGCTCGAAATCGCCCGAGCCCTCGCCAGCGACCCCGGCCTGCTCCTCCTCGACGAGCCCACCGCCGGCATGAACCCCCAGGAAACCCGCGCCACCGAGGAACTCGTCTTCGCCATCCGCGACAAGGGCGTCGCCGTCCTCGTCATCGAGCACGACATGCGCTTCATCTTCAACCTGTGCGACCGCGTCGCCTGCCTCGTCCAAGGCGAAAAACTCGTCGAAGGCACCTCCGACGTCGTCCAGGGCGACGAACGCGTCGTCGCCGCCTACCTCGGCACCCCCTTCGAAGGCGCCCCCGGCGACGACGAAATCGCCGAAGTCGAAGCGGCCGAGGCCACCGGAGCACAGGGCACCACCAGCACGGAAGGAAGCGCCCAGTGACCGCACTCCTGGAGGTCGAAGACCTCAAGGTCGCCTACGGCAAGATCGAAGCCGTCAAGGGCATCTCCTTCACCGTCGAAGCCGGCCAGATCGTCACCCTCATCGGCACCAACGGCGCCGGCAAAACCACCACCCTGCGCACCCTCTCGGGCCTCCTCAAACCCCGCTCAGGCAAGATCACCTTCGAGGGCCAGCCCCTCAACGGCATCCCCGCCCACAAGATCGTCGCCCTCGGCCTCGCCCACTCCCCCGAAGGCCGACACATCTTCCCCCGCCTCACCATCACCGAGAACCTCCAACTCGGCGCCTTCCTCCGCAAGGACAAAGAAGGCATCGAAAAAGACATCCAACGCGCCTACGACCTCTTCCCCATCCTCGGAGAACGCCGCAAGCAGGCCGCCGGAACCCTCTCCGGCGGCGAGCAGCAAATGCTCGCCATGGGCCGCGCACTGATGTCCCAGCCCAAACTCCTCATGCTCGACGAACCCTCCATGGGCCTCTCCCCGATCATGATGCAGAAGATCATGTCCACCATCGTCGAGCTGAAATCCCAAGGGACCACCATCCTGCTCGTCGAACAGAACGCCCAGGCCGCCCTCTCGCTCGCCGACCAGGGACACGTCATGGAGGTCGGCAACATCGTCCTCTCCGGCACCGGACAGGACCTCCTGCACGACGAATCGGTACGCAAGGCCTACCTCGGCGAGGACTAGCACCCCTCACCGGACACACACGACCGAGGCCCGCACCCCTGAACCAGGGGCGCGGGCCTCGATCGTCCGTCTGCTGCGCGAGGGTCAGCCCTTCGCGGCCTTCTTCTCGTCCGCGTCCTGAATAACCGCCTCCGCGACCTGCTGCATCGACATCCGACGGTCCATCGACGTCTTCTGGATCCACCGGAACGCGGCCGGCTCCGACAGCCCGTACTCCGTCTGCAGGATCGACTTCGCCCGGTCCACCAACTTGCGCGTCTCCAGCCGGAGCGTGAGGTCGGCGACCTCCTTCTCCAGCTCCTTCAGCTCGGTGAACCGCGAGACAGCCATCTCGATGGCCGGTACGACGTCACTCTTGCTGAACGGCTTCACCAGATACGCCATCGCACCGGCGTCCCTGGCGCGCTCCACGAGGTCGCGCTGCGAGAAAGCGGTGAGCATCAGCACCGGGGCGATGCCCTCCTCGGCGATCTTCTCGGCCGCCGAGATGCCGTCCAGCTTGGGCATCTTCACATCGAGGATCACCAGGTCCGGCTTGTGCTCGCGGGCCAGCTCGATGGCCTGCTCACCGTCACCGGCCTCGCCGACGACGCTGTAGCCCTCCTCCTCCAGCATCTCTTTGAGGTCGAGCCGGATCAGGGCCTCGTCCTCGGCGATGACGACACGGGTCGTCAGCGGAGGCACGTGCGACTTGTCGTCGTCGGGCGCGTCTACGGGCTGGGGCGACTCGGGGGCGGTCACGGGGGCTCCTTGTTGCGGGCCGGGCAGGTGCTGCTGCCTCTGCAGCCTACCTAGCTGCAGCATCTCGTGGTGACCCGGTACACTTCCGAACAGTTCCACGGCCTGCCCGGTTGGAGGAATCTGGTCAGACTCGCGGTGCTCAAACCACCGTGCCTTCGGGCATGTGGGTTCGAATCCCACACCGGGCACAACGGAACCAGAAGCGGAGGACCACGTTCGCGTGGTCCTCCGCTTTTTGCTGCACGGAGTAGCGATCAGTAACGCAGAGTTTCCGCATGAACTTTCACGGCACTGAGGTTCGACAGCGTGCGCTCACGCTTCTCAGGGATGGCAACAAGAACGCAGATGTCGCCAGGACGCTCAACATTCCGCTTGGCACAATCGGCTATTGGAAGCATGCGGATCGCGCCAAGCGCGGGGAGTGCCCCGGGGCGCACAATCCGGCTTGTCCACGATGCGACGGACGCCCTCTGGACCTGGCTGCATATTCCTACTTGCTAGGTCAATACCTCGGAGACGGACACATCAGCCACTATGTGCACCACCGCGTGCCCAGCCTGATGATCTCTTGTGCCGACGCGTGGCCAGGCGTGGCGAACGAGACCGAAGCCGCGATGCGAGCCGTCTTCCCCACGAACAACGTGCATCGCGTACAGCGCATCGGTTGTCAGACCATCAAGGCTTACAACAAGCACCTGACATGCCTGTTTCCCCAGCACGGCCCCGGCAGGAAGCACGAGCGCCTCATTGCCCTCGAACCCTGGCAGCAGGACATCGTCGACGCCCACCCCTGGGAATTCATCCGCGGCCTCATCCACTCCGACGGGTGCCGCATCACGAACTGGACGACTCGCCTCGTGGGCGGCGAACGCAAGCGCTACGAATACCCGCGGTACTTCTTCACCAACAAGTCGGACGACATCCGGAAGCTGTTCACCGACACACTCGACAAGGTGGGCGTCAAATGGACCACCCTGGCCCGGGGCAGCGACCCGTTCAACATCTCCATCGCCCGCAAAGCCTCCGTGGCCCTCATGGACACACACGTAGGCCCCAAGTACTAACCTCAGCCCCCTACTTGGGGCTGTCGTCCTCCCCGATGTGATGCACCCGCACCAGGTTCGTCGAGCCCGAGACCCCGGGGGGCGAGCCCGCCGTGATGACCACGACGTCACCCTTCTGGCAGCGGCCGTACTTCAACAGCAGTTCATCCACCTGGTCGACCATCGCGTCTGTGGAGTCGACGTGTGGGCCCAGGAACGTCTCCACGCCCCACGTCAGCGTCAGCTGGGACCGTGTCGCCGGGTCCGGGGTGAAGGCCAGGAGGGGGATCGGGGACCTGTACCGGGACAGGCGCTTGGCCGTGTCGCCGGACTGGGTGAAGGCGACCAGGAACTTGGCGCCGAGGAAGTCGCCCATTTCCGCCGCCGCGCGGGCCACCGCGCCGCCCTGCGTGCGGGGCTTGTTGCGTTCGGTCAGGGGCGGGAGGCCCTTGGCGAGGATGTCTTCCTCCGCCGCCTCGACGATCTTCGCCATGGTCCGGACGGTCTCGATGGGGTACTTGCCGACGCTGGTCTCGCCGGAGAGCATCACCGCGTCCGTGCCGTCGATGACGGCGTTGGCGACGTCGGAGGCTTCCGCGCGGGTCGGGCGGGAGTTGTCGATCATCGAGTCGAGCATCTGTGTCGCGACGATGACCGGCTTGGCGTTGCGCTTGGCCAGTTTGATCGCGCGCTTCTGGACGATCGGGACGTGTTCCAGGGGCATTTCGACGCCGAGGTCGCCGCGGGCGACCATGATGCCGTCGAAGGCGGCGACGATGTCGTCGATGGCTTCGACGGCCTGGGGCTTCTCGACCTTGGCGATCACGGGGAGGCGGCGGCCTTCTTCGTCCATGATGCGGTGGACGTCCTGGATGTCGCGGCCGCTGCGGACGAAGGAGAGTGCGATGACGTCGCAGCCGGTGCGCAGCGCCCAGCGCAGGTCTGTTTCGTCTTTGTCGGAGAGGGCGGGGACGGAGACGGCGGCTCCGGGGAGGTTGAGGCCTTTGTGGTCGGAGACGATGCCGCCTTCGATGACGGTGGTGTGGATGTGGGGGCCGTCGATGTCGGTGACCTGGAGGCAGACTTTGCCGTCGTCGACGAGGATGCGTTCGCCGGGGGTGACGTCGGTGGCGAGGCCGGGGTGGGTGGTTCCGCAGCCTTGTTGGTTTCCTTCGGCTTCGTCTTCTGTGGTGATGGTGAAGGTGTCGCCGCGTTCAAGGAGTGCGGGTCCTTCGGTGAAGTGGCCGAGTCGGATTTTCGGGCCCTGAAGGTCGGCGAGGATTCCGACGCTGCGGCCGGTTTCGTCGGAGGCCTTTCGTACGTGGTGGTAGCGCTCCTCGTGTTCGGCGTGGGTGCCGTGGCTGAGGTTGAGGCGGGCGACGTCCATTCCGGCTTCGACCAGGGCTTTGATCTGGTCGTAGGAGTCGGTGGCGGGCCCCAGTGTGCAGACGATCTTTGCTCGGCGCATGGTGTGAGCCTAGGCCTTACCGGTGGGTAGAGAATTGGTCGCACATGTCTACTCAACAACCTTTGGGTGAAGGGGTGTTGACGGGTATTGAAGTGTGCTTAGGGGTGCTCTGATGAGCATTTTTTACAGCTGTGGGGGTGCCATGGTGAAGCGGGCGTTCACGGCTGCGAAGATTCGCTGGCGTTGGGGTTCGAGGTCGAGTGGTGCGGCTGTGGTGTCTTCGGCGGCGGCTCCGTAGGCCATGGAGCGCATGCGGCCGGGGGTCTGGGGGTAGGGCTGTGCGTCCTCGGCTCCGATGTCGGCGAGTTCCACGAGTGCTGCGAGTGTGGTGCCGAGTGCTTCGGCGTATTCGCGTGCTCGTTGGACGGCTTCTTTCACGGCTTGCTGGCGGGCTTGTCGGTGGGCGGGCGAGTTGGGGCGCAGGGCCCACCAGGGGCCGTCGACGCGGGTGAGGTCCAAGTCGGCGAGGCGGGTGGTGAGTTCGCCGAGGGCGGTGAAGTCGGTGAGTTCGGCGGTGATGTGGACGCGGCCGTGGTAGGCGTGGATGCGTTCGCCGCGGCCTTTGTCCTTGAGTTCGGGGGTGATGGAGAAGGCGCCGGTTTCGAGGCGTTCGACTGCGTCGCCGTATGTCTTGGTGAGGTCGAGGGCGGTGGTGTTGCGGCGGGTGAGGTCGTCGAGTGCGGCTCGGCGGTCTTTGCCGCGGGAGGCGACGGTGATGCCGATGCGGGCGATTTCGGGGTCGACTTCGAGGCGGGCTTCGCCGCGGACGGCGATGCGGGGGGCGTCGGGGGTGCCGTAGGGGACGGTGGGGGGTGGGTCGTCCGTGGGAGGGGTGGTCATACGTCCCACTCTGGCACTTGTTGGCTGTTTGGGGGCCGTGGGTGGTGCGGTTGGGTCATCAGATCGAAACCTGTGGGGCCTGTTGCGTTTTGCCGTGTCCGGGTCAGAATCTACGCGCGTTGTTGACTATTTCGCGAGGAGATCCAGACATGCCCTTGAACCGTAGGAAGTTCCTGCAGAAGTCCGCCGTGACCGGGGCGGGGGTGGCGCTGGCCGGTGCCGTGGCGGCTCCGTCGGCCGAGGCCGCTCAGGGGCGCAGACCTGCCAGGCGGTACTCGCTCACGGTCATGGGCACCACCGACCTGCACGGGCACGTCTTCAACTGGGATTACTTCAAGGACGCGGAGTACTCCGACAAGGCCGGCAACGCGATGGGCCTGGCGCGTATCTCGACGCTGGTGAACCGGGTGCGGGCGGAGAGGGGGCGCTGCAACACGATGCTGCTGGACGCGGGTGACACGCTGCAGGGCACGCCGCTGACGTACTACTACGCGAAGGTGGATCCGATCACCGCCAAGGGCGGTCCGGTGCATCCCATGGCGCAGGCGATGAACGCGATCGGGTACGACGCGGCGGCGCTGGGCAACCACGAGTTCAACTACGGGCTTGAGACGCTGCGGAAGTTCGAGGACCAGTTGCACTTCCCGCTGCTGGGTGCGAACGCGCTGGACGCGAAGACGCAGAAGCCGGCGTTTCCGCCGTACCTCATCAAGAGGTTCCATGTGCCGGGTCTGCCGCCGGTGAAGGTGGCGGTGCTGGGTCTGACGAATCCGGGTATCGCGATCTGGGACAAGGCGTATGTGCAGGGGAAGTTGACGTTCCCGGGGCTGGAGGAGCAGGCGGCGAAGTGGGTGCCGAAGCTGCGGGCGATGGGTGCGGACGTCGTGGTCGTGTCGGCGCACTCCGGTTCGTCCGGGACGTCGTCGTACGGTGACCAGTTGCCGTATGTCGAGAACTCGGCGGCGCTGGTCGCTCAGCGGGTGCCGGGTATCGACGCGATTCTGGTCGGTCACGCGCATGTGGAGATCCCGGAGCTGAAGGTGACCAACGAGCAGACGGGCAGGACGGTCGTGCTGTCCGAACCGCTGTGTTTCGCGGAGCGGTTGACCCTGTTCGACTTCGAGCTGGTGTTCCGTTCGGGCCGGTGGGAGGTCGAGTCGGTGGCGGCGTCGCTGCTGAACTCGAACACGGTCGAGGACGACCCGAAGATCACCAAGTTGCTGTCGGACGAGCATGCGAAGGTCGTCAGTTACGTCAACCAGGTGGTCGGTTCGGCGACCGAGACGCTGACGACGGTCGAGGCGCGGTACAAGGACGCGCCGATCATCGACCTGATCACCAAGGTCCAGGAGGATGTGGTGAAGGCGGCGCTGGCGGGTACGGAGTACGCGGCGCTGCCGGTGATCGCGCAGGCGTCGCCGTTCTCGCGGACGTCGGAGATCCCGGCGGGCGAGGTGACGATCCGGGATCTGTCGTCTCTGTACGTGTACGACAACACGCTGGTCGCGAAGGTGATGACGGGTGCGCAGCTGCGGGCGTACCTGGAGTACTCGGCGGAGTATTTCGTGCGGACGGCGGCCGGTGCTGCGGTCGACGTGGAGGAGCTGACGAACGCGAACGGACGCCCGGACTACAACTACGACTATGTGTCGGGTCTCGGGTATGAGATCGACATCGCCCAGGCGGCCGGGTCGCGGATCAGGAATCTCACGTACGGCGGGGCCGCGCTGGACGACGGGCAGCAGTTCGTGCTGGCGGTGAACAACTACCGTGCCAATGGCGGTGGTGCGTTCCCGCATGTGGCGTCGGCGAAGGAGCTGTGGTCGGAGTCGACGGAGATCCGGACGCGGATCGCCGAGTGGGTGACGGCGAAGGGTGTGCTGGACCCGAAGGACTTCGCGTCGGCGGACTGGAGGCTGACCCGGGAGGGCACGCCGGTGTTCTGACGGCCGTGTTCCAGAGGCGGTTTTCTAGAGGTTCAGCAGGGTTGCGTCGATGGCGTCGGCGATGGCTTTCGCGCCGGCGTCGTTGACGTGGAGTCCGTCGCCGCTGTTGAACTCGTCGCGGATTCTGGTGGGTTGGCCGGGGTCCGCGACGGCGGTGGCGATGTCGGCGACAGCGTCGAAGGGGTGGTCGTCGCCGAGGAGCCAGGTGTTGACCTGGTGGCGTACGGTCTGGCCCTCCTCGGTGTCGTAGCCGGGGTAGATGGTGCCGGCGTAGGGGCCGATGGTGCTGCCGATGACGGTGAGGCCGGCGGAGTGCAGGCGGTCGGCCAGGGTGGTGAGGCCGGTGATCAGGTCGTCGGTGGTGGGGAGTTGGCCGGGTTCGGGGTCCGCGATGGCGCCGGGCAGGCCGAGGTCGTTGAGGCCGACGTGGACGAGGACGTGGCTGACGCCGGGTACGTCGAGGACGTCGTGGTCGATGCGGGACAGCAGGTGGTCGCCGATCTCGTCGGTGAGCAGGCGGTTGCCGGAGATGCCCTGGTTGACGATCCAGCCGTGGTCGAGGCGGCGGCTGAGCTGGGCGGGGAAGCTGTTGTCGGTGCCGGGGGTGGTGGCCGCGCCTTCGATCCAGGAGTCGCCGAAGGCTACGGCGATGCGGGTGGTTTCGGGGGCGAGGACGTCGACGCCTGTGAGGAAGTGGCCGAGGGGCAACTCGTCTGATTCGTCGAGGAGTTCGGCGGAGAGGTGGTTGCCGCTGACGGCGTGTCCGATGTCGTAGGGGACCGCTGTGTAGGTGGTGAGGCCTGTGTCGCCCGGCAGGTAGAGGCTGATGGTGAGTTCTTCCCCTGCGCTCACGGGTAGTTCGACCGGGTCGCTGACGATTTCCTCGCCGACGGGCAGGGTGACGGTTTCGGCGCCCGAGAAGCGCAGGGGTGTGTCGCTGGTGGGGTCGATGCGGCTGCCTCTGGTGCGTACGGCGAGGTGGGCGCCGCCGAGTTCCAGGGGTTCCTTGCCGTAGCGGTTGCTGAGCCGCACTCTGAGCGCTTCACCTCCTCCGGCCAGGCGCAGGGTCTGCCTGATGGTCTGGTCGGTGAAGGAGCGGGGTTCGAAGAGGTGGAAGTTCTCGTGGGGGTTGATGACGGCGGCGCGGTGGGCTGCGATCCAGGTGGTGGTCATGGCGGGGCCAACGCCTCGGCCGTCGGGGTTCTTCCCTGCGGCCTGGTTTTTCACCTTCGGTGTTCCTGCGTTCCGTCGACGAGTGGTGTGAGTACTTGGGCGTGTCGTGCGTGCGGGATGCGTGGCTGAGGCTGTTGGTCGAGTCCGAAGGTGGTGAAGGCGGTTCGGGTGGGGAGGGGGTAAGTCTCTTTGCCGGTGAGGGAGTTGAGGATGGTGGCGCTGCGCCAGGCGGCGAGGCCGAGGTCGGGGGTGCCGACGCCGTGGGTGTGGCGTTCGGCGTTCTGCACGTAGATGTGGCAGTCGGAGCCGCTGATGGAGGGGTCGAGGGCGAGGCGGAAGTGTTGGTCGATGCGGGGGCGTTGGCGGCTGTCGCGGCGCAGGTAGGGGTCGAGGCCGGCGAGGATGCGGTCGAGGGGGCGTTCGCGGTAGCCGGTGGCGAGGATGACGGCGTCGGTGGTGAGCCGGGAGCGGGTGTCCTGTTGCAGGTGTTCCAGGTGGAGTTCGACCTTGGTGGTGGCGAGGCGGCCCGCGGTGCGGACTTGGACGCCGGGGGTGAGGACGACGTCGGGCCAGCCGCCGTGCAGGGTGCGGTCGTAGAGCTCGTCGTGGATGGCGGTGATGGTGTCGGTGTCGATGCCCTTGTGGAGCTGCCACTGGCTGGTGACGAGGCGGTCGCGGACGCGTTCGGGGAGGGCCCGGAAGTAGCGGGTGTAGTCGGGGGTGAAGTGTTCGAGGCCGAGCTTGGAGTACTCCATGGGGGCGAAGGCCTCGGTGCGGCCGAGCCAGTGGAGCTTTTCGCGGCCTGCGGGGCGGGCGCGGAGCAGGTCGAGGAAGATCTCGGCGCCTGACTGTCCCGAGCCGATGACGGTGACGTGGTCGGCGGCGAGGAGGGTGTCGCGGTGGGTGAGGTAGTCGGCCGCGTGGACGACGGGGACGGCAGGTGCTTCGACGAGCGGTTTGAGGGGTTCGGGGACGTAGGGCTCGGTGCCGATGCCGAGGACGATGTTCCTGGTGTAGGTACGGCCGAGCGCTTCGGCTTCTCCGTCGGTGTCGAGCTGGGTGAAGTCGACTTCGAAGAGGTCGCGTTCGGGGTTCCAGCGGACGGCGTCGACCTGGTGGCCGAAGTGGAGTCCGGGGAGGCTGTCGGCTACCCAGCGGCAGTAGGCGTCGTATTCGGCGCGCTGGATGTGGAAGCGCTCGGCGAAGTAGAAGGGGAAGAGGCGGTCGCGGGCCTTGAGGTGGTTGAGGAAGGTCCAGGGGCTGGCGGGGTCGGCGAGTGTCACCAGGTCGGCGAGGAAGGGGACTTGGATGCGGGCTCCGTCGATGAGGAGGCCGGAGTGCCAGTCGAAGGAGGGTCGCTGTTCGTAGAAGGCGGTGTCGAGTTCGGTGAGGGGGTGGGCGAGGGCGGCGAGCGAGAGGTTGAAGGGGCCGATGCCGATGCCGACCAGGTCGCGGGGTGCGTCGGGCTCGTGGTGTGGGGGGTGGGGCTGGGGCTGGGCGTGGGGGGTGGTGCTCATCGGGGGGTGTTTCCTTCCGCGAGTCTTTCGGCGGCCTGTTCGGCGGGTTCTTGGGCGGCCTGTTCGGCGGGGTCTCCGGCAGGGTCTTGGGGGCCTGTTAGGCGGGTTCTCCGGTGGCCTTTTCGACGAGGGTGAGGAGGGTGGCCAGGTCGTCGGGGCGGGTGTGGGGGTTGAGGAGGGTGGCCTTGAGCCAGAGGCGGCCGTCGAGGCGGGCCCGGCCGAGGACGGCGCGGCCCTGGTGGAGGAGTTCTCTGCGTACGGCGGCGATGGCGTCGTCGGTGGTGTGTGCGGGCCGGAACAGGACCGTGCTGATGGTGGGCCGGTCGTGGAGTTCGAAGCCGGGGTGCTCGTGGACGAGGGCGGCGAACTCCTGGGCCCGGTCGCAGACTTGGTCGACGAGGGCGCCGAGGCCGGTGCGGCCGAGGGTCTTGAGGGTGACGGCGATCTTGAGGACGTCGGGGCGGCGGGTGGTGCGCAGGGAGCGGCCGAGGAGGTCGGGGAGACCGGCGGCGGTGTCGTCGTCGGCGTTGAGGTAGTCGGCGTGCTGGGTGAGGGCGGCGAGGTCGCGGGGGTGGCGGACCGCGAGGATGCCCGCGGCGACCGGTTGCCAGCCGAGTTTGTGCAGGTCGAGCGTGATGGTGTGGGCGTGGTCCAGGCCGGCGAGCTTTCCGCGGTGGCGGTCGCTGAAGAGGAGGCCTCCGCCGTAGGCGGCGTCGATGTGCAGGCGGGCGTGGTGGGCGCTGCACAGGGCGGCGATCTCGGGGAGGGGGTCGATGAGTCCGGCGTCGGTGGTGCCCGCGGTGGCCGCTACTACGACGGAGCCGTGGGGGCCGGGGAGGGCGGTGAGGGCCTCGTCGAGGGCGGCGGGGTCGAGGGTGCCGGCGGGGGCGGGGACGATCACGGGGTCGGGCAGGCCGAGGAGCCAGGCGGCGCGGGGCAGCGAGTGGTGGGCGTTGGCGCCGCAGACGAGGCGGACGCCGGCGCCGTGTGCCTCGCGCGCCAGGAGCAGGGCGAGTTGGTTGGATTCGGTGCCGCCGGTGGTGACGAGGGCGTCGCAGGCGCCGGCCTCCCTCGCCAGTGCGCGGGTGACGAGGGCTTCGAGTTCGGAGGCGGCCGGTGCCTGGTCCCAGGAGTCGAGGGAGGGGTTGAGGACACTGGCGGCGAGGTCCGCGGCGGTGGCGACGGCGAGGGGCGGGCAGTGCAGGTGGGCTGCGCACAGGGGGTCGGCCGGGTCGGCGGCGCCCTCGGCGAGGGCGTGCACCAGGGTGCGCAGGGCGTCCGGGTCGCCGTCCTGCGGCAGAACGTCGCCGGCGGCGGCCCGCACCCGCGCGGCCACCGCGTCCGGTCCGCCGGCGGGCAGGGGGCCGCGGCGGGCGCGTGCGCCCTCGGCCAGGGCGTCGAGCACGGTGTCGAGGAGCGGCCGCAGGGCGCGGTGGCCTTCGGGGCCCGAGGCGAGGCTCGGTGTGCTCATGGGTTCCTCCCGGGCGCGCAGGCAGAGGGAGTTCCAGCTTGTACGCGGATGCGTGCGCGTGCCCGAAAAGTTCAACGATCGGAACCCGAAAGGGTGTCCCTGTGGTGTCTGTGCGGGGCTTGGGCGGGGAGGGTGGTGTTGGTGGTGCCGGTGACCGGGGGCTGCGCCCCCGGACTCCCGCTTTCGGCCTGAACGGCCTCGTCCTCAGACGCCGGACGGGCTGGATGGTGCGGACCGGCGCTGACAAGGGTGCCGGTCCGGGCACTCAACTACAGCCGGCGCCCCCGTGTTCGCCCTACGCCTCTCCCCTCACCTCCCTCACCCGCAACGCCCGTCCCAGGTCGTCGAGTTGGTCGGCCAGTTTGCGGCGCAGGGACGGGATCGGGTTGGCGTCGCTCAGGCATGCCTCGCCCAGGCGGAGTGTCTCCGGGTCGACGGCGTGCACCGGGAAGGCCCAGCGGCCGGCGGCGTCGGCGATGGCGGGGCCGCGGCGGGCGGCGACGGTCACGGCGTCGTCGTAGTAGCGCGGCACGTACTGCCGTACCAGGTCGGCCTGTTCGGGCTGCCAGAAGCCCTGGGCGGTGGCGACGAAGAGGTAGTTGGAGAGGTCGTCGCCCCCGAACATGGCCTCCCAGGCCTTGGCCTTGGCCTGCTCGTCGGGCAGGGCGGCGCGGCAGCGGGCGGCGCCCTCCTGGCCGGTGGCGGAGGGGTCGCGGTCCAGTTCGGCGGCGATGGCCGCCTCGTCGGTGGCGCCGAGGACGGCGAGCCGGGCGAGGACCCTCCAGCGCAGTTCGGGGTCCAGCTCCGGGCCGCCGGGGACGGTGCCGTCGGCGAGCCAGGCGGCGATGGCCTCGGGGTGTGCGGCGACGTCGATGATGTGGCGTACGGCGATCAGGCGCAGGCCGGGGTTGTCGCCGTCCTCGGTGCGGCGGATGAGGTCGCGGCAGAGGGAGGAGAGGGTGGCCAGGGCGGCGGGGCGCTGCTCGGGGGTGAGATAGCGGTCGACGATGTGGGTGGCGGCGAAGGCGAGGACGCCCTGGACGAGGGCGAGGTCGGTCTCGTGCGGGAGGTGGGTGCGGGCCGTGTCGAGGTAGGCGGTGGGCGGGAGTTGGCCGTCGCGAACCGCGTCCCGCAGGGCGTTCCAGACGACGGCCCGGGTGAGGGGGTCGGGGAGGCCGGAGAGGCTGGTGCGGACCGCTTCGAAGGACTCGGGGTCGAAGCGGATCTTGGCGTAGGTGAGGTCGCCGTCGTTCAGGAGGAGCAGGGCGGGGCGCTTGCCCAGGGGCTGGGGTTTGGTCTGCGGGACGTCGAGGTCGAGGCGTTCGCGCAGGGTGAGGTGGCGGCCCTCGTCGGCGACGTCCTGGTCGTAGAGGCCGACGGCGATGCGGTGCGGGCGGCTGCCGGTGTGCTCGACGCGCAGGGTGCACGTGCCCTCGTCGCCGGGGGTGACCAGTGCGCCGAGCGTGTCGACGCCGGTGGTGCGCAGCCAGGCGTCGGCCCAGGCGTGCACGTCGCGCTCGGTGGCGGAGGCGAGGGAGTCGATGAAGTCGGCGAGGGTGGCGTTGGCGAACTTGTGGCGGGCGAAGTGGCTGTTGATGCCGGCGAGGAAGTCCTTCTCGCCGAGCCAGGCGACGAGTTGGCGTAGTGCGGAGGCGCCCTTGGCGTAGGAGATGCCGTCGAAGTTGAGGAGGGCGGAGGCCGTGTCGTCTACGTTCTCCGGGGCTACGGGGTGGGTGGACGGGCGCTGGTCGGCGTCGTAGCCCCAGGCCTTGCGGGCGACACCGAAGTCGGTCCAGGTGTCGGTGAAGCGGGTGGCTTCGGTGAGGGTCTGGTAGCCCATGTATTCGGCGAAGGACTCGTTCAGCCAGATGTCGTCCCACCAGCGCAGGGTGACGAGGTCGCCGAACCACATGTGGGCCATCTCGTGGGCGATGACCATGGCGCGGGTCTGGCGCTCGGTGTCGGTGACGGCGGAGCGGTAGACGAACTCGTCGCGGAAGGTGACCAGGCCCGGGTTCTCCATGGCGCCGGCGTTGAACTCGGGTACGAACGCCTGGTCGTAGGAGTCGAAGGGGTAGGGCTCCTCGAACTTCTCGTGGTAGCGGTCGTAGCACTGCCGGGTGATCTCGAAGAGTTCGTCGGCGTCCGCGTCGAGGTAGGGGGCCAGGGAGCGGCGGCAGTGCAGGCCGAAGGGCAGGTCGCGGTGCTCGGTGCGCACGGAGTGCCAGGGGCCTGCGGCGACTGCGACGAGGTAGGTGGAGATCAGGGGGGTGGGGGCGGCCTGCCAGTGGCCGTCGCCGAGGTGTTCGGTGGTGCTGTTGGCGAGGACGGTCCAGGCTTCGGGGGCCTTGACGGTCAGCTCGAAGACCGCCTTGAGGTCAGGCTGGTCGAAGGCGGCGAAGACGCGCTGGACGTCCTCCATGAACAGCTGCGTGTAGAGGTAGGTCTCGCCGTCGGTGGGGTCGGTGAAGCGGTGCATGCCCTCGCCGGTGCGGGAGTAGCGCATGGCGGCCTCGATGCGCAGCTCGTGTTCGCCGGCGGTGAGGTTGTTCAGGGGGAGCCTGTTGCCGTCCAGGGTCTGCGGGTCGAGGGGCTGTCCGTCGAGGGTGACGGAGCGCAGCTGTGCGGGCTTGAGCTCGACGAAGGTGCCGGCGTCCGTGCGCGTGGTGAAGCGGATGACGGTCCGGGAGTCGAAGGTCTCGTCGCCGGTGGTCAGATCGAGGTCGACCGTGTAGCGGTGGACGTCGAGGAGCTTGGCACGGGTCTGCGCTTCGTCGCGCGTCAGTACGGACATGCAGGCAATGCTGCCCGATGGCACTGACGAGGCACAGGGGCGGATCGGTACGCGCGGGTACGCACCCCTGTGTGCGGTGCCCTATGTGCGGTCCCCTTCGAGCTCCCCGCCCAGGGTCTCGCTCGCGCGCTGGGTCGGGACACGGGTGTCCGGGTGGGGCAGGGCGGGGGTGCGGGGGGCGTGCTCCGGGGCCCCGGCGTGGTCCTTGACCAGGGCGCGCAGGTCGCGGACCTCCTGCGCCAGGTCGAGGTAGCGGCGGTGGGCGTCGTACAGGTAGCGGACCTTGGTGCGCAGCGCCCAGGGGTCGATGGGTTTCATGACGAGGTCGGCGACGCCGAGTCCGAAGGCGGCGGTGGTCAGTACGTGGTCGGCGCCGAAGCCGGTGAGCAGGATGACCGGTATGTGCTGGGTCTGTTCCACGCGGCGCATGTAGCGGACCACGTCCAGGCCGCTGACGCCGGGCATGCGGACGTCCAGCAGCAGCAGGCCGACGTGTCCGCGGAGCACCTGCTTGAGGGCCTCGTCGCCGTTCGTGGCGCGGCCCAGCAGATAGCCCAGCGGGGCCAGGGCGCTCTCCAGCGCGTACAGGGTGTCCTCGTGGTCGTCCACGATGAGGATCTTGGCTTCCGGCATGGCCCGTCGTCCCTCCCGCGTGGACAACCAGCTTGTGTCGAGGTGCTGACGTGGCGTGCTCGTCAGCTGACAAGGAGTGCACAGCGCAGCATGCCCCCTGCGGGCCCTCCTGTCACGCCCTTTGTGGTGTCCGACGAGGTCAATTGGCCGCCTGCGCGGAGCCGTTCACCGCGTCGCCCGCGATGCGCTCGTGGTGACGGATCACTTCCGCGATGATGAAGTTCAGGAACTTCTCAGCGAACGCCGGGTCCAGCTTGGCGCTCTCGGCGAGGGAGCGCAGGCGGTCGATCTGGCGGGCCTCGCGGGCCGGGTCGGCGGGCGGCAGCCGGTGTGCGGCCTTGAGGTGGCCGACCTGCTGGGTGGCCTTGAACCGCTCGGCGAGCATGTGGATGACGGCCGCGTCGATGTTGTCGATGCTGTCGCGCAGCCGGGCGAGTTCGGCGCGGACGGCGGGGTCCACGTCACTGGTGCCGGTGTTGCTGGTGGTCATGGGCATCCACCCTACGTGGCGGACGAGGGTTCGATCATCGGGGTGGGGGACCTGGTCGCTCCAGCCGCCGGGGACGGCGTGGTACTGCTGGGCGCGGAAGCGGACGGGGGGCATGCCGACGCGGCGGGTGAACAGCCGGGAGAAATAGGCCGGATCGTCGTAGCCGACGCGGCGGGCGACGGCGGTGACGGGCAGTTCGGTGGCGGCGAGGAGTTCCTTGGCAAGGCCCAGGCGGATGGCGAGGAGGTAGTCCTTGGGGCTGCAGCCGGCGCCGCCGCGGACGGCGGTGCGCAGTTCGGCGGGGGTCATGCCGTGCCGGGCCGCGTGGTCGGCGACCGACAGCGGCAGGCACGCGTCGCGGGCGAGGGCCTTGAGGACGGGGTCGCCGTCGGGGGCGAGGTCGGCACGGGCGCGGGGACGGGGACGGGGAGGGTTTTCCTGCGGACCGCCTGACCGCCTGACCGTCTGACCGCCTGCCCATCCGGTCTGACCGTCGAGAGCTTGTGCGCCGGCGTGTACGGAGCCGGCGCCCAGCTCGTCCGGAGACGGGCCAGGGGAAATCCGCTCGCGTCCCCGTAGAGTGGAATCGGGTTCAGGGCGTCTTGGGGGTTCAGGCGTGGCGAACGGCGGACCGGTCGAGCACGGCTACCCACACCTGGAGACGGTGCGGGCCGCCATCACCGCGCTCTACAAACGGTTGTCGTACGACACCATCCAGACGTTCTCGAGCAGCGTGGCGCCCGCCGACGTGGCGTTCGGCGACACGGACGATCTCTATCTGGGTGCGCAGCGGGTGGCCCGCGAGCTCGTCCGGCACTACCGCCTTCCGGACGCCCGCATGATCGTCGGCTTCCGCGAGATGCAGCATGCGGCGAACGTCGAACTCGCCGCGGGCCCCGAGTACTTCGTCGAACTGAACGACCGCTTCCGCACCCACCGCCGCGACATCGGCGCCGCCCTGGCCCACGAGGTCATGCATGTCTATCTGCACCGCCTGGGCCTGTCCTTCCCGGGCACCCGCGACAACGAGATCCTCACGGACACGGCGACGACATACCTGGGGGCGGGCTGGCTGCTGCTGGACGCCTATCGGGAGGATTCGGCGTCCTCCCAGAAGCTCGGCTATCTGACGCCCGAGGAATTCGGCTACGTCCTGGCGAAGCGGGCGCTGATCTTCGACGAGGACCCGTCCATCTGGTTCACCAGCCCCCAGGCCTACGAGGCCTACACCCGCGGCATGGCACAGGCCCGTCACGACGAACAGCAGCCCCCGCTGACGGCGGCCGGCTGGGCGGGCCGTCGCCGCTACGCCCGCGACCGCCGCCACGCCCAGGACACCCGTGCCCCGGCGTCCGCCCGCCCGGAAGCCCCGTACACCTTCACTCCCGACGGCCGCGGGCCCCTCCGGGTGTCGTTCCCCTGCCCCACCTGTCATCAGCGCATCAGGGTGCCGGTACGGGGGCGCGTCCGCGCGCGGTGTGCGCTGTGCAGGACGGTGCTGGAGTGCGACACCTGAGATCCGGGATCCGGGATCCGGGATGCACTGCCCGCCCCCCTCACACCCCGTACACCGCTCCCGGCGCGTCGGCCTCCGCGAGCAGCTTCAGTGCGGCCTCCCCTGCCTCCCCCGGACTCCACCGCGCCCCCTTGTCGGCGCTGGGCCCCGGCCGCCAGCCCTCCATGACGGTGATCCGGCCGCCCTCGGTTTCGAAGACCCGCCCGCTCACCCCGGTGCTTGCGGCGGAGCCCAGCCAGACGACGAGCGGTGACACGTTCTCGGGGGCCATCGCGTCGAAGCCGGACACGGGCGCCGTCATCGTGTCGGCGAAGGTGCCTTCCGTCATCCGCGTCCGGGCCGCGGGCGCGATCGCGTTGACCTGGACGCCGTAGCGGGCGAGTTCGGCCGCGGCGACCAGCGTGAGCCCGACGATGCCGGCCTTCGCGGCGCTGTAGTTGCCCTGCCCGACCGATCCCAGCAGCCCGGCTCCGCTGCTGGTGTTGACGATTCGGGCCGTCGGCATGCGTCCTGCCTTGGCCTGCGTCCGCCAGTGCGCTGCGGCGTGCTTCAGCGGCAGGAAGTGGCCTCTCAGGTGGACGCGCAGGACGGCGTCCCAGTCGTCCTCGTCGAGGTTGACGAGCATCCGGTCGCGCAGGAAGCCCGCGTTGTTGACGAGGGTGTCGAGCCGGCCGTACGTCGTCAGGGCCGTGGTGATCAGCGAGGACGCGCCGTCGGTGGTGGCGATGTCGCCGCCGTGGGCGATCGCCTCGCCGCCCTCCGCGCGGATCTCGTCCACGACTCGGCCGGCCGGGCTGTCGGGGCCGGGTGTCCCGTCCAGCCCGACGCCCAGGTCGTTGACCACCAGCCGCGCGCCCTGCGCTGCGAACGCGAGCGCGTGTGCGCGCCCGAGCCCACGGCCGGCGCCGGTGACGACCACGACCCGGCCGTCGCAGATTCCGCTCATCTCACGTCTCCTTGTTGGCAGTTGCCGCGTCCAGGAACGCCGGCCGCTCCCCGCCCCCGTGCACCAGCAGGCTCGCCCCGCTGATGTAGGCGGCCGCGCCGGAGGCGAGGAAGACGGCGGCTTCGCCGACGTCGGCGGGTGTCGCGAGGCGGCCGAGCGGCACCGTGCGGGAGACCGCCTCGACGGCGTCCTCGCCGCCGTAGTGGAGGTGGGCCAGCTCGGTGCGGACCATGCCGACGACGAGGGTGTTCACTCGGACCTCGGGCGCCCACTCCACGGCCATCGACCGGGCGAGGTTCTCCAGGCCCGCCTTGGCCGCCCCGTACGCCGCCGAACCGGGCGAGGGGCGGCTGCCGCTGACGCTGCCGATCATCACGACGGCGCCCCCGGCCCGTCTGAGGTGCTCGTACGCGGCGAGGGAGGCCGTCAGCGGAGCGACGAGGTTCAGTTCGAGTACGCGCGCGTGCCGTTCCGCGTCCGCGTCGGCCAGCCGCCGGTAGGGGCCGCCGCCCGCGTTGTTGACGAGGACGTCGAGCCGGGGCAGCGCGTCGAAGAAGGCGCGTACGGCGGGCGGATCGCGCAGGTCCAGCGGGGCGAACTCGACACCCTCGGCGGGCACTTCGGGCGGTCTGCGCGCACAGGCGACGACTCGCGCGCCGGCCTCGACGAAGGCCTTCGCGATCCCGGCCCCGACGCCGCGAGTGCCGCCGGTGACGACGACGGTCCTGCCGCTCAGCTGCGGCCGGCGCAGGTCACCCATGCCCGCCTCGCGACGTCCGCGCCGGCCACCGCTTCTCACCTGCTTTTTCTGCTGGGGGTCCGGGGGCCGCCCCCCGGAATAACGCAGTATCCACAGGCCTTCCCGCTCCGATCCGACGGCTGCTAGCTTCGAAGCCTCACACCTAACAAATGTTTGGTGGAAAGGCGTTGGTTGGAAAGGTAGCTGATGCGCGCATGGGTGTCTCCACCTCGTCACCGGAAAAAGGGCCCGAGAAAGAGCGAATCGCGGTCGTGACGGTCGACTTCCCGCCGGTGAACGCGCTGCCGGTGGACGGCTGGTTCGCCCTGGCCGACGCCGTGCGCACGGCGGGCCGCGACCCGCAGGTGCGGTGCGTCGTGCTGACCGCACCGGGGCGGGGGTTCAACGCGGGCGTGGACATCAAGGAGATACAGGCACAAGGGCCGAGCGCGCTGGTCGGCGCCAACCGCGGCTGCTTCGAGGCGTTCGCGGCGGTGTACGAGTGCGCGGTGCCGGTGGTGGCCGCGGTGCAGGGCTTCTGCCTGGGCGGCGGCATCGGCCTTGTGGGGAACGCGGACGTGATCGTGGCGAGCGAGGACGCCGTCTTCGGCCTGCCGGAGCTGGACCGGGGCGCCCTGGGCGCGGCGACACATCTGGCCCGTCTGGTCCCACAGCACCTGATGCGCGCGCTGTACTACACCTCGCGCACCGCGAGCGCGGCCGAGCTGCACGCACACGGCTCGGTGTGGCGCGTGGTGCCGCGCGAGGAACTGCACACCGCCGCACTGGAGTTGGCGCGCGAGATAGCCGCCAAGGACGGGGAGCTGCTGCGCCTGGCCAAGGCCGCCATCAACGGCATCGACCCGGTCGACGTGCGCCGCAGCTACCGCTTCGAGCAGGGGTTCACCTTCGAGGCGAGCGCGGTCGGGGTGGCCGACCGGGTCAGGGACACGTTCGGGAAGGAGGGCGCGTAAATGAGTGACAAGACGATGACCGCCGAGCAGGTCGTCTCCCGCCTGGAGAGCGGCATGACCCTCGGCATCGGCGGCTGGGGATCGCGGCGCAAGCCGATGGCCCTGGTGAGAGCGCTGCTGCGGTCGGACGTCACCGACCTCACGGTCGTCTCGTACGGCGGCCCGGACGTCGGCATGCTGGCGGCGGCCGGCCGGCTGCGGAAGCTGGTGACGGCCTTCGTCACTCTGGACTCGATCCCGCTGGAACCGCACTACCGCGCGGCCCGCGAGCGCGGCGCCTTCGAACTGACGGAGATCGACGAGGCGATGTTCATGTGGGGGCTGCACGCGGCCGCGAACCGGCTGCCGTTCCTGCCGGTGCGGGCCGGCATCGGCTCGGACGTGATGCGGGTCGCCCCGGGCCTGAGGACGGTCACTTCGCCGTACGAGGACGGGGAGACGTTCGTGGCGATGCCCGCCCTGCGACTGGACGCGGCCCTGGTGCACGTCAACCGCGCCGACCGGCTGGGCAACGGCCAGTATCTGGGCCCGGACCCGTACTTCGACGACCTGTTCTGCGAGGCGGCGGACACGGCCTACCTCTCGTGCGAACGAATCGTCGACACGGCCGAGTTGACGAAGGAGGCCGCACCGCAGACGCTGCTCGTCAAGCGCCATACGGTGACCGGTGTCGTCGAGGCCCCGAACGGCGCGCACTTCACGTCCTGCGCGCCCGACTACGGCCGGGACGAGGCCTTTCAGAAGCGGTACGCGTCCACGCCCTGGCCGGAGTTCGCCGCGCGCTTCCTCTCAGGGGACGAGCAGGCGTACCGGTCGGCGGCCGGGGAGGAGACATGAGCGAGACCACCGGCACCTCTCCTGCCGGCGTCACCCCTCTTCTCGCACCCACCCGTGCCGAGTACTGCGTGATCGCCTGCGCCGAGGCCTGGCGCGACGCGGGCGAGATCCTGGCGAGCCCGATGGGTGTGATCCCGTCGATCGGCGCACGGCTCGCCAAGCGCACCTTCGCGCCTGACCTGCTGCTCACCGACGGCGAGGCACTGCTGGTCGGCCTGGACGGCACCGTCGAGGGCTGGCTCCCCTACCGGCAGCATCTGGCCCTGGTCACCGGCGGCCGGCGGCACGTGATGATGGGTGCGAGCCAGATCGACCGGTTCGGCAACCAGAACATCTCGTGCATCGGCGACTGGGAGAGGCCCGGGCGGCAACTGCTCGGGGTGCGGGGCGCCCCGGTCAACACCCTCAACAATCCGACCAGTTACTGGGTGCCGAGACACTCTCGGCGGGTCTTCGTCGAGAAGGTCGACATGATCTGCGGGGTCGGGTACGACCATGCGGCCGCGCATCCTGACACGGCCCGCTTCCACCGCATCCCGCGTGTCGTCTCCGACCTGGGCGTCTTCGACTTCGACACCGGCGACCACTCGATGCGGCTCGCGTCGCTGCATCCGGGTGTCACGCCGGACCAGGTCAGGGAGGCGACCGCCTTCGAGCTGACGGTCCCGGACGACATACCGCCGACCCGTGAGCCGACCCCCGAGGAACTCCGGCTCATCCGCGAGGTCATCGACCCGGCGGGCATCCGTGGCAGGGAGGTCGACGCGTGATGGAGACGGCGCTCACCCGGCTGGTCGGGGTCCGGTACCCGATCGTGCAGACGGGCATGGGCTGGGTGGCGGGCCCGCGCCTGGTCTCGGCGTCGGCGAACGCGGGGGCGCTGGGCATCCTGGCCTCCGCGACCATGCCCGTCGACCGGCTGCAGGAGGCGATAAGGGAGGTCAAGTCCCGTACGGACGCGCCGTTCGGGGTGAATCTGCGGGCGGACGCCTCGGACGCCGGCGACCGGGTGCGGATCCTGATCGAGGAGGGCGTGCGGGTGGCCTCCTTCGCGCTCGCCCCCTCCGCCGAGCTGATCGCGGAGCTGAAGGAGGCGGGCGTCGTCGTCATCCCCTCCGTCGGTGCCCGCCGGCACGCCGAGAAGGTCGCGGCGTGGGGCGCGGACGCCGTGATCGTGCAGGGCGGTGAGGGTGGCGGGCACACCGGCGAGGTCGCGACGACCGTCCTGCTGCCGCAGGTGGTGGACGCGGTGCGGATACCGGTCGTGGCGGCGGGCGGCTTCTTCGACGGGCGCGGGCTGGTGGCGGCGCTGGCGTACGGGGCGGCGGGGGTCGCGATGGGCACACGGTTCCTGCTGACGTCGGACTCGACGGTGCCGGACGCGGTGAAGGCGAGATATCTGGCAGCGACGGTGAAGGACGTGACGGTGACGACGGCGGTCGACGGGCTGCCGCACCGGATGCTGCGTACGGACCTGGTGTCCTCCCTGGAGAACTCCGGCCGCGCGCGAGCCCTGTTCCACGCCGTTCGCCGGGCGGCTGCCTTCCGGAAACTGTCCGGGCTCACCTGGCCGCAACTGGTCCGCGATGGTCTCGCCCTGAAGCACGGGAAGGACCTGTCCTGGAGCCAGGTCCTGCTCGCCGCGAACACCCCGATGCTGCTGAAGTCGGCGATGGTGGACGGCCGCACGGACCTCGGGGTGATGGCGTCGGGCCAGGTCGCGGGGGTGATCGAGGATCTGCCTTCGTGCGCGGAGCTGGTGGAAGGGGTGATGAACCAGGCCACGAAGACCGCGCAGACGCTGGGCTTCTCCTTCAGCCACTGACTCCACTCGCCCGTCGCCCGTCGCCCGTCGGTGGTCGCCCCGCCGGCTGTCGGCGGCCGGCGGTCACCCGTCACCCCTCACCCGTCGCCGGGCACCGCCCCCCGGCCCCCGCCCCCCGTCCCCCAGTCAGAGCCGTTCAATGATCGTCACATTGGCCTGGCCGCCCCCCTCGCACATGGTCTGCAGGCCGAAGCGGGTGCCGGTGCGTTCCAGTTCGTGCAGCAGGGTTGTCATCAGCCTCGCGCCGGTCGCGCCGAGGGGGTGGCCGAGGGCGATGGCGCCGCCGTTGACGTTGACCTTCTCCGGGTCGGCGCCGGTCTCCTTCAGCCAGGCCAGGACGACCGGCGCGAAGGCCTCGTTGATCTCGACCAGATCGATGTCGTCGATCGTCAGGCCGGTCTTCTTCAGGGCGTGGGCGGTGGCCGGTATCGGTGCGGACAGCATGCGGATGGGGTCCTCGCCGCGCACGGAGAGGTGGTGCACGCGCGCGCGTGGCGTCAGCCCGTGCTCGCGCACCGCCCGCTCGGAGGCGAGCAGCATGGCCGCCGCGCCGTCGGAGACCTGTGAGGAGCAGGCGGCGGTGACGGTGCCGCCGTCGAGGACCGGCTTGAGTCCGGCCATCTTCTCCAGGGAGGTGTCCCGGCGGGGACCCTCGTCGACGGCGACCGAGCCGTGGGCGACGGTCTCCCGCTCGAAGCGGCCCTCGTCGATGGCCCGGAGCGCCCGCTGGTGCGACCGGAGCGCGAACTCCTCCTGGTCCTGGCGGCTGATGCCCCACTTCGCGGCGATCATCTCGGCCCCGGCGAACTGGTTCACCGGCCGGTCCCCGTACCGTGCCCGCCAGCCCTCGCTGCCCGCGAAGGGGCCCTGTGTGAAGCCCAGTGGCTCGGCGGCCTGGCGGGTCGCGAAGGCGATGGGGATCTGCGACATGTTCTGCACGCCGCCCGCTACCACCAGGTCCTGCGTGCCGGACAGCACGGCCTGCGCCGCGAAGTGCACGGCCTGCTGCGAGGAACCGCACTGCCGGTCGACCGTCACGCCCGGCACCTCCTCGGGCAGTCCGGCCGCCAGCCAGCAGGTCCGCGCGATGTCCCCGGCCTGCGGCCCCACCGCGTCCAGACAGCCGAAAACGACGTCCTCGACGGCGGCCGGTTCCACGCCCGAGCGGGCCATCAGCTCCTTCAGCACGTGGGCACCGAGGTCGGCGGGATGGACCCCGCTCAGCCCTCCCCGGCGCCGCCCGACGGGCGTGCGGACCGCTTCGACGATGTAGGCCTCGGCCATGACGACTCCCTCACGGAAAGGGGCACTTGGAAACGTGAAAGGGCTATGTGCGTACGGCGATCCCGTCCAGCACCATCGACAGGTACTGCCGGGCGATCTCCTCCGGGCTGTGCTGTCCGCCGGGCCGGTACCAGGACGCGGCCACCCACACGGTGTCGCGCACGAACCGGTAGGTGAGCCGGACATCGAGGTCGGCCCGGAAGACCCGGGCGGCGACCCCGCGCTCCAGCGTGGACAGCCACGCCTTCTCGAACTTGCGCTGCGACTCGGCGAGGAACACGAACCGCTCCTGCGCGAGAAGCTGCTTGCTCTCCTTCTGGTAGATCGCGACGGCGGCGCGGTGCCGGTCGATCTCCCGGAACGACTCGATGACCAGGGCCTCCAGGGTCTCCCGCGGTCCCAGTTCGGCCTCCAGGACGGTGTCGTAGCCGCTCCAGAGCTCATCGAGGAAGGTACGCAGGATCTCCTCCAGCATCGATTCCTTGGAGTCGAAGTGGTAGTAGAGGCTGCCCGCGAGCATGCCTGCGTGGTCCGCGATCTTGCGTACGGTGGTGGCGTTGTAGCCCTGCTCGGCGAAGACCTCGGCGGCGGTGTCGAGGAGTTCGCGGCGTCGGGCGGGGGCCGCGGTCACCTGGGGCTTCTTCTTGGTCGGCACGGGTCCATTGTCATCCGCTCCGGTCCTCAGGGGTGCCGGCTGCTGACGGAGACGACCTCGCCGGTCATGTACGAGGAGTATCCGGACGCCAGGAACACGATCACGTTGGCCACCTCCCAGGGCTCCGCGTACCGCCCGAAGGCCTCGCGTGCGGTCAACTCCTCCAGCAGTTCGGGAGTGGTCACCTTCACCAGGTGCGGATGCATGGCGAGGCTCGGCGACACGGCGTTGACCCGCACCCCATAGGCCGTCGCCTCCAGCGCCGCGCACCGGGTCAGTGCCATCACCCCGGCCTTGGCGGCGGCGTAGTGCGCCTGTCCGGCCTGGGCGCGCCAGCCGACGACGGAGGCGTTGTTGACGATCACGCCGCCGCTCCCCTCCTCGCGGAAGTGGCGCAGGGCCGCGCGGGTGCACCGGAACGTCCCCGTCAAGGTCACGTCCAGGACCTTCGACCACTGCTCGTCACTCATGTCGACGAGGTCCGACGTGCCGCCCAGGCCCGCGTTGTTGACGACGATGTCCAGCCGCCCGTGTTCTTTCACGGCGGCCTCGAACAGGGCCTCCACCTGCCCCTGGTCGGTGACGTCGCACGGCAGGGCCGCGACCGAGGACGGCCCGAACTCGCCGGCGAGTTCGGCCGCGTGCTCCTTCAGCCGCCGCGGGTGCGCGTCGCTGATGAGCACGCGCGCTCCCTCCTCCAGGAAGCGTCGCGCGCTCGCGCCGCCGATGCCCGCTCCGGCAGCCGCGGTGATGACGGCCGTGCGCCTCTTCAGCAGCCCGTGCCCCGGCTCGTACACAGGGCTCTCGACGACTGTCATGGCGCCACGCTAACCTACCAAACACTTGTTAGGGAAGGATGGCGGCCGATGGATCTCGCGTTCACAGAGGAAGAGAAGGCCTTCCGCGCCGAGGCCCGGGCCTGGCTCACGGCCCATGTGCCGGGCTCCCCCCTGCCGTCCCTGGAGACCGCGGAGGGCTTCGCGGCGCATCGCACGTGGGAGGCCGAACTGGCCGCGGAGCGCTGGTCGGTCGTCAACTGGCCGGCACGGTACGGCGGGAGGGAGACCGGCCTGATCGGCTGGCTGGCCTTCGAGGAGGAGTACTGGGCTGCGGGCGCCCCGGGCCGGGTCGGCCAGAACGGGATCAGTCTGCTCGCCCCCACCCTCTTCGACCACGGCACCGAGGAGCAGCGAGCGCGCGTACTGCCCCCCATGGCGACCGGCGAGGTGGTCTGGGCGCAGGCGTGGTCGGAGCCGGAGGCGGGCTCGGACCTGGCGTCCCTGCGGTCGAGGGCGGTGCGCACGGACGGCGGCTGGCGGGTGAGCGGGCAGAAGACGTGGTCGTCGCGGGCGGCCTTCGCGGACCGCGCCTTCGGGCTGTTCCGCAGCGACCCCGAGGCGTCGAAACCCCATCAGGGGCTGACGTACCTGATGTTCGACCTGCGCGCGCCCGGTGTCACGGTGCGCCCGATCGGCCGGCTCGACGGGAAGCCGGCGTTCGCCGAGCTGTTCCTGGACGAGGTGTTCGTGCCGGACCGCGACGTGATCGGCGAGCCCGGCGAGGGCTGGCGTATCGCGATGTCGGCGGCGGGCAACGAACGGGGCCTGATGCTCCGCTCGCCCGGCCGTTTCCTGGCGGCCGCGGACCGGCTGCGCGGACTCTGGCGGCAGCAGGGAAGTCCGCCGTCCGCCCATGACCGGGTGGCGGACGCCGTGATCGGCGCCCGGGCGTACCAGCTCTTCACGTACGCGGCTGCGTCCCGTTTCCTGGAGGGCGCCTCCCTCGGCCCGGAGTCCAGCCTGAACAAGGTCTTCTGGTCCGAGTACGACATCGCGCTGCACGAGACCGCGCTCGATCTCCTCGGCGACGAGGGCGAGTCGGCGGACTCCGACTGGGCCGAGGGCTATGTCTTCTCCCTCGCCGGCCCGATCTACGCGGGCACGAACGAGATCCAGCGCGACATCGTCGCCGAGCGCCTCCTCGGCCTGCCGAAGGGTCGCCGCTGATGCGCTTCGTCCTCGATGCCGGGCAGCGGGCGTTCGCCGACTCGCTGGACGCGATGCTGACGGCCGCCGGCACTCCCTCGGTCGTACGGGACTGGAGTCGCGGCGAGCACGCGAGCGGCCGCACGCTGTGGTCCCGCATCGCCGACGCGGGCGTGTTCGCGCTGACGGTCCCCGAGGAGTACGGCGGGCTGGGCGCCGGGCCCGTCGAACTCGTCGTCGCCTTCGTCGAGTTGGGGCGGCACGCCGTGCCCGGCCCGTTGGTGGAGACGGTCGCCGCGGCGGCGCTGCTCACCGGACTGGACGACCCGGGCCCGGCCAAACGCCTCCTGCCCGTGCTGGCCTCCGGCGCGTCGACGGCGACGCTGGCACCGGGGCCGTACGCCCTGGACGCGGACATGGCGGACGTACGGCTGACCACGCCGCCGGGGACCAATGACCTGTACCTCGCACCTCCGGCCGGAGCGGCCGAAGTCCGCCGCTCCCTCGATCCCGCCCGTCGGCTGTTCCCCCTCCCGCCCGGCGGGGAGCTCCTCGCATCGGGTCCGCAGGTCGCCGTGGCCGCCGGGCACGCCCTGGCCCGGGGTCGCCTCGCCACCGCCGCTCAGGCCCTCGGCGTCGGGCTGGCGCTGCTGGACCGGACCGTCCGCTACGTCGGGCAGCGCAGCCAGTTCGGCGTGCCCGTAGGTTCGTTCCAGGCGGTCAAGCACCGGCTGGCCGATGCGAAGATCGCGTTGGAGTTCGCGCGCGCCGTGCTGTTCGGCGCCGCCCTCACGACGACGGCGGCCGACGTCGCCGCCGCCAAGGTCACGGCATGCGAGGCGGCGTACACCACCGCCCGCGCGGCCCTGCAGCTGCACGGTGCGATCGGCTACACGGCGGAGTACGACCTGTCCCTGTGGCTGACCAAGGCGCGCGCCCTGCGCACCGCGTGGGGCGGACCCCGGGAGTGCCGGGCCCTGGTCCTCAGTGGTCGTGATCGCCGCTGGTGAGCTCCCGGTACTCCTCCGCGGTCGGTTTCGGGATGTGCGACTCGGACCCGAACATGGCCCTGGCCAGCCGGGCCCGCACCCGCTGGCCGGGCTTGACCGGCCGGCGC
This sequence comes from Streptomyces sp. NBC_00461, assembly GCF_036013935.1. Taxonomy (NCBI): domain Bacteria; kingdom Bacillati; phylum Actinomycetota; class Actinomycetes; order Kitasatosporales; family Streptomycetaceae; genus Streptomyces; species Streptomyces sp. NBC_00461. The sequence continues at coordinate 2,531,605 of NZ_CP107902.1, forward strand.
ACGCCGTTGGCGTCCACGAGCGGGCCGATCTCGTAGGGCACGTTCTGCTCGTGCTGGGTGAGGGTGAACAGCTGGTCCTGTTCGAGGGGTTCGTGCACCTCGACGAACTCGCCGTGCGGCAGCCGTCGGATGGTGCCGCTCTCCCTGCCGTGCAGCACCCGGTCCCGGTCCCGGCGCTGCAGCCCCATGCAGACCCGCTTGGTGACGAGGAACGCGACCACCGGCATCACGAAGAAGGAGATCCGCACGAACCAGGTGATCACGTTGATGGACAGATGCAGATGCGTGGCCACGATGTCGTTGCCGCCGCCGATCAGCAGCACCGCGTACAGGCTCAGCCAGGCGACGCCCAGGGCGGTGCGGACGGGCGCGTTGCGCGGCCGGTCCAGGATGTGGTGCTCGCGCTTGTCACCGGTGACCCAGGCCTCGACGAAGGGGTACAGGCCGAGGGCGAGCAGGATCAGCGGGAACAGGGAGAAGGGGATGAAGACGCCCGGTTCGAGGGTGTGGCCCCAGAAGTTGAGCTCCCATCCCGGCATCACCCGGATCAGGCCCTCGGAGAATCCGAGATACCAGTCGGGCTGGGCGCCCGTGGTCACCAGGTCCGGCCGGTAGGGCCCGAACGCCCACACGGGGTTGATGCTGGCGATGCCGCCCATGACCGCCAGCACACCGAAGACGAGGAAGAAGAAACCGCCCGCCTTCGCCATGTAGACCGGCAGGAAGGGCATGCCGACCACGGTCTTCTGGTCCCGTCCGGGCCCCGGGTACTGCGTGTGCTTGTGGTAGAAGACCAGGATCAGATGGGCGACCACCAGGCCCAGCATGATCCCCGGCAGCAGCAGGACGTGGATCGGGAAGAGCCGCGAGATGATGTCGTGCCCCGGGAACTCCCCGCCGAACAGGAACATCGACAGATACGTCCCGACGATGGGGATCGAGAGGATCGCGCCGTCGGCGAAGCGGATGCCGGTGCCGGACAGCAGGTCGTCGGGGAGCGAGTAGCCGGTCAGGCCGGTGATGATGCCGAGCATCAGCAGGGTCCAGCCGAACAGCCAGTTGATCTCGCGCGGCTTGCGGAACGCGCCGGTGAAGAACACCCGCATCATGTGCACCAGCATGCCGGTGACGAAGACCAGCGCGGCCCAGTGGTGGATCTGCCGGATCAGCAGCCCGCCGCGCACGTCGAAGCTGATGTCGAGTGTGGACTCGTAGGCCCGGGTCATCGAGACGCCGTTGAGCGGGACGTACGAGCCGTGGTAGATCACCTCGACGCCGCTCGGCTCGAAGAACAGGGTGAGATAGATGCCGGTGAGGATCAGGATGAGGAAGCTGTAGAGGCAGACCTCCCCCAGCATGAAGGACCAGTGGTCGGGGAAGACCTTGCGCATGTTGGCCTTGGCCAGGCCGTAGAGCCCCAGCCGCCCGTCGGCCCAGTTCGCGAGCTTCTCGCCCTTGCCCTCCGGCTCCCTGCGCGCGGAAGCCGCCGACTCGTTCCCGGATCGTGCGCCGTCCATACGTTCGTCGCCTCCCCGTCGGATCATCCTCAGGGTGACATGGTGGGGCAGCCAAGCCAACGGTGCCGACAGCCACGCGAGTGACTCCCCCGCCTCAGCCCCGCCCGCCGACCCCGACCACCGCCGCACGGCCTCGTGCCTGCAGCACCGCGTCCTCGCCGGTCAGCAGGACGGCGTCGTACCGCGCGAGGCTCCGCCCGGCCACCTCCGCGGTGCCGTCGAGCACGACGACCAGGGTGTCCCCGGCGAGCGGGAGGCGCCCGCGGACGACGGCCACCGTCGGGGTTCTACGGGCACCGCTTCGGCGCCACATGACGTTGAGGTTCACCACGGGGCCACGCAGCAGGCGGCAGTCGGTCGGGACGTCACCCCGGAAGTCCTGCGGTACGTGACGCGCATCGACGAGCCGTCGCTCGCCGCCGACCGTGAGGTCCATGCCCGCGCCCTCCACGACGGTCAGCGTGCGGTCGACGTCGGGGAAGGCGGAGAAGGGGCCGTCCGCGCCGACCTCGGCCAGGCTCACCCGCCAGTCGAAGTCGTCCATGTCCGCGCCCTCGGGCCGGACGGCGATCTCGCGTGTGATGCCGCCGCCGTTCTTCCAGGGCACGGCGGTCCGTTCCGCGGCTGGGAACAGGTGGTTCACCGGGCGCGCCGTCGAAAGATCACAATCATGGAACCAGGCTCCCACCGTTCATCTGCATTCGCTATTTTGTTCGCCGCCGACCCCACCGGCCCACCCGCCCCTGACCACCGACCACACCTTTCCGCTGGAGCCGTACGTGGAGTCCGAGTCCGCCGTCACCACCTGCTATCGCCATCCCAGGGTGGAGTCCCACGTCCGCTGCACCCGCTGCGACCGGTACATCTGCCCGGACTGCATGCGGGAGGCGGCCGTCGGCCACCAGTGCCCGGAGTGCGTGAAGGAGGGCGCGCGGTCGGTGCGGCAGGCGCGCACGGCGTTCGGCGGCCGGATCACGGGCGCGCCCGTGGTGACGTACGCCCTGATCGGGCTCAACGTGCTGGTGTACCTGGCCGAGTTGGTGCGTCCGGCGGTCGTGGACCGGTTCGAGATGCTGGGCCGGGGGCTGGTCGGACCCGACGGCGGTCACTACGTGTGGCTGGCCAACCACCCCTCGGACTACCACGCCGAAGGCATCGTGGGCGGCGAGTGGTACCGCCTGCTGACCGGCGCGTTCCTGCACCTGCCGGTCGCCGAGGGGACGTTCGGGATCCTGCACATCGTGATGAACATGGTGTCGCTGTGGAACATCGGCCGCGTGGTGGAGTCCCAGCTGGGCCGGGTCCGCTACCTCACGCTCTACCTGCTGTCCGCGCTCGGCGGCTCGGTCCTCGTCCTGCTGATCGCGCCCGACACCCCCACACTCGGCGCGTCCGGCGCGATCTTCGGGCTCGGGGCGGCGTACTACGTCATGGCCCGCCGCCTCGGCGCCGACATGAGCCAGGTCAACCGTTTCATGGCGGGCCTGCTGGTGTGGCTGCTGATCTCCGCGGGCCTCACGTCCTGGCAGGGCCACCTCGGCGGCCTGCTGGCGGGCGCCGTGGTGACGGTGGCGTACGCGTACGCACCCCGGGACCGGCGCCGCACCCTGGTCCAGGCCGGCGCCTGCCTCGCCCTGTTGGCGCTGCTGGTGGTCCTGGCGACGGCGAAGGCCGCCGAACTGACCGTGTGATCGGCCGAAGAAATATGTGCACATAGTGTGTGCACGTACTGTGTGCGCCATGAAGCGTGCCGGTTGTCTCCTGTTCGCGGCTCTCCCCGTCGTCATCACGTCGGGGGTCTACGTCTTCACTCCCGCGCACTCCCCCGACGGCACGTCGAAGACCTCCGCCTCCCCGTCCCGCTCCCCCTCCGCCGCGCCGCACGCTGCAGCGGACGCCAAGCACCGGGCCGAGCGGAAGAAGTCGGAGGACGACCAGGGGAGCGCCGACCTGCCGGCCGGTCTCTCCGCCCCCGCCAAGAAGGAACTGGCCCAGGAACTGGTGGCCAGCGCCGAGAACTCGACCCTCGACTGGCGCAGCGCCTACGGCTACGTGGAGGACATCGGCGACGGCCAGGGCTACACGGCCGGCACGGTCGGTTTCTGCACCGGCACCCACGACCTGCTCACCCTGGTCGAGCGCTACACCAGGGCCCACCCCGGCAACGGCCTCGCCCGCTACCTCCCCGCCCTGCACAAGGTCGACGGCACGGACTCCCACAAGGGCCTGGACCCCGGCTTCACGGCCGCCTGGAAGGCCGAGGCCGAGCTGCCCGCCTTCCGCAAGGCCCAGGACGAGGAACGCGACCGCGTCTACTTCGACCCGGCGGTCCGCCTCGCCAAACTCGACGGCCTCGGCACACTGGGCCAGTTCATCTACTACGACGCCATGGTCTTCCACGGCCCCGGCACGGGCTCGACCAGCTTCTACGGCCTGCGCGAACGCGCGATGCGGGAGGCGGACACCCCGTCGCGGGGCGGCTCGGAGAAGAACTACCTGGACATCTTCCTGGACATCCGCGTCAAGGCCATGAGGACGAAGCGGCCCGACATCGACACCTCCCGCGTCGACACCGCCCAGCGACGGTTCCTGTACGACGGGAACCTCGACCTGAAGACGCCACTGACGTGGCAGGTGTACGGGGAGACGTACAAGGTGCCGTAGGGGCATCCGACAACCCGGCCCCCGGCTCCCGGCCCCGTCCGTCCGCCCGGACATGCGACGGCGCCTGCCCATCGTCCGGTCGGGGACAGGGCAAGCGCCGTGCTGGGGGGCCTTGGGGGGTGACCCCCAGACAGCCCGCCCGTACGCCTTTGTACGGGACGTATATGAGGGACCGTCAGACCATCAGGGAACGGTCCGTCGGGCGGATCGGGGCCGGCAGGTCGCTGACTCCGGTCAGGAAGCGGTCGGTGCCGCGGGCGGCCGAGCGGCCCTCCGCGATCGCCCACACGATGAGGGACTGGCCGCGGCCCGCGTCACCGGCGACGAAGACGCCGGGGACGCTGGTCTGGAAGTCGGCGTCGCGGGCGATGTTGCCACGCTCGTCGAGGTCCAGGCCGAACTGCTCGACCAGGCCGTTGTCGCGGTCGGTGCCCGTGAAGCCCATCGCCAGCGTGACCAGCTGGGCGGGGATCTTGCGCTCCGTGCCCGGCTTCGAGGTCAGCTTGCCGTCGATGAACTCGACCTCGGAGAGGTGCAGCCACTGGACGTTGCCGTCCTCGTCGCCCTCGAAGTGGGTGGTGGAGACGGAGTAGACCCGCTCGCCGCCCTCCTCGTGCGCGGAGGTGACCTTGTAGAGCATCGGGAACGTCGGCCACGGCTGGCCCGGGTTCCGCTCCTCGCCCGGGCGCGGCATGATCTCCAGCTGCGTCACCGAGGCAGCGCCCTGACGGTGGGCGGTGCCCACGCAGTCCGCGCCGGTGTCGCCGCCGCCGATGACCACGACATGCTTGCCCTCGGCCGAGACCGGGGAGGTGACGTAGTCGCCCTCCTGGACCTTGTTGGACAGGGGCAGGTACTCCATCGCCTGGTAGACGCCCTTGAGCTCGCGGCCGGGGACCGGGAGATCACGGGCGGTCGTCGCACCGACGGCGATGACGACGGCGTCGTACCGCTTCTTCAGGTCGGTCGCCTTGAGGTCGCGGCCGATCTCGATGCCCGTACGGAAGCGGGTGCCCTCCGCGCGCATCTGCTCGATACGGCGGTTGATGTGCCGCTTCTCCATCTTGAACTCCGGGATGCCGTACCGGAGAAGGCCTCCGATGCGGTCCGCGCGCTCGTAGACGGCGACGGTGTGGCCGGCCCGGGTCAGCTGCTGGGCGGCGGCCAGGCCCGCCGGGCCCGAGCCGATGACCGCGACCGTCTTGCCGGAGAGGCGCTCGGGGATCTGCGGGGCGACGTCACCGGTCTCCCACGCCTTGTCGATGATCGAGACCTCGACGTTCTTGATGGTGACGGCCGGCTGGTTGATGCCGAGCACACACGCCGACTCGCACGGAGCGGGGCACAGGCGGCCCGTGAACTCCGGGAAGTTGTTCGTCGCGTGCAGGCGCTCGGAGGCGGCGCCCCAGTCCTCGCGGTAGGCGTAGTCGTTCCACTCGGGGATGAGGTTTCCGAGCGGACAGCCGTTGTGGCAGAACGGGATGCCGCAGTCCATGCACCGGCTGGCCTGCTTGCTGATGATCGGCAGCAGCGAGCCGGGGACGTAGACCTCGTTCCAGTCCTTCAGGCGCTCGTCGACGGGGCGGGACTTGGCGACCTCACGGCCGTGGTTCAGAAAGCCCTTCGGGTCAGCCATTGATCGCCGCCTCCATCATCTTCTCGGTGATCTCGGTCTCGGACAGACCGTCTCGCTCGGCGGCGTCCTTGGCGGCGAGCACTGCCTTGTACGTGCTGGGGATGATCTTGCTGAAGCGGTCGACCGCGGTGTCCCACTCGGCGAGCAGCTTCTCGGCGACCGTGGAGGCCGTCTCCTCCTGGTGCCGGCGGACCACGTCGTGCAGCCACTGCTTGTCGGTGTCGTCGAGGGCCTCGACCGCGCCGGCGTTGCCGACGTTGACGTTGTCGGCGTTCAGGTCGATGACGTACGCGATGCCGCCCGACATGCCGGCCGCGAAGTTGCGGCCCGTCTCGCCGAGGACCACCGCGTGACCACCGGTCATGTACTCGCAGCCGTGGTCGCCCACGCCCTCGGAGACGACCGTCGCGCCGGAGTTGCGGACACAGAACCGCTCGCCCGTACGACCGCGCAGGAACAGCTCGCCGCCCGTCGCGCCGTAGGCGATGGTGTTGCCCGCGATCGTCGAGTACTCGGCGAGGTGGTCGGCACCGCGGTCCGGGCGGACGACGACGCGGCCGCCGGAGAGACCCTTGCCGACGTAGTCGTTGGCGTCGCCCTCCAGGCGCAGTGTGACACCGCGCGGAAGGAAGGCACCGAAGGACTGGCCCGCCGAACCCGTGAAGGTGATGTCGATGGTGTCGTCGGGCAGGCCCGCGCCACCGAACTTCTTCGTCACCTCGTGGCCGAGCATGGTGCCGACCGTGCGGTTGATGTTGCGGATCGCGACCTGGGCGCGCACCGGCTGGGCGTCGATCGCGCTGGACGCGGCCAGGGCGTCGGCGGCGAGCTTGATCAGCTCGTTGTCGAGCGCCTTCTCCAGGCCGTGGTCCTGCTCGATGACCCGGTGGCGCACCGCGCCCTCGGCCAGCGCCGGCACGTGGAACAGCGGCTCCAGGTTGAGTCCCTGCGCCTTCCAGTGGTCGACGGCACGCGTGACGTCGAGCGTCTCGGCGTGGCCGACGGCCTCCTCGATGGTGCGGAAGCCCAGCTCGGCGAGGATCTCGCGGACCTCTTCGGCGATGTACTGGAAGAAGTTGACGACGTACTCGGCCTTGCCGGCGAACCGGTCCCGGAGGGTCGGGTTCTGGGTGGCGATGCCGACCGGGCAGGTGTCCAGGTGGCAGACGCGCATCATGACGCAGCCGGAGACGACGAGCGGCGCGGTCGCGAAACCGAACTCCTCGGCGCCCAGCAGCGCGGCGATGACGACGTCACGGCCGGTCTTCAGCTGACCGTCGGTCTGTACGACGATGCGGTCGCGCAGGCCGTTGAGCAGCAGCGTCTGCTGGGTCTCGGCGAGGCCGAGCTCCCAGGGACCGCCCGCGTGCTTCAGCGAGGTCAGCGGGGAGGCACCCGTGCCGCCGTCGTGACCCGAGATGAGGACGACGTCCGCGTGCGCCTTGGACACACCCGCGGCGACCGTGCCGACACCGACCTCGGAGACCAGCTTGACGTGAATCCGCGCCTGCGGGTTCGCGTTCTTGAGGTCGTGGATCAGCTGGGCCAGGTCCTCGATGGAGTAGATGTCGTGGTGCGGCGGCGGGGAGATCAGACCCACGCCAGGGGTGCTGTGCCGGGTCTTGGCGACCCAGGGGTACACCTTGTGGCCGGGCAGCTGACCGCCCTCGCCGGGCTTGGCACCCTGCGCCATCTTGATCTGGATGTCGTCCGCGTTGACCAGGTACTCGGAGGTCACGCCGAAGCGGCCGGAGGCGACCTGCTTGATGGCGGACCGGCGAGCCGGGTCGTAGAGACGGTCCGCGTCCTCGCCGCCCTCACCGGTGTTGGACTTGGCGCCCAGCTGGTTCATGGCGATGGCGAGGGTCTCGTGCGCCTCGCGCGAGATGGAGCCGTACGACATGGCGCCGGTCGAGAAGCGCTTGACGATCTCGGAGACCGGCTCGACCTCGTCGATGGAGATCGGCTGCCTGTCGGACTTGAAGCCGAAGAGCCCGCGGAGCGTCATGAGCCGCTCGGACTGCTCGTTCACACGGTCCGTGTACTGCTTGAAGACGTCGTAGCGTCCGGTGCGCGTGGAGTGCTGCAGGCGGAAGACCGTCTCCGGGTCGAACAGGTGCGGCTCGCCCTCGCGGCGCCACTGGTACTCGCCGCCTATGTCGAGGGCGCGGTGCGCGGGCGCGATGCCCGAGGCCGGGTACGCCTTCGCGTGGCGGGCGGCGACCTCCTTGGCGATGACGTCGAGGCCGACGCCGCCGATCTTGGTGGCGGTGCCGTTGAAGTACTTCTCGACGAAGGCCGTGTCGAGACCGACGGCCTCGAAGACCTGGGCGCCACGGTAGGAGGCGACCGTCGAGATGCCCATCTTGGACATGACCTTCAGGACGCCCTTGCCGAGGGCGTAGATCAGGTTGCGGATGGCCTGCTCGGCTTCTATGCCCGAGAGGAAGGTGCCCGCGCGGACCAGGTCCTCGACCGACTCCATCGCCAGGTACGGGTTCACGGCCGCGGCGCCGAAGCCGATCAGCAGCGCGACGTGGTGGACCTCGCGGACGTCGCCGGCCTCGACCAGCAGACCCACCTGAGTGCGCTGCTTGGTGCGGATGAGGTGGTGGTGGACGGCCGCGGTGAGCAGCAGCGACGGGATCGGCGCGTGCTCGGCGTCCGAGTGGCGGTCCGACAGGACGATCAGCCGGGCGCCGTTCTCGATCGCGGCGTCGGCCTCGGCGCAGATCTCCTCGATGCGCGCGGCGAGGGAGTCGCCGCCGCCGGAGACCCGGTACAGGCCGGAGAGCGTCGCGGCCTTGAAGCCGGGCATGTCGCCGTCGGCGTTGATGTGGATGAGCTTGGCCAGCTCGTCGTTGTCGATGACCGGGAAGGGCAGGGTCACCGAGCGGCACGAGGCGGCGCTGGGCTCAAGGAGGTTGCTCGCGGGGCCGAGCGACGAGCGCAGCGAGGTGACGAGCTCCTCGCGGATCGCGTCCAGCGGCGGGTTGGTGACCTGCGCGAACAGCTGGGTGAAGTAGTCGAAGAGCAGCCGCGGGCGCGAGGACAGCGCGGCGATCGGCGAGTCCGTGCCCATCGAACCGATCGGCTCGGCACCGGCCTTGGCCATCGGCGCCAGGATGACGCGCAGCTCCTCCTCGGTGTAACCGAAGGTCTGCTGACGGCGGGTGACCGAGGCGTGCGTGTGCACGATGTGCTCGCGCTCGGGCAGGTCGGAGAGCTCGATCTCCCCGGCCTCCAGCCACTCGGCGTACGGCTGCTCGGCGGCGAGGCCGGCCTTGATCTCGTCGTCCTCGATGATGCGGTGCTCGACGGTGTCGACGAGGAACATCCGGCCGGGCTGCAGCCGGCCCTTGCGGACGACCTTGGACGGGTCGATGTCGAGGACGCCGACCTCGGAGCCGAGGACGACGAGGCCGTCGTCGGTGACCCAGTAGCGGCCGGGGCGAAGGCCGTTGCGGTCGAGGACCGCGCCGACCTGCTTGCCGTCGGTGAAGGTGACGCAGGCCGGGCCGTCCCAGGGCTCCATCATCGTGGAGTGGAAGTTGTAGAAGGCGCGGCGGGCCGGGTCCATGGAGTCGTGGTTCTCCCACGCCTCCGGGATCATCATCAGCACGGAGTGCGGCAGTGAACGGCCGCCCAGGTGCAGGAGTTCGAGCACCTCGTCGAAGGACGCGGAGTCGGAGGCGTCCGGCGTACAGATCGGGAAGACCCGCTCCAGGCCGTTGTCCCCGAACAGGTCCGAGACCAGCTGCGACTCGCGGGCGACCATCCAGTTGCGGTTGCCCTTGACGGTGTTGATCTCGCCGTTGTGCGCGACGAAGCGGTACGGGTGCGCGAGCGGCCACGACGGGAAGGTGTTCGTGGAGAAGCGCGAGTGGACCAGGGCGACGGCCGAGCCGAAGCGGCGGTCGGACAGGTCCGGGAAGAAGGGCTCCAGCTGACCGGTGGTCAGCATGCCCTTGTAGACGATGGTGCGGGCCGAGAGCGACGGGAAGTAGACACCGGCCTCACGCTCGGCGCGCTTGCGCAGCACGAAGGCCTTGCGGTCGAGTTCGATGTCCTTGCTCAGGCCGTCCGTGACGAAGATCTGCCGGAAGGCGGGCATCGTCGAACGGGCCGTGGCACCGAGCAGTTCCGGGGCGACTGGAACCTCGCGCCAGCCGAGAACCGTGAGGCCCTCCTCGCCGGCGATCGTCTCGATCTGCGAGACGGCGTCCTGGGTGCCGTCCTCGGGCAGGAAGGCGATACCGACGGCGTATCCACCCGCCTCCGGCAGTTCGAATCCGGCCACCTCACGGAAGAAGGCGTCGGGAACCTGGGAGAGGATGCCGGCGCCGTCGCCGGAGTCGGGCTCGGAGCCGGTGGCGCCGCGGTGCTCAAGGTTCCGCAGCACCGTCAGGGCCTGCTCGACCAGGGTGTGGGACGCCTCGCCGGTGAGGGTCGCCACGAAACCGACGCCGCACGCGTCGTGTTCGTTGCGGGGGTCGTACATACCCTGCGCAGCAGGGCGAGCATCCATGAAGGACCAGTTCTGGCCATTCGCGGAATGCTGGGACGGCTGGCGCGGCGTACGCATCGGCTCTCCCGTCGTCGTCTCATATGGCATATGCAGATTGCCGAGGGACGACGTTGGCCCTCTGCTGAGTGCAAAATTTCGTGCAGGTTACATGATGGAGCGGATCTCGGAAACCGGGATATCTCGTTCCAACATGCGGACACCGAGAGATCGCGGTGGGATCCCGCGACCGACGGTGGAAGCTATGGGGGCCGATGCGGACAGATCGATGTCCGACGGCCCGTGAGCGAGGGGGGCGTCTTCGCCACCCCGCAGGCGCGCGGCAGGCCTCATTGCCCGCAGCGCTTACGGCTCATGCCCAGTGGTTAAGCATTCGAAACCAGTGAGTAACGGCTACTTATGCGGCCCAACGCATAACTCGTAGCCGCTCTATCCTACGGCCGTCCCGAACACGATGCCCAGGGCGTACGTCACACCGGCCGCCGCACCACCGAGAGCGAGCTGCCTGAGCCCGCTGAACCACCAGGTCCGCGCGGTCACCTTGGCCACCACCGCACCGCATGCGAACAGCCCGAAGAACGCGAGCAGCAGTGCGGGCCACAGCACGGTGGCACCGAGCAGATACGGCAGCACGGGCAGCAGTGCGCCCAGCGCGAAGGACCCGAAGGAGGAGACGGCGGCGACGAGCGGCGAGGGCAGATCGCCGGGGTCGATGCCGAGTTCCTCGCGGGCGTGTATCTCGAGGGCCTGCTCGGGGTCCGTCGACAACTGGCGGGCGACCTCGCGGGCCAGCTCGGGCTCGACCCCGCGGGCCTCGTAGAGCGCCGCGAGCTCGGCCTCCTCGTCCGCGGGGTGCTTCCTCAGCTCGGCGCGCTCCACGTCCAGCTCGGCCTCGACGAGTTCACGCTGCGAGGCCACGGACGTGTACTCGCCGGCGGCCATCGAGAAGGCGCCGGCGGCGAGGCCCGCGAGCCCGGTCAGCACGATGGTCTGCTGGGCCACGGCCCCGCCCGCGACACCTGTCATCAGGGCGAGATTGGAGACCAGGCCGTCCATCGCACCGAAGACGGCGGGGCGCAGCCAGCCGCCGTTCACATCCCGGTGCGTGTGGTTGTCACGGTGCGCCACATGCAGCGCGGCCTCGGTTTCGATGATCGCCATTGCGGGGGTCCCCCAGGAAGCTAAGCCAAAGCTAACTTTGGACAAGTTCTACTCCTTGACAACAGTGAAGTTACGTCACGGATTCCGCCTCCGCCAGCAAGGAAAGGCTCGGCTAACCTGCGGTTTTACCCTTCAACGCTCATCCGTGTATGAGGCCGCACATATGTCGACCGGGTGATGCTGAGTCCCGTCCGGCTCTGCGAAACCCCTCCGGTGGGACACATCCGCAAAGGGTTCCGCGCCCTGAGAGGCCCGCTAAGGAGCCGCCCGGAACCCTCGGAGGAGAAGCCGCGTATGGCATCGATCGCCTGCATTCCTTCTGTCCCGTCACCCGGGAACGCCGCCGACCTCCGCGAGCGGGCCCGCGGTGCACTGCTCGGCCTGGCCGTCGGGGACGCCCTCGGCGCCCCCGCGGAGAACATGAAGCCGTCCGAGATCCGCGCCCGCTGGGGCCGCATCACGGGCTACGTGACCGACCAGCCGGCCGGCACGGACGACACGGAGTACGCGATCTTCTCCGGTCTGCTGCTGGCCCGGCACGGATCCGCCCTCACCCCGGCCCATGTGGAGGCGGCCTGGCACGAGTGGATCGCGGACCGCGCGGAGGGCCCGTTCCGGGGGGCCGGCTTCAGCGAACGCGGCACCCTGGAGAACCTCCGCCGCGGCCTCGCCGTCCCCATCTCCGCCCAGCACCGCCACGCCTGGAGCGACGGCCTGGCCATGCGCGCGGCCCCCTTCGGCGTCTTCGCCGCGGGCCGCCCCGCCGAGGCGGCCCGGCTCGCGGCCGTCGACGGTTCGGTGAGCCACGACGGCGAGGGCATCTACGGCGGCCAGGCGGTCGCCGCGGGGGTGGCGGCGGCGATGGCGGGGGCGCCGCCGATCGCGGTCGTGGCCTCCGCGCTGGCCGTGATCCCGGACGACTCGTGGACGGCCCGCTCGCTGCGCCGGGCCGTGACGGTGGCCCACCGCGGCGAACGAGCGGTCCGCTCGGCGGTCGTCATCGGCGGCTACCCGTGGACCGACCTCGCTCCGGAGGCGGTCGCGCTGGCCTTCGGGGCGTACGCGGCGGCCGACGGCGACTTCAGGCAGGCCGTCCTCACCGCGGTGAACATGGGCCGGGACGCCGACACGACGGCCGCGGTGGCGGGCGCTCTGGCGGGCGCGACGCAAGGAGTCTCCGCGATCCCGGCGGAGTGGGCGACGGCGATCGGCCCGGCACGGGGCAGCTGCCTGCCGGCGATGGCAGGCCATCACGTACTGGAGGTCGCGGACCTGCTGGTGACGGGCGAGCCCGAGAAACGCGACGCGGAGACGGCCGTACGGGAACTACCGGACCCGACCGCCCTCACCCTCGCCGCGAACGGCGGGGCGGAGGCCCGCCCGTGAGACCGCCGGGTCCGTTGAACGAGGGGACATCGACCGGCACGGCCATGACGAAGCCGAACGACCCCATGACCACCGAGGTCGAGCACGCACCACAGGGGCCACCCGCAGCCGCCGACACCGAGAACCCCCGACAAGGGGAAGCCGCAGCCGCCGACGTCGAGAACCCCCCACAAGAGCCACCCGCAGCCGCCGACGTCGAGAACCCCCCACAGGGGCCACCCGCACCCGACGACGAATGTCGCACGGGTGGTGCGGGTGGGAACGAAAATGCCGAAGGCGCAGCCGAGGCCGTTCGCGCCACGCCGCCGCCGCAGGCCCGCCGCATCGAGGGCCTCCTGCTCGGCCTCGCCGCCGGCGACGCCGCCGGCTGGCCCGCCGCCCGCCACCGAGCCGCCCGTATGCCCGAGTGGACCCGCCGCCTCACCCGCGAACTCGACACCTTCGCCGAGCAGAACGCCACCACCACCCTCCCCGTCCCCATCGCCCTGAACCAGTCCCCCGAGCCGCTCCGGCTCGGCCCCTCGGACGACGCCGAGTGGGCGGCCTTCGCCGCGGAGGCCCTCCTGCGGGCCGGAGACGACACCGTCCTCGGCGACCTGAGCCGGCAACGCCGCGCCCGCGCCGCCATCGACCTCACCTGGAACGCCGTGGCCAGCGAGGTCGCCGCCGCGGCGAACCGCGCACCCGAGGTCGAGTCCGCCGTCCTCCCCCTGCGCGCCCGTATCTCCGTCCGCGCCGGCCTCGGCAACCTCGCCACCGGCCTGCGCCCGCCCGCCACCGGCCACGACAACCCCCACTACTTCGACGACGCGGCCTGCGTACGGGCCTGTGTGCTCGCCGTGGCCCACCCCGGCGCCCCCCGACTCGCCGCCGACCTCGCCGAGTTCGACGCCCGCTACACCCAGGACGGCGACGGAGTGCGCGGCGCCCGGGCGATGGCGGCGGCACTGGCGCTGGCACTGGCCGGCGAGGACGTCGGGACCTGCGTGGCAGCGGCCCTGACCGAACTCCCCGAGGCCACGGAGATCGGCCGCAACGCCCGCCACGCGCTCAAGCTGGCCGCCGACGCCGAGACGGCCTTCACACTGATCCCTCTCCTGGAACACCAGATCGTCGACCACGTCTACAGCTACGGCATCGCCGCCGCCGAAACCGTCCCGGTCGCCCTCGCCCTGGCCACCGCCTCGGGCGGAAGGATCGCGGAAGCGGTACCGGCCGCGGCCTGTCTGTCCCGCGTCGCCGACTCGGCCCCGGCGCTCGCGGGCGCCCTGACCGGCGCGCTGGGCGGCGGCGACTCGATCCCACCGTCCTGGCGGGAGGCCTGCCGTACCCTCTCCGGCTGCGCGCTCCCCCGCCTCACCGGCACCGACCTGGTGGAACTCGCCGAACTCCTGGAAGCCACGCAACCGACCCCACCAGGAGGATGATTCGGACATGACGCCTAAACAGGCAGAAAACAGCCTCGATGACCGGATCACCGGAGCGCTCGTGGGCGCGGCGGTGGGCGACGCGCTCGGCGGCCCCGTCGAGGGCTACTCCCCCGACCAGATCCTGCAGCGCCACGGCGGCCGCGTGCACGGCATCGTCGGCCCCTGGAACGGCGACGACTGGCGCACGGCGCGCCCCATCGCGCCGTACCACAAGGGCGACGGCCACGTCACCGACGACACCTTGCTGACGCATGCGCTGGTCCGGGTGTACGCGCAGGTCCGCGACCACCTGGACGCGTACGCGATCGCGGAGCACCTGGTCCCGGACCTGATGACGAAACCGCGCTGGATCCCGGAGCTGGAGACGGAGACCATCCCCCTGCACCGTGTCTTCCTCGCGGAGAAATGGCTGGTGGCGCGTCTCCACTACGGCCATGTCGACCCGCGCGAGGCGGGTGTCGGCAACATCGTCAACTGCGGTGCGGCGATGTACATGGCCCCGGTCGGCCTGGTGAACGCGGCCGCCCCGACGGCCGCCTACGCCGAGGCGATCGACATCGCGGGCGCCCACCAGTCGTCGTACGGCCGCGAGGCGGCGGGCGTCTTCGCGGCCGCGGTGGCAGCGGCGGCGGCCCCCGGAGCGACACCCGACTCGGTCGTCACCGCCGCACTGTCCCTGGCGAAGGACGGCACCCGCACGGCGATCGAGCGGGTCTGCGAAGTGGCCTTGCGCCACTCGGACTTCGAGTCCGCGCTGATTCCCCTCCGCGAGGCGGTGACCCCGTACGACACGGTGGGCCCGGACTACCGCTCCCCCTCCCTCGGGGCCCGCCGCCCGTCCCGCCTCCATTCGATCGAGGAACTCCCCGTCGCCCTGGGCATGTTGGTGGTGTCTCGCGGCGAGTACCGGCACGCGGTCCTGGGCTCGGTGAACTACGGCCGCGACTGCGACTCGATCGCGACGATGGCGGGCGCGCTCGCCGGGGCTCTGGGTTCCCAGATCCCCGAGGACTGGTCGAAGACGGTGGCGGAGGCGAGCCGTCTGGATCTGTGGGAGCCGGCGACGACGCTTGCACGGGTGACCCGGGAGATCTTCGAACGGGACGTCCAGCGCCGCAGGGCCCACGAGGCGGCGTTCACCGAGATCGGGGGTCCGAGATGCTCCGGCTGACCTGGGTGCAGCCCGAGGACCTGATCGGCCACGAGCTGAGACAGGCGGCCCTGGACGGCCGCGAGCCGTCGGCGATCGCGGCGAGATGGAGAGCCGCGGGCGGCATGCAGGCCCCCCTGCGGGCGGGCGCGTCCCCGGAACCGGCCACGCGCTACCTTCGGCTGCTCGCGAAGGACCTGCTGGACGAACTGGGGGACCTGCCAAGCTCCTTGGAAGAATGTGAGCCTACGGATCTGCGGAAGATCAAGGCCCTGTGCCCCAACTGGCCTACCGCCACCCCCACTTCGACAGCGCCCCCTTCACCGTCCCGCCTCGAAGCCGCCTGGCTCGGCCGCGCCGCGGGATGCCTCCTGGGCAAACCCGTGGAGAAACTCCCCCTGGAGGGCATCCGCGAACTGGCCCGGTCCACCGGCAACTGGCCTTTGCACACCTACTTCACAGCCCGCGGAGTCCCCGAGGACCTCGCCTCCCGATACCCCTGGAACCGCCGCTCCGCGACGACCTCCCTCGCGGAGAACATCGACGGCATGCCCGAGGACGACGACCTCAACTACCCCCTCCTCAACCTGCTGCTGCTCCAGCGTCATGGCAGAGGGTTCACCACGACCGACGTGGCGGAGCTGTGGCTGTCCGAACTCCCGGCGGGCCGCACGTTCACCGCCGAACGCGTCGCCTACCGCAATCTCCTCCTCGGCCTGGAACCGCCGCGCACGGCACGTCACCGCAACCCGTTCCGCGAATGGATCGGCGCCCTCATCCGTGCCGACGTCCACGGCTGGACCAACCCCGGCGACCCGGCGGCCGCGGCACAGCAGGCCCACCGGGACGCCACCCTCACCCACACCGCGAACGGCGTCTACGCGGCGATGTTCACGGCCGCCACCATCGCCGCCGCGGCGACCGGTGACCAGGACGTCCACGGCTGCCTCCGCACCGGCCTGACGGTGATCCCGCCCGGCTCCCGCCTGGCCAGGGCCGTTCGTCACGCCGTCCGCCTCGCCGAGGAACACACCGACTTCGACACCGTCGTCGACGAACTCCACACCGCCCATGCCGCCACCCACCACTGGGTCCACGCCGTCCCCAACACCGCCCTCATCGCCGCCGCCCTCACCCACGCGGACGGCGACTTCCCCGGCTCCATCTGCCGTGCCGTGTCCGGGGGCTGGGACACCGACTCCAACGGCGCCACCGCCGGCGGCATCGCCGCCCTCCTCGCCGGCTCCCCCTCCGCCCTCCCCGACCGCTGGACAACCCCCTTGAAAAACCGGCTGACCACCTCCGTCGGCGACTTCAACGGCATCGGCTTCGACGCCCTGGCCCATCTCACCCACCGGGAGGCATCCCGACCATGACCCACATCGTCGTACTGGGCAGCACGAACATGGACCTCGTCGCCTACGTCGAGAAGGCCCCGCAGCTCGGCGAGACCGTCACGGGACGGGAGTTCCGTACGGTCCCCGGCGGCAAGGGCGCCAACCAGGCGATCGCCGCGGCCCGCGCGGGCGCCACCGTCTCGATGATCGGCGCGGTCGGAAACGACGCCTTCGGCACCCGCCTGCGCTCCACGCTCGACCACTCGGGCGTCGGCACGGACCACCTCCGCACCGTCGAGGCACACTCCGGCACCGCCCACATCGTCGTGGACGACGAAGGCGGCAACGCCATCGTCGTGATCCCCGGCGCCAACGGCACCGTCGACCACCTCGTCCCCGGCGACGAAGGCCTCATCGCCTCCGCCGACGCCCTGCTCCTCCAACTGGAGATCCCCATGGCCGCGGTGGTGGCGGGCGCGCGCACCGCCCGCGCCCACGGCGTCCGTACGATCCTCACCCCGGCCCCCGCCCGGCCGCTGCCGCCCGAACTCATGGCCGCCACCGACC
Source organism: Streptomyces sp. NBC_00461 (assembly GCF_036013935.1). NCBI lineage: Bacteria > Bacillati > Actinomycetota > Actinomycetes > Kitasatosporales > Streptomycetaceae > Streptomyces > Streptomyces sp. NBC_00461. The sequence continues at coordinate 2,548,978 of NZ_CP107902.1, forward strand.
TGTTGGTGCCCAACGAGCACGAGGCAGCGACGCTGACCGGTCTCACCGACCCGCGCGGCGCGGCCGCGTCCCTGCTCGACCAGGTGCCGGAGGTGGTCGTCACCCTCGGCTCGGCGGGCAGCCTCTACGCGGCCCGAGGCAGCGACCCGCTCACCGTCCCGGCGCCCCGGGTCACGGCCGTGGACTCGACAGGTGCGGGCGACACGTTCGTCGGCGCGCTCGCCGTGGCCCTCGGCGAGGGGCGGCCGATGGCCGAGGCACTGGCCTGGGCGGGAGCGGCCGCGGCACTCTCCGTGCAGCGCCCTGGAGCGTCGGCGTCGATGCCGTACCGCCCCGAGATCGAGACGCGGTTCACGTCATGAACCAAGCCCCGCTCACCGGCCTGCGCGTCCTCGACCTCGCCACCCTCTTCGCCGGGCCGCTCGCCGCCACGATGCTCGGCGACTTCGGCGCCGAGGTCATCAAGGTGGAACACCCGGCCAAGCCGGACCCCTCCCGCGGCCACGGCCCGTCGAAGGACGGCGTCGGCCTCTGGTGGAAGCTCCTCGGCCGCAACAAGCAGACCATCACCCTCGACCTCTCCAAGCCGGGCGGCCGCGCCACCCTCCTGCGCCTCGCGGCCACCGCCGACGTCGTCATCGAGAACTTCCGCCCCGGCACGCTGGAGAAGTGGGACCTGAGCTGGGCCGAGCTGTCCGCGGCCAACCCCCGTCTGGTCCTCACCCGGGTCACCGCCTTCGGCCAGTTCGGCCCCTACGCGCACCGCCCCGGCTTCGGCACCCTGGCCGAGGCGATGAGCGGCTTCGCTGCGATCACCGGCGAACCGGACGCACCCCCGACGCTCCCGCCCTTCGGCCTCGCCGACTCCATCGCGGGCCTGGCCACGGCGTACGCCGTCATGACCGCGCTCGCCGCCCGGGACCGCACCGGAGAGGGCCAGGTCGTCGACATGGCGATCATCGAGCCGATCCTGACCGCCCTCGGCCCCCAGCCGATCTGGTACGACCAGCTCGGCCACGTCCAGCCGCGCACGGGCAACCGCTCCCAGAACAACGCCCCGCGCGGCACCTACCTCACCGCCGACGGCGCCTGGGTCGCCGTCTCGACCTCCGCGCAGTCGATCGCGGAACGCGTGATGCACCTGGTGGGCCGCCCGGAGCTGATCGACGAACCGTGGTTCGCGACGGGCGCCGACCGCGCCCGGCACGCCGACGTCCTGGACGAGGCGGTCGGCACCTGGATCGCCGAGCGCACCCGCACCGAAGTCCTGGCCGCCTTCGAGAAGGCGGAGGCGGCGGTGGCCCCGATCCAGGACGTACGGGACGTGATGACGGACCCCCAGTACGCGGCCCTGGACACGATCACGACCGTCGACGACCCCGACCTGGGCCCCCTGCGCATGCAGAACGTCCTCTTCCGGCTCTCCGCCACCCCCGGAGCGATCCGCTGGGCAGGCCGCCCGCACGGTGCGGACACGGACCGGATCCTGACCGCACTCGGCCTGACCCCGGCTGAGCTGACGGCCCTGCGCGAGGAGGGCGCCGTATGACCACGCCCCCGCTCACCTGGCTCTACGCCCCCGGCGACCGCCCGTATGTCGTCGCCAAGGCGCTGGCGGCCGGCGCCGACGTCGTCGTGATCGACCTGGAGGACGCGGTCGCCCCGGACCGCAAGGAGTACGCCCGCGCGGCCACCGCCGAACTCCTCTCCCACCCGCAGCCGGTCCCGGTCCACGTCCGTGTGAACGCCCTGGACGGGCCGCTGGCTCCGTGGGACCTGGAGGCGGTGGCCGCGCTGCCCGGGCTCGCGGGTCTGCGGCTGCCGAAGGTGACGACGCCTGAGCAGATCATCCGCACCGCGGAACGGTCCGCTCCGGCAGCCGGAGGCGCCCCCGCCCTGTACGCGCTCCTGGAATCCGCACTGGCCGTCGAGCACGCCTACGCCATCGCGTCCGCCCACCCCTGCCTCCGCGGCATCGCCCTCGGCGAATCGGACCTACGGGCCGACCTGGGCGTACGCGAGGACGCGGGCCTCGACTGGTCCCGCTCCCGCGTCGTCGGCGCCGCACGGGCGGCGGGCCTGCCCCCGTCCCCCCAGTCGGTCCACCCGGACATCCGCGACCTGGAGGGCCTGGCGTCCTCCTGCGCCCGCGGCCGCGCCCTCGGCTTCCTCGGCCGCGCGGCCATCCATCCGCGCCAGCTCCCCATCATCGAACGGGCCTATCTGCCCACGGCGAGAGAGGTCGAGGAGGCCGAGACGATCGTCAAGGCGGCGACGGCGCAGCAGGGCGCGCAGGCCCTTCCGGACGGACGGTTCATCGACGCGGCGGTGGTGGCGGCAGCGCAACGCACGCTGTCCCTCTCCCGCCGCAACCACAGCTGAGGGCGCCCGCGAAAACCGCGGGCGCCCTCAGCTGTGATGATCGACCAACGGCCAACCGGTCAGCTCTTCTTGGCCGACTCGGCGCCGTCCTTCGTCTCTTCCTCGGCGTCATCGGGTTCTTCGACGTCGTCGGCGGAGTTCTTCACGCCCGTCTTCGGCTCCGAAGAGTCCGCCTCGTCCTTCTCGACGGCCTCACCGTCGGACTCGTCCTCCGCGGCAGCCGGCTCGACCTCGGTCTCCCGGCCCGGCCGCTTCTTCGACGACACCACGATGTACACCACTGCGAGCAGGAACACGATCAGCGCGGTCCAGTCGTTCAGCCGCAGACCCAGGATGTGGTGGGCGTCGTCGACACGCATGTACTCGATCCACGCCCGGCCCACGCAGTACGCGGCGACGTACAGCGCGAAGGCCCGCCCGTGTCCCAGCTTGAAGCGGCGGTCGGCCCAGATGACCAGCAGGGCGACGCCGACGCACCACAGGGACTCGTAGAGGAACGTCGGGTGGTAGTACCCGGGCACTCGGCCGTCCGCCGAGGACGTGATGTGCAGCGCCCAGGGGACGTTCGTCTCCTTGCCGTACAGCTCCTGGTTGAACCAGTTGCCCCAGCGGCCGATCGCCTGGGCGAAGGCGATGCCGGGTGCGACGGCGTCGGCGTAGGCGGGCAGCGGGATGCCCCGGCGGCGGCAGCCGATCCAGGCGCCCAGCGCACCGAGCGCGATCGCGCCCCAGATGCCGAGACCGCCCTGCCACACCTTGAAGGCGTCCACCCAGTCACGGCCCTCGCTGAAGTACAGCTCGTAGTCCGTGATCACGTGGTAGAGCCGGCCACCGACGAGGCCGAACGGCACCGCCCAGACCGCGATGTCGGCCACCGTGCCGGCCCGCCCGCCGCGGGCGATCCAGCGCTTGTTGGCGAGCCAGACCGCGACGAAGACGCCGATGATGATGCAGAACGCGTAGCCGCGCAGCGGAATGGGGCCGAGATACAGCACCCCGTGCGACGGGCTCGGAATGTAGGCAAGTTCTTCCATGGCAGGGTCGACGCTACCGTGCCGGACCGGGCCGACGGCAGGCAGCCCGGCTACGGGTCCATAACGGGCGGGTGTGAAACCGCCTTACCCCTTGTTCGCCTCCTGCACCATCTGCTTCAGCTTGGCCGGTGTCATCGTCTGGTCCTGGTAGATGTTCTTGCCCCCGAGCAGCACGGTCGGCGTCCCGGAGAATCCGCCGGACTTGAAGGCGGCGTTCGACTTGTCGACCCAGCTGTCGTGCTTGCCTTCGTTGACGCACTGGCGGAAGGCGGCCGTGTCGAGGCCCTTGACCTTGCCCGCCAGCTCGATCAGCTTGCCGTTGTTGCCGAAGGTGTCGACGGTCTCCTTGGGCTGGTTGTCGTAGAGCACGTCGTGGTAGGCGGAGAACTTTCCGGCGTCCTGCGCGCAGGCGGCGGCATTGCCCGCGCGGAGGGAGCCGGTGCCGCCGAGGTTGCCGTCGATCAGCCTGACCAGGTGGTACTCGGCTCTGAGCAGGCCGGAGTCGGTCAGCTCGTGGATCGTCGGCCGATACGCCGCCTCGAAGGCCTGGCAGGCAGGGCAGCGGAAGTCCTCCCAGACCGTGAGCGTCGACTTGGCGCCGTCCTTGCCCACCGGAATCGCGAGGCCGTCCTTGCCCTGCGCCCCGGAGGGCGCCACGGCCGGGCCCGACGCCTTGTCGTCCTTGCCCGCGTTCGCGGCGAGCACGCCGATCACCGCGGCGAGTCCCAGCACGCAGACGACGCTCGTACCGATGATCAGCGTCCGCCGTCGCTTGTCCGCGGTCTTCTGCTTCTCACGCTCGACCGCCAGCCGATCCCGGGCGGTGCGCTTTCCCTCACGGTTCTTCTCGCTCACACCCCCAGAACGAACCGGGGAGGCGCATTGCGCCTCCCCGGTTCCAGATCCACCCGTTCGGAGGATCCGGGTGACATCAACTGCCCGGCTACGCCTGCCCGCGCACGCCCTTGGCGAGCTCACCGGCGAGCGCGCGGACGGCCTCGACGCCGGCCGCGTCGTCCGGCGCGTCCAGCATCCGCTTCACGAAGGCCGAGCCGACGATCACGCCGTCGGCGAAGCCCGCGACCTCGGCGGCCTGCCTGGCATCGGAGACACCGAGACCGACGCACACGGGCAGGTCCGCGCCGGCGGCCCTGGTGCGCTCCACCAGGTCCTGCGCCTGCGCGCCCACCGACTCGCGGGTACCGGTGACGCCCATCAGCGAGGCGGCGTACACGAAGCCGCTGCCCGCCGCGGTGATCTGGGCGAGTCGTGCGTCCTGGCTGCTGGGCGCGACCACGAAGACCGTGGCGAGGCCGTGCTTGACGGCGTGCTCCCTCCACAGCGCCGACTCCTGCACCGGCAGGTCGGGCAGGATGCAGCCCGCGCCGCCCGCCTCGGCGAGTTCGGCCGTGAAGCGCTCGACGCCGTAGCGGTCGATGGGGTTCCAGTACGTCATGACGAGGATCGGCTTGCCGGTGGCCTCGTAGGCCTCCTTGACCGTGCGCATGACGTGCGCGATCTTGACGCCGCCGCGCAGCGCGATGTCGTCGGCGGTCTGGATGACCGGGCCGTCGAGGACGGGGTCACTGTGCGGCAGACCGACCTCCACGACGTCCGCCCCGCCGTCGAGGACGGCCTTGATCGCCTCGATGCCGCCGTCCACGGTCGGGAACCCGGCCGGGAGGTAGGCGATGAGGGCGGAGCGCCCCTCGGCCCTGGCACCGGCGAGGGTGTCCGTCAGCAGCTGGATGTTCCCGCTCACTTGGCGTCCCCCTCGATCTCGGCGAGGTCGGCGGCGTCGGCCGCGACCTCGGCGTCGGTGTCGTACAGGCCGAAGTAACGAGCGGCCGTGTCCATGTCCTTGTCGCCGCGGCCGGACAGGTTGACGACGATGAGGCCGTCCTTGCCCAGCTCCCTGCCGACCTCCAGCGCACCCGCCAGGGCGTGTGCGCTCTCGATCGCCGGGATGATGCCCTCGGTGCGCGAGAGCAGGCGCAGGGCCTGCATCGCCGCGTCGTCGGTGACCGCGCGGTACTCGCCGCGGCCGCTGTCCTTGAGGTAGGAGTGCTCCGGGCCGATGCCCGGGTAGTCCAGACCGGCCGAGATCGAGTACGGCTCGGTGATCTGGCCCTCGTCGTCCTGGAGGACGTAGGACCGGGAGCCGTGCAGGATGCCGGGCTCGCCCGCGGTCAGCGTGGCCGCGTGCTCGCCGGTCTCGACGCCGTGACCGGCGGGCTCGCAGCCGATGAGGCGTACGTCGGCGTCCGGGATGAACGCGTGGAAGAGGCCGATGGCGTTCGAACCGCCGCCGACGCAGGCGACCGCGGCGTCCGGGAGGCGGCCGGCGCGCTCCAGGATCTGGCGCCTGGCCTCCACGCCGATGACGCGGTGGAAGTCGCGGACCATGGCCGGGAAGGGGTGCGGGCCGGCGACCGTACCGAAGAGGTAGTGGGTGCGGTCGACGTTGGCGACCCAGTCGCGGAAGGCCTCGTTGATGGCGTCCTTGAGCGTACGGCTGCCGGACTTCACGGCGATGACCTCGGCGCCGAGCATGCGCATGCGGGCCACGTTCAGGGCCTGGCGCTGGGTGTCGATCTCGCCCATGTAGATCGTGCACTCAAGGCCGAAGAGGGCACAGGCGGTCGCGGTGGCGACGCCGTGCTGGCCGGCGCCGGTCTCGGCGATCACGCGGGTCTTGCCCATGCGCCTGGTGAGCAGCGCCTGGCCGAGCACGTTGTTGATCTTGTGGGAGCCGGTGTGGTTGAGGTCTTCCCGCTTCAGGAAGATCCGGGCGCCGCCGGCGTGCTCGGCGAACCTCGGCACCTCGGTCAGGGAGCTGGGGCGGCCGGTGTAGTGGACCAGCAGGTCGTCGAGTTCGCGGGCGAACTCGGGATCGTGCTTGGCCTTGTCGTACTCGACGGCGACCTCGTCCACGGCGGCGACGAGGGCCTCCGGGATGAACTTGCCGCCGTACGCCCCGAAGTAGCCTTCGGGACTGGGGACTTGACCCTCGGGGTCGGGGATGAAGAACTCGCTGGGCATGACTGAACCTCACGGTGAGTTTGGGAAATACCTAATCGCCGTGGGGGCGGGGCTCGTTAGACGGCGAAAGGCCGTCTGTGGCTTGTCGCGCAGTTCCCCGCGCCCCTAAAGGGCGCGCTGCCATCGGCGGCCGTTTACCTGCCCCGGTTCGTCTCCGATGACGTACCTGACCCTACGACCGTGTACGCGGCGTGCCGGGGCGCGGCAGCCACGGGGGCGGCAGCCGCGCGCGAGGCGGGCGTACCGGTCCACGGTCGTCATGGTGAGGGTCATCGGGGTAAGCCTAGCGGGTGATCAGCTGCGGCCGTGCCGGAGTGCGGGGTGCTCGGCCGCTGCCACCAGGTCCGACACCGCCGACCTGGGGTCGCGGCCGGTGACCAGGGACTCGCCGACCAGGACCGCGTCCGCGCCGGCGTTGGCGTAGGCGATGAGGTCGTGCGGGCCGCGGACGCCGGACTCGGCGATCTTGACGATGTGTGCGGGGATCTCGGGGGCGACGCGCTCGAAGGTGCCCCGGTCGACCTCCAGGGTCTTGAGGTTGCGTGCGTTGATGCCGATCACCTTCGCGCCCGCGTCGACCGCGCGCTCGACCTCGTCCTCGTCGTGGACCTCGACGAGCGGGGTGAGGCCGATGGAGACGGCACGCTCGATCAGTGACTCCAGGGCCGGCTGGTCGAGGGCGGCGACGATGAGCAGCACGAGGTCGGCGCCGTACGCCCGGGCCTCCCACAGCTGGTACGAGGTGACGATGAAGTCCTTGCGCAGGACCGGGATGTCGACCCGCGCGCGCACCGCCTCCAGGTCGGCCAGCGAGCCGCCGAAGCGGCGCTCCTCGGTGAGGACGGAGATGACGGCCGCGCCGCCCGCCTCGTAGTCCGCGGCGAGTCCGGCCGGGTCGGCGATCGCGGCCAGCGCGCCCTTGGAGGGGCTGGAACGCTTGACCTCGCAGATGACCTTGACGCCGTCGCCGCGCAGTGCGGCCAGTCCGTCCTTGGCGGCGGGAGCCTTCGCCGCGCGCTCCTTGAGCTCGTCGAGGCTGACGCGCGCCTGCCGCTCCGCGAGGTCGGCACGGACTCCGTCGATGATCTCGTCGAGCACACTCACGCGAGCGGCCCCCTTCCAGACGGTTGACTGTTCAAGCGGTTGACCTTCGGTTAAAACCGATGGTCACTGCGATGGTATCCGGAGGAAGGCTTAGGCCTCACATCCGGTTGACGCCACTCCCTCTACCTGGACTTTCACCCATTGATCAAGGATGCAGCCAGCCACCGAACGGCGAGTTCCGGACAACCGTGAAGACCAGCAGCAACGTCCCCAGCGTCCACAGGTGCACCCGCCCGAGGTCGAGGCGCAGCGGCCGTCCGCGCACCGAGCGCACCACCCATACGGTCCACAGCGCGGCGACGCCCAGATAGCCGATCACGGCCAGGGCGTTGTCCTGGAGTGCGGCCAGGAAGTCCCCGTGGACGAACGAGTAGGCGCTGCGCAGGCCGCCGCAGCCGGGGCAGTAGACGCCGGTGAACCGGTAGAGCGGGCAGACGGGGTAGTGGCCGGGCTGGTTGGGGTCCACGGTGCCCACGTAGGCGAAGGCCCCGGCGACGGCCGCGAGCACCCCGGCGGGGACGGCCAGTCTCGCCGCCACCGTCGAAGGGACGCCGGACGGCGTCACAGGCTGGCCCTCGGCGTTCACACCTCGCATTGTCCCCCCGATCGCACGCCACGCACGCGTGAGGGGCGATCCGGCCACCGGATCGCCCCTCATCAGTCGTACGCGCTCAGCTCTTGGCGTGCGCCGCCTGGCTCTGCGCCAGCGCGTCCTGGAACGTCTCGTGCGCGTCCTTCTCCTGGCCGAGGCCCATCGCGCTCATGATCCAGCCGACGATGCCGCCGACGACCACGATCGCCATGCCGGCCCAGAAGCCCACGGGCTCGGCCATCACCATGAAGGCACCCGAGACGCAGAAACCGATGAAGGCGATCGTGACACCGGTCCAGGCGGCCGGGGTGTGACCGTGGCTGCTGCCCGCCATGACTTGCTCCTCGTTGCTGTGTACGTGTGTGAGCCGGACGCTCAACGGACATTGTCCCGCACGCGTACGCGTGCGCTGCTCGGGGGTCGCCCCTCGCGCGTCGGCGCCCCTAGAGGTGGTACCTACGCGCTGGTGGGGTCCTCGCCGCGGTCGAGTGCCTTCCAGATGTCCTCGGGGCGGTCGGGGTCGACGGCCGCGGCCCTGCGGCGGGTTTTGGGGGCGCCTCCGCGTTCGTAGCGGCCGGACATCGCGGGCCACTGGCGGCCGTAGCGCAGGGCGAGCAGGCCGGCGACGAGGAGCAGGGCGCCGCCCGCGGCCGCGACGTACGGCCAGGCGGTGTGGCTCAGGGCGTGCACGGTGGCCGAGGTGTCGCCCGCGGCCTGCGCGGCCTTCTCGTCCAGCGCGGAACTGTCGGAGACGCCCAGCAGGGCGGCGGCGACGGTACCGGCGCCGGAGAGCGCGAGCAGGGCCGAGACCAGCAGTCGTCCGGCCCTGCGGACGGCGAAGACGGCGACGAGCGCGGCGAGGCCCACTATGGCGAGCGCCGCGGGGACGCCGGTGACGTCGCTGCCCTTGGCGGCCAGGGAGAAGGGCGCGCCGGCCACCGTCGCGGTCCCCTCGGACCAGCGCTGACGGGTGGCCAGCAGCGCCACGGCCGCGCCGAGCGCACCGCACAGCAGGGCAAGGGCGAGACTCCGGCGGCCGGCCCGGGAGGGGCCGTCGGCTTCGGAACGGGGGTGAGGAGCAGCAGTCACGTACTCCACTATCGCCCGAACCCCGGGTGAACCGTCACCCGGGGTTCACGTGAGAAGCACCCCACTGCGCGGGAATGTGCCCTATTCGCCCAGTCTGTTCGCGGTGTGGACCGCGCGCAGGACCGCCGCCGCCTTGTTGCGGCACTCCTGGTCCTCGGCGACCGGGTCGGAGTCGGCGACGATGCCGGCGCCCGCCTGGACGTATGCCGTGCCGTCCCGGAGCAGGGCCGTGCGGATGGCGATGGCGGTGTCGGAGTCGCCGGCGAAGTCGAGGTAGCCGACGCAGCCGCCGTACAACCCGCGCCGGGACGGCTCGAGTTCGTCGATGATCTGCATCGCTCGCGGCTTGGGGGCGCCGGAGAGGGTGCCGGCCGGGAAGCAGGCCGTCAGGACGTCGAAGGCCGTGCGGCCGGCGGCGACCTTGCCGGTGACCGTCGAGACGATGTGCATCACGTGCGAGTACCGCTCGACGGACATGAAGTCGACGACCTCCACCGAACCTGGCTCGCAGACCCGTCCGAGGTCGTTGCGGCCGAGGTCGACCAGCATGAGGTGCTCGGCGCGCTCTTTCGGGTCGGCGAGCAGTTCGTCGGCGAGGGCCTGGTCCTCCTGCGGGGTGGCCCCGCGATGCCGGGTGCCGGCGATGGGGTGGACCATCGCCTGTCCGTCCTCGACCTTCACCAGGGCCTCGGGGGACGAGCCCACGACGTCGAAGCCGTCGAAGCGGAACAGGTACATGTACGGCGAGGGGTTCGTCGCCCTGAGGACCCGGTAGACGTCCAACGCGCTTGCCGTGCACGGTGTTTCGAAGCGCTGGGAGGGGACCACCTGGAAGGCCTCCCCGGCGCGGATGCGCTCCTTGACGTCCTCGACGGCCGCCTGGAAGTCGGGGCCGCCCCAGAGCGCGGTGTACTCGGGGAGTTCCGAGGGCGGGAGGACGGCCGGGGGCTGGGCGACCGGACGCGAGAGGTCGGCCTCCATGGCGTCCAGGCGGGCCACGGCGTCCGCGTGGGCCTCGTCGACGCCCGTGTCGAGGTCGTTGTGATTGATCGCGTTGGCGATCAGCAGGACCGAGCCCTCCCAGTGGTCCATGACGGCGAGGTCGCTGGTGAGCAGCATGGTCAGCTCGGGCAGCTTCAGGTCGTCCCGCTCCCCCGGGCCGATCTTCTCCAGGCGGCGCACGATGTCGTAGCCGAGGTAGCCGACCATGCCGCCGGTGAAGGGCGGCAGGCCCTCCTGGTGCGGGGTGTGCAGGGCCTCGATGGTGGCGCGCAGCGCGGCGAGCGGGTCGCCGTCCTCGGGAACGCCGACCGGCGGGGTGCCGACCCAGTGGGCCTGGCCGTCCTGCGCGGTCAGGGTGGCCGCGGAGCGCACGCCCACGAAGGAGTAGCGGGACCACTGAAACGCCGTGCGGCCGTTCTCCGCGGACTCCAGCAGGAAGGTGCCGGGGCGCTCGGCGGCGAGCTTGCGGTAGAGCGCGACCGGGGTGTCGCCGTCGGCGAGGAGCTTGCGGGTGACCGGGATGACACGACGGTCGGTGGCCAGCTTGCGGAACGTCTCGAGATCCATGGCGGCTGACCTTACTGATCCTGCGCCGGTACGCCGGAATCGGCGTCCTTGAGGAGCACGTCGACGTCGAAACAGGTGCGCGCGCCTGTGTGGCAGGCGGCGCCCACCTGGTCGACCTTGACCAGCACGGTGTCCGCGTCGCAGTCCAGCGCGACGGACTTGACCCACTGGAAGTGGCCGGAGGTGTCGCCCTTGACCCAGTACTCCCCGCGGCTGCGCGACCAGTAGGTGCAGCGGCCGGTGGTGAGGGTGCGGTGCAGCGCCTCGTCGTCCATCCAGCCGAGCATGAGCACCTCTCCGGTGTCGTACTGCTGGGCGATCGCTGGGACTAGCCCGTCGGCGCTGCGCTTGAGGCGCGCGGCGAGGTCCGGGGCGAGGCTGCTGGGCCGGGGCGTGCTGCTCATGGGTGCCATTGTGCCGCGCGCCACTGACAGTGACGGAGGGGTGTCCACTGGGCGGACCCCCTGGGCAGTCGTAGGCTGGCTGGCATGTCGACTTTCGCCAAGCGTGAACGACTTCTCCTGGCCGACCTGTTGGAGGCCGAGGGCCCGGACGCCCCGACCCTCTGCACGGACTGGCAGACCCGTGATCTCGCCGCGCACGTGGTGGTGCGCGAGCGCCGCCCCGATGCCGCCGGCGGCATCCTGATCAAACCGCTCGCGCCGCGCCTGGAGCGGGTGATGGCCGAGTTCACCGCGAAGCCCTACGAGGAGCTGATTCAGCTGATCCGTACGGGTCCCCCGCGCTTCTCGCCCTTCCAGCTCAAGCAGGTCGACGAGATGTCGAACACGGTGGAGTTCTACGTCCACACGGAGGACGTCCGCCGCGCGCAGCCGGACTGGACGCCGCGCGAGCTGGACCAGGTGTTCCAGGACACCCTGTGGTCCCGCCTGGAGCGCTCGGCCCGCCTCATGGGCCGCAGCGCCCCGACGGGCCTGGTGCTGCGCCGCCCGGACGGGCAGACGGCGGTCGCCCACCGCGGGACACCGGTGGTGACGGTGACCGGCGAGCCGTCCGAACTGCTCCTGTTCTCCTACGGCCGGCAGAGCGCCGCCACGGTGGAACTGGACGGCGACAAGGACGCGGTCGCGAAGCTGCACGAGGCCAAGCAGCTGGGCATCTGACGGCTCGCGATCGACCGAGGTGACGCGCGCCGAGAGCTGAAGCCCGACCAGGCTCCTCGGCGCGCCACACGTCCCGGACACCCCAGGCACCCACCACGCCGGCCCCGACCACCCGCGAGCCGCCGCGATCAAGGCCGCCCGCCTCCACCGAAGGAAGCCCGCCCGCCACCACCGAACGCCCGAGATCAGCCCGGCAACTCAGCGCGTCGCAGGTCCCGTACACCCAGCGCGACCACGCCGCCCAGACCACACACCACGGCGCTCACGACGAAGACCGGGCCGGTGCCCCAGGCGCCGATCGCGGCTGCGGACAGCGGCATGCTGAGGGGGGTCAGTCCGAGGCTGACCAGGCTGGAGACGGCGGTCACGCGGCCGAGGAAGGCGGGGTCGGCCTGGGTCTGCAGGAGGGCACCGCACATGGCGCCGCTGAGCCCGGCGAGCAGTCCGACGGCGAGCGCGACGGCCACGGCCGCGAGGAGGGTCGGTACGAAGGCCAGCGCGGCGATGGCGACCGCCCCGGCCAGGAGCGCGTACCCGGACACCTGTCCGGCGTGCGGCAGCCGGCCCCGCACGGCCAGCAGCAGCGAGACGAGCCCCGCGCCCACGCCGAACCCGGCCAGCACCCAGCCCATCCCGGACGCCCCCCAGCCGCGCTCGTCCGCGAGCAGGGTCAGGCCCACGTTGAGCGGCCCGACGAACCCGAAGTCCCCCAGGGCGATCGCCAGCACCAACGGGGCCAGGACGCGGTGGCGGCGGATGTACCGCAGCCCGGCCAGCAGGTCGGCCCAGGCGGTCCGGTCCCGCCCGGCCACCGTGTCGTCCGCCGGCAGCTCCCGCATCCGTACGCAGACCAGCAGCGGCACGGACACCGCGATCAGCAGCCCGGCGAGCCCGAACGCGGCCGCGGCCCCGCCCACCGCCACACCGAGACCGCCGAGCGGGGCGCCGACGATGACGGCGCACCGGTACGCGAGACCCCGCATGCCCTGGACGCGGGCCAGCTGGCCCGGCTCGGTGATGCGCGCGGGCAGCGCACCCACCGCGGGTACGAACACGGCGTCCACCGTGCCGAAGACCAGGGCGAGCACGGCCAGCAGCCACAGGCCCGGGCCGGTGAGCAACAGCAGCCCCGCCACCGCGAGCACGGACGCGCAGCGCACCGCGTCGCTGCCGATGACGACACGGCGCGGCCCGAACCGGTCGGCGACCACTCCCCCGCCCAGCATCAGTACCGCGCGCGGCAGCGCGCTGACCGACATCACCAGACCGGCCTGGGTGGCGGAACCGGCCTGCACGGCGGCCCAGGACAGGGCGACGTAGTAGACGCCGTCGCCGGCCATCGACGACGCGTAGGCGCCGAGCCAGCGCAGGACGTTGGGGTCGCGATGGGCCGGCCGGTCGTCCAGGCCGCCCCGGGGCGCGAGTGTGGTGGTCACGGCGGACCGTCCTCTCAGACGCGGAAGGGGAAGCCGTACGTGTGCACCGCGACGTTCTCGCGGCCCTCGGTGTCGCCCGCGGCCACGGCGGCGCGGCCGTGCTCCTCGTAGCGGCGGACGAGGTCGTTCATCTCCTTGGCCAGCTCGGCCAGTTCGTCCGGGGTGAGCCGCAGCAGCCACTCGGAGGAGTCGGACGCCGCCGTCCACGCGTCGCCCCAGTGGGCGCGCTCGTCGAGGTGGCGTCGGTACATGTCGGCGCGCTGCTCGAAGAAGAGGCGGCTGGCCGCGGTGTGCGCGGCGGCCTTCTCGGGCGCGTCCCGGAAGTCCTCTTCGTGGACGCTCACGCCGTCCGAGGCAGGCTGCCACCATCGCTCCCGCCCGTCCCCGCTGCGCGCCTCGGCCTCCTCGATGAGCCCGTGCACGGCCAGCTTGCGCAGGTGGTAGCTGACGAGCGAGACGGCCTCGTCGACCTGCTCGGCGAGCTGTGAGGCGGTCGCCGCCCGCGCGATGATCAGCAGTCGGTACAGCTGCGCCCGCAGGGGGTGGGCGAGGGCCTTGAGCGTGCCCACGTCCGTGATCCGGCGGTCTCTGTCCCTCTCAGGCATGCCCCCCAGGCTAGAAACGAAAGAAAAGTTGCGCAATCTATTTTGCGCAACTTCTCTTTCGTTTCTGCCGGAGTGGTGTCTCTCCGAGGGTGATGTCTCCGAGGCCGATGTCAGCGGACGGGGTGTCCCGCGGCCTTCAGCTCCTGCTTCACTTCCCCGATCCGCAGATCACCGAAGTGGAACACCGACGCCGCCAGCACCGCGTCCGCGCCCGCCGCGACGGCCGGCGGGAAGTGCGCGAGCTTGCCGGCGCCTCCCGAGGCGATCACCGGAACGGTCACGTGCCTGCGGACCGCCGCGATCATCTCCAGGTCGTAGCCGTCCTTCGTGCCGTCCGCGTCCATCGAGTTGAGCAGGATCTCGCCCGCGCCCAGCTCCGCGGCCCGGTGGGCCCACTCGACGGCGTCGATGCCGGTGCCCTTGCGGCCGCCGTGGGTGGTGACCTCGAAGGACCCGCTCCCGGTCCTGCGCGCGTCCACCGACAGGACCAGCACCTGCCGCCCGAAGCGCTCCGCGATCTCGCGGATCAGCTCCGGGCGGGTGATCGCGGCGGTGTTGACTCCGACCTTGTCGGCGCCGGCCCGCAGCAGCCTGTCGACGTCCTCGGCGGTGCGCACACCACCGCCGACGGTCAGTGGGATGAACACCTGCTCGGCGGTGCGGCGCACCACGTCGTACGTCGTCTCGCGGTTGCCCGACGAGGCGGTGATGTCCAGGAACGTCAGCTCGTCGGCGCCCTCGGCGTCGTACACCTTGGCCATCTCGACGGGGTCGCCGGCGTCGCGCAGGTTCTGGAAGTTGACGCCCTTGACGACCCGGCCGTTGTCCACGTCCAGGCAGGGGATGACTCGCACCGCCAGGGTCATGCGGAACCCCCTCGGAACGCCTCCACCTCGACCTCGACGACCAGGCTGGGGTCCACGAAACCGGAGACGATGATCATTGATGCAGCGGGCCGGACGGTGTCGAACAGCTCCTTGTGAGCACGCCCGACCTCCTCCACGTCCCGGGCGTGCGTGATGTACATGCGCGTGCGCACCACGTCGTCACGGCCGAGGCCCACTTGCCCGAGCGCCGTCAGCGCGACGGTGAAGGCGTTGACCGCCTGCTCGTACGGGCCGCCTCCGGCGATCTCGCCGTCCACTATGGACGTGCAGCCGGAGACCAGCACCAGGCCGTTCGGCAGCTCGACCGCGCGGGAGTAGCCGAAGGCGTCCTCCCAGGGGGCACCCGTCCTCACCCGACGTACCTCACTCACTGGGCCACCGCCTCCAAGGCCTCTTCCAGGGTGAACGCCTTCGCGTACAGGGCCTTCCCGACGATGGAGCCCTCGACACCGAGGGGTACCAGCTCGGCGATGGCGCGGAGGTCGTCGAGGGACGACACGCCGCCGGACGCCACGACCGGGCGGTCGGTCGCCGCGCAGACGTTCTTCAGGAGCTCCAGGTTGGGGCCCTGCAGGGTGCCGTCCTTGGCGATGTCCGTGACGACGTACCGCGCGCAGCCCTCCGTGTCGAGGCGCTCCAGCGTCTCGAAGAGGTCGCCGCCGTCGCGGGTCCAGCCGCGGCCGCGGAGCGTGGTGCCCCGTACGTCGAGACCGACGGCGATCTTGTCGCCGTGCTCGGCGATGACCTTGGCGACCCAGTCCGGAGTCTCCAGGGCGGCCGTGCCGAGGTTCACCCGGGTGCAGCCGGTGGCGAGGGCGGCGGCGAGGGTGTCGTCGTCGCGGATGCCGCCGGACAGCTCCACCTTGATGTCCATCGCCTTCGCGACCTCGGCGATCAGCGCGCGGTTGTCACCCGTGCCGAACGCGGCGTCCAGGTCGACCAGGTGCAGCCACTCGGCGCCCGACCGCTGCCAGGCGAGGGCCGCCTCCAGAGGGGAGCCGTACGAGGTCTCCGTGCCGGACTCGCCGTGCACGAGGCGGACGGCCTGGCCGTCGCGGACGTCGACGGCGGGGAGGAGTTCGAGCTTGGCCATGGTCTACAGGGTTCCGATCCAGTTGGTGAGCAGCTGCGCTCCGGCGTCGCCGGACTTCTCGGGGTGGAACTGGGTGGCCCACAGGGCGCCGTTCTCGACGGCGGCCACGAACGGCTTGCCGTGCGTCGCCCAGGTCACCCTGGGGGCGCGCATCGCCGGGTTGAGCACTTCGAGGGACCAGTCGTGAACGGCGTAGGAGTGCACGAAGTAGAAGCGCGCGTCCGCGTCCAGGCCGGCGAACAGCTCGGAGTCGGCCGGTGCCTCGACGGTGTTCCAGCCCATGTGGGGCACGATCTCGGCCTGCAGCGGCTCGACCGAGCCGGGCCACTCGTCGAGGCCCTCGGTCTCCACGCCGTGCTCGATGCCGCGCGCGAAGAGGATCTGCATGCCGACGCAGATGCCCATGACCGGACGGCCGCCCGACAGCCGGCGGTCGACGATCCAGTCGCCGCGCGCCTCCTTCAGGCCCTGCATACAGGCGGCGAAGGCGCCGACGCCCGGCACGAGCAGGCCGTCGGCGTTCATGGCCGTGTCGAAGTCACGTGTGATCTCGACGTCGGCTCCGGTACGGGCGAGGGCACGCTCGGCGGAGCGGACGTTCCCGAAGCCGTAGTCGAAGACGACGACCTTCTTCGAAGCCGCGCTCAATTCCACACCTCCAACCTCAGCACGCCCGCGAGCAGGCACATCCCGGCACTGATGGAGAGCAGCACGATGAGGCTCTTCGGCATCTGCTGCTTGGCGAAGGAGATGATGCCGCCGACCAGGAAGAGGCCGACGACGATCAGGATGGTCGACAGTCCGTTCATGGTTTTACAGCGCGCCCTTCGTGGACGGGAGGATGCCGGCCGCGCGCGGGTCGCGCTCGGAGGCGTAGCGCAGGGCCCGCGCGAGCGCCTTGAACTGGCACTCGACGATGTGGTGCGCGTTGCGTCCGTAGGGCACGTGCACGTGCAGTGCGATCTGCGCCTGGGCGACGAAGGACTCCAGGATGTGCCGGGTCATCGTCGTGTCGTACTCGCCGATCATCGGCGCCATCTTCTCGGGCTCGGTGTGCACGAGGTACGGGCGGCCGCTCAGGTCCACCGTCACCTGGGCGAGGGACTCGTCCAGCGGGACCGTGCAGTTGCCGAAGCGGTAGATCCCGACCTTGTCGCCGAGGGCCTGCTTGAAGGCGGCGCCGAGCGCGAGGGCACTGTCCTCGATGGTGTGGTGCGAGTCGATGTGCAGGTCGCCCTCGGTCTTCACGGTCAGGTCGAACAGACCGTGCCGGCCGAGCTGGTCGAGCATGTGGTCGTAGAAGCCGACGCCTGTCGACACGTCGACCTTGCCGCTGCCGTCGAGATCGATCTCGACGAGCACCGACGTCTCCTTCGTCACCCGTTCCACACGTCCAACGCGGCTCATGCGCTCTGCTCCTTAGGGGGTGTGGGGGTGCCCCCCACAAAGCTCACCAGTTCACGGACCGCGTCGAGGAACGCGTCGTTCTCTTCGGGGGTGCCGGCGGACACCCGCAGCCATCCGGGTACGCCGTTGTCCCGGACCAGGACGCCCCGGTCGAGGATCTGCTGCCAGACCGTGTGCGAGTCCTCGAACCGGCCGAACTGCACGAAGTTCGCGTCGGACTCGACGACTTCGTAACCGGCCGCGCGCAGCTCGCTCACCAGCCGGTCCCGCTCCGCCTTCAACTGCTCGACGTACTTCAGCAGCGTGTCGGTGTGCTCCAGGGCGGCCAGCGCGGTCGCCTGGGTGACGGCCGACAGGTGGTACGGCAGTCGTACGAGCTGGACGGCGTCGACGACGGCCGGGTGCGCGGCGAGGTAGCCGAGGCGCAGTCCGGCCGCGCCGAAGGCCTTCGACATCGTCCGGGAGACGACGAGATTCGGCCGACCTTCGATGAGCGGCAGCAGCGAGTCGCCGTGGCTGAACTCGATGTACGCCTCGTCCACGATCACCATCGACGGCTTCGCCGCCTGCGCGGCCTCGTACAGCGCGAGGACCGTCTCGCGCGGGACCGCGTTGCCCGTGGGGTTGTTGGGGGTGGTGACGAAGACGACGTCCGGCTTGTTCTCGGCGATCCACCGCTCGGCGGCCGGGAGGTCGATCGTGAAGTCCTCGGTGCGCGGCCCCGAGATCCAGCCGGTGCCCGTGCCGCGCGCGATGAGCCCGTGCATCGAGTACGACGGCTCGAAGCCGATGGCGGTGCGACCCGGTCCGCCGAAGGTCTGCAGCAGCTGCTGGATGACCTCGTTGGAGCCGTTGGCCGCCCAGACGTTGGCCAGGCCGACCTCGTGACCCGACGTGTCCGTCAGATACCTCGCGAGCTGGGTGCGCAGCTCCACGGCGTCCCGGTCCGGGTAGCGGTTGAGGTCCCGGGCCGCCTCACGGACGCGCTCGGCGATGCGTTCGACCAGCGGCTCGGGCAGCCGGTACGGGTTCTCGTTGGTGTTCAGCCGTACGGGGACGTCCAACTGGGGCGCGCCGTAAGGGGACTTGCCGCGCAGCTCGTCCCGTACGGGGAGATCATCGATGCCAGTCACTTGCTCTCGGGTACCTTCCAACCGAACCGCGCCTTGACCGCCGCGCCGTGCGCCGGCAGGTCCTCCGCCTCCGCCAGCGTGACCACGTGATGCGCGACCTCGGCCAGCGCGTCCTTCGTGTAGTCGACGATGTGGATGCCGCGCAGGAAGGACTGGACGGACAGGCCCGAGGAGTGGCAGGCGCAACCACCGGTCGGGAGCACGTGGTTGGAGCCGGCCGCGTAGTCGCCGAGCGAGACCGGCGCCCAGGGGCCGATGAAGATCGCGCCCGCGTTCTTCACCCGGTCGGCCACGGCGGCCGCGTCGGCCGTCTGGATCTCCAGGTGCTCGGCGCCGTACGCGTCGACCACCCGCAGTCCCTCGTCCACGCCGTCGACGAGCACGATCGCGGACTGCCGGCCGGCGAGGGCCGGGCGGATCCGGTCCTCGATGTGCTTGGTGGCCGCGACCTGTGACTCCAGCTCCTTCACGACCGCGTCCGCGAGCGCGACGGAGTCGGTGACCAGGACGGCGGCGGCGAGCGGGTCGTGCTCGGCCTGGCTGATCAGGTCGGCGGCGACGTACACCGGGTCGGCCGTGTCGTCCGCGAGGATCGCGATCTCGGTGGGGCCGGCCTCGGCGTCGATACCGATCTTGCCGGTGAAGTAGCGCTTGGCGGCGGCGACCCAGATGTTGCCGGGGCCGGTGACCATGTTGGCCGGGGCACACGACTCGGTGCCGTGCGCGAACATCGCGACGGCGGTCGCGCCACCGGCCGCGTAGACCTCATCGACGCCCAGCAGCGCGCACGCGGCGAGGATCGTCGGGTGGGGCAGTCCGCCGGCTGGATCATTTTCAAAGGCGGGGGCCTGGGCGGGCGAGGCGAGCGCGATCGACGGAACGCCGGCCTCCTGGGCCGGCACCACGTTCATGACCACGGAGGACGGGTAGACGGACCGTCCGCCGGGCGCGTACAGCCCGACCCGCTCGACCGGCACCCACTTCTCGGTGACCGAGCCGCCCGGCACGACCTGGGTGGTGTGGGTGCTGCGGCGCTGCTCGCGGTGGACGAGGCGGGCGCGCCGGATGGACTCCTCCAGGGCCGCGCGCACGGCGGGGTCGAGTTCCTCAAGCGCCTTTTCGAGCGCCGCGGCCGGGACCCGTACGGATTCCAGACGCACCCCGTCGAACTTCTCGGCGAAGTCGATCAGCGCCGCGTCGCCCCGATGATGCACGGCTTCGCAGATCGGACGCACCTTCTCCAGGGCGGCCGAGACGTCGAAGTCGGCTCGGGGCAGCAGGTCGCGCAGGGCGGGTCCCTCGGGCAGAGCGTCGCCGCGCAGATCGATTCGGGCCAAGACGGAATATTGCAGCACGGGCTCAATTCTCTCAGACCCTGCTCGGGCGTCGTTCGCGCGTATCAATGGCTGATACAGAACTCGGCGGAACCCGGAAGATCGCCTTCACGTCTAGCGTTCGAGGCGTCACACAGCGGGCATGAACAGTTGTGCGAAACGTGTGAGCCGGGAGGTTCGAAGAGCGTGCTGGAAGAGCAGTGACCGAGGGGGCCGGTATCCGCACCGGAGACCTGCCGGAGGATCTGACCGCCGCCGAGGCCGGCATGTGGCAGGCCTTCCGCAACGGCAGTGTGTACGACCTCAGCAGCGGAGACACGACGGTCGACGATCCGCACGGCGGCCATCCCTGGGGGCCCGCGCGGACCGTGCGGGCGCGCATCGTGTGCTGGCTGCTGCTCGACGGCCCGCCCGCGCTGGCCGGCCGTGTGTCGTCCCTGAAGCTGCGCGGTGTGCAGATCAGCGGCGCCCTGGACCTCGCGGGCGGCACGGTCACGCCGTACGTCGAGATGCGCGACTGCCGCTTCGAGCGGGACGTCCTGCTGCCGGAGGCCCACTTCACGACCCTGCGGCTGGTGGACTGCTCGGTGCCGCGCCTGGAAGCGGCCCGCGTCCACACGGAGGGCGATCTGCACCTCCCGCGCTGCCGTTTCCAGGGCGGCATCCGGCTGACCGACGCGCACATCGGTACGGATCTGATGCTCAACCAGGCGATCGTCTACCGCGACCGCAGCGGCCGCTCGATCGCCGCCGACGGCATGACCGTCGGCCAGGACCTGCAGGCCGAGCTGCTGGAGTCGCACGGCGAGCTGAGCCTGCGCAGCGCGAAGGTCGGCGTCTCGCTGAGCCTGCGCGGGGCGCGGCTGGCCAACCCGTACTCCCGGCTCGCGCTGAACGCTCCCCAGCTGACCGTCGGACGCACGCTGTACCTGACCCCGGCGGGCGTCGGCGCCTCGATGCTGAGCGGCGCGACGCCCGCGCGCGGGACACGGATCCAGCGGTTCGAGTGCCAGGGCGGGGTGCGGCTGGACGACGGGCGGTTCGAGGACGCGGTCGACCTGGAGCGGGCCCGGTTCACCTTCACCGAGGACCAGGAACTGTCGCTGCGCCGGGTGCAGACGCCCGAGCTGCGCTTCCTCGGGGAGCGGCCGCAGCGCGGCAAGGTCGTCCTGTCGGGCGCGCGGGTCGTCAACCTGATCGACCGGGCGAGCGCCTGGCCGGGCCCGGGCAACCTCCACATGGGCGGTTTCCAGTACGAGAACCTCGTACCGCAGGGGCCCTTCCCGCTCGCCGAGCGGCTGGACTGGGTGGCCGCCGCGACCGCCGAGTACAACCCGGAGCCGTACGAACGACTGGCCTCCGTGCTGCGGTCCGGCGGCGAGGACGAGGACGCCCGCGAGGTGCTTCTCGCCAAGCAGCGCCGACGCCGCGAGAGCCTGCCGATCGCCGCCAAGCTCTGGGGGTACATGCAGGACTGGACGGTGGCCTACGGGTACCGGCCGGGTCGGGCCGCGGTGTGGATGGCGGTGCTGTGGGCGGCGGGCTCGCTGGCCTTCGCACACGCGAGCCATCCGCCGGTGCAGCCCGGGGGGCACCCGCCTTGGAACCCGGCCCTGTTCGCCCTCGACCTGCTGCTCCCGGTCATCGACCTGGGCCAGGTCGGTGTCTGGCGGCTGCAGGGCGGCTGGCAGTGGCTGGCCGCGGCGATGATCCTGCTGGGCTGGATCCTGGCGACGACGGTGGCGGCGGGGGCCACGAGGATGCTGCGGCGCAACTGACGTACGGCGGGACCCGTGACTCGGTCCTTGACGTCCGAACAGTTGTTGAACAGTCACCCTTTACCTGTACTTGACCGACCCGCGCACAACTTTCCATGAGTTGCCGATAGGCCCTGGCGCGGGTTGACCTGCGGCCTTTCAATGGTCGACACGATGGCTCTGCTGCACCCGTTCAGTCGCACCGCCCGGGCTCCCCGGACCACCCCTCGCCCCGTCACCGGACTCCCCGCCGACGACGAGGTGCTCCTCGACGCGCCCGACGACCGCCTCGGCCCCGCGCTGGTCGCTGCCGCGCGCGGCGAGCACGGCCCCGCGGCCGCACTGCTCGCCGCCACGCGCGCCACCGCCGCCTGGGAGAACCGCGACCGGTACGCGAGACGGCTCGCGGCCTTCGCGCACTCCCGCCCGCAGTGGCTGGAGAGCTGGTACGCCCACGCCCCGCACGACCCGGACGTGCTGCTGCTCAGAGCCCAGCTCGCGGTGGACCACGCCTGGCGCTCCCCGGCGCGCGCGGAGTTGCTGCGCGAGGTGAGCCCCCTGATCACGGCGGCCGCCCGCGGCGACGACCGCGACCCGGTGCCGTGGCGGCTCGCGCTGGACCACGCGCGCGGCACCGAGGCCGGGCCCAAGTACTTCGGTGAACTCTGGGAGGCGGCACTGCGCCGCGCCCCGCACCACTACGGCTGCCATGTGGCGGCCCTGCGCTATCTCGCCGCCTCCTGGCAGGGCTTCCACCTCGAGTGCTTCGACTTCGCCGACCGGGCCGCGCAGGACGCCCCGCCGGACTCCCTCATCCAGGCGCTGCCGTCGCGTGCGGCGCTGGCCTACCTGACCGAAGGCGGCGGTGCCGAGGTGCCACGCGAGCGGCTGGACACGGCGGCCGACCGGGCGATCGCGCTGTCCGCCCGCTTCCCGGTCGCCGACCCGTGGCCGGCCGAGATCCGCAACAAGCTGATGTACGTCCTCGTACGCCTGGACCGCTGGCAGGACGCCCTCGCCGAAGTCCACCGGATCGGCCCGTGCGCCACGTCCTTCCCCTGGGACCGGATGTCGGACGACCCGCTGGCCCTGTTTCTCCGGGTGCGCGGCGACATCCGCGCCCGTGCGGCAGGCCTTGCGACCCCGTCCCGGTATCCACGGAGTGAGCGCGGCGGACGCGCCGGCTCCGGCGACCATTAGGCTTTTGCGCCGTGACCACCGTCCGTCTCCCCCTCTTCCCCCTGAACTCGGTTCTGTTCCCGGGGCTGGTGCTTCCGTTGAACGTGTTCGAGGAGCGCTATCGCGCCATGATGCGCGAACTCCTCAAGGCACCCGAGGACGAACCGCGCCGGTTCGCCGTCGTGGCGATCCGCGACGGCCACGAGGTGGCACCGAGCGCGCCCGGCATGCCGGACCCCACGGCCCTGCCCGACCGGGGGCCCTCGGCGGGCTTCGGCACCGACCCCGCGAAGTCGTTCCACGCGACGGGCTGTGTCGCGGACGCGGCCACGATCCGCGAGCGCGCCGACGGCACCTTCGAGGTATTGGCGACGGGGACGACCCGGGTGCGTCTGGTGTCCGTGGACGCGTCGGGCCCGTATCTGACGGCGGAGCTGGAAGAGCTCCCGGAGGATCCGGGCGACGAGGCGGGCGCGCTGGCCGAGGGCGTGCTGCGCGCGTTCCGCCAGTACCAGAAGCGCCTGGCGGGCGCGCGTGAGCGCTCGCTCTCGACGGGCGCCGACCTCCCGGACGAGCCGTCCGTGGTCTCCTACCTGGTGGCGGCGGCGATGATGCTGGACACGCCCACCAAGCAGCGCCTGCTCCAGGCCCCGGACACGGCGTCCCGGCTGCGCGACGAGCTGAAACTCCTTCGCTCCGAGACGTCGATCATCCGTAGCCTGCCGTCACTGCCGGCGTCGGACCTGACGCGCGGCCGGACGAGCCTCAACTGACCTCCACTGCGAAGGCCCAGATGGCGAAGAAGCCGAAGAAACAGCAGCAGGCGGGCGGCACACCGGCGACGGTGGCCCTGACCTCGGCCGGCGTCACGTACACGGTCCACTCCTACGACCACGACCCCTCCCACCCGTCGTACGGCGAGGAGGCCGCGGAGGCGATGGGCGTCTCACCGGACCGGGTCTTCAAGACCCTGGTGGCGGACGTGGACGGCGCGCTGACGGTCGCGGTGGTCCCGGTGGCGGGCCAGCTCGACCTGAAGGCCCTCGCCTCGGCCGTCGGCGGCAAACGCGCCGCGATGGCGGACCCGTCCCTGGCCGAGCGCACCACGGGCTACGTGCGCGGCGGCATCTCCCCCCTCGGCCAGCGCCGGAAACTCCCCACGGTCCTGGACGCCTCGGCCTCGGCCCACACCACGATCTGCATCTCGGCGGGCCGCCGCGGCCTTGAGGTCGAACTCTCCCCCGAAGACCTGACCAAGCTGACGCAAGCGGTCCTGGCCCCCATCGGACGCGCCTGACCCCTCGACGACCGCCCCTCGCTCGGTTAAGTACGAGGGACATGTCGAAGAAAACCCGAAAACGGAAGTGGCGCACCAAGAAGGGCCGCTCCAACCACGGCCACCGCCCGGCATAACCGTGCCCTGCCCCTCAAACGCCGGCCGGGTCAAGCCAGCCCGTCCGGCGTTCGAGGCCACACCTTTCCACACCGCCCCGCGCCCCCTCAGCCCGTCCGGCGTTTGAGGACGAGGCCGTTCAGGCCGATCGGGGGTCCAGGGGGCAAAGCCCCCGGCGGGGTCGAAGGGGCGGAGCCCCTGGGGACGGGACGGGAAGGGGCGGCGGGGGCGAAAAGAGACCACCGCGACCACAACGGCACCGCCCACCCCACGCCCGACGCCCTACGCCATCGGCGCCCCGTAAGGATCTTCGGGAACACCCCCGTGTTCCTGATACGGCTCCGGATCCCGAGGCCCGAACAACGCCATCAACCCAAGGTGCACCACCAGCGCGGCCAACGACCACGCCAACAACGCCCCCTTGGCCCCAAGCTTCAGCGGCGCGGAGAACCTGACCCCCTCGCCCACAGCCTTCGCATGGGCGATCACATCCTGCGCGGGCCCGAGCCACACCCCGATCTTCCAGGCCAGCAGGGACCCGAGCAGCCCCCCGACCCCCAGCGCCACCACCAACGGCACTCCCCCACGCCGCCGCCACAGGAAGACCGCGAGCGCACTCACCGCACCGAGGGCCACCGCAAGCAGAGTGAACGTTCCGTCCACCCCGATCGCCTGTTCGCCCTCGCTGTCCGCGAGATAGACGATCCACCTCTTGTCGACCACGTCCCCGACCAGCGGCACATGCGGGGCCAGCCACCACCACAACACCCCGAGCAGCACACCTGCGAGCGCCACCGCCACCGTGATCACGGCGGCCTCCCGCACTTCGGTCTTCATCCCGGGCCCGTCCTGTCCGTACGTACCGTCCCAGGATGCGTCATGCGGTGCGGGAGCCACCTGTCCGGCAGCCGGCGGCTGCCACGCGTTCTGCGAGGACGGTTCATGCGGCGGCGGAGGCGGAGTCAACGGTGCGGTCACCCTGCCATCGTGCCAGGCCCGCCTGTGCGGCGCGTCACCGGACGGCAGCCCGCCGGTACGCCCAGGTGGCGACGGCGAGCGAGAGGACGCCCACGCCGGCGCACACGGCGAGGTCCCCGGCCACGAAGGCCCAGTCGGGACGCGGCCCGAAGGTCCGCGCGAAGGCCTCGACGCCGTACGTCGACGGCAGCAGATCCCGGGCGAACCGCACGGCCTCCGGCATCCGGTCGGCCGGCAGCACCCCCAGCAGCAGCGCCGCGGACATGCCCAACTGCCCGAGCAGCGTGGCCAGTTCCGGCCGGGGCGCGAGCAGGCCGAGCGCCGCCCCCAGCCCCGCCAGTGCGGCCCCCGCCAGCGGGATCACCGCGACGAGCACCCACAGGTGCGCCATCGGCAACCCGAACAGCGCGCACCCGAACACCGCCGTGACCACGGTCCCCGGCACGGTGAACGACGCATACGCGCCCGCCGCCCCCAGCACCACGGACGCGGGCGGCACGGGCAGCGTGGCGTAGTGGTCGAGTCCCCCGCTCGCCCGGAGCTGCCCGAAGTACTGAGCCAGCAGGTTCAGCGCGACGAACGCCACCACGAGCACCGACGCCCCGGCCACCACCGACTCGGCCTCGCCCCCGCCGTCCACGACCCCGCGCATCAGGACCATGATCCCGACGGACTGGAAGGTCGCCACGAACAGCAGCGGAATCCGCGCGACCCGCGCGCGCGACAGCTGCGCCCGGTACACGGCGACGAGAGCAGGCCACATCCGCGCCCGCGGCCCGAGCTCGGCCGCGCCGCTGTCGGCCTCCTCCACCGCCAGGGCACTGCCCGGCAGGACATCGGCGGGTACGACACTCACCTCGTGCTGCTCCCCTTCTCGCTCGGGCCCACTGAGGCGCTGGGCCTCTCCCGTAGGGACCATACGGCTGCGGCGGCCCGCGCACTCACGACTACGTCGCTCACGCCTTCACCAACCCCTGCTGCGCGGCGCCGCCCAGCGCCAGGTACACGTCCTCCAGGCTCGGAGTTGCCAGCGTGAAGTCGTCCAGCGCGGCGAAGGCGCTGCCGCCGGTGACGGTGGAGACGACCGCACGCGCCTCCTCGGGGGCGAGCCTGAGCGTCCAGCGGCGCCCGGACTCGGCGGCCCGCTCCTTGAGCGCGGCTACCTCGGGGACGTGCAGCGGCGCCGTCTCGCGCCACACCAGCTCGACCCGGACCTCCCCGGCGACCTGCTCCTTGAGCCCGGCAGGGGTGTCGCAGGCGATGACCCGGCCTCGGTCGAGGACGGCGACCCGGTCGAGGACGGTCTCGGCCTCGATGACGTTGTGAGTGACGAGCAGCACGGTCGTCCCGCGCTCGGCCCGCCGCCGGTCCACGGCCGCCCACACGGCCCGCCGGGCCACGGGGTCCATCCCGGTGGTCGGCTCGTCGAGCACGAGCAGCGGCCGCTCCCCGACCAGCGCGGCGGCGAGGCACGCGAGCCGCCGCTGCCCCCCGGACAGCTTCTTGAGCGGCCGCCCGGCGATCGCCGTCAGGCCCAGCTCCTCGAGTACGGCGTCCCGCTCGTCCCGCGCCTGCCGCGCCTGAAGGCCACGCAGCCGCCCGGTCGTCTCGGCGGCCAGCGACACGGTCAGCTCGTCGAGCGCGCTGGACTCCTGTCCCAGGTAGGCGAGGATCCGCGCGGCCCGCTCCGGGTGCCGCACGATGTCGTGGCCGAGGATCTCGACCCGCCCGGAGTCGGGTCGCATCAGCCCGGTCAGCTGCCGGACGAGGGTGGACTTGCCGGCCCCGTTCGGGCCGAGGAGACCGAAGATCTCGCCCCGGCGGATGTCCAGCCGTACGTCGTCGGTGGCCCGTACCGCGGGCGCCCCCGGCACACCCCGGCGCGCCCGCATCGCCGGATAGGTCTTGGTCAGCCCGCGCACCGCGCACACGACATCCCCACCGTGCCGAAGTGCCTGTGCCGCGCGCGTACTCACAACACACGAGGGTACGGGGTCCGCGGCGTCCGGCCGCTCCCGGGTCGCCCCATAACGGCACATCCACCGGTAAGGAACTACTCCCCGGCAGGCGCGTGCTCCGCGGCCGTCCGTACGTCGATCTCCCGCCAGAACCCGGCCCGGATCGCGTACCGGTCGTGCTCGTCGATCTGGTCGTCCTTGTGGGCGAGCAGCCCGAAGCGGGCGGCGTAGCGCAGCAGCTCCCCGTCGACGCGGTGCGGGACCCGCGGGTACATCCCGGACAGCTTCTGCAGATGGCTCTGGTCGCCCAGCCGCTCCATCCACCGCCGCGCGAACACCTGCCCGACCTCGAAGGGATCGCCGCCGACCGTGGTGATGTCCTCCTCCCGGTCGGCCCACCGCTGCTCGGCCGTGGTCAGCTGTGCCAGCGTCGGCATCGAGGCGGCTTCGGGGGCCTCCGCGACGGGCCGGTCCACCCAGCCCTTGTCGGAGGACCAGCGCAGGGTCGCGTTGGCGGGATGCTGGGCGGGCTGCACTCCGGGGGCACGCAGTGCGGCCAGGTCCTTGGGGGTGGGCACTCCCTTGGACGCGGGGACCCGCTCCTGCGTGCCGTTCTCCGAGGCTGCGGCCGGGGCGTGCTCGACCTCCTCGGAGGTCCGCTCGCGCCCCTGGCCGAGCGAGGAGTCGGGCAGCGGCGCGGAGAGGATCGCGGCGATCTCGGGCCGGGGCACCGGCGACGGCGCGCACACTCCGCCGAGGTCCTTGGCGCGTACGGCCTTGGTGATCCACGTACGGTCCAGGACACGCCGCTCGTCCGCCTCGGCGACCAGGTCCTCGGACTGGTTGTAGTCACCGTCGGCCGCCTGAACGGCCCACAGGTGTACGGCGACGCCGTGCTCCTTGGCGGCCATCATGCCCGGCAGTAGATCGCCGTCGCCGGTGACGAGGACGATGTCGGAACAGGCGCGGTTGCGGGCCAGCTCGGTCAGCTCGGCGTGCATGGCGGCGTCGACGCCCTTCTGGGCCCAGCGTCCGTCGCTGCGGGTCAGGGCGCCCAGCCGGACGGTGACCCGGGGCATCACGCGCAGCCGGCGGTGCTCGGGCTGCGGGACGCGGTCGGGGGCGCCGTCGAACCAGTAGATGCGCAGCAACGGCCGCTCGGTGTCGGACTCGGCGCGTTCACGCAGGGCCTGGATGAGGGCGGTGTGATCGACGGTGATGCGGGAGCGTGACGGCTCACCGGCGAGGAGACTGGCGGCGGCCCCCAGCAGATACCCGGCGTCCACCAGGACGATGCAGCGGTCCACGCGTTCCACCCTCTTTCCGGGAGGTTTGCTTCGGGCTTCCTTCGAGTCTGCCCGACTGCGCGGGGGTTAACGGCCCGAACTCGATCTTCGGCGTGGCGTTTCGGGGCGGACCTCGCACCCTCGCGCTCCGACAAGCCCTGTAACAGACGGTAATTATCCGAAATGCGCTCGTTGTCAGCCTATGTGAATCTGGTCCCGGCCCTGGCCCCTAGATCCCCCACAGGAGGCAGAACCATGGCCAAGAACAAGAAGCAGAACCGTAAGCAGCCGCAGTCCGAGCGCGGACAGCAGCAGGCCCAGGAGACCTCGATGGAGGCACAGGCCGAGCAGCGTGCCACGCAGATCACCCCGGGCGACATGCCCCGCAAGGGCCGGCAGAAGAGCTTCGGTCACAACTGACATCTGAATAAAGGGTTGTTGAGACCCAGGCACAGCCGAGGGGCGCACCCCGTGCAGGGTGCGCCCCTCGCGCATGTCCGGGTGCCCGGCCTCAGCCGGCCAGGCAGGACGGGCCGAGCAGCACCTTCAGGTCGCCGAACAACGCCGGGTCGGGCTTGACCCGGTGGCGGTCGAGGCGCAGGACGGTCGTCCTGGTCGGGCCCTGCAGCCTGATCCGGACCTCGCTGTCGCCCCGGTGGTGGCTGAGGATCTCACCGAGGCGGCTGACCATCGGCGGGGTGACCCGGGTGGCCGGGATGGTGAGGATCACGGGCGCGTTGGTGCCCGCGTTCGACAGGTCCGGCACCTGGAGTTCCATCGCCACCAGCCGCGGCACGTCCTCGCGCTTGTCGAGGCGGCCCTTGACGAACACGACCGCGTCCTCGACGAGTTGGGTCGACACCAGCTGGTAGGTCGCCGGGAAGAACATGCACTCGATGGAGCCGGCGAGGTCCTCGACCGTGGCGATCGCCCAGGCGTTGCCCTGCTTGGTCATCTTGCGCTGCAGGCCCGAGATGATGCCGCCGATGGTGACGACCGCGCCGTCCGCGTGCTCGCCTCCGGTGAGCTGGGAGATGCCCGCGTCGGCCTTGTCGGACAGCACGTGCTCCAGACCGAAGAGCGGGTGGTCGGAGACGTACAGACCGAGCATCTCCCGCTCCTGGGCGAGCAGATAGGCCTTTTCCCACTCGTCGGTGGTGAACTCGACGTCGAGTCCGAAGCCGGGCTCGCTGCTCTCCTCCTCGCCCATCCCGCCGAAGAGGTCGAACTGGCCCTCGGCCTCCTTGCGCTTGACCGCGACCACGTTGTCGATCATCGGCTCGAAGTGCGCGGTGAGGCCCTTGCGGGTGTGGCCCATGGTGTCGAAGGCGCCCGCCTTGATCAGCGACTCCGTGGTGCGCTTGTTGCAGGCGACCGCCTCGACCTTGTCGAGGTAGTCGGGGAAGGAGGCGTACTTCCCCTTGGCCTTGCGGCTCTTGATGATCGACTCGACCACGTTCGTGCCGACGTTGCGGACGGCCTCCAGACCGAAGAGGATCACGTCGTCACCCTGCGCGGCGAAGTTGTGCACCGACTCGTTGACGTTCGGCGGGAGCACCTTGATGCCCATGCGGCGGCACTCGTTGAGGTAGATCGCCGACTTGTCCTTGTCGTCCTTGACGGACGTCAGCAGGGCGGCCATGTACTCGGCCGGGTAGTTGGCCTTGAGGTACGCGGTCCAGTACGAGACCAGGCCGTACGCGGCCGAGTGCGCCTTGTTGAACGCGTAGCCGGCGAAGGGGACCAGCACGTCCCACAGGGCCTGGATCGCCTCGTCGCTGAAGCCCTTCTTCTGGGCGCCGGCCTGGAAGAGGACGAAGTTCTTGGCCAGTTCGTCGGGCTTCTTCTTGCCCATCACGCGGCGCAGGATGTCGGCCTCGCCGAGCGAGTAGCCGGCGATGATCTGGGCGGCCTTCTGCACCTGCTCCTGGTAGACGATCAGGCCGTAGGTGACCGCGAGGACCTCTTCGAGCGGCTCCTCCAGCTCCTTGTGGATCGGGGTGATCTCCTGGAGCTTGTTCTTGCGCAGCGCGTAGTTCGTGTGCGAGTCCATGCCCATCGGGCCCGGACGGTAGAGCGCCGACACGGCGGAGATGTCTTCGAAGTTGTCGGGCTTCATCAGGCGCAGCAGCGAGCGCATGGGTCCGCCGTCGAACTGGAAGACGCCCAGGGTCTCGCCGCGCTGGAGCAGTTCGAAGGTCGTCGGATCGTCGAGGGGGAGGGCCAGCAGGTCGAGGTCGACGCCCTTGTTGGACTTCACCATCTTGACGGCGTCGTCCATGATCGTCAGGTTGCGCAGGCCGAGGAAGTCCATCTTCAGCAGGCCGAGCGACTCGCACTGGGGGTAGTCCCACTGCGTGATGGTCACGCCGTCCGTGTGGCGCACCCAGACCGGGGCGTGGTCGACGATGGGCTCGCTGGACATGATGACGCCGGCGGCGTGCACGCCCATCTGCCGGACCAGTCCCTCGACACCCTTGGCGGTGTCGATGACCTTCTTGACGTCCGGCTCGTTCTCGTACATCGCCCGGATCTCGCCGGCCTCGCTGTAGCGCGGGTGCGCCGGGTCGGTGATGCCGCTGAGGTCGATGCCCTTGCCGAGGACGTCGGCGGGCATCGCCTTGGTGAGGCGGTCGCCCATCGCGTACGGGTAGCCCAGCACGCGCGCGGAGTCCTTGATGGCGTTCTTCGCCTTGATCTTGCCGTAGGTGCCGATCATGGCGACCTTGTCGGCGCCGTACTTCTCCGTCACGTACCTGATGACCTCGACGCGCCGACGCTCGTCGAAGTCGATGTCGACGTCGGGCATGGAGACGCGCTCGGGGTTGAGGAACCGCTCGAAGATCAGACCGTGCGGGATCGGGTCGAGGTCGGTGATGCCCATGGCGTACGCGACGATCGAACCGGCCGCGGAGCCACGCCCGGGGCCGACCGCGATGCCCTGCTTCTTGGCCCACATGATGAAGTCGGCGACCACGAGGAAGTATCCCGGGAACCCCATCTGGATGATGACGTCCATCTCGTACTCGGCCTGCTTCTGGCGGTCGTCGGGGATACCGCCGGGGAAGCGGCGCTCCATGCCGCGGCGGACCTCCTCCTGGAACCAGGTGACCTCGGTGAAGCCGTCGGGGATGTCGAACTTCGGCATGAGGTTCTTGGCCTCGAACATCCCGGCGGTGTCGACCTGTTCGGCCACCAGGAGGGTGTTGCGGCAGCCTTCCTGCCAGGCGTCCGAGGAGTCGATGGCGTACATCTCGTCCGTGGACTTCAGGTAGTAGCCGGTGCCGTCGAAGCGGAAGCGGTCCGGGTCGGAGAGGTTCTTGCCGGTCTGGATGCACAGCAGGGCGTCGTGCGCGACCGACTCGTGCGCGTACGTGTAGTGCGAGTCGTTGGTGACCAGCGGCGGGATGCCGAGCTTCTTGCCGATCGCCAGGAGGCCGTCACGGACCCGGTGCTCGATGTCGATGCCGTGGTCCATCAGCTCCAGGAAGTACCGGTCCTTGCCGAAGATGTCCTGGTAGTCGGCGGCAGCCTTCAGGGCCTCCTCCTCCTGACCGAGGCGCAGCCGGGTCTGCACCTCGCCGGAGGGGCAGCCGGTGGAGGCGATCAGGCCCTCGGACCACTGGGAGATGGTCTCCTTGTCCATACGGGGCCACTTCTGCAGCCAGCCCTCGGCGTACGCGTCCGAGGAGAGCCGGAAGAGGTTGTGCAGACCCGTCGCGTTCGCCGCCCAGATCGTCTTGTGGGTGTAACCACCGGAACCGGAGACGTCGTCGCGCTTCTGGTGCGGCTGGCCCCACTGGATCTTGCGCTTGTTGCGCCGCGACTCGGGGGCGACATACGCCTCGATCCCGATGATCGGGGTGACTCCGGCCTTCTTCGCGGAGTGGAAGAAATCGTACGCACCATGGAGGTTGCCGTGGTCGGACATGGCGATGTGGGTCATGCCCATCTCGTTGCACGCGTCGAACATGTCCTTCAGCCGCGCGGCACCGTCCAGCAGCGAGTACTGGGTGTGGACGTGCAGGTGCGTGAACGGCGGCTTTGACACGGCGTGGCCTCCATGGAAAACACTCGGCGACAGGCGGGCGGCCAGTCTGGGGGACAGCGTCGAAGTCTATGCCTCGGCACTGACACTCCGGGGGCTCCCCCGCGTACCTTCACTGCGAGGATCGCGGGCACTTCCGCGCACCCTCGCCCGTTGGAAACCACAGAAACGCCGTCGTACACATCCAGGCACCAGGAGGCACCCCGCGATGTCGGTACCCGAGCTCAACGACGAGCAGCGCGGCGAGGAGATCCTCACCGTCTTCGACACCGCCTTCGGCCGGCTCCTGGCCGCCGACCCCGCCGCGTTCCGCGTGAAGTTCCGCAAGATGGCGGCCTCCGCGTTCGCGTTCTACCGGGGCACGGCGTGCCTCTTCTACCACGACCTCACCGCGAACTCCCAGTTCGGTTCGAAGCGGGGCGGACCGTACCTGGACGAGCGCACCTCGCGCGTGTGGATCCACGGCGACCTGCACGCGGAGAACTTCGGCACGTACATGGACTCCAACGGCCGCCTGGTCTTCAACGTCAACGACTTCGACGAGGCGTACGTCGGCCCCTTCACCTGGGACCTCAAGCGCTTCTCCGCCTCCATCGCCCTCGTCGGGTACGCGAAGGCGCTCGGTGACGACCAGATCACCGAGCTGGTCGAGGTGTACGCGGGCGCGTACCGCGAGCGCATCCACGCCCTGGCGACCGGCGCCAAGAGCGACGAGGTGCCGCCGTTCACCCTGGACACCGCCCAGGGCCCGCTGCTGGACGCCCTGCGC
Organism: Streptomyces sp. NBC_00461; assembly: GCF_036013935.1. NCBI lineage: Bacteria > Bacillati > Actinomycetota > Actinomycetes > Kitasatosporales > Streptomycetaceae > Streptomyces > Streptomyces sp. NBC_00461. Next base: position 2,582,177 of record NZ_CP107902.1, read on the forward strand.
GACGCCCGCTCCCTGACCCGTTTCGAGCTGCTGGACTCGATGACGGAGATCCGCGACTTCGAGCGCCGCTTCGCCCCCGGCGGCGGCTCCATCGAGTTGGACGCGGCGACCCGCTACAAGGTCCTGGCGGCCTTCGACGGCTACCTGGAGACCCTTCCGGACGCCTCGCTGGACCGCCCGGACTCGTACCGCGTGAAGGACGTGGTCGGCCGCCGCGGCATCGGCATCGGCTCGGCCGGTCTCCCGTCGTACAACATCCTTCTTGAGGGCCACAGCGACGCCCTGGAGAACGATGTGGTGATCTACATCAAGCAGGCCCAGACCCCGGCCGTCTCGCGGCACGTCACCGACCCGGCGATCCGGGACTACTTCCAGCACGAGGGCCACCGCACGGTGATCTCGCAGCGCGCCCTGCAGGCGCACGCCGACCCATGGCTGGGCTGGACCGAGCTGGACGGTGCGGGCCAGCTGGTCGCCGAGGTCTCGCCGTACGCGGTCGACCTGGACTGGGGCGACATCGACGACCCGGAGGAGATCGCGGCCGTCGTCGCCGACCTCGGCCGGGCCACGGCCACCATGCACGCAGCGGCGGACGACCAGTCCGGCGAGTCCCTCGTGCCCTTCTCCACCGAGCGGGCCATCGACGCGGCGATCGCCGCCGACGAGGACGGCTTCGCGGGTCTGCTGACCGACTTCGCGCACAGCTACGGCACACGCGCGCGCGGCGACCACCAGATCTTCGTGGACCTGTTCCGCAACGGCCGGATTCCGGGTCTGTGACGGTCGGAGATCTCACAGGGACCTTTTAGGGCTCCCTTAGCAGGGCTCGTGACAGACTCTCCCTCGCTATGGACATATCCGGGACCCGACTCAGAGCGCTTCGCGCGGCGCTGTTCACGGCACTGGTCGTGACGCTCAGCACCGCGTCGCACGTGCTGCTGTCGCAGGTCCCGCTGCCGCTGAACACGGTGGCCGCGGTAGCCGTCACCGTGTTCGTGGTCGCCTTCGCACTGGCCGGCCGCGAGCGCGGTTACGGACCGATCGCCGCCCTGCTGATCCCGCTGGAGCTGGCCGCGGACACGGTCTTCACCACCGGTCAGCACGTCTGTTACGGCCGGGCGGGCGGCCCGGTGGCCGGCGCCCTGCGCTCCGTCGGCTGGGACCTGCTGTGCGGGAGCGACACACAGGTCGGCACTCCGCTGGCGCGGGTGACCCACACGGGCGGCGACCGGCTCGCCGCGCTGCTCGCGCACGCCGACCCGGCCGCCGCCTGGCTGCTGCTCGGCGCGCACATCGGAGTCGGCCTGCTCGCGGCCGCCTGGCTGCGCCGCGGTGAGCGCGCCCTGGCCCAGCTGCTGCGGGCGGTCGGCGCGACAGCGTGGACAGCGGTCCGCCCCCTGCAGCTGGCGGTCAGCGCGGTGACCGTGCGGCCGGCCACGGCGGTGCGGCGCATGTGGCGCCGCCGGCTGCCCTCCGCCGTCGTCCGCGACCGGCTCTTCGTGCACTCCCTGGGACGGCGTGGACCGCCGTGCTCGGTCGCCCTGGTCTGAGCGACACCTCCGAGCACGATCACTCCCCCACACGTATCCCGCGTACGACAGGTGCGCGTCCCACATGGAGAACACCAACATGAGCAAGCGGAACAGCCAGAGCTCGAAGACGGCGGCCCGGGAGCGGCTGCGGCAGGAGCGCGAGCGTCAGGCCAAGCGGGCCAAGGCCAAGCGGCAGATCATCGTGGCCGGCTCGGTCGTCGCCGTCCTCGCGGCGGCCGGCGGCATAGGCTACGCCGTCGTCCAGGCCAACAAGCCCAGCCACTGGGAGGCCGCGAAGGACGACAAGGTGGTCGCGCCGGCCAACACCACGGGCACCGACGGCACCACCGTCGTCATCGGCAAGGCCGACGCCAAGAAGACCCTCAAGGTCTACGAGGACTCCCGCTGCCCGATCTGCGCCCAGTTCGAGCAGACCGTCGGTTCGACCGTGAAGAAGGACATCGACGGCGGCAAGTACAAGATCCAGTACATCGGCGCCACCTTCATCGACAACAAGGACAACGGTGAGGGCTCCAAGAACGCGCTGAGCGCCCTGGGAGCCGCGCTGAACGTCAGCGACGACGCCTTCCTCCAGTACAAGACCGCCCTGTACTCGACCAAGTGGCACCCGGACGAGACCACCGACAAGTTCAAGGACGACAGCTACCTCATCAAGGTCGCCCAGACCGTCCCCGCGCTGAAGAACAACACGAAGTTCCAGGACGCGGTCAAGAAGGGCACCTACGACGCCTGGGCGATGGCCATGTCGAAGACCTTCGACGACAACAAGGACGGCGTGCAGGGCACCCCGAGCTTCGTCATGAACGGCAAGCAGCTCACGACCTCTCCTCCCAACCAGGCGTGGACGGTCGCGGAGTACAACAAGGTCCTGGACGCGGCCCTCAAGGCCTGACTCCGCCAAGGAACTTCACCATCCGCATGAAGAGCGGGCGAACTTTCGGAGTTCGCCCGCTCCCGCGCTTACCGATCAGTAACCTGATCGGTCGTGACCAGTCGATACAGAACGCCCGAGGCATCCCAGGACCTCAACTCCCTCAAGCCCCGCCGCCGTACGGTCGTCAAGGCCGCGGCGGCGACCGCTGTCCTGGCCGGCCCGCTCGCCGCCGCGCTCCCAGCCCGCGCCGCCGCCGAGACCCCTCAGTTCCTGCACGGCGTCGCGTCCGGCGACCCGCTGCCCGACGGCATCCTGCTGTGGACCCGGGTGACTCCCACCACCGAGGCGACACCCGGCTCGGGCCTCGGCCCGGACACCGAGGTCAGCTGGATCGTCGCCAAGGACAAGGCGCTGACGAACATCGTCGCCAAGGGCTCGATCACCGCCACCGCCGCCTCCGACCACACCGTCAAGGCGGACATACGGGGCCTGCAGCCCGCCACCGACTACTGGTTCCGCTTCTCGGCGGGCGGCACCGACTCCCCGGCGGCGCGCACCCGCACCGCGCCGGCGGCGGACGCGGCCGTGTCCGGCCTGCGCTTCGGCGTGGTCTCCTGCGCCAACTGGGAGGGCGGCTACTTCGCCTCGTACCGCCATCTCGCGGCCCGTGGCGACCTGGACGCCTGGCTGCACCTCGGCGACTACATCTACGAGTACAAGTCCGGCGAGTACGCGGCCCGCGGCACGGTCGTCCGCCCGCACGCGCCGGCCAACGAGATCATCACGCTCGCCGACTACCGCACCCGGCACGGCAAGTACAAGACCGACCCGGATCTGCAGGCCCTGCACCACAAGGCGCCGGTCGTCGCGATCTGGGACGACCACGAGTTCGCCGACAACTCCTGGTCCGGCGGCGCCGTCAACCACACCGAGGGCGCCGAGGGCACCTGGACCGACCGCAAGGCGGCCGCCAAGCAGGCCTACTTCGAGTGGATGCCGGTCCGCCCGGCGATCGCGGGCACCACCTACCGCCGGCTGCGCTTCGGCAAGCTCGCCGACCTGTCCCTGCTGGACCTGCGCTCCTTCCGCTCCCAGCAGGCGTCCACGGCGAGCGGTTCGGTCGACGACCCGGACCGTACGATCACCGGACGCGCCCAACTCGACTGGCTGAAGGCCGGGTTGAAAGCCTCCGACACAACCTGGCGACTGGTCGGCAACTCGGTGATGATCTCGCCGTTCGCCGTCGGCTCCCTCTCCGCCGACCTGCTCAAGCCGCTGGCGAAGCTGCTCGGGCTGCCGCAGGAGGGCCTCGCCCTCAACACCGACCAGTGGGACGGCTACACGGACGACCGCCGCGAGCTGCTGGCCCATCTGCGCTCGAACGCGATTCGCAACACCGTCTTCCTCACCGGCGACATCCACATGGCCTGGGCCAACGACGTGCCCGTGGACGCCGGTACGTACCCGCTGTCGGCCTCCGCCGCCACGGAGTTCGTGGTCACCTCGGTGACCTCCGACAACCTCGACGACATCGTGAAGGTCCCCGAGGGCACGGTCTCCGCGATCGCCTCGCCGATCATCCGCGCCGCCAACCGGCACGTCCACTGGGTCGACACCGACCGCCACGGCTACGGCGTCCTCGACATCACAGCCGACCGGGCGCAGATGGACTACTACGTCCTGTCCGACCGCACGAAGGCCGACGCGACGTCCTCCTGGGCCCGTTCGTACCGCACGCGCACCGGCACGCAGAAGGTCGAGCGGACCTACGACCCCGTATAGCCCTCGTCTACAGGCTGTCGAGGAAGCCGAGTGCCACCCGCCAGGTGGCCTCGGCGGCCTCCCCGTCGTAGTCCGGCAGCCCGGGGTCGGTGTAGATGTGGCCGGCACCCGCGTATCTGTACACCTCTACCTCGGCGCCCGCCCTGCCCATCTGCAGATACCAGGCGGTCAGCCAGTCGTCCGTCTCGAACGGGTCCGGCTCGGCGACATGCAGCTGGACCGGCAGGTCGTCCACCGAGGCGTTCGACGCGATGTCCGAGGTGCCGTGCAGGAGCAGCAGCCCGCGGGCCTTCTCGTCGCCGAGTGCGAGGGTCTGCGCGATGGAGGCGCCGAGCGAGAACCCGGCGTACACAAGGCCCCGCTCCGAGTACGGCGCGGCGGCCAGGACGGCTCTCCTGAGCAGTTCGTCCTTGCCGATCTCGTCCTTGAATGCCATGCCCTCCTCGACCGTCTCGAACGTACGCCCGTCGAAGAGGTCCGGTGTCCAGACCTCGTGCCCGGCGCCGCGCAGCCGGTCCGCGGCCTCGCGCACCGCGGGCCTGAGGCCGTTGGTCGAGTGAAAGAGCATGATGTTCATGAGGCCATGGTGCCAGCCGGTACTGACAACGCCGTTCGGCGCCCGTACCCCTTGCGCGCCCGAAGTCACATGTTCATGACCCCCTCGGGCCGGTTACGTTCGGAGGCATGGAGAACATACTCCGCCCGCTGATCGTGATCGGCGGCTCGGTCGTGATCACACTGCTCATCGGCTGGGCCACCGATCTACTGCTTCGCAAGGTCGACCAACGGCACAGCGAGACGCCCCTGTGGGGCCTGCTGCGCCGCGCCCGCGTGCCCTACCAGCTCGTGCTGTGCGCGGCGATGCTGAGAGGGTCCTACGACCAGGCGCAGCTGACCGAGGAGCACAGGGTCGGCGTCGGCCAGGTGCTGACGCTGGTACTGATCGGCTCCACGGCCTGGTTGGTGGTGCGGATCGCGGCCGCCATCGTCGAGTCGACGTACACCCGCTACGCGCGCATCCACCACGACGCCGCCCGGGTCCGCCGGGTGCGCACCCAGGTGTCACTGATCATGCGCGTGGTGACGGCGGTCGTCGGTGTGGTGGCGGTGTCCGCGATGCTGCTGACGTTCCCGGCGATGCGCGCGGCCGGCGCCTCGCTGCTGGCCTCGGCCGGCATCCTCGGCATCGTCGCCGGTGTCGCCGCCCAGTCCACGCTCAGCAACATGTTCGCGGGGCTGCAGATCGCCTTCGGCGACATGGTGCGCCTGGGCGACACGGTCGTGGTGGACGGCGAGTGGGGCACGGTCGAGGAGATCACGCTGACGTTCCTGACCGTACGGACGTGGGACGAGCGCCGGATCACCATGCCGGTGTCGTACTTCACCTCCAAGCCGTTCGAGAACTGGTCGCGCGGCACGCCGCAGATGACCGGCATCGTCTACTGGCACCTCGACCACTCGGCGCCGGTGGAGCAGATGCGCGAGAAGCTCCGCGACATCCTGCGCGAGTGCCCGGCCTGGGACGGCCGCGACTACGGCCTGGCCGTCACCGACACCACCCCGAACACCATGCAGGTGCGGGCCCTGGTGACGGCCAAGGACGCGGACGACATCTGGACGGTGCGGGTCACGGTGCGCGAGCAGATGGTCCGGTGGCTGTGCGAGCGGCACCCGTACGCCCTGCCCCGGGTCAACACGGCGGACGCGTCTCTGCCCACCGGCCGGCGCTCGCCCGCCGGCTTCTCCGACGGCGCGGCCCGCCGCGCGCACGAGCCGCCCCGGACGGGTCGCGGCTGAGGGCCCGCGCCGAGACCGTACGAGGTCTCAGTGGCCGCGCTCCGCACCCCCGTTGACCTGGACGACCTGCGAGGTGACATGCCCCGCGGCCGGTGAGGCGAGCCAGTGCAGGGTCGCGGCCACGTCGCCGGGGGTGCCGGCGCGCTTGTTCAGGGTGTCCCCCACGAGCCGCTCACGCCGCTCGGGGGCGATCCGCGGCCCGAAGAACTCGGTGTCCTCGATGTACCCGGGCGCGACGACGTTCGCGGTGATCCCGCGCGGTCCGAGCTCCCGGGCGAGGTCATGCGCGTACGGGTGCAACGCGGCCTTGGCTCCCGCGTACGCCCCGCTGCCGGACCCCCGGTAGGCGGCGATGGAGCTGACGAACAGCACCCGTCCGCCCGGCGTGGCCAGCCGGTCCTTGAGGGCCTCCGTGAGCAGCGCGGCGGTCAGGGTGTTGATCCGGAAGTTGACGGTCCAGTCGTGCGCGACCCGGTCGAGCGGATCGGCGCTGTCCGACGCGGGCTCCAGCCGCCCGGTGCCTCCGGCGGAGTGGATCAGCACGTCCACGGCCCCGAACTCCCGCTCCACGTGGTCGGCGACCCCCCGTACCGCTGCCGGATCACTCAGATCGGCCGCGTACGTCGAGGCCCCGGGCACCGCGGCCTCGTCGAGCACCTCCGCGCGCCGCCCGAGCAGCAGGACACGGTCCCCGTCCGCCGCGAACACCTGCGCCGCCGCGAGTCCAATGCCCGTACCGCCACCGCTGATTACGACATTACGAGTCATGATCCGACCCTACGCACCGAGAGCCGCCGAACGCGAAAGATCCGGGGACTCGCCGCCGCCGGAACGTCACCGCAGACTGCGCACGTCGAGATGGCGCAGCACCCGGTCCACGATCTCCGGATCCGCTCCGGGCTCGCTGCGCGCCGCCAGCACCTCGTGCCGCGCCGCGCTCAGCATCTCGCCCTGGATCCGCCGCACCCGCTTCAGCCGGCGCGCCCGGTGCTCGTGGGCCTCCCGCCGCTCCTCGTCGCCCATGTCCGGGCTGATCCGCACCCCGATGTCGAAGGCCCGCCGCAGCATCTGCTCGGACAGCTCCTCCGGCAGCTCCTCGCCCTCCTCGATCTCCCTCAGCCGCTGCTTGGCCGCCCGGGCCGCCCGGACGGCGAGTACCTTCTCGAAGTCCTTCTCCCGCTCGGTGTCGGCCCGCACTCCGAGCCGCTTCACCAGCCACGGCAGAGTGAGCCCCTGCAGCACCAGCGTGCCCATGATCACCCCGAAGGCGACGAACACGATCTCGTCCCGGTCCGGGAAGGCCGAACCGTCGTCGGTCCTGAGCGGAATCGCCAGCGCCAACGCCACCGAGGCCACGCCCCGCATCCCCGACCACCACATCACGACGGTCTCCCGCCAGGTCATCGGGATGTCCTCGTCGTGGTCCCGCTTGGCGTGCAGCCGCTTGGTGAGCCAGGTCGCCGGCAGCAGGTACACCAGACGTACGACGACCACCACGGCCACGATCACCCCCGCCCAGCCGAGCATCTCGCCCCACCGCCCGGCCGCCGTCCGGATCGCGTTGTGCAGTTCGAGGCCGATCAGCCCGAACGCGACGCCCGTGACGAGCGTGTCGACCACGTTCCAGAAGGTGTGCCCGGCCAGGCGGGTCATGACGTCGTCGGCGTCGTTGGCGTACTCGGCGAGGAACAGCGCGGTCATCAGCACGGCGAGCACGCCGGACCCGTGCAGCTCCTCCGCGAGCACGTACGACGCGTACGGCACCAGGAGGGTCAGCCCGATCTGCAGGGTCGGATCGTCCAGCAGATCGAGCAGCTTGTTGGCGCCCCAGCCGAGCGCGACCCCGATCGCCACCGCCACCACGCCGGAGAGCACCAGGTCGAGGGCGGCCCGCCCCGGATGGAACTCCCCGCTGACGGCGGCGGCGATCGCCACGTGGTAGAGCACGATCGCCGTGACGTCGTTGAACAGCCCCTCGCCCTCCAGGATGGACACCAGGCGACGCGGCAGCCCGAGCTGGCCCGCGACCGCGGTCGCCGCGACCGGGTCCGGCGGGGCGACCAGCGCGCCGAGCGCCACGGCGGCGGCGATGGGCAGCCCCGGCACGATCGCGTGCGCGACGGCGGCCACACACACGGTGGTGACGAACACCAGCGCCACGGCCAGCAGGAAGATCGGCCGCAGGTTGGCCGCGAACTGCCGCCAGGACGTCCGCCGCACCGCCGCGTACAGCAGCGGCGGGAGCAGCAGGGGCAGGATCAGATCGGGCGGGACGTCGACGTTCGGCACGAAGTCGAGTACGGCGAGGACGATGCCCAGGAGAGTCATCAGCACCGGCGCCGGCAGCCCGAGGCGATCCCCGACCGGGACGCTCACCAGGGCCCCGAGCAACAGCACGAACAGCAGGGCCAACTGATCCACGCTCAGCGCTCCGGGAGGGTCGACGTACGGGCAGCGGACCTCAAGCCTGCCACGCGACCGTCCCTGCCGCCCCGGGCCGCTACAGGGCGCGCCGCATCGCCCGGTGCGGGATGCCCGCCTCCGGGTACTCCGGTCCGTACGCCTCGTATCCGAGCCGCTCGTAGAACCCGAGCGCATGCGTCTGCGCGTGCAGATCCACCGCCGCGAGCCCACGCGCGCGTGCCGCGTCCTCGACGGCGCGCACCAGCGCCGCCCCGATGCCGAGCCCGCGCGCCTGCTGCGTGACCGCGAGCCGCCCGAGCGAACCCACCGTCAGGTCGCCGTCGGTCTTCGCCGCGGCCCGCTCCCCGTGCAGCAGCCGCGCGGTGCCGAGCGGCACCCCGTCCGCCCGCACGGCCAGCACATGCACCGCCACGGCGTCGTACGCGTCGTACTCGATGTCCTCGGGCACGCCCTGCTCGCCGACGAAGACCTCCTTGCGGACCGCGAAGCACATCTCCTGGTCGGCGGGGTCCTCGGCGACGCGCACCACGTACGCGTGCGTGGTCATCCGTACGTCTCCTCGCGGACCTGGTCGAGGGCCTTCTGCAGGTCGGCCGGGTAGTCGCTCTCGAACTCGACCCACTGTCCGTCGCCGGGGTGCTCGAAGCCGAGCCGCACGGCGTGCAGCCACTGCCGGGTCAGGAACAGCCGCTTGGCGAGCGTCGGGTCGGCGCCGTACGTCAGGTCGCCGACGCAGGGGTGGCGGTGGGCGGCCATGTGCACGCGGATCTGGTGGGTGCGGCCGGTCTCCAGCTTCACGTCGAGCAGGGAGGCCGCGCGGAACGCCTCGATGAGGTCGTAGTGCGTGACGGACGGCTTGCCTTCGGCCGTGACCGCCCACTTGTAGTCGTGGTTGGGGTGGCGGCCGATGGGGGCGTCGATGGTGCCGCTGGTCGGGTCCGGGTGGCCCTGCACGAGCGTGTGGTAGCGCTTGTCGACCGTGCGCTCCTTGAACTGGCGCTTGAGCGACGTGTACGCGCGCTCGGACTTGGCCACGGCCATCAGGCCGGACGTGCCGACGTCGAGCCGGTGCACGATGCCCTGGCGCTCGGCGGCACCGGAGGTGGAGATGCGGTAGCCGGCCGCGGCGAGGCCGCCGATGACGGTCGGCCCGGTCCAGCCGGGGCTGGGGTGGGCGGCGACACCGACGGGCTTGACGATCACGACCACGTCATCGTCGTCGTACGCGATCTCCATGCCCTCGACCGGCTCCGCGACGATCTGCACGGGCGCGGGTGCCTGCGGCATCTCGACCTCGAGCCAGGCCCCGCCGTGCACCCGCTCGGACTTCCCGACCACCGAGCCGTCGACCGTGACCTTCCCCGCCGCGGCGAGTTCGGCGGCCTTCGTCCGGGAGAAGCCGAACATGCGGGAGATGGCGGCGTCGACGCGCTCGCCCTCCAGGCCGTCGGGCACGGGCAGGGTACGGATCTCGGGAACGGTGCTCACCCGTCGAGTATGCCGGACGGGTCGGACAGCCCCGTACGCCAGCCTGTGCGCTCAGGCCTTGCTCGGGCCTCGTTCAGGCCTTGGTCAGACCTTGGTCAGTCCTTGTGGACGGTGCCGTCCGGGTCGAGCCCCTTGAACGACAGCAGCACGATCAGGATGCCGCCGCACACGATCGCGGAGTCGGCCAGGTTGAAGACGGCGAAGCCTTTGGGCGAGATGAAGTCGACGACAGCGCCCTCGAAGATGCCGGGCGAGCGGAAGATCCGGTCGGTGAGGTTGCCGAGCGCACCGCCGAGCAGCAGGCCGAGTGCGATCGCCCAGGGCACGCTGTACAGCTTGCGGGCGAGGCGGGCGATCACCACGATCACCGCCGCCGCGATCATGGTGAAGATCACCGTGAAGGCCTCGCCGAAGCCGAACGCCGCTCCCGCGTTACGGATCGCCTCGAACTTCAGCCAGTCCCCGATGATCTCGATCGGCGCGTGATGCTCCAGCTTGGCGACCACGATCATCTTGCTGACCAGGTCGAGGGTGTACGCGAAGGCGGCGACCGCGAACAGCACGGCGATACGGCGCCTGCCCCTGGGGCGTGCGGTCTCGCCCTGCTCCGGCTCGGTCCCCGCCGCTTCTGGGGAATCCGGCGTGCCGATGATGCGTTCCGCCTCTGCCACGTGAGTCCCTCAACCTAGGTACCTGACTGAGGACGAGGGTACGACACGCCTCCCCCGACCCTCAGTACCGGCGTTCCTGCTTCTGCTTGCACTCGACACACAGGGTGGCCCGGGGGAATGCCTGCATGCGGGCCTTGCCGATGGCGTTGCCGCAGTTCTCGCACAGCCCGTAGGTGCCGGCGTCCAGCCGTTGCATGGCGTGCTCGGTCTGCAGGAGCATCTCGCGCGCGTTGGCCGCGAGCGCCAGCTCGTGCTCTCGCGTGATGTTCTTGGTGCCGGTGTCCGCCTGGTCGTCGCCCGCGCCGTCCCCGGAGTCCCGCATCAGGCCGGCGACGGCGCTCTCGGACGCGGTGATCTCGTCGCGCAGCCGCTGCCCCTCGGACAGCAGCTCGGCACGCGCCTCCTCGACCTCCTGAGGGGTCCAGGGCTCCTCACCGGGGCGAACCGCGAGCTCGCCCGGCTCCGCCGCGGCGAGCCGCGCCTTGGGTACGGCGGTCTTCGCCGCTGTGGCCGTGCCTGGAGTCTTCTTCGTAACCACTGTCGTGGCTCCCGTCTGCTCCGCGGCCTCCGCCGCACCCACCGTCCTGGCCGTACGCTTCCTACCCAGACTCTTCGCGGCCGCGCCCTCTTCCACGCCCCGCGCCCCACCCGCACCCTTCACTCCCGCGCTCTTCACGCCCCCGGCTTTCCCGGCCGCCCGCTTCGCAGCCTTCTTGCCCGCGGTTTCCCCGGCCCCTGCACCCGTCGCGCTCTTCGTTCCCGCGTCCCGCTCGTCCGAGTCCTGCCCGGCCGCGGTCTTCCTACCGACACGTCGCTCGACACCGCCCGGTTCGGCGGCGCCTTCCGCGACGGCGGTCTTCTTGCCCGCGGCCTCCTTGCCGGCCGCCTTCTTCGCGACCGTCTCCTTCGCGGCAGACCTCTTCGAAGCCGCCTTCTTGGTGACCGACTTCTTGGTGGCCGCCTTCTTCACCCCGGCCTTCTGCGCAGCCCCCACCTTCTCGACACCCTTGTCGGCGGCCGCCGCCCTCTTGCCGCCTGTGGCCTTGCCTCCACCGACCGCCTTCCCCGCGCCCGTGGATCTCTCAGGCTCCTCCGCGGCCTCACCTCTCGACGCAGACGCCTTGGAGTCGGTCACCTTGGAGGCGGTCACTTTGGAGGCGGTCGCCTTCTTGGTGGTGCTCTGCTTTCCCGGAACCGCCTTCTTGGTGGTGCTCTGCTTCCCCTTCCCCGGAACCGCCTTCTTCGTGGCCCCCGGCCCCCCACCGCCGGCGGCTCCCCGCACCGTCTTCACCGACTTCGCGGCCGTCGTGCCCGCACGCGCCGGGGCCCCTCCCCGCGCGCTCTTCTTCCCGCTCACATCCTTGGCCGCACCGCCGGAGGCCTGGGGGGACCCGTCGGACGCCGACTGCTGTACGGCGGTCTTCTTCGCCACCATGGCCGCGGCCCCTTCACATATTGTGATCTTGCACGCGAATCGTGCTGGGACGATAAATCGACTTGAGCCCCGCGGCAACGGGGCACACCCCCAGATTCGCCCGGCCCGCGCCCGCCGCTCGCAAGCCTGCATGCGTTGTGCCCAGCTCCCCGCGGGGTAATCCGCCGGACCGACCGCCGCAGGATCCGAACAGGCGTACCGCTCCATTCGGGTCATCTCCGCCCGTCCGGCACCCGCGCCCCCGGGCACCCGAAAACCGGTCGGCCGCTGTCCGCGCGGCGCCGTACACTGGGCGGAGCGAAAAGCGTGGATGGGGACGAGTAGCGGCGTACGCAGCCCAGAGCGACCCGGGGACGGTGGAAGCCCGGGGGCAGGCGCGACGTGAAGATCACCCCGGAGCCGCCGGAAGAAAGCCCCGCAAGGGCGAGTAGAGCCGGCCTCGCGACCCCAATGAGGGGGCTCACAGGTGCACAGCACGCACCCGGGAGCCAAGGAGGGTGGTACCGCGGGAGCGCGCCGAACCCGGCGCTGGAAGTGACACAGCTCTCGTCCCTCCGGACGGAAGGCAGCAAGTCCGCCGGAGGAAGCTCGCTGATGACAACGCCGACGTACCGCCAGGTGCCCGCCCAGGTCGACCTGCCCGCCCTCGAGCACGCCGTGCTCGACTTCTGGCGCGAGCAGAAGATCTTCGCCAAGAGCCTGGAGCAGTCCGAGGGCCGCCCCGAGTGGGTGTTCTACGAGGGCCCGCCCACCGCCAACGGCATGCCGGGCGCCCACCACATCGAGGCCCGCGTCTTCAAGGACGTCTTCCCCCGCTTCCGCACCATGCGCGGCTACCACGTGGCCCGCAAGGCCGGCTGGGACTGCCACGGCCTCCCGGTGGAGCTGACGGTCGAGAAGGAACTCGGCTTCAGCGGCAAGCAGGACATCGAGGCGTACGGCATCGCCGCCTTCAACGACAAGTGCCGTGCGTCCGTGCTCCGCCACACCGACGCGTTCGAAGAGCTCACGACCCGCATGGGCTACTGGGTCGACCTGAACGACGCGTACGTCACGATGGACCCCGAGTACATCGAGTCGGTCTGGTGGTCGCTCAAGGAGATCTTCGGCAAGGGCCTGCTGGTCCAGGACCACCGCGTCGCCCCCTGGTGCCCGCGCTGCGGCACGGGCCTCTCCGACCACGAGCTGGCGCAGGGCTACGAGACGGTCGTCGATCCGTCCGTGTACGTCCGTTTCCCGCTCACCTCCGGTCCGCTCGCCGGCGAAGCCGCGCTCCTGGTGTGGACGACGACGCCCTGGACGCTCGTCTCCAACACGGCCGTCGCCGCGCACCCCGAGGTCGCCTACGTCGTCGTGACCGACGGCGAGGAGAAGCTCGTCGTCGCCGAACCGCTCGTCGGCAAGGCGCTCGGCGAGGGTTGGGAGACCACGGGCCAGACCTTCACGGGCAAGGAAATGGAGCGTTGGACCTACCAACGTCCGTTCGAGCTCGTGGAGTTCCCGGCCGAGGCGCATTTCGTCGTCAACGCCGAATACGTCACGACCGAGGACGGTACGGGCCTGGTCCACCAGTCCCCCGCCTTCGGTGAGGACGACCTCAAGGTCTGCCGCGCCTACGGCCTGCCCGTCGTGAACCCCGTCCGCCCGGACGGCACCTTCGAGGAGGACGTCCCCCTGGTCGGCGGCGTCTTCTTCAAGAAGGCGGACGAACGGCTCACCGAGGACCTCCAGCAGCGCGGCCTCCTCTTCAGGCACATCCCGTACGAGCACAGCTACCCGCACTGCTGGCGCTGCCACACCGCGCTCCTCTACTACGCGCAGCCGTCCTGGTACATCCGCACCACGGCCATCAAGGACCGTCTGCTGCAGGAGAACGAGAACACCAACTGGTTCCCGGACACGGTCAAGCACGGCCGCTACGGCGACTGGCTGAACAACAACATCGACTGGGCACTCTCCCGCAACCGCTACTGGGGCACCCCGCTGCCGATCTGGCGCTGCGAGGACGACCACCTCACCGTCGTCGGCTCCCGCGCGGAGCTCACCGAGCTGACCGGCACCGACCAGTCCGAACTCGACCCGCACCGCCCGTACATCGACGACGTCACCTTCGCCTGCCCCCAGTGCGCGAAGACGGCCACGCGCGTGCCGGAGGTCATCGACGCCTGGTACGACTCGGGTTCGATGCCGTTCGCGCAGTGGGGCTACCCGTACAAGAACAAGGAACTCTTCGAGGCCCGCTACCCGGCGCAGTTCATCTCCGAGGCCATCGACCAGACCCGCGGCTGGTTCTACACGCTGATGGCGATCGGCACGCTGGTCTTCGACAAGTCCAGTTACGAGAACGTCGTCTGCCTCGGCCACATCCTCGCCGAGGACGGCCGCAAGATGTCCAAGCACCTGGGCAACATCCTGCAGCCGATCCCGCTGATGGACCAGCACGGAGCGGACGCGGTCCGCTGGTTCATGGCGGCGGGCGGCTCCCCGTGGGCGGCACGCCGCGTGGGCCACGGCACCATCCAGGAGGTCGTCCGCAAGACGCTCCTCACGTACTGGAACACGGTCGCCTTCCAGGCCCTGTACGCGCGCACCTCCAACTGGGCGCCCAGCGAGGCGGATCCGGCCCCGGCCGACCGCCCGGTCCTGGACCGCTGGCTGCTGTCCGAACTGCACGCGCTCACGGACCAGGTGACCGAGTCCCTGGAGGCGTACGACACCCAGCGCGCAGGCAAGCTCCTGTCGGCGTTCGTCGACGACCTGTCCAACTGGTACGTGCGCCGCTCCCGTCGCCGCTTCTGGCAGGGCGACAAGGCGGCACTGCGCACCCTGCACGAGGTCGTCGAGACGGTCACCAAGCTGATGGCCCCGCTGACCCCGTTCATCACCGAGCGGGTGTGGCAGGACCTGATCGTGCCGGTCACCCCGGGCGCGCCCGAGTCCGTGCACCTCGCCGGCTGGCCGCAGACGGACCTGGCCTCGATCGACCCGGAGCTGTCGAAGCAGATGGTGCTGGTGCGCCGGCTCGTCGAGCTGGGCCGGGCCACGCGCGCGGAGTCGGGTGTGAAGACCCGGCAGCCGCTGTCCCGTGCACTCGTCGCCGCGACCGGCTTCGACACCCTCGACCGCGCACTGCACGCGCAGATCACGGAGGAGCTGAACGTCAGCTCGCTCGCGTCCCTGAGCGAGGTCGGCGGCAGCCTGGTCGACACGACCGCGAAGGCCAACTTCCGCGCCCTCGGCAAGCGTTTCGGCAAGCGCGTCCAGGACGTGGCCAAGGCCGTCGCGAACGCCGACGCGGCCGCGCTCTCGCTCGCGCTGCGCGAGGGCACGGCCTCGGTCGAGGTCGACGGCGAGACGATCACCCTCGCTCCCGACGAGGTGATCATCACGGAGACCCCGCGCGAGGGCTGGTCGGTGGCCTCCGACTCGGGTGCCACCGTCGCCCTCGACCTGGAGATCACCGAGGAACTGCGCCAGGCGGGCCTCGCCCGTGACGCGATCCGCCTGATCCAGGAGGCCCGCAAGAACAGCGGCCTCGACGTGGCCGACCGCATCGCGCTGCGCTGGACCTCGACCGACCCCGCGGTCATCGCGGCACTGAGCGAGCACGCGGGCCTGATCGCCGACGAGGTCCTGGCGACGGCCTTCTTGAATGAGCACAGCGCCCAGGGCGAGGCGGACGACACATACGGCGAGCCGTTCACCGACGAGGGCCTGTCGCTGACGTTCCGGCTCCGGAAGGTCTAGTCGCTCGTCATCAGCGGCTCCGCCGCGGGGGCGCGACCAGCTCCTCGCGGCGGAGCCGCTGATGACACAGCCCCTGCGCCGCAGAGGCCGACGCGGACACCACCCTCTCAATGCGCGTAAAAGGGCGGGGCCCCGGATCGAAATCCGGGGCCCCGCCCTTTTGAACGCTGCCGACGTCTACGGCGTACTACTCACCGTGCCGCGGCCGTCAGTTGTCGTCCTCATCGATAAGGAACCCGCGCATCGGCGAGGGAGCCTGACCCATCGGCGACGGGCCCTGCGGCCGCACCGGAGCCATCGGCTGGGTCATCGCCGGGGACATCTGCTGCTGGCCGCCGTAGGACGGAGCAGCGGGAGCCGGGGCGCCACCCATGGTCGGGTTGCCGCCGTACGACGGAGCGCTCGCGCCGGCCGGTGCCATGGAGGGCGCCGGGGACGGCGGCAGAGACGCGGCGGCCGGAGTGCGCGGCGGAGCCAGCGAGTCGTCGGCCTGAGTCTCAAGCTGACGCAGCTGGGACTCCAGGTACGACTTCAGGCGCGTACGGTACTCGCGCTCGAAGCCGCGCAGGTCCTCGACCTTGCGCTCCAGCGTGGCGCGGGCGGACTCCAGGGAGCCCATCGCGACGCGGTGCTTCTCCTGCGCGTCCCGCTCCAGCGCGTCGGCCTTGGCACGGGCGTCACGCTCGAGGCCCTCGGCGCGGCTGCGGGCCTCGCCGACGATCTTGTTGGCTTCGGAACGGGCCTCGGCGATCGCCTGGTCGGCGGTCTGCTGGGCCAGCGAGAGGACACGGGCGGCGCTGTCGCCACCAGGGCCCTGACCGGGGCCGCCCATCGGACCGCCCATGGGACCTCCCATGGGGCCGCCCATAGGGCCACCCATCTGCTGCTGCATGGGGGGCTGGCCACCCATCGGGCCCTGACCCATGGGGCCTTGACCCATCGGACCCTGGCCCATCGGACCGGGACCCTGGGGACCACCCTGACCACCGCCGGGACCGGCGGGCAGCTGCGGGGCACCGCTCGGCAGCTGGGGCGGGCCACCCATGGGGCCACCCATCTGCTGCTGCGGCGGGCCCGATATGCCGGCGGGTACGGGTCCGCCCGGCCCACGCATACCCTGCTGCGGCATTCCCTGCTGGGGCATCCCACCCTGCTGGGGCATACCGCCCTGCTGGGGCATACCTTGCTGCTGGTCCTGCGGACCGGGGCCGCCGGGACCCTCCGGGGGCTTGCGCATGTTCTGCTGGTTCTGGGCAGCAGCACGCGTCGCCGCGGCCAGTTTGGCGCGCAGGTCCTCGTTCTCCCGGAGCAGGCGGGTCAGTTCGGCTTCGACCTCATCGAGGAAGGCATCGACCTCGTCCTCGTCATAGCCTTCTCGGAGGCGGACGGTCGTGAACTGCTTGTTCCGCACGTCCTCGGGGGTCAACGGCATCTCTTCACCTCAACGTAGTCGTCGGCATTCGGCAAGACGGTAGGTCACATCGATCACAGCCGGCTCACGATCGAGATCAGGATGTAGACGATGATCATCAGTACGAAGAAGGACAGATCGAGCGCCACGCCCCCGAGACGCAGCGGCGGAATGAACCGCCGCAGAAGCTTGAGCGGTGGATCAGTGACAGTGTAGGTGGCCTCCAGAACGACCACCATCGCCTTGCCGGGTTGCCACGAGCGGGCGAACTGGAAGACGTAGTCCATGACCAACCGGAAGATGAGCACGATGAGGAAGCACATCAGCGCGATGTAGATGACATCCAAAACCACGCTCATGACCCGTGCTTCCCTCTCCCCTGTTTCCGTGCTGCGGTACTGCTTTGTATCGCTGTTTCCGGTCGTGCGTCTCAGCTCTGGTTGAAGAACCCGCCCTCTGCGATGCGGGCCTTGTCCTCCGCCGTGACATCGACGTTAGCAGGCGACAACAGGAACACCTTCTGCGTCACCCGCTCGATGCTGCCGTGAAGACCAAACACCAAACCAGCCGCAAAGTCGACAAGTCGCTTCGCATCTGTGTCATCCATCTCAGTCAGATTCATGATCACCGGGGTGCCCTCACGGAAGTGTTCCCCGATGGTACGGGCCTCGTTGTAGGTCCGCGGGTGAAGCGTGGTGATCCGGTAAGGCTCTCGTTCCGACACGACCTTGGGCATGATCACCGGTGCGTTCTTCTCCAGGCTTGCGCGTTCTTGTGTGATGGACGCCACGGGCGCGATGCGCGCCGGACGGCCGGATTCCGCGCCTAGCGAAGCGGAACGGGCTACCGGTTCGCGAGACACGGGCGGCTGCACGATTCGCACCTCTTCGTCCCTTTGGGACTGATGTGCTACGTGCGACTGGTGGGACGGCTCGTGCCGCCGGTGGTCCCGTTCGGGCTCGGGATCCAGTTCGGGCTCGAAGTCGTCATCGGGGTCGAATCCCCGGCCGTCGTACCCATCGTCCTCCACGAGGCCGAGGTAGACCGCCATCTTGCGCATCGCGCCGGCCATGCTCTGAGTCCTCCGCTCTGTGGTGGATCGGGCTGACGACTGCCAAGTGCCCGCGATCCACGAGGTCGTTACGCCCGCCTTCGGCGGCATTGACCATATTTTCTGCTGTGGTCCGACTTCCTGGCGACGTTACCCGAGCCTGGCGCGGACTCCGAGTACCGCGGTACCGACGCGTACATGTGTCGCTCCGGCCGCCACGGCCTGTTCGAGGTCCGCACTCATTCCCGCCGAGACCATGTTCGCAGCCGGATGGGCTCGGCGCAGGTCGGTCGACAAATCCATCAGCCGCTCGAATGCAGCCAGTTCGCGTCCCGCGTAAGGGCCGGTGAGCGGCGCGACGGTCATCAGTCCGTCCAGTCGCAACCCCGGCGCCCGTGCCACCGATTCGCCCAACTCCTCGACGCCGCGGGGCCCGACGCCGCCGCGCTCCCCGCGTCCGCCCCCTCCCGCCGCAGGCTCCTCCGCGTCGAGCGCGACCTGGATCAGGCAGCCGAGTTCGCGCTCCTGTCGCACCGCCTCCTTCGAGAGCGCCGTGACGAGCCGGGCGCGGTCGACGGACTGCACCAGGCCGGCATAACCGACCACGGAACGAACCTTGTTGGTCTGCAGTTGACCCACAAAATGCCAAGTCAGGGGCAGATCCGAACATTCCGTTGCCTTGGGGGCAGCGTCCTGGTCGCGGTTCTCGGCCACATGCCGCACTCCGAGTTCCGCCAGGATCCGCACGTCGCTCGCCGGATACGTCTTGGTGACCACGATCAGGGTCACCTCCTCGCGCTTGCGGCCGGCGGCCGCGCACGCGGCGGCGATGCGACGCTCCACCTTCGCCAGGTTCTGGGCGAGTTCGTCCTTACGGTCCGTCATGCCTCTCAGCCCAACCAGACATATCCCGCGAGTCGCCCCGTGGTGCGATCGCGGCGGTACGAGAAGTGATCGTCCGACTCCAGCGTGCACACCGGCGACTGCTCCCGGTCGTGCACCCCGAGCCGCTCGAGCTGCGCGTGCACTCCGGCGGTCACGTCGACCGCGGGCGTGCCCCAGCTCGTCTCGGAGTGCGCGGCCGGCTCGACGGCGGCCACGTCGGCGCGCATCGCCTCCGGCACCTCGTAGCACCGGCCGCAGACGGCGGGGCCGGTGCGGGCGACGATCCGGCCCGGTTCGGCGCCGAGTTCCGTCATGGCCCGTACGGCGGCCGGGACGACCCCGGCGACCATGCCGGGCCGCCCCGCGTGGGCCGCGGCGACGACCCCGGCGACAGGGTCGGCGAGCAGGACGGGCGTGCAGTCGGCGGTGAGGACGGCGAGCGCGAGACCGCGCCGCGTCGTGACGACGGCGTCGACCTCGGGTACGGGACGATCGCCCCACGGCCCGTCGACCACCGCCACCTCCGCGCCGTGCACCTGGTTCATCCACACCACCCGAGCCGCGTCCAGACCAAGGGACTTGGCGGCCAGCTCGCGATTGGTCCGTACGGCGTCGGGGTCGTCGCCGACCGCTCCGCCGAGGTTGAGCTCCTCGTACGGAACGGCGCTCACCCCGCCCCACCGGTCGGTGAAGGCGAAGTGCGCGCCGCTCACAGTGCTCGTTTCGGAGCGCTGTCCTATCACTTCAGGAAGTCCGGCACGTCCAGTTCCTCGGCTGCGCTGTCGTAGGACCGCGACGGCGGGACCGGCGGGGCGACGGGGATGTCGTTCGCCGGCTCCGGCGCGGGCTCCGGGTCCTCCTTCGGCGTGACGCTGCCGAGCGAGCCGAAGGACGGACGGCTCTCGGACTGCCGTACGGGAGTGGGCTCGTCGCGGCGGGCCGAGGCGGAGGACGAACCAAGGACGTTGTCCCGCTTGGAGGGCGGCTGGCCGCCGTCGAAGCCGGCCGCGATCACGGTGACCCGCACCTCGTCGCCGAGGGCGTCGTCGATGACCGCGCCGAAGATGATGTTGGCCTCGGGGTGGGCGGCCTCGCTGACCAGCTGGGCGGCCTCGTTGATCTCGAACAGACCGAGGTCGCTGCCGCCGGAGATGGAGAGCAGCACACCGCGGGCGCCGTCGATCGACGCCTCCAGCAGCGGCGAGGAGATCGCCATCTCGGCAGCGGCCACCGCGCGGTCGTCCCCGCGGGCCGAACCGATGCCCATGAGGGCCGAACCGGCCTCGGACATCACGGACTTGACGTCGGCGAAGTCAAGGTTGATCAGACCGGGGGTGGTGATGAGGTCGGTGATGCCCTGGACACCGGAGAGCAGGACCTGGTCGGCCGACTTGAAGGCGTCCAGCACCGAGACCTGGCGGTCCGAGATGGACAGCAGCCGGTCGTTCGGGATGACGATGAGGGTGTCGACCTCTTCGCGGAGTTCGGCGATGCCGTCCTCGGCCTGGTTGGCGCGACGCCGGCCCTCGAAGGTGAACGGGCGGGTGACCACGCCGATGGTGAGGGCGCCCAGGTTGCGTGCGATGTTGGCCACGACGGGCGCGCCGCCGGTGCCGGTGCCGCCGCCTTCTCCGGCCGTCACGAAGACCATGTCGGCCCCCTTGAGGACCTCTTCGATCTCCTCGCGGTGATCCTCGGCGGCCTTGCGGCCGACGGCCGGGTTGGCTCCGGCGCCGAGTCCGCGGGTGAGTTCACGGCCGACGTCGAGTTTGACGTCTGCGTCGCTCATCAACAGCGCCTGAGCGTCGGTGTTGATGGCGATGAACTCGACGCCCTTGAGACCGACCTCGATCATCCGGTTGATGGCATTGACACCACCGCCGCCGACACCGATGACTTTGATGACTGCGAGGTAGTTCTGCGGTGCTGCCACGTCGAAGGCCTCTCGCCTCGAGTTACGTGTCGCCCTCTCGCGGTTGCCCGTGATCCGACGACTGATGCCGAATGGGACGGTCCATAGCGCCGACCCGAACCCTAACGTTGAAGTTTAGGGTTACCAGTGTGTCTGTTCCCTGGAGTCTTCTGAACAGGACACTAAGTCGACAAGTGGCGCACGTTCAACGAACACGCCGAACCTCCCGTTTTTCTTTTCACCCTATGTGATCAGCCGTAGCAGTGACCAACCAGGGTGCTGGCCTGCGCGGATGTGCGTCAACTCCCTGATGACGCAGGCGCGGTGGGAACCGAAACGTCGAAGTACCGCGCATCGGGAGCTGCTTTCATGAGAGCGGTGAGCGTATGGGCCTTCGCGGCGCCCTTCTCACCACTCCCCCAGGCGACGCTCCGGCCGTCGCCCAACTCCAGTGAGATGTCGTCGTATGAACGCACCTTGACCACCTGGGTGACGTGCGCGACGGCGTCCGGAATGGCACCGGCGACGCGCACCGCCTCCCGTACCAACCCGTCCTCGCCGAAGCGCCGCAGGCTCGCGGCGGACGAGCCCGGGGAGGACACGGTCAATTCCAGTGCCGGAACGCCTTTCGGGGCCTGGGAAACCGTGGCGAAACGGACACCCTCATCGTCCACTTCGACGAACTTTCCGCCTTTTTGGACAATCAGAACCGGAGTGCGCTCAACCACTTTCAGGCCGATTCCGTGGGGCCAGGAACGGACCACGTCAACTGTGTCAATTCGGGGCAGTTTTCGGCTGAGGCGCGTCTCGATCGCGTCGGTGTCGACGGAAATCAACGGCGCCCCGACCGGGACTTCGGCCGCCTCGCGCACCTCGGCGGGCGTCAGAACGCTGGTGCCGGAGACCGACACGCGCTCCACGCGCGTCCAGTGCGAGCCGTACAACAGCCAGACGGTGCCCGCCCCGAGAAGGACGAGCACGACGGTCAGGATGATGATCGTACGAGGGCGGGGCAGCCTCAACCGCCGTGCCGGAGGCGGGCCGGACGACTCCTGCTGGCGTTCACCGCGTTCGGCGGTGGTCGGTCCGGCCACGCTTCCTGCCCTTCACCTACATTGAAATACAGTCCTATTGACGTGCACGACGCTCGGCGATCGCCTCGTACACCATGCCGACGAGCAGGTCGTCGGCGTCCCGACGGCCGAACTCGGCGGCGGCGCGGGACATCTCGTACAGCCGGTGCGGGTCGGCGAGCACGGGCAGGACGTTGCCCCGTACCCAGTCGGGCGTCAGTTCCGCGTCGTCGACCAGCAGTCCGCCGCCGGCCTTGACCACCGGCTGGGCGTTCAGCCGCTGTTCGCCGTTGCCGATGGGCAGCGGAACGTAGGCGGCCGGGAGTCCGACGGCGGAGAGTTCGGCGACGGTCATCGCGCCCGCACGGCAGAGCATCATGTCGGCCGCCGCGTACGCGAGGTCCATCCGGTCCAGATAACTTACCGGGATGTACGGGGGCATACCCGGCATCTGCTGTACATGCGGCAGTTCGTTCTTCGGGCCGACCGCGTGCAGGATCTGGATGCCGGCCTGCTGCAGCCAGGGTGCGACCTGCTGGACGACCTCGTTGAGGCGGCGGGCGCCCTGCGAGCCGCCGGAGACCAGCAGCGTGGGCAGGTTGGGGTCGAGGCCGAACGCCGCGCGGGCCTCGGGACGGACTGCGGCCCGGTCGAGCATCGCGATGGCGCGGCGCAGCGGGATGCCGATGTAGCGGGCGTCACGCAGCTTGCTGTCGGGGGTGGAGACGGCGACCCTGGCGGCGTAGCGCGAGCCGATCTTGTTGGCGAGGCCGGGGCGGGCGTTGGCCTCGTGGATCACGATCGGCACACCGAGGCGCTTGGCGGCGAGGTAGCCGGGCAGGGCGACGTAACCGCCGAAGCCGACGACGGCGTCCGCCTTCGTGCGCTCCAGGATCTGCTCGGTCGCCTTGATCGTGCCGCGCAGCCGGCCCGGGACGGTGATGAGTTCGGGCGTGGGCTTGCGCGGCAGCGGCACGGCAGGGATCAGCGCGAGTTCATAGCCCCGCTGCGGAACGAGCGTGGTCTCCAGGCCCCGCTCCGTGCCCAGGGCCGTGATCCCCACGGTCGGGTCCTGCCTGCGCAGGGCGTCCGCGAGGGCGAGCGCGGGCTCGATGTGGCCGGCGGTCCCCCCACCGGCGAGTACGACATGCACCGAAATTCACCGCTCTCCGGACGAGCGCGCCGCCGAGGCACGCCGTCGCATTGTGTTCCATCTCCGAGGCCCCCGGTCCCGCACGCCTCTCGCCCGCTTTCTACCAAAGCGAGGTTGCCGCATGGCAAGCGCCGCCCGCGCAGCGGGCTCGTCACGCGCGAACGCGATCAGCAGCCCGATGGCGAACATGGTCGGCAACAGGGCGGATCCTCCGTAGGAGAACAGCGGGAGGGGGACACCGGCGATCGGCAGCAGGCCGAGCACCGCACCGATGTTGATCACCGCCTGCGCGGTGATCCAGGTGGTCACGCCTCCCGCGGCATACCTGACGAAGGGGTCCTCCGTGCGTCCGGCCACGCGGATACCCGCATAGCCTAGAGCCGCGAAGAGGGCGAGTACCGACAGCGTCCCCGCCAGGCCCAGTTCCTCACCGGTGACGGCGAAGATGAAGTCTGTGTGCGCTTCCGGGAGTTGGCCCCATTTTTCCACACTCGCGCCGAGCCCGGATCCGAAGATTCCGCCTGATGCGAGCGCGTAGATGCCGTGCACGGCCTGCCAGCAGTCGGCGACTCCGGACTTGGGTTCGGTGGCGCCGATGCAGGCGAGCCGGGCCATGCGGTTCGGGCTGGTCTTGATGAGGATCACACCGAGGACGGCGGCGATCGACAGCACGCCCGCGAACAGCCGGGTCGGCGCACCGGCCAGCCACAGCAGGCCGAACAGGATCGCCGTGAGGATGATCGCCGTACCCATGTCGCCGCCGAGCATGATCAGGCCGAGCAGCATGAAGGCGACCGGGACGAGCGGCACCAGCATGTGCTTCCACTGGTTCAGCAGCTTCTTGTCCTGTTTGCGGGCCATCAGGTCCGCGCCCCACAGCACCAACGCCAGCTTGCCGAACTCGCTGGGCTGGATCTGGAATGAGCCGCCGAGCGCGATCCAGTTCTGGTTGCCGTTGACCGACATCCCTATCCCCGGCACCTGTACCAGCGCCATCAGGAACACGGCGCCCGCGAGGATCGGGTAGGCGAGCGCCCGGTGCAGCTTGACCGGCATCAGCGAGGCGATCAGCAGCAGGACACCGCCGATGACGGCTGCCAGGAGCTGCTTGCGGAAGAAGTACGAGCCCGGCAGGGACATCTGCAGCGCGGTGATCTGGGAGGCGGAATAGACCATCACCAGGCCGAGCACGGTGATCAGCAGACTGCCGCCGAAGATCAGGTAGTACGCGGTCAGCGGCCGGTCCCAGGCGCGCTTGGCGTTGAGGTACAGCCGGTGTACGGGGTTGTCGCGGGGCGGACGCGGCGCTGCGGGCCGTCTGGCCGGCCGCTGCACCGGCGGACGGCCGGTACGGCTACTGGACATCACCGGCTCCTCGCGCCAACCCACCGAACCCGCGCCACATCCGAGTCATTCGTCCCTCCAAGGGTCCCGAAGCACCCTATGTGGCCGAGACCCGCCGTCAGGCGCCCGCGCCGAGTTCGCCGACCGCCTGGGCGAACGCGTCACCGCGCTTGTTGTAGTTGGCGAACATGTCCATGGAGGCGCAGGCCGGGGCCAGCAGCACCGTGTCGCCGGCGACCGCGAGCCGCTGGGCCTCCTGGACAGCCGCGAGCATCGCCCCAGTGTCGGTCCGGTCGAGGTCGACGACGGGTACTTGCGGCGCGTGTCGCGCCAGGGCTTCACGGATCAGGGCCCGGTCCTGGCCGATGAGCACGACACCGCGAAGCCGCTCGGCAGACTTGGCGACCAGCTCGTCGAAGGTCGCGCCCTTGGCGAGGCCGCCGGCGATCCACACGATGGACTCGTACGCCGCCAACGAGGCCTGAGCCGCATGGGTGTTGGTCGCCTTGGAGTCGTCGACGTACGCGACCGCGTCCACGTCGGCCACGTGCGCGATGCGGTGCGCGTCGGGCCTGAAGTTCCGAAGGCCCTCGCGTACGGCCGCGGCGGGCACCCCGAAGGCGCGCGCGAGGGCCGCCGCCGCAAGAGCGTTGGCGATGTTGTGCGGGGCCGGCGGGTTGACGTCGGAGACCTCGGCGAGCTCCTGGGCGTTCTGCTGCCGGTTCTCGACGAAGGCTCGGTCGACCAGGATGCCGTCCACCACGCCGAGTTGGGAGGGGCCCGGGGTGCCCAGGGTGAAGCCGATGGCCCGGCAGCCCTCCTCTACGTCGGCCTCGCGCACCAGGTCCTCGGTGGCATTGTCGGCGGCGTTGTAGACGCAGGCGACGCGATTGCCCTCGTAGATACGGCCCTTGTCGGCGGCGTAGGCCTCCATGGAGCCGTGCCAGTCGAGGTGGTCCGGGGCGAGGTTCAGGACGGCGGCGGAGTGCGCGCGCAGGGAGGGGGCCCAGTGGAGCTGGTAGCTCGACAACTCCACGGCCAGGACGTCGTACTGTTGCTCGCCGAGGACCACGTCGAGGAGCGAGACACCGATGTTGCCCACGGCGGCGGTGCGCAGACCGGCGGCTGTCAGGATCGACGCGAGCATCTGCACCGTAGTCGTCTTGCCGTTGGTGCCGGTGACGGCGAGCCAGGGTGCCGCGTCCGGGCCGCGCAGGCGCCAGGCGAGTTCGACGTCGCCCCAGATGTCGACGCCGGCCGCACGGGCCGCCTCGAACAGCGGCTTGTCCGGCTTCCAGCCGGGTGTGGTGACGACGAGTTCGGTGCCCTTCGGCAGGGTCGCTCCGTCACCGAGACGCACCGTGATGCCCAGCGCCTCCAGCTCGGCGGCCTGTTCACGCGCGCGTGCGTCGTCGCCGTCGTTGACGACCGTGACGACGGCCCCGCGCGCGTGCAGCACCTTGGCCGCCGGGAT
The DNA here is from genome assembly GCF_036013935.1 of Streptomyces sp. NBC_00461. Classification (NCBI taxonomy): domain Bacteria; kingdom Bacillati; phylum Actinomycetota; class Actinomycetes; order Kitasatosporales; family Streptomycetaceae; genus Streptomyces; species Streptomyces sp. NBC_00461. Next base: position 2,608,251 of record NZ_CP107902.1, read on the forward strand.
CCCGGAGACGCCGAGCCCGGCGACGGTGACGTGCATGCCCTGCCAGTCGGTCACTTGTCCGCTGCCCATCCCGCGTAGAAGAGGCCCAGCCCGACGATCACGCAGATGCCCTGGATGATCCAGAAGCGGACCACCACAAGGACTTCGGACCAGCCCTTGAGTTCGAAGTGGTGCTGGAGCGGGGCCATTCGGAAGACCCGCTTGCCGGTGAGCTTGAAGGAGCCGACCTGGATGACGACCGACATGGTGATGAGGACGAAGAGGCCGCCCATGATGGCGACGAGCAGCTCCGTGCGGGAGAGGATCGCCAGACCGGTGAGGACACCACCGAGGGCCAGCGAACCGGTGTCGCCCATGAAGATCTTGGCCGGCGAGGTGTTCCACCACAGGAAGCCGAGGCAGGCGCCCATCAGCGCGGAGGCGATGATCGCAAGGTCGAGCGGGTCGCGCACCTCGTAGCAGGCGTTCGGGTTGGTCAGGGTCTGCGTGTTGGCGCAGGACTCCTGGAACTGCCAGACGCCGATGAACGTGTACGCGCCGAAGACCAGCACCGAGGCGCCGGTGGCGAGACCGTCCAGGCCGTCGGTGAGGTTCACGCCGTTCGACATCGCGAGGATCATGAACAGCGCCCAGACCACGAACAGGATCGGGCCGATCTTCCAGCCGAAGTCGGTGATGAAGGACAGCTTCGTGGAGGCCGGGGCGTTGCCGCGGGCGTCCTGGAACTGCAGGGCGAGCACCGCGAAGCTGATGCCGACGATCAGCTGGCCGGCCATCTTCGCCTTGGCCCGCAGGCCCAGAGAGCGCCGCTTGACGATCTTGATGTAGTCGTCGAGGAAGCCGACCAGGCCCATGCCGACCATCAGGCCGAGCACCAGCAGACCCGAATAGGTCGGCGTGTAACCGGTGATGACCTTGGACAGGAAGTACGCGGCCACCGTGGCGAAGATGAAGGCGATACCGCCCATCGTCGGCGTACCGCGCTTGCTGGCGTGCTCGCGCGGGCCGTCGTCGCGGATGTACTGGCCGTAGCCCTTGCGGGCCAGCAGCTTGATCAGCAGCGGGGTGCCCACCAGGGTCAGGAACAGGCCGATGACTCCTGAGAACAGGATCTGCTTCATCATCGGGCGGCAACCTCACCCTCGGCACCGGTCGCGAGCAGCGCCTGGGCGACACTCTCGAGGCCGACCGAACGGGACGCCTTCACGAGGACGACGTCCCCCGGGCGCAACTCGCTGCGCAACAGGTCGACCGCCGCCTGTGCGTCGGACACGTGCACCGACTCCTCACCCCACGAACCCTCGTTATATGCGCCCAGTTGCAGCCAGGACGCTTCCCTGCCCCCGACCGCGACGAGCTTGCCGACATTGAGCCGGACGGCGAGCCGTCCGACCGCGTCGTGCTCGGCGAGCGCCTCGTCCCCTAGCTCGGCCATCTTGCCGAGCACCGCCCAGGTCCGCCGCCCCCGGCCCATGGCCGCGAGCGCGCGCAGGGCGGCTCGCATGGATTCGGGGTTGGCGTTGTAGGCGTCGTTGACGATGGTCACGCCGTCCGGTCGCTCGGTGACCTCCATCCGCCAGCGGGAGAGGGAGCCCGCCTCGGAGAGTGCGGTGGCGATCTCTTCCGCGGACATGCCCAGCTCATGGGCGACGGCGGCCGCGGCGAGCGCGTTCGACACGTGGTGCTCACCGTACAGGCGCATGGTCACGTCGCTTGCACCGGAGGGTGTGCGAAGCCTGAAGGCGGGCTGTCCGGTGTCCGTGAGTCGCACGTTCTCGGCACGTACGTCCGCTTCGTCGGCCTCGCCGAAAAAGAGCACCTTCGCCTTCGTACGAGCCGCCATGGCCCGTACGAGGGGGTCGTCCGCGTTGAGGATCGCGGCGCCGTCCTCGGGGAGGGCCTCCACGAGTTCGCCCTTGGCCTGCGCGATCTGCTCACGGCCGCCGAACTCGCCGATGTGGGCGGTCCCGACGTTGAGGACGAGGCCGATCTTCGGGGGCGTCAGATCCGCGAGGTAGCGGATGTGGCCGATGCCGCGGGCGCCCATCTCCAGGACGAGGAACCTGGTCTCCTCGGTGGCGGTGAGGGCGGTGAGCGGCAGCCCGATCTCGTTGTTGAGGGAGCCGGGCGTGAACACCGTCGGCGCCTTGCGCTGGAGCACCTGGGCGATCAGATCCTTGGTGCTGGTCTTGCCCGCGGAGCCGGTGAGGGCCACGAGGGTCGCACCGAGGCGTCGTACGACATGACGTGCTAGGGCGCCGAGCGCCGTCTGGACGTCCTCGACGACGATCGCGGGCACGCCCACAGGGCGCGAGGCGAGGACGGCGACCGCGCCCGCCTCGACGACCTGCCGGGCGAAGTCGTGGCCGTCAGCGCGTTCGCCGACGAAGGCGACGAAGAGGCTGCCGGGCTCCACCTCGCGGGAGTCACGGACCACCGGAGCGGTGACCTGGACGGACGGATCCGGTATGTCGTGCGTCTGCCCGCCGACGACTTCTGCGATCTCGGCGAGAGAGAGGGCGATCACAAGTTCATCCCTGGGTCTTCTGGATAGCTTCGCGAAGCACCTGGCGGTCGTCGAAGGGACGGACCACCCCGGCGATGTCCTGGCCCTGCTCGTGGCCCTTCCCTGCGACCAGCACCGTGTCGCCCGGCCGCGCGCGGGCGACGGCCGCGGCGATCGCGGCGGCCCGGTCCTCGAAGACCTGGACCTCGCCGCGCTCGTGTGCTGGTACGGACGCGGCGCCCTCAAGCATGGTTGCAAGGATGGCGAGGGGGTCCTCGGAGCGGGGGTTGTCGGAGGTCAGTACGGCGGTGTCGGCGAGCCGGGCCACGGCTGCGCCCATCGGCGCCCGCTTTGTCCTGTCCCGGTCGCCGCCACAGCCGAGCACGACGTGCAGCTTGCCCTCGGTGACGTGGCGCAGGGCCCGCAGGACCGATTCGACGGCGTCGGTCTTGTGGGCGTAGTCCACGACCGCGAGATAGGGCTGGCCGGCGTCCACCCGCTCCAGGCGTCCGGGGACTCCCGGCACGGCGGCGATGCCGTCGGCGGCGGTCTGCGGGTCCAGGCCCGCGGCGGCCAGGGCGACGATCGCGGCGAGGGTGTTGGCCACGTTGAAGGGGCCTGGCAGCGGCGCCTTGGCGTGGATCCGCTCGCCCTGCGGGCCGATCACCGTGAACGTCGAGTCCAGTTGGCCGATCTCGACGTCCTCGGCGCGCCAGTCGGCGTCCGGGTGGCCCTCGGCGGAGAAGGTGACGACCGGGACGGCGGCCTCCTTGGCGAGCCGCCGGCCGTACTCGTCGTCGGCGTTGACCACGCCGAGCCTGCTGCGCTCGGGCGTGAACAACTGCGCCTTGGCCCGGAAGTAGTCCTCCATGTCGGAGTGGAACTCCATGTGTTCCGGGCTGAGGTTGGTGAAGACGCCGATGTCGAAGACGCAGCCGTCGACGCGGCCGAGGACCAGCGCATGGCTGGAGACCTCCATGGCGACCGCCTCGACGCCGCGCTCGCGCATGACCGCGAACAGGGCCTGCAGGTCGGTGGCTTCGGGCGTGGTGCGCTCGGACTTGATGCGCTCGTCTCCGATGCGCATCTCGACCGTGCCGATGAGGCCGGTGTTGCTCTTGGTCCGCAGCCCGCCCTCGACGAGGTAGGCGGTGGTGGTCTTGCCCGAGGTGCCGGTGATGCCGATCTGGAGCAGGTCGCGGCCGGGGTGGCCGTAGATCGTGGCCGCCAGCTCGCCCATCTGCGCGCGCGGATCGGCGACCACCAGGACCGGCAGGCCGGTCGCCACGGCGCGCTCGGCCCCCGTCGGGTCGGTCAGCACGGCGACCGCGCCGAGGCCTGCGGCCTGGACGACGAAGTCGGCGCCGTGCAGACGGGCGCCGGGCAGGGCGGCGTACAGGTCGCCGGGGCGGACGGCGCGCGAGTCATGGGTGATGCCCGTGACCTCGGCGGCGCTCTCCGGCGCGGTGGCACCCAGCTGATCGGCGAGTTCCGCGAGGGGTGTGGCGGAGAGCTGCACCGGCCTGGGCGGCCCCGGATAGGTCACGGATGCGCCCTTCTGGGTGGTTTGGGACTGATCAGCGTGTGGCACGGCGGTGAGCGTACCGGGCGCACCCGCTTGCGGGCGAAGTGAGGGGCGGGCGGTGCCCGGGTTGCCGGAGTCGGGAGTGATCATGGTCACGGAGCGTTCCTGGCTGGTTGCGCTGATCAGGGCGTGAAGGTGACGGGCAGGTTCGCGGCCTTGGCCCCCGTGGGCGGGACCTGGAGGGTCTTCAGTGCGAACTCCATCACCTTCTTGTAGATGGGTCCGCAGATCTGGCCGCCGAAGTAACTGCCGCTCGTGGCGTTCTGGATGGCGCAGTAGACGGTGATGCGGGGGTTGTCCGCCGGCGCGAATCCGGCGAACGACGAGGTGTAGCCGCGGTACTTGCCGGTGGCCGGATCCACGCGGTTGGCCGTACCCGTCTTGCCCGCGACCCGGTAGCCGGGGATGCGCGCCTTGGCGCCCGTGCCCTCCTCGTCGTCCACCACCGACTCCAGCATCTGGGCGAGCGTCTTCGCCGTCTTGGCGCTGACGACCCGTGTCTTCTTGGGCTGCGCGGCAGGCGTGAAGCGTCCGTCGGCTCCCTTGGTGCCGCGCACGAGCGTGGGTTCGACGCGGACACCGCCGTTGGCGATGGTCGAGTAGACGGAGGCCGCCTGCATCGCGGTGAGGGACACACCCTGGCCGAAAGGGATCGTGTACTGCTGCGACGTCGACCACTTGTCGGGCGGGGCGAGGATGCCCTTGGTCTCCCCCGGGATGCCGAGTCCGCTGTAGCTGCCGATGCCGAACTTGCGCAGGTACGAGTAGAGGACCCTGTTGGCCTGTGCCTGTGTCTTGCCGAGCTGGCCGGTGGCCAGGATGGTGCCGATGTTGCTGGACTTGGCGAGCACGCCGTTGAGCGTCAGGTTCCAGGTGGCGTGGTCGATGTCGTCCTTGAAGAGCCGGTCGCCGCGGTGCAGCCGGTTCGGCACGACGACATGCGTGAGCGGGGTGGCGACGTTCTGCTGCAGTACGGCCGCCATCGACATGATTTTCGCGGTGGAGCCGGGCTCGAAGGCGTCCTCGACGGCCCAGTTGTGCAAGGCGTTCGGGTTCGCCTTGGACAGGTCGTTCGGGTCGAAGCCGGGTGAGTTGGCCATGGCGAGGATCTCGCCGGTCCGGGTGTCCTGCACTATCACGTAGCCGCGGTCCGCCCTGGACTCCTTGACCTGCTCGGTGATCGCGTTCTGCGCCGCCCACTGGATGTCGCGGTCGATGGTGAGCTCGACGTCGCTGCCGGGCACGGCCGGCGTCTCGGCGGACCCCGCGGTGGGCACCAGGCGGCCGCCGGACTGCGCGTAGCGGATCTTGCCGTCCTTGCCGGCGAGGTCCTGGTTGAACTCCTGCTCCACGCCTCCGCCGCCCTTGCCGTCGTCGTTGACCCAGCCCAGTATCCCGGCGGCCAGGTCCTGGTTGGGGTAGATGCGCTTGCTGCTGGGGTCGGCGAAGACGCCGGCGAGGACGTTGACCGTGGACTTGTCCTTCTCGCCCTTCGCGGTGAGCGCGGCCTTCAGGTCCTTGATCTGCTTCCAGACCTGCGGGGTCTGCCGGCGGGCGAGCAGGACGTAGCGCAGCTCCCTGTTCGTGGGACGCAGCTTCTTCAGGAGCGCGTCCTGGTCGAGGCCTAGGATCGGCGCGAGGAGAACGGCCGCCTGCTCGGGTCCGTCGTCGATCTTCAGCTGCTTGCGGTTGAACATCGTGGGGTCGGCCGTGAGGTCGTACGCGTCCACACTGGCCGCGAGAGCCACGCCGTTGCGGTCGGTGATGCCGCCGCGCTCGGCGGCCAGGACGTGGCCGACGTAGCGGTTCTGCTCGGCCTTGGCGGCGTACGCGCTCGCGTCGACGGCCTGCACCTGCAGCAGCCGTACGACGAACGCGATCAGCACCAGGGTGAGCGCCAGGCTGACCATGCGCAGCCGGGGGCGGGGGCTGCCCAGCCTCAGTGCGTTCGGGGCCGCGGGGCGGGCCGGCACCGGACGGCGGGCCGGGCGGGCGCCGGGGTTCGGGCGGCGCTGGCCGGCGACGGGACGGGCAGGACGTGCGGGGCCGGGCACGCGGCGGCGCGGCGGTTCCCTGTCGGACACTTCCGTCACCTGCCGAGGGTCGTGGTCGTCTGAGCGGGGGCGGTCGTCTGAGCGGGGGCGGTCGCCTGGGCGAGGGTGGCCGCCTGGGCGGGGGCGGCTGCCGGAGTGGGAGTAGCCACGGGAGTGGGAGTGGCTGCCGGAGTGGGGGGCGTGCCGGGGTCCGGTGCGGAGGCGAGTGCCTCCGGCGGGAGCAGGACGAGTGGCATCCCTGCCGCGGACTGCTCGGCGGCGGCCGAGGGGACGCCCTTCACGGTGCCGTCGGGGTTCAGGAAGGCGGGGTCCGAGCCGGGGACCATGCCCAGCTCGCGGGCGCGGCGCTGGAGGGCCTCCGGGGCGGAGTAGGAGTCGATGTCCCGCTGGAGCGCCTGTTCCTCGTCGGTGAGGCTCTTGGTGTCCTTCTGGAGGTCGTCGAGCCGGAACGAGCCCTCGCTGACCGCGGAGTTCAGCACCAGGAGCCCGATCAGTCCGCCGCCGAGGAGGAGCACGACGAGGAGGACGAAGGGGGTTCGGGCCGCCTGTCCGCGGTTTCCCGGTCCCGGGAAGAGCCGGGCGAGCCGGGCGGCCCTCCCTCTCAGTTCGGGTTTCCTACTCACAAGGCCTCCAGTGAGTCCGGTTTCCCAACTCGCTCACTCCCCGGCTCGTTCGAAAATCCGACTCACTCGGCGTCCTCCCTGATGCGCTGGGCGCCGCGCAACCGCGCCGGTGCCGCCCGCCGGTTCTCGGCGACCTCTTCCTCGGTGGGAAGTTCGGCACCGCGCGTGAGCAGCTTGAGCCGGGGCTGGTAGCGCTCGGGCACCACCGGCAGACCGGGCGGGGCGGTGTTCGCCGCGCCTGCTGCGAACACCTGTTTGACCAGGCGGTCCTCGAGCGAGTGGTACGACAGGACGGCGATCCGCCCGCCCACGTCCAGCGACTTCACCGCGGCCGGGATCGCCTGCTCCAGGACGGAGAGCTCGCCGTTGACCTCGATGCGCAGGGCCTGGAAGGTGCGCTTGGCGGGGTTGCCGCCCGTGCGCTTGGCGGCCTGCGGCAGCGCGTCCCTGATGAGCTCGACGAGCCGCGCGCTGTTGCTGAACGGCTCCTTCCCGCGCTCACGCACGATCGCGGACACGATCCGCTTGGCCTGCTTCTCCTCGCCGTACGCGCGCAGGATCCGGACGAGTTCGCCCGGGGGGTAGGTGTTGAGGACCTCGGCGGCGCTCATGCCGGTCGTCTGGTCCATGCGCATGTCGAGCGGGGCGTCCTGGGCGTAGGCGAAGCCGCGGTCGGCCTCGTCGAGCTGCATGGAGGAGACGCCGAGGTCGAACAGGACGCCCTGCACGCGCGCGAGGCCGAGCCGTCGCAGTACGGCCGGGAGCTCGTCGTAGACCGCGTGCACCAGGGTGGCCCGCTCGCCGAAGGACGCGAGCCGCTCGCCCGACAGGCGCAGCGCCTCCTTGTCGCGGTCGAGGGCGACCAGCCGGGCCTCGGGGAACTGGGTGAGCAGGGCCTCGCTGTGGCCGCCCAGGCCGAGCGTGCAGTCGACGACCACCGCTCCCGGCCGCTGCAGGGCGGGGGCCAACAGGTCCAGGCACCGCTGGAGCATCACCGGGACGTGTCGACTCTGACTCAAGGGGCCCTCTCAGATCCGGCACGGTGTACGCACCGCCGGGTCCCCGCCCGCTCATGAAGGGGAGGCCTGCCGGCGCCGAGAGCGTCAGCCGACCGGGAGCGGGAGGAGGCCGAGCCGTACGTACGCGCCGCGCACGTGGGGAGACCGTCCGTGCGCGAGCCGGGGCCTCCGGGGAATTCAGTCCAGCAGGGAGAGCCTCGCCTCCCGCTTCGCGTCACTTTAGTCCACGGTGTCTCGCGGTCAATCAACCGGCCTGCGCGTCGCGGTCCGGCATGAGTGCGATGCGGTGAATCCGGGAAAACCACCCGCGCGGCTCCCTGTCGGCCACCCATGTGGGTTACCTCACAAGAGGACTGTGATGACTCCCTTTTCCCGCTCTCACACCGCGACCGGATCGCTTGTGACCAGTAACGTTATAGATATGACGACTTCTGCATCCGTTCCCACCGACTCCGAAGACGCCATACGGGGCGGCACCGTCACCGACCGCCTCGTGGAGGCCAACGAGCGGTACGCCGCCGAGTTCACCGACCCCGGAATGGACGCCCGTCCCGTCCTGCACGTCGCGGTCGTGGCCTGCATGGACGCCCGTATCGACCTGCACAAGGCACTCGGCCTGCAGCTCGGCGACTGCCACACGATCCGCAACGCCGGCGGCGTGGTCACCGACGACGTGATCCGCTCGCTCACCGTCAGCCAGCGCAAGCTCGGCACCCGCACCATCGTCCTCATCCACCACACCGGCTGCGGCATGGAGTCGATCACCGAGGACTTCCGCACCGAACTGGAGCAGGAGGTCGGCCAGCGCCCCGCCTGGGCGGCCGAGGCCTTCGCGGACGTCGACCAGGACGTACGGCAGTCCATGCAGCGTGTGCGCACCTCACCGTTCCTGCTGCACACCGACGACGTACGCGGATTCGTCTTCGACGTGAGGACGGGCCTGCTGCGCGAGATCGACCCCGTGTGACCGTCCCCGGCCCTTCTCGTTTTTCGCAGAACCGCCGCACACTGAAGCCCAAGCGTCACAAAACCCGACATATCGCAGCCAGTTGTCCACAGTCGAGTGACACGAATCGGTAACGGCAGCAAGAATGCGGTGTGTGACGTCGCGCGGAACTATTCACGCGTGGTGTCCGTGTTTCGGGGTGGGCCGGTCCGCATCGCAGAGCGCGACGGCCCGGAGAAAGAACGGGCCGAGGAGGGCCGGGTGACGACCTATGACGATCGAGCGAGCCTTACAGATCTGACTGCCACTGTGGAGCGGGTCCGCAGTTCGGTGGAAGGAGTGATCGAGGGCAAGCCCGAGGTCGTGCGGCTTTCGCTGACCGTACTGCTCGCCGAGGGGCATCTTCTGATCGAGGATGTCCCCGGCGTGGGCAAGACCATGCTGGCCAAGGCGCTGGCCAAGTCCATCGACTGTTCGGTGCGACGTATTCAGTTCACCCCGGATCTGCTGCCCTCGGACATCACAGGTGTGTCCATCTGGGACCAGCAGCGCCGGGACTTCGAGTTCAAGCCGGGCGCGATCTTCGCGCAGATCGTGATCGGCGACGAGATCAACCGCGCCTCGCCGAAGACGCAGTCCGCGCTGCTTGAGTCGATGGAGGAGCGCCAGGTCACCATCGACGGGACGACCTACGAGCTGCCCAGCCCCTTCATGGTGGTGGCCACGCAGAACCCGGTCGAGATGGAGGGCACCTACCCGCTGCCCGAAGCCCAGCGCGACCGCTTCATGGCCCGGGTCTCCATCGGCTACCCCAGCGCGGAGGCCGAGCTGCAGATGCTCGACATCCACGGCGGGGTGAACCCGCTGGACGACCTGCAGCCGGTGGCGCACGCCCACGACATCGTGAAGCTGGTCGAGGCCGTCCGCGGCGTCCACGTCGCCGACGCGGTCCGGCGGTACGCGGTGGACCTGGTCGCCGCCACCCGCACCCATCCCGACCTCAGACTCGGCGCCTCCCCGCGCGCGACGCTGCATCTGCTGCGCGCGGCGAAGGCATCCGCAGCTCTGAGCGGGAGGCAGTACGCGCTACCGGACGACGTGCAGGCACTCGCCGTCGCCGTCCTGGCCCACCGCCTGCTGCCCACCGCCCAGGCCCAGCTCAACCGCCGTTCGGCGGAGCAGGTCGTGCAGGAGATCCTGCAGCGCACCCCGGTGCCCGCGGCACCCCAGCAGCAGAGCGGCTACGGCACCCTGGGCCACGGCAGTGCGGCGTACGGCCAGCAACCGCCGCGGACGTTGTGATGACCACCGCCGGGGGGACGGGCCGCCCGGACACCGGCCACAGCGACAAGGGCGGCGTCCGTACGGCCCTCGCGGGCCTGACCACCCGCGGACGCTCCTTCCTGGCGGCGGGCGTCGCGGCCGCCGTCTGCGCCTACGTCCTGGGACAGAGCGACCTGTTGCGGGTCGGCCTGCTGCTCGCCGTGCTGCCCCTGGTCTGCGCGCTGTTCCTGTACCGCACGCGCTACCGGGTGGCCGGCAGCCGCCGCCTCTCCCCCGCGCGCGTGCCGGCCGGCAGCGAGGCCCGCGTCCATCTGCGGATGGACAACGTCTCGCGGCTGCCCACCGGCCTGCTGATGCTGCAGGACCGGGTGCCGTACGTGCTCGGCCCGCGCCCTCGGTTCGTACTGGACCGGGTAGAGCCGGGGGGCCGCCGCGAGGTGTCCTACCGGGTCCGCTCCGACCTGCGAGGCCGCTATCCGCTGGGCCCGCTGCAGCTGCGTCTGACCGACCCGTTCGGGATGTGCGAGCTGACCCGGTCCTTCTCGACGCACGACAACCTGACGGTGATCCCGCGCGTGGAGGCGCTGCCGCCGGTGCGGCTGACGGGCGAGGCGAAGGGGTACGGCGACGGGCGGCAGCGCTCGCTCGCCCTGGCCGGCGAGGACGACGTGATCCCGCGCGGCTACCGCTACGGCGACGACCTGCGCCGCGTCCACTGGCGCCTGACAGCCCGCTACGGCGAGCTGATGGTGCGCCGCGAGGAGCAGCCCCAGCGCTCCCGCTGCACGGTGCTGCTCGACACCCGGGGCATCGCCTTCGAGGGCGCGGGCCCCGACTCGGCCTTCGAGTGGGCCGTGTCGGGCACAGCGTCCGTCCTGGTGCACATGCTGGAACGGGGTTTTTCCGTCCGCCTGTTGACCGACACCGGCACCTCGGTGCCCGGCGAGGGCGCCGACGGGTTCGCGGGCGCGAGCCAGGAGACGGCCGACTCGGCCGGGCTGATGATGGACACCCTCGCGGTGGTCGACCACTCGGACGGCGCGGGCCTGTCCCGGGCCTACGACGTACTGCGCGGCGGGAACGAGGGGCTTCTCGTGGCCTTCTTCGGCGATCTGGACGAGGAACAGGCCGCGGTGGCCGCCAAGATGCGGCAGCGCAGCGGAGGCGCGGTCGCCTTCCTGCTGGACACCGGCGGCTGGGTGCGGGAACCGACCGATGTGCCCGGTCCGTTGGACAGGGGCGAGGAGCGGCTGCGGATGCTGCGGGAGGCGGGCTGGACCGCCCTGAGGGTGCCCAGGGGCGCTTCGCTGGCTGGGCTGTGGCGTCAGGCGGACCGTGAGCGCACGGGCCTCGCCGCGGCGGGCGGGACGACCGGTGAGGGGGTGGGCTCATGAGCGGGCGCGCACGACTGGCGCTGTGCGCCTGGGCGGCCACGCTGATGACGTCCTGCGCCCTGCTGCCCCTGCTCTCCCCGGCCACGTGGATCCTTCAGGTGGCCGTCATGCTGGGTGTGCAGACGGGCGTGGGCGCGGCGACCCGGCGGGTGCCGCTGGCGCGGCCGCTGACGGTTGCGGCACAGGCGCTCGTCACGCTGATGATGCTGACCCTGGTCTTCGCCCGGCAGCAGGCGCTGCTCGGGATCGTCCCGGGTCCTGAGGCGTTCCGTCACTTCGCCGATCTGCTGCGGCAGGGGGGCGACGACATCGCGCGGTACGCGATCCCGGCGCCCCTGGAGTCGGCCGGCATCCGGCTGATGGTCTTCGGCGGAGTCCTGCTGATCGGTCTCGCGGTGGACACGCTCGCGGTGACCTTCCGCAGCGCCGCCCCGGCCGGACTGCCCCTGCTCGCGCTGTACTCCGTCGCCGCGGGACTCTCCGACGGTGGGACGGACTGGCTGTGGTTCCTGGTCGCGGCGGCCGGCTATCTGATGCTGCTCCTGGCCGAGGGACGCGAACGGCTCTCGCAGTGGGGCCGGATCTTCGGCGGTGCCGCGCGCTCCCAGAGCGGGGAGCCCGGCGCGGTGGCGCCGGTCCGCACCGGGCGGCGTATCGGGATGGTCGCGCTGGGCGTCGCCCTGGTGGTGCCGGTTGCCCTGCCCGCGATGAACGGCGGCCTGCTGGACGCGGCCGGGACGGGCGTGGGCTCGGGCAACGGCAGCGGCGGCACCATCTCTGCGGTGAACCCCCTGGTGTCGCTGCGCGACAGTCTGAACGTGGACGAGGACCGCCAGGTCCTGTCCCTGAAGACGAACAGCAACGACCTCTCGAACATGTACCTGCGGATCGTGTCGCTCGACGACTTCGACGGCAGCACCTGGAAGCCGTCCAAGCGGCATGTCACCGGCGTACCGGACAAGTTCCCGACCCCGGTCGGCCTCGCCCCGGACGTCAAGCGGGCGGAGATCGAGACCCGGATCTCGGCCGCCGACTGGTACGCCCAGGACTGGCTGCCGATGCCGTACCCGCCCAGCGGCGTGGACGTCGGGGGCAAGTGGCGTTACGAACCGGTGGGCATGACGCTGGTCGGCGACCACGGGGAGACCACGCGTCACAAGACCTATCTGGTCAAGAGCCTCGATGTGCAGCCGACGGCGCAGCAACTCGCCGATGCCCCGGAGCCGCCCGCGTCCCTGAAGCGTGACTACACCAGGCTTCCGGACTCGGTGCCCGCGGTGGTGGGCAGGACCGCCCGCACGGTCACCAAGGGCTCGACCAGCCACTACGAGCAGGCGGTCAAGCTCCAGGACTACTTCGCGATGAACGGCGGCTTCCAGTACAGCACCCAGGTGCAGGTCGGCAACGGCCCGCAGGCGATCGCCCGCTTCCTGAAGGACAAGGAGGGCTTCTGCGTCCACTTCTCCTTCGCGATGGCGGCGATGGCCCGCAGCCTGGGCATCCCCGCCCGGGTCGCGGTGGGCTTCGCCCCGGGCACGCCACAGGCGAACGGCTCGGTGTCGGTGGGTCTCAAGGACGCGCACGCCTGGCCCGAGCTGTACTTCGAGGGCGTGGGCTGGACCCGCTTCGAGCCGACCCCGAACCGCGGCGTGACGCCCTCGTACACGCAGACGGACACGCCGGGCAACAGCCTTCCCGACGTGACGCGGCCCTCGCAGTCGGCGGGCTCGTCCGCCTCCGCGGCGCCGTCGGCGAGCACGAGCTGCTCGGCGCAGCTGAAGAAGCTCGAGGCCTGCGCGGCGGCGCTCCCGCTGGACACCGCCACGCCGGGCGACGACGGCCTCCCCTGGTACAAGATCGCCGGCTGGGCCCTGCTGGGGCTCCTCGCGGTCGCGGTGCCACTGCTGCCCATGCTGTGGCGACTGCGACGGCGCTCGGTGCGCCTGACCTCGGCTCAGCACTCCGCGTCGGGCATGCGGCCGACCCGAGAGGGCCGCACGGCACGAGGGACGGACACGGGGGCCGCCGACGACATCGAGGTGACGGCCCTGCAGATCGAGGCCGAGGCGCGATACGCCGCCGAGGTCGCCGCGGGCCATGTCCTGGCCGTCTGGCGCGAACTCACCGACACGGCCTGGGACTACGGCATCGCGCCGGACGACGCACTGACCCCGCGGAAGGCGGCCGCGCGCATCGTGCGGCTGGGGCAGCTGGACACGGCCACCGCCGAGGCGGTGCACCGGGTGGCGAGTGCGGTGGAGCAGGTGCTGTTCGCACCGGAGCCGCAGGCTGTGCCCGGGCTGGCCGACGATGTGCACCGGCTGCGGGTGGCGCTGCGGTCGAGTGTCGGCTGGACCACCCGGGTACGGGCGGTCGTGGCGCCCCGGTCGGCCATCCGCGCGGTGTGGGACTTCGCGGAACGCTGGACGGTCCTCAAGGCCCGCTGGGCGGACCGCTGGTCGACGCTGGTGCAACGGCCAGGGCAGCAGAGCGGCTGACGGCGCCTCGGTCTTCCGGGCACACATGAGGGGGTGACCACCCGGGCGGGTGGTCACCCCCTCATCTGCGTCTGGGAGGTGCTAGTGGCCCTGCTCGTCGCGGCGGCGCTGCCAGCGCTGCTCGATGCGGTCCATCATGGAGCGCTTCTGCCGTCCCTGACGGCGCGCGTGCGGGGCACCGGCGGCGGGCTGTTCACCCGGCTTGGGGGCCTTGCGCCAGCCGGTCACGGCGAGGACCGCACAGCCGAGCATGACGAGGAAACCCACCACGCTGAGCCACACCTGCTTGGCGACCATTCCAGCCATGAGGAGCGCGATACCCACGAGAAAGCCGGCGACCGCCTGGTAGACCCGTCGCCGGGTGTACGTACGCAGCCCGCTTCCCTCAAGCGCTGTCGCGAACTTGGGATCTTCGGCGTACAGCGCTCGCTCCATCTGCTCGAGCATGCGCTGCTCGTGCTCCGAGAGCGGCACGGAGTCCTCCTCATCGTGCAGTCGCCGGGGCGACCCGGGGGGTCCCTTCAGGATAGGCAGGGAATCGCCCCCGTGAAACCCGCCCCTCTGCGCCAATTGGCCAACCGGAATCCGCCATGGACGTCCCGGCTCGCTGAAGCTTGCATTCCCCAGCGGCCGACCCGTCATGCCGGGTGGTCTCCCTCGATCATACGGCGCCGAGCCTCCGATCGGGGGGCCTGTGGCCTACTCCATGTGCGGCCAAGTCCCTGATCAGCGGTGCACCGCAGGAGGCGGCTCAGGCGTCCAAGGCCCCCTGCGTCTCGCCGAGCACGTGGAGCTGGGTGGCGACGGAGTGGAAGGCGGGGAGTTCGGCCGCCGCCTCCTCCAGCTTCAGCAGCGCCTCCAGGGCGCCCGGCTCGGTGTCCACGAGAACGCCCGGGACGAGGTCGGCGAAGACCCGTACGCCGTGCACGGCACCGACCCTGAGGCCCGCGCCCTCGGCCAGGGAGGTGAGCTGCTCGGCGGTGAAGCGGCGCGGCACGGGGTCGCCGTCGCCCCAGCGGCCGTTCGGGTCTTCGAGGGCCTGCTTGGCCTCCTTGAAGTGGCCGGCGAGGGCGCGCGCGAGCACGGCGCCGCCGAGCCCCGCGGCGAGCAGGCTGAGCACTCCCTCGGACCGCAGGGCGGCCACGGCGTTGCGCACGCCTTCGGCCGGGTCGTCGACGTACTCCAGGACGCCGTGGCACAGCACCACGTCGTAGCCGCCGCGCTCGACCACGTCGAAGAGGCCGTGGGCGTCGCCCTGGACGCCCTTCACCCGGTCGGCGACGCCGGCCTCGGCGGTGCGGCGCTCCAGAGCGAACAGCGCATTGGGGCTGGGGTCGACGACGGTGACCCGGTGGCCGAGACGGGCGACGGGCACCGCGAAGTTGCCGCTGCCGCCCCCGGTGTCGAGGACGTCCAGCGACTCCCGGCCCGTGGCCTTCACTCGGCGTTCGAGGGCCTCCTGCAGGACCTCCCAGACCACGGCGGTACGGAGGGAGGCGCGGGGGCGAGGGGGGTCGGTGCGTGACGACGTCGTCTGGGGGTGGTGGTGGGAGACGGGCGGGCGCATCGGGTCCGACACGGCAGTTGACTCCTCGGCGCGGCACCGCCCCTTGCACGGCGGAGCGAACGGAGTGCCTCCCCCGCCGGGATGCGGGAGGGAAGGCTTCAGGCGCCTTCCACCCTATTGCCTCCTGTGCCCTGCCTGGTCACCGCGGTGGCGTGCCCCACCCGACGTCTCGTACGGCGGACGGGCTCATCCCGTGTCCGGTAAGTCACGGTCGCTCTCCGCTTCGGTCTGCGGATGGTCGGCGTCCTGGCGCGGCTGCGGGAGGACCGGCTGGAGGACGAGCATCCGCTCGACGAGGCGCAGGAACATCGCCACGTCGCGTATCAGGTCGTCGGCGTCGCGGCGGCCGGCGGCGCCCGGGATGCCCGCCTCGGCCCGGGCGCGGCGCCGGGCACCGGAGGCGAACAGCGCGCTCCACTCGGTCAGTTCGGGCGCGATTTCGGGGAGCACTTCCCAAGCGCTCCGGATACGGGCCCGGCGTCGGGAGGACGGTTCGGGGCGCCCTCGCGCGGCGAGCACGGCGGCGGCCGTGCGCAGGGCGGCGAGGTGGGCGGTGGCATAGCGCTCGTTCGGCGTTTCGAGGACGGCTGCCTCGTCCAGTCCGGCGCGGGCCTGGGCCAGCAGGTCGAGGGCGGCGGGCGGGGCCGTGGTCCGGCGGAGCACCGGGTGGACGTCGCTCGCCGGGCCGGTCAGTGAGGGGGCAGGACCGGTGGCACGGCGCCGGCGGGCGGCTGCTGCGTGGTAGCTGGCCATGACGAACCTCCTGTCGTCTGCGTGACGGCATGCCCCGATACGGGCCGCCGTATGTGCCCATCGTGCGGTATGCCACTGACAATCCGTTCTGACCTGGGCTTTTGCTTCGATCGAAAGTTCGCGTTAGTTTTTGCACTGACCAGTCAGTTCAAATTTAGGGGAATGGGGGAACCGTGCCCGGAATCGGTGTCACGGCCCGCGGCCTCGGACTCAGGGGCCCTCGCGGCTGGGCCTTCCGCGACGTCACGTTCGACGCGGAGCCCGGCTCGCTGATCGCGATCGAGGGACCGTCCGGGTCCGGCCGCACCTGCCTGCTGCTCGCGCTCACAGGACGGATGAAGCTCACGGAGGGCGCGGCCGGGGTGGGCGAGTGGAAGCTGCCCAAGCAGATGGCGGCCGTACGCCGGGTCAGTGGGCTCGCGCACGTCGGCGGGGTCACCGATCTCGACCCGGCGCTGACCGTGGGCGAGCACCTGCACGAACGGGCGCTGCTGCAGCGGCGGTTCGGCGACTCGCTGCGCGGGCTGCTGCGTCCGCGTGCGGAACGCGTCGCCGAGGCCAGGCTGCGGATCGACACCGCGCTGGCCGCCGCCGGCCTTGACCGGGAGGTGCTGCCCAAGGGCTCCCGGACGGCCGTACGCGATCTCGAACGGCTGGAGGCGCTGCGGCTGTCCCTCGCGCTCGCCCTGCTCGGGCGCCCCCGGCTGCTCGGCGTCGACGACACCGACCTCAAGCTCTCGGAGGCCGAACGGGGCGAGGTCTGGGCGCTGTTGAGGTCGGTCGCCGAGTCCGGGACGACCGTCGTGGCCGTGTGCAGCGAGGCTCCGGACGACACCGTCGCCGTAGCCACCGGGGACGTCGCAGCCACCGAGGAAGTCGCCGCCACCGAAGGCGTCATGGCCACCCAGGACGTCGCCACCGAGGGAAAGGGGAGGGACGATGCGCTCGCCGAAACTGGCCGCTCTTGAGCTGAGGCGCTTCGGCAGGGGCAGGCTGCCGCGCGCCGCCATGGTGGCGCTCCTGGTGCTGCCGCTGCTGTACGGAGCCCTGTACCTGTGGTCCTTCTGGGACCCGTACGGCCGTCTGGACCGCATCCCGGTGGCGCTCGTCAACGACGACAAGGGGGCGACGGCCGACGGGAAGAGGATCGCGGCGGGCGACACCCTCACCGAGGGGCTGCGCGACAGCGACGTCTTCGACTGGCACGAGGTGAGCTCCGCCGAGGCACGCGCGGGCGTGGAGGACGGCACGTACTACCTGTCGCTGACCATGCCGGCCGACCTCAGCCGGCGGATCGCGTCCAGCGCGGGCGACTCGCCGCAGACGGGCGCACTGCAGGTGCGTACGAACGACGCCAACAACTACATCGTCGGGCAGATCTCGCGGACCGTGTTCAGCGAGGTGCGCCAGGCCGCGTCCACGAAGGCATCACGGTCCTTCCTGGACAAGATCTTCATCTCGTTCTCCGACATCCACGGCGCGACGGTGAAGGCGGCGAACGGCGCCGACAAGCTGAGCGGCGGCATCGGGAAGGCGGAGAAGGGCTCCAAGGACCTCGCCGACGGGCTGAAGGACGCCAAGGACGGCAGCGGCAGTCTGTCCAAGGGCCTGCGGAAGCTCGACACGGGCGCCGGCGACCTGGAGGACGGCTCGAAGCAGGTCGCGGCGGGCACGCAGACACTCGCCGACAAGGTCAACGGGATCGACAAGAAGGCGGGCCCGTTCCTGAAGGGCAACGAGAAGACCATCGGGGACACCGCCCAGCTGGTCGCCGACTCCTCCAAGGCGATCCGCCACAACCTCGGCACCCTGGTCAAGACGGCCCCGGTAGCCGCCAAGGGCGCCCGTGCGGCCTCCGACACGCTGGACGACGTCTACAGGGCGCGCTGCGAGAACCCCGTACTGCCGGACGCGGCCTGCTCCGACCTGAAGAAGGCGAAGGAGGCGGCCGACGACGTGTCGACGATCGCCGACGACCTGAACACGCTGATCGGCGACCAGGACGGCGACCTGAAGAAGCTCGACAAGAACCTGGCCACCCTCCAGACGCAGGCCCAGGCACTCGCCGACCGCGCGCCGCACCTCTCCGAGGACCTCGACGACGCCGTCTCCAAGGTCAACAAGCTGAACGAGGGCGCCGGGAAGGTCGCCGCGGGCGCCAAGAAGCTGCACAAGGGGCTCGGCACGGCCAGGAGCGGTGCCGGAGACCTGGACGAGGGCCTCGGCAAGCTGAAGACCGGCGCCCAGACCCTCAACGGCGGCATGTACAAGCTCGTCGACGGCTCGGGCAAACTCGCGGGCGGGCTGCACGACGGCGCCGGGCAGATCCCCGACTACGACAAGCAGGACCGCGACAAGCGCACCCAGGTGATGGCGGACCCGGTCGGGCTCGTCTCCAAGGACCTGCACAAGGCGCCCAACTACGGCACCGGGTTCGCCCCGTACTTCATCCCGCTGTCCCTGTGGGTGGGCGCGATGGTGGCGTACATGCTGATCCCGCCGATGAACCGGCGCGCGCTCGCCACGGGCGCCCCGGCGTGGCGGATCGCGCTGGCGGGCTGGCTCCCGGTGGTCGCGATCGGCGTACTGCAGACAGTGTCCCTGATGTCGGTGCTGCACTGGGCGATCGGCCTGCAACTGGACCGGGCGGCCGGCACCGTCGGCTTCCTGTTCCTGGTGACGGCGTGCTTCGGGGCGATCGTGCAATGGCTGAACGCGCGCTTCGGGGCGGCGGGCCGGATCCTCGTCCTCGCCCTGCTGATGCTCCAGTTGACCTCCGCCGGCGGCACGTACCCCGTACAGACCAGTCCGGGCTTCTTCAACGCGATCCACCCCTTCCTGCCGATGAGCTACGTCGTGGAGGCCCTGAGGAGGCTCATCACGGGCGGCGGCACGGGACCGGTGTGGCACGCGTGCGTGGTGCTCACGGCGTTCACCGCGGGCGCCCTCGCACTGACCGCCGTGTCGGCCCGCCGCCGGCAGGTGTGGACGCTGGACCGCCTGCACCCGGAGCTGACCCTGTGAGCCCTGCGGTGACGTCCGGACGTACGGTTCCTGTGACAATCAGGACCATGGAACGCAGCAGCGCCACGTCGGGCGGCACCACCCGCCGCGAGGCCACCCGACAGAAGCTCTACGAGGCGGCCGTCACGCTCATCGCCGAGCAGGGTTTCTCCGCCACCACGGTGGACGAGATCGCCGAGCGTGCCGGGGTCGCGAAGGGCACGGTCTACTACAACTTCGCGAGCAAGTCCGTCCTCTTCGAGGAGCTGCTGCGGCACGGCGTCGGGCTCCTCACGGCCTCCCTGAGGGAGGCGGCCGAGCGGACGGCCAGGGACGGCGGCAGCAAGGTGGACGCCCTGGACGCGATGATCCGGGCCGGTCTCGTCTTCATCGACCGCTATCCGGCCTTCACCCAGCTGTACGTGGCCGAGATGTGGCGCACCAACAGGGCCTGGCAGTCCACGCTGATGGTGGTCCGTCAGCAGGCGGTCGCGGTCGTCGAGGACGTGCTGCGCGAGGGTGTGGCGAACGGCGAGTTCAGCGACGAGATCGACGTGTCACTGACCGCGTCGGCGCTGGTCGGCATGGTCCTGGTGGCCGCCCTGGACTGGCAGTCCTTCCAACCGGAGCGCTCCCTGGACGATGTCCACGCGGCGCTGTCCCGGCTGCTCCAGGGGCGCGTGAGCGGGCAGCGCTGAGCACACACGAAAGCGCCGGTCCGAGGTGGCCGCGTCCCCCGCGGGCCACCTCGAACCGGCGCCTTCCCGTACTCCCCCGTTTTCTCTTCCCCCCGTTGGGACCCCCGTTTCGGTCCGTTCCCCCGGGTTCCCCCGTGCCTCGCTCCCGCCGACCTCGGTCGGCGGAAGGAGCGGATCCGGGGCCGCTCCGTTCCGACGCCCCGTGTCGCCGGTGCCGGAGCCGCGCCCCTTTCCGTGCCTCCACTCTCTCGTTCACGCAGGTCGGGCCCATCCGCGCGCGTACTCATCTCGCTCACTAGGTACGCATACTCAGTGCTGCGCACTCACCCCCAGTGCGCTCCGTTGCCGACTGGTCCCGATCGCCTCCGCATCAGTACTCCCCTGGGCGCCTCCTGCCTCCCCTCGGCCGATCTTCCCGGTCTCCCGGATCCGGGGGCGGACCACTCGTGCCGTGGCTGTCAGTGGCGGTCGGTAAGGTCGCTGGCATGGGACGGATTGCGGTGATCGGCGCCGGGATGGGCGCGATGGCGGCCGCCGCCCGGCTGGCCGTCGCGGGCCACCGGGTCGCGGTGTACGAGCGTGCTCAGACGTACGGCGGGGCGGTATGCCGCTTCGAGCGGGACGGGTTCGGCTTCGACACCGGTCCCGGGCTGCTGACGCTGCCCGCCGTCTGGCGCGATCTGTTCGTCAAGACCGGCAAGGAGCCGCTGGAGGCGTGCGTCGAGCTGGTCCAGGTCGATCCGTCCTCACGGCACGTCTTCGCGGACGGCACGGAGGTGTCCCTGCCGAACGCCTCGCGCGCGGGCGCGGTCGCGGCCCTGGACGAGGCCCTCGGAGCGGGCGCGGGCGGGCGCTGGGGCGACTTCCTGGTGCGGGCCCGTGAGGCCTGGGACCGCACCCGCCGGCCCCTGTTGGAGGAGCCCCTGTGGACCGACTGGTCGGTGCTGGCCGAGCGCGAGCCGTACCCGGCGGTCCCGCACAAGAGGCTGCTGCGCACCCGACGCGCCACCACGCTCGCCGAGGTCGGCGCCTGGGAGCTGCGCGATCCCCGGCTGACGGCCCTGCTGGAGAGTTACGCCCTCTCCTACGGCCTCGATCCGCGGGTCGCTCCGGCGAGCGCGGCCGTGCTGCCGTACATGGAGCACGCCTTCGGGAGCTGGTATGTCCGCGGCGGCGTAAGGGAGTTGGCGCGCGCGGTGTACGAGCGGTGCGTGGCCCGCAGGGTCGAGTTCCACTTCGGCGCCGAGGTGACGGGCCTGTTGGAGAAGGACGGACGCGCGGCGGGGGTGGAGCTGGCCGGGGGCACCTCCCTGGTGGAGGCGGACCATGTGGTGGCCGGCGTGCATCCCGTACGTCTGCGGGGGCTGACGGAGCGTCTGCTCGACGGGGAGGGCGATGTACGGCCCGACACCGCCCCCCGCCCCGGACGGTTCACCGTGCTGCTGGCGCTGCGCGGCCCGCGGGAGGCCGGTGCGGTTCATCACACGGTCGTGCACGCGCCCGACCGTGCGGCCGAGTTGGACTCTCTGGGTTCCTGCGCGGCCGAGCCCGTCCGGCCCACGGTGACCGTGCTGCGGCCGGACGACCCGGCGCTGAGACCGGACGACGGGCACGAGTCCGTGGTCGTGTCCGCGGTGGTGGCGACGGGGTCCGACCGGCATCCGCCGGAGCGGGACGAACGCCTCGCCGACGTGCTCGTGGCCGCGGCCGGGGCCGCGATACCGGGGCTTCGTGAGCGGATCCTGTGGCGCGAGGTGCGGCCGCCGGAACACGGCGAGAAAGAAGCAGGCGCCGCGTTCGGTGGGCTGTCGGCTCCTTCGCTGGCCGCGGGGAGCGGGCGCTTCCTGCACCCGGCCAACACCACCCGGTTCCCGGGTCTGTACCGGGTCGGCGGGTGGTCCCACCCCGGTGGCGGTCTCCCGCATGCCGGCATGTCGGGCGCGCTGGTGGCCGGACTGATCGTGGAGGGGCCGGAGTTCAGGGGTTCCCAGTGAGCGCCCCGCGCCGAGGGGCCCGCTGAGGGGGTCTCAGAAGCGGTACTGCTCGTCGTACCCGTTCCCCTGTGCCTGTCCCTGCGCCTGCCCCTGACCGTTGTTGTCCTGGTAGGGGTAGGGCTGCTCCTGCGGGAGTTCGCCGCTGTAGGTCTCGTCGGTGCGCTGCTGCGGAACCCACACGCCGCCGGCCGGGGTCTCGCCGCCGTAGCTGCCGGTGGCGTACTGGTCCTGGCCGTAGCCCTGCTGCGCGTACTGACCGTAGGTGGCGTCGTAGCCGCCGCCGTAGGTCTGGGTGCCGATGTACGGGTCGGAGTAGGCGGCGTACTGCTGCTGGCCGGTGGTGTCGTAGCCGTACTGCTGCTGGTCGTACCCGGAGTAGTCGTACGCGTAGGCCTGGTCGGCGCCCTGGGCCGCCGTCGCGTACTGGTCCTGGGCCTGGCCGGCGTTCGCGTAGGACGGGTCGTTGGCCGCGGTGTACGCGTTGTCGTTGTATATGCCGTACGAGCCGGTGTCGTCGGGCAGGGGCTGCGGCTCGTACACCGCGGTGGACTCGGCGGCCGTGGGCTCGGCGGCGGAGCGGGCGGGGGTGAAGACGTCGTCGCGGTCGTACTCGTCGTCGTTGTACGACACGCTTTCGCGGTTGTAGGCGGCCGCCTGGTCGCCGTACCCGCTCTCACCCGGCTCCAGGTCGGAGACCTCCAGGGTCGGGTCCTGGCGGTCCGCCGTGCCACGCCTGCGCTTGGTGCCGGCGCCGTCCTCGTCGGGGCGCTTGACCGCCCAGCCCGCGGAGAAGCCCCGGCGGAACGACAGCGTGACGTAGGTCTGGCCGACCGCGAACGCGGCCGCGCCCAGCCCGATGACGATCACCTGCGAGATCAGCACCCCGGCCACGACGCACAGGAAGCCGGCGAAGGCGAGCAACCGCCAGCGCAGCCGCGCCTTGTACTGGAGCAGCACCTCACCCAGCAGCCACAGCGCGACGATTCCGAACGCGATGTAGAGGACCGTATAGCCCATGTACGCCCCTCTCCCAGTCGCCGCTACGCAGTGTGTCGTATACCCGTGCGGCTGGTCTAGGCCCGCGGGGGTTGGTGCAGGCCCAGGTTCTCGTAGATTTCCAGCGTCGCCGTGGAGTTGTTGAGCGTGATGAAGTGCAGTCCGGGCACGCCCTCGGCGAGCAGCCGCGCGCAGAACTCCGTGGCGAATTCGATGCCAATGGAGCGTACAGCGGTCGGATCGTCTTTTGCTGTGAGGATTCGCTCTTTCAGGGCGGACGGGATGTGCGCGTTGCTGAGCTGGGGCAGCCGCTCCAGCATCTTCACACTGGTCACCGGCATGACTTCGGGGATGACGGGGGTCTCGCAGCCCGCCGCGGCGACCCGGTCACGCAGCCGCAGATAGGACTCCGGCTGGAAGAACATCTGCGTGATGGCGTAGTCGGCGCCCGCCCGGCACTTGTCCACGAAGCGGGCGACGTCCGCGTCCCAGTCCTCGGAGCGCGGGTGCATCTCCGGGAAGGCCGCGACACCTACGCAGAAGTCGCCCGACTCCTTGATGAGCTGGACGAGTTCGGCGGCGTAGGTCAGGCCCGTCGGGTGCGGCACCCAGTCGCCCATGGGGTCGCCGGGCGGGTCACCGCGCACGGC
Organism: Streptomyces sp. NBC_00461; assembly: GCF_036013935.1. Lineage (NCBI taxonomy): Bacteria > Bacillati > Actinomycetota > Actinomycetes > Kitasatosporales > Streptomycetaceae > Streptomyces > Streptomyces sp. NBC_00461. The sequence goes on from NZ_CP107902.1 coordinate 2,631,821, forward strand.
GAGCATGTTGCGGATCCCGGCGTCGGCGTACTGGCCGATGATGTTGCGCAGTTCGGCGATGGAATGGTTGACCGCGGTGAGGTGGGCGACCGGGGTGAGGGTGGTGTCGACGACGATCTGCTGGGTCTCCGTGACCGTGGTCGCACGCGTGGAACCGCCTGCTCCATAGGTGACGGAGACGAAGTCGGGGGCCACCGCCTCGACCCTGCGCAGCGCGTTCCACAGGCTCTTCTCGCCCTTGGGGGTCTTCGGCGCAGAGAACTCGAACGAGTACGTCGTTTTGCCGCTCGCGAGCATGTCGCTCACCGTGCGTGCGCGATCAGTCCGGGTGGATGCGGTTCCGAGGGCCATACTCGCAGGTTAACCAGGGGTGGGCGGTCCCCCAACCGAGGGCCGGAAATTTGCCCGATTTGTCGACTTGTTGTCCACCCCTTGGACAGCCTGCCCGCTCAGGGATTCCGGCTGCCCGCTCAGCGATTCCGCAGCCGCTTCGCGAAGTCGGCCGCCGCCGCGCCGGGGTCGTCCGCCTCGGTGATCGCGCGAACGACCACGACCCGGCGGGCACCGGCCGCGAGCACCTCGTCGAGGTTGCCGAGGTCGATGCCGCCGATGGCGAACCAGGGGCGGTCGGTGCCGAGGGAGGCCGTGTATCGGACCAGGTCGAGGCCGGGGGCGTACCGGCCCGGCTTGGTGGGGGTCGGCCAGCAGGGGCCGGTGCAGAAGTAGTCGACGCCCTCCTGGACGGCGGCGGCCGCCGCTTCCGCCTCCGCGTGCGTCGAACGGCCGATGAGGACGTCGTCCCCGAGAATCGCGCGGGCCGCGGGGACCGGGAGGTCGCCCTGGCCCAGATGGAGTACGCCGGCACCGGCGGCGTGCGCGACGTCCGCGCGGTCGTTGACCGCCAGCAGCTTGTCGTGACGGGCGCAGGCGTCGGCGAGGACCTTCAGGTGCTCCAGCTCCTCGGCCGCCTCCATGCCCTTGTCGCGCAGCTGCACGATGTCGACGCCGCCGGCCAGGACGGCGTCCAGGAACTCGGGCAGGTCGCCCTGGCGCCTGCGGGCGTCCGTGCACAGGTAGACGCGGGCGTCGGCGAGCCGGGCGCGTGCGGTGGCGGCGGTGTCGGGCATACGAGGGTCCCCCCGGTGTCGTTCCGTGTCGGCGGCGTACGGGCTCGGGGACGGGCCGTGGCCGTCGGTCCCTGCGGGCCGCAGCGAACCTGCGGACCTGACCTCAGTGGACCTGCCGGCCGCAGTGAACCGCGGCCGTGGCCTTGGCCGGCCCCGGCCCGTACGCCGGACGGTGTTCGGATCAGCCTGTTCGGATCAGACGGCGAGCGCCTGGGCCCGGCGCTTCACCTCCGTGCCTCGATTCTCGCTGAGAGCCTGCGCGGGGGTGCCGGGCAGGCTCTCGTCGGGGGTGAAGAGCCACTCGAGCATCTCTTCGTCGGTGAAGCCGTCGTCCCGCAGAAGCGTCAGGGTGCCGGTCAGGCCCTTGACGACCTTCTGCTCGGTCCCGTCGATGAAGGCGGCGGGGACGTGCAGCGCACGGTTCTCACCACGGCGTACGGCGATGACTTGGCCGTCCTTGACCAGCTGTCGCACGCGCGTCACCTCGACATCGAGCATCTCTGCGATGTCGGGCAGCGTGAGCCAGGCGGGGACGAGAGCATCGATCTTTGCGTCAATCTCGGTCACGGAATCAAGCCTGCCATCCCGCACTGACAGTCGGAAGCCAGGAGCGTCCGACCTGCGGCTTTTGCACTACACCGCGGCGGCTTTCAAGGGCTTCGCCGGATCCGCGAGCAGCTCGGGGTCCATCGGCGTGCCCGCCTCGATCAGCCGTCTGCCCTGTGCCAGGTCCCGCGGCCTGCCCACCGCCAGCAGGGCGGCCAGTCGGTTCTCGCGCAACCAGCAGACGGACCAGGCGGGCCCCGACGGGTCGCCGCGCCACAGGGTCGTGTCGGCGGACGTGTGGTGGCCGGCGTACTGGACGAAGCGGCCGAACTGCTCGGACCAGAAGTACGGGACCGGGTCGTAGACCGCCAGGGGTTCGTCGGTGGCCTCGCCGACGATGTTCGCCGCCACCGTGCGCGGCCCCTGGAGGGCGTTGTCCCAGTGGTGGACCAGCAGGCGCTCGCCGTACCGTCCCGAAGGGAACGAGGCGCAGTCACCGACGGCGTAGACGTCCGGCGCGGACGTGCGCAGGTGGGTGTCGGCCACGACCTCGCGGTGCGCGCCGAGCCCGATGCCGGAGCCGGACAGCCAGGCCGTGGCGGGGCGGGCGCCGATGCCGACCACGACCGCGCCCGCGGGCAGCCGCGTGCCGTCGTCGAGGACGACCGCGCCGTGCTCGACGCGCTGCACGCGCGCGTGTGTACGCAGCACGGCGCCGGCATCGCCGTACCAGGCCGCCATCGGCGCGGCCACCTCGGCCGGCAGTGCTCCCGTGAGCGGCCGGTCCGCGGCCTCGACGACGGTCACCGCGCAGCCGGCCTCGCGCGCGGCGGTGGCGAACTCGGCGCCGATCCAGCCCGCGCCGACGACCACGATGTCGTGCTGCCGCGCGAGCACGGGCCGCAGTCGCTCGGCGTCGTCCAGTGTGCGCAGCAGATGCACGCCGGGCACGCCCTCCGTGCCCGGCAGGGCGATCGGCTCGGCGCCGGTGGCGAGGACCAGGACGTCGTACGGGACGGGCCCGGCCTCGGTGTCCAGTTCGTGCTCGCCGGGGCGCACGCCGAGCACCTCGCGGCCCAGTTGCAGTTCGATGCCGAGCGCCTCGAAGTCGACGTCGAAGGCGGAGCCCTCGGACTTGCCGAGCAGGACGGCCTTGGACAGCGGCGGCCGGTCGTACGGCTGGTGGGGCTCGGCGCCGATCAGTGTGACGGTGCCGGTGAAGCCCTGATCGCGCAGGGCGACGGCCGTCTGCACACCGGCCATCCCCGCGCCGACGACGACCACGCGCCGTGCCGGTGACGTGCTCACTTCCCGCGTCTGCTCGCTCACCTGATCACCATAGACAAGTGACGATTCGTCAGTCAGCGGTCGTGCTCAGTGACCTGCTCCACAACACTTGTTCCGCTGCCCGGCTGCGACTCCCACTCCCAGGTCTCCTCCAGCCGCACCCGCCGGTCCGGCAGTTCCACCACCGTCGACACGCAGTGCCCCGAGGACGTCGTCCCGTCGTGCTTGAGCTGGACGTACCGGAAGTCCAGCCGGTCCCCCGCCCGGGTACCCACCAGATGCCCGCGTACGACGTCGCCGCCCGCGTACTCGGCCCAGATCTCCCCGTCCTTCTCGTGGTACGTGAACCGGGTACGGGTACCCACCTGACCTGGGGCCTGGTCGGCGACGGGCGCGAGGACGAGGCCGTCGAGCGAGCGGGGCATGGCAGAGGGCTCCTTACAGAGGCGCGGCGGGTCGGGCTAGGGTGGCCAACGTACAAGCACTCGCGGGAGCCCGGACGCACCGGGCTGAGAGGGAGGCTGGCGGCCTCCGACCGTACGAACCTGATCCGGGTCATGCCGGCGAAGGGAGGGGCTGGACGCCCATGTCGTCACGTACGTCAGACGTCCTCGTCATCGGGGGCGGAATCATCGGCCTGGTCACGGCCTGGCGGGCCGCGCAGCGCGGGCTGACCGCGGCCGTCGTGGACCCCGAACCGGGCGGCGGGGCCGCCCAGGTGGCCGCCGGGATGCTGGCCGCCGTCACCGAGCTGCACTACGGCGAGCAGACCCTGCTCGGCCTCAATCTGGAGTCGGCCCGCCGCTACCCGGACTTCGCGGCCGAACTCACCGACCTCACGGGCCTCGATCTCGGCTACCGCCAGTGCGGCACGCTCGCCGTCGCCCTGGACGCCGACGACCGCGCCCACCTGCGCGAACTGCACGTCCTGCAGCGGCAGTCGGGGCTCGACTCCGAGTGGCTGTCGGGGCGCGACTGCCGACGCCTGGAGCCGATGCTCGCGCCCTGCGTGCGCGGGGGGCTCAGGGTCGACGGCGACCACCAGATCGATCCGCGGCGCCTGGCACGCGCGCTCGTGGCGGCGTGCGAGCGAGCGGGCGTGGTCTTCCACCTCACGTGGGCGGAGCGCTTCCACGTCGTACGCGACCGGGCCGCCGGTGTCACCACGGCGGGCGGTGACGAGCTGGGCGCGGGCCAGGTGGTGCTGGCCGCCGGCAGCCTCAGCGGGCGCCTTCCTGGCGTCCCCGACGACGCACTGCCGCCCGTACGGCCGGTGAAGGGCCAGGTGCTGCGGCTGACCGTGCCGAAGCGGTACGCGCCGTTCCTGAGCCGCACCGTGCGCGCGGTCGTCCGCGGCAGCCATGTCTACCTGGTGCCGCGCGAGAACGGCGAGCTGGTCGTCGGCGCGACCAGCGAGGAGCTGGGCTGGGACACGACGGTCACCGCGGGCGGCGTGTACGAGCTGCTGCGCGACGCGCACGAGCTGGTGCCCGGGATCACCGAGCTGCCGCTGACGGAGACACGCGCGGGCCTGCGCCCCGGCTCCCCGGACAACGCGCCGCTGCTCGGCCCGACGCAGCTGCCCGGACTCCTGCTGGCCACCGGCCACTACCGCAACGGCGTGCTGCTCACGCCGGTCACCGGCGACGCCATGGCGCACGTCCTGACCACCGGCGAACTCCCGGACGAGGCCCGTCCGTTCACCCCGAGGCGTTTCGCGCTCATGGAGCAGCCCGCATGAACATCTCCGTCAACGGTCAGGCACGGGAGTTCGCCGTCGGCACCGCTCTCGACTCCGTCGTACGCACGCTGACCCCGGCCCCCTCCGGAGTGGCCGCCGCCCTGAACGAAACCGTCGTCCCACGCGCCGAGTGGCCGTCGACGTCCCTCTGCGAGGGGGACCGCGTCGAGATCCTCACCGCCGTCCAAGGAGGCTGACCCATGGCCGACGATCCCCTTGTCATCGGCGGTACGTCCTTCACGTCCCGCCTGATCATGGGCACCGGCGGTGCTCCCAGCCTCGACGTGCTGGAGCGGGCGCTGGTCGCGTCCGGCACGGAGCTGACTACGGTGGCGATGCGGCGCGTGGACCCCTCGGTGCAGGGCTCGGTGCTGTCCGTCCTGGACAGGCTCGGCATCCAGGTGCTGCCGAACACGGCGGGCTGCTTCACCGCCGGCGAGGCCGTCCTCACCGCCCGCCTCGCGCGCGAGGCGCTCGGCACCGAACTGGTCAAACTTGAGGTCATCGCCGATGAGCGCACCCTCCTGCCCGACCCGATCGAGCTGCTGGACGCCGCCGAGACCCTCGTCGACGACGGTTTCACTGTGCTGCCGTACACGAACGACGATCCCGTCCTGGCCCGGAAGCTGGAGGACGTCGGCTGTGCGGCGGTCATGCCGCTCGGCTCGCCGATCGGCTCCGGGCTCGGCATCCGCAACCCGCACAACTTCCAGTTGATCACCGAGCACGCGCGCGTGCCGGTGATTCTGGACGCGGGCGCCGGTACGGCGTCGGACGCGGCGCTCGCGATGGAGCTGGGGTGCGCGGGTGTGATGCTCGCCTCAGCGGTGACGCGGGCGCAGGAGCCGCAACTGATGGCCGAGGCGATGAAGCACGCGGTGGAGGCGGGGCGGCTGGCCCGGCTCGCGGGGCGGATCCCGCGGCGGCATTTCGCGGCGGCGTCGTCCCCCGTGGAGGGCCTGGCACGGCTGGACCCGGAGCGGCCTGCTTTCTGAACGAACGTTCGACGCTGGCCGGAAGTCACTGCGATGTCCGTCACAGCTCGGCTGCAGTCACGCCCCGATCCCGCAGGAATCGACGGCTCTGTCAGTCACGGCTCGTACACTCACCTGCGTGGATACGACCCTTCAGGACCCTCTGGTCGGGCAGGTGCTCGACGGGCGCTATCGCGTGGAGGCGCGGATCGCGGTCGGCGGGATGGCCACGGTCTACCGGGCCCTGGACACCCGCCTCGACCGGGTGCTCGCGCTCAAGGTGATGCACCCCTCGCTCGCCGCCGACGGCACCTTCGTCGACCGGTTCATCCGGGAGGCGAAGTCCGTCGCCCGGCTGGCCCATCCGAACGTGGTGCAGGTCTTCGACCAGGGCACCGACGGGTCGTACGTCTATCTCGCCATGGAGTACGTCGCCGGATGCACCCTGCGGGACGTGCTGCGCGAGCGCGGGGCGCTGCAGCCGCGCGCCGCGCTGGACATCCTGGAGCCGGTGCTGGCCGCGCTCGGTGCCGCGCACCGCGCCGGTTTCGTGCACCGGGACATGAAGCCGGAGAACGTGCTGATAGGAGACGACGGCCGGGTCAAGGTCGCCGACTTCGGCCTCGTCCGCTCCGTGGACACGGTCACCAACACCACGGGGACGGTCCTCGGCACCGTCTCCTACCTCGCGCCGGAGCAGATCGAGCACGGCACCGCCGACCCCCGGGTCGACGTGTACGCGTGCGGTGTCGTGCTGTACGAGATGCTGACGGGCGACCGGCCGCACTACGGGGACTCCCCGGCCACCGTCCTCTACAAGCACATCCACGAGGACGTCCCGCCGCCGTCGGCCGCCGTGCCGGGGCTGGCGTACGCGCTGGACGCGCTGGTCGCGTCGGCCACCGCCCGCACCCCCGACATCCGCCCGCAGGACGCGGTGGCGCTGCTCGCGCAGGCGCGCGAGGTGCGCGCCGCGCTCAGCGTGGACCAGCTGGACGCGATGCCCCCGCAGGCGCTCGCCTCGGACCACCGGGACATCTCCGCGGACCGTACGAGCGTGATCCCGCGCGGGCTGACGGTGCAGCGCCCGCTGCCGGTGAACGAGGACGACGACCGGCAGGCGCTGCACCACACCAGCGTGCTGCAGACTCCCCCGCCGCTGCCGCCGCGCCGTCGCGGCGCGCGCGGCCGGCGCGGTCCGCTCGCGATCGTCGTCGCGGTGCTGCTGATCCTCGGGGTCGGCACGGGTGTCTGGTACATCAACTCCGGCCAGTTCACCAAGGTCCCGCCGGTACTGGCGAAGACCCAGGTGGAGGCGCGCAAGCAGCTGGACGACGCCGGGCTGGACCTCGGCAGGATCAAGCACGCCTACAGCGACACGGTGAAGCGGGGCACGGTCATCAGTTCCGACCCCGTGCCCGGCAGCCGCGTCCGCGACAACGCGTCCGTGACGCTCACCCTCTCCGACGGCCCGGAGACCGTGCAGGTGCCCGACCTGGAGAGCCGGACGCTGGCCGAGGCGAGGACGCAGCTGAAGCAGCACAGCCTCGATCCCGGCATGGTCACCCGCGAGTTCAGCGACGACGTCCCCAAGGGCTCCGTGATCTCCACGGATCCGGAGGCGGGCACGAAGCGGCACGCGGGTTCGGCGATCGCGCTGGTCGTCAGCAAGGGCAGCCCGGTGGACGTCCCGGATGTCACCGGTGAGGACCTTCAGGACGCGAAGGCCGACCTGGAGGACGCGGGCCTGACGGTGAAGGTCTCCTCCGAGCGGGTCAACTCCGAGTACGACAAGGGGCAGGTCGCCGCGCAGACACCCCGGAGCGACAGCAAGGCCGCCGAGGGCGACACAGTGACGCTGGCCCTGTCCAAGGGCCCCGAGATGATCGAGGTCCCGGACGTCACCGGGGACAACGTCGACGACGCGCAGAAGACCCTGGAAGACGCCGGCTTCAAGGTCGACAAGGACCGCGGTCTGCTCGGACTGTTCGGCGACACCGTCAAGAGCCAGTCCGTGGAGGGCGGGGACAAGGCGCCCAAGGGGTCGACGATCACCATCAAGATCCGGTGACGGAGCACGTCAGGCTGCGTGACACCCTGAACGGGTGAACAGTCAGCAGTCCCGCAACCCCGTCGGCGGCCATGTCCCCGTGGCCGGCGGTCTCCACTCCGTCGGCCTGTCGTACGCCCATGACCTGAAGGCCGAGACGGTGCAGGTCTTCGTCGCCAACCCGCGCGGCTGGGCCACGCCCGTCGGCAATCCGCGACAGGACGAGGAGTTCCGCGCGGCGTGCGAGGCCGAGTCGATCCCGGCGTACGTGCATGCCCCGTACCTGATCAACTTCGGTTCGCACACCGAGGCGACCGTCGAGAAGTCCGTGGACTCGCTGCGGCACTCGCTGCGGCGCGGCCGGGAGATCGGGGCGCTCGGGGTGGTCGTGCACACGGGCAGCGCGACCGGCGGCCGGGACCGCTCCGTCGCCCTGAAGCAGGTGCGCGAGCACATGCTGCCGCTGCTCGACGAGCTCACCCACGACGACGACCCGTTCCTGCTCCTGGAGTCGACCGCCGGGCAGGGTGCCTCGCTCTGCTCGCGGACCTGGGACTTCGGCCCGTACTTCGAGGCGCTGGACGCCCATCCGAAGCTCGGCGTCTGCCTGGACACGTGCCACATCTACGCGGCCGGCCACGATCTGACCGGCCCGAGCGGCATGCACCAGACCCTGGACCTGCTGGTGGACACCGTCGGCGAGGGCCGGCTGAAGCTGATCCACGCCAACGACTCCAAGGACGTGGTCGGCGCGCACAAGGACCGGCACGAGAACATCGGCGCCGGCCACATCGGCGAGGACCCGTTCCGGGCGCTGATGACCCACCCCGCGACCGAGGGCGTACCGCTGATCATCGAAACGCCCGGCGGCAAGGAAGGGCATGCCGCGGACGTGGAGCGACTGAAGAAACTGCGCGACTCGTAGGCCGTTGAGGAATACCCCTGGGGGGTATACGGTTCCTGCTCGGTGCAGGAACCGTTACCTGGCATTGGGGGCAGTCATGCAGCACGAGGCACATCAGGAACACCGGACACACCCACACCACCACCCGGCCGCCGCCACCTGGAGCATGGCCGCCCAGGCGACCCTGCACTGCCTGACCGGCTGCGCCATCGGCGAGGTACTGGGCATGGTCGTCGGCACGGCGCTCGGCTGGGGCAACGTCGCGACGACGGTCCTGGCGATCGTCCTCGCGTTCTTCTTCGGCTACTCACTGACGCTGCGCGGGGTGCTGCGGGCCGGCGTCGGTTTCCGTACGGCCTTCCGGGTGGCGCTGGCCGCGGACACCCTGTCCATCGCCGTGATGGAGCTGATCGACAACGGCGTGATCGTGCTGTGGCCGGACGCGATGGACGCCCAGCTCGCCGACCTGCTGTTCTGGGCTTCCCTCGCGATCTCCCTGGCGGTCGCCTTCCTCGTGACGACACCCGTCAACAAGTGGATGATCGGCCGCGGGAAGGGCCACGCGGTGGTGCACGGCTACCACCACTGACGACGTCCGCCAGGAGTCAGAGCTCGGGGCCGTCCCCTAGCTCCTCCTGGTAGGAGTAGCGCTGTTCCTTCCACGGGTCCCCGACGTTGTGGTAGCCGCGCTCCTCCCAGAAGCCGCGGCGGTCGGCGGTCATGTACTCCACGCCGCGCACCCACTTCGGGCCCTTCCACGCGTACAGATGGGGCACGACGAGGCGCAGCGGGAAGCCGTGTTCCGCCGTCAGCAGCTCGCCGTCCTTGTGGGTGGCGAAGATGGTCCGCCCGGACGCGAAGTCCGCCAGGCGGAGGTTCGAACTGAATCCGTATTCGGCCCACACCATGACATGGGTGACCGCGGGCGCGGGCGGCGCGATCTCAAGAATCGTTCGGGCGGGAATCCCGCCCCATTCGGCGCCGAGCATGCTGAACTTCGTGACGCAGTGCAGGTCGGCCACGACGGTGGTGTACGGCAGGGCCGCGAACTCCTCGTGGGTCCAGCAGTGCTTCTCGCCGTCCGCGGTCGCGCCGAAGACCCTGAACTCCCAGCGCTCCGGACGGAACTTGGGGACGGGCCCGTAGTGCGTGACCGGCCAGCCGCGTTGCAGGCGCTGCCCCGGCGGAAGTTCGGCCTGTGCTGCTCCTCCCGAATCGCGTTCTCCCGATTCACGCTCCGCCGGCTGACCCATGTCTCCATCCTGACAGACCTATGACAGTGCGCTTGACCGGCCCCATCAAATACGGGCAATTACAACTAAGCATGCACTTACTTACTAAGTGAAGACTTACTGGACGATCTTTGTTGCCGGTGCAATCATGCGGCGCAAACTGCCAGTCCCCCCGCCTGGAAGGAGCCACTGCGATGCAGGGCGACCCCGAGGTCATCGAATTCCTCAACGAGCAGCTCACCGGCGAGCTGACCGCGATCAACCAGTACTTCCTGCACGCGAAGATGCAGGAGAACTTCGGCTGGACGAAGCTCGCGAAGTACACGCGGCACGAGTCGTTCGACGAGATGAAGCACGCGGAGGTGCTCACCGACCGCATCCTCTTCCTGGAGGGGCTGCCGAACTACCAGCGGCTGTTCCATGTACGCGTGGGGCAGACCGTCAAGGAGATGTTCGAGGCCGACCGGCAGGTCGAGGTCGAGGCGATCGACCGGCTCAAGCGCGGTATCGAGGTGATGCGCACCAAGGGCGACATCACGTCCGCGAACATCTTCGAGTCGATCCTCGCGGACGAGGAGCACCACATCGACTACCTCGACACCCAGCTGGAACTGGTCGAGAAGCTCGGAGAGGCGCTCTACATCGCACAGCTGATCGAGCAGCCGGAGAGCTAGGCGGCCTCGTCCAGCGCGGTCAGGACCGCCTTGCCCTGTGGTTCGGCGAGCTCACGGCGGGGGCACTCACCCCGGCCCAGCAGTGCCTGGATCCGCCGGACGCACGAACCGCAGTCCGTGCCCGCCTTGCAGGCGGAGGCCAGCTGGCGGGGGGTGCCGGCACCGTCCTCGGCGTGCTTCTTGACCTGCTGCTCGGTGATGCCGAAGCAACTGCAGACGTACACGCGGTTCCACCTCCCGCCGGGATTGACCAGTCTTGCCGTCCCGAATGATCGGTGAGGCTAACCTAACCTTACCCGGCGCTCAGGAACCGCAAAAGTGCGATGGGGCGCGGATCGTATGTGATCCGCGCCCCATTCACGTCCCTGTAACAGGTGTCCCCGTCACTGGTCCCTACTGGTCCCTGTACATCTCCGCGACGAGGAACGCCAGGTCCAGGGACTGGCTGCGGTTCAGGCGCGGGTCGCAGGCCGTCTCGTAGCGCTGGTGCAGGTCGTCGACGAAGATCTCGTCGCCGCCGCCCACGCACTCGGTGACGTCGTCACCGGTGAGCTCGACGTGGATGCCGCCCGGGTGGGTGCCGAGGCCCTTGTGGACCTCGAAGAAGCCCTTGACCTCGTCGAGCACGTCGTCGAAGCGGCGGGTCTTGTGACCGGAGGCCGCCTCGTAGGTGTTGCCGTGCATCGGGTCGGTGATCCAGGCGACCGTCGCGCCGGACGCGCTGACCTTCTCGACCAGCTCGGGCAGCTTGTCGCGGACCTTGTCGGCGCCCATGCGGACGATGAAGGTCAGCCGGCCGGGCTCACGGTCGGGGTCGAGGCGCTCGATGTACTGCAGCGCCTCCTCGGCCGTGGTCGTCGGGCCGAGCTTGATGCCGATCGGGTTGCGGATCTTCGAGGCGAACTCGATGTGCGCGCCGTCCAGCTGACGGGTGCGCTCACCGATCCACACCATGTGCGCCGAGACGTCGTACAGCTGCCCGGTACGCGAGTCGACCCTGGTCAGCGCCGACTCGTAGTCCAGCAGCAGCGCCTCGTGCGAGGAGTAGAACTCGACGGTCTTGAACTCCTCCGGGTCCGTGCCGCAGGCCCGCATGAAGTTCAGCGCGTTGTCGATCTCGCGGGCCAGCTGCTCGTAGCGCTGACCGGACGGCGACGACTTCACGAAGTCCTGGTTCCAGGCGTGTACCTGGCGCAGGTCGGCGTAACCACCGGTGGTGAAGGCGCGCACCAGGTTGAGCGTCGAGGCGGAGGCGTTGTACATCCGCTTCAGGCGCTCGGGGTCCGGGATGCGGGCGGCCTCGGTGAAGTCGAAGCCGTTGACCGAGTCGCCGCGGTAGGTCGGCAGGGTCACGCCGTCGCGGGTCTCGGTCGGCTTGGAGCGCGGCTTGGAGTACTGGCCGGCGATGCGGCCGACCTTCACGACCGGCACCGAGGCGGCGTACGTCAGCACGGCGCCCATCTGGAGCAGGGTCTTGAGCTTGTTGCGGATGTGGTCGGCCGACACCGCGTCGAAGGCCTCGGCGCAGTCGCCGCCCTGGAGGAGGAACGCCTCTCCCTTGGCGACGGCCGCCATCCGGGCGCGCAGCTGGTCGCACTCGCCCGCGAAGACGAGCGGCGGATACGACTCGAGGTCCGCGATCACTGCGCGCAGAGCCTCGGTGTCGGGGTACTCGGGCTGCTGCGCCGCGGGCAGGTTTCGCCAGGTGTTGCCAGCGCTCGCGCTGGTCGTTGCGTTCACGGTCACCCCGTAAACATTACGGGGTCGTGTCGACTGGTTATCTCCCGGCTCGACTGGTGAGACAGGGCGATCACCGTCCGGACGGCCGGGCGGTGCGGTAGGGTCCGTCGCATGTTCGCGCATTCGACCCAGACCTGGTGGTGGACCGCTCATCCGGCGGCCCACTGACTGCGCGTACGCAAGACTTCGCGAAGGCCGCCCGAGGGGCGGCCTTCGGTGTTTTCCGGGGTCGTTCCTCTCCGCCTCTCCACCGGCGACGAGACCGAGAAGGAACCCGGACCCATGAACCTGCTGGACCTGCCGCACGACCCCCGGCCGTTCGCCCTGCTGCGCCGCCGCGCGCCGGGCCATGCCATCGAGGAAAGCGCCACGGTCGAACTGCTCCTCGGCCCGATCACCGCCTACGACCGCCTCGCCGACCTCCCTGACGAGGGCCTCGCCCTGGTCCCCTTCCGCCAGATCCGCGAGCGCGGCTTCGACGTCCGCGACGACGGCACCCCGCTGGCGTTCCTCACCCCCGAGGAGTCGTACGAGATCCCGCTCGCCGACGCTCTCGCGCAGCTCCCGACGCACGACGTGCGGGTGGAGGACGGCGGCTTCGACGTCGACGACGAGGAGTACGGCGAGATCGTCGGGCGGGTGCTGCGGGAGGAGATCGGGCGGGGCGAGGGCGCGAACTTCGTGATCCGGCGGACGTACGAGGGCGGGATCCCGGGGTTCTCCAGGGCCGACGCCCTCGCGCTCTTCCGGCGGCTGCTGGAGGGCGAGCGGGGCGCGTACTGGACGTTCGTCGTGCACACCGGGGACCGGACGCTGGTCGGTGCCAGTCCCGAGGTGCACGTCCGGATGTCCGGCGGCACGGTCGTCATGAACCCGATCAGCGGGACGTACCGGTACCCCGCCGAGGGCCCGACACCCGAGCACCTCCTCGGCTTCCTCGCCGACGGCAAGGAGATCGAGGAGCTGTCGATGGTCGTCGACGAGGAGCTGAAGATGATGTGCACCGTCGGCGACATGGGCGGGGTCGTGGTCGGCCCGCGCCTGAAGGAGATGGCCCATCTCGCGCACACAGAATACGAGCTGCGCGGGAAGTCCTCGCTGGACGCGCGTGAGGTGCTGAAGGAGACGATGTTCGCGGCGACCGTCACCGGGTCGCCCGTGCAGAACGCGTGCCGGGTCATCGAGCGGTACGAGCCCCTCGGGCGGGACGGCGTCGGGCGCGGCTACTACGCGGGCGCGCTGGCCCTGCTGGGCCGGGATTCCGGGGGCGCGCAGACACTCGACTCCCCCATCCTCATCCGTACCGCGGACATCGACGCGGACGGGCGGCTGAGGGTGCCGGTCGGCGCGACCCTCGTACGGGGGTCGGACCCGGCGAGCGAGGTCGCGGAGACGCACGCGAAGGCGGCGGGTGTGCTGGCGGCCCTGGGCGTACGCCCGTCACGGCCGCGTGAGGAGCACGCGCGCGTACGTCTCGCCGACGATCCACGCGTGCGTGCCGCGCTCGACGGGCGCCGGGCCTCGCTCGCCCCCTTCTGGCTGCGGATGCAGGAGCGGTCCGCTCAGCTCACCGGGCACGCCCTGGTCGTCGACGCGGAGGACACCTTCACGGCGATGCTCGCGCATGTGCTGCGCTCCAGCGGTCTGGAGGTGACCGTCCGGCGCTACGACGAGCCCGGTGTGCGGGACGCCGTGCTCGCGCATGAGGGGCCACTCGTGCTGGGCCCCGGCCCCGGTGACCCCTCGGACCTGGACGATCCGAAGATGCGGTTCCTGCGGGAGCTGACCGCCGCGGTGATCCGGAACCACCGGCACGGCGTCCTCGGCGTCTGCCTCGGGCACGAGCTGATCGCGGCCGAGCTGGGGCTGGAGATCGTACGGAAGGAAGTGCCCTACCAGGGCGCACAGACGACGGTCGACCTGTTCGGGCGGCGCGAGACCGTCGGCTTCTACAACAGCTTCGTGGCGCGCTGCGACGACGAGACCGTCGAGGAACTGGCCGCGCACGGCGTCGAGGTCAGCCGAAGCCCGTCGCACGAAGTGCACGCGCTGCGCGGCCCGGGATTCGCCGGAGTGCAGTTCCACCCGGAGTCGATCCTCACGCTCAACGGCGCCGCGGTGGTACGGGAGTTGGTCGGCCGGCTGCTGAACACGACCGTGTAGCCGGCCGCGCGGAGGTCCGGGGGCCGACGCGCCCGGACCTCCGTCTCGGCCGACCGTCATCGGCCTGCCGTCAGCCGAAGAAGACCCCGACCTCCTCGTACAGCTTCGGGTCCACCGTCTTGAGCTTGGCCGTGGCCTCCGCGATCGGGACGCGGACGATGTCGGTGCCGTGCAGGGCGACCATCTTCCCGAAGTCACCGTCGCGGACTGCGTCGATGGCGTGCAGGCCGAAGCGGGTGGCGAGCCAGCGGTCGAAGGCGCTGGGGGTGCCGCCGCGCTGGATGTGACCGAGGACGGTGGTACGGGCCTCCTTGCCCGTGCGCTTCTCGATCTCCTTGGCCAGCCATTCGCCGACTCCCGACAGGCGGACATGTCCGAAGGAGTCCAGCGACTCGTCCTTGAGGACCACGTCGCCGTCCTTGGGCATGGCGCCCTCCGCCACGACCACGATCGGGGCGTACGACGCCTTGAAGCGGGAGGTGATCCAGGAGCACACCTGGTCGACGTCGAAGCGCTGCTCGGGGATGAGGATGACGTTGGCGCCGCCCGCGAGGCCGGAGTGGAGCGCGATCCAGCCGGCGTGGCGGCCCATCACCTCGCAGACCAGGACGCGCATATGGGACTCGGCGGTGGTGTGCAGGCGGTCGATGGCTTCCGTCGCGATGCCGACCGCGGTGTCGAAGCCGAAGGTGTAGTCGGTGGCGGACAGGTCGTTGTCGATGGTCTTCGGTACGCCGACGACGGGCACGCCGTACTCGTCGGTGAGGCGCGCCGCGACGCCCAGGGTGTCCTCGCCGCCGATCGCGATGAGCGCGTCGACCTCCTGCTTGGCGAGGTTCTCCTTGATCCGGCGGATGCCGTTCTCCTGCTTCAGCGGATTCGTGCGCGAGGAGCCGAGGATGGTGCCGCCGCGGGGCAGGATGCCGCGCACCGCGGGGATGTCGAGGCGGACGGTGTCGCCCTCCAGCGGTCCGCGCCAGCCGTCCCGGTAGCCGACGAAGTCGTAGCCGTACTCCTGCACGCCCTTGCGGACGATGCCCCGGATGACGGCGTTGAGTCCGGGGCAGTCGCCGCCTCCGGTCAGTACTCCGACCCGCATGGAAATGTCCCTTCGCCGCGGTTGCCTGTGGGGGCCACGCTAATGGTGATCCAGGTCACACAGGGATGGGCGTGAAGGGCAATTCCGGTGAACTGTCGGGCGCGCGGTTTACTCGTCGTCAAGTCCGCGTTCTATCGCGTACCGCACGAGTTCGACTCTGTTGTGCAGTTGGAGCTTGCCGAGGGTGTTCTGGACGTGGTTCTGCACCGTGCGGTGGGAGATGACGAGGCGTTCGGCGATCTGCTTGTAGCTCAGGCCCTTGGCGACCAGGCGCAGCACCTCCGTCTCACGGTCGGTGAGCTGCGGGACCTTGGATTCGCCGGTGTCGGCGGCGGGCGCGGGCTCGGAGGCGAGACGGCGGTACTCGCCGAGGACCAGTCCGGCCAGGCCCGGTGTGAACACCGGGTCCCCGACGGCCGTACGGCGCACCGCGTCCAGGAGTTCCTCGGTCGACGCCGACTTCAGCAGATAGCCGGTCGCGCCGGACTTCACGGCCTCCAGGACGTCGGCGTGCTCGCCGCTCGCGGACAGCACGAGGACCCGCAACGCCGGGTTGTGGCCGACGAGTTCCTTGCAGACCTGGACGCCGGGCTTGGCCGGCAGGTTCAGGTCGAGGACCAGGACGTCGGGGGCGGCGGCCTTGGCGCGGCGTACGGCCTGGTCGCCGTCGCCGGCGGTGGCGACCACGTCGAAGCCGGACTCGGCCAGGTCGCGGGCGACGGCGTCGCGCCACATCGGGTGGTCGTCGACCACCATGACCCTGATCGGGTCCCGCTGCCCGTCGGTGGAATCCGTCATCGCCGCTCCGCCTTACCCCGTGGGTCCTTCGCGTCCTTCGGTACTTTCAGTTCGACCTCCGTGCCCTGCCCGGGCACCGAGATCAGTTCGGCGCTGCCGCCGAGTTCGCGCAGCCGGCCCCGGATCGACAGGGCCACGCCGAGCCGTCCCTCGCCCTCGGCCTGTGCGAGCCGCCCCTCGGGGATGCCGGGTCCGTCGTCCCGTACGGTCACCACGACCTCGCCGGGCTCGTCCTCGACGAGGACCCACGCGCGCGCGTGCTCGCCGGCGTGCTCGCGTACGTTGTCCAGGGCGGCGCCGACGGCCGCGGCCAGCTCCTTCGCGGCGGGCGCGGTCAGCAGCACGGGGGCGCCGGGCTCGGCGAAGCTGACCTTCGCGGCGGCGTACCGAGCGAGGAACACGCGCAGGTCCACGGGGCCGTCCTGGTCGTAGGACGGCTCCTCCACGGCCCGTACGACCGCGCCCTCGGCCGCGTCCTCCGACGCCCGGGAGACGGGGACCAGCCCGCCGGAGACCAGTGTGCGCAGCGCGACCTCCTGCTCGCCGGCCATCCGACCCAGCTCGCCCGCCTCGCCGCCGATGACGGCGCCGCGCCGCTGCACCATGGCCAGCACCTGCAGCACGCCGTCGTGGATGTCCCGGGCCAGCCGCTCCCGCTCCCTCGTCGCGGCCTCGATCTCCAGGGCCCGGGCGAGGGTGCGCTCGGAGGCGCGGGCGACCTCGACGACGTAGCCGATGGCGATGGAGGCGACCCAGACCAGGATCACGTTGTGGACGGTGTCGCGGGCCGGGGCGCCGCGCTCGATCAGGTTGGCGGCGGCGACCGGCGTGGAGGCGAACGCGGCCCAGCGCCAGCCGCCCTTGATCGCATACGCGAGGACCGAGCCCGCCGTCCATATCGACGGCAGGGTGGGGCCGCCGCTGTGGATGTGCGCGTCGTCGGCGGCGATCGGGGTGAGGAGGATGCCGGTGAGCGCGATGGCCAGGTCGACGGCGAGGAAGCGCTTGGTGCAGGCGGCCGCGCTCTGGACGCGGGGCAGGGTGGCGAGCGTCCAGACGAACAGGACGACGTAGTAGACGATGGCGATGCCCGCCCGGTCGTACTCGTCGTAGGCGGTGGCGAACAGGCCGACGGCGTACAGCATCGTCAGCACCCGGTACGCGGTGAGCGCACGCCACAGCGGCTGCTCGACCGACATCCGCATGACCTGCTCGCGCCTGGCCATTTCCCCCACCCCCACAACCAGGAGCCTAGGCCCCGGACTTCTCCTTCTTGACCTGTTCCTTGTCGGCCTTCGCGGCATCCGCGATCCGCCGCTTGGCCGCGGTCGCGTAGATGTCGACGTACTCCTGGCCGGAAAGCCTCATGATCTCGTACATGACCTCGTCGGTGACCGCGCGCAGGACGAAGCGATCGTGCTCCATGCCCTGGTAGCGGCTGAAGTCGAGGGCCTTGCCGATGCGGATGCCCGGGCGCATCAGCTTGGGCATCACCTTGCCCGGCGGCTGGATCTTCTCCGTGTCGATCATCGCGACCGGGATGACCGGCGCGCCACTGGCGAGCGCCACGCGCGCGAGGCCGCCGGGCTTGCCCCGGTAGAGACGGCCGTCGGGCGAGCGCGTGCCCTCGGGATAGATGCCGAACAGCTCACCGCGCTCCAGGACGTCGACGCCGCTCTTGACGGCGGCCTCGCCCGCGCCGCGCGCGCCGGAGCGGTCCACGGGGAGTTGACCGACACCCTTGAAGAAGGCGGCCGTGAGGCGGCCCTTCACGCCGGGCGTGGTGAAGTACTCCGCCTTCGCGATGAAGGTGACCTTGCGGTCGAGGACCGCGGGCAGGAAGAACGAGTCGGAGAAGGAGAGATGATTGCTCGCCAGGATGGCGGCGCCCTCCGCCGGAATGTTCTCGAGCCCTTCCACCCAGGGCCTGAAGGCGACCTTCAGCGGCCCTCCGATGGCAACCTTCATCGTGCCGTACAACAACCCAGTGCCTCCCGTTTCCGTCGATCAGACCTTAACCCGGAGCACTGTCAAAGGCGCCGACGGCCCTGGTCGGTGTCAGTGCGGTCGCGTACGGTGAAGGTTCTGCAGGCGCTCCATCCACTGTGTGCCCCTTCCTTGCCCCCTCCCCTGACCCCCTTGTCCATGACCCCCTTCCATGACCCCTCTTCCATGAACAGGAGACCGAAGGTGCCGGTCCTTCCTGGAGCCGAGCCGTACCGCCACGAGGGCGGAGACACAGGCGTCCTCCTCTGCCACGGCTTCACCGGTTCCCCCCAGTCGCTGCGCCCCTGGGCGGAGCATCTCGCCGAGCGTGGCCTCACGGTCGCGCTGCCGCTGCTGCCCGGGCACGGCACGCGCTGGGAGGACATGCAGCTCACCGGCTGGCAGGACTGGTACGCGGAGGTGGACCGCGAGCTGCGGTCCCTGCGCGAGCGCTGCGGCGAGGTGTTCGTGGCCGGCCTGTCGATGGGGGGCACCCTGGCGCTGCGCCTGGCGGCCAAGCACGGCGAGGGGGTCGCCGGGGTGGTGGTCGTCAACCCGGCGAACCGCATGCACGGCTTCTCCCCGTACGCCCTTCCGGTGGCCCGCCATCTCGTGCGGACGACGAAGGGGATCGCCAGCGACATCGCCAGGGAGGGCGGCGTCGAGCTGGGGTACGACCGGGTGCCGCTGCACGCGGCCCATTCGCTGCGGAACTTCTTCCGGCTGGTCGACCGCGAGCTGCCGCAGGTCACGCAGCCGCTGCTGGTCCTGCGCAGCCCGCAGGACCATGTCGTGCCGCCGGCCGACTCGGCGCGGATCCTCGGCCGGGTGTCGTCACGGGACGTGACGGAGGTCCTGCTGGAACAGAGCTACCACGTCGCGACGTTGGACCACGACGCGGACCGGATTTTCGAGGAGAGCCTCGCGTTCATCAGCCGGCTCGCACCCAGTGTCGGCAAGGAAGGGACGGCCGCAGGTGGCTGAGCACGACTCGGACCGCGAGGATCTCGAGCCGGAGGAGCAGGGCGTTCCCTTCGACGAGGATGCCGCGTGGGCCGCGATCGTCGCCGGGTACGGCGACGAGCCGAAGGATCCGCCGGGCGCCAAGCCCTTCAAGTCGGTCGAGGACCTCGCCCTGCTGGAGCCGGAGAGCAACGACTCCGCGGACGACGCGCCGAAGCAGGACAAGCCCGCCGGCCCCCTCGGTGGCTCGGTCTCCTTCGCGCCCGGCGTCGGCCCGCGCGACTACGCGACCGCGGCGCCGTCCGAGGGCGACTTCGACGAGGACGACGAGGGCCACTTCGTACCGCCGGAGCCGCCGCCGCTGCCCGCCGCCGACGCGACCGCGAAGTTCGCCTGGCTGGGAGTGATCGGCGGCCCGATCCTGCTCCTGCTGGCGGTGCTGCTCGGCTGGGACATGACCTGGTGGCTCGCCACGCTCGGCATCGGCGGCTTCCTGGGCGGTTTCGCCGCGCTGGTGATGCGGATGCGGACGGATGACGAGGACGACGACGATCCGGGGCGCGGAGCCGTCGTCTAGCCGGCCGGAATTCTGAGGGCGGCCAGGACCGGGAGATGGTCCGTGGCCGCCCTCAGGTCTGTCTCCGTCACTCCGGGGTGGCCGAGGGGGACGCCGCAGCCGAGTACCTCGATGCCCTTGGTGGCGAAGATCGCGTCGATGCGCTGGAAGGGCGTGACCGGCGTGAAGGTGAAATCGCCGCCCCAGGGGGCGGTGGCCCGGCAGTCCTGAAGGCCGTCGGCGAGACGGCGGAAGGTGCGGCCGGTGGGGCGGTCGTTGAGGTCGCCGCCCGCGATCGCGTGATCGACGCCCAGGCCGGCGAGGCGGTCCAGGAGCATGCCGCCCTGCTCGTACCGCTCGTCCTTCTGCAGCGAGAGGTGGCAGCTGAGGACGCCCAGGCGGGTGGCGCCGAAGCGGAGCACCGCGGTGGCGAAACCGCGGCGGAACTGACCGGGGGTGAGCGGCAGGAGGACGTCCTCGGTGCGTTCGACGGTCGCGCGGAGGGTGCAGAGGATGGCCGGGCCTGCGGCTGTGGCACCTCCGGTGAGGATCACCTGACCGGAGGCGGCCGCCAGCCGTGCGAGTTTCTTGCGCCAGCGGAAGAAGAGCGGGGCTTCCTGGAGGAGGACCAGGTCGGGGCCGCACGCGGTGATGACGCGGGCCAGGGCGTCCGTGTCGTCGCGCATGGAGCGGACGTTGTAGCTGAGGACCCGGATGACGGCGGAACCGTCCGGTTCGGTGCGGGAGTTGGGCAGCGGCTCCATGTGGATCAATTTACGCCTTTGCGCGGGGCGCGAGGTGTATGAGCGACCGCCGGTACGTCGTGGCTTGTCGCGCCGTTCCCCGCGCCCCTTGGAGAGCGAGACAGCCCAAGGCGCGAAGTCCGTCTGCGACTGCCAGTCGTGCGTGGCCGGTGGCGCCGTTCCCCGCGCCCCTTGGAGAGCGAGACAGCCCAAGGCGCGAAGTCCGTCTGCGACCGCCGGTCGTGCGTGGCCGGTCGCGCGGTTCCCCGCGCCCCTTGGGAGAGCGCGCACTCGCCGCGGCTCAGGGAGTGGGCCTCACATGATGGGGTCGGGTTCCCGAGCCAGGTCCGCCGCGCCCACCAGGCCCGCCTTGTTGCCCAGCTGGGCCGCGATGACTTCCGCGACCGGGCGCCAGTTGCCGCCGACCAGCCAGCGCTTGTAGGAGTTGCGGATCGGGTCCAGGACCAGCTCGCCCTCGTCGGAGAGGCCGCCGCCGACGATGAAGGCGGACGGGTCGAAGAGCGAGGCGAGGTCGGCGAGGCCGGCGCCGGCCCAGCGGGCGAGCTCACGGTAGGAGTCGACGGCGACCGGGTCGCCCTGGCGGGCGGCCATGGAGATGTGCTTGCCCTCGATGCCCTCGGGGCTGCCGTCGCCGAGGCCGAGCAGGATCTCGGCGTTCTCGGGGGTGGCGTTGGCGCGCTGTTTGGCGTATCGCACAAGGGCGCGTCCGGAGGCGTACTGCTCCCAGCAGCCCTGCGAGCCACAGCCGCAGAGCAGTCCGTCCGGGACCATGCGGATGTGGCCGAACTCGGCGGCGACGCCGAAGTGGCCGCGGCGCAGCTTGTTGCCGATGATGATGCCGCCGCCCAGGCCGGTGCCGAGCGTGATGCAGATGACGTTGCGGTGGCCCTTGCCCGCGCCGAACTTGTACTCGCCCCAGGCGGCCGCGTTGGCGTCGTTCTCCACGACGACGGGGAGGCCCACCCGGGCCTCGACCGCCTGCTTCAGCGGCTCCTGGCGCCAGTCGATGTTCGGCGCGAAGTACACGGTGGAGCGCTCCCGGTTCACGTAGCCGGCCGCGCCGATGCCCACGCCGACGATCTCGTGACCGGCGCGCGCGCCCTCCACGGCGGAGGCGATGGCGTCCACGATCGCCTCGGGCGTGCCCGGGGTCGGCACCTGGTGCGTCGAGAGGATGTTGCCGTCCTCGTCGACCACACCGGCCGCGATCTTGGTACCGCCGATGTCGACGCCGATGGTGAGTCCCATGAATCCCTCAGTTTCGGTCGAGCCCCGCTACGGCCAACCGTACCCGAGGCCCTGCCGTCGGGGTCCCGGCGTCCGCCTGGAGGACAGGCGGGCGGGACTCCGGCGGCAGGGCCTCGGGGGACTCTCAGTCCAGGTCGATGCGCTGCCCGGGGCCGGTGCCCTCGTCGCCGTCCCGGTGCTCGTCCAGGTCCTTGTGCAGGTCCGTGGTGCGGGTCGTCCAGCGCTGCTCCTGGGCCTGGACCGCGGAGCGGTAGGCGGCCAGCAGTTCGCTGCCCGCGGCGGCGAGGTGGTCGAAGACGTCCGGGTTGCGCTCGATGACGGGCTCGACCGCGGCCTTCGCCTGCTGGACGACCTGTTTCACCACCTGCTGGGCGGCAGGTCCGGCGACCGCGCCGAGCAGCGGGGACTGGATCGTCGACA
This sequence comes from Streptomyces sp. NBC_00461, assembly GCF_036013935.1. Lineage (NCBI taxonomy): Bacteria > Bacillati > Actinomycetota > Actinomycetes > Kitasatosporales > Streptomycetaceae > Streptomyces > Streptomyces sp. NBC_00461. The sequence continues at coordinate 2,654,093 of NZ_CP107902.1, forward strand.
GCTTGTCCGTGACGGCGTCGACGAGCCTGCGCAGTTCCTCGGCGGCCGAGCTCTGCGGCGGGCCGTACTCCGCGCGGCGGCGGGCCTTCTCCGCCGCGAGGTCCTCGGCGCACGCCGTCGACCAGGCGTCGGCGTCGGTCGCCCGCGCCTCGTCGATCGCCTCGTGCTCTCCCCCACTCTCGGCTTCGCTCGAGCGGGGTGACCCCGACGCGTCGGACGGAGGGAGCTCTTCGCTCATGACGACCTCCTGACTACGGTTCGTCTCTACGACGTTACCCGAACGGGCGCACGTGGTTCACCGGGTCTGAGGCCACAGCTGCGGGTCGGGCGCGAACCGGATGCGCAGCTCGCCCTCGCGCAGCGCCGCCCCGTCGACCGTACAACGGCGCAGGACGGACGGAAGCGGGAGGATACGGCGGAACTGGCCTGCCGCGACGACGAGTTCGTCGCCGCGCCGGATGAGGTCCAGATCCTCGCGTATGGCGCCGGGCAGGGGCAGCCGCCAGACGAGCACGCCGTCGTCGGCGAGCCGGTCGACGACGGGCCACTCGACGGTGGAGGTCGTGTCGTTGACCGCGGGTACGTGGAGCGCGGCGAGGTCGTCGGTGCCGCGGGGGTCGTGGCCGAGATGGGCGACGGTCCGGACGTCGTACGCCTCCTGCCACGCGTCGAGGACCTTGCGCTGCTGGGCGACGGGGCCCGCAGGCCAGCCGTCCGCGGCCCGCTCCGGCAGCACCCGGTTGGCGATCAGGACGTCGGGGCGCAGCCCGCGCAGGGCGAGGCCGAGAGTGACGTCGCGGACCGTGTCGGCGCCTGCCGGGCCGGGGTCGGCGACCAGTCGTACGACGGTGCCGCGGTCGGCGAGCACGGCCTCGACGGCGGCCAGCTCCATGTCCCAGCGGGCGGCGGTCTCGTACAGCCACTCCGACGGCATGGGGACACCGGCCAGCCGCCCCAGGATGGGGCGCAGCGCGCGGGCCGCCTGCCGCTCGGGCGGGAGCAGCCGGCGCAGATAGCGGCGCAGTTCCTCGGGGAGGGCGAGCAGGGCGAGGGCCTGCGGGGCGGGCGGGAGATCGACGACCAGCAGATCGTGCGCCTCGGCGAGGGCGGCGTCACGCAGGGCGCGCAGCAGCGCGAGCTCCTCGGCGCCGGGAAGGGGGGTGACCTCCTCGGCGTCCAGGCGGGAGGCGCCCAGGAGGTCCAGGACGTTGGCCGCGCGTTCCTGGAACGCCGAGAGGTCGTCCCGGAAACCGGCGGCGGCGTCGGGACGCCAGGCGGTGAGATGCGGAGCGATCCGGGTCGGCGTCGAGCCCGTCGCCGCGCCGAGGGCCGCGCCGAGGATGTCGGTGCGGTCGGCGCTGAGGACCAGGGTGCGGGTCCCTTCGCGGGCTGCGGCGAGCGCGGTGGCGGCCGCGAGGGTGGTACGTCCGCTGCCGCCGGGGCCGGTGATCAGGATGGTGCGCATGGGCCTGAACGGTACCTGTGCCTGATCGACTGCCGGACCGCCCCCGGAGGCTGCTCGGCCGCCCCTACTTCTCCCCCGACTCCACGCGCTTCTTCAGCCCCGCCAGCGCCCGGTCGATGATGACCTTCTCGGCCTTCCGCTTGATCATGCCCAGCATCGGGATCTTGACGTCGACGGTGAGCTGGTACGTGACCTCGGTCGCGGCCGCTCCGGCCGGCTTCAGGAGGTACGAGCCGTCGAGCGAACGCAGCATCTGGGACTTGACCAGGGTCCAGGAGACCTCGTCCCGGCCGGTCCAGGTGTACGCGAGCACCTGGTCGTCCTTGATCGCTCCCGCGTCCATGACGAGCCGGACCTGCTCGGCGCGGCCCTCGGCGTCCGTCGCCAGGACCTCCGCCTCCTTCACCTCGCCGGTCCAGTCCGGGTAGCGGGCAAAGTCGGCGATCACCGCCATGACGTCGGCCGGTGCCGCCTCGATCGTGATGCTCGAGCTGGTGTGTTCCGCCATCGCCGTGGCTCCTCCAGATGCGGGCCGGTACTCATGCACGTGCGTGCAGCGTGAAGGCTACCGCGCGTCCGACCAGCCGACTTCACCCGCATACCCGTAGCGCGGGCCGGCGTCAGGAGGTGGTCACCATTCCAGCGCCCACGGCTTTCCGTTCCCGGCGAAGTGACCCACGTTCACGCACTCCGTGGCGCCGATCCGCATCCGCCGGACCAGGGGTTGGTGGACGTGGCCGAACAGCGCGTACCGGGGGCGGGTGCGGCGGATCGCGTCAAGGAGGGCCCGGCTGCCGCGTTCGAAGCGGCGCGCGACCGTGTCGTAGACCAGCTCGGGCACCTCCGGCGGGATGTGGGTGCACAGCACGTCCACCTCGCCGACGGCCTCGATCTTCGCCGCGTACTCCTCGTCGCTGATCTCGTACGGGGTGCGCATGGGGGACTTGAGGCCGCCGCCGACGAAGCCGAAGGTCCGGCCGCCGATCTCCACGCGCTCGCCGTCGAGCACGGTGGTGCCCGGGCCGGCGTATTCCGGCCACAGCGGCGGCATGTCGACATTGCCGTAGGTGGCGTACGTCGGTGTGGGGAAGGCGGCGAACATCTCGGCGTATTGCTTGCGCACCGCCTGCTCGATCACGGCGGCCCGGTCCGGGCCGACACCGCTCCACAACCGGGCCCCGAACGCCCGTGCCTCCTCGTAGCGGCGTGCGGTGCGCAGCTCGACGATGCGGTCGGCGTTCTCCACGCCGAACAGGTCGGGGAAGATCCCGCGCGAGTGGTCGGCGTAGTCGAGGAAGAGGACCAGGTCGCCCAGGCAGATCAGGGCATCGGCACCCTCGCCGGCCGCGGCCAGGTCACGGGCGTTGCCGTGCACATCACTGACCACATGGACACGCGTCCTGCGATTACCGGCTGATGTGGATGCCATGGCGATCAAGGGTAAGCGTGTGCGGTGTACGTGAACAGTGCCGGCGGACCCTGCGGTTACTGGCCAGTCAGCTAGCAGGTGGACTACCGTACGCAAAGGAACACCAAACTGTGTGACGCAGCGAACATCTCGCCGGACCCCCCTGTCGAAGAAGCCATACCGGCGGGTAACGTCCGGGCAGTCCAGTCGTACTCAGGATTTCAACCACTGAACGCCTGAGTACCTGCCCGAGTCTTGGACCGCACCGTCGCATCACACAACGTCGTGGCGCCGGCGCCCTATGAGGAGCAGCAGTCTTGCGCGAGTTCAGCCTTCCGGCTTTGTACGAGGTCCCCGCGGACGGCAATCTGACCGACATCGTCCGGAGAAACGCCGCGCAGCATCCTGACGCCGCCGTCATCGCCCGCAAGGTGGGTGGTGTGTGGCAGGACGTGACGTCGACCGCGTTCCTGGCCGAGGTGCACGCGGCGGCCAAGGGGCTCATCGCCTCCGGCGTCCAGCCCGGCGACCGGGTCGCCCTGATGTCCCGCACCCGCTACGAGTGGACGCTGCTGGACTTCGCGATCTGGAGCGCCGGCGCGATCACCGTGCCGGTGTACGAGACCAGCTCCGCGGAGCAGGTGCAGTGGATCCTCTCCGACTCGGGCGCGAGCGCCGTCGTCGTGGAACTCGACAACCACGCGGCCGCCGTGGAGTCGGTGCGCGACCGGCTGCCCGCGCTCAAGCAGGTCTGGCAGATCGAGGCCGGTGCCGTCGAGGAGCTGGGGCGGCTCGGCAAGGACGTCACCGACGCGATGGTCGAGGACCGCAGCTCGCTGGCGAGGGCGGACGACCCGGCGACGATCATCTACACGTCCGGCACGACCGGCCGCCCCAAGGGCTGCGTGCTCACCCACCGAGCCTTCTTCGCCGAGTGCGGCAACATCGTGGAGCGGCTGCGCCCGCTGTTCCGTACCGGCGACTGCTCGGTCCTGCTCTTCCTGCCCCTCGCGCACGTCTTCGGCCGGATGGTGCAGATCGCGCCGCTGATGGCGCCGATCAAGCTGGGCATGGTGCCGGACATCAAGCAGCTCACCGACGAACTGGCGTCCTTCCGCCCGACGCTGATCCTCGGCGTCCCGCGGGTCTTCGAGAAGGTCTACAACTCCGCGCGCGCCAAGGCGCAGGCGGACGGCAAGGGCAAGATCTTCGACAAGGCGGCGGACACCGCGATCGAGTACAGCAAGGCGCTGGACACCCCGTCGGGGCCCTCACTCGGCCTGAAGATCAAGTACAAGACCTTCGACAAGCTCGTCTACAGCAAGCTGCGCGCGGTGCTCGGCGGCCGCGGCGAGTACGCGATCTCCGGCGGCGCGCCCCTGGGCGAGCGCCTCGGTCACTTCTTCCGCGGCATCGGCTTCACGGTCCTGGAGGGCTACGGCCTGACCGAGTCCTGCGCGGCCACCGCCTTCAACCCCTGGGACCGGACCAAGATCGGCACGGTCGGTCAGCCGCTGCCGGGCTCGGTGGTCCGGATCGCGGACGACGGCGAGGTTCTGCTGCACGGCGAGCACCTGTTCAAGGGGTACTGGAACAACGAGCAGGCGACCGCGGAGGCGCTGGCCGACGGCTGGTTCCACACCGGTGACATCGGCACCCTCGACGAGGACGGGTACCTCAGGATCACCGGCCGCAAGAAGGAGATCATCGTCACCGCGGGCGGCAAGAACGTCGCCCCGGCCGTGATCGAGGACCGCATCCGGGCGCACGCCCTGGTCGCGGAGTGCATGGTGGTGGGCGACGGGCGGCCGTTCGTGGGCGCGCTGGTCACCATCGACGACGAGTTCCTGGGCCGATGGGCCGATGAGCACGGCAAGCCGGTGGGCTCCACCGCGGCGTCGCTGCGCCAGGACCCGGACCTGCTGGCCGCGATCCAGTCGGCGGTCGACGACGGCAACGCCGCGGTGTCGAAGGCGGAATCGGTGCGGAAGTTCCGCATTCTGTCCTCCCAGTTCTCCGAGGAGTCCGGTCACCTCACGCCGTCGCTCAAGCTCAAGCGCAATGTGGTGGCGAAGGACTACGCGGACGAGATCGAGGCGATCTACCAGAAGTAGTACGCCGAGCAGTACGCCCCGGTCGTACGGCTCATGGCGCGGTGTCCTCCACGAGGACCCGCGCCATCGTGCGTTCCGCGAGCGCGGTGATCGTCACGAACGGGTTCACGCCGATCGAGCCGGGCACCAGCGAGCCGTCGGTGACGTACAGCTTCGAATAGCCCTTCACCCGGCCGTAGTCGTCGGTCGCCTTCCCCAGTACGCAGCCGCCGAGCGGGTGGTAGCAGAAGTCGTCGGCGAAGACCTTGCCGGCCGAGCCGAACAGGTCGTAGCGGTAGATCGTGGCGTTGGCCGAGTTGATCCGGTCGAACAGCTTCTTGGCCATGGCCACCGAGACGGCGCTCTGCGCGGCACTCCAGCCGAGCTTGACCCCGTCGCTCGCGGCGTCGTACGTGAACGTCGCCCGTTCCCGGTTCCTGGTGATCGCCAGATAGAGGCTGACCCAGGTCTCGAACCCGATGGGCAGCGGGGCGATCTCGGCGAAGACCGGGTTGTCCGCGTTGGCCCAGTCGTCGATGCCCATGACCGGCATGGTCGACTGGTTGGCGCCGGTGGTGTCCCAGATGTGGTTGGCGCGGCCCAGCATGGTGTTGCCGTTGGTGCCCCAGCCGGCGCCGACGCTGGAGTCGAGCGCGGACAGGGCGCCGGTGTCCCGGGCCCGGACGAGGAGTTCGGTGGTGCCGACGCTGCCGCCGCCCAGGAAGAGATACGTGCAGTTGTACTGCTTGGTCTCGACGACCGCGCCGGAGTTGTCGATCCGGTCGGCGGTCAGGACCCAACTCCCGTCGCCCGCCCGGCTGATGGCCTTCACCCGCTCCAGGGTGTTGATGGTGACGTTCCCGGTGCCGAGCGCCGACGCCAGGTACGTCGTGTCCAGGCTCCGCTTGCCGTGGTTGTTGCCGTAGATGACCTCCTGCCCGAGCGCGGACCTGGTCGCCGTACCGGCCGCCTCGCGCTCCATGTAGCCGAAGTCGTAGACGTTCGGCACGAAGGTGGTCTTCAGGCCGGCGTTCGCCGCGGCCTTCCGTGAGGTCCGGGTGAACCGGTACCACTCCGTCGACTCGAACCAGGTGGGGTCGACGCTGTTGACACCCAGCTCGGAACGGGCGCGCGGGAAGTACGTGTGGTACATCTCGCCCGCGTCCACGGTGGGAAACTGCTCGCTGAAGTACGACCGGAGCGGGGTGACCGCCATGCCGCCGTTGACCAGGGAGCCTCCGCCGACCCCGCGGCCCACGTACACGGACATGTGGTCGAAGTGCACGCGGTCCAGGACGCCGGGGTACGCGCTGATGTCCCTGTTGACGAGGTCCAGCCACAGGAAGGTGGCCAGCGGCGCCTCGGTGCGGGTGCGGAACCACATGGAGCGCTGGTCGGGGGCGGCGGTGGAGCAGAAGACCTTGCCGTCGGTGCCGGGGGTGTTCCACAGCCGGCCCATCTCGAGGACGAGGGTGCGGATGCCGGCCTGGCCGAGGCGGAGGGCGGCGACGGCCCCGCCGTAGCCCGAACCGACCACGATCGCCGGGGCGTTGTCGACGGCGGCCGCTTCCTCGGCGGCCTGCGCCGACTGGAGGCCGATACGGGTGAGACCGGCCGCGGCGGCCGCCTGGAGGGCTGCCATGCCCAGGATTTGACGTCTCGTCAGCTGACGCTTCATCAGTTTTGCTGTCATGCGCGCAGCATGTGCGGATTATTCGGTTCCGCCTAGGGGCTGCGCCGGTTTTGGGGCGCCATCCGGGGTGCCGGGTGCCCAGTCGGGCGGGTGCGGGCAGGGTGTGGCTGGTCGCGCCCACGCGGCGGAGCCGCATATCGACACAGCCCCGCGCCCCTAAAGGAGCGCCTTCAGCTTCTCGGCGAGTAGATCCCACCGCCACTTCTCCTCGACCCACTCCCGGCCCCGCTCGCCCATGCGTCGCCGTAGCTCCGCGTCGCCGAGCAGGACGACGATGCGGTCGGCGGCCTCCTCGGGGGAACCGCCCCGCACCACCCAGCCCGTCTCGCCGTCCAGCACGGCGTCGGGAGCGCCGCCCGAGTCGCCCGCCACGACCGGCAGCCCTGTCGCCGAGGCCTCCAGGTAGACGATGCCGAGACCCTCGACGTCGAGGCCTCCCCGCCGCGTCCGGCACGGCATGGCGAAGACGTCGCCGGCGCCGTAGTGCGCGGGCAGCTCCGACCAGGGCACCGCACCCGTGAAGCGCACGGAACCGGCGACCCCGGTCTCCTGGGCCAGCTTGCGCAGGTCCTTCTCGTAGGGGCCGCCGCCGACGATCAGCAGCACCGCTTCCGGCTCGGCGGCCAGGACGCGGGGCATGGCGAGGATGAGGGTGTCCTGGCCCTTGCGCGGCACCAGCCGGGACACGCACACGACCACCGGCCGGTCCGTCAGCCCCAGCCGTGCCCGGACCGCGTCGCCGCCCGAGGCCGGATGGAAGGTCTTCTCGTCGACGCCCGGCGGCAGTTGCGCCATCCGGCCGGCCGCGTCCGGGGTCAGAGCGGCGGCGATCCGCGAGCGCGTGTACTCGCCGAGGTAGGTGATCGTGTCCGTCGACTCCCCGATCCGGCGCAGCAGCTGCCGCGCGGCCGGCAGCTGCGCCCAGCCCGCCTCGTGGCCGTGGGTCGTGGCCACCAGCCGCTCGGCGCCCGCCTTCCTGAGCGCCGGCGCCATCAGCCCGAGCGGCGCCGCCGCCCCGAACCACACCGACGTGCACCCGTGCTCCCGCAGCAGGCCCACGGCCCGCCGGGTCACGCCCGGCGTGGGCAGCAGCATCGTCGTACGGTCGCGTACGACGGCGAAGGGCTGCTCGGCGTCGAAGGCGGCCGTCGCCTCGACGCCCTCCCGGCCGCGCTTCCAGGTGGAGGCGTAGACGACGACGCGCTCGGGGTCCAGGCGCAGTGCCATGTTGTGCAGGAACGCCTGGATGCCGCCCGGGCGGGGCGGGAAGTCGTTCGTCACAATGAGGGTCTTGTGCATCGCCGCCGACCCTACCCAACGGGAGCACACCGCCCGGCACGGCCACGTTTATGGCACGCACACAGCCCGGCAGGACATCATGTTCCCCTCAAGGCGGGACGCGGACGAACAGGGGCTCCGGTGGACATTGCGGGTACGAGGCGGTCCCTGGCGGGGCTGCTGGGGGCCTGGGGCCTGACCAGGCTGGTCCTGCTGCTGTTCGTGTTCAAGGTGTTCGTCTTCCCGGGCCCGGACGTGACGACCGACGTGTCCGTGATCTACCAGGGCTGGTACGAGACCCTGCGGCACGGCACCTTCCCGCTGGACGACGTCACCTGGCAGTACCCGCCCGCGGCCGCCCTGGCGATCCTCTCGCCCGCGCTGCTGGGCTTCCTGGCGTACACGAAGGCCTTCTTCGTCCTCGCCTTCCTCGCGGACCTTGTCGTCCTGTCACTGCTCGTGTACGCGGGCCTGCGCCCCGGCAAGACGCTGCGCGGAGCCTGGGTGTGGGTGGTGGGCGTACCGCTGCTCGGACCGACCGTGTACGCACGCTACGACGTGATGGTCACGGCCGTGGCCGTGGCGGGGCTCCTGGCGGGCGCCCGGCATCCCCGCGTGATGGGCGTCCTCGTCGGCTTCGGGGCGATGTTGAAGGTGTGGCCGGCGCTGCTGCTGCTCGGCGCCCGCAAGCGCGGTGCGTGGGCCTGGGCGGCGGTGACCGCGGCCGCGCTGGCGGTGGCGTTCGCGGTGAGCATGCCCGGTGCCTTCGCCTTCGTGACCTTCCAGCGCAACCGCGGCACCGAGGTGGAGTCGCTGGGCTCCCTGGTCATCCACGTCGCCCGGCAGTTCGGCTGGAACGGCCAGGTGCTGCTGAACTACGGCTCGATCGAGTTCCTCGGCCCCTGGGTGACCGTCATCAGCTCGGCCGCCCTGTTCCTCACCGGCGTGGCCTTCGGCTGGCTGCTGCTGTGGCGGCTGATGGCGACGCGGTTCCTGCCGAACACGCTCGCCGACGCGGCCTTCACGGCGGTGCTGATGTTCACGGTCACCAGCCGGGTGATCAGCCCGCAGTACATGGTGTGGCTGGTCGGCACGGCGGCCGTCTGCCTGTGCTTCCGCAGCAGCCGGATGGGGCTGCCCGTGGGCCTGGTCCTCGCGGCCGCCTTCGTGACGGTGCTGGAGTTCCCCGTCTGGTTCCAACACGTGGTCGCGAGCGACACCCTCGGCGTCACCCTCCTGGTCGTCCGAAACGGCCTGCTGGTCGTCGCCGCCCTGCTCGCCGCCGTGGAGCTGTGGCAGTCGACGGTCTCCCGCGAGCCGGTACCGTCCCTGCCCGCCCAGGCGACCCGCACGAGGGAGACGTCGACCTCGTCCTGACGCCGGCGCGCCGGAAGAGCACGGCCACCACCGCGCACTGCACGACCATCGAGAGCGCCAGCGCCAGACACACCCCGGGCAGCCCGAGCCCCGACAGGCCGTACGCCAGCGGCAGTTGGACCGCCGTGCCGAGCAGCGTCACCCGCAGCAGCACCGGCGCTTCCCCGCTGCCCTCGAAGACGCCGCCGAGCGCGATGAAGCAGGCCATCAGCAGCAGATAGGGCCCGACGCAGCGCAGGAACAGCACACCGGCGTGCTCGACGCCGGCTCCCGCGCCGAAGACGGCCATGATCCATGGAGCGGCAACGGACAGCACCACGACCGCCCCGAGCCCGACCGCCCCCGACACGAGCACCGCCTGCCGTCCGACGCCCCGGCGCTCGTCCCGCCCGGCACCGCGCAGATGGGCGGTGTGGATGGAGGCGGCCTGCCGCACCGCGTAGAACGCCATGGTGGCGACGTACATGACCTTGTACGCGATCGAGTACGCGGCGACGGCCGTCACCCCGAGCCGCGCCACGATCGCGACCAGGACCAGCGCCCCGCCCTGCCGCACGGTGAAGTCGGCGGACATGGGCAGCCCCGTCGCCAACGTCCGCCGCAGCGCCGCCCCGACCGGCTCGGCGGCCCGGACCCCGACAGCCGTACGCAGCAAGGCGTTCCGCCGCAGCACGACGAGTCCGACCCCGAGGGCCGCGCATCGACACAGCACCGTCGACGCGGCAGCACCCCGCACTCCGTACAGCTGGACCAGGAACGGATCGCAGGCCAGGATCAGCCCGTTCGCGAGCAGCGCGAGCCGCATCGGGGTCCTGGTGTCGCCGGCGCCCTTGAGGATGCCGTCGACGAGGTTCTGCGCGAAGAAGACGGCGATGCCCGGCAGGGAGATCCCGAAGTAGGCGACCGCGAGCGACAGCGCCGCGCCCTCGCCCCCGCCGAGCACCAGCCGGGCCAGCGGCTCCCGCAGCAGCAGGCCGCCCACCACGACGACCGGCGTGACCAGCCCGCACAGCGCCCATCCCCCGCGCACCGCCGCCCGCACCGCCGCCGGATCGCGCGCTCCCCGGGCATGGGCGACCAGCACGGTCGTGCCGGAGGCGAAGACCAGCGAGACCCCGAGCAGCACGTTCTCGGTGTTGGTCGCCACAGCCACGGCGGCCACGGCCGCACCGCCGAGCCGGGAGACCCAGACCGTGTTGATGATCCCGGCGGCGACGGTGGCGAGGAGCGAGAAGTAGACGGGGTGGGCGAGCGAGACGAGCTGTTTGCGATGAGCGTTCATGGATCTTCCCCCTGCGAGCCAGGACCCCTCGATACGAGCTACCTCGAATAGAGGTAGCTCGATAAGAGGTACCATGACCTCGTCGCGCCCGCAAGAAGACCCACAAGGGAGGGACAGGTGCTCGAGCTCTCGATCCTCGGCTTCCTGGCCGAACAACCGCTGCACGGCTACGAGTTGAAGGAGCGCATCAAGGGCCTGAGCGGCCACGTCCGCCCGGTCAGCGACGGCGCCCTCTACCCGGCCCTCACCCGTCTCGTCGAGGCGGGCAAGCTCGACCAGAGAACCGAGCCGGGCACGAGTGCGGCGCCGCGGCGCATGCTCTCCCTCACCGACAAGGGCCGCGAGGACCTGCTCCAGCGCCTGCGCCACCCCAAACAGGCGGAGATCACGGACCAGGTCCGCTTCAACACGGTCCTGGCGTTCCTACGGCAGCTGCCGGACCGCCGCGAGCAGGCCGAAGTGCTGCGTCGCCGGCTGGAGTTCCTGGAGACGCCGACGAGCTTCTTCTACGACAGCGGAAGGCCCGTGCGCGCGGAGGAGACGGACGACCTGTTCCGGCAGGGCATGCTGCGGGTCGCGCGGGCCACCGGCGAGGCCGAGCGGGCATGGCTGAGGGAGGCCATCTCGCTGCTGGATCAGCCGAGTTGAGCCTGGAGGTAGTCCCGCCACTGCGCCGTGAACTTCTCCGGTGTGGTGCCGAGCACCTTCTTCAGTGCGTTCTCGACGGACCCCGAACGCTGCTGGTGGTCGCCCACGGCGCGGTAGAACCGGCCGAGCCGCTCCTGGCCCCACTGCCCGGCGATCATCCGACAGGCCATCCAGCCGGCCTCGTAGGACTGCGCGAGCTTCGTGGCGTCACCGCTGAAGCCGAAGTCCCTGTCGGTGGGCAGGTTGTCCGGCACACGCCCCTCGTTCACCGCGCGCGCCAGCTCCGGCGCCGCCTCGGAGGGGGTGCGGGTGGTGCCGAGGTAGCCGATCCAGTCGGCGTAGCCCTCGGACAGCCACAGCGGGGTGGCGGCGGTGGTGTGGGCGCGGGTGGCGACGTGGGTGGTCTCGTGGGTGAGCACGACCTGCTTGCCCAGGGGCCCGAGCAGGGCGTACGCGTCAGGGTTGACGATGATGCGGTCCGCGGGCGCGTTCGGCGGACCGCCCACCTCGCCCGTGGTGACCGCCGCGATCCCCCGGTACTGGGACGCGGGCGAGCCGAGCAGCCCCGCCATGCCCTCCACCGACCCCGGGACCAGCACCACGACCTGCCCGGTCCACTCCAGGCCCCAGGCCCCGGACACGGCCGGCACCGCCTTGTCCGCGAGGTCGGCGTACGTGTGCAGCGCCTCGCTGGACTGTCCGGTGCCGAGGACGAGGCTGTGCCTGCCGCGCACGACGGTCACCCCGCCCTGGTCCCACAGCTGCTGGGCGGCCTTCTTGGCGGGCTTGTCGGCGTCGACGTACCACTGCCCGTCCGTCTCCCGGGAGAGGGTCAGCGTGCGGCCCACGGTGACAGGCGCCTTGTCGTATCCCTCGATGCGGTAGCGCAGTTCGGCGGCGGCTGTGGCCTCGTCGCCGGTGCGGTGCAGGGCGGTCACGCGGTACGACCAGGCCGCGAGGGGCACCCCGCGGAGGTTCTCGAACCAGCCGAGCTCACCCGTCGTCAGGAAGGCGCCCCGGTCGCGGTCGAGGACGGCGGTGGACCGCCGGTCCAGGACGCGCTGCAGATCTGCCTTGGCGGTGTCGCCCACGGGTCTGCCGCCGCACGCCACCAGAGAGACGAGCAGCAGCACCAGCACCACCAGTGCGGACCTCGATGCCCGCCTACGACCAGCCACCTTTCCGATCGTACGGCCGACAGGGTGGTTGGTCAGACCCTCGTGACCGAGGACACCGGCAACATGTTCACCGGGTCGTAGCGCACGGGCGCGCCGGGATAGGGCGCATGGATCACCTGGCCGTTGCCCATGTACATCGCGACATGGCTGGCGTCGGACCGGTAGGTGACCAGGTCGCCGGGGCGCGCCTGGGAGAGCGGGATCTGCCGGCCGGCGTACCGCTGCTCCTGCGAGGTGCGCGGCAGCTGGACGCCGGCGCGCGCGTACGACCACTGCATCAGGCCCGAACAGTCGAAGCCGGAGGGGCCGGTGGCGCCCCAGATGTACGGCGTCCCGAGCGCGGAGCGGGCGGCGGCGATCGCGGCGGCCGCGCGGGCCGAGGCCGGGAGGGCGCCGCCGAGGCCGGGGATGTCCCCGCGGTCGCCGCGGGAGGCACGGTCGTAGGCGGCGCGTTCCCCGTACGGAAGGGAGTTGAGCAGCCGGCGTGCCTTGGCGAGCTTCTTCTCGACGGTCTCCTTGTGGGCGGCGACGGCCTTGCGGTTCCTGGTCAGCTCGGCGAGCTTGCCGACCGCCTCGACGCGCTCCTGGGCGAGTTCGCGCATCGCGGACTGCAGGTCCCTGAGTTCACCTGCCTCATGGGCGGTGATGCGGTCGAGGACGGAGGCCTTGTCGAGGTAGTCGGCCGGGTCGTCGGAGAACAGCAGGGCGAGGGCCGGGGCGAGGCCGCCGGAGCGGTACTGGGCGCCGGCCAGCGAACCGAGCGACTCCCGCATGGTGTTGATGCGCTGCTGCTGCCGGGCGATGCGGTCCTGCGCGTCGTTAACCTGCCTGCGCAGCGTGTCGGCGGTCTCGTCGGCCTTGTTGTAGGCCTCGGTCGCCTTCTCGGCATCCTCGTAGAGGCGGTCCACCTCGGCCCTGGTCGTGTCGTGCGGAGCGGCGGTCGCCGGCACGGCGCCGAGGGCGGAGGCCGCGGCGGACAGCACACACAGGGCGGCCCCGGCCCCCCGGTTGAACCCGGACGTCGGTGCAAGACGGCGATGAGACCCCACGGGAAGCCGCACTCCTTCCGCTGGCGACAAGGACTGCCTCCCCGCCTCAGCAGGGAAACGCGGCAGACAGTAGCCCCGCGGCGGGCCGACGGCCAAAGACCTCCATGGCCACACAACGTGACGCCCCGCCTCTGACGCAGGTCATCGGCGGGGCGTGGGGTCAGCGTGGGGTCGCGCAATTCGCCCGTTCGGGCGGCACGGTCAGATCCGGACGCCGAACTGGAACGGCATGTTGCCGATCGACTCGTAGCGCACGACGGTGCCGGTACGCGGGGCGTGGATCACCTGGCCGTTGCCCGCGTAGAGACCGACGTGGTGCTGGTCGCCGTAGAAGATGACGAGGTCGCCGACCTTGAGCTGGCTCTCGCTGTAGATCCGCGTGCCCGCGTTGGCCTGGGCCTGCGAGGTGCGCGGGATGGAGACACCGGCCTGGGCGTAGGCCCAGGAGGTGAGGCCCGAGCAGTCGTAGGAGGCGGTGCCGGTGGCGCCGTAGACGTACGGCTTGCCGAGCTGGCTCTGGGCGGCCGAGAAGGCGGCGGCCGCGCGGCCGGAGGCGGCGGGCGCGTCGCCGAGGTCCACACGCTCCGCGGAGGAGCGGCTGGCGCGGCTGTCCGCGGCGGCGAGCGCCGCCCGCTCCGAGGCCGTCAGGGTGTTGAGCAGCTTCTGCGCCTCGGCGAGCTTGCCCTGGACCTGCTTCTTCTTCTTGGCCAGCTCGGTGCGGGTGGAGGCGAGGTCCTTGAGCTTGTCGGAGGCCTCGGAGCGCTCCTGCGCGAGTTCGCGCTGCTTCTCCTGGATCTTCTTCAGCGCCTCGACCTGCTGGGCGCTGAGCTGGTCGGCGGTGGAGGCCTTGTCCAGGTAGTCGTCCGGGTTCGACGACAGGAAGAGCTGGAGCGAGGAGTCGATGCTGCCCGTGCGGTACTGGGCGGCCGCTGCCAGCCCTATCGAGTCGCGCAGCTCGTTGAGGTCGTCCTGGCCGCGGGCCACGTTGTCCTGGATGGTGGAGATCTCCTTCTGGAGCTTCTCCTGCTTCTCCTTGGCGCCGTTGAGCTTCTCGGTGGCCTGCTCGGCCTGCTCGTAGAGAGCGTCGACCTTCGCCTTGACCTCGTCCTTGGAGGGCTTCTCACTCGGCGCGGCGTTGGCGGCCTGGGCGCTGAAAGCAACGGCGGCAGCAGCTGCGGTGGTGAGCACGGTCACGCGAGTGCGGCTCGGCTGCTTGGGTCGACGGTGGGACGCCACGGACGCGGGCTCCTTCTTGAGAGTGATCACCCGTTCGGAGGTTCGGCCCGACCCTAGTGACCATCCTGTGATCAGATCAAATCCTCACACAAAAAAATCCCGTCACGCAATGCATTCTTTGCACACAACGCACATGCAGTGATGCGCGGTTGACGCTACGTTGCGTGACGATCCCGCCAATTCGGTCATTAAACCTAGAAGTTCGACCTTCGGGACATGCGCTCAGGTCAGCCGCTTCAGGAGCATCGCCGAGGCGACCGGACGCGCCCCCGCACGAGCCACTCCGTCGGCCACCTCGCGGTCGGTGGAAGCCACGATGACGGGCCGGCCGGGCGGCTCGGCGCGCACCAGCTGGCGGATCAACTCGTCGGCGGTCACGCCGGGTTTGGAGAACAGCACCCGGACCCCGCGCGGCGGCGCGAGCAGCACGGGAGCGGCCAGCTCGGCCCCGTCGAAGACGCAGGTGACCTCGGCGCCGCTCTGCGCGGCGAGCTGCGAGAGCTGCCCCAGGAGCCTCAACCGCTGCTTTTCCAGGGGCATTTGGGGATAGCCGGTCTTGGTGACGTTGTAGCCGTCGACGACCAGGTGCGCCTGCGGCAGCGCGAGCAGCTGGTCCAGGATCGCGGGGTCGTTTTCGGACAGTGCCCGCGCGGCGATGTCCTTCGGTGTCATTCGTCCCGGTTCGACCGCATCGACGGTCTCGGCCGGCCGGACGGACACGGGTGGCAACGCCAGCTCCCGGCGCAGCCCCTGGGCCGCGTCCAGCACGGTGTCCAGAAGCAGTCGTACGCGCATGTCCTCGACGCTGCGCCCCTCGCGCGCTGCTTTGCGCGTGGCCTCCAGGGCCGCCTCCGCCTCCCCGAGCCGCGACTTCAGGCGCCGGGTCTCGCTCTCGGCGGCGGACAGCTGTGCCTGCCCCTCGGCGCGTGCGGCCTCCATCTCGCCCTGTGTCTTGCGCAGGGCGGCCTCGCGCCGCTTGACGTCGCTGTGGGCGGCACGCAGCTTCCGGTGCAGCGAGTCGGCCTCCTTCTTGGTGGCCTCCAGCTCGGCCCGCAGCCGCTCGGTGTCGGCCCGGGTCTGCTCCCGGGCGCGGTCGAGCTCCTCGCGCAGCCGCTCCAGCTCGGCCCGGCTCTCCTCGTCGGCGCGCTCGGCATCGGCCCGCTGGGCCTCCTCGCCGGCCGCGGTGACGAGCTTGACCCAACCGGTGGGCCGCAGAACATAGGCCGCGGCCGCCACATCGAGCGGATCCGCGGCCGGGGGCGGCGAGCCGGAGTCGAGAGCGCCGGTGATTTCCGGCTGGGCCTCTCTCAGCTTCTCCCCGATGCGCTGCCGGAACAGCGGATCGGTCTCCAGTGCGGCCGCCATCGCGTTGCCGGCGAACTTGGCCCGCCGGTTCGGCGCGAAGCGGGCGTACTGCCTGAGCTGTGCGGGCAGTTCGCCGACGGTCAGCCCGCCGAACCCGTCCGAGACGATCTGGACGACCCTGCGGCGCACTCCGTCGGGCAGCGGACGGTCAAGCACCTCGGCGGTGCCGTCGCCCGGCCCCCCGCCTGTGGTCTCCGCCATCCGTCACACCCCAATACCTGTGGGGCCGCTCCGCTCAGGAGTCGGCGCCCGGCCTGTCCACGAGTTCCACCTGATCCACCGCGTTGCACCACCGGCAGCGCACCGACTCGATGGTCTCACTGACCACCTCGCGCTCCTCGACCTTCGGGTCGCCCGCCAGATCGAGGTGGACGTACTCGACGACCTTGGACGAGCGGGTCACGTCGAAGCGCGTGAGGTTGCCGCAGAAGGTGCAGCGCCACCGCGTGGAGGCGGTCGGCAGGGGAACCGTCATCGTGCCTGTGCTCTTTCCTTCTAGGCTTCCATTGTCAGTGACACCCCGGATTCCCTGGGCGTATGGCTCGTAACCCTACGGCCTGGCGAGGACTCGCCGCCCGCCTGTCCAGGGCGGCGAGGCGCTCTGTGCTGCTGCGTCCCGTTACGTCATGCTCTGTGTCCATGATCAGCAACTGGAGCCCGACCGTCAGCAGAGTGATCCGGCGCCCTGCGGCGCCTGTGACATATGCGCTGATCACGCTGTGCTTCCTGGCCTTCGTGACCGGTCCGGCCGCGGGCCTGAACCCGGCCTACGGCTCCGGCGACGCGCTCGTCGCCGCCCAGCGCGCCTACTTCCACCGCTGGGGTGTGGTCCCGGCCGAGCTGTTCCAGGGCTCCCCGAGGGCCGTCCTGACCCCCGCCACGGCCCTGTTCGTCCACGGCAGCTGGGTGCACCTGCTGGGCAACATGCTGTTCCTCTACGTCTTCGGCGTGATGACGGAGCAACGCCTGGGCCCACTGCGGTTCACCGTGTTCTACGTCTGCTGCGGCTACCTCGCCCTACTGGGATACGCGGCCGCCAACGCCACGTCCGAGCAGTCCCTGGTCGGTGCGTCCGGGGCGATCTCGGCGGTCCTGGGCGCGTTTCTGTATCTGTTCCCCGGGGCCCGGGTCACCAGCCTGCTCCCGTTCCTCTTCTTCCTCCCCGTGCGCTTCCCCGCCTGGGTTGTGCTGCCCTTCTGGGCGGCCCTGCAGTGGCTGGCGGCCGGCCGGGCGCCCGCGGGCCCGGGGGTGGCCTATCTGGCCCACCTGGTGGGCTTCGGCCTGGGCTTCGTCCTCGCCTGGGTCCGCTTCGGACGCGGCGAGGGCCCGAAGGGCGGCCTCGGAAGGGCGGTGGTGGGAGACGGCCGGGCGACTACAGTGAAGTCCGCCCCAGCTCCGACCCCCGAGGGAGAGAACCAGCCGTGATCACCGCGATCGTCCTCATCAAGACCAGCGTGGACCGGATCCCCGAGATCGCGGAGTCGATCGCGGCGCTGGAGTCGGTGAGCGAGGTCTTCTCGGTCACCGGTACGTATGACCTCATTGCCATGGTGCGGGTGAAGCAGCACGAGGACCTTGCTGAAGTGATCCCCGGCAGCATCAGCAAGATCCCCGGTGTCGAGGCGACGGACACACACGTTGCGTTCCGGACGTACTCGCAGCATGACCTGGAGGCTGCTTTCGCCATCGGGTTGGACTCGTGATCGACGCCTAGTCGTCTGCGGGGCACGCCACGCGTGCGACTGCTGGTCCGTCGTGGCTGGTCGCGCCCACGCGGCGGAGCCGCACAATGTCACAGCCCCGCGCCCCTTTGGGGCGGTCAGCTCACCGCGGGTACGCAGCGGCCGTCCTCTGTCCTGTACGTCCACTTCGCGCCGTCCGTCACCAGTTCCCTGACGGCGCTGACGAAGCGCTCGACGTGCTCGTCCGGCGTTCCTGCCCCGAAGCTCACGCGGATCGCGTTGAGGGACTTCTCACCCGGGGCCGCCTCGGGGGCGCCGCACTCGCCCTGGGTCTGCGGGTCGCTGCCCAGCAGGGTGCGGACCAGCGGGTGGGCGCAGAAGAGGCCGTCGCGGACGCCGATGCCGTACTCGGCGGAGAGCGCGGCGGCGAAGTGCGAGCTGTTCCAGCCCTCGACGACGAAGGAGATCACGCCGACCCGGGGCGCGTCGTCGCCGAAGAGGGAGAGGATCCGGACCTCCGGGACCTCGGCGAGGCCCGCCTTCACCGTCTCGATCAGGTGCTGCTCGCGGGCGACCAGCGTGTCGAAGCCGGCCTCGGTGAGGGCCTTGCAGGCCGACGCGATGGAGTGGACGCCGATCACGTTCGGGGAGCCGGCCTCGTGGCGGGCGGCGCTTTCGTGCCACTCCACGTCCACTCCCCCGTCCTCGCGCCGCGTGACCCTGCGGCTGGCGCCGCCGCCCGCGAGGTAGGGGTCGGCGGCCCGGAGCCAGTCGGCGCGGCCGGCCAGCACGCCGGAGCCGAAGGGCGCGTACAGCTTGTGGCCGGAGAAGGCGACCCAGTCGACGTCGAGGTCCCGCACGGAGACCGGGTGGTGGGGGGCGAGCTGGGCCGCGTCCAGGACGATGCGGGCACCGTGGGCGTGCGCGGCCGCCGCCAGCTCGCGCACCGGCCACAGCTCGCCGGTGACGTTCGAGGCGCCGGTCACGCAGACCAGTGCCGGGCCGTACGGGTCACGGTCGGCGAGGGCACGCTCCAGGGTCTCGACGGCCTGCCGCGGGGTGCGCGGGGCGTCGAGGTAGGTGACCCGGGCGTCCTGCCACGGGAGCAGGCTGGCGTGGTGCTCGGTCTCGAAGACGAAGACCTGGCAGTCGGCGGGGAGCGCGGCGGCGAGGAGGTTGAGCGAGTCCGTCGTGGAGCGGGTGAAGACCAGCTGGTCGTCGGGACGGCAGTCGAGGAACTCCGCGACCGTCCTGCGGGCGTTCTCGAACAGGTCGGTCGACAGCTGGGAGAGGTATCCGGCGCCGCGGTGGACGCTGCCGTAGTACGGGGCGTAGGCCGCCACGTCGTCCCAGACCCGCTGGAGGGCGGGGGCGCTGGCCGCGTAGTCGAGCGCGGCGTAGGTGACCTCGCCGCCCGTCACGAGCGGGACGGTGACATCCCGGCCCAGAACGGGCAGCGGGGCACAAATGGTCTGGGCGATGGCAGCGGAGGAGACAGACATGGGGAACTCCCGTGAGAGGCAAGGAAAAGTGAAAAGGGGTACGCGGAGGCAGGGCACTACGCCCTATCGCATTCGCTTGCTCACAGAAGACTCCTCGACGACCAGGACCCCTGGCGGTGGGAGGGGTCCGCGCTTGCCGCACACCTTGTTGTGCACGGCCTGGTCTTCACCCGGGGCACCCCGCCACGGACGGAGGGTTGCCGGACAGTCGGCCGGGGCCTCATGACTGTCACTCATGACCTGGTACGACATCCTGCCATACGATCTTCGGTGCGCAAGGCGCAGTCCGGATTCTGGACTGCGCCCCGCGTGACACCTCAGCGGTTGCTGGCCGCCACCCAGCGCTCCAGCGTCCGCTTGGCCGCGCCCGAGTCGATCGAGTCCGCCGCCCTGTCCATCCCGGCCCGCAGCTGCTCGGCGAGCGTCCCGGAGCCCGGATCGAGCGCCACGAGCGCCGCCGCCGAGTTCAGCAGAACGGCGTCGCGGACCGGGCCCGTCTCACCGTCCAGGAGCCTGCGGGCGACCTCCGCGTTGAACGACGGGTCGGCGCCGCGCAGGGCCTGCACCGGCACCAGTTCGAGGCCGACATCACGGGGGTCGAAGGACTCCTCGGTGACCTTGCCGTCCCGGACGATCCAGACGTGGGAGGTGGCCGTCGTGGTCAGTTCGTCGAGGCCGTCGTCGCCGCGGAAGACGAGCGAGGAGTTGCCGCGCTCGGCCAGGACGCCCGCGATCATCGGCGCCAGCCGGGGGTCGGCGACGCCGACCGCCTGGGCCTTGACCTTCGCCGGGTTGGTCAGCGGGCCCAGCGCGTTGAACACCGTCCGGATGCCCAACTGGCCGCGGGCGGCGGCGACATGACGCAGCGCCGGGTGGAACTTCACCGCGAAGCAGAACGTGATGCCCGCCTCCTCGGCCACCTCCGCCACCCGCGCGGGCGTGAGGTCGAGGTTGACGCCCAGCTTCTCCAGGACGTCCGAGGCACCGGACGCCGACGAGGCCGCGCGATTGCCGTGCTTGACGACCTTCGCGCCGGCGCCGGCCACCACGAGCGCCGACATCGTGGAGATGTTCACCGTCTTGGCGCCGTCGCCGCCCGTGCCGACGATGTCGACCGTGCGGCCCGACACCTCGATCACCTTGGCGTGCTCGTACATCGCCCGGACCACGCCGGTGATCTCCTCGACGGTCTCGCCCTTGGCGCGCAGGGCGACGACGAAGCCCGCGATCTGGGCGTCCGTCGCCTCACCCCGCATGATCTGGTCCATCGCCCAGGCCGTCGCGTCGGCGCTCTGGTCGCGGCCGTACAGCAGGGCGTTCAGTACCTCGGGCCAGGAACGGCCCGCCGCGGTGTCGCCTCCAGCGGGGGTCACAGCGCTCATAAGGCCGCTCCTGGGTGTCGTAGAAGAGTGTGAACTCGTAGCAGAGTCCGCGACCCCCACCCTATCCAGCCGGAAGGCATGACAAAGGGCCCCGTCCGAACACCGGACGGGGCCCTTTGCTGTGGCGTGGCGACGCCGCAGCGATCAGTGGTGGCCGTGGCCGCTCGTGATCTCCTTGTACTCCTCGACGGTCGGCTTCGGAATCTGGGACTCCTCGCCGAAGTACGCCTCGCTGAGCTTGGCGCGGAGCTTCTCGGAGCCCTTCACCTTGCGCTCGACGCCGTTGTCGTCGGTCGTCGGGCCGATCTTGGCCGGCTTGTACTGCTCGTGCGCCGTGAGGGTGTGCAGCGCGTCCTGGCTGAGCGGCTCGTGGACCTCGATGAACTCACCGTGCGGCAGGCGCTTGATGATGCCCGACTCGCGGCCGTGCAGCACCTTGTCCTTGTCCCGGCGCTGGAGGCCGAGGCAGACCCGCTTGGTGGCGATGAACACGAGGACCGGCACGACGAAGAAGCCGACGCGCACGAACCAGGTGATCGAGTTGATCGACAGGTGGAAGTGCGTGGCCCACAGGTCGTTGCCGCCACCGATCATCAGCACGAAGTACCAGGAGATCCACGCGGCACCGAACGCGGTACGCGTCGGGGCGTTGCGCGGACGGTCCAGGATGTGGTGCTCGCGCTTGTCGCCGGTGACCCAGGACTCGATGAACGGGTAGACCGCGATCGAGACCAGGACCAGCGGGAAGATCACCAGCGGGATGAACACGCCCAGGACGAGCGTGTGGCCCCAGAGGTTGATCTCCCAGCCCGGCATGACACGGATCAGGCCCTCGGAGAAGCCCATGTACCAGTCGGGCTGGGCGCCCGTGGAGACCATGTCCGGCCGGTAGGGGCCCATGGACCAGATCGGGTTGATCGAGGCGATCGCCGCGATGGCCGCGATGACACCGAAGACCAGGAAGAAGAACCCTCCGGCCTTGGCCATGTACACCGGCAGCAGCGGCATGCCCACGACGTTGTTGTTCGTACGTCCGGCGCCCGCGAACTGCGTGTGCTTGTGGTAGAAGACCAGGATCAGGTGGCCGACCAGCAGACCGAGCATGATGCCCGGCAGCAGCAGGATGTGGACCGAGTAGAAGCGGGCCACGAAGTCGCCGCCCGGGAACTCGCCGCCGAAGAGGAACATCGACAGGTACGTGCCGACGATCGGCACGGACAGGACCGCGCCCTCCATGAAGCGGACACCGGTGCCGGAGAGCAGGTCGTCCGGGAGCGAGTAGCCGGTGAAGCCGGTGAACATGCCGAGGACGAGCAGCAGGAAGCCGAACAGCCAGTTGACCTCACGCGGCTTGCGGAACGCGCCCGTGAAGAACACACGCATCATGTGCACGAACATGCCCGCGAGGAAGATCAGCGCGGCCCAGTGGTGGATCTGCCGGATCAGCAGACCACCGCGCACATCGAAGGAGATGTGCATGGTCGAGTTGAACGCCTCGGACATCATCTGGCCCTGCAGCGGGATGTAGCTGCCGTGGTACTCCACCTCGTTCATCGACGGGTGGAAGAACAACGTCAGGTACACACCCGTGAGGATGATGATGATGAAGCTGTAGAGGCAGACCTCGCCCAGCATGAACGACCAGTGGTCGGGGAAGATCTTGCGCATGTTGGACTTGGCCAGGGAGTAGATCCCCAGACGGCCGTCGGCCCAGTCGGCGACGCGCTCGCCGGCGGGCGCGTCGCCGCGCCGCCCCGCGTTGTTCCCGGGGGTCCCGTTGGTCTCGTTGCTGCTCATCCGCGCTCCCAGAATGCAGGACCGACGGGCTCTTCGAAGTCGCCGAGCGCCTCGAGGTAACCCTGGTCGTTCACGCCGATGCGCAGCTGCGGCAGGGCGTGACCGGCGGGGCCGAAGATCACCCGGGCACCGTCGGAGAGGTCGAAGGTGGACTGGTGGCAGGGGCACAGCACGTGGTGCGTCTGCTGCTCGTACAGCGAGATCGGGCAGCCGACGTGGGTGCAGATCTTCGAGTACGCGACGATGCCCTCGTGCGACCACTCGAGCTCGCGCTTGTCCTTGATGTTGTCCGGCTGGATCCGGACGATCATCAGGGCCGCCTTGGCGATCTCGGTCTGGAAGTTCTCGTCGTGCTCCTCCAGGCCCTCGGGCTTGGCGAAGGTGAGCGAGCCGACCGCGACGTCCGAGGCACGCAGCGGCTCGTTCGTGTTCATGTTGACGAGCAGCTTGCCCTTGGACCACAGCGTGTGGCGGAGCTTCGTACCCGGCAGCGGGCCGAGGTCGCGCAGCAGCATGACGCCGGAGAGCGGGAACAGGGCCAGAGCACCGAACATCGTGTTGCGGATCAGCTTGCGACGACCGAGCGCGGACTCCTTGGCACCTTGCCGGAAGTCGTCCATCACCTTGGCCTTGACCTCGGGCGAGGCCTCGATCGGGTGACGCTCGTCGGCGACCTCCTCGTCGGACATCAGGGTGCGGGCCCAGTGGACCGCGCCGGCGCCGATGGCGAACAGCGCGAGGCCCAGGGTCAGGCCCAGCGCGAAGTTCAGCGCGTTGATGTGACCGATCGGGAAGACGTAGATCGCCTTGTCGTGCGGGATCGCCACGTACGAGGCGATGAAGCCCACCGTGGCGAGCATGGAGACCGTGAACAGCATGGCCACCACACGCTCGGACCGCTTGGCGGCCCGCTCGTCGATGTCCTGGACACGGTGCTCGTGGGGCGGCAGACCGGGGTCCGCGAACGGGTTCTTCTCGTCCGCGATGCTCACGGTGCCGTGCGCGTCCTGCTCTGCGGGCAGGTTCTCTTCTGGAATGTCTTGGCTACTCATGACTTCTTGGCCTTTGCGGTCCGAGCGGCGACCCAGACGGCGACCGCGATCAGCGCGCCGAGTCCGAAGATCCAGGCGAACAGGCCCTCGGAGACCGGGCCGAGACCGCCCAGCTCAAGACCGCCGGGGCTCTCGGTGTCGTCACCGTTGACCGCGTTCAGGTACGCGATGATGTCCTTCTTGTTCTGCTCCGACAGCGTGGTGTCGGGGAACGACGGCATGTTCTGCGGGCCGGTCTGCATGGCCTCGTAGATGTGCTTCGGGTCGACGCCTTCAAGACTAGGCGCGTACTTGCCGTGCGTCAGCGCGCCGCCCTTGCCGGTGAAGTTGTGGCACTGCGCGCAGTTGGTGCGGAACAGTTCGCCACCCTTGGCGATGTCAGCACCTTCCGGGCCGTACTGCGCCTGCGTCGGGACGTTCGGACCGGCGCCGAGGGAGGAGATGTACGCCGCGAGCTGGTCGATCTCGGCCTGCGTGTAGATGACCTTCTTCTTCGGGATCTGCGCGCCCGGCTGCTGGGCCGGCATACGGCCGGTGCCGACCTGGAAGTCGACCGCCGCGCTGCCCACGCCCACGAGGCTCGGACCGTCGGAGGTGCCCTGACCGCCGGTGCCGTGGCAGCTGGCGCAGCCCACGGAGTAGAGCTTCTTGCCCTCGACGATAGCGAGAGACTGGGCTGTTTCATCGGCCTGCGCCTTGCTCGCGGGTGCGAACGCGGCGTACAGCCCCCCGGTGCATGCCAGCGCGAGGAGTAGGACGACGAGCGCCGCCATGGGATGGCGTCGTCGTGCGGAGAGCTTTTTCACGGATTACCCCGGTGTCAGGATCTTCTGCGTCGATGCTTCTGGGATGTGCGCCTGTGGGCGCACGCGGGAACGGTCCCGGCTACTTGATCAGGTAGATCGTGGCGAAGAGGCCGATCCACACGACATCGACGAAGTGCCAGTAGTAGGACACGACGATGGCCGCGGTCGCCTGCTCGTGGGTGAACCTCTTCGCCGCGTAGGTGCGGCCGAGGACGAACAGGAAGGCGATGAGGCCGCCCGTCACGTGCATGCCGTGGAACCCGGTGGTCAGGTAGAACACCGAGCCGTACGGGTCGGAGGAGAGCGAGAGCCCGTCCTTCGTCACCAGCTCCGTGTACTCGAAGACCTGACCGCCGATGAAGATCGCACCCATGACGAAGGTGACGATGAACCAGCCCCGGAGCTTCTTCACGTCCCCGCGCTCGGCGGCGAAGACGCCGAGCTGGCAGGTCAGGGAGGAGAGCACCAGGATCGTGGTGTTGGTCGCGGAGAACGGAAGGTTGAGATGGCTCGCCATCTCCTTCCAGTGATCCGGACCGGTCACCGATCGCAGGGTGAAATACATCGCGAAGAGGGCCGCGAAGAACATCAGCTCGGAACTCAGCCAGATGATGGTTCCGACGCTGGTGAGGTTCGGCCGGTTGACCGACGGGTGCGCGTGCCCGGTTTCTACTGTCGTTGCTGTCGCCACGACCGACATTATGTCGGTCCCTTATCCCGCCCTCACTCCGGGGGGTGCTGTTCGGAGTGTCCGTACCGCGTGTACTGCCCGTATGGCCCATCGAAGCCGTGTTCCAACAGGTGTTGACGCGGTGTTCATGGGAGTAGCATCCGCCCCATCGGTAACCGATGTTCCCGACCAACGATGCGGAGGAACGATGCAGGCGACCGCCACGGTGCTGGTCTACAGCGATGACTCCAACACCCGCGAACAAGTCCGGTTGGCGACCGGACGCAGGCCTGCGCCGGACGCTCCCGTCGTCGAGTTCCTGGAATGCGCGACGCCCGCGGCCGTCCTCAAGGAGCTGGACAGGGGCGGGATCGACGTCTGTGTCCTGGACGGCGAGGCCGTGCCCATGGGCGGCATGGGCGTGTGCCGCCAGATCAAGGACGAGGTGTTCAACTGCCCGCCGGTGCTGCTGCTGATCGGCCGGCCGCAGGACGCGTGGCTGGCGACCTGGAGCCGTGCGGACGCGGCTGTGACGCTCCCTGCGGATCCTGTGGAGTTCGCGGCCGCGTTGGCCTCCCTGCTGCGGCAGAAGAGGCTTCAGCAGAGCGCCTAGAGCTCCTCAGACGCTCTGCGGCCTGAGCCGGGCTCGCTCCGCCGAGCTCGGCCCGTCCGGCGTGCCGGCGACCAGTGCGCTGCCGGTGCGCCAGTTCTGCCAGGTGAGGTTCCAGTCACCGAAGCCGTTGCCGAAGGGCTCCATGGTGTCGCCGCCTGAGTTGACGACCTTCACCACGTCGCCCTCGTGGACGGTGTCGAAGAACCACTCGGCGTTGCTGGTGCTCATGCCGGTGCAGCCGTGGCTGACGTTGGCGTAGCCCTGGGAGCCGACGGACCAGGGGGCGGCGTGCACGTACTCGCCGCTCCAGGTCAGGCGGGTCGCGTAGTAGACGGGCAGGTCGTACGAGTCCGCGCTGCCCTCGGCGATGCCGACCGTGGCGCTGCGCATACGTACGAAGTACTGCTTGCCCAGGACCACCTTGACGCCGTTGCGGGTGTCGAAGCCGGGCTTGCCGGTGGTGACGGGGAGCTCTTTGATGTCCTCGCCGTTCTTGTAGACCGTCATGGAGTGCGAGGCCGCGTCGGTGACGGCGACGATGCTGTCGCCGATGGTGAGCTTCAGCGCCTTGCTCTTGGTGCCCCACAGGCGGTCGCCGACCTTGACGCCGTCGAGGTCGCTGTGGACCTGGACGGTGGCCTGGGCGGGCCAGTAGTCCTTGGGGCGGTAGTGGAGTTCCTTGTCGCTCACCCAGTGCCAGGCGCCCTGCACGGCGGGCACGGCGTCCACCCGTAGGGCCCGTTCGACGACGGCCCGTTGTGCCTTGTCCTTGACGGGTTTGTCCAGTTCGGCGGTGACGGGCTGGCCGACGCCGTACGTCCCCGACTTGGGCCCGAACGTCACGCCCAGGCTCTTCTTGGTGGTGGGCGTGGTGGTGTCGAAGTCGAGGACCTTGCGTCCCGGTGCCCCGTCGTCGTCCTCCGTGCTCACCCGCACCGTGTAGTGCGCGTTGGCGGCGAGCGGGGAGGTGCTGTGCCAGCGGGAGCCGTCGTCGGAGAGTTCGCCCGTCACATAGCGGCCTGTGGCGTCCACGGCCGTGACGTCGGTGATGCGGTCGTCGTCGGCGGTGACCTCCAGGGGCTTGTCCGGGTCGGCCTTCTTCCCGTCTCCCGTGGGGCCCTTGAAGGAGATCTGGTCCGTCGCGTCGTACGGCTTGTCGGTCAGCGGGTTGCCGCCGCTGCTGCAAGAGGTGCCGCCCGCGCCGAGGGCGATCACCAGCAGCGTGCAGCTGACGACGATGCGGGTGCGCGGAGAGTGGTTCATGTCCCTCACGCTATGGACGTTCGTCAAGCACGGCGCGCCGGGTGACTCGTTCGAGCGAACGGTATTGCGGCAAACGCAGGAGCCCGGACGCTCCTGACGGAGTGTCCGGGCTCCCTTTGCGCTCTGCGCGTGCTACTGGGTGCGGTTCTCACCGCGGTAGTACTCGAAGACCCAGCCGTAGAGGCCGATCATGATGATCGGAGCGGAGAAGTACAGCAGCCACCAGCCGATCGCGATCGACAGGAAGGCCAGCGCGCCACCGAAACCGAGGGCGAGCGGCTGCCAGCTGTGCGGGCTGAAGAACCCGACCTCGCCGGCGTCGTCCGCGACGTCCGCGTCCCTGTTGTCCATGGCACCCGCGTCGACCCGCTTGGCCGTGAAGCCGAGGTAGAAGCCGACCATGATGCACAGACCGAACGCCAGGAAGAGGGCCGTGGTACCGGCCGGCTCCTTCGACCACACGCCATAGACGACCGCCATGGCGAGGACGAAGACGCTCAGCCACATGAACATCTTGCCCTGAACCTTCACTTGCCGGCCTCCTTGCCACCAGCCAGAGCCTTCTCACCGTGAGGCGCGTTCTCGAGCTGGTCGAGAGCGGCGATCTCAGGGTGATGCAGGTCGAACGCCGGGGATTCACTGCGAATCCGCGGCAGGGTGAGGAAGTTGTGCCGCGGCGGCGGGCACGAGGTGGCCCACTCGAGCGAGCGGCCGTAGCCCCACGGGTCGTCGACACCGACCGGCTTGCCGTACTTGGCCGTCTTCCACACGTTGTAGAGGAACGGCAGGATCGACATGCCGAGCAGGAACGAGCTGATCGTCGAGATCGTGTTCAGGGCGGTGAAGCCGTCGGCCGCGAGGTAGTCCGCGTAACGACGGGGCATGCCCTCGGCGCCCAGCCAGTGCTGGACCAGGAAGGTGCCGTGGAAGCCGATGAACAGCGTCCAGAACGTGATCTTGCCGAGCCGCTCGTCGAGCATCTTGCCGGTCATCTTCGGCCACCAGAAGTGGAAGCCGGAGAACATCGCGAAGACGACGGTGCCGAACACCACGTAGTGGAAGTGCGCCACCACGAAGTACGAGTCGGACACGTGGAAGTCCATCGGCGGCGAGGCCAGGATGACACCGGTGAGGCCGCCGAAGGTGAAGGTGACCAGGAAGCCGGTGGCCCAGAGCATCGGGGTCTCGAAGGACAAGGACCCCTTCCACATCGTTCCGATCCAGTTGAAGAACTTCACGCCGGTCGGTACGGCGATGAGGAACGTCATGAAGGAGAAGAACGGCAGCAGCACACCGCCGGTGACGTACATGTGGTGGGCCCACACCGTCACGGACAGGCCGGCGATCGCGATGGTCGCGCCGATCAGGCCCATGTAGCCGAACATCGGCTTGCGGGAGAAGACCGGGATGACCTCGGAGATGATGCCGAAGAACGGCAGCGCGATGATGTACACCTCTGGATGGCCGAAGAACCAGAAGAGGTGTTGCCACAGCAGCGCGCCGCCGTTGGCCGCGTCGAAGACATGCGCCCCGAACTTCCGATCCGCCTCCAGCGCGAACAGCGCGGCGGCCAGGACGGGGAAGGCGAGCAGCACCAGCACCGCGGTCAGCAGCACGTTCCACACGAAGATCGGCATGCGGAACATGGTCATGCCGGGCGCGCGCATGCAGATGATGGTGGTGATGAAGTTGACCGCACCGAGGATCGTGCCGAAACCGGAGAAGGCCAGACCCATGATCCACAGGTCGGCGCCGATGCCCGGGGAGCGCACCGCGTCCGACAGCGGGGAGTAGGCGAACCAGCCGAAGTCGGCCGCGCCGGACGGGGTGAGGAAGCCGCCGACCGCGATGGTCGAGCCGAACAGGTACAGCCAGTAGGCGAACATGTTCAGCCGCGGGAACGCCACGTCGGGCGCACCGATCTGCAGCGGCATGATCCAGTTGGTGAAGCCGGCGAACAGCGGCGTCGCGAACATCAGCAGCATGATCGTGCCGTGCATCGTGAACGCCTGGTTGAACTGCTCGTTCGACATGATCTGCAGACCCGGCCGGGCGAGCTCGGCGCGCATCAGCAGCGCCATGACGCCGCCGATCAGGAAGAACGCGAACGACGTGACGAGATAGAGCGTCCCGATCGTCTTGTGGTCAGTGGTGGTGAGCCACTTGATCACGACGTTGCCGGGCTGCTTGCGCCGGACCGGCAGTTCGTCTGAGTAGTGTCCCTCAGCTGCCGGGGCACCCTGGGGTTCGTTGACGATGCTCACAGGTTGTTCGTCTCCCGGTTCTTCTCGTGGCTCGTCTGCGCGATGCCGGCGGGAACGTAACCGGTCTGCCCCTTCTTGGCGAGGTCCTTGAGGTGCTGCTCGTAGCGCTCAGGGGAGACGACCTTCACGTTGAACAGCATCCGGGAGTGGTCGACGCCGCACAGCTCGGCGCACTTGCCCAGGAAGGTGCCCTCCTTGTTGGGGGTCACCTGGAAGGAGTTGGTGTGGCCCGGGATGACGTCCATCTTCATCAGGAACGGCACCACCCAGAAGGAGTGGATGACGTCACGAGAAGTGAGGACGAAGCGAACCGTCTTCCCCTCGGGCAGCCACAGCGTGGGGCCCGGGTTGCCGGTCTGCGGGTTCTTCGTGGCGGGCGTGCCGACGTCGTAGACACCGCCGGCGTTCGCCGGGAAGTCGGTCTTGAACCGGTCCGGAATGGCGGCCAGGTTCTTGTCGGTCTTCGCGTCACCGGTGGAACCCTCGACGGGCTCGATGTAGTTGAAGCCCCAGCTCCACTGGAAGCCGACGACGTTGACGGTGACGTCCGGCTTCTTGTCGAGGCTCAGGATCTTCGATTCGTCGCGGGCCGTGAAGTAGAACAGCACCGAGACGATGACGAGCGGAACGACCGTGTACAGCGCCTCGATCGGCATGTTGTACCGGGTCTGCGGAGGAACCTCGATCTTGGTGCGGCTACGCCGGTGGAAGATCGTGCTCCACAGAATCAGGCCCCACACCAGCACGCCGGTGGCCAGCGCGGCAGCCCAGGAGCCCTGCCAGAGGGAGAGGATCCGCGGAGCCTCTTCCGTGGTGGGGGTGGGCATACCAAGGCGGGGGAAGTCCTTGTATGTGCAACCGGTGGCGGTCGCCAGGACCAGGCCCGCGGTCATTGCCTGCAGCAGCTTCCGCCGCATCGGGCGCCGCGGCGAGCGGTCGGAGCCGTTGGGACTCACGTAGCGCCTTCCCGAGAGTCTCGCCCGCGCGTATTGGCTGCGGCCTTCTCGCTGGTCGGTCGCCGCCCTGCGTCGGGCAGGGGTTTGGATGTTTATGCGGACCAAACCCTAGCCGACGCTCTCCGAGGGTTCGCGGGGAGGGGTGCCTACTCACTCCGTGGGTTCGCTGGATTGGCGGGTGCGGGTTGTTTGTGGCTGGTCGCGCAGTTCCCCGCGCCCCCAATAGGTCGGTTGCGGGCAGGTCGTCATAGCGTTTGCGTATGTCCTATTTCGACGCCGCTTCCTCCGCGCCTCTCCATCCCCTCGCACGTCAGGCGTTGTTGGCCTCGCTGGACGAGGGGTGGGCCGACCCTGCGCGTCTCTATCGTGAGGGGCGGCGGGCTCGGATGTTGTTGGATGCGGCTCGGGAGGCGGCTGCTGAGGCCGTGGGGTGTCGTACCGATGAACTGGTCTTCACCTCTTCCGGGACCCGGGCCGTGCACACGGGAATCGCGGGGGCGTTGGCCGGGCGTCACCGGATTGGCCGTCACCTGATCGTGTCGGCGGTCGAACACTCCTCGGTGCTCCATGCGGCTGACACGCACGAGGCCGGCGGCGGGAGCGTCACTCGGATCGAGGTGGACCGGCGGGGAAGGGTGACGCCTGCGTCGTACGCCGACGCCCTGCGTCCCGACACCGCTCTGGCCTGTCTGCAGTCGGCCAATCACGAGGTGGGGACCGAGCAGCCGGTGGCCGACGTGGCCGCCATGTGCCGGGAGGCCGGGGTGCCGCTGCTGGTGGATGCGGCGCAGTCGTTGGGGTGGGGGCCGGTCGAGGGCGACTGGTCGTTGCTCGCGGCCAGTGCTCACAAGTGGGGTGGGCCCTCGGGGGTGGGTCTGCTCGTCGTGCGGAAAGGGGTGCGGTTCGCGCCGCCAGGGCCCGTGGACAAGCGGGAGTCGGGGCGGGCGCCGGGCTTCGAGAACCTGCCTGCCATTGTCGCGGCGGCGGCTTCGCTGCGGGCGGTGCGCGCGGAGGCGGCGCAAGAGGCGGTACGGCTGCGGGAACTGACGGAGCGGATCCGGGTGCGGGTGGCGCAGTCGGTGCCGGACGTGGAGGTGGTCGGGGATCCGGAGCGGCGGCTGCCGGGGATCGTCACCTTCTCCTGTCTCTATGTCGACGGGGAGACACTGCTCCACGAGCTCGACCGGGAGGGTTTCTCCGTCTCGTCCGGATCGTCCTGTACGAGCAGCACGCTGACGCCTAGCCATGTGCTGAAGGCCATGGGGGTGCTGAGTGAGGGGAATGTGCGGGTTTCTTTGCCGACGGGGACGACCCGGGAGGAAGTGGAGCGGTTCCTGGAGGTGTTGCCGGGGGTGGTGGCGGGGGTGCGGGAGAAGCTCGGGGCTCCGGACCTGGCCACGACCGTGCAGCAGGACGTCCTGGTCGTCGACGCTCTCGGCAGGCGCTGCCCGATCCCCGTCATCGAACTCGCCAAGGTCATCGGGGGCGTCCCGGTGGGCGGCACGGTGCGGGTGCTGTCCGACGACGAGGCGGCGCGGCTGGACATTCCGGCGTGGTGCGAGATGCGGGGGCAGGAGTACCTGGGCGAGGAGCCGGCGGACCAGGGCTTCGCGTACCTGGTCCGCCGGGTGTCGTAGCTCAGGCCAGATGCTTCTGGACCTCGGCCGCCGCCTCGTCGCCGTACGCCTTGGCGAAGCGGTCCATGAAGTGACCGCGGCGCAGCTGGTACTCCTGGGTGCCGACCGTCTCGATGACGAGCGTGGCGAGCATGCAGCCGACCTGGGCCGCGCGCTCCAGGGAGACGCCCCAGGCCAGGCCGGAGAGGAAGCCGGCGCGGAAGGCGTCGCCGACGCCCGTGGGGTCGGCCTTGCGCTCCTCCTGCGCGCACCCGACCTCGATCGGGTCCTCGCCCTTGCGCTCGACGCGGACTCCGCGGGAGCCGAGGGTGGTGATGCGGTGGCCGACCTTGGCGAGGATCTGCTCGTCGCTCCAGCCGGTCTTGGACTCGATGAGGCCCTTCTCGTACTCGTTCGAGAAGAGGTACGTGGCGCCCTCCAGCAGTATCCGGATCTCGTCGCCGTTCATCCGGGCGATCTGCTGGGAGAAGTCGGCGGCGAAGGGGATCGACCGCGAGCGGCACTCCTCGGTGTGCCGGAGCATGCCCTCGGGGTCGTCGGCGCCGATCAGGACCAGGTCCAGGCCGCCCACGCGGTCCGCGACGGTCTTCAGCTCGATCAGGCGGGCCTCGCTCATCGCGCCCGTGTAGAAGGAGCCGATCTGGTTGTGGTCGGCGTCCGTGGTGCACACGAAGCGGGCGGTGTGCAGGGTCTCGGAGATGCGGACCGAGTCGGTGTCGACGCCGTGCCGGTCGAGCCAGTCGCGGTACTCGGCGAAGTCGGAACCCGCGGCGCCGACCAGGATCGGCTGCGTGCCGAGCTGGCCCATGCCGAAGGCGATGTTCGCGCCGACGCCGCCCCGGCGTACGTCGAGGTTGTCGACCAGGAAGGAGAGCGAGACCGTGTGCAGCTGGTCCGCGACGAGCTGGTCGGCGAAGCGGCCGGGGAAGGTCATGAGGTGGTCGGTGGCGATGGAGCCGGTGACTGCGATGCGCACGGCGGGGACTCTCCTGTGGGGAGACGGATTGACAGTTCACGCTACCGGGTCGTAGCGAGGCACTGAAGAGGGGCTCTGAAGTGGCCAAAACTACCCGATAGTAGATCTTTCTTCGCAGGCTGGTACGTGCATACGGTTCCGCTATGACGAACCTCAAGGTCCATGCCCCGGTCCCGGTCGACCTGGAAGGCGACCTCGCGTCGCTGCGCGGCGACTGTGCCCGGATGGTCCCCCACTGGTCCGCTCCCGACCGGATCACTTCCCTTCCGGTCTCCCCGTCACTCATCCACGGGGTGAAGGTGCCGTCGAAGTCGGCCCGCCTGCTGGACGCGATGTCGGACTACGGCGACTGAACCCGGCTCGGTGGTACCCGATCGGCGCGTTCGAGGGAACCGCGCGCTCCCCCGCTGCGTCCCATCGCCGTCCCCCGTAAAGGGGATGCGCGATACGACCCCGGCAGGCCGTTTTGACAGGGCCGGGTCAGGGTCATGGGACAGCAGTGCAGCAGAAGGAGCGATGCGGTGAACACCGAGCGACCCGACAACGACGCCGACGGCTCCGACGAGGAGCGGGGCGACACCGGCTCCGCGGCGGAGCAGGGTGCCGTGGCCGGACAGGGCCCCGAGGGTGCCGGCGCCCAGGGTTCCGACGCCCAGGGGGAGGGCGCACGGGCCGACGGCGCCCAGGTCGAGGAGAAGACCGAGGCTGCCGCGGCTGACGAAGGTGACGCCGAGGCCACCGAGGCTCCCGCGGCCGAGGACGGTGACGACGGCGTCCCCGACGCCACCCCCGCACCGGGCACGGATCACCCTCGCCCGCCCGCCCGCCGCTCCCCCGTGCTCATCGCCTCCGTCGCCGCCGCCGTGCTGCTCGTGGGAGGCGGCGGGGCCTATCTCACCGCATCCGCCACCGGGGGGTCCGGCGGCCGTACGGGCTCCGGGGCCTCCGGCGACGACAGCACTCCCCCGCCGCTCGCACTCGACGGCTACTCCGAGGGCGGTTCGAACGGGATCGCGCCCGGGGAGCCCAACCCGTACGGCGTGACGTACAAGGTCGACGGCACTCTGCCCGCCGGCCCCGGCTCCGCGCCCGTGTACCGGGCGGCCGGCGAGGTCACCAAGGACGAGGTGGCCCGGCTGGCGAAGTCCCTCGGCCTGGCCGGGGCGCCGGTGGCGCAAGGGCAGGCCTGGCAGGTCGGGCCCGCGGGGGACGGGTCCGGGCCGAGCCTCGTGGTGGACAGGCAGGCGCCGGGGACCTGGACGTTCCACCGGTACGCGGCCGGCACCGACGCCTGCCAGAGCATCACCAAGTGCACCAAGGATCCCGCGAACCCGGCCGGAGCCACGGTGAGCGAGGCGGCCGCGAAGAAGGCCGCGGCGCCCGTGCTGAAGGCGGTCGGTCAGGATGACGCGAAAGTGGACGCGAGCCAGGTCATGGGCGCCCAGCGGGCGGTGAACGCGGACCCGTTGGTCGGCGGGCTGCCCACATACGGCTGGGCGACCGGGCTGACGGTGAGCGCACAGGGCGAAGTGGTCGGCGGCAGCGGTCAGTTGAAGGCACCGGCCAAGGGCGACACGTATCCCGTGCTGAGCGCGAAGAAGACGCTGGAGCTGATGAACTCGGCGCCCACGACCGACCACCGCATGGGCATCGGCGGCTGCGCCAGCCCCGTACCGCTGAAGGACCGGCTGGAGGCGCCGTGCGGGCAGTCGACCTCGGGGGCCGGTGCGACGCCGTCGAAGGAGACCGTCACGGTCGACGGTGCGGTGTTCGGGCTGGCCGCGCGGGCTGTGGACGGGCGGCGGGCGCTGGTGCCGTCCTGGCTGTTCGAGGTGAAGGGTGCGGGCGCGCAGCACGGCTTCACGGTGACCTATCCGGCCGTCGACCCGAAGTACCTGGCGTCGAACTCGGCCACCGAGTCCCCGGAGCCGACCCCGTCGGCGACCGCCCCGGGCGACGAGCCGACCTCGGCGCCGGCCACCCGGGACGTCAAGGTGGACGGCTACACGGCGGACGGCAAGGAGCTGACCGTGAGCTTCACGGGCGGCGTGTGCGCCGACTACACGGCGAAGGCGAGCGAGAGCGCGGACGAGGTGACCGTCACGGTGACCGAGAAGCCCTGGAAGGGCAAGATCTGCATCATGATCGCCAAGGAGTTCCAGAGGACCGTGCAGCTGGACGAGCCGCTCGGTGACCGGAAGGTCGTGGGCTCGGACGGCAAGGGGATCGCGCTGGTGAAGCCGGGAGCGCGACTGCCGCGGGCTGCGGCCGGGGTCCAGTAGCCGCCCGGAGGAACGCGAAGGCGGCGGCCCTGTCGGAGGGGGCCGCCGCCTTCGGCATGTTCAGTTGTTCAGCGGGCCTCGGCCGGTCGGCGGGGCTTAGCTGAAGGAGTCGCCGCAGGCGCAGGAGCCCGTCGCGTTCGGGTTGTCGATCGTGAAGCCCTGCTTCTCGATGGTGTCGACGAAGTCGACGGACGCGCCGCCCAGGTACGGGGCACTCATGCGGTCGGTGACCACCTTGACGCCGCCGAAGTCCTTGACCACGTCGCCGTCGAGGGAGCGCTCGTCGAAGAAGAGCTGGTAGCGCAGGCCGGAGCAGCCGCCGGGCTGGACGGCGACACGCAGGGCCAGGTCGTCACGGCCTTCCTGGTCGAGCAGGGCCTTGACCTTCGCCGCGGCGGCGTCGGACAGGATGATGCCGTCGGTGACGGTGCTGGTCTCGTCCGATACGGACATCTACATCTCTCCCGGGTTGTACGGAGACTGCTTGCCGACGTTTTCAACCGCCGGAGGCACGGATTCATTCCGAGCCGGGCAACTTGTCTTTTCGCCCGTTCTTTCATGCTCGCACACCCGCGACGAAGCGAACAGCGACCCAAGGGCCCCTCCGGCACGGCACCGGGATTCATGTCACATCGACGTTATGACCATCGTCAAACTGACGTGAACCGGGTTATCATAGATAACGTCAGTTCGACGAAAAGCACTCCCGCAGAGAATATCCGCAGAACAGAAAGGGTGCGTGTCGTGACCACCGCCCAGACCACGGAGCTCGACGTACAGCCGAGTCCTCTTGCCCTGCTGCTCCTCGGCCGTGAGGCCGACCCGAAGAGCGAGCGCGGCGTCGAGTGTCCCGGTGACCTGCCCTCGCCGTCCGACCCGGACCTCGTGGCTCGCGCCCGCGCGGCCAAGGAGAAGCTCGGCGACAAGGTCTTCGTGCTCGGCCACCACTACCAGCGCGACGAGGTCATCCAGTTCGCCGACGTGACGGGTGACTCCTTCAAGCTGGCCCGGGACGCGGCGGCGCGTCCGGAGGCCGAGTACATCGTGTTCTGCGGTGTGCACTTCATGGCGGAGTCCGCGGACATCCTGACGTCGGACGACCAGAAGGTGGTCCTGCCCGACCTCGCCGCCGGCTGCTCGATGGCCGACATGGCGACGGCCGAGCAGGTCGCCGAGTGCTGGGACGTGCTGACCGAGGCCGGCGTGGCCGAGCAGGTCGTGCCCGTCTCGTACATGAACTCGTCCGCCGACATCAAGGCGTTCACCGGCAAGCACGGCGGCACCATCTGCACCTCGTCCAACGCCAAGAAGGCTCTCGACTGGGCCTTCGAGCAGGGCGAGAAGGTGCTGTTCCTGCCCGACCAGCACCTGGGCCGCAACACCGCCGTCCGCGACCTGGGCATGTCCCTGGAGGACTGCGTCCTCTACAACCCGCACAAGCCGAACGGCGGGCTGACGACGGACGAGCTGCGCGCCGCGAAGATGATCCTGTGGCGGGGCCACTGCTCGGTGCACGGCCGGTTCTCGCTGGACTCGGTCAACGACGTGCGCGAGCGCATCCCGGGCGTGAACGTCCTCGTCCACCCGGAGTGCAGGCACGAGGTCGTCGCCGCGGCCGACTACGTCGGCTCGACGGAGTACATCATCAAGGCGCTGGAGGCGGCTCCGGCGGGCTCCAAGTGGGCCATCGGAACCGAGCTCAATCTCGTACGACGCCTCGCGAACCGTTTCGCCGCCGAGGGCAAGGAGATCGTCTTCCTCGACAAGACGGTCTGCTTCTGCTCGACAATGAACCGCATCGACCTCCCCCACCTGGTCTGGGCCCTGGAGTCGCTGGCCGAGGGCAACCTGGTCAATCGGATCGAGGTCGACAAGGAGACCGAGGCGTTCGCGAAGCTCGCGCTGGAGCGGATGCTGGCACTGCCGTAGCCCGTGGGCCGGGGCCCGCGCTCACCCCGCCGAGACCGCTGTCCGGTGGGGGTGGGCCGGGTCGAGGGTGAAGATCGTGCCGTCGGCGGTCGCCACCACCAGGGCGCCCTTGTCGAACAGCACGACGGGCTCCAGGCCACTGGCCAGGACCTCGGCACGGGCGGCGGTCTCCCACAGCACGGTGCCCCGCGCCGCGTCCAGGGCCGCCACCCGTCCGCTCGCGCCGGCCGTGTACGCGGTGCGCCCGTCGGCGTCCACCGAGACCCGGCCGGCCGACTCCAGGGTGGTGCGGGACTCCCAGACCCGCGCTCCCGTCAGCGGCGAGACGGCGGTCACCAGGCCGCTGGAGGTGGAGAAGTAGAGCGTGCCGCGCGCCAGGGCCACGGTCCCCCGGTACCGCTGGGGCAACGGTGTCACCTCGCGCTTCCCGCTCTCCGGGTCGACGCGCACGATACGGGTGTACGTCAGGTCTTTGCTGACCGCGACCGCGTCCGCGTCCGACTCCACGAACAGCAGCTTCCCGTCGAGGGCGCCGACGAAGCTGCCGCTGTCCGCGGGTGAGGCCAGACGCCGCACGGAGCCGTCGGAGGGGTCGATGACGATGAACTCCGTGTCGTCGTCCGCCGCGTCGGTGACGCACTCGACGTACGGACGGTCCCCCAGGTCGAGCAGGGTGCAGAAGTGCTTCGCCAGCAGGGACGTCCTCCAGCGCTCCTTGCCGTCGGCCGCCGAGCGGGCGGTCACCGACCGGCCGTCGGCCTCCAGCATGAGGACCAGTCCGGGGACCTGGACCGACCCCGGGCTGCCGTTGTACACCTTCCGGGACCAGAGTCTTCCGCCGCTTTCGCGGTCGAGGGCGACGAGGGACTGTTCCTGGGTGAAGCCGGACTCGTTGTTGACGAGGAGTTGGACGAGCACCACGTCGCCGTCGGCCCCGACGACCGACGAGACGTACCGGTCGGCCGGGACCCCGGCGGGCGCGATGTCGGCGCGCCAGAGGATCGTGCCGGTTGCGGCGTCGATCCGTTCCGGGAGGAGTGCGTTGCCGCCGCAGTAGACGGAGCCCTGGTCCACCGCGCAGCGCGGCGCCATGTCCGTGCCGTGCACGTCCGGCGCCTTCATCGCTCCGCTCGCGGCGGTTTCCGTCACCCCCGTCTGCCACGGCTTCCAGCCGGCCGGGAGCGCCGGCCAGCGGGACGAGGCGGAGGACGAGGCGGACGAGGCCGGGCCCACCGGCGGGGAGTCCGAGAACCCCGGCCCGAACCGGATGTAGCCCAGCAGCCCCAAGCCCAGCGCGCCGACCGTGCCGACCGCGGCCCACAACGGACGTATACGGCCGCGGCGGCCGGGGCCGGCAGTGGTGGTGCGGCCGGACGCGATCCCCGGGCCGGTCTCCGCCCCGGCCCGCGGCGCGGGCCGCCGCAGGGTCATCGTGAGCGGCTCGTCCTCCGTGGGCTCGGGCAGGACTGCCGCGAACTCGTGGGCCAGTTCGTCGAGTTCGGGCCGGTCCTTGGCGTCCTTGGCCAGGCAGCGCTCCAGGACCGTGCGCAGCGGGCGCGCCACCCCCTCCAGCACGGGCTCGTTGTGGACCACCCGGTAGGCGGTCAGATAGGGGCTGTCGGCGTCGAACGGGCCCCGGCCGGTGACCGCGAACACCAGCAGGGCGCCGAGCGAGAAGACGTCCGAGGCGGGGCCCACCGTACGGGCGTCGGTGAGCTGTTCCGGGGACATGAAGGGCGGGGTGCCGATCATCTGCCCGGTCTCGGTGAGGGTGTTGTGGTTCTCGGCCGCGCGGGAGATGCCGAAGTCGATGACGCGGGGACCGTCCTCGGCCATCAGGACGTTGGCGGGTTTCAGGTCCCGGTGCACGACCCCGGCCCGGTGGATCTCCCGCAGCGCCTCCACCAACCCCAGGGCCAGTTGCCGCAGTTCGGCGCCGCGCAGCCGGCCCTCTGCACGGATCCGCTCGGCGAGGGAGCGGCCGGGCACGTACTGGGTGGCCATCCAGGGCCGTACCGCCTCCGGGTCGGCGTCCACGACAGGAGCTGTGAAGGCGCCGCTCACCTTGCGGACCAGCTCGATCTCCTGGCGGAACCGGGCCCGGAAGACCTGGTCCTCGGCGTGCTGGGCGTGCACCACCTTGACGGCGACCTCGCGGCCTGAGCGGGATCTGCCCCGGTAGACGATGCCCATGCCACCGGCCCCGAGCCGATCGACCAAGGTGTAGCCGCCGACCGATTTCGGGTCGTCCTTCCGCAGGGGCACGCCCGAATCCCTTTCCCACGTACGGCAGTCAAAGGCCACAGAATACGCAGCGAGCAGACGAGGGCGGCCGGGGGCCCGGCCACCCCTACGAGAACGTCACATGCCGCCGGTCACTCCGCCCGTGGACGGACCAGCCCGGACTCGTAGGAGATGACGACGAGTTGGGCCCGGTCGCGGGCGCCCAGTTTGGCCATGGCGCGGTTTACGTGGGTCTTCACGGTGAGCGGGGAGACCTCCAGGCGTTCGGCGATCTCGTCGTTGGAGTGGCCGCCGGCGACCTGGACGAGGACCTCGCGCTCGCGGACGGTGAGGGCGGCGAGCCGCTCGGCGCGGGCCGGGTCGCGGCTGTCGTCGGAGGCGTCGCCCTGGGCGAGGAAGCGGGCGATCAGGCCCTTGGTGGCGGCCGGGGAGAGCAGGGCCTCGCCGCCGGCCGCGATGCGGATGGCGCTCAGCAGTTCGTCGGGTTCGCTGCCCTTGCCGAGGAAGCCGGAGGCGCCGGCGCGCAGGGACTGCACCACGTAGTCGTCGACCTCGAAGGTCGTCAGGATCACCACGCGGACCTGGGCGAGGGTGGGGTCGGCGCTGATCATGCGGGTGGCCGCGAGACCGTCCGTGCCGGGCATCCGGATGTCCATCAGCACCACGTCGGCCCGCTCCTCCTTGGCCAGCCGCACCGCCTCCGCGCCGTCGGACGCCTCACCGACGACCTCCATGTCGGGCTCGGAGTCGACGAGTACCCGGAAGGCGCTGCGCAGCAGGGCCTGGTCGTCGGCGAGCAGGACACGGATCGTCGTCATACGGGGTCCTCCGCAGGGGGTGGGGGTGTCATACGGCGTCTTCCGCGGCGCGGGAGCGGGTCCTGACCGGCAGGATCGCATGGACCCGGAAGCCGCCGCCGTAACGGGGGCCGGTGGTGAGGGTGCCCCGCAGGGCGGTGACCCGCTCGCGCATGCCGAGCAGGCCGTGGCCGCCGCCGCTCGTGGGGTCGTCGTCCTCGCCCGAGCCGTTGTCGAGGACGGTGATCTCGATGTTGGGGCCGACGCGTACGACGCTGACCTCGGCCTTCGCCTCCGTACCGGCATGCTTTTGCACGTTGGTCAGGGCTTCCTGGATGACGCGGTAGGCGGCCAGGCCGACGGCGGCGGGGAGGGTGGTGCCGTGGTCGGCGCGGGCGACCTCGACATGCAGGCCGGCGCTGCGGAAGGTGCCGACGAGTTCGTCGAGGCGCTCCAGGCCGGGGGCCGGTTCGGTGGGGGCCTCGGGATCGCCCGACTGGCGCAACAGGCCGACCGTGGCGCGGAGTTCGTTGAGCGCGGAGCGGCTGGCCTCGCGGACGTGGGCGAGGGCCTCCTTGGCCTGGTCGGGACGCTTGTCCATGACGTGCGCGGCCACGCCGGCCTGCACGTTCACCAGGGCGATGTGGTGGGCGACGACGTCGTGCAGGTCCCGGGCGATACGCAGGCGCTCCTCGGCGACCCGGCGGCGGGCCTCCTCCTCGCGGGTGCGTTCCGCTCGCTCGGCGCGCTCGCGGATGGCCTGGACGACGGCGCGGCGGCTGCGGACGGCGTCGCCGGCGGTGGCGCCGATGCCGGTCCAGGCGAAGATGGCGAGATTCTCCTGGGCGTACCAGGGCAGGGGGCCGGCCAGCATGGAGGCACCGGTCAGGACGGTCATCGTCAGCAGGCCCAGACGCCAGGTGGTGGGGCGGTCGGTGGTGGCGGCGACGGTGAAGAGGGCGATGACCGCGGCCATGGCGACGGGGGCCCTGGGATCACCGACGACGCATTCGACGAGGGCGACGGTGCCGGTGAGGGCGAGGACCGTCCTCGGAGCGCGGCGGCGGAAGACCAGGGCGAGGGCGCCGAGCGTCATGAGCACGAGGGCAAGGGCGTCGGGGGTGCGGATGCCCCAGGTGACGCCGTCGTCGCCGTGCGGGTCGACGAAGGAGCCGGCCACCATGCAGACGAGTACGCCGGCCGCCAGGGTCGCGTCCAGCGCGAGGGGGTGCGCCTTCAGCCGACATCTGGTGCGTTCTAGCGTGCCGCTCACTCCTGAACAGTACGGGGCGCCTGACCGGGCCGGAACTGGTGGTGACCGTACCTTGATGTGGCCGCGTCCTGGGGGGCTGCCGCCCCCAGACCCCCGCTTCGGCCCTTGAGGGGCCTCGTCCTCAAACGCCGGACGGGCTGAAGGGGCCTACCCGGGGATCAAGCCGTCGTCGCTCAGCAGGTCCCTGACCTCCTCCAAGGTGGCGTCCTCGGACGGGAGGATCAGTTCCGAGGGTTCCAGGGAGTCGTCGGGCAGGGGGTCGCCCAGTTCGCGGACCTTGGCGAGGAGGGCCTGCAGGGTGCGGCGGAAGCCGGGGCCGTCGCCGTTCTGCATTTCCTGCAGGAGGACGTCGTCCAGCTTGTTCAACTCGGTGAGGTGGCCGTCGGCCAGCCTCACCTGCCCCTCCCCCATGATCCGTACGATCATGTCGCCCTCCTCGGCGTGGGCCCCTACTGCTTGTCGAAGCGCGGGGTGTCCTTCGGCTGCTGCTGGGACTGCGAGCCGCCCGCGCCGCCCTCGATCGCCTGGGGGGACGAGGAGCCGCCGGCCAGTTCGGCCTTCATGCGCTGCAGTTCCAGCTCTACATCCGTACCACCGGAGATCCGGTCCAGCTCGGCCTGGATCTCGTCCTTGTGCATGCCGGACTGGTCGTCGAGGGCACCCGAGGCGAGCAGTTCGTCGATGGCGCCGGCCCGGGCCTGCAGCTGCGCCGTCTTGTCCTCGGCGCGCTGGATCGCCAGGCCCACGTCGCCCATTTCCTCCGAGATGCCGGAGAAGGCCTCGCCGATCCGGGTCTGGGCCTGGGCGGCGGTGTACGTGGCCTTGATCGTCTCCTTCTTCGTACGGAAGGCGTCGACCTTGGCCTGGAGCCGCTGGGCCGCCAGAGTGAGTTTCTCCTCCTCGCCCTGCAGCGTCGCGTGCTGCGTCTCAAGGTCGGTGACCTGCTGCTGGAGTGCGGCGCGACGCGAGAGCGCCTCGCGGGCCAGGTCCTCACGGCCCAGCGCGAGCGCCTTGCGGCCCTGGTCCTCCAGCTTCGTCGACTGCGACTGCAGCTGGTTGAGCTGGAGCTCCAGGCGCTTGCGCGACGTGGCCACGTCGGCCACACCGCGGCGCACCTTCTGCAGCAGCTCCAACTGCTTCTGGTACGAGTAATCGAGGGTCTCGCGCGGGTCCTCGGCCCGGTCAAGGGCCTTGTTCGCCTTCGCGCGGAAGATCATCCCCATACGCTTCATGACACCGCTCATGGGCTTCGCGCGCCCCCTTCTGACGTCCAGCTCTGCGACAAGACCCACAGTACGGGCCCTGCATCCATTGACGCACTGTTCGGGGACGGATGCGCTCATCCCCAAGGACGACTGCCACCGCTCCCGCTCCGGCGTAGGGAGTAGGTGTCCCCCCAAGGAAACCCCTGACGGACACCGGGGCCGGAAGCACGCGCAACGTCCCCTCTGTCCCTTACATGACGACTGGTGTTGCCGGATCGTTCCCCGCGGGGCTGGGGTCCAACCCCGGGCACCCCGTACCCTTGGGTTTTGTGTTCCGTAGCCGTGCCAAGGAAGAGA
The DNA here is from genome assembly GCF_036013935.1 of Streptomyces sp. NBC_00461. Classification (NCBI taxonomy): domain Bacteria; kingdom Bacillati; phylum Actinomycetota; class Actinomycetes; order Kitasatosporales; family Streptomycetaceae; genus Streptomyces; species Streptomyces sp. NBC_00461. Next base: position 2,696,852 of record NZ_CP107902.1, read on the forward strand.
AGGCCGCAGGCGCCGACAAGGCGTCGCTGACCGACTCCAAGCAGCCCCGTGACCCTCAGGCCAAGAAGGGCAGGCCCACGCCCAAGCGCAGTGCCGCCCAGTCCCAGCGCCGCAGCGTCGCCAGCACCTCGATGACGCGCAAGGACGCCTCCAGGCGTCAGCGTGACGAGCGGCGTGCCGCGATGGACCGGCAGCGCCAAGCGCTGGCCGGTGGCGACGAGCGTTATCTGCCCGCCCGCGACAAGGGGCCGGTGCGGAAGTTCGCCCGCGACTGGATCGACTCCCGTTTCAACGTCGCGGAGTTCTTCCTGCCGATGGCCGTGGTCATCCTCGTGCTGAGCATGGTGCGGGTGGGCTCGCTGCAGAGCATCGCGCTGCTGCTGTGGCTCGTGGTGATCGTGCTCATCGTGCTCGACGCGATCGTCAGCGCCTTCCGGCTGAGGAAGCAGCTCGCCGAGCGCTTCCCGGACCAGAACACCAAGGGCGCCACCCGGTACGCCCTGATGCGCTCCCTCCAGATGCGTAGGCTCCGGCTGCCGAAGCCGCAGGTCAAGCGCGGAGAGCGGCCCTGAGCACTACGTCGTTCTCCGGGGGCGCGGCGGATGCGTGGCTGAACACGCTGGGCGGTCTGCGCGATGTCGTACGGCAGGAGCTGGTGGCCCGGCAGCTCGACGAGCAGATAGCGGGCCGTTTCCCGGTCGGGCAGCGGCTTCGGGTGCTCGACGTGGGCATGGGCCAGGGCACCCAGGCGCTGCGTCTGGCCCGGGCCGGGCATCAGGTGACCGGCCTTGAGCAGGACTCCACGATGGTCGCGGCCGCGCGCGAGGCCCTCTCCGGGGAGCCCGAGGGCATCCGGGACCGGGTGCGGATCATCGAGGGCGACGGCCGCGACACCGGCGTGCACTTCCTGCCGGGCAGCTTCGACGTGGTCCTGTGCCACGGGGTGCTGATGTACGTCGAGGAGCCTGATCCGCTGCTGGCCGGACTGGCCCGGATGCTCGCCCACGGCGGACTGCTGTCGCTGCTCGTGCGCAACGCCGACGCGCTGGCGATGCGGCCGGGGCTGTCCGGGGACTGGACGTCCGCGCTGGGCGCCTTCGACACGGTCTCGTACACCAACCGGCTCGGCCTGGACGTCCGGGCCGACCGGCTGGGGACGCTGACCGCGACGCTGGCCGGGATCGGCGCGCCGCTGCACGCCTGGTACGGGGTGCGGGTGTTCACGGACACCGCGGCGGACGGGGCGGAGATCCCGGCGGACGTACAGACCCTGCTGACGGCCGAGGAGCGGGCGGGGCGGACGGATCCGTACCGTGGGGTGGCGGCGCTGCTGCACCTGTGCGGGGTACGCGGCTGAGCCCCGTTCGGGCGTGCGCCACGAGCCGGGGATTCACTCCGAAGTGAGACTCGGGGCATGGACGTTTCCCGGATCCGTGCCCAGCGGCTGCTCGCTTGTGCCGCCGCTCTCTGCTGCTCTCTCGCGTTCGTCTCGGCCTGCTCCGACTCCGGCTCCCGGAGCGACACGGAGAAGTCGACCGCGCGGGCCGCACAGGCCGCCGTCCCCATGACGACCAGCGATCTGCAGAACGACTACCAGAAGGTGATCAAGGACGTACTGCCGTCGGTCGTGCAGATCCAGGCGGGCAACGATCTGGGGTCGGGGATCGTGTACGACGACCAGGGGCACGTCGTCACCAACGCGCACGTCGTCGGGGACGAGAAGACGTTGCAGGTGACGACCGCCAACAGCGAGGGCGTGCACACCGCCGAGCTGGTCAGCTCGTACCCGGACCAGGACCTCGCCGTCATCAAGCTGGACACGGTGCCCAGCGGGCTCAAGGCGGCGACCTTCGCGGACTCCCCGAAGGTCGAGGTCGGGCAGATCGTCCTGGCGATGGGCTCGCCGCTCGGGTTGTCGTCCAGCGTGACGCAGGGCATCGTCTCGGCGACCGGACGGACCGTCACCGAGGGCAGCTCGGCCGGCGGTACCGGCGCGACGATCGGGAACATGGTGCAGACGTCCGCGGCCATCAACCCCGGCAACAGCGGCGGCGCCCTCGTCAACCTCGACGGGCAGGTCATCGGCATTCCGACGCTCGCCGCCACGGACCCCAGTCTCGGGGGCGGCGCGGCGCCCGGGATCGGGTTCGCGATCCCCTCGTCGACGGTGAGGACGATCGCCGACCAGATCGTCAAGGACGGCAAGGTCACCGACTCGGGCCGGGCGGCGCTGAACATCACGGGCCGCACGGTCGTCGACAGCCGGTACCAGGCCGCCGGGGTCGCCGTGGTCGAGGTGAAGAGCGGCGGGGCGGCCGACAAGGCCGGCATCCAGGCCGGGGACATCATCACCAGGCTGGGCGACACGGACATCACCACCATCACGTCCCTGTCCGAGGCGCTGGCGGCGGACCAGCCGGGCGAGAAGACGTCGGTGACGTTCACCCGGAACGGGAGTGAGAAGAAGACCGAGGTGACGCTGGGCGAGCAGTGAGGAGACGGGGCGGCCGGGTCGCGGCCGCCCCTCTGCCCGGGGCCTCGTCCCGACTACGCGTCCTCGGCGTGCAGGCTCATCGGCCCGTAGATCTCCGTGGAGTCCTCGAACAGCCGCGCCTGGTCGGCGCCGCCTTCCTGCAGCGGCTTCCAGTACTCGCCGATCCAGGACTCGGCATCCCCCTGCGTGGTGAACTCCTCGGGCTGCACCGCGGGCTGGACCTCCGCCCCGTCGGCCTTCTCGAACCGCCACGTCCATGACGCCATGTACGCCTCCTCGCTCCGCTGGGTTACGCCGTGATCAACCTAAGGTAGTCGGTTGCGTGAGGGCCGGTGGGGGCTTGTCGCGCCCCGCGGCGCAGCCGCTGATGTCACGGCCCCGCGCCCCTTAGGGACGTACCCGTGACGCCAGATCAGCAGCGACGGGCGAAAATCGCATCGTGGAAGTGACTCTGCTCGGCACCGGTGCCCCCGCGGGCCTGCCCCGCCCCGACTGTCCCTGTGCCGCCTGTGCGGTCGCGCTCGGCGCCGACGCACGGGCGGCGACCGCCGTGCTCGTGGACGGGACCCTGCTGCTCGACCTGACCCCGGGCGCGGCGTTCGCGGCCGCGCGGGCCGGGCAGTCGCTGGGCGGCGTACGGCAGGTGCTGCTGTCGCACCCGCACGACGGGCCGGCCGTCGAGGTGCCCGCGGGGCTGCCGCAGCCCGGGCGGGTGCCCGACGGGCGGGAGTTGGCGCTGCTGACGGGACATCGGGTGCGGGCGGTGGCGATGGACGGGCCGGGCACCGGCTACGCGGTGACCGGGCCCACCGGGCAGCGGCTGCTGTACCTGCCGCCGGGTGGCGCGCCTGCCGGGTTGGAGAACGGGTCGGCGGAGTCGTACGACATGGTGCTCGCCGATGTCGTGGGGCGGCCGGACGCGCTGGCGAAGTTGCGGGCGGTGGGGGCGCTGGGGCCGACCACCGACGTCGTCGCCGTGCACCTCGACCATGACGTGCCGCCCGGTGCCGAGGTGCGGCGGCGGCTCGCCGCGGCGGGCGCGCGGGCCGTGCCGGACGGCACGACGCTGACCGTCGGGGTGTACGAGAACGTGCCCGATGTGCCGCGGCGGACGCTGGTCCTCGGCGGCGCCCGGTCCGGGAAGTCGGTGGAGGCCGAGCGGCGCCTGGAGGCCTTCCCCGAGGTGCTGTACGTGGCGACGGGCGGCTCCCGCAGCGGGGACACGGAATGGGCCTCGCGGGTAGCCGTTCACCGGGAGCGCCGGCCGGGGTCCTGGCGGACCGCCGAGACCTGCGACCTGGTGCCGTTGCTCCAGGGCGACGGGCCGCCGCTGCTCGTCGACTGTCTGTCCCTGTGGCTGACGGACGCGATGGACTCCGTCGGGGCGTGGGACGACGCGGTGTGGGCGGACGGCGGTGAGCGTGCGCTGCGCGAGCGGGTGCGGGAGCTGACGGCGGCGGTGCGGGCGACCCGGCGGACCGTGGTGGCCGTTTCGAACGAGGTGGGGTCGGGGATCGTCCCGGCCACCGCGTCGGGGCGGCGGTACCGGGACGAGCTGGGGCGGCTGAACGCGGCGTTCGCCGGGGAGTGCGAGCAGGTGGTGCTCGTGGTGGCGGGACAGGCCCTGGTGCTACGCGGCTGACGCCGTTCGGCGGGCGATGATCCGGCATGTGTACGGGAGCCGGTCCAGGACATGACGGCTCGTCGCCACGATCGCGCAGCCCTGGGACTCCAGTTGCCCGCGCAGGTCGTACGCGTCGGGCGGGGGCGCCTCCACGAGGAGCAGGCCGCCGGGGCGCAGCAGCATGAGGGCGGCGCGGAGTTCGGCGGCGGGGTCCGGGGCGGGTGAGCGGCTCTCCAGGAGCGTGACGACGTCGTAGCGGGCGCGCAGGATCGTCGTGATGTGAGGATCCGTCACATGCCCCGCGTACGCCTCCTCGACGCGCTCCGCGTGACGGGCGTACGCCACGCGCGGGGTCGGGTCGAGGCCGTCGATGGAGGTGTAGGGGAAGAGTCGTCGCGCCGTCTCGGGGAAGTGGGCGTCGCCCGTGCCCACGTCCAGCCAGCTCTCCGGTTCGGGCAGCAGCCGCAGGATCGCCCGGGCCGTCGAGCGGTGGCGTCTTTGCCGGTCGAGGACACTGACGCGGGTGCGCAGGCTGATCATGGCGGCTCCCGAAGACGTACGACAATCCGCTGCAAAACGGAACGTATGGGATCCAGTTCTTGGGAGCAACGACGTCACGCGCGCGTGGTGCCCATGTGGCGCTGTCACGTTCGATCGGTGCCGGTACTGTTCGGCGAATGAGCTCGCTTAATCTCGACGACTTCACCGATCTGATCGAGCGCCCCGACGGCGGGGTGCGCCGCGACGCCGAGGAGCGCCGGGAGCGTCAGATCGTGCCTCCCGGGTCGCTGGGCCGCCTCGACGACCTGGGCGAGTGGCTGTCAGCGGCGCAGTCCGCGGTGCCGGTACGGCCGATCGAACGACCGCGGGTCATTCTGTTCGCCGGTGACCACTCAGTCGCCGAACTCGGCGTCTCGGCGCGGCCCGCGGGCACCGCGGACGCCCTGGTGCGGGAGGTCCTGGAGGGCGGCCGTCCGGTGTCGGTGCTGGCCCGGCGCCTCGGCGTGCCGGTGCGCGTCGTCGACATGGCGCTGGACTGCGATCCCGAGACGCTGCCCGACGAGGTCGTACGCCACCGGGTGCGGCGCGGCAGCGGGCGGATCGACCACGAGGACGCGCTGACGGCCGAGGAGGCGGAGGCCGCGTTCCGTGCCGGGGTCGCGGTGGCCGACGAGGAGGCCGACTCCGGTACGGATCTGGTGGTGCTCGGCGATGTGAGCGTCGGCGGGACGACACCGGCCGGCGTGCTGATCGCCGCGCTGTGCGGGACCGACGCGTCCGTCGTCACCGGGCGGGGCGGGCTCGCCATCGACGACCTGGCGTGGATGCGCAAGTGCGCGGCGATCCGGGACGCGCTCAGGCGGGCCCGGCCGGTGCTGGGCGACCAACTGCAACTGCTGGCGGCCGTGGGCGGGGCCGATCTCACCGCGATGACGGGCTTCCTGCTGCAGAGCGCGGTGCGCAAGATGCCGGTGATCCTGGACGGGGTCGTGGCGGCCGCCTGTGCGCTGGTGGCGCAGCGGGTCGCGTTCCGGGCACCGGACTGGTGGCTGGCCGCGCACGACAGCGGGGAGCCGGGCCAGGCGAAGGCGCTGGACCGGATGGCGCTGGAGCCGCTGCTGTCGCACGGGGTGACCGTGGGCGAGGGCGCGGGGGCGCTGCTGGCGCTGCCGCTGGTGCAGGCCGCGGCGGCGCTGGCGGCGGAACTGCCGGAGAAGCCGCAGGTGGCCGAGGTGGCTGAGGTGTCCGAGGAATCCGAGAAGAAGGATGAGGAGACCGAGGCGGAGGAGATCGAGTAGGCCGGAGAACCGGCCGAAAGTCGACCGGCCTCAGACCAAAGATGGTCAGGTTCACCGAGGCATCGCCCATATGATCCTCATCCATGGGAGATGCCCGAAATGCCTCGCGGCGAGCCGCCGCCTTCGCCGTCTGGTACTTGCGGGCCGTCGCGTTCGTCAATTTCCTCAGTGCCGTCTGGGTCTCTCTGGGGCAGGACGTGCGACGGCACAACCAGGAGAACTTCTTCACCCCGTACCTGCTGACCGCGGGCTTCGCCTCCGGGGTGTTCACGGCGTTCCTCGCCATCACCATGCGGCGCCGCAAGCGCGCCGCGTGGATCCTCAACCTCGCCCTGGCGGGCCCGTTCCTCGCGCTGTTCTCCTTCGCCATGGCGTTCCCGGAGATCCGGCAGTACGTGCAGAACTGGATCTCGCTGGCCCTCACCGCGGCCTTCGTCGCCGCCCTGCTGGTAGGGCGGCGGGAGTTCTACGCCAAGGGCGACCGCTCGAACCCGAAGCTCGCCGCCGCCGTCGCGGTGGGCGGCACGCTGGTCGCCTCGCTGCTGGCGGCGCTGCTGGTGACGGTCACCAACGAGGCGGCGGACGCCTCCCGTTCGACGTTCCTTGAGCGCTGGCGCTACGGCACCTTCCGCCTCGTCTCCATCGCCGTCGACGAGTCCCACTTCCCCGGCGTCGACGCGCCGAACTGGATCAACGTCGCCATCAACGTACTCAGCACGGTCCTCGTCCTCGCCGTCTTCTACGCGGCCTTCCGGTCCCGGCGCGCCGTCGACCCGCTCACCGAGGACGACGAGAAGCGGCTGCGGGAGCTGCTGGAGCGGCAGGGCGAGCGGGACTCGCTCGGGTACTTCTCGCTGCGCCGGGAGAAGAGCGTCGTGTGGTCGCCGACCGGCAAGGCGGCCGTCGCGTACCGGGTCGTCGGGGGCGTCTCGCTGGCGTCCGGTGATCCCATCGGCGACCCGGAGGCCTGGCCCGGCGCGATCGAGCCGTGGCTGGCCGAGGCGCGGGCGCACGGGTGGATCCCCGCCGTGATGGGGGCGAGCGAGGAGGCCGGGACCGTGTACGCGCGCCACGGTCTGGACGCGCTGGAGCTCGGCGACGAGGCCCTGGTGGAGGTCGCCGAGTTCACCCTGGAGGGGCGTGCCATGCGGACGGTGCGGCAGGCCTACAACCGGGTGAAGCGGGCCGGGTACACCGTGCGCGTCCGGCGGCACGAGGACATCCCCGACGACGAGATGACGTACCTGCTGAAGCGGGCGGACGACTGGCGGGACGGGGCCACCGAGCGTGGGTTCAGCATGGCGCTCGGGCGGCTCGGGGATCCGGACGACGGGCAGTGCGTGATGCTCGAATGCACGGACGGCGAGGGCGAGTTGAGGGCGCTGCTGTCCTTCGTGCCCTGGGGGCCGCACGGGCTCTCCCTCGACCTGATGCGACGTGACCGCGACTCCGACAACGGGCTGATGGAGTTCATGGTGCTCGAACTCCTGCGCCGCGCCCAGGAGATCCAGGTCAGGCAGGTCTCGCTCAACTTCGCCATGTTCCGTTCCGTCTTCGAACGTGGGGCGCGGATCGGTGCCGGGCCGGTGCTGCGGCTGTGGCGCTCGCTGCTCAGCTTCTTCTCGCGCTGGTGGCAGATCGAGTCGCTGTACCGCGCCAACGCCAAGTACCGGCCCATCTGGGAGCCGCGGTTCCTGCTCTTCGAGAAGAGCGCGGACCTGCCGCGCATCGGTATCGCGTCGGCTCGCGCGGAAGGGTTTCTGGAGGCGCCGGGGCTGCCGAAGTGGCTGCACCGCAAGCACCTCGAAACGCACAGGTGAGGACCGCCGGATGAACAGGCTCGCCCGCTGGGCCCGCGCCGAATGGGGACTCCTGTACCGCACGGTGCGTGACCCGCTGGTCGAGCGGCGCCGGCGGGCGATCCCGATGACGCTCGGGGCGGTGGCGCTGACGACGGTCGTGCAGATCGTGCAGAACCAGTCGTGGGGTTATCAGTTCGTGCAGGACATCGGGGCCGTGCGCGCCGAGGACCCGCTGTGGCTGGCGTTGGTCCGCACTCCCCTCTCGCTGTTCGTCCCGGCGCTGGACCTCCCGGTCTGGGGCGCACTCGCGCAGATCCTCTTCGTCTTCGGCATCGCGGAGATCTGCATCGGCCGGTGGCGCACGCTGGTCATCGCCTACGCCGCCACCCTCGCCGGAACGCTGTACGCCCGCCTGGGCATCCGGCTCGGCTTCGACAGTCCGCTGGGCCTGCCCGCCTCGGACGCCTGGGTCGTGGACACCGGCCCATCAGCGGCCGTGGTGGGGCTCGCCGTCTTCCTCGGCTGGCGCTACGGCGCCCGCGTCACGGCCGGTGCGGTGATCGCGGCGATGGCGATCGAGGTGCTGCTGAAGGGAAACCTCGCCGGCAAGGAACACCTGGCGGCGATCGGGACAGTGGTGCTCCTGTGCGCCATCTCGACCCTGCGCCACCGCCACCGCCACCGCCGCGGTCCGGGGTCCCGGCGCTCCGGAGGCCTCACCGGCCCAGGGCGCGGCTCGGTTCGGGGTCGGGTTTTCCGCCGATGAGGTCCTGGAACCTGCGGCGGGGGCCGGCCCAGCGGCGGTCGTGGTGGTAGGCGCGCAGGGTGGACTTGGCCCGGGCGCGGGGGCGGCGGCGGTAGAAGCGCCTGGCCCAGGGTGAGCCGGGACGGGCGAGGCGTACGGCGCCGATCAGACCGATGAGCGGGATGATCACGCTGAAGATCGCCATCCTGGCCTTGCCCTTGCTCAGGACGGCCAGCGCGAACAGGAAGTTGATCACCACCGTCGAGATCACGCTGCCCCGGTCCTGCAGCTCCCCCTGGCTCATGTCGTTGACGCCGAACGGCGAGAAGCCCGCGAGCATCAGCCCGACCAGGGCCGCCGTCAGCACGACGACCTCGACGCTCTTGCGGCCCTGCTCGCTCCAGTAGACGTCGTCGAGGTGCAGGATCAGCGCGAACTCGTCCAGGACCAGACCCGCGCCCATGCCGAAGACCACCGCGAAGGCGGCCGCACCGAACCCGTGCCGGCTGCTGGCGACCGCCCCGAAGCCGCCGAGGACGGTGAGCACGACGCCGGGCACGACATGGTGGATGTGGAGCCCGCCCGCCTTGACGTTGCCGAAGGGGCCCTTGCCCGCCCGGATGAGACGGACGATCGTCCGGGTGATCAGGAACGTCAGCACGAACGCGGTGAGGGCGAGCAGCAACGGCAGCTTGCCGGGCTCGATGATGTTCCGCTGCAGCCAATGTCCCATATGCGCACTTTATCCACGGCCGCCGCAGCTCTCCTGACAACCGCCGGGTAACCTGCGCCGGTGCTCAAGACCCCCTGGCCGGACGGCCTCCGTTTCGCCTTCGGCACCCTCACCGTGCTGCCCGTACCGGTGACCCGCTGGGACCGGGACGCCGCACGCGGCGGCATGCTCTGCGCCCCGCTGTCCGGCCTGGTCGTGGGCGGCTGCGCGGCCCTGATCGGCGTACTGCTGCTGGCGCTGGGCGCGGGCCCGCTGCTCGCCGCCGTCGCGACCGCCGCCGTACCCGCCGTCCTCACCCGTGGTCTGCACCTCGACGGGCTCGCGGACACCGCGGACGGGCTCGGCAGCGGCAAGCCCGCCGAGGACGCGCTGCGGATCATGAAGCAGTCGGACATCGGGCCGTTCGGGGTGATCACGCTCGTCCTGGTGCTGCTGGCGCAGGTGGCCGCGCTGGCTCAGGCGTACGGCGACTCGTGGGGGCGGGGTGCGCTCGCCGCCGTCGTCTCGGCGACCGCCGCCCGGCTCGCGCTCACCCTGGCCGCGCGGGCGGGCGTGCCGGCCGCCCGGCCCGAGGGGCTGGGGGCGGCGGTCGCGGGCGTGGTGCCGGTACGGGCGGCGGTGGTCGCGGCGGTCGTGGTGACCGGGGCGGCCGCCGCCGGGGGTGCGCTGCTCGGGACGTACGACATGGTCCGTACGGCGGCGGCGGTCCTCGTCTCCCTCGCCGTCGCCGAACTCCTGCTCCGCCACTGCACACGCCGCTTCGGCGGGGTCACCGGCGATGTGTTCGGGGGGCTGGCGGAGACCGCGGCGACGGTTTCGCTCCTGGTGTTGTCACTGGGGCAGTAGTCTTTTCGGCCGTACGGACAAGGGATCTTGATCGGGGGACGTTCGTGCCGAAACTTCGTCGTGCCATGGCCTGGTTCATCGACTTCGCGCTGGTGCTCACACTGGCCGCCGGGCTGGCCGTGCTGACCTTCCACCGCATCTCCGCGCTCGTCACCGACGTACCCGAACTCGCCACCCGCGGCGGCTTCGACCTGGTGACCTCGCGCGGCGACGTCATCGGAGCCTCGGAGAACCTCGGCCTTTCGCTGTGGGGCAAGGTGGTGCTCCAGGTCGAGGAGGCCTTCGGGGCGCTGATCGTGGCGACGTTCCTGTACCAGTGGGGCTGCCTCGCCCTCGCCGGGCGGACCGTCGGCAAGGGACTGCTCGGGCTGAAGGTCACGCCGAGCGCTCCTCGCCGTGCCGCGGTGCGTGCCGCCGTCACCACGGCCGCGGACATCGCCGTGTACGCCGTCGCCTGCATCCTGCTGGTCGAGGGCCACTTCGTGCTGTCGGTCCTCGTGTGGACGCTGGCCGTCGCGGTCTTCTTCCTCAACGCGCTGCCGGTCTTCTCGCCCACCCGCCGCTCCCTCGCCGACCGCTTGGCAGGCACGGCGGTGACCGGCTTCGGGATCACCGGGCCCGGCACCACACCCCCGGTTCGTCCTTTCTAGTTCTTGAGGCCGTACCGCTTTTGGTTCCTGAGGCCGTACCGCTCGTGTACCCGGTCGTCTGACTCGAAGTCGGCCGGGACTGAGGAACGGGCGCACGCGCGTAGGCTCAACCGGAGTGTTCGCCGCACCGGGGAAGGCCCCGCTGAGACCGCGCCCTCAGGTCAGATCTAGGGTCGGCTGTCGGGCCCGGTCGACCCACACAGATCGACCACAGGAACTTCACATCGGAAGCGAGAATTCACCACCGTGACTGCTCTCACTCTCAGCACCGCCGCGGCGCCCGGTCTTCGGGCCGATGCGATCGTGATCGGTGTGGCCAAGGGCACCGGCTCCACATCTGGGGACCTGGTCGTGGCGCCCGGCGCCGAGGCCGTGGACAAGGCCTACGACGGCAAGCTCGCCGGCGTCCTGGAGACACTCGGTGCCTCCGGCGCCGAGGGCGAGGTGACCAAGCTGCCCGCGCCCTCCGGCTTCAAGGCCCCTGTCGTGGTGGCGGTGGGCCTGGGCTCGCAGCCCGAAAAGGACGCGAACGGGGCGGCCTTCGACGCCGAGGTCCTGCGCAAGGCGGCGGGCGCAGCCGCCCGCACCCTCGTCGGCGCCAAGAAGGCCGCCTTCGCGCTGCCGGTCCTGGACGCCTCCGCCATCGGCGCGATCGGCGAGGGCGTGCTGCTCGGCGCGTACTCCTTCGACGCCTACAAGGACAACGGCAAGAACGAGAAGGCCAAGAACGGCAAGGCCCCGCTCGCCGAGGCCACCCTCCTCGGCGGCAAGCCCCGCGACAAGGAGCACAAGGCGGCCGTCGAGCGCGCCACCGCCGTCGCCGAGGAGCTCAACCGCGCCCGCGACCTGATCAACACCCCGCCGAACGACCTCGACCCGGAGGCGTTCGCCGCCGTCGCGCAGGCCGCGGCCAAGGAGCACGGCATCAAGGTGCAGGTGCTCGACGAGAAGGCACTGGAGAAGGGCGGCTACGGCGGCATCCTCGGTGTCGGCGCGGGTTCCGCCGCCGGTCCGCGGCTGGTGAAGCTGTCGTACACCTCCTCCAAGGCGAAGAAGCACCTCGCGCTCGTCGGCAAGGGCATCACCTACGACTCGGGCGGCATCTCGCTGAAGCCGGCGGGCCACAACGAGACGATGAAGTGCGACATGAGCGGCGCGGCCGCCGTGTTCGCGGCCGTCGTCGCCGCCGCGCGGCTCGGCCTTGAGGTCAACATCACCGGCTGGCTGGCGCTGGCCGAGAACATGCCGTCGGGCTCCGCGACCCGGCCCGGTGACGTGCTGCGCATGTACAGCGGCAAGACGGTCGAGGTCCTCAACACGGACGCCGAGGGCCGACTGGTGCTCGCGGACGCGCTGTGGGCCGCCTCCCAGGAGAAGCCGGACGCCATCGTCGACGTCGCGACGCTCACCGGCGCGATGATGCTGGCGCTGGGCAGCCGGACGTTCGGGATCATGGCGAACGACGACGCGTTCCGCTCGGCGGTGCACGAGGCCGCCGAGGAGGTCGGCGAGCCGGCCTGGCCGATGCCGCTGCCGGAGCACCTGCGCAAGGGGATGGACTCCCCCACCGCCGACATCGCGAACATGGGTGAGCGGATGGGCGGCGGCCTGGTCGCCGGTCTGTTCCTGCGCGAGTTCGTGGGCGAGGGCATCACCTGGGCACACCTGGACATCGCGGGCCCGGCCTTCAACGAGGGCGGACCCTTCGGATACACCCCCAAGGGCGGTACGGGTACGGCGGTACGCACGCTGGTGCGGCTGGCGGAGCTGACCGCGGCGGGCGACCTGGGCTGACGTCACGTCGGGTGAGGGGGCTCCGCGCGCGGGTAGGGCTGAGCCCCCTCTTCCGTGCGCGCTCAGCCGGACGTGTCCACGCGCGCTCAGCCGAACGTGGGACGTCTCACACACGGGCCCGGCGTCTCGTTCGCCCCCGACAAGTGCGAAGATGGGGCTCGGCAGGACAGGGCCCCCACCACAGGGCCGAAGAAAGAGCGGCCGGACACCAGCCGCCGACCGGTCACTGCTGACCGGCGTGGCGCACATGCATGGAGGACGTGACGTGGCGAACGACGCCAGCACCGTTTTCGACCTAGTGATCCTCGGCGGTGGTAGTGGCGGTTACGCCGCGGCGCTGCGCGGGGCCCAGCTGGGCCTGGACGTCGCCCTGATCGAGAAGGACAAGGTCGGCGGTACCTGCCTGCACCGGGGGTGCATCCCCACCAAGGCCCTGCTGCACGCGGGCGAGATCGCCGACCAGGCCCGCGAGAGCGAGCAGTTCGGTGTGAAGGCCACCTTCGAGGGCATCGACGTACCCGCCGTCCACAAGTACAAGGACGGTGTCATCTCCGGCCTGTACAAGGGCCTGCAGGGTCTCATCGCGTCCCGCAAGGTGACGTACATCGAGGGTGAGGGCCGCCTGTCGTCCCCGACCTCCGTCGACGTGAACGGCCGGCGCGTCCAGGGCCGTCACGTCCTGCTGGCGACCGGCTCCGTGCCGAAGTCGCTGCCGGGCCTGGAGATCGACGGCAACCGCATCATCTCCTCGGACCACGCGCTCGTCCTGGACCGCGTCCCGAAGTCGGCGATCGTCCTCGGCGGCGGCGTCATCGGCGTCGAGTTCGCCTCCGCCTGGAAGTCCTTCGGCACGGACGTCACGGTCATCGAGGGCCTCAAGCACCTCGTCCCGGTCGAGGACGAGAACTCCTCCAAGCTTCTTGAGCGCGCCTTCCGCAAGCGCGGCATCAAGTTCAACCTGGGCACCTTCTTCTCGAAGGCCGAGTACACCGCCGACGGCGTCAAGGTCACCCTGGCCGACGGCAAGGAGTTCGAGGCCGAGTACCTGCTGGTCGCGGTGGGCCGCGGGCCCGTCTCGGCCGGTCTGGGCTACGAGGAGCAGGGCGTCGCCATCGACCGCGGCTACGTCCTGGTCGACGAGTACATGCGCACCAACGTGCCCACCATCTCCGCCGTCGGCGACCTCGTCCCGACCCTCCAGCTCGCGCATGTCGGCTTCGCCGAGGGCATCCTGGTGGCGGAGCGTCTGGCCGGTCTGAAGACCGTCCCGATCGACTACGACGGCGTGCCCCGGGTGACGTACTGCCACCCCGAGGTCGCCTCCGTGGGCATCACCGAGGCCAAGGCCAAGGAGATCTACGGTGCGGACAAGGTCGTCGCTCTGAAGTACAGCCTCGCGGGCAACGGCAAGAGCAAGATCCTCAACACCTCGGGCGAGATCAAGCTCGTCCAGGTCAAGGACGGTGCCGTGGTCGGCGTCCACATGGTCGGCGACCGCATGGGCGAGCAGGTCGGCGAAGCCCAGCTGATCTACAACTGGGAGGCGCTGCCCGCCGAGGTCGCGCAGCTCATCCACGCCCACCCGACGCAGAACGAGGCGATGGGCGAGGCTCACCTGGCTCTGGCCGGCAAGCCCCTCCACGCGCACGACTGACCCTCGGTCGAAGAACGCGACGACACAGACTTCCGCACTAAGGAGCAACCGAAACCATGGCGGTTTCCGTAACCCTTCCGGCGCTCGGCGAGAGCGTCACCGAGGGCACTGTCACTCGCTGGCTGAAGGCCGAGGGCGAGCGCGTCGAGGCCGACGAGCCGTTGCTCGAGGTCTCGACCGACAAGGTCGACACCGAGATCCCCTCGCCCGCCGCCGGTGTCCTGGCGTCCATCAAGGTCGCCGAGGACGAGACCGTTGAGGTCGGCGCCGAGCTGGCCGTCATCGACGACGGCACGGGCGCGCCCGCCGCCGCCCCGGCCCCTGCTGCCGAGCCCGAGCCCGCCGCGGCTCCCGAGCCCGCCCCGCAGGCCGCTGCCCCGTCCACCGAGCAGGAGGCTCCGGCCCCTGCTCCCACCGCCGAGGCCGCCACCGGCGCCGGTTCCGCCGAGGGCACGGACGTCGTCCTGCCCGCGCTCGGCGAGTCCGTCACCGAGGGCACCGTCACCCGCTGGCTGAAGGAGGTCGGCGAGGAGGTAGCGGAGGACGAGCCCCTGCTCGAGGTCTCCACGGACAAGGTCGACACCGAGATCCCGGCGCCGGTCGCCGGTGTCCTGCTGGAGATCGTGGTCGGCGAGGACGAGACCGCCGAGGTCGGCGCCAAGCTCGCCGTCATCGGCGCGCCCGGTGCCGCTCCGGCGGCTGCCCCGGCCCCCGCCGCCCCGGCCCCGGCGCCCGCCGCCGCCGCCCCGGCAGCTCCGGCTCCGGCAGCTCCGGCGCCCGCTCCGGCCGCCCCGGCCCCGCAGGCCCCGACGGCTCCGGCCCCGCAGCAGGTCACGACCCCGGCTCCCGAGCCGGTTCCGTCCGCTCCGGCTCCGGCGCCCGCCCCCGTCACCCCGGCTCCGGCTCCGGCTCCGGCTGCGACCGCCGGTGACGACGGCGCCTACGTCACCCCGCTGGTGCGCAAGCTCGCCGCCGAGAACGGCGTCGACCTGGCCGTCGTCAAGGGCACCGGCGTCGGCGGCCGTATCCGCAAGCAGGACGTCATCGCCGCCGCCGAGGCCGCGAAGGCCGCCGCCGCTGCTCCGGCACCCGCTGCCGCCGCCGCGCCGGCCGCCAAGAAGGCGCCGACGCTGGAGGCCTCCCCCCTCCGTGGCCAGACCGTCAAGATGCCGCGCATCCGCAAGGTCATCGGCGACAACATGGTCAAGGCGCTGCACGAGCAGGCGCAGCTGTCGTCGGTCGTCGAGGTCGACGTCACCCGCCTGATGAAGCTCCGCGGCAGGGCGAAGGACTCCTTCGCGGCCCGCGAGGGCGTCAAGCTCTCCCCGATGCCGTTCTTCGTGAAGGCGGCGGCCCAGGCGCTGAAGGCCCACCCGGTCATCAACGCCAAGATCAACGAGGCCGAGGGCACGATCACCTACTTCGACACCGAGAGCGTCGGTATCGCGGTGGACTCCGAGAAGGGCCTGATGACCCCGGTCATCAAGCACGCGGGCGACCTCAACATCGCCGGTATCGCGAAGGCCACGGCGGAGCTGGCGGGCAAGGTCCGCGCCAACAAGATCACGCCCGACGAGCTGTCCGGCGCGACCTTCACCATCTCCAACACCGGTTCGCGCGGTGCGCTCTTCGACACGATCATCGTGCCGCCGGGCCAGGTCGCGATCCTCGGCATCGGTGCCACGGTCAAGCGCCCGGCGGTCATCGAGACCGAGGAGGGCACGGTCATCGGCGTCCGCGACATGACCTACCTGACCCTCTCCTACGACCACCGTCTGGTGGACGGCGCCGACGCGGCCCGTTACCTGACCGCGGTCAAGGCGATCCTGGAGGCGGGCGAGTTCGAGGTCGAGCTCGGCCTGTAACCCCTCAGGGCCTGCCGTACGACGACGCCCCCGTCCGGAGTTCTCCGGGCGGGGGCGTCGTGTTCGCCGCTACGGCCGCAACGTCCCGTCGGACCAGCCGAACAGCGTCGCCGCCCACACGTTCGGGATGTCCAGGTGGGGCGCGTACGTCAGGTGCCGGGTCCGGTAGGCGTGCAGGACGTCGTATGTGGCGTCGAGGCAGTCCCGGGAGGTGAGGTCGCCGGTCTTCCGGTCGAAGCCGACGAGGAAGCCACGGCTCTCGACGGTGCGGATCATGGCCCTGGCCGAGTTCACGTCACTGGTCGAGGACGAGGTGCAGCGGTAACGGCTGTACGGGTGCGTCGACCTGCCCGGGTAGTGGGTGTCATGCGACATGTCGCTGAGCATGCGGGCGTACGACCCCTGCGCGTGCCAGGCGCCGATGTAGCCGCCGGGCGGTGTGTACAGCTTGTTCGTGGGGTTCTCGACGGCACCGTAGACCCACTGGCCGGTGCCCGTGATCCGGAAGCCCCAGCCGACGTGCCCGAACTTCTGCGCACCGTCCGGCTTGACGAAGACGCAGGCTCCGCCGGGCCCGGAGGGCTGCTCGGCGCTCACGGCAGAACCCGCCATGCCCTGGATCTCCGTACCGCCGCTCGCGGACGCCTCGGTGGTCGCCGCCTTCGTGGGCGCGTCCGATGCCGCCGTGGGCGTCGGCCGGCACCCCGCCACGCCGATCACCGTGCCCACGACCGCCGCCGCGACCGTCCAGCCCAGCCTGGTGCGCCGTTCCCTGCTGTTCATGCCGTCCCCCTGACGTTCCAGAAGTTCCCCGCACAGGAACTCCTTGCCGACCGCGACGGCAGGGGCGGCCCGGGGGTTCTCGCCGTGACACGGCGGTGACGACTCCGGGCCGGGCCCGGTACGGGTCTTTACAGGCCGCGGCCCTCTGAGGAGCGTGTAAGTCTCGTCTCACCTGCACGAGAGCGCCCCCGTGCGCCTCTCCCGGAGGCGCCCGCGGCCTTATTGTCTAAACGTCAAACGCCCGAGGGGCCGATGGGCGGCCCCTCCCTAAGGAGCCCTCATGACCGCGCCCGTCGTCCACTCGCTGCGCGAGCAGATCCGCGAGCACATCGTGGAGGGGATCGTCAGCGGGCGCTGGAAGCCGGGCGAGCGGATCGTGGAGCGGCGGATCGCGACCGAGCTGGAGGTCAGCCAGACACCAGTGCGGGAGGCGCTGCGCGAGCTGGAGTCCCTGCGGCTGATCGAGTCGGCGCCGAACAAGGGCGTGCGGGTACGGAACCTGACGGCGGCCGACCTGGAGGAGAGCTACCCGGTCAGGGCCGGCCTGGAGGCGATCGCGGCGGAGCTGGCGGCGGAGAGGCTCGCACAGGACTGCTCGGCCCTGGAACCGCACGTCGCCGCCCTCTACGAGGCCGACCGCAACGCCGACGGCACGGGCCAGGTGCGGCACACGGTCGCCTTCCACCGCGAACTGGTGCGCGCGGCCGGCAACTCGGTCCTGCTGCACACCTGGGAGGGGCTGGGCATCGAGGTGTTCACGGCGCTGTCGATCCGCTGGCTGGGGACGGTGCAGCAGTCGTACGCGGAGGAGCACGAGGAGCTGGTGGCGGCGTTCCGTCGCCGGGATCCGCGGATCGCGGAGATGGTGAAGGCACATGTGCTCGGGTGCGCGCCGCGGGCGTGAACCTTGAGCGTGCCAGCGCTCAAACGCGCCTCCGACCTGCGGAAACCCTTGAAAATCGCGGCACCCGGTGCCTGCCTCAAAGGCACGCCGTGCCTACTTTCTCGTGATCAAGAGATTTTGCCCGGGAACCTTTGATCGATCATCGATCAGGGAGTTACAGTCACCGACGGGCCACGCGGCGAAAGCCGCACGGTGTTACAGCACCACGAGCCTCACGCCCTGTCCTGCCAAAGACAAAGGGCACCCCCGAACCCTTGCCGATGAGGGAACCCCCTTCGACTGAGGAAGGCGGCGACATGACCGACCCCCACGCCATCCAGCCGAGCGAGCTCGACCAGCTCCCCGACCGGGACCCCGAGGAGACCGCCGAATGGCAGGCCTCCCTGGACGCGGTCGCCAAGGCGGCTGGCCCGCACCGTGCCGCGTACCTGATGCGCCGCACGCTGGAGCGCGCGGAGGGCAACGGCATCGCGCTGCCCAAGCTGCTCGAGACCGACTACGTCAACACCATCCCGACCGCCACCGAGCCGGGCGTCCCCGGTGACGAGGCGATGGAGTCCCGTATCACCGCGTGGAACCGCTGGAACGCGGCCGCGATGGTCACCCGGGGCGCCAAGCACGGCGTCGGCGGCCACATCGCCACCTTCGCCTCCGCGGCCTGGCTGTACGAGACGGGCTTCAACCACTTCTTCAAGGGCAAGGAGGCCGACGGCTCGGGCGACCAGCTCTACATCCAGGGCCACGCCTCCCCCGGCATCTACGCCCGCGCCTTCCTCGACGGCCGGCTGACCGAGCAGCAGCTCGACAACTTCCGCCAGGAGGCCGGCGGCAACGGCCTCCCGTCGTACCCGCACCCGCGGCGCCTGCCCTGGCTGTGGGAGTTCCCGACGGTGAGCATGGGCCTCGGCCCCCTCTCCGCCATCTACCAGGCCCGCTTCAACCGGTATCTGACCGCGCGCGGCATCAAGGACGTCTCGGACTCGCACGTCTGGGCCTTCCTCGGCGACGGCGAGATGGACGAGCCGGAGTCCACGGCGGCACTCGCCCTGGCCTCCCGCGAGGGCCTGGACAACCTGACCTTCGTCATCAACTGCAATCTGCAGCGCCTCGACGGCCCGGTCCGCGCGAACTTCAAGATCGTGCAGGAGCTGGAGGCCCAGTTCCGCGGCGCCGGCTGGAACGTCGTCAAGACGCTGTGGGGTACGGCCTGGGACGAGCTGTTCCAGCTGGACACCACCGGCGCGCTCGTACGCCGCCTGCGCGAGGTACCCGACGCCCAGGTACAGACGTACCAGACGCGCGACGCGGCATACATCCGCGCGGACTTCTTCGGCAAGGACCCGGCGCTCGTCGAGATGGCGAAGCTGCTGAGCGACGACAAGATCCTTGAGTGCTTCCACCTCTCCCGCGGCGGCCACGAGGCCCGCAAGGTGTACGCGGCCTACAAGTCGGCCCTGGACCACAAGGGCGGTCCGACCGTCATCCTGGCCCAGACCGTCAAGGGCTTCACCCTCGGTGAGGGCTTCGCGTCGAAGAACGCCAACCACCAGATGAAGAAGCTGACGGTGGACGAGTTCAAGACGATGCGTGACCTTCTCGAACTCCCGATCTCGGACGCGCAGTTCACCGACGGGCAGGTGCCCTACGGCCACCCGGGCGCCGACTCCCCCGAGGTCCGCTACCTCCAGGAGCGCCGCGCGGCGCTCGGCGGTCCGGCCCCGGCCCGCCGTGTCCACGCGCTCGCCCCGCTGCCCACCCCGGCGGAGAAGGCCTTCGCCTCCTTCGACCAGGGCTCCGGCACCCAGAACGTGGCGACGACCATGGCCTTCGTCCGCCTGATCAAGGACCTGGTCCGCGACAAGGAGACCGGGAAGCGCTGGGTGCCGATCGTCCCCGACGAGGCGCGCACCTTCGGCATGGAGTCGCTGTTCCCGTCCCTCGGGATCTACTCCCCCAAGGGCCAGACGTACGAGCCGGTCGACCGCGATCAGCTGATGTACTACAAGGAGGCCAAGAACGGCCAGATCCTCAACGAGGGGATCACCGAGGCCGGTTCGATGGCCGACTTCATCGCCGCGTCCACCGCGTACTCCACGCACGGCGAAGCGATGATCCCGTTCTACATCTTCTACTCGATGTTCGGCTGGCAGCGCACGGCCGACCAGATGTGGCAGCTCGGCGACCAGCTCGGCCGCGGCTTCCTCGTCGGCGCCACGGCCGGCCGTACGACGCTGACGGGCGAGGGCCTGCAGCACGCCGACGGTCACTCGCCGGTGATCGCGGCGACCAACCCGGCGGCGCTGTCGTACGACCCGGCGTTCGCGTACGAGGTGGCGGCGATCGTCAAGGACGGTCTGCGCCGTATGTACGGCGAGGCGGCCCCGGGTGAGGACCAGAACGTCTTCTACTACCTGACCGTCTACAACGAGCCGATGCCGCAGCCGGCGAAGCCGTCCGCACCCGGCATCGACGAAGGCATCGTCAAGGGCCTGTACCGCTTCAACACGGCCGAGTCGGCGGGGCTCTCCCCGGTGGCCAACGCGCCGCGCATCCAGCTGCTCGGCTCCGGCACGGCGATCCACTGGGCCCTCAAGGCGCAGCGGCTGCTCGCCGAGGAGTGGGGCGTGGCCGCGGACGTCTGGTCGGCGACCTCCTGGACGGAGCTGCGCCGCGACGCGCTGGCCGCCGACGCGGCCCTGCTCCAGGGCGAGGAGCGGGTCCCGTACGTCCGCCAGGCGCTGCACGGCGCGGAGGGCCCGGTACTCGCGGTCTCCGACTACATGCGCCAGGTTCCGGACCAGATCGCGCAGTGGGTGGACCAGGACTACTCGTCGCTCGGCGCGGACGGTTTCGGCCTCTCGGACACCCGCGAGGCGGCCCGCCGCCACTTCGGCGTCGACGCCGAGTCGATCGTCGTGGCGGCGCTGGCCCAGCTCGCTCGGCGAGGCGAGGTCAAGGCGACGGCGGTGAAGGAAGCGCGGGAGAAGTACGGGCTGTAGGCAAGCCGTTGCGGCGGACAGGAGGACGTGTACGCCTCCCTGTCCGCCGCTTGCGTTTTTCAGCCAGTTCCCCCTGGTTCTGCCGACGCGTCCGGGTTGGGCGGTCTGGTGGACATGTTCCGCCTCCAGTACCTTGTGCTGATTCCTGAGGAAAAGGTGGTGGGGGCCTTGACCGAAGAGCAGCCGCACACGCCCCGGGTGATGACCCGGTTGCAACTGGACAACGCGGCCCGGCACGTCCTGAGGACGGCCGGGGAGGCGCAGGCGGTGGTGCGGGGTGAGTACGGAACAGAGGACATCGAGGGGGTCCTCACCGAGTTGCTCCTGGACTTCGCGGCGCTGACGGGCCGCCCCGACCTGCGCTGGCCCGCCGTCCAGACGCCCGACAAGGCGGAGGAGCTGATCCGGCTCGTGACGGAGGCGGCTGTCTTCGTCCGGGCACACAACTGGCACGCGTCCGACCTGCAAGCGATCCTGCACGGGGTGGGGGCACAGCAGGAGGGGCCCCATGCCGGTGAACGCCTCGTGACGGAGTTCCTGGACGGGCTGGGCACGCTCACACTGGCCAGGTCCGACGACGGCGCCGACTGGGAGTTCCGGTTGCTCAAGGAGGCGGCAGCCGGGGACGAAACACTGACGACGACCGTGAAAGTGGCGCGCTACCTCGTGCACCCGTCGTTTCTGATGCTCTTCGGGGACACCACGGAGCTGCTCGGGGAAGCCGTCTACGCGACGAACGTCGCCCGATTCACCGAGTGCGTGGCCGGCATCGAGGCGCTCACCACTGAAACCCCTCCTTTTGACCGGGAGCCGGAGCCCGACTCGCCGGAACTCCACGATCTGCTCGGGAAGCTCGGCGAGGGGCCGCCGGATGAGCCGGATGCCCCCACCCCCGTCGACGATTCACCCTCGCGCCCGCCCGGTGCCCCAGGGGAGAAAGTGGACATACTGCCGGACGACGAGACGTCGTCCGTCCGTGGCCCGGAACCGGACGACCCTGGCCCAGAACCAGACGTTCCCGGCGCGGGCTCACTCAGGGTCCGCCGCCCTCGGCCGGACGACGGATGGTCCCCGACTCTGTAGGGACTGCCGGTGGCCTGCACCGCCGGGCGTCGCCCTCGGCCCGGCTCTGTCAGTGGCCCCCTGCATCATGTCCGTATGCGCGCTGCCCGCCTCATCAAGATGGTGCTGCTCCTCCAGGGCCGGCCCTCCATGTCCGCCGCCGAGCTGGCGCGGGAGCTGGAGGTGTCCGAGCGGACGGTGACGCGGGATGCCCAGGCGTTGTCGGAGGCGGGCGTTCCGGTGTACGCGGACCGTGGCCGGGCGGGCGGCTACCGCCTCATCGGCGGGTACCGCACCCGGCTGACCGGGCTGGCGCGGAGTGAGGCCGAGGCGCTGTTCCTGTCCGGCGTCCCGGCGGCGCTGCGGGAAATGGGTCTGGAGGACGCGGCCTCCGCCGCCCGGCTGAAGGTGTCCGCGGCCCTGCTCCCCTCCCTCCAGGACGCTTCCCGCGCGGCGGCACAGCGCTTCCATCTGGACGCCCCGAACTGGTTCACCGAACCGAGGACACCCCCGCTGCTGCCCGCCGTCGCCGACGCGGTGTGGGACGACCGCCGGATCACCGCGCGCTACCGGAGCCGGGAGACCGAGGTGGAGCGGGTGCTGGAGCCGTACGGGCTCGTACTCAAGGCGGGCGTCTGGTATGTGTGCGCGCGGGTCACCGAGGGCGGTTCCTTCCGGGTGTACCGGATCGACCGGTTCACGGCGGCGGAGGCCGGCGGGGAACGGTTCGAGCGGGACGAGGAGTTCGATCTGCCCGCCTTCTGGCAGGAGCGGGCGGCGCAGTTCGCGCGCTCGATCCTGCGGGCCGAGGTCGTGGTGCGGGTCTCCGCCGACGGGGCGCGAAGGCTTCCGTACGCCGTCGATCCCGCCGCCGCCCGGGAGGCACTCGCCGAAGCGGGCGCCCCGGACGAGGAGGGCCGGCTGACGGTGACGCTCCCCGTGGAGTCGGAGCAGGTCGCCCACGCGCAGCTCGCGGGGCTCGGCCCGGAGGTGGAGGTGCTGGCTCCGCCAAGCCTGCGGGCGCGTTTCGCCGATGACGCGATACGACTGGGTCGTCTGTACGGGACATAACAATCCGCCGCACTCCACGTGCGCCCCACCCTCCCAGGGCCGATGCTGTACCCGTGATGGACGAGACGGAGTTCTGGGAGCTGGTGGACGCCACCCGCGAGGCCGCCGAGGGCGACCCCGAGGAGCAGGCCGACCTGCTCGTGGACCGGCTGCTCCAGCTGGACCCGGACATGGTCCTCGACTTCGCCCGTCACTTCGAGGCCCGTTACAACCGCGCCTACCGGTGGGACCTGTGGGGCGCCGCATGGGTCCTGCTCGACGGGGCGAGCGATGACGCGTTCGACTTCTTCCGCTGCTGGCTGATCGGGCAGGGGCGGGAGGTGTACGAGGGGGCCGTGCACCACCCCGACGCACTGGCCGAACTGCTGGACGACTTCGACGAGGAGATCGACGGGGACGGGGAGGAACTGGGCTACGCGGCCGACGAGGCCTACGAGCAGCTCACCGGGACCGTCGCCCCCGACCTAGGGATCCCGCCCGCGGCCTCCGAACCGGAGGGTGCGTCGCTGGACTTCGAGAACGAGCAGGTGCTGGCGCAGCGCTATCCGAAGCTGTGGGAACGCTTCAGGGACTGACGTTCACGATTTCACGGACTTCACAGACTTCACAGACTTCACGACTTCATCACTGGTGGGGGGACCTTGGCCCGCATTCCGTATCCGGAGCGTCCCGCGGACGCCGTCGCCAGACTGCCCGTGCCGCTCAACGCCTTCCGCATGCTCTCCCACGCCCCGCCCCTGACGGGCCCGGCGATCGACCTGGGCATGGCCGTGCTCCGTGAGTCGACGCTCTCGGTGCGGTTGCGCGAGCTCGTCGTGATGGCGGTCGCGAGCGGGACGCGGTGCGCGTACGAGTCCGCCCAGCACCACCCGATCGCGCTGCACGCGGGAGCGACCCCCGCACAGCTGACGGCGATCGCCGAACGCAGGGCGGCCGGCCCGGAGTTCGACGAGTCGGAGTCGGCGGCGGTGACCGCCGTGTTCGAGCTGGTCGACCGGCACACCCTGGCCGAGGACACGCTGGCGGCTCTTCGCGCCCGCTTCACCGACCGGCAGGTGGTCGAGATCGTCACCACGGTCGGCTACTACGTCATGCTGGCGGGCCTCATGAACGGGCTCGGGGTGGACATCGACCCGTCCGGCGAGCAGTTCCTCGGCCTGTCCGGCGGCGACCGCCCGCAGTGAGGTACTGGGCACTCAGGCCACGGACGTCCGTCGGCGCCCGGTGTCGGAGGGGACGTAGGCCTGCATCTCGTCCGCCCGCACGGCGTGGTGCATCGGGGCCGCGTTGGCCTGGTCGAGCGCGGACGCGGTGACGGCGGCCGGGCCCAGGATCACGGCGGCGGCCGCGCAGAGCGCCGCCCAGGGGCCGTGGGCGGTCCGGATCCGGCCGTCCGTCTTGTGCGTGGTGCCGTGGTGACTGTTCACTTCTTCCCCACCTCCAGTCAGTGCGTGTGCATGACGATAGGGAGGCTGCCTCGGGACGATCCGTGGGGCGGCTACGAGAAACCTGTGAGGCCCTGCCCATGACCAGCCCCTACGTGAGGGAGATCACCCGCGGGGAACACCTGGCCCACCTCCGGCTGCACCCCGACACGAGCCATCTCCAGATACCGGAGTGGGGCGACGTGAAGCCCGACTGGCTGGCGGAGAGCGTCGGTTGGTTCGAGGGGAAGCTGCTGGTCGCGACGGCGCTCGTGCTGTACCGGCCGCTGCCCGGGACCCGGCGCTTCCTCGCCTACCTCCCCGACGGGCCCGCGGTCGACTGGCGCTCCCCACGACTTCAGCAGTGGCTGGATCCGCTCGTCGCCCATCTGGAGGGCCGCGGGGCGTTCTCGGTGCGGATCGGACCGCCGCTCGTCGTACGCCACTGGGAGGCGCCCACTGTCACCGCGGGCATCGCGGACCCCGACGTACGCCATCTCCACGATCTGCCGGCGGACGGCCTCGACGGGTACGCGCTGGACGTGGCGGAGCGGCTGGGGCGGCTCGGGTGGCGGCGGTGCGAGGAGGACGACGGCAGCGGCTTCGGGCTCGGCCAGCCGCGCTACGGCTGCCACATCCCGCTCGCGGGCCGCTCGGTGGACGAGCTGCGCGAGGCCCTGGCACCGCACTGGGAGCAGTCGTTGAACACGGCCGGGCAGGCGGGCGTCCGCGTCGGCTGGGGCTCGGCCGCCGATCTGCCCGCATTCCACCGCCTGTACGCCTCGACCGCCGCCCACGACGGCTTCAAGGCCCGCCCACTGGACTACTTCCACCGCATGTGGAAGGCCCTCAATGCCGAGGACGACGACCAGGTACGGCTCTATCTCGCCGAGTACGACGGCGAGGTGCTCTCCGCGGCACTCATGATCAACGTCGGCTCCCGTGCCTGGCACTCGTACGCCGCGTCCGGCCGCCGGGGACGTGAACTGCGGCCCAGCAGCGCGCTGTTGTGGCGGATGCTGTGCGACGCGCGGCTGGCGGGAGCCGAGACGTACGACCTGCGCTCCATCACCCCCGCCCTCACTGAGGACCGGCTGCTGGGCCGGCTGCGCTTCAAGACGGGAGCGGGCGGCCGGGCCGTGGAGTACCTCGGGGAGTGGAAGCTGCCGGTGGGCAGCCAGGGCAAGGTGCTGCAGCGGGCGTTGGGGGCGTATCTCGGACGCAGGTGAGGGGGCGTGTCCCGGACGCCGGTGAGGGCGCGGGAGCTGTCCGTTAGGCCCTGTCGTCACGTTCCCGTCGTCGCCCCGAGGCAGACGGGAATGTGACGACAGGGCCTAGGGAACCCGGCCCTGCAGCCGTGCCGCCTGCTGTCTGATCGCGGGAAGGCGGGCGCTGAGCGCGGCGCCGGGGCAGCTCGTCATGTAGGCGTCCTTGTGGCCGGCGAGGGCGGGCAGGGTGGCCGCGGTGCCGGACGTGTAGCGGCTGAGGCTGTTGCTGGAGACCAGACGCGCCTCGGCGCGCGGGTCGACGTCGGCGAGCCCCAGCTTCCAGGCGGCGACGGCGGCGATCGCGTCCGTCATCGCCTTCGGCACGGCGGCGCCGGCCGTGAAGGTGCCGATCGCGGCGATGCCGGCCGAGCGGTGGTTGAAACCCTGCGTGTGGGCGCCGGTGACGGGGCGGTCGACGCCCCCCGCGCGGCCCTCGTAGATGGTGCCGCAGCGGTCGACGAGGAAGTTGTAGCCGATGTCGTCCCAGTTCCGGGCGTCGGTCTGGCCCGCGTAGAGGTAGCGGATGATGCGCGGCACGTCGGCGCAGTCGTAGCCGTTCGGCGAGTCGGTGTGGTGGACGAAGACCGCGACGACCTTGTCGTCGTAGCGCGGGGGCGGCTGGGCGTGCCGGGTGAGGGAATCCAGCCAGGCCGATCTGGGCACGATGTGCGGCTTGGTCGCGGGGTGCAGGGCGGCGGGGCGGGCGGCGACCGGCGGCCGGCGGCCCGCGCCCGTGTGTCCGATGCCGTCCGCGCAGAGGATCAGTCCGAGGACGGCGGCCAGTCCGGGCAGCCAGGCGAGCAGCGACCGCGCGGTGCGGGGTATGCGCGCTGCGCCGGCCTGCCGTGCTCCTGGAGATCTGCGGACACGCATGACTTCACTTTCGGCCGGATCCGCTCCGTCCGCGATGTGTGCTGTGCCACCCGGTGGAACCATCGTCCTGGTCCGAGACGTTTTTCCTGATGCACACGCGCGTGGCCGGTTCCCGCCGCCACGCGCGTGTGGCTGATCACTGGGCCCGTCCCGCGCGTAATAGGGAGTCTGAGAGAAAGGCGGCTTCGTGGACCTGCTCGACATCCTGCTGTTGCTGGTCGTTGTGGCCTACGCGGCGTCCGGCTACCGGCGCGGACTGGTGGCCGGCTGTGTCTCCCTCGCCGGGTTCGTCGGCGGCGCGGTCCTCGGCGTGTGGCTCCTGCCCTGGATGATGGACCTGGTGACGGCCGGGACGACCCGCGCGACCGTGACCGCGGTGCTGACCGTGCTGGTCCCGGCCGTGGTGGGGCACGAACTGGCGGGGCGGCTGGCGCTGCGGCTGCGCCGGGAGCTGGGCCGTGCCAGTCTCGGTCCGCTCAGGGTGGCCGACGGGGTCGGCGGGGCCGCGGCCAACTCGGTGGCGGTGCTGATCGTGGCGTGGGTCGCCGCGAGCGTGCTCGGCGCCTCCTCCTCGCCCCTGCTCACGACGGCGATCCGGGACTCGACGCTGCTGGGCGCCGTACAGAACGCCATGCCGGACACGACCCCCACCTGGTTCTCCCGGGCCACGACCGCGCTCACCCAGGCGGGCTTCCCCCAGGTCTTCAACCCGTTCGAGAACGAGTCGACGGCCGAGGTGGCGAGGCCCACCGGCGACAGCGTGACGGCGAGCGCGACGAACGCGGCCAAGCTGAGCACGGTGAAGATCGAGGGCGTCTCCGGCACCCAGGGCCGAGAGGGCAGCGGGTTCGTGTACGCACCCGCCCACGTCATGACCAACGCGCACGTGGTGGCCGGCATCGACCTCCCGAGCGTGCGCATCGGCGGGGTCGGGCGGTCGTACGAGGCGCGGGTGGTGCTCTTCGACCCCGACAGGGACGTGGCCGTGCTCTACGTGCCCGGGCTGAGCGCACCGGTCCTGAAGTTCGACGACAGGGCGGCCCGCGGGGACTCGGCGGTCGTCGCCGGTTACCCGCAGGATGGCGACCTGAACCTCCAGGCGGCGACCGTCGCGAACCGGGTGCAGGCGAGGGGCCAGAACATCTACAGCGACGCCATGGTGACCCGCGAGATCTACTCGATCCGCTCCACCGTCCGGCCCGGCAACTCCGGCGGTCCGCTGCTGACGACCGAGGGCCGGGTCTACGGCGTCGTCTTCGCCCGCTCGACCTCGGACAACGAGACGGGTTACGTGCTGACGGCGGCCGAGGTCGCCTCCGACGCCGCACGCGGGGCGAGGGCGACGGCGACGGTCGACACGGGCGCGTTGGTCACGTCGTGACCGGTCAGAGACTGGCCCCCATGAGGACGTCGTCCACGTACTCGCCCTCCAGCAGGAACTCGCCGGGAAGGATCCCCTCGACCACGAACCCCTCGGCTTCGTAGAGCCCCCGTGCCGGGGTGTTGTGCCCGAGAACGCGCAGGGTGAGGCGGCGCGCGCCGTGCTGGCGGGCCTCGATCCGCGCGGCCCGCAGCAGCGCCCGCCCGACTCCGCTGCCGCGCGCCTCCTCGGCGACGACGAGCCCCTGGATCTGGCGGACGTGGGAGTTGCACGCGAGGGGTGTCGGATGGCCGAGCCGGACGTAGCCGACGACCGTGCCGTCCAGCTCGGCGACGAGGTGGTCCCTGGGCCCGAACCGCTCGTTGAAGAAGGGTTCGTAGGGCGGCTGCGGTCGCGGCTGGACGGCGTGCAGCGGGGACCAGGTGACGCGGTCGAGCAGGCCCAGCGTCTCCTCGTCATCGAGGGTGGCGTGGCGTATGTACGGAACCGGCATGTCGGCAACCCTACTTCCGCCCCACCAGCAGAATGGGTGCCATGGAACCTTCCCGAATCGTGGTGGCCGGTGCGTCCGGGCTCATCGGTGGTGCGCTGGTGCGGTCGCTGACCGCCGACGGGCACGAGGTGGTGCGGCTGGTGCGCCGGGCTCCCCGGGCGAAGGACGAGGTCCGCTGGGACCCGGAAGGCGGAGGCGTGGACGCGGCCGGGCTCGCCGGGTGCGACGCCGTGGTCAACCTAGCGGGCGCGGGTGTGGGCGACCGCCGCTGGACGGACGCGTACAAGACACGGATCCGGTGCAGCCGGGTGCTCGGCACCACGGCGCTGGCCGAGGCGGTCGCCGCGCTGGAGAAGAAGCCGCGGGTGTTCGTGAACGGCAGCGCGATGGGCTTCTACGGCGAGACGGGCGACCGGGCGGTCGACGAGAGCGCGCCGCCCGGGACGGGGTTCCTGCCGGAGCTGTGCGTGGAGTGGGAGGGCGCGGCGGCGCCGGCGCGGGAAGCGGGCGTACGCACCGTGTTCACGCGGACGGGGCTGGTGGTGGCCCGCGAGGGCGGGGCCTGGGGGCGGTTGTTCCCGCTGTTCAAGGCGGGGCTCGGGGGTCGGATGGGCGACGGGCGGCAGTACTGGTCGTACATTTCGCTGCATGACGAGGTGGCCGCGATCCGGCATCTGATCGACACCGACGGACTGTCCGGGCCGTTCAACCTCACCGCCCCGAACCCGGTGACGAACCTGGAGATCACCGCGGCCATGGGGCGCGTGCTGCACCGGCCGACGCTGTTCCCGGTGCCCGCGTCCGTGCTGCGGACGGTGCTCGGCGAGATGGCGGGCGATGTGCTGGGCAGCGCGCGGGTGCTGCCGAAGCGGCTGCTGGAGTCCGGCTTCACGTTCGCGTTCCCGGACATCGAGGGGGCGATCAAAGCCGCACTGTGACCGTATGCGACCGCTGTGCGACCGTGCTCTGCCCATGCGCGACTGTTCCTGACCGGTTACCGGCTTAACCTCGACCCGAACTCGGGTATTCCCAGAGCCTGTTGGGGGCATGACGTCTCCACCGGCCGCGCAACCTCGGGGAGGGGCACGTGCTTGAGCCCGCGTACCAGGCGGACGTCGTGATCGTGGGAGCCGGGGTCGCCGGGCTCTCGGCGGCGCATCGGCTGACCAGCGCAGGAGTGACGACCGCGGTCCTTGAGGCCGCCCCTTGTGTGGGGGGCCGCATGTCGACGGAGAAGGTCGACGGCTTCCGGCTCGACCGGATCGGGCAGTTGCTGTCCACGGCGTACCCCGAGCTACGGCTGACACCCGGACTGGACGCGCTGGTGCTGCGTCCCTTCGCGCCGGGCGTCCTGCTGCACAGCGACGGACGCCACCATCGCGCGGTGCCTCCGGCGAGCGCAGGGGGCGCAAGGGGCGCACTCCACGCCGTACGTGCCCTGGCGAGTGCCCCCGCGAAGAGCGCCCCCCGTTCAAGCGCCCCGCTCGGCACCGCTGTCGACCAGGCCCGCCTCGGCACCGCACTCGCCCGGCTCGCGGCGACGCCGATCGAACGGCTGCTGTCCCGGCCGGAGTTGCCCGCCGCCCAGGCCCTCGCGGCCCGCGGTGTCCCCGCCCGCACGATCGACGGCTTCGTGCGCCCACTGCTCGCCGCCCTGCTGTGCGACCCGGAGCTGACCACGTCCAGCCGGTGCGCCGACCTCGCGCTGCGCGCCTTCGCGTGCGGGCGGCTGTGTCTGCCGGAGGGCGGTGCGGAGATGCTCCCGGAGCTGCTCGCCCGGGCGCTGCCACCGGGCACCGTGCACACCGGCGTCCGTGTCACCTCGATCTCCACGAGCGCGGTGACCACGGCCGAGCACGGCGAGATCCGCTGCCGGGCAGTCCTGCTCGCCACGGACGCGCGCGCCGCCGCCGAACTCCTGCCGGGCCTGCGCGTACCGGACTTCCATCCGCTGACGGTGCTGCACCACACCACGGACGAGCCACCGACGACGGGCGCGTCCCTGCTCCTGGACGCCGACCGCGGCGGCCCCGTCGCGCACACGGCGGTCGTGAGCGCCGTGGACCCGAGCCGTGCGCCCGCGGGCCGCGCCCTCATCTCCTCGACGGTCCTGGGTACTCCCCCGGTCGACCTGGACACCGCCGTACGCATGCATCTCGCACGTCTCTACGGCACCTCGACCCGCCGCTGGGAATCCCTGGCCGTCCATCACACCCCTGACGCCGTCCCCGCCATGCGCCCCCCGCACGACCTACGCCGCCCGGTGCGCCTCCTGGCCGGCCTCTACGTCTGCGGCGACCACCGGGACACCAGCACGGTCCAGGGAGCGCTGCACTCCGGCCACCGCGCGGCGACAGCGATCCTCACCGACCTGGGGGCAGCCGGCTCCATGCACCGAGCAGACCCGCTCCCATCAACACGGGCGGCATGAGCGCCCTCAAGGGGCGCGGGGAACTGCGCGATCAACCACAGCAATGGCGCGCTGGGCACACAACAATCGGAATTACGGCGGCACCCCTCACCCCAGTGCCGCGACCCTGTCGCGATACCCCCGCACCGGCGCCGCGTCCTTGTACGGCTCCAACCGCCGCTCGAAGTCCCGGACATACTCGATCGCCCGCACGGACCGCATCTCCGCGGCAGCCCCCGCGGCCTCCGCACCGAGCTGACAGGCCTGGTCCAGTTCACCCAGCCCGAGCCGGGCGGAGGCGAGGACCACCCGGCAGAACAGCCGGCTGCGGGCGAAGGAGGGAGCCCGCAGCTGGAGCGACCGCTCGGCGTGCTGCGCCGCCGCACGGAACTGCTGCAGGTCACGGTGCGCGTGCCCGAACTCGTCGGCGAGTTGCGCCTCGTCGAAGAACCGCGCCCAGTACGGGACTTCGTCACCGGCGCGGGCCGTTTCCAGCGCCCGTTCGGCGCGGACGAGCGAGGCGGTGCAGTTGCGTACCTCGCCGAGCACGCCGTGCCCGCGCGCCTCGGCGGAGTGCAGCAGGGCCTGTACGACGGGCGGGGCGTTGGTGCCCACGCCCTGCTGGGCCACGCGCGCCAGCTGCACGGCCTCCCGCCCGTGCCCGAGGTACACGGCCTGGCGGCTCATGGTGACCAGCACGTACGAGCCGTACGCCCGGTCCCCCGCCGCCTGCGCGAGCCGCAGCGCCTGCACGAAGTAGCGCTGGGCGAGCCCGTGCGCGGCGATGTCGTACGACGTCCAGCCAGCCAGCCGCGTCAGGTCGGCGGCCGCGCCGAACAGCCGGCGGCCGGTCTGCTCGCCGTAGGTGCCGCGCAGCATCGGCTCGCACTCGTGCTCCAGGTAACGCACGAGGGCCTGGCGGGCGTGGCCGCCGCCGTACATGTTGTCGAGGGTGCGGAACAGTTCGCCGACCGAGCGGAGCGCGGCGATGTCGCCGGAGGTGACCCGCTGGCCGGGGCCGCGTTCGGCCTGACCACGCTGGCGGGGTACGACCGGGCGGCCCTGGGCGGGGACACGGATGGGCTGTTCGCCCCGGGCGACCCTGTCGTCGGCGCGGCCGATCAGCCAGTCACGGCTGGGCACGACAAGGCCGGCCGGGGTGAACGCGATCTTGCGGAGCTCGGCGTGCGAGCCGGAGTCCTTGCGCCACAGGCCTCCGACGATGTCGACGGCCTCCTCGGGGGTGGCGGCGAACTCCAGCCCGGCGTAGACCGGCGCACAGGCGTCGAGGCCGAGGTCCTGGGCGGTGAGACGGCGGCCGAGACGGCGGGTGAAGACCTCGGCGATCAGGGCGGGAGTGGTGCCGCGTGGCTGCTGCCCGCGCAACCAGCGGGTGACCGACGTCTTGTCGTATCGAAGATCAAGCCCGTGTTCGAGACCGAGCTGGTCGACTCGACGGGCGAGACCCGCGTTGGAGAACCCGGCTTCTGCGATGAGCGCGGCGAGCTGACGGTTGAGAGTGCGCTGCGCGGGTCGTTCCGTCATCTGCGGTGCGGTCTCCTGCCTTTCGGACCTCCGGTGCCGGTGTCGGCCCCGTTGCGCCCGGATTGCCTGTGAGCAGCCCTTATGGCCTCTGCGAACGGCGCGAATGTAGCGGAGAGTGAGCAGTCGATCGCACATTTCGCCGTTCGTTCATCCGATCGTGTGAGGATTGCCCGCGGGGCTGACGCGAGACGGCCGGTCGTACAGTGGCGTAGGCACGTTTCGTGCCTTACTACTTTCCAGGGAGGCGCTTGCCGTGAGTGAGCTGCGGTTCGTCCGGATGGGATTCGGCGCCGAGGCCGTCGACTACCAGGTGGCGTGGGACGAGCAACGCCGGGTGCACGCGGCGCGCTTCGCCGACGAGATCCCCGACACCGTGCTGCTCCTGGAGCACCCGCCCGTGTACACGGCGGGCCGGCGCACCGCGGACAACGAGCGCCCCCTCGACGGCACTCCCGTCATCGACGTGGACCGCGGCGGCAAGATCACCTGGCACGGCCCGGGCCAGCTGGTGGGCTACCCCATCCAGCAGCTCCCGCGCCCGGTGGACGTGGTGGCCCATGTGCGGCGCCTGGAGGAGGCACTGATCCGCACCTGCGCGGAGTTCGGGGTGCAGACCGCGCGCGTCGAGGGCCGCAGCGGCGTGTGGATCCTCGGCGACCCGGTCGAGCAGCGTCCGACGCCAGGAGGGCTGTCCCTCGACTTCGACCCCCGTCTGCACGACGAGGAGTTCGACCCGCGCATGAACGGCCCGGAGTACGCCCCCTCGAACGCCGGCCAGCGCCGCGAGGACCGCAAGATCGCGGCGATCGGCATCCGCGTGGCCAAGGGCGTCACGATGCACGGCTTCGCCCTCAACGTGAACCCGGACAACAAGTGGTTCGACCGCATCATCCCGTGCGGCATCCGCGACGCGGGCGTCGCGTCACTGGCCGACGAGCTGGGCCGCGACGTGACGATCGCGGAGGTGCTGCCCGTGGTGGAGCGGCATCTGCGGGACGTACTGGAGAACGCCGAGCTGAAGCCACGGGACATCGAGAAGACGCCGGCACACATCAGCCCGTCCGGCGTTTGAGGACGAGGCCGTTCAGGCCGAAGCGAGGGTCTGGGGGCGGCAGCCCCAGCAGGCCAGCACCGACGCCGGGCCACTAAATCGACGGGCGTACCCTGGGTGACGCCGAAGAATCAATCGCTAGGGAGCCCATCGTGTCCGCAGTCGCACCCGACGGACGCAAGATGCTGCGCCTGGAGGTCCGCAACAGCCAGACCCCCATCGAGCGCAAGCCCGAGTGGATCAAGACCCGGGCGAAAACGGGCCCCGAGTACACGAAGATGCAGAACCTCGTGAAGAGCGAGGGCCTGCACACGGTCTGCCAGGAAGCCGGCTGCCCCAACATCTACGAGTGCTGGGAGGACCGCGAGGCCACCTTCCTCATCGGCGGCGACCAGTGCACCCGGCGCTGCGACTTCTGCCAGATCGACACCGGCAAGCCCGAGGCGCTGGACCGTGACGAGCCGCGCCGTGTCGGCGAGTCCGTGGTCACCATGGACCTGAACTACGCCACCATCACCGGCGTCGCCCGCGACGACCTGGAGGACGGCGGCGCCTGGCTGTACGCGGAGACGGTCCGCCAGATCCACGCGCAGACCGCCGAGCGGGCGGACGGGCGGACGAAGGTGGAGCTGCTCGCCCCCGACTTCAACGCGGTTCCGGAGCAGCTCGAAGAGGTCTTCTCCTCGCGCCCCGAGGTGTTCGCGCACAACGTCGAGACCGTGCCGCGGATCTTCAAGCGCATCCGCCCCGGCTTCCGCTACGACCGCTCGCTGCAGGTCATCACGGCCGCCCGCGACTACGGCCTCGTCACCAAGTCGAACCTCATCCTCGGCATGGGCGAGACCCGCGAGGAGGTCAGCGACGCGCTGCGCCAGCTGCACGCGGCCGGCTGCGAGCTGATCACCATCACGCAGTACCTGCGTCCGTCCGTGCGTCACCACCCCGTCGAGCGCTGGGTCAAGCCGCACGAGTTCGTGGAGCTGAAGGAGGAGGCCGAGCAGATCGGCTTCTCGGGGGTCATGTCCGGGCCGCTGGTGCGTTCCTCGTACCGCGCCGGGCGGCTGTACCAGATGGCGGTCGAGCTGCGTCAGTCGGCCGCTCCGCGGCAGGACACCCACGTCGCCTCGCAGGCCGTCTGAGGGGCACCCGGCCCGTCGGCCGAATGGCACGGAGTGCCACCTCTACGTGTGAACCTGCACACAAGAAACTACCCGCTGGTAACGGCTGATTCAACGCGGTCCTGACCGTCCTCGCAGATGAGGGCGCCGTCAGGGCCGCGTCAACGTTTTCGCTCGTCGCATCAAGGCTTCATGGGTGTTTGACCGGTCGGTCACGCCCTGGTAACACCAATCAGTGACGCTGGACTCACGCCACGTACACCCGCACCCCGTGCCCGTATCCCGAGGGGGGACCTCCACCATGCAGGCCGCGCCGGTTCGCGCCACCGCAATCCCGTCGTTCACCACTGCACTGCGTGCAGTCGAATCGCTGCTCATGAGCAGCGGCCAGCGCACCGCCCGTCGCAACGCCTGGACCTCCGTCCTGGAGGACCGCCGCCGAGCAAAGGACCGGGTCGAGGCCCAGCGCGTCCTGGACCAGACGCTCGTCCCCCGCCCCTGAATCCCGCCCTCGGGGCACTGCCGTCGTACGGCGGTCCCCGGGCCACGTAGACTTCACGGCATGGCGAGGAAGGACACGGCAGCGGACGCTGCGAACCCCGGGCGACTGAAGCAGATCGCTCTGACCTACAAGATGACCCGCAAGGCCGACAAGAAGATCGGTCTTGTACTCGCGGCTGTCGGCATCGGCATCTTCGGTGTTTTCCTCGCGATCGGTTTCTTGATCGGTCACCCCATCTATCTCGGGATCCTGGGCCTGTTGCTCGCCTTCCTCGGAACGGCGATCATCTTCGGGCGCCGGGCCGAGCGGGCGGCCTTCGGGCAGATGGAGGGCCAGCCGGGCGCGGCCGCGGCGGTACTGGACAACATCGGCCGGGGCTGGACGACGACGCCCGCGGTGGCGATGAACCGCAGCCAGGACGTGGTGCACCGGGCCGTCGGCAAGGCCGGCATCGTCCTGGTCGCCGAGGGCAACCCGAACCGGGTGAAGAGCCTGCTGGCCGCCGAGAAGAAGAAGATGAACCGCATCGTCGCGGACGTGCCGGTGCACGACATCCTGGTCGGCACGGGCGAGGGCCAGGTGGCGCTGAAGAAGGTGCGGACGACCATGCTGAAGCTGCCGCGCGTCCTCACGGGTCCGCAGGTGACGGCCACGAACGACCGGCTCCGTGCCATGGGCGACCTGATGAGCAACATGCCGCTGCCCAAGGGGCCGATGCCCAAGGGCATGAAGCTGCCGAAGGGCGGCCCGAAGGCCCGCTGACCTCCCGGCACGAGCTTCATGGAAGCCGACGAGCACGTACGACGAAGGGGGCGCCCGGAGAATCACTCCGGCGCCCCCTTCGTCGTACGTGCTCGTCGTACGCGCTCGATACGGACCTCGGCCTAGATACGGACCTCGACCGTGCGCGCGAGGCGGTCGTGCAGGCCCCTGCCGTCGCGGTCCCAGATCAGGGCCGGGATGGCCACGCACAACAGGGCCGTGCGCAGGGCGGCCCGCAGGGGGCTGGGGCGGCCGGTGTCCAGGGCGACCACGCGCAGGCCGAAGAGGCGCTTGCCCGGGGTGAAGCCGATCGTGCCGACCGTCAGGACGCCGAGCAGGAAGAAGACGAGCAGGGCCCAGTTGCCGGTCGCCCGCTCATAGCCGTGCGTGATCAGGCCGTATGCGATCAGCAGACACAGCGCCCAGTCGACGACCAGCGCACCGAACCGGCGGCCCGGGCGGGCGATGGAGCCCGGCCCCTCCTGCGGCAGGCCGAGCTGCTGACCCGGGTATCCGAAGTCGACACCGGCTTCCTCTGCGGCCGCGCGGGGGCCCGAGAGCCACGAGCCGATTGCATCCCTGTTCTCCACCCGTCCACGGTACTGCGGGCGTTTCGCGATCCGGACAGGTGGGGTACACGGGGCCGGGTCCGGTTAACTTGAGCGAAACAAATGGGTCACGCCCGAGAAATCACGCGTCCCTAGTGTCGGGGCCAGCGTGTGCCACCGCACTGGCCGCACGAACGAACTACCACCCCGGCGAGGCGGTCGGGAGTAGGAGGAGCTGGATGTTCCAGAACGCCGACGAGGCCAAGAAGTTCATCGCGGACGAGGACGTCAAGTTCATCGACGTCCGCTTCTGCGACCTGCCGGGCGTCATGCAGCACTTCACGCTGCCCGTCGAGGCGTTCGACCCGGACGAGGAGCTCGCCTTCGACGGCTCGTCGATCCGCGGTTTCCAGGCGATCCACGAGTCCGACATGGCCCTGCGCGCCGACCTGTCGACCGCGCGCGTGGACTCCTTCCGCCGTGACAAGACGCTCAACATCAACTTCTTCATCCACGACCCGATCACGGGCGAGCAGTACTCCCGTGACCCCCGCAACGTGGCGAAGAAGGCCGAGGCCTACCTCGCGTCGACCGGTATCGCGGACACCGCGTACTTCGGTCCCGAGGCCGAGTTCTACGTCTTCGACTCGGTGCGCTTCGCGACCAGCGCGAACGAGTCCTTCTACCACATCGACTCCGAGGCCGGCGCCTGGAACACCGGCGCCCTCGAGGACAACCGTGGTTACAAGGTCCGCTACAAGGGCGGCTACTTCCCGGTCCCGCCGGTCGACCACTTCGCCGACCTGCGTGCCGAGATCTCCCTGGAGCTGGCCAAGTCCGGTCTCCAGGTCGAGCGCCAGCACCACGAGGTGGGCACCGCCGGCCAGGCGGAGATCAACTACAAGTTCAACACGCTGCTCGCCGCGGCCGACGACCTGCAGCTCTTCAAGTACATCGTGAAGAACGTCGCCTGGCGCAACGGCAAGACCGCGACCTTCATGCCGAAGCCGATCTTCGGTGACAACGGCTCGGGCATGCACGTCCACCAGTCCCTGTGGACCGGCGGCCAGCCGCTGTTCTACGACGAGGCCGGTTACGCGGGCCTGTCGGACACCGCCCGCTACTACATCGGCGGCATCCTCAAGCACGCCCCGTCGCTGCTGGCCTTCACCAACCCGACGGTGAACTCGTACCACCGTCTGGTCCCGGGCTTCGAGGCGCCGATCAACCTGGTGTACTCGCAGCGCAACCGCTCCGCGGCCATGCGTATCCCGATCACCGGCTCGAACCCGAAGGCCAAGCGCGTCGAGTTCCGTGCGCCCGACTCCTCCGGCAACCCGTACCTGGCCTTCTCCGCGCTGCTGCTCGCGGGCCTGGACGGCATCAAGAACAAGATCGAGCCGGCCGAGCCCATCGACAAGGACCTCTACGAGCTGGCTCCCGAGGAGCACGCGAACGTCGCGCAGGTCCCGACCTCGCTCCCGGCCGTCCTCGACCGCCTGGAGGCCGACCACGAGTTCCTGCTCGCGGGCGACGTCTTCACGCCGGACCTGATCGAGACGTGGATCGACTTCAAGCGCGCGAACGAGATCGCCCCGCTGCAGCTGCGTCCGCACCCGCACGAGTTCGAGCTCTACTTCGACGTGTGATCGGCCCGTAGGCCGCTCGGCCACGCCCCCGTTTCCTGCTTTTGCAGGGCGGGGGCGTCGTCGTATGCTCTGGCACTGCTGTTCGATGCAGTGGACTTCGACAGAGACAACGGGGAGAGCCGGGATGTCCGAACAGGACGACGCTGAGCGGGAGTTCGACCTCAGGTGGGCGGAGAGCGCCGACCACAAGGAGCCCTCGGCTCGGGCGCGGATGCTCGCGGCGCGCTGGAAGGAGAACCCGCCCGAGCCGGTGCCCTTCCGCGGTGACCCCGAGCCGGCCGCTCCACGCCGGTCGTCGTGGGTGTCGACGGCGATCGTGCTGGGCAGCGTCGCCGCGATCATCCTGCTGCTGGGGTACGCACGGTTCCGGGCGCCCTACTAGATCGGGGCCTTTGCAGCTCCTAGGGCCGATCGCGACCACTTCATGGGAGTGGCCGGGTGCACACTGGCAGTGGGACGAGTGCCTGACTGCGGGGTGAGGCAGATGCAAAGCCGCTTCCGGAGCGACCGGCGGTTGACCGTGCGGATGACGGTCACGATGTTCCTGCTCGGATTGCTGTACGTGGCGTTCTTCGCCGCGTTGATCGTGTTGCTCAAGTCCTGGTTGCTGGTCGTCGCGCTGATGGCTGCGATGTTCGTCGCGCAGTTCTGGTTCTCCGACCGGATCGCGATGTTCGCCATGCGCGGGCGGGTCGTGGAGCGCGAGGAGTATCCCGAGCTGCATGCGGTGGTCGACCGGCTGTGCGCGATCGCCGACATGCCCAAGCCGGTGGTCGCCGTGTCCGAGATGGACATGCCCAACGCGTTCGCGACCGGGCGGAATCCCGATCACGCCGTGATCTGTGTGACGACCGGGCTGCTGCGGCGACTGGAGCCCGCGGAGCTGGAGGGCGTGCTCGCACACGAGCTGTCCCACGTGGCGCACAAGGACGTCGCCGTGATCACGATCGCGTCGTTCCTCGGTGTGATCGCGGGACTGATCGTGCGGTTCGCCTTCTACTCGCAGTTGTTCGGCGGCGGACGCCGGGACCAGAACACCGCGATGATCTTCGCCGCCGTGATGGGTGTGTCCGCGGCGGTGTACGCGATCAGCTTCCTGCTCATCAGGGCGCTGTCTCGGTACCGGGAGCTGGCCGCGGACCGGGCGGCGGCGCTGCTCACCGGGCGGCCCTCGGCGCTGGCCTCCGCGCTGACCAAGGTGTCCGGAGACATCGCGCGGATCCCGACCAAGGACCTGCGGACGGCCCAGGCCTTCAACGCCTTCTACTTCACCCCGGCGACCGGCAAGGAGCCCGGCATCGAGCGGTACTTCTCCACGCACCCGAGCCTGGAGCAGCGGCTCGACCAACTGGGGCGGATCTCCGCCGAGTTGGGTGAGGCGGCCACCCCCGGAAAGGGCTGATGCATGGGGCTCCTGGACATTCTGCTCGGCCGTACGAAACCGGCCCTGCCCGATCTGGACCGGCTCTTCGCGCTGCCGTCGGCGGCCGTGACCCTTGAGGCCGCCGCCGGTTTCACGCCGACCGGCACGGGCGCGGTGTGCTTCGCCACGGTCGAGGGCTCGGCCTTCGAGCAGACGCACCGGGAGGTCCAGGCCCTGCTGGACGCGGACGCGGACCGGGACGGCCCTCCGGTGGAGCTGCGCCAGGACGAGTTCGGCTACTCCTGGCTGGTCTCCCGCCGCTCCCCCGACCAGCTGTCGGAGCTGGTCAACGATCTGCACGCGGTGAACAGCTCGATGGAGGTGAACGGCTTCGGGCCACAGTTGCTGTGTTCCCTGGCCGGTTTCCAGGGCGAGGGAGGCAGACGGCTCGCGCTCGTCTATCTCTACAAGCGCGGCACGTTCTACCCGTTCGCGCCGCTGCCCGGTGAGGGGCAGCGGCGTGACAACGCGCTGGAGCTGCAGGTGAAGGCGGCACTCGCCGACGACCTGCGGATGGAGCAGGACCTGAGCCGCTGGTTCCCGGTGTGGGGCGCGCCCGGCCTGTAGGGCCTGTGCGCCTTCGCCGGTACGCGCGCCTTCGCCGGTCCTACTTGTTCTTCTCTCGCTCCTGGCGACGGGTCTCCAGGGGGCGCTCGCGGCGGTAGCGGCGCTCCCACTTCGCCTGCTGGTCACGGCGCTTGCGGTAGGCCTCGTACGAGGCCGGCACGGACGCCGACGAGGATCCCCCCTGCGACGAGGGCCGCGAGGCTGAGCGGTCCCGACCGTACTGCAGGTACAGGAAGAGGACTCCGGCCGCGGCCAGCCACCAGACGTGGTTTCCGAATCCCAAGAGCGCCAGGACGACGGTCCCGGATATCAAGATGGTGCCCATGACGGGCCTCCGTGGGCGTGGTTGATCGAGCGGTGATGGTGGGTCGTCCCGACGGGGCGCTGGGGGACGGGCGTCCGTCCGTCGGTGCGTAGAGAGTAGCCCCGCGTCAGCGGGGTGATGCCGGTCCTGCGCAAAGCAGTGGTGGGCAGCTCCGCCGTGCTTGTCCAGCGTAGGGAGCCGGTCACGGGGAGTGCATCCGGTTTTCTTCGGACGTGGGGTACGGGGGCGCCGAATCCCCCTGCGCCCCTACCCGGCTACTCGGCCTGTAGGTCCAGTTTCCGGTCCACGACCTCCCGGGCCACGTCCGCCAGACGGCGGCGGTGGGAGCGGGAGTGGGAGCGCAGGACGCCGAAGGCCTCGTCCACCGAGATGGAGAGCCGGGCCGCGAGCGTGCCCTTGGCCTGTTCGATGACGATACGGCTGGTCAGGGCCTCGCCCAGCTGGTCGGCCAGGGCACGGGTCCGGCGCAGGCACCGGTCCCGTTCCAGGTTCCAGCCGGCGGCGTCGGTGAGTGACTGGCCCAGCGCGAGAAGCTCGCGGTCCATCGGCATGCCGACGGGGCCCAGCAGCCCCAGGGCGCCCAGGGTGTCCTGGCCGACGTGCAGAGGCAGGGCGGCGGCCCGGCCGTAGCCGAGTTCCAGGGCCCGGCCCGTGTAGCGCGGCCAGTCGCGGCGGGCCCGGTCGCCGTCGAGGGCGGTGTCCGGCACGGGCCGGCCGGTGCGGCGGGCCTCCGGGCCCGGTCCCTCACCCCAGCCGACGGCGTCACGCGCCAGGCCCATCAGCTCGTCGCCGGTGCCGGCGACCTCGGCGCGGGCACTCTCGTCGGAGCCGTACAGCACGATCACCGCACAGTCACCGAGCAGTTCGGTTCCGCGCGCGGCGAGGGCGGCGAGGAGCCCGGCCGGATCGGAGGCCTCCGTGACCGGGCTGGCGGCGAGGTCGACGAACGCCTGCGCCACCCGCTGCGGCGCGTGGGACATCGTGCTCATCGGCTGAACTCCCTTCGCCGTGGCGGAGATCCGCCTCCCGTGGGCGAGGCGGGCCCGCGTCGCCCTGGAGGATGCGCTGTGCCACTGAGTGAGCGGAGGAGCGCTCGGCAAACGCGCGTGCCTTGATGAGTTCCCGTGCGTCGGCCACCGGACGGACGAGGTGGACGGAGACCATGTCCGCGGCCTGGTGCGCCTCGGCGCGCGGATCGGTGGCCATGGCGGCATCGTACGCTCACCGTTGTCCCGCCCGGGGCGGTATGCGAATCGAACAGCGGGCAGTTCGGAGTCACACTTCCGGGGCCGCCGCGATCACGCCGGCCGCGATCGCCGCGCCCAGGGCGGCATGGTCGGCGGTGTTCTGGTCCGCGTAGTGGAGGGCGAAGTCGGCGACGGCCTGTTCGAAGGTGTCGGCGCCGCCCAGATAGGCGGCGATCGCGATGCGGTCGCCGGAGCGGGCGTGGGCACGGCCCAGGGCGGTGCCGCACAGCCGCGCGTACGCCAGGAGGTCGGCCGGCTTCATCCCCGCGACGTCCGCGGAGCCCTTCATGTCGCGTAGCTGCCGCCAGTAGTAGGCACGCCCCTGCGGCCCCGACATCCATCCGAGGAAGACGTCACTGGCGGTCTGCAACAACCGTTGACCTGCGACGACCCGATGCCCGGGATGGACGAAGGGCCCGGTCGGCAGATGCTCTTCCAGTACGGACTTCCGCGCCTCCTTGATCTGCAGGAACAGGGGGTCGTCCTGGTCGCGTCCGGTGAGCAGCACGACGAAGCACCGCATGCCGACGCTGCCGACGCCGACGACCTTGCGGGCGGCGTCCACGAAGCGGTAGCGGTCCAGGAGGAGGCGGCGCTCCTCGGAGAGGGTGGAGCGGTAGTCGCTGAAGATCTTGCGCAGCGACGCCATGTCGGAGGCGCCGGCGGGTTCGAGGAGCGGTGGGTACTGGACGATCCGGCGGCGTCCGTCGACCACTTCCGTGAGCTTGCCGACGGCGTGCAGGCTGGTGCGGCGGCGGGCCCGGGTGAGGCTGGAGGCAACCTGTCCGCGGCGGTTGGCGGAGCGGGCGAGGGGCAGCAGGCTCTCGGCGTCGATGCGCTCGTACCAGACGGCGAGTTCGCCCCGCCGGGCCAGCCGCCGCACGGTGGTCCGGTACGCGGCCACCGCCTCCAGCGCCGATCGGCGGACCTTGGCCTCGGCGTGCCCGTTCGTCCGGGCGGCCACGGCGACGGAGGCCGCGAGGCGTTTGACGTCCCACTCGAAGGGGCCGGGGAACGTCTCGTCGAAGTCGTTCAGGTCGAAGAGCAGGGCGCGTTCCGGGGAGGCGTACAGGCCGAAGTTCAGCAG
Source organism: Streptomyces sp. NBC_00461 (assembly GCF_036013935.1). Taxonomy (NCBI): domain Bacteria; kingdom Bacillati; phylum Actinomycetota; class Actinomycetes; order Kitasatosporales; family Streptomycetaceae; genus Streptomyces; species Streptomyces sp. NBC_00461. The sequence goes on from NZ_CP107902.1 coordinate 2,739,350, forward strand.
GTGGGCGTCGCCGCACAGTTGCACGGTCAGCCCGGTGTGCGGCCGGGACGCGAGGTCGGTGGCCATCACGGCGGCCGAGCCGCGCAGGAAGGCGAAGGGTGACGCGGCCATCCGCCCGTACCGGATCGGCAGCAGTTCCGGCAGCCGGTCGCGGCCCTGCCGTTCCAGTACGGCGACGGGGTCGGGCCGGTCGACGGGCGGTATCCACGCGGCGTGCGCGGAACGGGCGACGCGGCGGCGGGCGGCCCTGCCGCGGTCGGCGCGTGAGGCAGGGGTACTCATGGCGTCCACCACCGCTTGCCGCGCCTGTCCATCACGCCTCCCGCTGCCGGCCGTGTCCGCACGGGGCGGTCCGGTTCCGCCGCCCCTGCGCGGTCGTCGCCCGGGTTCCGCCGCCCTCTTGATCGCAGTGAAGGCGGGTGCGGGGGTGCGCGCATGCCGGACACGGCGATCGGGTGACGGGCGTCCGGTTGGGCGCACGTATGCCGAGACCCTTGGGCCGTCTTTCTCTTCCCGGCTCCACGGCCCGTTGTCAGTGGCCTCCTGCAAGATGGGATCACGGGTGATGCGACGAGGAGGCAGGAGGCCGGGATGGGTGACGGCGTGCGGTACATCGGGGCGGCGGAGCGGCGGGCTCGGCTGGCTCTGCGGCAGCGGCTGGCGCCGGAAGCGCGGGCGGGGAGCCCGGAGGAGGTCGCCGGCTCGTTGGTCGCGCTGCACGGCACGGACCCGGCGACGGTGTATCTGGCCGTCGGCGCGCGGCTCGCGGACGCGGCGACGACCGTGCCGGAGACGGAGCGCGCCCTGTACACGGACCGTTCCCTGGTCCGGATGCACGGCATGCGGCACACCGTGTTCGTGTTCCCCACGGACCTGACCGCCGTCGTGCACGCCTCCACCGGCCTCGCGGTCGCCGCCCGGGAGCGGACCTCGCTGCTCAAGGACATGGCGAAGGCCGGGGCACCGGACGCGGCCTGGCTGAAGGAGGTCGAGGAGTCGGCGCTGGCGGCGCTGACGCGGCGCGGTCAGGCGACGGCGGCCGAACTCGCGCAGGACGAACCGCGCCTGAGGGAACAGTTCGCGTACGCGGCCGGGAAGAGCTACGAGGGCGTGCACACCGTTTCGACCCGGCTGCTGAGGGTGCTGGGCGTGGAGGGCAGGGTCGTGCGGGGGCGGCCGCTCGGGTCGTGGACGTCCAGCCAGTTCCGCTGGGCAGTGGCGCCCCCGCATCCCGAACTGGACGTGGCCGAGGCGCAGGCGGCGCTGCTCGGACGGTGGCTCACGGCGTGCGGGCCGGCCACGGAGGACGACCTGAAGTGGTGGACGGGGTGGAAGGTGACGGACGTCCGGCGCGCGCTGGCGGCGATCGGCGCGCGGTCTGTGGCACTGGACGAGGGCACGGGGTACGTCGTCGACGGCGACGTCGAGCCGGTGGCCGGGCCCGCGCAGCCGTGGGCCGCACTGCTGCCCGGCCTTGACCCGGCGGCGATGGGGTGGCGGGAGCGGGACTGGTATCTGGCACCGGAGTTGCGGCCGCTGCTGTTCGACAGGAGCGGGAACGTGGGGCCGACGGTGTGGTGGGACGGGCGGGTGGTGGGCGGTTGGGCCCAGCGGCTGGACGGGGAGATCGTGTGGCGGGTGCTGGTGCCCTCCGGGGTGGGGCGGGAGGCGGAGGCGGCGATCGGTGCCGAGGTGCAGCGGCTGCAAGGGTGGTTGGGGACCACGAAGGTGACGCCGCGGTTTCGGACGCCGGTGGAGAAGGAGTTGGCGGGGTAGTGCGTCCCGTCTCGGGGGCCGGCCCCCGGACCCCCGCTCCTCAAACGCCGGAGGGGCTGATTTCGGCTCAGCCACATCCAGCCCGTCCGGCGTTTGAGGACGAGGCCCTTCAGGCCGAAGCGGGGGTGCGGGGGCGGCAGCCCCCAGGCTCAGCGCGAGTAACGCATCAGTGCTCGCACCATGTGGCACGTCGTGTCCGACGGTGGATGGACGCCGATCACTTCGGCGGTGCTGCGTATCGTCTCGTTGCGGGCCTGGTTCGGTACGTACACGCCCGAGTCGAGCAGGGCGATCGCGAGCCGCATCGCCTTGAGGCGACGGTTGTGCGTGACGTACCAGTCGCGCGGACGGCCCGGCGGCAGCGGGCGCTTCTCCACGGGGTCGTACGGCAGGTCGAGCAGAACGGGCCGCTTTGCTGTGGACTGCATAGGCTTCGGCTTCAGTGCGGCAGCGGGCACAGGCATCCTCCTGTCGCGGTCAGGGCGCTCATCGGGGACTACGTCGACCCCGGCGATTCCCTCGAACACTGCTTCTATTCTAGCAACCACCACTGACAAAAGCCCCTGGCCACAAGGGCTTTCGGGGCCGCTGTGACGCAGGTGGAGGACGGGTTTTCGCGTACCGTGAGTGCATGGAGATCTGGATCAACCCGGCCTGTTCCAAGTGCCGCAGCGCCATCAGCCTGCTCGACGCCGAGGGCGCCGACTACACCGTCCGCCGCTACCTGGAGGACGTACCGAGCGAGGACGAGATCAGGGACGTACTCGACCGGCTCGGTCTCGAACCGTGGGACATCACCCGCACCCAGGAGGCGGACGCGACGGACCTGGGCCTCAAGGAGTGGGCGCGGGACGAGAGTTCGCGAGACCGGTGGATCAAGGCGCTGTCCGAACACCCCAAGCTGATCCAGCGCCCGATCATCACGGCGCAGGACGGCACGGCGGTGGTGGGGCGCTCGGAGGACGCCGTGAGGGATGCGCTGTCCCGCTGACCGTCTCACCAACCCCTGTGTGACGCACGTTACTTCAGTGACTCCCGTAACCGCTGAGTAACCTCGTTCGGTATCTCGTACATAGCGGCGTACGCTCCCCTACCTCTCAGGAGGCGCGCATGTCGCGTAGGAGAAGTCTCGGTACGAAGAAGAAGATCGCGCTGCTGGTGAGCGCGGCGGCGGTGGCGGGAGGTGGCGCCTTCGTCATGGCGAGCACCTCGAACGCCGCGCAGAGTCCGAGCCCCAGGACATTGTCCGCGGCGGACTCGAACGTCTGCCAGGGGCTCGCGACCGCCCTCGGCAACAACCAGAAGTTCATCGACGGGCAGAAGACCAGTCCGGACGCCCAGTCCGCGGCGCGGATCGCCAACCGCGAGGCCGTCATCGCGCAGATCAAGGTCCAGCAGAAGGCGTCCGGTTGCGCTGTTGGGGAGTCGGCTCAGGACTCCCAGGCGACGCAGCCGGCGCAGAACGGCGCGGGACAGCAGGCGGGACAGCAGGCAGGGGGAGCCCAGCCCTCGCAGACCGCCTCGGCGCCCGCGGGAAACGCGGGCGGGAACGCGGGCGGTGCCGCAGCCTCCGGACAGCAGGTGTGCAACGGCTCCACTGTCACCCTCTCCGGCGAGGGCGGCGCGCCTGCCGCCTCCAGCAACCAGTTCCCGGCGGGGACGACGCTGAAGGTCACCAACCTGGACAACAACAAGTCCACGACGGTGAAGGTCACTTCGGTGTCCGGCAGTTGTGCCCTGCTCAACAACGCGGCCTTCGAACAGGTCCGGGAGCCCGGCAAGTTCCTGATCCGACGCGCGCTCATCGAGAAGGTGGGGTGAGGTTCAGGCGTTCAGGAACTCCGTGAGGCGGCGCCCGAGTTCGGGGGGTGCGGACTGCGGCAGCGCGTGATGGGAGACATGCGGGAGTACGACCGTCTCGACACGCGGCAGCAGCGCATCCGCCCTCGGTGCCACCTTGCACGCGTCGTGGGTCCTGCTGTTCCCGGCCAGGAGCAGCAGGACCGGCGCGTTCAGTCCGCGCAGCGCGGCAGGCGCCGGGCGCGGGCCGGTCACCGGCTTCGACACGGAGGGGAAGCCGGCGGCCGCCTCCTGCAGACGGAGCCAGTCGGGGTCGAGGAGCACTCCCCCGGCCTCTCCCTCAGTCGCTCCCCCAGCCACTGTCCCGGTCGCTCCCCGGGTCTCCCATTCCAGGAAGGCACGGGCACGAGCGGGCGTGGGCCGCAGCATCAGCGGCAGGGCGCGCAGCAGGTACGCCGGCCGGAAGCCGGCGAAGCACATGACGGGGTCCAGGAGGAAGAGGCGGCGCACACGCGCGCGTGCGTGCAGTGCGTAGTGCAGAGAGATCCAGCCGCCGTACGAGTGCCCGCCCAGGTCCGTCTCCTCCAGGCCGAGTTCGTCCAGGACCGCCTCCAGCCAGGCCACCAGGTCGGCGACCGTACGGGGGTGACGGTCGCCGGCCTCGGTTCCGCGGCCCGCGCAGGCGGGGAGGTCGACGGCGAAGACGCGGTGGGTGCGGGCGAGGTCGGCGGACTGGGCGTACCAACTGGCGGAGGTGGCTCCGCCGCCACCGGGCAGCAGGACCACCGCAGGGCCGCGCAGCGGGCCGCAGACATTGACGTACGTCGTGCCGAAGGGCGTGGGGACGGTCATCGCCTCACGCTCGGCGGGCCACTTGCCCATGACCTTGTCGTACGCCTCCAGGAAGCCGTCCATGTCGTACGCGGGCCTCATTGCCCCTCCCTTATTATCTCGCTGAACGAGATACTCGATGAACGAGATGATAGAGCGGAGGCCGGTCGTGCGGAACCTTGGGCCCGAGATGGAGGTCGTCCATCTGCTGCGCGCGGTGACGGTCGAACTCGGCCTGCACAGCGCCCGGTTCGCGAGCCGCAACGGCATGCACCCCACGGACGTACGCGCCCTGATCGCCCTCATGGACGCCTCGCGGGCGGGTGAGGAGACGACGGCCGGGCGGCTCGGCGCGGCACTCGGGCTGAACTCGGCGGGGACGACCGCGCTCATCGACCGGATGGAACGCGCCGGGCATGTGCGCAGGGTGCGCGCCGAGGGAGACCGGCGCAAGGTTCTGATCGAGGTGACCGAGCAGGCGGTCGAGCTCGGATGGGCCTCCTTCGGACCGCTGATCGCCGGGGCGGCGGAGTTGCTCCGTGTGTACGACGAGCGCGAACTGGCCGCCGTCAGGGGGTTCCTCGAAGGCGTACTGGAGGGGGTGGCGGAGGCGGCGACGGAGCGGGAGTGACCGGTCCGCGCGTTCTCACACCGTGAGTCGCGCCACAGCACCCGCAGGTAACACGGGGTTCACATTCGAGCAATGGCCGGGAAATCGCCTGTTGACAGGCTCGCGGGCAACAAGAGCGGTGCCCCAGTGCCGCAGCACCCGCAAGTGCGTAAGACACACCCCGAAGGAAGTGGCTCGTGACCTTCAAGGCTGAGTACATCTGGATCGACGGCACCCAGCCGACCGCCAAGCTCCGTTCCAAGACGAAGATCATCACGGGCGGGCCCGCCGGTCTGGACGCGCTGCCGATCTGGGGCTTCGACGGGTCCTCCACGAACCAGGCCGAGGGCCACTCCTCGGACCGTGTCCTCAAGCCGGTCTTCACCTGCCCGGACCCGATCCGCGGCGGCGACGACATCCTCGTCCTGTGCGAGGTCCTCGACATCGACATGACGCCGCACGAGTCCAACACCCGTGCCGCGCTGGCCGAGGTCGCCGAGAAGTTCGCCGCGCAGGAGCCGATCTTCGGCATCGAGCAGGAGTACACGTTCTTCCAGGACGGCTACCCGCTCGGCTTCCCCAAGGGCGGCTTCCCGGCCCCGCAGGGCGGCTACTACTGCGGTGTCGGCGCGGACGAGATCTTCGGCCGTGAGATCGTCGAGGCGCACCTGGACAACTGCCTCGCGGCCGGCCTCGCCATCTCCGGCATCAACGCCGAGGTCATGCCCGGCCAGTGGGAGTTCCAGGTCGGTCCGGTCTCCCCGCTGGAGGTCTCCGACCACCTGTGGGTGGCCCGCTGGCTGCTCTACCGCACCGCCGAGGACTTCGGCGTCGCCGCGACGCTGGACCCGAAGCCGGTGAAGGGCGACTGGAACGGCGCCGGTGCGCACACCAACTTCTCCACCAAGGCGATGCGCGAGACCTACGACGCGATCATCACCGCGGCCGAGTCGCTGGGCGAGGGCTCCAAGCCGCTCGACCACGTCAAGAACTACGGCGCCGGCATCGACGACCGCCTGACGGGCCTGCACGAGACCGCCCCGTGGAACGAGTACTCGTACGGCGTCTCCGACCGCGGCGCCTCGGTCCGTATCCCGTGGCAGGTCGAGAAGGACGGCAAGGGCTACATCGAGGACCGCCGTCCGAACGCCAACGTGGACCCGTACCTGGTGACGCGCCTGATCGTGGACACCTGCTGCTCCGCACTGGAGAAGGCCGGCCAGATCTGATCCGCCCCGACTCCTGCGAGGGGGCGCCCACCGTGATCGGTGGGCGCCCCCTCGCGTTGTCAGTGGTGCGTGCGAGGGTTGGGCCATGGGGATCAACGAGGGCATGACGAACGACGGGGACCTGGAGAGCGACGGGGGCCTTGCGGTCAAGGTCCGGACCGAGAACGGGCAGGCGCACGCGCGGATTTCGGCCGAGCGGCTGGGTGAGCTGGTGCACCGGATCGGCGGTGCGGACGACCACTTCCTCGTCGTCCAGCGGATACCGGACCGGCCGGGCGTCTTCATCCAGGTGGCGCACGAGCCGGGCGGGGTCTACGAGTTCCAGCACCGCACGGGCTCCGTCCCGTACATGTGGGTGACCGAGGTGACGGATCCCCGCCTCGTCGCGGACGTGATGGTGCGCTGGGCCCGGCAGGAGGAGGACTGGGACGCGGGCGTCACCTGGCGGCGCGACGAGCTCGCACCGCCCGAGGAGGTGCCCGCACTCGACCCTCGGGCCGCGGATCGTGCCGAGCGGTATGTGCGCGAGCTGCTCCAGGACGGCTACCTGGGCATCGACGAGCTGGTCCGCGAGACCGTGTACCTGATGGAGGACGCGCTCTCCCCCGCCCAGGCCCGCCTGATCGTCGAGCGGCTGTGGCTGGAGCGTGTCGACGCACAGGAGGCCTGGACGGCGCCGACCGGCCCGGACCGGCTGGAGCGGGCGTTCACGGCTCTGGAGCGCACCGGCATCGTCGCCCGTGAGGACTTCGCCTGCTGCCATGGCTGCGGCATGACCGAGATAGGTGCGGAGGCGGACGCCGTCCAGGGGGCGCGGGGCTTCGTCTTCTTCCACCACCAGGGCACCCGCGGCGCGGCGGAGGGCGGCGGACTCACGCTCTATTACGGCGGGTTCGACGACTCGGCGCGGACCACCACGGCCGTAGGCCACGAGGTCGTCGCCGCGCTCGATGCCGCCGGGCTGTCCACGGACTGGGACGGCAATCCGGACAAGGCGATCGAGGTCACACCCCTGACCTGGCACAAACGCCTGACCGGCTGAGGTCCGCAACGTCAGTTTCCTACCAAGGAGGCGTCCAAGCAGTGAGAGGAGGCTCCTCGCCACGGGCAGTGTCTGCTTCAATGGAGCCATGGCCAGCTTCCAGAACCACACCGCGACGGGTCGCCATGACCTTGAGCCGTTCTGGCCTTCCCGTCAGCACCACGACTTCGACCGGGTGTGTTGCCGCGCGATGAACGCGCCGGCCCTCTAAAGCCGTACACCCCGGCCTTCGTCCGACGCGAAACGACGTACGTCCCTCGACGAGCCCGACCACGAACTCGTGGCCCGTCGTCCTCCCCGACGAACTCCTCGCGCGAAAGAGCTGACCTCTCATGGCGACCACTCGTTCTCTTTCCTCCGCCACCCTCACCGCCGCCCCGACCGTCACCCCGGCCCATGGCGCCCGGCACCGACTGCGCGCCGTCGACCGGGACGAGGTCGTGGACGTGGCGGACTTCCTGCCGCCCGGCGCCACCTGGCTGCCGGCTCCGCAGCACACCCTGCCCACCCTGCCGGGCCAGCCGCCGATGATCGGCTACCTGGTGCTCGTACCGGCCGACCAGCAGCCGCCGTTCCTGCCGGTGGCGGTGCCCGACCGCACCGACACCCTGATCGGCCGCGGCACGGACGCCGGCCAGGGCGGCGACCCGCTCGTCCGCATCGACTCCGTGCAGCGCACGGCCGAGGTGGACGGACGGGAACTCGACCTCACCTACCTGGAGTTCGAACTCCTCGCGCACCTCGTGGCGCACCCGCACCGGGTGCACAGCCGCGACCAGCTGGTCACCACGGTGTGGGGGTACGGCCACGTCGGTGACGGCCGCACCGTCGACGTCCACATCGCCCGGCTGCGCCGCAAGCTGGGCGTCGAGCACCGCGCGACGATCCAGACCGTGCGCCGGGTCGGCTACAAGTACACCCCACCGACCGGCCGTTGACCACCTGCTGACCCGCCGCGGATCCGCCGCGCACCGCTGCTGATCTGCCGCCGGTCTGCCGCCGGTCTGCCGCTGATCTTCTGCTGACGGCAGACTGCCGTTCCCTCCCGCGTCCGGTCCGGGCAGGCTCACCGGTATGAGACTTCTGGTGCTGGGTGGTACGGAGTTCGCGGGACGGGCCGTCGTGGAGGCGGCGCTCGGGCGTGGCTGGGACGTGAGCGTCCTCAACCGGGGACGGCACCGACCGCTCCCAGGTGTGCGGGCCCTGCACGGCGACCGCACCACGCCCGACGGGCTCGCCGCCCTCACGGACGGCGAGTGGGACGTCGTCGTCGACACCTGGTCGGGGGCGCCCCGGGCCGTGCACGAGGCGGCGCGACTGCTGCGGGGCCGCGCCGCACGGTATGTGTACGTATCGAGCTGCTCGGTGTACGCGTGGCCCTCGCCCCGCGGATACACCGAGGACGCGCCGCTGGTGGAGGGCGCCGAGCCCGAAGCGGACAGGACCGACTACGCGCGCGACAAGCGGGGCGCCGAGATCGCCGCGGTCGAGGCGTTCGGCGCGGACCGTTCCGTGCTCGTACGGGCCGGGCTGATCCTCGGCCCGTACGAGAACATCGGCCGTCTGCCGTGGTGGCTCGGCCGGATCGCGCGCGGCGGGCCCGTACTTGCCCCGGGACCGCGGGACCTGCCCGTGCAGTACATCGACGTGCGCGACCTGGCCGAGTGGATCCTCGGCGCGGCGGAGCAGGAGCTGAGCGGGCCGTACAACCTGGTCAGTGCGCAGGGGCACGCCACCATGGGTGAGCTGCTCGACGCGTGCGTCGCCGTCACCGGCTCGGACGCGGAGCTGCGCTGGACCGACCCCGGGACCGTCCTCGGAGCGGGCATCGAGCCGTGGACCCAGCTGCCGGTGTGGGTGCCGCCGGGCAGCGAGGAGCACGACTCCCTGCACAGCGGGGACGTCTCCCGCGCGCTCGCGACGGGGCTGCGCTGCCGGCCCGTCGCCGAAACCGTGACCGACACCTGGCGCTGGCTCCAAAACATCGGCGGCACGGCACCACAGCGCCCGGACCGGCCCCCGGTGGGACTGGACCCGGCAGTGGAGGCCAAGGTGCTGGCGGGGTAGTCGTCGACCGCGCCCTCTCGCCCCGGGGTGTACGTGGCACCACCCCTCGGCCGGGGGGCTCGGCCCAGTGACCGCCGGTCTGCGCTCGGCCAGACTGGCTGCCATGAACACCAACACGAAGAACGGCTCTCTCACCACGAGGGCCCGGGCCGTCGCTCTGGCGGCGGGGCGGGGGTTCGTGCTGGCCCTGGAGTCCCTGCCCGGCGCGGTTCTCGGCTTCACACTCTCCCTCGTGTCCATCGCGCTCATCCCGATCGGCTTCGGACTCGTCACGACGCCTCGGGTGCTGACGGGAGTGCGGGCGTTCGCGGACCGGCGGCGGGTGCTCGCGGCGAAGTGGGGCGGGGTGTCGATCCCGTCGGCGTACCGGCCGGTCCCCGAGGACGCCAAACCCTGGACGCGGGCGTATGCGATGCTGCGCGACCCGGCGACCTGGCGGGACCTGCGGTGGCTGCAGGTGGACATGACGGCGGGGTTCGTGACGGCGCTGCTGCCGGCGGTGGTCCTCTTCTACCCGCTCGAAGGCTTCGCCGTGGCGGCCGGACTGTGGCGGCCGTTGTCGGACAGCGGCGGCTACTGGTACGGCTTCGTGCACGTCACCGACCAGGCCTCCGCGCTCGGCGCCGGCGTGCTGGCCGCCGCGATCCTCGCCCTCGCCTCGCCCTTGGCCCCGCGGATGCTGACCACCCACTTCCGGCTCACCCGAGCCGTACTCGGCGCGAGTGAGAGCGAGTTGGCCGAGCGCGTCCGCGTCCTCACCGAGACCCGCCGTGACGCCGTCGACACCTCCGCCGCCGAGCTGCGCCGCATCGAGCGGGATCTGCACGACGGGGCGCAGGCCCGGCTGGTCGCCATGGGCATGGACCTGGGCACCATCGAAATGCTCCTCGACAAGGACCCGGCGAAGGCCAAGCAGCTCCTCGCCCAGGCCCGTCAGTCCTCCGTGGACGCCCTCGGCGAGCTGCGCGATCTCGTCCGCGGCATCCACCCGCCGGTCCTGGCCGAACGCGGACTCGGTGACGCGGTCAGGGCGTTGGCACTCCGGCTGCCCCTCCCGACCGAGGTGAATGTCGAGTTGGGCGGCCGCGCGGACGCACCGGTCGAGTCCGCCGCCTACTTCGCCATCAGCGAGGTGCTCACCAACGCGGTCAAGCACTCCGGCGCGGACCGGATCTGGGTCGACCTGCATCACCGCGAGGGCATGCTGCGGATCTCCGTCACCGACAACGGCAAGGGCGGTGCGGTGATCGGGTCGGGCTCCGGGCTGACCGGAGTCGAGCGGCGACTGGGTACATTCGACGGCGTCCTGGCCGTCAGCAGTCCCGCGGGCGGTCCCACCATGGTCACCATGGAGATCCCTTGCGAGTTGTCCTAGCCGAAGACCTCTTCCTGCTGCGCGACGGACTGGTCCGGCTCCTGGAGGCCTACGACTTCGAGATCGCCGCGGCCGTCGAGTCCGGCCCCGAACTCAGCCAGGCACTGGCCGAGCTGGAGCCGGACGTCGCCGTGGTCGACGTACGCCTGCCGCCGACGCACACCGACGAGGGGCTGCAGTGCGCACTGCAGGCCCGCCGGGACAGACCCGGGCTTCCGGTGCTGGTGCTCTCCCAGCACGTGGAGCAGCTGTACGCGCGCGAGCTGCTCGCCGACGGCAGCGGCGGGGTGGGGTATCTGCTCAAGGACCGGGTGTTCGACGCGGAGCAGTTCATCGACTCCGTACGGCGGGTCGCGGCGGGCGGGACGGCGATGGACCCGCAGGTGATCCAGCAGCTGCTGTCCCGGCGGGCGGCCGACGACCGGCCCCTCGGGCGGCTGACGCCCCGTGAGCGCGAGGTGCTGGAGCTGATGGCGCAGGGCCGCTCCAACGCGGCGATCGCGGGGCAGCTGGTGGTGACGGAACGGGCCATCGCCAAACACACCTCCAACATCTTCGCCAAACTGGACCTGGAGGTGTCGGATGATGACAATCGTCGCGTTCTGGCGGTCCTCGCCTATCTGGACCAGGACCGGTGAACGGCCGCGTATTCTCCGTAACTTCCGCTGTTCAGGCGGCTGTTGGGGCTCATCGGCCGAGTAATCCTCTGATTTGTTTGTGGGGCTGCTGAACACGCCTGGGGCCACGCCCGTATCAATGGGCGCCGCTTCACTCCTGTCGGGCGCCTAGAAGCCCCGCCAAGCCCGCAAGGAAGTCAGAGGAGTTCCATGGTACGCAACACACGAAAGCGCCGTACGCCGCTGGCCACCAAGGCCATAGCCGCATCGGCGGCCCTAGCGCTCGGTGGGGGCGGGCTGATCTGGGCGAACTTCTACGCCTCGGCCCACGAGTCGAACAACTCGGGGCAGAACCAGACCAAGGCCGCCGCCGGCCAGGTGGCCACGATCGCCTGCCCGGACGTCCAGCAGAAGCTGACGAACGTCCCCGACAGGGCCCGTCAGGGTGTGGCCACGGAGCTGGCGAACCTCGACAAGCAGATCACCGAGGCCTACGCCCGACTCGCTTCCACACGCCAGGCACAGACGCAGGACGCCAGCTTCGTGCAGAACGCGATCGTCGGCCCCCTCAAGGAAAAGCGGTCCGCGACCCTCGACCGGATCCGGATCGACATCCAGCGGGTGGGCGGCCAGGTCGACGCGTCCGGGCTGGGAGCTCTCGCCGCCTGTACGACGCAGAGCGCGAACCAGACCAACGCCGGTGGTGGCCAGAACAACAACGGCGGCCAGAACAACGGCGGCCAGCAGCAGGGCAACGGTGGCCAGCAGCAGGGTAACGGTGGCCAGAACAACGGTGGTCAGCAGCAGGGCGGCGGGCAGGCCGGCGCCGGCCAGAACATCGGCGGCCAGGCCGGCAACGGTCCCGTCGCGGCCGACTTCGTGGACATCACGAAGGTCGCCGCGAACGTCCAGGGCAAGCCGCGCAACGGCGGCCAGGCCTCGACCGGCACGTTCACCACCAGCTGCGGTGTGAACGCGAACAAGAACCACAACACCGACAACGTGATCGTGGCGCCCGGCGTGACCAACGGCGCGCACCACCTGCACGACTACGTCGGCAACCAGAAGGTCGACGCGTTCGCGACGAACGACTCGCTGATCGCGGACCAGACCAGCTGCCAGAACCAGGGTGACCTGTCGGCGTACTACTGGCCGGTCGTCCGTATCCAGGACGGCTCGCAGGACTTCGACCAGAACGCGGACGGCGGCGGCAAGGAAGGGAACGTCGGCAAGATCCTGACGCCGGTCCAGGCGCAGATCAAGTACGTCGGCAACCCGCAGAGCAAGGTCACCGCGATGCCGCAGTTCCTGCGCATCATCACCGGTGACGCCAAGACCACCACCAACGGTCTGGCGAACGCCAACGCGCACTGGAGCTGCACCGGCTTCGAGAACAAGGTCCAGCTGACGGAGCAGTACCCGATCTGCCCGCAGGGCAGCAACGTGGTGCGCACCTTCGCCTTCCAGAGCTGCTGGGACGGCAAGAACATCGACAGCGCCAACCACCGTACTCACGTGGCCTTCGCGGACCCGGCGAGCGGTGCCTGTGGGAACGGCTTCAAGGCGATCCCACAGCTGACGATGCGCCTGGTGTACAAGATCAACCCGCCGGCCCTGCAGAACGGCCAGGTGAAGAACGCCTACGCGGTCGACGGCTTCCCGGAGCAGCTGCACAAGTCGGCCACCGACCACGACGACTTCATCGCGGTCTTCAAGAACAACCTGGCGAACACGATCGCCAACTGCGTCAACAACGGCAAGCAGTGCCGGTGAGGCAATGAGCCGGTGAGGCAATGAAGAAGGCCGGTGGCGGGATCTCCCGCCACCGGCCTTCTTCTGTGCCGTGCGTTCAGCCGCTGTGGCCGGTGTGCGCGCTGTGGTTGGTGCCGATCTCCTCCTCGCCGCCCAGCGTGCCCTGCAGCGCCTTGACCACCTTGTCGTCGCCGACGGCGACCCACTTGCGGCCCACGAGGTAGAAACCGCCGTAGTCCTTGGCGTCGTTGATCCAATCGCGCTGGCCGCGGTCGGTGGCGAAGGTGGCGAAGACGTACTTGCCGTCCGAGGTCTTGCAGATGGCCTGGCGGACCTCGTCGGAGTCGATCTGCATGTCCGGCTTGCACTTCGCCTTGGCGGCCAGGCTCTCCAGGCTGCCGGTGGCGGTCGTCGGCACCTTGGCGGCCGCGTCGCTGTTTCCGGATCCACAGCCCGCCAGCGCCAGGGCGGCCGCGGTGCCTGCCACGGCGATCATCGGTCGGGTCAACCTCATCTGTTCCTCCGGTCGCGTTGCTGGCCCTCGGGCCCGTCCCCTTCGATACGGCTGTGGGCCGCGGTGCACTCAAATCCGGGCGGTGCACTCAAATCCAGTGTGACCGCGCGTGCGGGTGTGCGAGGGTATGGCCCGTGAACCAGGACTGGGAAGATCGCGTGGCCGCCACCTGGGCAGGCTTCGACGACTATGCGGAAGAAGACGCTGCCGACTTCCGGGCCGCGGTGGACGCCCTCGTCGCCGAGCTGCCGGACGGCAGTCCGCTCGGCCCCTTCGAGCGGGCCTGCGCCTGGGACTCGACGGGCCACTCGGACCGGGCGGTTCCGCTGTACCGGGAGGCGCTGACGCTCGGGCTCAGCCAGGTCAGCGGCTACAAGGGCCGCCGCGCCAAGATCCAGCTGTCCAGTTCGCTCCGGAACATCGGGGAGGCCGAGGAGGGCGTCAAGCTGCTGACACCCGAACTGGACGCACCCTCAGACGAGCTGGACGACGCGGTGCGGGCGTGCCTGGCGCTGTGCCTGTCCAGCCTCGGCCGGGACCGCGAGGGTCTCTCCCTGGTCCTGGGCGCCCTGGCCCCGCATCTCCCCCGCTACCAGCGGTCGATGGCGAACTACGCGCGGGCGCTCGTCGAGCCGCTGGACTGACGCGGGGACTGCGCCACCCGGGTGGCGGTGACCATCCCACGATTCGCTCGTTTTGCTGAACGTGCAGTCACAGGATGTCGCCCCGCGCCCCGCACCTTCCTCCTCCGACCCGGTCGTCGACGTCGAGCAGGCCGAGGCCGCGCTCGTCGAGCACTACCCGCGGCTGGTCCGGCTCGCCTACCTGGTACTGCCGCCGAGCCTCGGGCGCAACCGGCGCGTGGTGACCGCACACGCCCTCACCCAGCGCGCCCTGCCCAGAGGCCGGACTCCGGCGCCCGTGATCCCGGCCCAGTCGACCGGCCGCGACGGTGACCCCGGGTACGCCTTCGTCCGTCTGCAGGTGTTGCGTACGGCACTGGAGGCGGGCCTGCCGTTGCGGCGCGCGGCGTTCCCCAAGCGCTCCCAGCTGCCCCCGCTCCTCCCGCAGGTCTGGGGCCTGCGCCTGTTCCCGCGCTCGGGCGGAGCCGATGAACTCGCCCTGGACCAACGCCTGTCCGCCCTGTCCGGGCCGGCCCGTGCGGTGTACGTCCTGCGTGGCCTGGAGGAGCTGTCCGACGACGACGTACATTCGATCCTCGACTCCGCCGGCTGCGCCGACCCGGACGCGGCGCTGAGCGAGGCCGACGACGTGTCGGCCACGCACTACCCGCTGCTCGACTCCCCCGAGTTCGACCCCTGCTCGCTGCAGGCCCGGCCCACCGACCTGATGCGGCGCAGGCAGCACACCAAGGCCGGGCTCGCCGCCGCCGCGGCACTCGCCGTGTGCGGGACGCTGCTCGGACTGCCCGGCGACGGCTGGGCTCCCGACGGCGCCGCCGCCCCCGTGTACGCGCAGAACCCGGCCGCCGAGGCCGCCCTCGACCCGGCCGGGCTGGCCCGGGTCGCCCCCACCGCCTGGGAGACCTCCGCACGCACCGACTTCTCCGTCTGGCCGGCCCGCGGCGATCTCACCGGCGACAAGGCCCTGCTGCGCCGCGCCCTCGCCGTCTGGGCCCGCCCCGGCGAGAGCGTCCAGGTCTCCGCCACCCCGGGCACCCAGTCCGGCGGCCCCTCCGGCCCGCCTCAGCTGCTGTACGCGGGGACCGTCGACAGCGCACGCGTGGTGATCCTCTACGACGGTCTGCGCATCGCCCGGTACGCCGAGCCGAAGGACGGTACGAAGGGCGCCGCCCTGGACTTCGCGCGGGTCGACGACGCCGGCCGGTCCGAGGCGAGCGCGCTGGTCCTGGACCGGGCAGACGGCAACGTCCGCTATCTGACGGCGCCCTGGGTGACGACGGCCGCCGAGCGGAACCTGCTCAAGCCGGACGCCGGCGCGACGGGCCTCAAGCTGACCGGCGGTGTCACCGCGCCGCTGGCCGGCCCCGCGACACAGACCGGCGCCTGCACGTCGTGGAACGTGCTGCAGTTGACCGACTCCACCGGTACACACGTGGCGACCGACCTCGGTGAGCTGATCCCCGCCCGCCTCACCACCGGGCGGCCCGGCTCCCCCCACGAGGTGTCCGGCGCACAGGCGTTGCGCGCGTGGGCACCGTACGCCTGCTCGCTGGGCTCGCTGCGCTCGGCGGGTGTGCGCAACGTCAACGCCTGGGCGTATGCCCGGCAGCCGCTGCCCGGCGCCGGCGAGGCGGGATCGGCGGAGTGGGTGTGCACGCGGGCCGAGACCTGGCGGGGTGGCGGGACACGGGTACTGGCTCAGTTCCACACGCCGGGCGGGGCGTACGGGGCCATCGTCGCGAAGGCGGAGAACGTGCCGGCGTGCGGGGCGAAGGACCCGCATGTGCTCGCCGGCGTGCTGTGGAAGTCGGAGACGGGCAGCTGGTATCTGCTCGCGGCCGGAAGCCGGGCGACCTCGTCGATCAGCACGACGGGCGGGGTGCGGGCGAGCGCCCGGGGCGGTCTGCTGGCGGTACGGGCAGAGCAGGGGGCACGGGCCGAGCTCAAAGGCGTCCTGGACGACGGTCGGCCGATCGGCGGACTGGGCTAGGGCAGCCCCGCCCACCCGCGGCCTCTAGCTGACACTCGTGTCAACGAGTCGCCGTCGAAGGGTTTCCCTCGGCGCTACCCGTCAGTACATTGACGCCATGTCTCATAAGCAGGCCTCGGAGCGGGTCGCCCTCAAGGCGCGGAAGGTGTCCTTCTCCTGGGAGGACACACCGTTGCACTGGGTGCCGGGGGATCCGTTCACCACCCACACCATCAATGTGCTGCATCTGCTGCTGCCCGCCGGTGAGCGGTGGTTCGTGCACGTGTACAAGCAGGCGCTGCCGCTGATCCGGGACGACCGGCTGCGTGAGGACGTCATCGGGTTCATCGGCCAGGAGGCGATGCACTCACAGGCCCACGACGAGGTCCTGCCGCACCTGAAGGAGCTCGGGCTCGATCCGACGCCGTACACGGCGCAGGTCGACTGGTTCTTCGAGAAGCTGCTCGGCGACCGGACCCTGCCGCCCGGCAGGGCACGCAGGTGGTGGCTGCTGGAGCGGGTCGCGGTCATCGCGGCCATCGAGCACTACACCGCGTTCCTCGGCAACTGGATGCTGAATGCGGAGGAGTTGGATCGCCGTGGCGCCGATCCGACCATGCTGGACCTGCTGCGCTGGCACGGTGCCGAGGAGGTCGAGCACCGGTCGGTCGCCTTCGATCTGTTCCTGCACCTCGACGGGGGCTACCGGCGACGTGCGCGCACCTGGGCCACCGCCTTCACGGCGCTGGTCTTCCTGTGGCGGCGCGGTGTCCGCTTCTTCATGGAGAACGACCCGACGCTGGCCGACGGCAGGGCGAGCCTCAGGGACTTCTACGTGCGCGGCAGGCGAGGCACCCTGCCGGCCACCGGGGACATGCTCAAGTCCATCCCGCGGTATCTGAGCCGTACCTACCACCCCTCGCAGGAGGGCTCCACCGAGCAGGCCGTCGCCTATCTCGCCTCCTCCCCCGCGGCCACGGCGGCGGAGAGGGGAGCCGCGTGATGCCGAGGCTGCGGACCGTCGCGGTCGTCGCGGGCGCCGCGGTGCTGGTCCGGCGGGCGCTGCGGCGCCGCATCCGGACCTCGCCGCTGTGGCCGATGCCCGCGCTGGAGAACCCGACGTCCGGGCGGCCCCGGTCGCGAGCCCTCAGGCTGCTGGTCGTCTCGCGTGAGACGGTCGCCGACGGCGTCGTACAACTGCGCCTGGAGGGAAGGGACTTGCCGCGCTGGGCGCCCGGCGCGCATCTCGACCTCGTGCTGCCGTCGGGGCTGGTGCGGCAGTACTCGCTGTGCGGCGACCCGGCGGACACCTCGTCGTACACCGTCGCCGCGCGGCTGATCGAGGACGGGCGGGGCGGCTCGCGCGAGATGCACGAGCGGGTACGGGAGGGAACGCACGTCGAGGTGCGCGGGCCGCGCAACCGCTTCCCGCTGGTCGAGGCCCCCTCGTACGTCTTCGTCGTCGGCGGCATCGGGATCACTCCCGTGCTGCCGATGCTGCGAGCGCTCGGGGACGGTACGCCGTGGCGGCTGCTGTACGGCGGGCGGACGCGGGCGTCGATGCCGTTCCTGGAAGAGGTGGGCAAGCTGGGCGGCGACCGGGTGACCGTCGTCGCCGAGGACGAGGACGGACGGCCCGATCTCGACGGCCTGTTGGGGGATGCGCCCGAGGGGGCCGCCGTGTACTGCTGCGGGCCGGAGGGCCTCATCGCGGCGGTGGCGGAGCGGTTCCCGCAGGTCCGCCTCGAACGCTTCGCACCCCGTACGGCCACCGACGGCAACGGCGCCTTCGAGGTCGAACTCCGGCGCACCGGACGGACGTTGACGGTGCCGGCCGACTCCACTCTGCTGGCCGCCGTGCGTGCCGAGCTGCCGGACACCGCCTACTCCTGCGAGCAGGGCTTCTGCGGAACCTGCGAGCAGCGGGTGCTGGAGGGCGAGGTGGAGCACCGGGACGAGCTGCTGACGGACGCGGAGCGCGGTGACTCGATGCTGATCTGCGTATCGCGGGCACGAAGTGAGCGTCTCGTGCTGGATATGTGAACACCGCTGGCCGGTCCGGTCCGTTCGGGGCCGGATCCGATCGGTAAGGTGTTCGTATGACTACCGGGGTGCGCCGCAGAATGGGAGTGGAAGAGCGGCGGCAGCAGTTGATCGGCGTCGCCCTCGAACTGTTCAGCCAACGCTCTCCCGACGACGTCTCCATCGACGAGATAGCGTCCGCCGCGGGCATCTCGCGCCCGCTGGTCTATCACTACTTTCCCGGCAAACTCAGCCTGTACGAGGCCGCGTTGAGGCGTGCCGCGCAGGATCTGGCGGGGCGGTTCGACGAGCCGCGGGAGGGGCCGCTCGGGGCGCGGCTGCTGCGGGTGATGCGGCGCTTCTTCGACTTCGTCGACCATCACGGGCCCGGCTTCGCGGCGCTGATGCGTGGCGGGCCGGCCGTGGGCTCCTCGGCGACCAACGCGCTCATCGACTCCGTGCGGCAGGCCGCGTACGAGCAGATCCTTTCGCATCTGGCGGTCCAGGATCCGCCCGCGCGGCTGGAACTGGTCGTACGCTCCTGGATCTCGCTCGCCGAGTCGACCGCGCTGATCTGGCTGGACGGGCGGCGCATCCCGCGCGCCGAGCTGGAGGCCCAGCTCGTGCACGACTTCGCCGCGCTGGCCGCCGTGAGCGCCGCCTACGACGAGGAGATGGGCGCGCTGCTGCGCCGGATGATCAAGGACGAACCGGCCGACGGGCCCTTCGCACACCTGGTCGACCGGCTGATCGCGCTCGCTTCCTGAAGCGCCGGCGGCCCATGGCGGCCCCCGGCTCAGCGCTCAGCGCTCAGCGCTCGAACTTGCGGTACGACGGGTCGAGGTCGCGGACCTCGGCGGAGGCGTGCAGCACGATTCCCTCGTCCGCGATGTGCTTGCGGAGCAGTTCCAGAGTGGCCTCGGTGAGCCGCGCCTTGGTCTCCTCGGTACGTCCGGCGAGCAGTCCGAAGGTGACGTGGACGACCGCGTGGCGCAGCTCGGCGGGGTCCTCGTAGCCGAAGGCGGTGTACTCGCTGGGCCGGAACTGCGTCTTGCACGCCTCCGGCTTGGCCGCCGCGATCTCGACGGTCGCCTCGTGCAGGGCACGGGCGAAGGCGTCCCGGTCGAAGGCGTGGGTGATCGCCTTCGAGTAGTCGACGGTGATCTGCGGCATGGGCACTCCTGTTCTAGGACAGCGACGGGCTCAGCCTAGTTCCCCTCGTTCCTCAGTTGGAGGGCCAGCATGGCGATGTCGTCCTCGCGGTCGTGGCCGAAGCAGGCCAGGAGGGTGTCGCAGAGGGCGTCCAGGCCGGGCAGGGAGCCGATGGCCGCCGAGCGGAGCTGCTCCATCGAGATCGTCAGATCCGTGCCCCTGGTCTCGATCAGGCCGTCGGTGACCATGAGGAGCCGGTCGGCGGGCTCCAGGAACAGCTCGGTGGGCGGCGGGTGGGGCAGTCCGAGGCCGAGCAGCGGGCCTTCGGCCTTCGCGTAGTCGGCGTCGCCGGTGTCCCTGAGGATCAGCGGCGGGATGTGGCCGGCGTTGGCGATCCGGGTGCGCCCGGTGCCGGGGTCGATCAGGGCCAGGCACACGGTGGCCGTGACCTCGGCATGGTAGTGCTGCAGCATTCGGTCGAGGCGCTCGGCGAGCACGGCCGGGTCGTTCTCCTCGACGCAGTAGGCGCGCAGCGCGTGCCGGATCTCGACCATCACGGTGGCCGCCTCCAGTGAGTGCCCGACCACGTCACCGACCGCCGTGAGTACGCCCTCGTCGGTGCGCAGGGCCGCGTAGAAGTCGCCGCCGATCTCCGTGTCCTGCGACGCGGGCACGTACCGGACCACGACGTCCATGCCCGGCAGCTCGGGCAGCCGGTGCGGCTGGGGCAGGAAGCTGTGCTGGAGGGTGAGCGCGACGTGCCGCTCGACTTGGTACATGAGCAGCGGCTCGGCGGCCAGCGCGGTGGCCTGCGCCAGCTGCGCCACCAGCGCCTCGTCCTCGGGGTTCACCCGGCGCACCCCGCGCGTGGGCGTGGCCAGGCACACCGGGGCCTTGCCGTCCTGGGTGAGGACCATCGCCAGCCGACCGTCGTGCTGTATTCCGGGCCGGAAGAACCCGGCGGGCCACAGCGGCGCGGGCACGGTGGTGATCTGCACTCCCGACTGTCCCCGGGTGAGGCGCCGCAGCAGACCGGCCACGGCCCGGTGTGCGCCCGCGTCGGGCAGGGCGAGGGAGGTGCGGTCCCGGGAGGTGCCGCAGTAAAGCTCCTCGTCCGGGCCGAGGACGAAGACGGCGGCGGGGGTGCCGGTGAGCCGGGCGGTGGAGTCGGCGGCCGCGTCCGCGAGTTCCTGCGGTGAGCGCGCAGCCTGGATGGTGACGATCGCCTGCGACAGCAGCGTCAGCCGCCGTACCAGCGCCTGGTCGTCGGCCCGAAGGCGCGCGGTGCGCACCGCGGCCCGGACCACCGCCTCGATCTCCTCGGGCTCGGCAGGCACCGTCAGATATGTCTCGGCGCCCGCGTCCAGCCCCTGGCAGCGATCGCCCGGGGCCACGGCGGCGGCCGAGAAGTGCACGACGGGCAGGGCCGCCATGTGCGGCCGCTCCTTGAGCCGGCGGCACAGTTCGAAGCCGCTCATGTCCGGCAGGTCGACGTCGACCAGGGCCACGTCGGGCAGCATGCCCTTGCGCAGCCGTACGTCGAGCTCGACGAGCGCCTGCCCTCCGGTGGCGACCGGTACGACCTGGTGTCCGGCGCGGCGCAGCACGGTGCCCATGGCGTACCGACTGGCCGCCACGTCGTCCACGACCAGCACGGTCGTGTCTGTCAGTTTGCCGTCGACGTCCATCTCTCGGCCCTTGGACAACACCGGTGGGGCGGACCCCGGTTCGAGGTCCGCCCCACCAAAGTAATGCCCTATCAGGAGATCCGGGAGAATATCGCGACACTACGACCCGGAACGGCGAACGTGCCCGATTCCCGCTCGTAGGAGGAGCCCTTGACGATAGGGTCCGCGCCCTTCGCCTGTACCGGGTGCAGCCTGTAACCGGTCCCGGCCAGCGACTCGACGTGCTGCTCCTGCCGGCTGGGCGTCGCGTTGAACACGACGACGAGATCACCGAGTTCCATGGTGATCACGCCGGGTGTCTCGTCCTTGCCGGACAGCGGGAAGGACAGCTTCGACTGCACCTGCCCGGCCGTGGAAAGGGAGAACGCCTTCTCGGTCGTACGGATCCTCAACAGGTCCTGGTAGCCGGCCGAGGCGCCGGTGATCTGCGGGCAGCCCACCTTCACGGAGCTCAACAGCGGCTTCGCATACGGCCACTTGGACTCGTTGTCGGCCGCCATCGGCAGCCCGCGTCCGAAGCCGTTGCCGTCCGCGCAGTTCCAGTGGATGGCGTTGAACCAGTCACCGCTGTCGAACGAGTTGCGGTCCAGGGACTTGGAACGCAGCAGGTCGGAGCCCGCCTGCGAGAGGGACGGGCCCTGCGAGAGGGTGGCCGTCGCCATCGCGAGGACCTGCATCCGGGCGCGGTCGGCCGCTGACGTGTCCTTCGGCAGCTTGTAGGCGAGGGCGTCGAACAGTGACTCGTTGTCGTGCGCGTCGGCGTAGGCGACGGCGTCGCCGGGGGCGTCCGCGTAACCGGCGGGCTGACCGTTGTAGTCGACCTCGGCGCCGGTGACCTCCTTGCCGTCGTCGTCGGTGAAGCGGTACTTGGCGAGGTTGCCGGACAGACCGACCTTGATCAGATCCTGGTAGTGCAGCAGCCGTGCCTTCTGTTCGGCCGAAGTTCCGTTGGCCGACGACGAGTTGGGGTCGGTGTAGAGACCCGACGCGAAACCCTGGACACCGGGGTCCGAGTCGAAGGGGCTGCCGCCGCGCACGGCGTCACGCGCACGGTCGGAGAAGGTGGCGATGCCGGTTCCAGCCATGTTCTTCTGCGTGGCCTGCGCAAAGCGGGCGTCGTCGGCGACCTCGCCGAAGTTCCAGCCCTCGCCGTACATGATGATCTTCTTGCCGTCGACGCCGTCCCTGGCGAGGGTCAGCGCGTCGAGGGCCTTCCTGACCGCGAGGATGTTGGCCTTCGGCTGGTGTCCCATGAGATCGAAGCGGAACCCGTCGACCTTGTACTCCTTGGCCCAGGTGACGACCGAGTCGACGACCAGTTTGCCCATCATGGCGTTCTCGGTGGCCGTGTTCGCGCAGCAGGTGCTGTTCGCCACCGATCCGTCCGCGAGGAGCCGCTGGTAGTAGCCGGGCACCACCTTGTCCAGGACGCTGGTGTCCGCCTGCCCGGCGGCCGCCGTGTGGTTGTAGACGACGTCCATGACGACCCGCAGACCGTCCGCGTTCAGCCCCTTCACCATCTTGCGGAACTCGACCGTACGGCCGGCGCCGTCCGGATCGGTCGCGTACGAGCCCTCGGGGACCGTGTAGTGGTACGGGTCGTAGCCCCAGTTGTAGGCGTCCTTCGCGGCGGTCTTCGCGACGCACTCCTGCTGCTTGTCGGAGTCGGCGGCGTAGGACGCGAGGTCGCAGTCGGTGGTGGCCTGGTCGGCCTTCTTCTCGGGGATGGTGGCGATGTCGAAGGCGGGCAGCAGGTGGACGTACGACGTGCCCGACCTGGCCAGCTCCCGCAGATGCTTCGAGCCGTCGCTGTCCTTGTCGGTGAAGGCGAGATAGGTGCCCCGGTCCCTGGCCGGCACGGTCGGGTCCGCGACGGAGAAGTCCCGGATGTGCAGCTCCTGGATCTGGGCGTCCTTCAGCGCTACGGCCTTGGGTTTGGCCAGACTCGACCAGCCGCTCGGGGCAAGGGACTTGGCGCCCAGGTCGACGACGAGGCTGCGCTCGGAGTTCGCGGTGAGGGCCACCGAGTAGGGGTCGGTGACCTTGTTGGTGACGACCTTCCGCACGGTCGGCGCCCACACCTTCACGACGTACCGATAGGGCTTGTTCTTCCAGGACCCCGGGCCGGTGACGGACCAGACGCCGGTGGCGTCGTCGCGCTGCATCCTCTTGAGCGAGCCGTCCAGCTCCAGTGAGACGCTCTGCGCGGTCGGTGCCCAAACGGCGAGCGTGGGACGGCCGTTGTGGAACGTCGGCCCGAGCTCGGCCGAGCTCGCCCTCGCGTACACGTCGTCGAGCACACCGGCGATCTGGACGCCCGTGGCCGCCGGCACCGCACCGTTCGCGGCCCGTTGCGAGGCGACGATCTGCCCGTCGAGGGCCTCGCGCACCCGGTCGCGGTCGCGCGGGTCGACGGACCAGGCCGTGTAGTCCTTCAGGTGCGGGAACCTCGTCTTCTGGGCGTCGGTGAGCGTTGTCTTCGTCAGCCGCAGCCAGCGTTCGTCGTCGCTGGTCAGCGCGGCGTTCTTCACCGCGATCGAGCCGTGGCGGGAGTACAGCAGCTGGGTGGAGACGGCCGCGTCGGAGCCGTTCCAGGCGACCGTGTTCCGGTCGATCCAGATCGCCTTGGACGTGGTCAGGTCGAGCGCGGCGGCCGAACCCGCCGGCTGCGGCAGCAGGTACTTCTCCTGGCCGTTCAGCAGCCACACCTCATGGCCGTTGGCCTTGAGATCCAGCGACTGGTCGGTGGAGAGGTCCTTGTCGTCGCCCTTGTGGATGATGTAACTGAGGCTGGTGGCACCGTCGCCCAGCGGCACTTCGAAGACCGCACCATAGGCGTCGGTCTTCACCGGCTTCAGCGGGCTCGACCAGTCGGTGGGGTTCGCGGCTCCGGTCCAGACGTGCAGACCCCAGCCGTCGTAGTTCCCGTCGGCGCGGTGGTAGTGGATGAGCGCCTTGGCCTTGTCCTGCGCCGGGTAGTCCGGCCGCGTCGTCTGCACGGCGTCCTTGCCCTGCTCGATCCAGACCTCGCCGGTCTTGGTGACGTCGATGGTGCGGTCGGCGGAGACGTCCTTGTCGCCGTCCTTGTCGACGACCAGGAAGCCGACGCCGGCGGCGCCGGGCTTCAGCTTGACGTACGCGAAGGCGCCGTACGCGTCACGGCCGACGAAGGGGTGGCCGGCCGGCCAGGTGGTCGACTCGCCGTCGGCGAGGTCGCCCCAGGCGTACAGCCCCCACTTGTCGTAGTCGCCGTCGGTGCGCTTGTAGTGGACGATCGCGTAGTCGCGGGAGGAGGCGCTGGGGGTCTCCTCGGCGGGCAGGGTGCCGGTGCTGGAGGCGGCGGTGGCACTCGCCGTGCGCCCGGCCGAGTCGACGACAACCGCCTTGTAGCGCAGGGCGGTTCCCGGCGGTACGTCCTTCCCGATGATCTGCGTGACCTTGTACGGGGCGTGGTCGGCGGAGCCCAGGGTCTGCCACCTGCCACCTCCGACCTGGGCGGCGAAGACGACGCGGTTCAGCTGACCGCCGTCGGCATCGGCGGTGACGTCCACCGTGCCGGTGGCACCCGCGTCCGGGGCCTTCAGGGTGAGCGTCGGCGCGGTGGCGGGTGCGGCGAGCCGGCCGGCCGCTTTGAGGACGATCGCGGAACGGGCCGGGACGGTGACGGTGATCTTCCTGTCGCCGTCCGAGGTCACCTCGTTCGAAGTCCCGTGGACACCACGGAACTTCATGCCGGCCGAGCCGGTCGCGAAGGTCGCCGACTTCGCCTCGCCGGCGTTGTTGAAGGCGACGACGTACTCCTGACCGGTCTTGGCGTCCGTACGGCTGAACGCGTAGACACCGGCGCCTTCGGCCGCGTACCGCTGCGTCTGTACGCCGTCGGTGAGGGCGGGGTTGGCGCTGCGGAGCCTGCTGAGCGCCGTGATCTGCCGGTACAGAGGCGCACTTGTGTCGTAGGCGTCGCTCGCGTGGGTGCGGCCGGTGCCGATCTCGTCGTCGTCGAGGTAGTCGGCGACCTTCGAGGCGAACATCGTCTGGCGGGCGTCCTTGTCACCGCCGGAGCCGGTGAAGCCCTGCTCGTCGCCGTAGTAGACGACCGGGTTGCCGCGGCTGAGGAACATCAACTCGTTGGCCAGCTCGTCCTTCTTGAGGATCTCCGCGTCCGTGGCCTTCGGGTTGTCCTGCTCCAGGAAGTACCCGATCCGCCCCATGTCGTGGTTGCCGAGGAAGGTGACCTGCTCGTAGGCGTTGGCCTTGTCGGTCGTGTACTTGTAGTCGTCGCCGAAGACGGACGCCAGCTTCTGCGCGCTGCCGCCCTGGGAGGCGTAGGAGCGGGCCGCGTCCTGGAAGGGGAAGTCGAGGGTGGCGTCGAGGCGGCCCTCGGTGACGTACGGCGAGGTGACCGAGGTGTCGGCGGAGTAGACCTCCCCGAACATGAAGAAGTTCTTACGGCCGTGCCGGGCCGCGTAGGCGTCGAGAGCCGTGGCCCACTGGGTCCAGAAGTCCATGTCGACGTGCTTGACGGTGTCGATCCGGAAGCCGTCGATGCCGAAGTCCCTGACCCACCGCTCGTAGATCTTCTCCATGCCGCTGACCACCTCGGGACGCTCGGTCCACAGGTCGTCGAGGCCGGAGAAGTCTCCGTAGGTGGCCGACTCGCCCGCGTAGGTCGAGTCGCCGCGGTTGTGGTACATCGTCGGGTCGTTGAGCCAGGAGGGCACCTTGGCCTTCTTGTCCGCGGCGGCGACCGTCGGCGTACGCGGGAACGAGCCGGCGCCGACCGCGGGGAACTTCCTGCCTCCGTCGGCGTAGTCGGCGTCGTCGAACGGCTCGCCGTCCTTGGTCAGGTACGGGAAGGCACCCTTGGAAAGGTAGTCGTAGGACTTCTCCTTGTAGTCGACGACGTCCGCCGTGTGGTTGGTGATGACGTCGAAGAAGACCTTCATGCCCTTGGCGTGGGCCTTGGAGATGAGCGTTTCCAGGTCTTTGTTGGTCCCGAAGTGCGGGTCGACCCGGGTGAAGTCGGTGATCCAGTAACCGTGGTAGCCGGCCGAGGCGTCGGCACCGGTCCCCTGCACGGGACGGTTCTTGAAGATCGGGGCCATCCAGATGGCGGTGGTGCCGAGGCCCTTGATGTAGTCGAGCCTGCTGGTCAGACCCTTGAGGTCGCCGCCCTGGTAGAAGCCCTTGTCGGTGGGGTCGTAACCGGTACTGAGCCTCGACCCGGTCAGGCCGCCCTTGTCATTGGCCGTGTCCCCGTTGGCGAAACGGTCCGGCATCACGAAGTAGAACTGCTCACGGCTGTCGTCGTGCCGGGCGGGCTCGGCCGCGAGCTTCGCGTCGGAGGGCGGCGCGGGCGGGGTGTCCGCACGCGCCGCGAGGGGCTGGACAAGGGCGACGGCGAGGGCGGCGACGGCGACAGCCGCGACCCGTCCGGCATGGGTTCTGCGGCGCTTTTGCGGCGCCGCCCATCTCGGTATCACAGGCGGGAACTCCTTGCGCGTACGGCTCTGTGGGTCCGACCCCGCGCGACCGTATCGCCAACGCAAGGCTTACAGCAAGAGAGTTGAAACCCGTAGCAAGAACTTTCACGAAACTCCGCGGGGCGACGCCGGCCGACCGGCTGCCGTCGGCCGGCGTCGCCTTGCGGGGTGCGCCGGATGAGGGAAGAGTGGCTGGTGTGGCCACACCGCCGGGCGCGGAGCAGCCCTTCCGGATCCGGCGCAGAGCAGCCCCTCCGGATCCCGCGTCGAGCAATCCCTCTGGATCTCCGATGGCCAGAAACACGCAGCGACAGCGACACGTCCTCCACCTGACCAGCGCGTCCGCCCTGGTCACGGCACTGGTGATGGCCGCGGGTCCCGTGGCCGCCCTGCCGGCGACCTCTGCCCGCGGCGCGGCGGGGACGGGCGTGCTCGCCCCCTCCGGGCTTCCGGCTCGCACGCCTCCGCCTTCGCCGCCGTCGCCTCCGGACACTCCGGACTCTCCGGGGCCCTCGACACCGCCCGGCCCGTCGACGCCGACCTCGCCGAAACCTCCGCCGTCGCCGCCGACGCCTCCCTCGACCGAGACCTCGCAAACGAGCGAGACGCCTGACACCGGCACGCCGTCGGGTGCGAGCAAGGCCGGCGCCCCGGCGGGCGCCGCCCTGAAGCAGCAGAAGGACGACGTCGGCAACGTGATGGCGGATCTGAACGAGAAGAAGCAGGACGTTCCCGATGGTCTGGTGCCGAGCGTGGAGCAGTTGAGCACCGTGTTGCGGGCGGTGAACGACGCCCGGACACCGCCGCAGGAGCGCGACGGTGCACTCAGAACCGCACGGCAGGTGGCCTCCGCGCTGGAGGTGATCAGCGATCCCGGTACCCCTCAGGCGGCGCGGCGGCAGTTGACCGGCCTGGTGAGACAGCTGACCTCCACCCTGGATCTGGCGAACAGCCCCGGGACATCTCCCGAGGAGGGGCGCGTACTCACCTTGCTCGCGGACCGGTCGGCCTCCGCGCTACCGGCCTTCGGTGCCTCCGAGACGCCGCCGACTGTGGCCGCAAACCTGGCCCTCACCCTGCGGAACCTGTTGCCGGGGTCCGCGGAGGACGTCGCGGCGAACGCGAGCGTCCCGGCCCGGCTGAGGGAAAGCGTCGCGGCTGCGGTGCAGGCCGCGAGCGACCCGAGGAACGGCGACGACGAGCGCAAAGGACTCGCACAGAGCGCACACGAGACCAGTTCGTCATGGAAGGATCACGGCGGCTCCGGGGCGTCGGACGACAGGCGCCGGCTGGAGAAGCAGCTCAAGGAGGCGGCCGCCGCCCAGGGGCTGCCGGACGAACCGCTCGGCAAGGCGGCCGCGGCCTGCACCAACTCCCTCTTCGATCTGGTCTCGGACGCCACCCTCGCCAAAGAGCTGCGGAGCCTGACTCCCGACACCTGGAACAGCGAGGGGGTCCAGGATTTCTGGAAGTCCAGGGAAGAGGCGAACGACTCCCTGGACGTGTACGCCCAACTGCAGAACGACAAGGTCGACGACACCTCACTGGCGATCAGGCGGCTGATCCCCCGGCTCTCCGACGCGGTATCGGCGGACGAACTCGTCTCGACCGTCGGCCCTCCGGCGCTGCACTGCCTGCAGGCGGCTCTGGAGCTCGACCAGGACGCGGGCGTCTCGTCGGGAAGCTGGGTCAGCGCGGCGGAGCAGATATAGACCGCAGCAACTCAGCCACGGACACCTCGGCATCGGCGTAACGCGTCGTGATCCCGAACTTGTTCAGCTCTCGTCTCTCTTTCCTGTAATCGATCCATCCCCCCATGAAGTGGAACGAGGAGACGGAGTACACGGGAAGGGTGGCCGGAGACCAGAACGCCGTCACATAGAGCGGTTTGCGGGTCACGTTGACGAGGTTGTTGTTGTGGTGCACCCTGCCGTGGTAAGCGAGCGTGGCCACGCGACATTCACTCGCCCGGCAGGAATACCGGGGGTGCCGCCACGACTCGATCGGCCTGCTGAAATTCTCCACGTCGATCCGGCCCCGGTCCTTCCGCATGTAGGTGATCTGCAGATCAACGTGCAGGAGGTCGTACGGGACGTCTCGGGGGATCTCGAAGACGTGCTCCCTGGTGTCCTCCTGCCCGGCCGCGAGCACATCCCCGGGATCGTAGAACCGTCCCGTGCTCAGCCGGTGATAGGAAAGCCGATCGACGTGGCGTTCCGCCTCCTCCTCCTTCCCGAAGCTCTCCTTCCAGGCCTGCGCCGACGAATCCCCCCGCTCGGAATACGTGGCAGTTCTGCCGTAGACGGAGAAGTCATTGATGATGACGTATACCGGGACCTCCCCGGTGTTCTTGACCGAGAGTTTCAGCGGGACCTGAGCGAAAGGGTGGGCACGGTCCGCCAGCGCCGTCCCGAATTCCGCCTCCAGTGTCAGACGCATGGGGGCCGTCGAGGGTTGGTACAGGGTGGAGTACGCGAGACTGACAGTGGTCAGGAGAGCGGAAACGAAAACTCCCGCAGCGAATTTCCTGGGGTGCGGAAGTCCCTTCCAGGGTTTCTCCCGAACCAGCAGTCCGACCGCCCACAGCGACCAGCACCACAGAGGTATGAATGCCAGCAGATAGGGTGTGTACTCCTTTTCCTCCAGCCACAGCAGAATGAGCAGGCTGTCCGTGGCCAGCGCGATGAGGGCGCCGAGCAGAATGACGGCCCCGGACGTTCTGAACTCGTGCCGTCCCCAGTGGTCGAGCGAAAGCACCGCCGCCAGCCCTTGGACCACGCCGGACAGGACGAACAGGGCCCCCGTGACGCGCTGGGCGAACGTGAGGGCTCCGGAGGCGTCCGGCCATCCGATCATCGCGTTGAGGGCCATGGAAGCGAGCAGCCCGACCGTCATGACGACCATGGTCGCGCGACGCCTGAAGGCCCGGTCGGGCCAGGCACCGCTGTCCCCTCCGCGCCAGCACACGGCGGTGGGGTCCGCGACGTCCACGTCCGGGTGACCGAGGCGGTCCAGCAGGCTGCGCAGCTCACGCAGCGACCAGGCGCTGCCCACGGTGCGGCCGCCCAAGGTGACGCGGCGCAGGCCGCGGTCGTCCGGTGCCTCGACGACGACCCACGGGCGGATGCTCATGGGGCCAGCGTCGGCCCCGGGCCAGGTCGCACGCATGCGGGACTGCTCCGCTTGGCAGCGCCCGTCACCCGGCCCCGGCGCCAAGGTGCACGCAGCCGGGGGCCGGACCGTGGGCAGGCTCAGCAGGTCGTCCTGCCCGCGTAGACGGCGAGGGCGGTGTTGGAGCCGAGGGTGGCGGTGAGCTGGCCGGAGCTGTTGACCGTCACCGGCGTGTCGTTCTGGACGTTGCAGTACGTCCCGGCCGGGAGGGACGTCTGGTAGGTGCGGGTCAGGCTGCCGGACTCGTGGTTGATGGCGACGTAGCCCTTGCTGCCCCGCCCGAAGGCGATCGCGTCGCCGCCGTTGTCCCACCAGTTCGTCACCGACTCACCGCGCACGGCGTTCCGGAAGGCGACCATGCGGATGATCTCGGGCCAGGCGTGCTGACACTTCCAGCCGTCCTGCCAACAGGCGTTCACCTGACCGCCGTTGGGAGGTCCGGCGTCCGTGTCGGACCACTCGTAGCCGGAGTTGATGTCCGGGGCGCCGTAGGGGTAGGCGAGCATGAAGACGTTGGCCAGCGTGTAGTTGGCGCCGTCCTTGTAGTTGAGGGTCGACCCGTTGCGCTCGGTGTCGTGGTTGTCGACGAAGACTCCGGCCACCGAGCTGTTCATGTAGCCCCAGCCCTCGCCGTAGTTCTTCAGGTAGGCGAGGTTCTCGTTGTTGAAGACCCGCTTGAGGTCGTACGCGTAGCGGAACTCCTGGACGTCGCCGTTGCCCGTGTACTCGGTGGGCTGGACGGCCTCGCCTGCGCCGTAGATGACTTCTTGCTTCCAGTACACCGACGGGTTGCTGAGCCGGGACTTGATGTTGGCGAGGTCGGCCGCGGGGATGTGCTTGGCCGCGTCGATGCGGAAGCCGTCGGCGCCGTAGCCGAGCAGGGAGTTCATGTAGCCGGCGATGGTGGCGCGGACGTACTCCTCGCCCGTGTCCAGGTCGGCGAGGCCGACGAGTTCGCAGTTCTGGACGTTGGCGCGGTTGGTGTAGTCGCCGACCGTGGAGGTGCAGTCGTCCATGTCGGCCGAGGAGTACAGGCCGGGGTAGTTGTACTTCGTGTACGACGAGCCGCCGGTGCCGGTGCCGCTGCCCGCCGACATGTGGTTGATGACGGTGTCGACGACGACCTTCACACCGGCCGCGTGACACGTGCTGATCATGTTCTTGAAGGCCGTCGCGTCACCGAGCCGGCCCGCGATCTTGTAGCTCACCGGCTGGTACGAGGTCCACCACTGTGAGCCCTGTATGTGCTCCGCGGGTGGACTGACCTGGACGTAGCCGTAGCCCGCGGGGCCGAGCGTGTTGGTGCACTCCTTGGCGACCGAGGCGAACTTCCACTCGAAGAGGACGGCGGTGACGTCCTTGGTGCCGGGCGGGGAGGCGGACGCCGTGGTGGGGGACATGACGGCTGACGCTGCGGCGAGTGCGAGGGCCGCGGAAACGTATCTACGGGGTGCCATGTGGGGGCTCCTTCACCGTTGAAGGTTCTTGCTGCAAGTTTTCAACCAACTTGCGGTGACGGAGATGTTAAAGGCCCGCTGCCTGAAAAGGCAGCGGGCCGTGTGAAGTTGATGCAAGAAACTTCAGGGGCAGGTGGTGAACCACACCGTCGTGTCCGCCGGCACCTTCGCCTCACCGTCGGCCTCGGTCACCTCGCCGCTGGTGAGCAGGACGCGACCGTACGCGGGAGTCGTCACGGATTCCCCGCCGGTGTTGGTGACGCACACGAAGTCCCCGCGCCGGAAGGCGAGTACGCCCTCGGGAGCGCGCAGCCACTCCACCGCGTCGCCCGCGCCCAGGTCGGGCTGCTCGCGGCGGGCCGCGAAGGCGGAGCGGTACAGCTCCAGGGTCGAGCCCGGCACGCCGTCCTGCGCCTCGACGCTCAACTCGCCCCAGCTCTCCGGCTGCGGCAGCCAGCTGCCGCCGCTGCCGAAGCCGTACGACGATCCCTCACGCGTCCACGGGATGGGCACCCGGCAGCCGTCGCGGAAGCCGTCCTGGCCGGCGCCGCGGAAGTACGCCGGGTCCTGCCGGACCTCGTCCGCGAGGTCGACGACGTCCGGCAGGCCGAGTTCCTCGCCCTGGTAGACGTACGCGGATCCGGGCAGCGCCAGCAGGAGCAGCGTCGCGGCCCTCGCGCGCCTCAGCCCCAGCTCACGGTCGCCCGCCGTACGGATCTGGGTGCCAAGACCCGGCGGGTTGGCGAAGCGGGTGGCGTGGCGGGTGACGTCGTGGTTGGACAGGACCCAGGTGGCGGGGGCGCCGACCGGGCGCATCGCGTCCAGTGTGCGGTCGACGACCTCGCGGAGCTCGGCGGCGTCCCAGTCGGTGCTCAGGTACTGGAAGTTGAAGGCTTGGTGGAGCTCGTCGGGGCGGACGTAGTTCGCCGTGCGCTCGATGGTCGGCGTCCAGGCCTCCGCCACGAAGATGCGCCCGCCCGTCTCCCGCCCCCGCCCTTCCGAGGAAGGCCCTTCGGGCCCTTCTTGATTTCCGGAGTACTCGTCGAGGATGAGCCGCCACTGGCGGTAGATCTCGTGCACGCCGTCCTGGTCGAAGAACGGCATGACATCGTTGCCCAGCAGCTTCAACTGTTCGTGGGAACCGAGGTCGGGCAGGCCCTCTGCCTTCACCAGGCCGTGGGCCACGTCGATGCGGAAGCCGTCCACGCCGATGTCGAGCCAGAAGCGCAGGATCGAGCGGAACTCGTCGCCGACGGCCGGGTGCTCCCAGTTGAAGTCGGGCTGCTCGGGGGCGAACAGGTGGAGGTACCACTGCCCGGGGGTGCCGTCCGGCTCGGTGACCCGCGTCCACGCCGGGCCGCCGAAGATCGACTCCCAGTCGTTGGGCGGGAGTTCGCCGCTCGCGCCCTTGCCGGGCCGGAAGTGGTAGCGGTCGCGGAGGGGGGAGCCCGGGCCCTCGCGCAGGGCCCGCTTGAACCACTCGTGCTGGTCGGAGGAGTGGTTGGGCACGAGGTCGACGATGATCCTCAAGGCCAGCTCGTGGGCGTCGCGGATCAGCGCGTCCGCGTCGAGGAGGCTGCCGAACATGGGGTCTACGGCCCGGTAGTCGGCGACGTCGTAGCCGGCGTCGGCCTGCGGGGAGGCGTAGAACGGGCTCAGCCACACGGCGTCCACGCCGAGGTCGCGCAGATACGGGAGTCGGGAGCGTACGCCTTCCAGATCACCCATGCCGTCGCCGTTGCTGTCGGCGAAGCTGCGCGGATAGACCTGGTAGATCACCGCGTCCCGCCACCAGTCGCTGCGCCTGGCTTTGGCGGGGGTGAGGGCCGGGGCGATGACAGAGTGCTGCTGGCTCATGGCGTCCTATACGTAACGGAGTCATCGGGTCAGTGGTGGATACGACGGCGGGTGACGAGGCGGCCGCGATGTCAGCGGGGTCGGATGGACACCGCGGCCGCCACCCGCGCCCCCAAAGGGGCGCGGGGCTCTGTTGAATTTGCGGCTACCGCCGCGTGGGCGCGACCAGCCACGACGCCGCCGCAGACAGACAACGGCCCATCGCGGCTCAACCGGCGGTCAGCCCTTCGTGCCGCCCGCGGTGAGCCCGGTCACCAGGTTCTTCTGCACGAGATAGAAGAACGCGGAGACGGGTATCGCGATCAGCACCGCCGTGGCGGCCATCAGGTTGCGCTGGGCGTCGTGCTCGCTGACGAAGGTCTGCAGGCCGACCGCGAAGGTGTACTTCGTGTCGGACAGCATGAACGTCGACGCGAAGGCGACCTCGCCGAAGGCCGTGAGGAAGCTGTAGAAGGCGGCGACCGCCAGGCCCGGCTTGGCGAGCGGCAGGATCAGTCGCGCGAACGTGCCGAAGGGGGTCAGCCCGTCGACGCGTCCCGCCTCGTCGATCTCGAACGGGATGGTGTCGAAGTAGCCCTTGAGCAGCCACGCGCAGTAGGGCACGGCTGTCGAGCAGTAGACGAGGACGAGTCCAAGGTAACTGTCGATGAGCTGCAGGTCCGACAGGATCTGGTACATCGGCACCATGAGTACGGCTACCGGGAACATCTGCGTGACCAGCAGCACCCACATGAACTTCCGGTAACCCGGGAAGCGCATCCGGGAGACCGCGTATCCGGTGGTGGCCGCGATCAGGACGCCGATGACCGTCGTACCCAGCGAGACGATCAGCGAGCTCTTCAGCCAGTCGAAGAACTCGGTGTGCTGCAGCACGAACGAGTAGTTGGAGAACGACATCTTGGACCAGATGCCGCCGGGGTGGAGATAGTCGTCCTTGTCCGGGCCGAGGGACAGATAGATCAGCCAGGCCACCGGGAAGAAGGCGATCAGGCTCGCGACGATCAGGATGCCGTGCGAGGTGAGGGAGCCGGCCAGGCTCTTGTCACCGCGGCGCCGGACCCTGCCGGGGCTGACGGGGCTCTGCTCGCTCACCGCGGCCGAGGTCTCGACGGTGGTCGTACTCATGGGAACTCCTGCCTCAGATCGCGAGCTGCTGGTCATTGCGGTTCAGCCAACGGCGGTAGAAGGAGGTGAAGACGATCAGGATGGCCAGCAGCAGGATGCCGTAGGCGGCGGACTGCGCGAAGTCGCGCGGCTGCTGTCCGAAGCCGAGGTAGTAGGCCCAGGTCACCAGGATCTGGGCGTCGGGACCCGTGTTGCCGAACAGCAGGAAGATCACGGCGAACTGGTTGAACGTCCAGATGATGCCGAGCAGGACGACGGTGGAGCTGACCGACCTCAGGCCCGGCAGGGTGACGTAGCGGAAGCGCTGCCAGGCGGTGGCGCCGTCCATCTCGGCGGCCTCGTACAGGGAGCCGTCGATGGACTGCAGTCCGCCGAGCAGCGAGATCATCATGAACGGCACACCGCACCAGGTGTTGACCATGATGGCGGCGAACCGCTGCCAGAAGGTGTCCTCCAGCCAGTCCGGCGAGGGCAGATGGAGCGCGTCCAGGGCGAGGTTGATGATGCCGCCGTCGGCGAGCATGAAGCGCCAGCCGAAGACGGTGACGAAGGTCGGTACGGCCCACGGCAGGATGAGGATCAGCCGGTAGAGGGTGCGGCCGCGCAGCTTCTGGTTGAGGAGAAGGGCGAGGCCGAGGCCGACCGTGTAGTGCAGGGCGACACAGAGCGCGGTCCACACGATCGTCCAGATGAAGTGCGACCAGAAGCGGTCGTACGACGTCGGGCCGAACAGGATGTCCTTGTAGTTGTCGAGCCCGATGAACTTGTAGGTGGCGTCGATGTGGTTGACGCCGATCGTGCGCGCGGTGTTGAGGCTGTTGGCGTCCGTGAGCGTCAGGTAGAGGCCGTACACCAACGGGTACAGCACGAGGACGCCGAGTACGACGATCACCGGGGCGATCATCGCGTAGGCGTACCAGTGCTTCTGGTAGCCGTGCTTGAGGCGCCCGCCCAATCCGGGCCGCGGCGCGCGGTCACCGCGGCGCTTGCCGGTGGCGCGGTCGATGGCGACTGTCATGTTCGACACCTTCTGGAAGTTCTACGGCCCTGGGAAGTGGCTGGGCGAAGAGGCTCGGGCACAGACCGGTGGCCGCGGGATCCCTCCCCCATGATCAAGGGATCCGGCGGCCACACGGGGGCTTACTTGCTGAAGTCGGGCACCAGCTTGGCGATGGCCAGTTCCACGTTGCTCAGGCCCTTGTCGAGGGACTCCTTGCCGCCGGCGATCTTCGGCAGCTCGGTGTCCAGCGGCCCCCACAGGGAGCTGTACTCGGGCAGCGCCGGGCGCGGCTGGGCGGCGGGCAGGACCGTCTGGAAGCCGGCGATGCCCGGGTCCGCCTTGACCTCGGCGGTGTAGGCGTCGTCGCGGGTGGGCAGCGTGGAGTTCTTCAGCGCGATCTCCGTCTGGGACTTCGCGGAGGTCATGAAGTTGACGAACTTCAGCGCGGCCGTCTGGTGGGCCTTGTCCGAGCCGGCGTAGACGGACAGGTTGTGGCCGCCGGTCGGGGCGCCCGCCTTGCCGGTGGAGCCGGCCGGGACGGTGGCGATGCCGAGGTTGGACTTGTCCTTGAACGCCGAGCCCTTGTAGAAGTTCGTGATCTCCCAGGGGCCCTGGATGATCGAGGCGACCTTGCCGTTGACGAACGCGTCCTGGATGTGGGCGTAGGCGTCGGCGGTGACGTCGGCCTTGTGCAGGCCCTGTCCGGAGAAGAGGCTCTGCCAGGTGCCGTAGGCCTTCTTCGCGGCGGCCGAGTTCACGGTGATCTTCTTGGCGGAGGCGTCTACGGTGTCGGTGCCCTCTCCGTAGAGGAAGGTCTGCGCGTAGTAGGCCTGGGTGGAGCCCCAGTAGCCGTAGACCTTCTCCTTGGCGTCGATCTTGGAGGCGTCGGCCTTCAGCTCGTCCCAGGTCTTGGGGGCCTCGGTGATGCCGGCCTTCTTGAAGAGGGCCTTGTTGTAGACGAGGGCGAGGGTGTCGGTGACCAGCGGGACGCCGTAGGTCTTGCCCTCGTACTTGGCCTGCTCGATCAGGTTGGACCGGAACTTGCTCTGGTCCTTGAGGGCCTCGGTGCCCTCCAGCGGCAGGAAGTAGCCCTTCTTCGCGAAGGCAGGGGTCCAGCCGACCTCGGACCGCAGCACGTCCGGGGCGCCCTTGGAACCGGCGGCGGTGTCGAACTTGTTCTGCGCCTGGTCGAAGGGGACGTTGACGTAGTTGACCTTGACGTCCTTGTTGGCGGCCTCGAACTCCTTGACCAGGGCCTTGTACGTCGGCGCCTCATTGGTGGCGTTGGAGGTGTCCCACCAGGTGATGGTGACCGGGCCGTCGCTCTTGTCGCTGCCGCTGTCACTTCCGCCGCAGGCCGTCGCCGCGAGGGCGAAAGACGCCACCAGCGCGGTGGCCGCTATGCCACGCCGCATGAGTTCTCCTTGAGGGTGAAAGCCCGTGTCGTGCGAGAGGGGCCCCGTCCGCCGCTCTCGTCGTGCCGACTGCGCCGTTGCTGCCGCCGGGCGACGTGAACGTAACAGCGATGTCCGCAACCGCGAAAGTCCTTGCAGCAAAAAATTGCAAGACGGCACGAGAGTTACCCGCCCGTGACCTCCCGCCTCCCTCCCCCGACCCCCGTACTACCGTGTATTGCAGCCACTGGGCGGGCACGGGGAGTCTTGTGCAAGACTCTGCAAGCTCTTGCCGTACCAGGCGCCCACCCGAACACGAGGGACCGCGATGACGCAGCAACCCGCACGGGGCCGTGCAACCGCTCGTGCCCGGCGCCCGATTGGTGTGCAAAGTGACGGTCGGCCGGTACAGTCCACCCCTGTGACCACACGGCTAGCCGACATCGCTGCCCAGGCGGGGGTGAGCGAAGCGACCGTCAGCCGCGTCCTCAACGGGAAGCCGGGTGTCGCCGCCACCACCCGCCAGTCCGTGCTCGCCGCCCTCGACGTCCTGGGTTACGAGCGCCCGGTGCGTCTGCGGCAGCGCAGCGAGGGCCTGGTCGGCCTGATCACCCCGGAGCTGGAGAACCCGATATTCCCGGCGCTGGCCCAGGTCATCGGCCAGGCGCTGACCCGGCAGGGCTACACCCCGGTGCTCGCCACCCAGACCCCGGGCGGCTCGACCGAGGACGAGCTGACGGAGATGCTCGTCGACCGCGGGGTCGCCGGCATCATCTACGTCTCCGGCCTGCACGCCGACACCACCGCCGACATGGAGCGCTACGAGCGGCTGCGCGCCCAGGGCGTGCCGTACGTGCTGGTGGACGGCTTCTCGCCGAAGGTGCAGGCACCTTTCATCTCCCCCGACGACCGTGCGGCGATGACGCTGGCGGTCACGCACCTGGTGTCGCTGGGGCACACGAGGATCGGCCTCGCCCTCGGCCCCAAGCGCTTCGTGCCCGTACAGCGCAAGATCGAGGGCTTCGTCCGTTCGATGCAGGACCAGCTCGGCCTCGGCGCGCAGACGATCGAGGCGGAATTCGTCCAGCACTCGCTGTACACCCTGGAGGGCGGGCAGGCCGCCGCCACCGCGCTGATCGGGCGCGACTGCACGGCGGTGGTGTGCGCGAGCGACATGATGGCGCTGGGCGCGATACGGGCGGCCCGGCAGCTCGGGCTCGACGTGCCGCGCGACGTCTCGGTGGTGGGCTTCGACGACTCCCCCCTGATCGCCTTCACGGATCCGCCGCTGACCACGGTCCGCAAGCCGGTCCCGGCGATGGGGCAGGCGGCGGTACGGACGTTGCTGGAGGAGATCGGCGGGACGCCCGCACCGCACAGTGAGTTCGTGTTCATGCCGGAGCTGGTGGTGCGGGGTTCGACCGCTTCGGCCCCTGGGGACCGGAATCGTCCCTAAGGCGGAGTATCCGGAGATTCGCGCAGTGCGCTGGGAGTAGGCTCGGGCATCTCCTTGTCGTAGAACATGCGGCCCGAACCCGACCGAGGGATGATCGGTGACGGAAGGCATTTCTGGCAGACTTCGTGCCTATGGGTGACTCGACCGTGACCAGTCTGGAAGACCGTGAGCAGACGGCCGCTCCGGGCTCCCTCACGGCCGTGAAAGGTCCGGCTTTCCTGCGTCGGCTGCGCACCCCGCGCCGTCCCCGCCTCTGGTTCGAGATCCTTCTGATCGCGGTGAGTTACTGGACGTACTCACTGATCCGCAACGCGGTCCCCGAGCAGCGCGGCGCGGCACTGCGCAACGCCGACTGGCTCTGGCGGATGGAGCACCATCTCGGCCTCGCCGTCGAGGAGTCCGTCAACCACACCGTCAACTCGGTGACTTGGCTGATCGTCGGCATGAACTACTACTACGCGACGCTGCACTTCGTGGTCACGCTGGGTGTGCTGGTGTGGCTGTACCGCAGTCACCCGGGCCGCTACGCGGCGACGCGTCTGGTGCTGTTCGCGACGACGGGTGTGGCCCTGGTCGGTTACTACCTGTATCCGCTGGCACCGCCGCGTCTCATGACCGGCAGCCACTTCATCGACACGGTCATGGTCCACCAGACCTGGGGGTCGATGGCCTCCGGCGACCTGAAGCACATGTCGAACCAGTACGCCGCGATGCCGTCCATGCACATCGGCTGGTCCGTGTGGTGCGGCCTGACGATCTTCGCCCTGTCCAGGGTGCCGTGGGTGCGGGTGCTGGGCCTTCTCTATCCGGTGGCGACGCTCACGGTGATCGTCGCGACGGCCAACCACTTCTGGCTG
The DNA here is from genome assembly GCF_036013935.1 of Streptomyces sp. NBC_00461. NCBI lineage: Bacteria > Bacillati > Actinomycetota > Actinomycetes > Kitasatosporales > Streptomycetaceae > Streptomyces > Streptomyces sp. NBC_00461. Next base: position 2,778,238 of record NZ_CP107902.1, read on the forward strand.
GACGCGGTCGGAGGGCTGCTGTGCCTCGCCTTCGGGTTCACGGTGGCACGGCTCTGGTACGGGGCGTTGCCGTACGCGCTGCCACGCGACGTCCCCCCGGCGGCACCGAACCGGGCCGACGATCGTGCGCGACCACCTCGTGGCTGGTCACGCAGTTCCCCGCGCCCCTGAAAGCGACTCCCACCTGCACTTCAGCCCGTCCGGCGTTCGAGGACGAGGCCGCAAGGCCGACGGGGGGTCCGGGGGCGCAGCCCCCAGGAACGCGAGCCCCACTCACCCGCCGCCCCTGAAAGCGACTCCCACCTGCATTTCAGCCCGTCCGGCGTTTGAGGACGAGGCCGCAAGGCCGACGGGGGGTCTGGGGGCGCAGCCCCCAGAGGCGCGAACCCCCACTCACCCGCACCGTCTCCCACCCCACCGCCGGAGGCCTACGCTCCGTAGAACAGCTCCTCCACCACCGCCCGCGCCCGCCGCGCAGTCCTCCGATACGCGTCGAGCATGTCGCCCACATGCCCGTCCCCGTACCCCAGGTACCGCCCCACGGCGGCCAGTTCCCGCCCGTCCGACGGAAACGTGTCGCCGGCCCGCCCGCGCACCAGCATCACGGCATTGCGCACGCGAGTGGCGAGCACCCACGCCTCGTCCAGGATCTCCGCGTCCTCGGCCGCGATCAGCTCGGCCGCGCAGGCCGCCGCCAGCGCCTCGCGGGTGCGGGTCGTGCGCAGGCCCGGCTCGGCCCACCCGTGCTGCAGCTGCAGCAGCTGCACGGTCCACTCGATGTCGGACAGGCCGCCGGGCCCGAGCTTGGTGTGCAGCTTCGGGTCGGCGCCGCGCGGCAGTCGTTCCGATTCCATCCGGGCCTTCAGCCGCCGGATCTCCCGTACGGCGTCGTCCCCGAGCCCCTCCGCCGGGTACCGCAGCGGGGCGATCAGCTCGATGAAGCGGCGGCCCAGGTCCTCGTCCCCGGCGACGGGTTCGGCGCGCAGCAGCGCCTGCGACTCCCAGACCAGGGACCAGCGACGGTAGTAGGCCTCGTACGACTTGAGCGTCCGTACGAGCGGGCCGGACTTGCCCTCCGGTCGCAGGTCCGCGTCGATCAGCAGTGGCGGGTCCGCGCTCGGGATCTGCAGCAGCCGCCGCATCTCGGAGACGACCCGGTTGGCCGCCTCGGAGGCCTCCTGCTCCGGCACGCCCTCGCCCGGTTCGTGCACGAAGAGCACGTCGGCGTCGGATCCGTAGCCCAGTTCGTGTCCGCCGAAGCGCCCCATGCCGATGACCGCGAACCGGGTCGGCAGGGTGTCGCCCCAGCCCTCCCGCACCACCGCGCGCAGCGTGCCCGCGAGTGTCGCCGCGGTCAGGTCGGACAGCGCGCCGCCGACCCGGTCCACCAGCGCGCCCTGGTCGGGCTCGGCCGGCTGGGTCTCGGTGCCGTAGGAGCCGACGATGTCGACGGCGGCCGTGCGGAACAGCTCCCGGCGCCGGACGCCACGGGCCGCGGTGACCGCCTGCTGCGCGTTCTCCGCGCGACGGACCCCGGCGAGGATCTCCTGCTCCAGCTGGTCCCGTGCGCGCGGCTCAAGGCCGCTGCCTCCGTCCCCGTCGCCGAGCAGTGCCACCGCCTCCGGGGCGCGCATCAGCAGGTCGGGGGCGAGGCGCCCGGCGGACAGCACGCGGGCCAGGTTCTCCGCCGCGGCGCCCTCGTCCCGCAGCAGCCGCAGATACCAGGGGGTCTTGCCGAGCGCGTCCGACACCTTGCGGAAGTTGAGCAGGCCGGCGTCCGGGTCGGCGGAGTCGGCGAACCAGCCGAGCAGCACGGGCAGCAGGGTCCGCTGGATGGCGGCCTTCCTGGTGACTCCGGAGGCCAGCGCCTCCAGATGGCGCAGGGCGGCGGCCGGGTCGCCGTACCCGAGCGCGACCAGCCGCTCCCGGGCCGCCTCCGGGCTCAACCGGGACTCGCCGGGGGCGAGTTGGGCGACCGCGTCGAGCAGTGGGCGGTAGAAGAGCTTCTCGTGCAGACGGCGGACGACGGCGGCGTGCCGACGCCATTCGCGGTTCAGCTCGGCGACCGGGTCGGTGCGCAGGCCCAGGGAGCGCCCGATACGGCGCTGGTCAGTCTCGTCCTCCGGCACCAGGTGCGTACGCCGCAGCCGGTAGAGCTGGATGCGGTGCTCCATGGAACGCAGGAAGCGGTAGGCCTCGTCGAGCTGGACGGCGTCGGCGCGCCCCACGTACCCGCCCGCGGCCAGCGCCTGCAGCGCGTCGAGCGTGGTGCCGCTGCGCAGCGCCGCGTCCGCCCGGCCATGCACCAACTGCAGGAGTTGTACGGCGAATTCGACGTCCCTGAGGCCTCCGGGACCGAGCTTCAGCTCGCGGTCGATCTCGGCGGCGGGGATGTTCTCGACGACGCGGCGGCGCATCTTCTGGACGTCGGCGACGAAGTTCTCGCGCTCGGCGGCCTTCCAGACGAGGGGTTCGAGAGCGGCGACGTACTCCTCGCCGAGCTCGATGTCGCCGGCCACCGGGCGGGCCTTGAGCAGCGCCTGGAACTCCCAGGTCTTGGCCCAGCGCTGGTAGTAGGCGAGGTGGCTGGAGAGGGTGCGCACCAGCGGGCCGTTCCTGCCCTCGGGGCGCAGGTTGGCGTCGACGGGCCAGATCGAGCCCTCGACGGTCGTCTCCGAGCAGATCCGCATCATGTGCGAGGCGAGCTTGGTGGCGGAGCGCAGGGCCTTGCCCTCGTCGGCGCCGTCGACGGCTTCTCCCACGAAGATGACGTCGACGTCGGACACGTAGTTCAGCTCATGGCCCCCGCACTTGCCCATCGCGATGACGGCGAGCCGGCACAGCGCGGCGTCGCCGGGCGCGGCGGTGCGGGCGATGGCGAGGGCGGCGCGCAGGGTGGCGGTGGCGAGGTCGGCCAGCTCGGCGGCGCTCTCGGCGAGGTCGGTGGTGCCACACACGTCGCGGGCGGCGATGGACAGCAGACAGCGGCGGTAGGCGACGCGAAGCGACACCGGGTCGGTCGCCTCGGCCAGGCCCCGCTCGAACTCCTCCACCCCGGGGTGCAGGTCCCGCGGCTCGTACGTGACCAGCGCCTCCCAGTCGCGCGGGTGGCGGGCCAGGTGGTCGGCGAGGGCCTCGGAGGCGCCGAGCACACCGAGCAGCCGGTCACGCAGGGGCTTTGCCGCTATCAGCGTGTCGAGCAGCTCGCGTCGCGCGGTGGGGCCGGGCTGGGCCTCCAGAAGCCGTACGAGACCGAGCAGCGCCAGGTCCGGGTCGGCGGTCGCGCCCAGCGCGTCGAGCAGCACCGGGTCGTCGCGCACGGGCATCAGCTCAGCCCTGTCCAGGAGCCGCTCGGCGGCCGAGGGACCGGTGAAGCCGTGCCGCAGCAGCCGAGAGAAGGTACTGCTCCTGCGCCCCGGCACCGTCATCCCCGCCCTCCTGTCCGATCAAGGTCGTCCTGGCCCGAGCCTAACCGGAGACACTGACGGAAGCGCCGGGACGGGACGGCAGTTTCGGCGGGTGGCGGTCGTCGCTGCCTGGGCTGTGGTCGTTGCTGCCCGGTCCGGCCCCCGTCAGGTCCGGGCAGCCGCCGTGGCCCGGCCGGCCGACCGATGAGTTCCCACGGCGCGCACGGTCACCTCTTCGTACAGATTCATACAGATTCATACAGATCTTCGATACGAAGAGCGCGAAGAGAAGGGCACCTCATGGCGGACACCACCCCGCAGACCCGTCTCGACCCCCGCTACAGCGACCCACGGGCCACCGCGACCGATTGGTCCGAGGCCGAGGCGCGGCTCGCGGAGGCCGAATTGTTCTGGATCTCCACCGTGCGGCCGGACGGGCGGCCGCATGTGACGCCGTTGCCCGCGGTGTGGGCGGACGGCGCGTTGCACTTCTGCACGGGGCCCGAGGAGCGCAAGGCGAGGAACCTGGCGGCCGATCCGCAGGTCGCGCTGACGACCGGAAGCAACACCTGGGACAAGGGCTACGACCTGGTCGTGGAGGGCGAGGCGGTGCGCGTGGTCGAGGAGGAACGGCTGCTCCGCCTGGCCGCCGCATGGGAGACCAAGTACGGCAGCGTCTGGCACTTCGACGTGCGGAACGGCGCGTTCCATCACACTGCCGGGCACGCTTTCGTCTTCGCGGTGGCGCCGCGCACGGTCTTCGGCTTCGGTAAAGGGGAGCCGTTCAGCCAGACGCGCTGGCGGTTCACCTGACGCACGACAAAGGAGTCGTTCCATGGACATGAGTCTCGAAGTGCTGTTGCTGCCGGTCTCGGACGTGGACCGGGCCAAGGAGTTCTACCGGGACAAGGTCGGCTTCCACGTGGACCTGGACGGCGAGGTGATGGAGGGCGTGCGGATCGTGCAGCTCACCCCGCCCGGCTCCGGGTGTTCGATCGCGCTCGTCGACGGACTGAAGGTCCCGACGGGCACGCCGCAGCCGGGGACGTACCACGGGATGCAGTTGTGCGTGACGGACGCCAAGGCCGCGTACGAGGAGCTGACCGCGCGCGGCCTGGAGGTCAGCGAGCCGCAGCAGTTCGCGCCGCAGGACGGAGCCACCTTCATGTACTTCAAGGACCCGGACGGCAACGGCTGGGCGATCCAGGAGTACCGGCGCCGGGCGACGGAGCCGCTGCACAAGGTGCTGGCCGATCTGGCCGCCGGCAGCGGTGGTTGATGCCGTGACAGTGCCGTCCGGCCCCTCGCCGGGCGGCGCCGCGCCGCGGCCGCTCCCACGGTCCTCGTGCGGGGACGGCTGGAGCGGTCGATGAGTCCGCTCTCCCCCTCGGAGTGCCGGCGCCGGATCCACTTGTGGGCGGTGGGACGGGAGATGCCCATCTCGGCTGCGACGTGCGCGACGGGACGGCCGGAGCGGACCCGGTCGACGAGCAGTCGCCTGCCGTGAACGGTCAGCCGGGCATTACGGTGGGACACGAAGGCCTCCGTGCGGTGAAGATTCGACACCTCCACCACACACGGGGGCCTTCGCCATGATCAAGACCGGCCCGCGTTAACAACGCTCGTGATCAATACACCTAGTCAACGATCGTATTGAGGACGACAAACCCCAGATAGAGCGTCAGGAAGGTGAGGCAAATGTAAAAAAAGCGCGATTTGCCCTCATTTTTCCTGTCGAGTGCAATGAGGAACAGTAATAAGAGCACTACAAAGAGTACATCTGCCACTTTGCACCTTTTCCGTTTCCCGCTTCTGCTCAGTACAGCGAGGTCCGGGGCATCAGTGTTACAGAGTGTGGCCTCGCCGCTACGATCGCGTGAGGTCGGCGGAGTCTCAAGGACTCAGTCAAGCACCCACCGCTCTCCCCAGCTTCCATCCCGTCCGCCGTCGACCCACACACCGTGGAGCGGGCGTGGTTCATGGCGTCCAGGTGGAGCGCGCCACTGTACGAACGACCTGGACGCCATGGGCCGCGTCCGCTCGGCTCTGCCTGGGTCGATGGTGGACGGGATGGGAACTCCCCGCGCACGCCACTACGCACCCGCGGCCGCGAACGGCGCCCCCTCCATCCCGGTGTCGGCCGATCCCCGCCGGAGGCATCGTTCTGACCGTGGCCTTGCCCGTTTAGGTTTCTACTCAGGGCCGGAACTCGCTTGCGGCCCTGAGTGCCAGGCCCCGGTGCCGAAGGCACAGAGGGGCCGGGCCCTGGGGGCCAGCCCGCGCTTGCGCGGGCCCTTGATTGATGAAGCGAAGGTTGGAACAGCGCACTGCCGCTGAACTACGCTCGCTGGTTCTCCGAGCGCCGGGGAGCCAACACATGCGGCGAGTCCCGCGAGTGGCTGCAGGACGTCGGAGAATTGCTCTGACGGCCCACAGACGGCCCAGGGGGCGTGAGACGCGTCGGGGCCGACAGTCCATGACCGTCGGCCCCATCCGCCGAATGAGCAGGAAATCCGCTCTGACCTGCAGTTACAGCACCGGCAGATTCTTCCGCAGCTCGAATGCGGTGACCTCGCTGCGGTACTCCTCCCACTCCTGGCGCTTGTTGCGCAGGAAGAAGTCGAAGACGTGCTCGCCCAAGGTGTCGGCGACCAGGTCGCTGCGCTCCATGAGGGTGAGGGCCTCGCCGAGGTTCTGCGGGAGGGGCTCGATGCCCATCGCGCGGCGCTCGGCGTCCGAGAGCGCCCAGACGTCGTCCTCGGCGCCCGGCGGGAGCTCGTAGCCCTCCTCGATGCCCTTGAGGCCGGCGGCCAGGAGGACGGCGTACGCCAGGTACGGGTTGGCGCCGGAGTCGATGGAGCGCACCTCGACGCGCGCGGAGCCCGTCTTGCCGGGCTTGTACATCGGGACACGGACCAGGGCGCTGCGGTTGTTGTGGCCCCAGCAGATGTACGAGGGGGCCTCGCCGCCGGCGCCGGCGGTGCGCTCCGAGCCGCCCCAGATGCGCTTGTACGAGTTCACCCACTGGTTGGTGACCGCCGAGATCTCGGCCGCGTGCTTCAGCAGGCCCGCGATGAAGGAGCGGCCGACCTTGGAGAGCTGGTACTCCGAGCCGGACTCGTAGAACGCGTTGCGGTCACCCTCGAAGAGGGACAGGTGCGTGTGCATTCCGCTGCCCGGGTGTTCCGAGAACGGCTTCGGCATGAACGTCGCCTGCACGCCCTGCTCCAGCGCCACCTGCTTCATGACCAGGCGGAACGTCATGATGTTGTCGGCCGTGGAGAGCGCGTCGGCGTACCGGAGGTCGATCTCCTGCTGGCCCGGGGCGCCCTCGTGGTGGGAGAACTCCACCGAGATGCCCATCGACTCCAGCATGGTGATCGCCTGGCGGCGGAAGTCCATGCCGATGTTCTGCGGGGTGTGGTCGAAGTAGCCGGAGTTGTCGGCCGGGGTCGGGCGGGTGCCGTCGAGCGGGCGGTCCTTCAGCAGGAAGAACTCGATCTCCGGGTGCGTGTAGAACGTGAAGCCCAGGTCGGAGCCGCGGGTCAGGGCGCGCTTGAGGACGTAGCGCGGGTCGGCGAAGGACGGGGAGCCGTCCGGCATGAGGATGTCGCAGAACATGCGGGCGGTGCCGGGGGCCTCGGCGCGCCAGGGCAGGATCTGGAACGTCGACGGGTCCGGCTTGGCGATCATGTCGGACTCGTAGACCCGGGCGAAGCCCTCGATCGCGGAGCCGTCGAAGCCGATGCCCTCATCGAAGGCCTGTTCGAGTTCGGCCGGGGCCACGGCCACGGACTTGAGGAAGCCCAGCACGTCCGTGAACCACAGGCGTACGAACCGGATGTCGCGCTCCTCCAAGGTCCGGAGCACGAACTCCTGCTGCTTGTCCATCTTCCGCTTCCCCATCCTTGCTGGTCAGGCCGCCTGTCTCCGTGTCCCGCAGGAGGCGGTCGGGCACCTGAGCATCACACCACAACAGCATTTCAGGCGCGTTGCAGACCATGATCGACGCGGCGACCTCGGCCTGAATGCCCGGCATACGTCAGGTGTACGGCTCTACAGCCCATCTTGCCTGCTCGGACTGACATCCGTAATGCCCGGCCCCACCTCCCACCCGAGGAGCACCGCTTCTGTTCGGCTCGGCTTCGGCGAGTTCCTGTCGGGTACCTGTCGATCCGGCCATTCCCGCGACCTCCCTTCGAGGCGCCCCAGGGCCCCCATTACGATCAGCGGACCCGATCGTCCCTTTCGCAGAAGGACACCCCATGGGCTCCGCCAACAAGACCACCGGCACGGCACGCAAGGCGCGAATAGAGGAGATGCGGCGCGCCGAGCAGGCCCGCGAGCGGCGCAACCGGATCCTGATCATCGCCGCGAGCACCGTGGTCGTCGCGGCTCTGGTGGCCGGCGGTGTCTTCGTCGTGAAGTCGCAGGACGGCAAGGACGACACGGCGGGCGACGGCAAGGCGCAGGCCTCGGGGCACTTCGTGACCGGCAAGGACGGCGTGCGGACCTGGACGGGCAAGCTGGCCCGCAACCACGTCCAGGGGACCGTCAAGTACCCCATGCGCCCTCCGGTCGGCGGCGACCACAACCCGGTGTGGCTCAACTGCAACGGCGACGTCTACACCAAGGCCGTCAAGGACGAGAACGCGGTGCACGCGCTGGAGCACGGCGCGGTCTGGGTGACGTACACCGACAAGGCGAAGAAGTCCGACCTGGACGCGCTGTCCGCGAAGGTGAAGCAGACGCCGTACTCGCTGATGAGCCCGTACGCGAACCAGACCTCCCCCATCGAACTGTCGGCGTGGGGGCACCAGTTGAGCGTGACGAGCGCGAGCGACCCGAAGGTCGGCAAGTTCTTCGAGACGTACGTGCAGGGCAAGCAGACTCCCGAGCCGGGCGCCTCGTGCACCGGCGGGACGATGTGACGTGAAGAAGCACATCGGCTGGATCACGGGAACGACCGCGGCGGTGCTCGTCGCCGCCGGGGCGATCACCTACGCGGTCGCCGAGGACAGCGGGTCGGGCGCGAGCACGCCGTCGGCCGGCTCCGCGGACGCCGGGTTCGCGCGGGACATGGCCGTGCACCACCAGCAGGCCGTCGAGATGTCGTACATCGTGCGCGACCGCACGAAGGACACGGAAGTGCGGCGGCTCGCCTACGACATCGCGCAGACGCAGGCCAACCAGCGCGGGATGCTGCTGGGTTGGCTTGATCTGTGGGGGCTGCCGAAGGTGTCGGCCGACCCGCCGATGACCTGGATGGGCATGGGTGACATGGCCTCCGGCAAGGACGGCTCGCTGATGCCCGGCATGGCGACCAACACCGAGATGAAGAAGCTCGGCACGCTGAACGGCAAGCAGGCGGAGATCTTCTATCTGCAGCTGATGACGGACCATCACAAGGGTGGCATCCACATGGCCGAGGGCTGCGTCGCCAAGTGCACGGTCGGCGTGGAGAAGAGCCTCGCACAGGGCATGGTCGACGCGCAGAAGTCGGAGATCGACCTGATGGCGGGCATGCTCAAGGAGCGTGGCGGGAAAGCGCGTTCATAAATCTCCGGTAGCGCCCCCACGGGGGCGAAAGCCTCAAATCGGTCCTCCTGACGGTTCCTTGGGTTTCTCTTGGCTTACCCATTCCCCTGGCATGAACGGTTCATCGAGAGAGTGGCCCCCATCACTTGATCCATTGCCCGCCCCTCCGCCGCGGAGCGGGTCTACGCGGATCACGTGACGACCGACCACACATGCGAAGAACCGCATCGCAGGGGGTTCAATGAGATCCAATCGCGCCAAACTGCGCGCCGTGAGCATGGCAGCGACACTGCCCATGCTCGCCGGTGCGCTGGCGCTCGGCATACCCGCGGCACACGCTGCGGACAACCCCGGCCGGGACGCACTCGCGGGCACCAAGCCCGCGTGGGCGACGGCCAAGGCGGACAAGGGCGACGCCTCGAACGGCGCCCAGGTCTCGCTGAGGGTCTACCTGGCCGGCAAGAACGCGGCGGGCCTCGCCGCGTACGCGAAGGCCGTCTCCGACCCGAGCTCACCGTCGTACGGCAAGTACCTGAGCGCCAAGAAGGCGCAGTCCCGCTTCGGCGCGACCAAGGCCCAGGTGGCCGCGGTCAGGTCGTGGCTGACGGCCAACGGCCTGAAGGTCACCGGAGTTTCGCAGCACTACGTCTCCGTCACCGGTGACGTGGCCGCCGCCGAGAAGGCGTTCGGCACCCAGCTGCACAACTACACCAAGGGCTCCAGGACGTACCGCGCGCCGTCGAAGACGGCCTCGGCACCCGACCGCCTGAAGGGCGCCGTGCTGACCGTCACCGGTCTGGACAACGCGCCGCACAAGGCGAGCCACGACGACCAGCTGCCCGGTCCGGGCGCCGCGTTCAAGAACGCCGGGCCGTTCTCCTCGTACTACGGCTCGAACACCGCGAGCACGCTGCCCGACGCGTACGGCAAGAAGATCCCGTACGCCATCAAGGGCTACACCGGCAAGCAGCTGCGTTCCGCCTACGGCGCCGGCACGTACACCGGCAAGGATGTCCGCGTCGCCATCACGGACGCGTACGCCTCGCCGACCATCGCCTTCGACGCCGCCAACTACGCGAAGAAGCATGGCGACGCCGCCTGGAAGACCGGTCAGCTGAGCCAGTCGCTGCCCAAGAACTACACGCACACCGGCGCCGACGAGTGCGACGCCTCGGGCTGGTACGGCGAGGAGACCCTCGACGTCGAGGCCGTGCACGCGGTCGCGCCGGACGCGCACGTCACGTACGTGGGCGCCGCCTCCTGCATGGACGACGACCTGCTCGACTCGTTGAGCAAGGTCGTCGACAACCACCTGGCCGACATCGTCTCCAACTCCTGGGGCGACATTGAGGCCAACCAGACGCCGGACCTGGCAGCCGCCTACGACCAGGTCTTCCAGTTCGGCGCGGTCGAGGGCATCGGCTTCTACTTCTCCTCCGGTGACAACGGCGACGAGGTCGCCAACACCAAGACGAAGCAGGTCGACACCCCGGCCAACTCGGCGTGGGTGACGGCGGTCGGCGGTACCTCGCTCGCCGTCGGCAAGGGCGACAAGTACCTGTGGGAGACCGGCTGGGGCACCGAGAAGGCCACGCTGTCCGCGGACGGCAAGAGCTGGACCGGATTCCCCGGCGCGTTCACCTCGGGTGCGGGCGGCGGCACCAGCAAGACGGTCGCCGAGCCCTTCTACCAGAAGGGCGTCGTCCCGGACGCGCTGGCCAAGGCCAACAATGCGGCCGGTAACCGTGTGGTCCCGGACATCGCGGCGATCGCCGACCCCAACACCGGTTTCCTGGTCGGCCAGACGCAGACCTTCCCGGACGGGTCGGAGCAGTACAGCGAGTACCGCATCGGCGGCACCTCGCTCGCCGCTCCGGTGATCGCGGCCGTGCAGGCGCTGGCCCAGCAGGCGGCCGGCGGCAAGGCGATCGGTTTCGCCAACCCGTCGATCTACTCCAAGTTCGGGTCGAAGCTGTACCACGACGTCACGGACAAGCCGACGGGCACCGACCTTGCGGTCGCGCGCGTCGACTTCGTGAACGGCGTTGACGCCTCCGGCGGTCTGGCCACCTCGGTCCGCAGCCTCGGCAAGGACAGCTCGCTGTCGGCCGTGAAGGGCTACGACGACGTCACCGGCGTGGGCTCGCCCACGAACGGCTACGTGGACTCGTACAAGCGTCACTGACGCCTTACGGGCTTCCGAGCGCCGTGCGCCCGCTCCTCCTCACTGGGAGGGGCGGGCGCACGCGTGTGCGGCCTCGGCTTCCGTGAGTCGGCTTCCGTAAGTCAACTTCCGTGAGTCAGCTGGTTGCTTTGTGCCGGCGGTCGAGGATCAGAAAGACCAGGAATCCGGCGGCGAAGAGCAGCGCGCCGGCGATCAGGAACGGCACCGGGGCGTACTCGTCGGTGCAGGTCTCCCCTCCGGCCGTGGCCCGGCACACGTTCCCCGGGCCGCCTCGATTCAGGTAGGCGAGGTAGAAGAGCGGCAGCGACAGCCCGGTGATGCCTCCGACGACGGCGTTGCGGTGCCCCTTGCGCAGCAGGAACACGGCGGCCAGGGCGCCCAGGACGATCAGGACCAGGCCCACGGACAGCAGCGCGGCCAGGCCGAGCGCGACACACCCGCCGACCGCGAGCCAGGCCAGGAACCAGCCCCATTCCGACGCGCGGTCGTCCAGGACCGCGGAAGCCTTGCGTTGCACGGCGCCTCCTGCTTCGGCCGTCGGCCTTCGGCACCTTCGGCGTGGGACTGCGGCGAACGTGCGGCACGTCCCGGCGAAGACAATTCAGCATACGGCGGTGCCATGATCACGCCAATCACGCTGTGCCGGTACGCGGACACGAGGCCCGCCCCCATCGCGTCGCTCTGACGATTACACTGGCCCTCGTGCCTCAGTCGAACTTCTGGTCCATCTATCAGCACGGCTTCGCACGGGTCGCCGCCTGCACGGGCCACACCGTCATCGCGGACCCCCACGCCAACGCCGAGGCGGTCCTGCGTCACGCACGCCGGTGCGCCGAGGAGGGTGTCGCCGTCGCCGTCTTCCCGGAGATGGGGCTGTGCGGCTACTCGATCGAGGACCTGCTGCTGCAGGACGCGCTGCTCGACGGGGTCGAGGCGGCGCTCCAGGAGGTGGTGGCCGGGTCAGCCGACCTGCTGCCGATACTGGTCGTCGGCGCCCCGCTGCACCATCGCAACCGGATCTACAACTGCGCGGTGATCGTGCACCGCGGCCGTGTCCTCGGCGTCGTGCCCAAGTCGTATCCGCCGAACTACCGGGAGTTCTACGAGCGCCGGCAGATCGGTGACGGTGCCGACGAGCGCGGCGGGTCGATCCGTGTCGGCGGCGAGGCCGTGCCGTTCGGAGTGGATCTGCTGTTCGCGGCGGACGACGTCCCGGGGCTCGTGCTGCACGCGGAGATCTGCGAGGACATGTGGGTGCCCGTGCCGCCCAGCGCGGAGGCGGCCCTCGCCGGTGCGACCGTCCTGGTCAACCTCTCCGGCAGCCCGATCACGGTCGGGCGCGCCGAGGACCGCAAGCTGCTGTGCCGCTCGGCGTCCTCCCGCTGCCTGGCCGCGTACGTCTACGCGGCGGCCGGCCTCGGCGAGTCGACCACCGACCTGTCCTGGGACGGCCAGGCGATGGTCTACGAGAACGGCGTGCTGCTGGCCGAGACGGAGCGGTTCCCGCTAGGCGACGAGTACGCGGTGGCCGACGTGGACCTCGACCTGCTGCGGCAGGAGCGGCAGCGGATGGGCACGTTCGACGACAACCGCCGTACGCACCGGGCGCGGACGAGTGACTTCCGCACGGTCGGGTTCGAACTCGATCCGCCGGTCACCGACCTGGGTCTGCGTCGCCGCCTGGAGCGCTTCCCGTTCGTGCCGGCCGACGCCGAGCGCCTGGCCCAGGACTGCTACGAGGCGTACAACATCCAGGTCGAGGGCCTTCAGCAGCGGCTCGCGGCGATCGGCGGCCCGAAGGTCGTCATCGGGGTGTCCGGCGGCCTCGACTCCACGCACGCGCTGATCGTCGCCGCCCGCGCGATGGACCGCGCGGGCCGCCCGCGCAGCGACATCCTGGCCTGGACGCTGCCCGGCTTCGCCACCAGCGACCACACCAAGGACAACGCCCACAAGCTGATGGCCGCCCTGGGCGTCACCGCGGCCGAGCTGGACATCACGCCGACCGCACGGCTGATGCTGCAGGAGATGGATCACCCGTTCGCGTCCGGCGAGCCGGTGTACGACGTCACCTTCGAGAACGTGCAGGCCGGGCTGCGTACGGACTATCTCTTCCGGCTCGCCAACCAGCGTGGCGGCATCGTGCTCGGCACCGGTGACCTCTCCGAGCTGGCGCTCGGCTGGTCCACGTACGGGGTGGGCGACCAGATGAGCCACTACAACGTCAACTCGGGTGTGCCGAAGACGCTGATCCAGCATCTGATCCGCTGGGTCATCAGCAGCGGCCAGCACGACGAGGAGACCGGCAGGACGCTCGCCGCGATCCTCGACACCGAGATCAGCCCGGAACTCGTACCGGGTGAGGAGATGCAGTCCACCGAGTCCAGGATCGGGCCGTACGCGCTGCACGACTTCACGCTGTTCCATGTCCTGCGGTACGGCTTCCGGCCGTCGAAGATCGCCTTCCTGGCCTGGCACGCCTGGCACGACCAGAAGACCGGCGCCTGGCCGCCGAACTTCCCGGACGCCAAGCGGGTGGCGTACGACCTACCGGAGATCCGGCAGTGGCTGGAGGTCTTCTGCCGTCGCTTCTTCGCGTTCGCGCAGTTCAAGCGGTCGGCCATGCCGAACGGGCCGAAGGTGTCGGCCGGTGGTTCGCTCTCGCCGCGGGGTGACTGGCGCGCGCCGTCCGACGGCTCGGCCACCGCATGGCTGCGGGATCTTTCCCGCTTCGACTAGCCGGTCAGTTCGCGCGGCTGATCAGTCCCGTGCGGCAGTCGGTACGTCCGGGAGTCGATACGTCCGGCAGTCGATACGTGCGGCCGGGTGGGGGTGCCCGGCCCTGGGGGCTGCGCCCCCGGACGCCCCATCGGCCCGAGGGCCTCGTCCTCAAACGCCGGACGGGCTGAATTGCCCCGACCGGCGTTGATGCTCCGACCATCCTTCAAGCAGTGAGCCTCAGCGGTGCAGCGCCTCCGGCTGCTGCGGCACGTGGGACGCGACCACGCGTTCCCGTCCGGACCGCGCCTGCGGGACGAACCGCCGCCGGTCCACCGCGTACGCGGCCCCCGCAACGCCCAGGCCGAGCACGGCCAGCGCCGCTCCGGCCAGGGAGGGCGAGGTCACGCCGAAGCCGGCGGCCAGTGCCACGCCGCCGATCCACGCGCCCCCGGCGTTGGCCAGGTTGAACGCGGCCTGGTTCGCGGAGGACGCCAGGGACGGGGCCGCCGACGCCTTCTCCATGACCATCAGCTGGAGGGGCGAGCCGGTGATGAAGGCCGCCGCGCCGAGCAGGATCACGGCGAGGGCCGCGCTCCACTGGGTGGACATCAGCAGCGGGAACAGGGCCAGTACGGTCGCCAGCGAGACCAGACCGCCGAAGAGCGTGCCCCGCAGCGAGTGGTCCGCCAGGCGGCCGCCCGCCAGGTTGCCCGCCGTGGCGCCGACGCCGAACAGGGCCAGCAGCAGCGTCACGCTGGTCTCGGCGTACCCGGCGGCGTCCGTGAGCATCGGCGTGATGTAGCTGTACGCGGCGAACAGGGCGCCGAAGCCGGCGACCGTGGTGCCGAGCGCCAGCCAGACCGGCACGGACCGCAGAGCGGCCAGTTCGCCGCGCAGGCCCGCGGAGGGGGTGGCGTGGGCGGGGGCGTGCGGGATCAGCAGGGAGAGTGCGGCTATCGCCGCCAGGCCGATCGCAGCGACGCCGAGGAAGGTGGCCCGCCAGCCCAGATGTTGTCCCATGAGAGTGGCGACCGGGACGCCGGCGACGTTGGCGACCGTGAGGCCGAGGAACATCAGCGAGACGGAGCGTGCCTTGCGCTCCGGCGCCACCATGTTCGTGGCGACGACGGCGCCCACGCCGAAGAAGGCGCCGTGCGGCAGACCGCTCAGGAAGCGGGCGGCCAGGAGCGAGTCGTAGCCGGGGGCGAACGCGGACAGCGCGTTGCCGACCACGAACAGGGCCATCAGGCCGATCAGGACCGTACGGCGGGACATCCGCGCGGTGGCGGCGGCGAGGAGCGGGGCGCCGATGACGACACCCAGCGCGTACGCCGAGACCAGATGACCCGCGGTGGGGATCGAGACGTTCAGGTCGCTCGCGACGTCGGGCAGCAGGCCCATCATCACGAACTCGGTGGTGCCTATACCAAAAGCGCCGACGGCCAGTGCGAGCAGGGCCAGGGGCATGAAGGGGCCCGTTCCTTCCGGAGTGCAGAGGGGGTGTGTTCCACGAGTGTATGTTCATTCGCGGAACAAAGCCTCTCGGGCCCGGTATTCCGGCAGATCAGGACTCGGTGTCGAGGCTCACACGGGCCGCGATCGGCAGATGGTCGCTGCCGGTCGCGGGCAGCGTCCACGAGCTCACGGGCTCGACGCCCTGGACCATGATCTGGTCGATCCTCGCCATCGGGAACGAGGCCGGCCAGCTGAACCCGAAGCCGCTGCCCGCCGCACCCTGCGTGGAGCGCATCTGGGAGGTGACGCCGTTCAGGGCACGGTCGTTCATCGTGCCGTTCAGGTCGCCGAGCAGCACCTTCCGCTTCAGCGGTTCGTCGGCGATGGCCTCGCCCAGGGCGTTGGCACTCTTGTCGCGCTGGCGGGCAGTGAACCCGGCCTCCATCTTCACGCGCACCGACGGGAGATGGGCGGCGTAGACGGCGACCGGTCCCTCGGGCGTGGTGACCGTGGCGCGCATCGCGCGCGTCCAGCCCAGCTTGATGTCGACGGCCCTGACGTCGGTCATCGGGTCCTTGCTCCACAGGCCGACGGTGCCCTGCACCGAGTGGTACCTGTACGTCGACGCAAGCGCCTTCTCGTACACCGGGACCGCCGACGCGGTCAGCTCCTCCAGGGCCACCACGTCCGCGCCGGACGCGGCCACGTCGCGGGCCGTGCCCGACGGGTCGGGGTTGTCGGCGTTGACGTTGTGCGTGGCGACGGTCAGGTCACCGCCACTGCCGGTCTTGTCGGAGAGCAGACCGCCGAAGAGGTTCAGCCACACGATCGCCGGAAGCACCACCGCGATCAGCGCGGTCGCCGACCTGCGCACCAGGGCGAGCAGGAACAGCACCGGGACCAGGAGGCCCAGCCAGGGCAGGAAGGTCTCGGTGAGGCTGCCCAGGTTGCCGATGCGGTTCGGGATCCGCGCGTGCAGCAGCATGATCAGGGCGAGGAGCACCGCGACGGCGGCGAGGATGATGCCTCGGCGCCAGATTCTCGGATCGCCGCGCCATCCGGAGACCAGGCGGCTCATCAGGCGCCGGAACCGGTCTCCGCGGCGCTCGGGCCCCGAGCCGCCGTTGTCCGTCTCCGTCATGTACGCCTGCTGCGCCATACCGCGTCGCCTCACTGCCTGCCTTGCACACCGTCCGTCCCCCGCACCACGGGGGTGTCGGACACCCCCCTAGACCCTAGGGGATGATCGGCCCTGGACCTGCCGTCACATGACGGCCGTACGGGGACGAGGACGACCGACCCGGCACCGGGAGTTCCACATACGGCTACGGAAAGCGCCGTCTGTGACGAAAGGCGCACACTCGGGCCGCGCACTCGGGTTACGGCGTCGGGGAACTGACGGGCCGTAGTCCTTCGAGGAGTGTGTCGACCAGCCGCTCCGAAAGACCCTCCGGCAGATCGGCGTTGGGCTGCATGACGGTGCGCAGCAGCATCGGGCCGACGACGATGTCGTTCAGCAACTCGACGTCGACGTCCGCCCGGATCTCGCCGTTCGCCTGCCCGCGCCGCAGGACCTCGACCTGGCGTCTGCGGCGCGGTTCGACGACCGAGGCGTGGTAGGCCGCCCAGATCTTCGGGCTGCTCTTCATCTGCGCGAAGACGCTGTGCAGCAGCAGCGAGGAGCGGGTCAGCAGGGCGCGCCTGCGCAGCTGTTCCAGCATCGCCACCAGGTCGTCGCGCATCGAGGTGCCGGGCAGCTGCGGATCCGGCGGCTCGGCACCTCGTACGACGTCGACGAAGAGCTCCTCCTTGCCGTTCCAGCGGCGGTAGATGGTGGCCTTGCCGACTCCCGCGGTACGGGCGATGCGCTCGATGGAGAGCTCCGCCAGCGGCACGCCCTCCTCCAGCAGCTTCATCACGCCCTCGACGATGGCACGCTCGACGGCCTCACTGCGAGGGCGGCCCCTGGCGGGTCCCTCGGGAGCGGCTTGGCTGTCGGCGAGGCTCACTTCACTGCGTCCCTTCGGTGTGCTGAACCCGATTCTCCCTTGTGTACGACACCACCCCGCAGTCCGGGCGGCGTTATTCCGCCGCGGTGACCAACTCCTGGGCTCCTTCGCCCTCCTGACGGGCCGGCGGCTTCCCGGGCAGGAACACCGCCACGACGACCGCGCCGATCACCGCCACGCCCGCGCCCCACAGCGCGGTGACGTGCATCGCGTGCAGGAACGCGTCGTTGGCCGGGGTGACCAGCGCCCTGCCCTGCGGGCCGAGCTTGGCGGCGACGCCGAGCGTGGCCTCGATGGACTCGCCGGCGGTGTCGCGCAGGGCGGGGGGCAGCAGGCCGAGCTTGCCCTCGATGCCGTTGCGGTAGGCCGTGGACAGGACCGAGCCGAGGACCGCGATGCCGAGCGCGCCTCCGACCTGACGGAAGGTGTTGCTGAGCGCGGACGCGGAGCCCGCCTTCTCGCGGGGCAGGGCCTGCATGATCACGACGCTGGTCGGCGTCATGATGTGCGCCATGCCGGTGCCCATGAGGAAGAAGATGACTTCCAGGAGCCAGATCGGGGTGTCCACGTCCAGCGTGGCGAACGCGGCCAGCATCGCCGCGATGATCACCATGCCGCCCGTGGTGGTGGCCCGGTTGCCGAAGCGGTCGACGACCAGCCGGGCGCGCGGCGCGAAGATCAGCTGGGCGGCGGCCAGCGGCAGCATCAGCAGACCGGTCTGCAGCGGCGAGTAGCCGCGCACGCTCTGGGTGTAGAAGACCGAGAAGAAGGTCACGCCCATGAGCGCGAAGAAGACCAGCGCGATGGCGGCCATGGCGGCCGAGAAGACCTTGTTCTTGAAGTACGTGACGTCGAGCGACGGGTGGTCGCTGCGCTTCTCGAACACGATGAACGCGGCGAGGACCACGACGCCGGCGGCGATGGTCGACAGCACCTTGACGTCCGTGAAGTCGGCGAGCTCGCCGCCCTTGATGATGCCGTAGACGAGCAGGACGAGTCCGACCACGGACAGGACGACACCGACGGGGTCGACGCGGCCGGGCTTCGGATCGCGGGAGTCGGGGACCAGCCACAGCATCAGCCCCAGGGCGAGGAGCACGATCGGCACGTTGATGAGGAAGACGGAGCCCCACCAGAAGTGGTCGAGGAGCACACCGCCGGTGATGGGCCCTATGGCGATGGCGAGACCGACGCCGCCCGCCCAGATGCCGATGGCCTTGGGCTGCTCGTCGCGTTCGAAGACGTTCATCAGGACCGCGAGGGTGGCCGGCATGACGAAGGCCGCACCGAGGCCCATCAGTGCACGGAAGGCGATGAGCTGGGTCGCCGAGCCGGACTCGGCGGCCAGCGCCGACCCGATGCCGAACACGGCGAGACCGCCGAGCAGGACCTTCTTGCGCCCCAGCCGGTCGCCCAGCAGGCCCGCGGTGAACAGCAGTCCCGCGAAGACGAGCGTGTAGGCGTTGATCGCCCACTCCAGCTCGCTCTGCGTGGCGCCCAGGCCGGTCGGGGCCGGCGTCGAGATCGTCTTGATGGCGACGTTCAGGATCGAGTTGTCGAGCACCACGATCAGCAGGCTCAGCATCAGAACGCCGAGGATCGCCCAGCGGCGCCGGTACACGGCTTCGGGTACCCGGGTGGCGGGAACGGGTGGAGTCGTCATGCGACCAGACTAGGTAATTCAGATACGAGACCGTGCCGTATCGAAAGTATTTTTACCCAGTCCTTACGTGATGGACGTCCCTCTGGCTCTCTCTGGCACGAAGTGCCACCATGGAGGTGATCCGGGGACGCCGTGAGGGCGCCTCGAGATGACTGAAGGAGCCGTTGCAATGACGCAGCTTTCGGCTGCCCAGACTGTCCAGAACAGGCCCTCCGACGGCAGCAAGGCGCTGTACGGGGGGAAGGGCACACGCCGTATCACCGTTCGCGACATCGCCCTCGCCAAGGAACGCGGCGAGAAGTGGCCCATGCTCACCGCCTACGACGCGATGACCGCGTCCGTCTTCGACGAGGCCGGCATCCCGGTGCTCCTCGTCGGCGACTCGGCGGGCAACTGCCACCTCGGGTACGAGACGACCGTGCCGGTCACCCTCGACGAGATGACCATGCTGTCGGCGGCCGTGGTACGCGGCACCCAGCGCGCCCTGATCGTCGGCGACCTCCCCTTCGGCTCCTACCAGGAGGGCCCGGTGCAGGCGCTGCGCTCGGCGACCCGGCTGGTCAAGGAGGCCGGCGTCGG
The DNA here is from genome assembly GCF_036013935.1 of Streptomyces sp. NBC_00461. Classification (NCBI taxonomy): domain Bacteria; kingdom Bacillati; phylum Actinomycetota; class Actinomycetes; order Kitasatosporales; family Streptomycetaceae; genus Streptomyces; species Streptomyces sp. NBC_00461. The sequence goes on from NZ_CP107902.1 coordinate 2,797,795, forward strand.
GGCGGTCAAGCTGGAGGGCGGCGAGCGCTCGCACGAACAGATCCGCCTCCTGGTGGAGTCCGGCATCCCGGTCATGGCCCACATCGGCCTCACCCCGCAGTCCGTCAACGCCATGGGCTACCGCGTGCAGGGGCGCGGCGAGGAGGCGGCCCAGCAGCTGTTGCGGGACGCGAAGTCCGTGCAGGACGCGGGCGCGTTCGCGGTGGTCCTTGAGCTGGTGCCGGCGGAGTTGGCGGCCGAGGTGACGCGGGTGCTGCACATCCCGACCGTCGGTATCGGCGCCGGGCCGGAGACGGACGCGCAGGTGCTGGTCTGGACGGACATGCTGGGCCTGACCCCTGGCCGGGTCCCGAAGTTCGTCAAGAAGTACGCGGCCCTGCGCGAGGTCATGGGCGACGCGGTCAAGGAGTTCGCCCAGGACGTGGTCGGCGGGACGTTCCCGTCGGAGGAGAACTCCGTCCACTAGAGCCATCGCGGTACAGAGGCAGCCCGCCGATCTTCCCCCGTCGGCGGGCTGCTGCTTTGTGGCCCCGGCCGTTTCTGGGGGCCGCGCTCCCAAGACCTCCTGTCGGCCTCCGGCCTCGTCCTCAGACGCCGGACCGGGCTGGAAATGGCTGATGTCGGCCGCTTGTCGGGCCTGTAGGTGAGCTGTCGGTCGTTTGTCGGTGGGGCCTGGCACCGTTCTCGGCATGACGCGATTCGACAAGAACTCCAGTGACGGCGGTATCGCCGTGACCGTACGGGGGATGGTCAAGCACTACGGCGAGACCAAGGCGCTGGACGGCGTCGACCTGGACGTGCGCGAGGGCACCGTGATGGGTGTGCTCGGGCCGAACGGGGCCGGTAAGACCACCCTCGTACGGATTCTGTCCACTCTCCTGCAGCCGACCGCCGGGCAGGCGACCGTCGCCGGATACGACGTGCTGCGGCAGCCGCGGCAGCTGCGCCGGGTGATAGGACTCACCGGGCAGTACGCCTCGGTCGACGAGAAGCTGCCCGGTTGGGAGAACCTCTACATGATCGGGCGGCTGCTCGACCTGCCCCGCAAGCAGGCCCGCACGCGGGCCGACGAACTGCTGGAGCGGTTCTCGCTGACGGACGCCGCCAAGCGGCCCGCCAGCACCTACTCCGGCGGTATGCGGCGACGGCTCGACCTCGCCGCCTCCATGATCGGGCGGCCCGAGGTGCTGTTCCTCGACGAGCCGACCACCGGACTCGACCCCCGTACCCGCAACGAGGTGTGGGACGAGGTCAAGACGATGGTCGGCGAGGGCGTGACCGTTCTGCTGACCACGCAGTACATGGAGGAGGCCGAGCAGCTCGCCTCCGAGCTGACGGTCGTCGACCACGGCAAGGTCATCGCGGGCGGTGCCATCGACGAGCTGAAGGCCAAGGTCGGCGGACGGACGCTGCGGGTGAAGCCCGCCGATCCGCTGCACCTGCGCCCCCTCGCCGAAGCACTCGACGAGCTCGGCATCACCGGGCTCGCCACCACCACCGTCGACAGCGAGGGCGGCAGCGTGCTCGTCCCGGTCCTCAGCGACGAGCAGCTGACCGCCGTGGTCAGCGTGGTCATGGCGCGCGGCATCACCATCAGCTCCATCACCACCGAACTGCCCAGCCTGGACGAGGTGTTCCTGTCCCTCACCGGCCACCGCGCCAGTGCCCCGCAGGACGCCGTGCCCACCGAGACCCGCGAGGAGGTCGCCGTATGAGCGCCGCAACCGCCACCGCCGCCACCGCCACCGCTCCGGCCGCCGCCGACGCCCGTATCCCGCTGCGCGGCCACCTGCGCCACACCAGCGCCCTGATCCGCCGCAACCTGCTGTGGATCAAGCAGGACCCCGAGTCGATGTTCGACGCGCTGCTGATGCCGGTCATCTTCACCCTGCTGTTCGTGTACGTCTTCGGCGGCTCGATCGGGCAGGCCCTGGGCGGCGGTCAGGACGGGTACGTGCAGTACGTCATCCCGGGCATGATCGCGATGATGAGCATGTCGCTGTCCCAGGGCGTCGGCACCGGGTTCAGCCAGGACTTCAACTCCGGTGTCATGGACCGCTTCCGGTCGCTGCCGATCGGCCGCGGCTCGGTGCTGTTCGCGAAGATCGCGGTCGAGCTGGCGCGGATGCTGTTCGCGACCACCGTGCTGATGATCGTCGCCGTCCTGGTCGGGTTCCACATCAACCACTGGGGCGGTCTGTTCGCGGCCGTGGGCCTGTCCGCGGTGTTCGCCTCCTCGATCATGTGGGTGTTCCTCACCCTGGGCGTGACCCTGAAGAACGCGCAGTCCGTGCAGGCGATGGGCTTCCTGGTCCTCTTCCCCCTGCAGTTCGGCTCGTCGATCTTCGCGCCGACGAACTCGATGCCGGGCTGGCTGCAGGCCTTCACCGACTACAACCCGCTGTCCACGCTCGCGGACGCGGCCCGCGGACTGATGGTCGGCGGCCCGGTCGCGCACGACCTGTGGGTGACCCTGGGCTGGTCGGTGGCGATCACCGCGGTGGCGGCGCCCTACGCGATCCACAAGTTCCGTACCAAGAGCTGACGTTCACGCCTGTGCGCACGTCACACCAGGGCGGTGGCCTCCTCGGGAGAGAGGCCGCCGCCCTCGGCGTGCGCGGTCTCGTACGCCTGGTCGCCGAGGACGGCCCGCACCTGCCGCTCCGCGCGCTCGTACACCGCGCGTTCCAGGGAGGTCGGGACATGGCCCGACGGCAGGGCTGCCCGGGCCGCCCCGATGCAGCGGGCGGCATCAAGGGCCCGGCTGCCGCCGTCCGACCCGGCCAGGCCGATCGCGGAGAGGGCCAGGTACATGGGCCACATGTGCGGGGCGATGGCCTCGGACACCGGATCGCCGGCCCGCCGCATGGCCTGCCGGGCCTTGTCCAGGGAAGCCTCAAGATTGCCGTCGACCGCCTCCACCCAGGCCTCCGAGCCGAGTATGAACGCGTCGAAGACGACGAAGTGTGAGCTGCTGAACTCCACACGCAGCAGCCGCAGTTGCTCGCGCGCCTCGGTGAGCCGGTCGGTCATGGCGAGCCGGCCCGCGAGGAACATCCGGGCGGCGGGCATGGCCTCGTTGCCCGGGCCGAACGGCATCTCGATCACCTCGCGCAGGATCCGCTCGCCCTCCTCGGCCTCGCCCGCCTCAATGAGCGCGGCCCCGAGCCGGGCACCCAGCACCGCCATCTGGGCGTTGGCACCGAGCCGTTCGGCATGCTCGATCGCCGACTCGTAGTCGTCGGCGGCGCGCCGGTGCTCGCCGATGCGTTCACGGGCCTCGCCCCGCGCCGAGAGCGCTTCGGCCGTGCCCCACAGGTCGCCGATGCGCTGGAAGATCTCCAGTGACTCGTCGGCGTCGCGGGCCGCGTCGCCCGCCCAGTCGCTGCGGTTGGCCAGGACGTTGGCGCGCATCTGGAGCGTGGCCGCGAGCTCCCACTCCATGCCGGGGGTGGTGCGGCAGGTGTGGACCGAGGCGTCGAGGATGGCGGGCAGCCGCAACACGCCTCCGGTCAGCATCACCGCGTAGAACCAGACCATGCCCGGGGTGCGGCAGATCTGCGGGGCGCCGGGTTCGTACACCTCGGTGATCAGGCGCAGCCTCTCCTTCGCCTGCGGGGAGTCCCAGGCCTCCAACTCGGTGTCCATGCAGGCCAGATGGGCGAGATGGACACCGCGCCGGGCCTCGGCGAGGAGTTCGCCGGTCAGCGGGGGCGGGACGTCGGTGCAGCGCTGCCAGACCGGGGCGGCCCGCCGGACGGGCGCGGCGAAGGGGTCGGGGCCGAGGGCCATGACCTCGACACACCAGTTGCGCGCCTCGATCCGCACGTCGCGCATCTGCCAGTACCAGGCCAGCGACAGGACGAGACAGAGGCCTTCCTGTTCGTCACGCTCGCTGACGGCGTGGCGCAGGGCGGTGCGGAGGTTCTCGTACTCGCGCTCCAGCAGTCCGATGGCGGCGAGTTGGCCGGGGCCGCGGAGCAACGGGTCGGTGGTGCGGGCGAGTTCGCGGTAGTACGTCAGGTGGGCGCGCTCGGACTCGGCCCGCTGCCCGGCCTCGTCGAGCCGCTCGCCGGCGTACTCGCCGACGGTTTCGAGCAGCCGGTAGCGCATGTCCCCACTGCCCGAAGGGGCAGCCACGACCAGGGACTTGTCGACGAGCGAACCGAGGGCTTCCAGCGCTGCGGACCCGCACACGGCCTCGGCGGCGGCGAGTTCGCAGCCGCCGGCGAACACCGACAGACGGCGCAGCACGTCCCGTTCGGCCTCGTCGAGCAGCTCCCAGGACCAGTCGACGACGGCGCGCAGGGTCTGCTGGCGGGGCAGGACCGTACGGCTGCCGGAGGTGAGCAGCCGGAAGCGGTCGTCGAGCCGGTCGGCGATCTGGCGGGGCGTCAGCATACGGAGCCGGGCGGCGGCGAGCTCGATGGCCAGGGGCAGTCCGTCGAGCCGCAGGCAGATCTCGGCGCACGCCTCGGGATCCTCGTCGATGCGGAACCCGGGCCTGGCGGCGGCGCCCCGGTCGGCGAGCAGCCGCAGGGCCACCGGTTCCGGCAGTGGTTCCACGGGCCGCAGCACCTCCCCCGGTACGCCTAGGGGTTCACGGCTCGTGGCGAGCACCGTCAGCTCCGGGCAGCGCTCCAAGAGCTCCTCGACGAGCCGGGCGGCCGCGTCGACGACGTGCTCGCAGTTGTCGAGGACGATCAGCATGCGACGCCTGCCGCAGTGCTCGGCGAGCCGCTCCAGCGGATCGTCGTTGCGGTCGCTGCCGGCCGCCCGCATGGCTTCCGCTCCGGCGCCGTACAGCACGGTCTCGCGGGCTCCCACCGCGGTGAGCACGGCCTCCGGTACGGCGTCCGGGTCGTCCAGGGGCGCGAGTTCGGCCAGCCACACCCCGTCCCGGGCCGCGTCCCGCACGCTCTCGGCGGCCTCCTGCGACAACCGTGTCTTCCCGGCCCCGCCCGGCCCGAGCAGCGTGACGAGCCGGGCCGACGCGAGATCACCCCGAATGGCATCGATGTCGGCCTCCCGGCCGACGAAGGAGGTCAGGCGGGCGCGGAGGTTACCGCGCGGCGGGGCACCGGGGCCGGCGGCGGGCGGGGCGACGGCCGGCCCACCGGCTGCGGCCCCGGGGCTGCCTCCTGCCAGCAACTCCCCGTGCAGAGCGGCCAGTTCGGGACCGGGATCGGAGCCCAGCCGGTCCGCCAGCAGCCGCCGTACGTCGTCGTAGGCGTCCAGCGCCTCCGCCGTACGGCCCGCGTCGCGCAGGGCGCGCAGGCGCAGCACCTGGAGGGGTTCGTCGAGGGGGTGGGTGTCGCAGAGGGCGGTCAGTTCGGGCAGGGACTGCTCGGCGTGGCCCAGGGCGAGGGCAGCGGTGTGGCGGGCGCGCAGGGCGTCCAGGCGGCGGGCGTCCCAGCGGGCCGCCTCGGCGGTGCGGTCGGGGAGGTCGGTGAGGGCCGGGCCGCGCCACAGGCCGAGGGCGTCGTCGAGGACGACGGCCGCCTTGGCGGGGTCGCCGTCGGCCAGCGCGCGCGTGCCCTCGCCGGTCAGCCGCTCGAAACGGTGCAGGTCGACGTCGTCGGGCCGGGCCGTGAGCCGGTAACCGCCCTCGGCGGAGGCCACGGCGTCCGCGCCGAGCGCCCGGCGCAGACGGCCGACCAGCGCCTGCAGCGCGCCCGGTGCGTCGGCGGGCGGATCGGCGCCCCACACCTCGTCGACCAGGACGCCGGCGGGGACCGTGCGACCGGCCCGTAGCGCGAGCACGGTCAGCAGAGCACGCAGCCGTGCCCCGCCGACCTGGACGGGGGTGCCGTCGGGGCGGAGAGCCTGAGCGGTGCCGAGGATGCGATAGCGCACGGGATCCATTGTCTCCGGAGAGGTCGGGGCCGGTCACGGGGTTCGGGCCGACGGTGCGTCGGCTTCGGAGGTCTTCGGAGGTCTTGGGAGGTCTGGGAGGTCTTCGGCCGTACGGAAACGGGTTCGGAACCAGGTACGGGCGGGCGGTTCAAGGTCCCGCATGTCCTTACCCTTCCACGGAACCCCCGGCCCACCGCGAGACGTTTTCCCGGTACGCCCGGTACCGTCGGGCAGTCCCACCGCGCGCACGCACCGTCCAGGGAGCCCCATGACCACCGCCACCACCAGCCGCAGCGACCGGCGGATCAGCCCCGTCTTCATCGGGATCCTGGCCGTCACGGCGGTGACCGGCTGGGCCACCTGGACCGGGTTCTCCGAGCAGCCGGGCCTGGCCGTGTTCCTGTTCGTGACGGCGGCGTGGATCGTCTCCCTGTGTCTGCACGAGTACGCACACGCGCGTACCGCCCTGCACAGCGGCGACATCACGATCGGCTCGAAGGGCTACCTGAGCCTCAATCCTCTCGCCTACACGCACGCCCTGCTCAGCATCGTCCTCCCCGTCCTCTTCGTGATCATGGGCGGCATCGGTCTGCCCGGTGGCGCCGTCTTCATCGAGCGCAACCGCATCAAGGGGCGCTGGCGGCACAGTCTCATCTCGGCGGCCGGCCCGCTGACGAACGTCCTGTTCGCGGCCGTGTGCACCGCTCCGTTCTGGCTGCACGCGCTGGACGGCGTGCCGCGGGACTTCCGGTTCGCGCTGGCCTTCCTCGCCCTGCTCCAGGTCACGGCCGCCATCCTGAACTTCCTGCCGGTGCCCGGCCTGGACGGCTACGGCGTGATCGAGCCCTGGCTGTCGCGCAACATCAAGCGGCAGGTGGAGCCCTTCGCGCCGTTCGGCCTGCTGTTCGTGTTCGCCCTGCTGTGGATCCCGGCCGTCAACAGCGTGTTCTTCGACGTGATCGACTCGATCCTGCGAAGCCTCGGGATCGGCGACTTCGACACGTACTGCGGTCAGGAGCTCTACCGCTTCTGGCAGGGGACGAACGAGTTCTGCTCGGTCAGCCCGTGACCGACCTACGGGTCTTGCCCCGCTTCATGTAGTACCAGCACATGTTGCTGGACAGCCCCGCCAGCAGCACCCACACGATCCCCAGCCAGCTGCCCTGCGCGAAGGCGACCACGGCCGCGGCCACGGCGAGCACACAGACGATCAGGGCATACAGTCCAAGGCGGGGCATTTCGATCGGCTCCTGTCGGCGGACTCGAGTTCGGGCCTTCGGGGGGACACTGCTACGACGACCAGTGTCCCCCATCCCCCTCCGTCTCCCTACACGTCCGTGACACGCAGCCCGGCGTGGGCCTTGTACCGCCGGTTCACCGAGATCAGGTTGGCGACGAGCGACTCGACCTGGTGGGCGTTGCGCAGCCGGCCGGCGAAGATGCCGCGCATGCCGGGGATGCGTCCGGCGAGGGCCTGCACGATCTCGACGTCGTCCCGCACCTCCCCCAGCACCATCACGTCGGTGTCGATCTCGACGATCTCGGGGTCCTGCAGCAGCACCGCCGACAGGTGGTGGAAGGCCGCCGTCACCCGCGAGTCCGGCAGCAGGGCGGCGGCCTGCTCGGCCGCACTGCCCTCCTCCGGCTTGATCGCGTACGCGCCCTTCTTGTCGAAGCCGAGCGGGTTGACGCAGTCCACGACGAGCTTGCCGGCCAGCTCCTCCCGCAGTGACTCCAGGGTCTTGCCGTGACCGTCCCACGGCACGGCGACGATCACGATGTCGCTGCGGCGCGCGCACTCGGCGTTGTCCGCGCCCTCGACGCCGTGCCCGAGCTCGTCGGCGGCGGCCTGGGCGCGCTCGGCGGCACGCGAGCCGATGATCACCTTCTGGCCGGCCCTGGCCAGCCGGTAGGCCAGGCCCTTGCCCTGGGGTCCGGTCCCGCCGAGGACGCCGACGACGAGCCCGGAGACGTCGGGGAGGTCCCAGGGGTCCTTGGCGGGGGCCTTCGCGGGGACCTGTGCAGCACTGTCGGTAGAGGTCATGGGCCGACTTTACGTCCGCCCCGGACGCCCCCGGCGGTCAGGTGAGCCGCGTCACGGGCACCCGCCGGAAGACGATCCGCTCGTACGCGCCGAAGTCCCCGGTCTCGTAGAGGAGTCCGACGGTCGAGGAGTCGATCCGCACCAGGTCGGAGTAGGCGGCGGGCAGACCGTCGACCGTGTGCACGGGCCGCCAGGTCGTGCCGTTGTCCGCCGACGCACGGATGGTCATCAGCGCGCGGGCAAAGGCGTCCGCGGGGCCGGAGAACAGCAGGACGTCGGGGTCGCGGAGCTGGAGCAGGCTGCCCTCGCACACCGGACCGTCGAGACCGGCCTGCGGGCGGAAGGGGGTGTGCAGGGTCCTGCCGCCGTCCTGGGAGTGGGCGTCGGCGCGGTTGCCCGGCGAGGGAGAGTCGTTGCGGGTGTTGAAGTAGACGCGGCCGTCGGGGAGTTCGGCAGCGGTGGTCTCGTTGACGTTGATGTAGCCGTCGGTGTTCTCGTCGACGTAGCCGAGGGACCAGGTCTCGCCGCGGTCGTCACTGATCAGGCAGTGGCCGCTGTTGTACCGGGGCTCGGTGCCGACGTCGGTGCCGCTGGGCGGCAGGGTGTGGTTGGCGGGGACGACGACCCGACCGGTGCTCAGCTGGAGCGCGTGGCCGGGCGTGGTGGCATACCAGCGCCAGCCCGCCTTCTTCACCTGCCGGGTGATCTCCCTGGGGCTCGACCAGGTAACCCCGTCGTCGTCACTGTGCTGCACCCACACCCGCCGCCCGTCGGCGTCCTTGACCTTGCCGCGCAGGATGGCGTCCTCGCTCGCGGAGGCCGCCGAGCGGACGTGGACGAGGAGGATGCGACCGGTGTCGAGGACGACGGGCGCGGGGTTGCCGGCGAGCTGGACACCGTTGCTCGCGACGGCCTTCAGCGGGCCCCAGGTGCGGCCGCCGTCCGTCGAGCGTTTCAGCACGATGTCGATGTGGCCGTAGTCGCTCGCCGACTTGACGCGTCCCTCGCAGAAGGCGAGGAGGGTGCCCTTCGCGGTGGCGACCACCGCCGGGATCCGGTAACTGGCGTATCGCTCGCGGCCCGCACGGAAGGGGACAGTTGCTTCGGTCATCCGCGCAACGTCCCCAGGTCGGGCGAATTCGGGGTGAACTTCGGGTCACGGGTGACCGGTTGGTGCAGGATGCGGACGCATGGACGCCGTACGGGTCGCGCTGCTGCGCGAAGTGCTCGCAGGAACCGAGTGGTTGGGCGCCACGCGGCGCTTCGCGGGGACCTTGCGCGGATCCGTGGTGTCGCACGGCGGCGGGCTGCTCCTGGTGGGTACGCAGGAGTACGAGCCGTGGCATCTGGCGGCCCACCTGGTGGACGAGGCCGCGTGGTCGGGGACGCCGGAGCTGGCCCCGACTCTCGTACGGCATGGTGCGTGCCCGTCCGATCCGGCGCATCTGGCCGTCGGGCTCGGCCGGTTGGCCGCGGCGCGCCGGGGCGAGACGCTGCTGGTCGTGTCGCCGGGAGGGCCGGGCGCCCCGCTTCTGGAGCGGGTGCACGACGCGCGGCGGGCCGGGGCGACGGTGCTGGCACTTGGCCCCGGTGGAGGTGAACTCGCCCCTATGGCACACGAGTCGCTGAGTGTGCCGGAGGGCTCGGAGCTGGACCTGGACACCGTGCAGCACCTGGTCAGTGCGGCGGCCGGGGAGAGCGCGCTGCCGGCGCCGAGGGGGAACCGGCGGCTGAGGGACCGCCTGTCCCGGCTGGCCGACCACCTGACGGACCCACCACCCGCGGGCTGGTGACCTTCCCGACGGCCTGGGGCTATCGCCCCCACGGCCCCTACCCGTCCCGTCCCGGGGGCTGCGCCCCCGGACGCCCGTTTTCGGCCTGACGGCCTCGTCCTCAAACGCCGGACGGGCTGAAATGAAGGGCCGGACGGACTGAAGGCACACACCGGACGAGTTGAAGACAGCTGAAGGAAAAGCGGTTGCCGACGGCGGTGGCCTCCGCCGACCATGACCCCTCGTGACCACCGACGACGCCTCCGCACCGCCGCCCTCGCGGCTGCGCGACCTCCTCCCCGACCTCGCTCCCTGGCGGAACTCGGTCGACTTCCGGCGGTTGTGGGTGTCGGGGACGATCTCGAACTTCGGGAGTTTTCTGACGTTCGTCGCGCTGCCGGTGCAGTTGAAGGAGCTCACCGGGTCGGCGGCGGCGGTCGGTGCGATCGGGGCCGTGGAGCTGCTGCCACTGCTGGTGTTCGGGCTGTACGGCGGTGCGCTCGCCGACGCCCTCGACAAGCGGAAGCTGATCGGGTGGACGGAGGCAGGTCAGGGGCTGCTCAGCGCGGCGCTGCTGACCAACGCCCTGCTCCCGCACCCCGCCGTCTGGCCGCTGTACGTCGTCGCCGCGCTGTCCTCCGCGCTCGTCTCGGTGCAGCGGCCGGCCCTCGACTCCCTCTGGCCGCGGATCGTGGCCCATGAGCACCTGCCGGCCGCGGCCTCGCTCAACTCCCTGCGCTGGACGGTCGGCGGGGTCGCGGGCCCGGCGCTCGCGGGTGTGGTCGTGGCGTACGCGGGCCTCGGCTGGGCGTACGGCGCGGACCTGCTGACCTTCGTCGTCTCCGTGGTCCTCGTCGTCCGCATCGCCGCCTCCCCCGCCGCCCACGAGGCGGCGAAGCCGTCCCTCACGGCGATCGCGGAGGGCGCCCGGTACGCCTGGAGCCGCAAGGAACTCCTCGGCACCTACGCCGTGGACCTCGCCGCGATGTTCCTGGCGATGCCCCTCGCCGTACTGCCCTTCCTCGCCGACGAGTTGGACGCGAACTGGTCGCTGGGCCGTGGGGGTCCCCCCACGCCCTTAAGGCAGTGGGGGAGTACGCGACGGTGTCGCTCGGATCGATGCTGGTGGGCCTGACCGGTGGCTGGACCTCGCGGGTGCACCGGCACGGGCGGATGGTGGTGCTGGCGGCCGCGCTGTGGGGCCTGGCGATCGCGGCCGCCGGCATCGTCGGCAACGTATGGCTGGTGCTGCTGTTCCTGACCGTGGCCGGCGGCTGCGACATGGTCAGCGGGATCTTCCGCGGGGCCATGTGGAACCAGACGATCCCGGACGAGCTGAGGGGCCGACTCGCCGGGATCGAGCTGCTGTCGTACTCGGTGGGCCCCACCGTCGGCCAGGTCCGCTCCGGCGGTTTCGCCGCGTGGTGGGGCGTGCGGACGTCGGTCTGGTCGGGCGGCCTGCTGTGCGCGGGCGCGGTGGGCCTGCTGGCTCTCTGCCTGCCGAAACTGATGACGTACGACGTCCGCACGAACGAGCACGCGCAACGACTGCGCGACCGACGGAAGACGCCCGCACCCGCCCAATCCTGATCAGGATCGGGATAGGGATCAGTCGTCGTCAGGGGTTGCGGCCGGGGCGTCGTGCCACTTCGGGTCGTTCTCCCATTCGAGATTGCGCTCGCGGGCCGTCGCCATCGCGGCCTCCGCCTCCTGGCGCGAGGCGTACGGCCCGAACCGGTCCTTGGCCGGACACTCCGGCCCCTCCTCGACCTTCTTGTGCTCCAGGCAGTAGTACCACTCGCCCGGTTTCCCGGCAGTGCGCTTCTTGAACAAGGCCATGACCGGCTCCTCTCGCCACCGACATGTTCCCCCATGCCCGCTGGTTAGACTCGCTGGCATGTCTGGCCAGTCGCTGCTCGTACCAGGGGAGCTGTCTCCCACCCGTTCCGTACCCGGAAACATCCGCCGTCCCGAGTACGTCGGCAAGCCCGCGCCGTCGCCGTACACCGGACCGGAGGTGCAGACGCCCGAGACGATCGAGGCGATGCGCACCGCCGGCCGGATCGCCGCGCAGGCGATGGCGGAGGCGGCCAAGCTCATCGCCCCCGGGGTCACCACCGACGAGCTGGACAAGGTGGCGCACGACTACATGTGCGACCACGGCGCCTACCCCTCGACACTCGGCTACCGCGGCTTCCCCAAATCCCTGTGCACCAGCGTCAACGAGGTGATCTGCCACGGCATCCCGGACTCGACCGTGCTCCGGGACGGCGACATCATCAACCTCGACGTGACGGCGTACATCGGCGGGGTGCACGGCGACAACAACGCGACGTATCCGGTCGGGAACGTGGACGACGAGAGCCGTCTCCTGGTCGAACGCACCAGGGAGTCCCTGAACCGCGCGATCAAGGCGGTCAAGCCGGGCCGCCAGATCAACATCATCGGCCGAGTGATCGAGTCGTACGCCAAGCGCTTCGGGTACGGAGTGGTCCGCGACTTCACGGGCCACGGGATCAGCTCCTCGTTCCACTCGGGCCTGATCATCCCGCACTACGACAGCCCGCACGCGACGACGGTCATGCAGCCCGGGATGACGTTCACCATCGAGCCGATGCTGACGCTGGGGACGCACGACTACGACATGTGGGACGACGGGTGGACGGTCGTCACGAAGGACCGCAGGCGCACGGCCCAGTTCGAGCACACGCTGGTGGTGACGGAGACGGGAGCGGAGATCCTCACGCTCCCCTAGCGCACGCCAGGGATCGCTCTCCGCAGCACACCCCCGAGGCCCGCCCCCAACGGAAGTATCAGGGCGGGCCTCTTTGCCGGCTAGCGCTCCGGCTCACGCTCCAGGAAGACCCGGCCGCCGATCTCGACCCAGCCGTACGGCTGCGGAGCGGTGAGGATCTGCGACCCCGCGCCCTGGGTGATGTTGAGCGCCCGGCCGAGGCGGTCCGTCAGGAGCAGCGCCGCCGCACCCGTCGCCTCGTCCTCGTCGATGCCGTCGTCGCGCCCCGGGAAGCCTCGCGCCCGGACCCGCCCGGCCGGCTCGTCCTCCCAGGCCCAGGCGTAGATCCACTCCCCCTTGGCCGGCACGGGCAGCGCGTCGACCTCGGCGGCCGTCGCGTACTGGCGCAGCGTCCGCGGCGGAGCCCACTCAGCCCGCGCCTCGATCCAGCTGAACTCCCCGTCCTGGCGGGCCCCGACCACCCCGGCCGGCGTCACCAGCTCGGGCACGTCGAGGAGCCAGGCCGTGCCGACGCAGGGGTGGCCGGCGAAGGGCAGCCGCAGGGTCGGGGTGTAGATGTCGACGACTCCGCGCTCGGGGTCGTCGACGAACACGGTCTCGCTGAACCCCAGCTTCCCCGCGAACGCCTGCCGTTCGTCCGGATCCGGCAGCACGGATCCGTCACGGACGACGCCGAGTTCGTTGCCGTAGCCACCGTCCGCTCCGCAGAAGACACGGAGCACGTCGTAGTCAGTCACGGGGGCATTGAAACATCGCCGTTCGGGGCGTGTTGCGGCCGCCCACGGCGGGAGCCGTTCCGGTCGCTCGAAGCGAAATCCTTGAAGCTCCTTTGACCATCCCTTGGGGTCCGGTTTTGGCCAACGTGATCGCTCCGTGCCCATACACCGTCCATGAGAGCTGAATCACCACATGGGTGGGTATCACGCAGGCAAGCCTTAGATAAGTTAGGCGAGCCTCACCATCCCTGTGTGAGTCCCGACACGCGATTTTTCGCCACCGCTTGGAGCCTGCATGCGAGCCGCCAGACTCTCCGTCGTCACCGCCGTCGTCACGGCCGCGGCACTGACCGCCGTCACGGGGTGCACGGAGAAGAGCAAGGGTGACGGTGACGCGGCGGTCAAGGTGACCGCCGCCGACTCCACGTGCGACACCTCCGCCAAGTCGGTGCCGGCCGGCCAGGTCACGCTGAGCATCGAGAACAAGGGTTCCAAGGCGACCGAGGTCGAGATCCTCTTCCCGGACGACCGGATCGTGTCGGAGAAGGAGAACATCGGACCGGGCACCAAGTACACGCTGACCGCGGAGGTGAAGGCGGGATCGTACGAGATCGCCTGCCGCCCGGGGATGAAGGGGCACGGCATCCGGCAGAAGCTCACGGTCACCGGCTCCGGCGCGGTCGCCAAGCGCGACCCCAAGCTGGACAAGGCCGTCGCCGACTACCGCGAGTACGCGCAGGAGCAGGCCGACGCCACGCTCCCGAAGGTGGAGACCTTCGCCGCGGCGATCAAGGCCGGCGACCTCGACGCCGCCAGGAAGGCCTACGCCCCGTCCCGCGTCGGCTGGGAGCGCACCGAGCCGATCGCCGAGTCCTTCGGGGACATAGACCCGGAGACCGACACCCGCGCCGACGGCCTGGAGAAGGGCCAGAAGTGGACCGGCTGGCACGCGCTGGAGAAGGCGCTGTGGCAGGACAAGAAGATCGGTGCCGCGCAGAAGGCGCTCGCCGACCAGCTGGTCACCGACCTGAAGGACTGGCAGAAGCGGGTCGGCAAGGCCGTGATCACCCCGACCTCCATGGCCAACGGTGCCAAGGAACTGCTCGACGAGGTCGCCACCGGCAAGGTCACCGGTGAGGAGGACCGCTACTCGCACACGGACCTCTCCGACTTCAAGGCGAACGTCGAGGGCGCGCAGAAGGCGTACGAGCTGCTCAAGCCGGTCGCGCAGCAGAACGACAAGGCGCTGACCACCGAGCTGGACAAGCAGTTCACCTCGCTGAACACGACGCTCGACAAGTACCGCACGGACGGTTCGCAGGGACAGGAACAGAACGGCTTCGTGTCGTACGACACCGTCACCAAGGAACAGCGCAAGGAGCTCTCGGACGCGGTGAACGCGCTCGCGGAGCCGCTGTCCAAGCTCGCCGCCGCCGTTGTGAAGTAGGGGACGGAACACCATGACGGACACTCAGGAAGCAACGGGCGCGGAAGCCGCCGCTCAGCAGCAGCCCTCCCGGCGTTCGCTGATCGGCTGGGGCGGGGCCGGGCTCGCGCTCGGTGCCGCCGCGGCCGGCGGTGCGGTGGCGATGACCCGTGTCGGCAACTCCACCGACGAGGCGGACCCGGCCGCCGCCGAGACGGGCGCGGCGGTCGCCTTCCACGGCGCCAACCAGGCCGGCATCGCCACACCGGTGCAGGACAGGCTGCACTTCGCCGCGTTCGACGTGCAGACCGACGACCGCGCCGAGTTCGTGCAGATGCTGAAGGACTGGACGGCGGCCGCACGCCGGATGACCGCGGGGAAGGCGGTCGGTGACGGCGCGTACGGCGGTCTCGCCGAGGCGCCGCCGGACGACACGGGCGAGGCGCTGGGTCTGAAGCCCTCGCGGCTGACGCTGACGATCGGCTTCGGTCCGTCGCTGTTCGAGAAGTACGGCGACACGTTCGGGATCAAGGACCGGCGGCCCGAGGCCCTGGCCGACCTCCCGCAGTTCGCCGGCGACGCCCTCGACAAGTCGCGCACCGGCGGCGACCTGTGCATCCAGGCCTGTGCCGACGACCCGCAGGTCGCCGTGCACGCGATTCGCAACCTGGCCCGCATCGGCTTCGGCAAGGTCAACATCCGCTGGTCGCAGCTCGGTTTCGGCAAGACCTCGTCGACGACCCCCGACGCGCAGACCCCGCGCAACCTGATGGGCTTCAAGGACGGCACCCGCAACATCGCGGGCACGGAGACGGACCGGCTGAAGAAGTTCGTGTGGGTCGGGGACGAGGACGGCGGCAAGGGCTCGGACTGGATGACCGGCGGGTCCTACCTCGTCGCCCGGCGCATCCGGATGCACATCGAGACCTGGGACCGCACGTCGCTGCAGGAGCAGGAGGACGTGTTCGGCCGTGACAAGGGCGAGGGCGCCCCGGTCGGCAAGGCCAAGGAGCACGACAAGCCGTTCCTGAAGGCCATGAAGCCCGACGCGCACGTCCGGCTCGCGCACCCCGACTCCAACAACGGGATCACGATCCTGCGCCGTGGCTACTCCTTCACCGACGGCACCGACGGTCTCGGCCGCCTGGAGGCGGGCCTGTTCTTCCTGGCCTACATGCGTGACGTGCGCAAGGGGTTCATCCCGCTGCAGCGCAGGCTGTCGGCGACCGACGCGCTCAACGAGTACATCCAGCACGTGGGTTCGGCGGTGTTCGCCGTTCCGCCGGGCGTCCGCGACAAGGACGACTGGTGGGGCAGCACCCTGTTCTCCAAGGAGGCGTAGCCCGTGTTCTCCAACTATCTGATCGGTCTGCGCGAGGGCCTGGAAGCCAGCCTGGTCGTCTGCATCCTGATCGCCTACCTGGTCAAGACGGACCGCAGGGACGCCATCCGGCCGATCTGGATCGGCATCGCCGTGGCGGTGCTCATCGCGATGGGCTTCGGCTGCGCGCTCGAATTCGGCTCCCAGGAGCTGACGTTCCAGGCGCAGGAGGCGCTCGGTGGTTCGCTGTCGATCGTCGCGGTCTGCCTGGTGACGTGGATGGTCTTCTGGATGCGGCGCACCGCCCGGCACCTGAAGTCGGAGCTGCACGGCAAGCTGGACGCGGCCCTCGCGATGGGCACGGGCGCGCTGGTCGCCACCGCGTTCCTCGCCGTCGGCCGTGAGGGCCTGGAGACGGCGCTGTTCGTGTGGGCGTCGGTCCACGCGGCCAGCGACGGCACCCCGCGCCCGCTGGTCGGCGTGGCGCTGGGCCTGGCGACCGCGGTCTTCCTGGGCTGGCTGTTCTACCGGGGCGCCCTGAAGATCAACCTCGCGAAGTTCTTCACCTGGACCGGCGGCATGCTGGTCGTGGTCGCGGCGGGCGTGCTGGCGTACGGCTTCCACGATCTGCAGGAGGCCGACTGGGTGCCGGGCCTGACGAACCTGGCCTTCGACATCAGCGGCACCATCCCGCCGGACAGCTGGTACGGCACGCTACTGAAGGGCGTGTTCAACTTCCAGCCGGACCCGACCGTCCTCCAGGTCACGGTGTGGCTGCTGTACTTGATCCCGACGCTCGCGCTGTTCTTCGCCCCGGTAGGGTTCGCCTCCGGGAAGGGGAAGGTGAAGGCACCTGATGAGCAGGGATCGCGGCCCTCGAAGGCTCCGCAGGCTTGACCGGCGCGTACTGATCGCGGCCTCGGTGACCGCTTTGTCGTTGACGGCGAGCGGTTGCGTGGTGGTGCACGGGGAGCGCGAGGTACTCCCCTCCTCCACGCGCGGCGAGGCCGCCAGGGCGCTCCGGCAGTTCACCACCGCGTACAACAAGGCGGACAAGGCGTACGACAGTTCGCTCGATGCCGCCCATGTCACCGGCGCCCTGGGCGACATCGACGCGGCCCGCCTCAAGGCCGGTCACGCGAACAACCCGGGCGGCAATCCGGCGCACACGCCACTGAAGCTGTCCGACGTGACGTACACGATCCCCAAGAAGGCCGGCTGGCCGCGCTGGTTCGTCGCCGACGCGGCCGCCAACAAGGGCGGCAACTCGCGCTGGGTGTTCGTGTTCCTGCGGGACGGACTGGACGAGCCGTGGCAGGTGGCGTATCTGACGCTGGTGTTGCCCGGCCAGATGCCGAAGTTCAAGCAGGACGCGGACGGCTGGGGCGAGGCCGTGCCCGCGAACTCGACAGAACTGGCCGTCAGGCCCGCGGACTTGAGCAAGGACTACGCGACCTACCTGAAGAGCGGCGGGAGTTCCTTCGCGGACGGCGCGAACACCAGCAGGTGGCGCGCGAACCGGAAGAAGAGCGCCCAGCAGCCGGGGCGGGTCACCCAGTACATCGACGAGCCGCTGACGAGCGGGGACTACGCGCCGCTGGCCCTGCGGACGGCGGACGGCGGAGCCCTGGTGTTCTTCACCACGCGCTACTACGCGAAGGAGACGGCCTACCCGGGCACGTCGCTCCCCACGCCCACCAAGGACGTGCAGGCGCTGACGAAGGGCGAGGTCAAGCAGTCGCTGACCATGGAGCTGAGGTCGAACCAGGTGGCTCTGGACCCGGCGCGAGGCTCGGGGAAGACGCAGGTGGGCGTGCTGGGACGAATCGAGGGGCTCACGTCGGCGGTGGGTTCGTAGCCCCCAGGCCCTAGCGGCGCAGGGGCCAGGCGGAGCTCGCCTGGTCGGACTCCTCGCCGACGTGGCGGGCGCAGGCGTCGGTGAGGATCTCAAGGAGGCTCAGCGGGTCCGGCAGGGCGTGCTCGGGACCGCGTACCCAGTGCACGCCCTGGTCACCGGGGAGCCGGGCGGGCGGTACGAGGACGTAGGAACCGCGGCAGTGCCAGCGCAGTCCGGGATGTTCGTCCGCGGTCTCGGGGTGGCAGTCCAGTTCGCACGGCCACCACTCGTCCTCGTCCTCGGGGGTGCCCCGGGTGAGGGTGAAGAAGAGAAGCCGGCCGTCGTCGCTCTCGGCGACCGGGCCGACCTCGATGCCGGAGGCGAGCAACCGCTCCAGCGCCTCCCTTCCCGCCTCCAGAGGCAGGTCGAGGACGTCGTGCACCATGCCGGTGGCGGTGATGAAGTTGGCCTGCGGCTGGTGGCGGGCCCAGCGCTCGATCTGCCCGCGGTCGGTGGTCGACTGGGTCTGCCAGGCGAACGACACCGGGTGCCGGGCGGGGGTGGGGCAGCCGACGCGGTCGCAGGAACATCGGTAACCGGGGGCTGGATGCGCGGCGGGGGCGAGCGGCAGTCCCACTCCGGCGGCGGCGAGCAGCAGGGCCTCGCGGCCGGCGTCATCGGCGCCGGTCTCCTTCGGGCGGCGGCCACGCAGCCACTGGGAGAGTTTGCCCTGCCGGCCGGTGCGGCCACCGAACTCCGCGCTCATCTATCGCCTCGCCTTGCTGTCGTGCGGAACAGCATGCCCTATGGTCCCACCGACCCGCGCTCCGGGGTACCAGAAGGGACATCCGGGGTACGTGGGGCAAGTCCGTGGAGTGCGTAGTCGACGAGGGTGTCCGTGTAGTCGTACGAGATCGGGCCCGTGTGCTGGAGCCAGCGCTGGGCCAGGGGCGAGACGAAGAGTTCCAGGGCGATGCGCGGGTCGATCTCCGGGCGGACCTCGCCGGAGCGCTGTGCGGAGCGCAGCCGGGCGACGTACAGCTGGAGGGAGGGTTCGAGGAGCTTGGCCACGGAATCCCGGCCGAGTTGCTCGTTGACCAGGCCCTCTGCGGCCAGGGCGCGGGAGGGCACCTCGAATCTGGGGTCCTTCAGCTGGTCGACGGTCATCCGCAGCACGGCCTTGAGGTCGGCGGCCAGGTCGCCGGTGTCCGGGATGACGTAGGGCTCCTGGCCCGCCTCCCGCGCCGCCACCGCGCTGAGGTCGAGGAACGCCTCCAGCAGGACGTCCGCCTTGGATTCCCACCACCGGTAGATCGTCTGCTTGCCCACGCCGGCCCGTGCGGCGATGCCCTCGATACTGGTCTTCGGGTAGCCGACCTCGCTGACCAGCGCGAGGGCGGCGTCGTAGATCGCGCGACGGGACCTCTCGCTGCGGCGGGTGGAGTCGGGGGCGGGCTTCTTGACCATGCCCAGACCGTACCAAGGGGTGAGACGGAGCGTCTCGTCACGCTTCTACGACGATGACCGCGCCGGTGAGGTGTACGGCGGCCAGGGGTCCCCCCAGTCCGCGTCCCGCGCCGCCTTGTACAGGTCGCCGTGGCGTTTGGTGACCGTCGTGCGGCGCAGCTGCTCGTCGGCCTCGCACAGGTCGAGGAGGACCTGGCCCTTGCGGATCTGCGGGCGCCGGACGACTCGGGAGGGGGCGGGCCCGGCCGGGAAGCGGGTGGCGGCGACGTAGCTGAACTTCTCGTCCTCGTAGGGCAGGGAGCCGCCCTTGACCTGGCGGTGCAGGGAGGACCGGCTGACCCGGGCCGAGAAGTGGCACCAGTCCTCGCCGGGGACGATCGGGCAGGCGGCGCTGTGCGGGCAGGGCGCGGCGATGTGGAAGCCGCCCGCGATCAGGCGGTCGCGGGCCTCGATGACACGGGCGTAGCCGGCCGGGGTGCCGGCCTCGACGATCACGACGGCCTGCGCGGCGGCTGCCGCGGCGTCGACGAGCGAGGCGCGGTCGGGGGCGGTCAGTTCGTTCAGGACGTAGGAGACGGTGACCAGGTCGGTCTCGTCGAGGGCGAGCGTGGCGCCGATCCGGGAGCGCCGCCAACTGGCTTGCTCCAGCGCCGGGTTGGCGGCGGCGATCTCCCGGCCGAGGGCGAGGGCGGGTTCGGCCCAGTCGAGCACGGTGACGGGGCGGGCGCCGTCCCAGGTCGCGGTGACGGCCCAGGTCGCGGCACCGGTCCCGCCACCGACGTCCACATGACTCCCGGGCACCCACTCGGGCACGGCGTCGGCGAACGCCTCCAGCGCGGAGCACACCGCCTCGAAGGTCGCGGGCATCCGGTAGGCGGCGTAGGCGGCGACGTCGGCCCGGTCCCGGAGGATGGGGGCGTCGGTCGGGGTGGCCCCGCGATAACTGGCGATGAGCCGCTCGACGGCCTGCGCGGCCTGCTTGGGCGGAAGCCCGTCGAGCAGAGCGGCGAGGCTGTGACGCAGAGTCTCGGCGGGGGCTGCGGGGACGTTCACCGCCCGATTCTAAAGCGCGGCAACCTTGCCGATGCCGACGGGCACCTTCTCGCTGTCGTCCGCTGCATCCGGCCCGTCCGGCGTTTGAGGACGAGGCCGTTCAGGCCGAAGCGGGGGTCCGGGGGCGGCAGCCCCCGGCAACGGCCCGCACCACCCACCGCGTCATGCCGGCCGCACGGCGCGCGCCACCCTCGTCGCCGCAGCCGCCCTCGGCTTGCTGTCCGCCGCCCGCCGCCGCGGATGCACCGTGTTCGCCAGCAGCACCAGAAACGTGTCCGTCGCGGGGTCCAGTACCAGCGACGTCCCCGTGAACCCCGTGTGCCCCGCCGCTCCCCGCCCCGCCAGCTCGCCCATGAACCACGGCTGGTCGACGGCGAAGCCCAGCCCCGGCGGGGTCAGCAGCAGTTCCACGAAGTCGGAGCCGAGGATGCGGGCGGGGCCGTGGGAGCCGCCGGCGAGCAGCGTCCGACAGAACACGGCCAGGTCCCGCCCGGTGGAGAACATGCCTGCGTGGCCGGCGATCCCCCCGAGCGCCCACGCGTTCTCGTCGTGGACGACGCCCCGCACCATCCCCCGGTCCACCTTGGCCCAGGGCCGCCGCTGGTCCTCCGTGGCCGCCGCGCCGGGGCAGGGCCCGAAGTCGGTGGACAGCATGCCCAGCGGCCGGGTGATCCCGTCGTTGATCAGGACGTCCAGCGTGCGGCCGGTGATCCGTTCCAGGACGAACTGGAGCAGCAGGAGGTTGAGATCGGAGTAGGTGTAGGTACCGGGTACGCCCACGGGTTCCTCCGCACGCAGCTTCACCAGCCGCTCGGTGTCGTCGGCGCAGTCGTACAGCGGGAGTTCGGGGCGCAGCCCGGAGGTGTGGGTGAGCAGCTCCCGTACGGTGATGCGGTGCCGGACGGCCGCGCGGAACTCGGGGAGGTAGGCGCCGACCCGGGCGTCGATGCCGAGCGTGCCGCGCTCGATCTGCTGCACGGCGGCGACCGCGGTGAACAGCTTGGTGAGGGAGGCCAGGTCGAAGGGCGTGTCCACGGTCATCGGGACCCGCGCCTCGGCGGGCAGCTCGATGCCGCGGTCGGTCTCGGCGTCGTAGGCCGCGTACCGCACGGCCCAGCCCGCCGCGTCCTCGACGGCGATCACCGGTCCGCGCCCGGCGACCACGACGGTGCCCGCGGCCCAGGGGTGCTCCCCGGCGCTGAGGTCCCGGACCTTCTGGACGAGGTGCCGGAGTTCTCCGGGGTCGAGTCCGGCCCGTTCGGGGGTGTCCCTGCGCAGTCTCGGTGCGCTCAGCTCTCTGCTCCCTCTTCGCTCGCACGCCTGTTCCAAGGACGGCACAGTCCCACGAAGCAGGCCAGTGCCACCAGTGCAGCGGCCAGTTGGACGACGGCCATCGGGACGGCGGTGTGCTCGCCGGCGATCCCGACGAGCGGGGAGGCGACGGCGCCGATGAGGAACGAGGACGTGCCGAGCAGCGCGGACGCGGAGCCCGCGGCGTGCTTGGTGCGCATCAGGGCGAGCGCCTGGGCGTTGGGCAGGGTCACGCCCATCGCGGACATCAGGACGAACAGGGCGACGGCGACGGGCACGAGGCCGACCGTGCCGAGGACGCCGGTGGACATCAGCAGCAGGGCGGTCGCGGCGGCGATGACGACGGCCAGGCCCGCGCCCATCACCTTCTCCAGGCTCACCCGCCCGACCAGCACCTTCCCGTTGAACTGGCCGACCGCGACCAGCCCGACCGAATTGAGGCCGAACAGCAGGCTGAAGGTCTGCGGGGAGGCGCCGTAGATCTCCTGGATCACGAAGGGCGAGGCCGATATGTAGGCGAAGAGCGCCGCGAACGCGAAGCCGCCCGTGAGCATGAAGCCGGTGAAGGGCAGGTCGGCGAGCAGGCGCCGCATCGCGTGCAGGGCCTCGCCGACTCCCCCGCCGTGCCGCTCGCGCACGGGGAGGGTCTCGGGCAGCTTCGTCCACACGAAGCCGGTCAGCACCGTCCCGACGACGGTGAGCACCACGAAGACGCCCCGCCAGTCCGTCACCCGCAGGATCTGTCCGCCGATCAGCGGCGCGACGACGGGGGCGACCCCGCCGATCAGCATGAGGGTGGAGAAGAAGCGGGCCATCGCGACGCCGTCGTACAGGTCGCGGACCACGGCCCGCGCGATGACGATCCCCGCCGCGCCCGCCAGGCCCTGCGCGAGCCGGAAGGCGACCAGGAACTCGACGGTGGGCGCGACCGCGCACAGCACGGTCGACACGACGTAGGCGACGAGCCCGACCAGCAGCGGGCGCCGGCGGCCCCACCGGTCGCTCATCGGCCCGGCCACCAGCTGTCCGAGCGCCATGCCGAGCAGACAGGCGGTGAGGGTGAGCTGGACGGTGGCGGCGGGTGCGTGCAGGGACCTGGTGACCTCCGGGAGCGAGGGGAGGTACATGTCCATCGCCAGCGGGGGCGTGGCGGTGAGGCCGCCGAGGATCAGGGTGACGAGCAGACCGGTGCGGCGCACAGCGGGGGCGGCCGGTTCCCCTTCCGGTCCGGCCGCCTGTTCCCTGTGTGGTGTCGAGGCCCCCTGCTCGGCCATGTGCCCCTCCCTTTCCGAGCGCCGCATTTTCCCGGGGGCAGCCCCCGGACCCCCGGCCACCTATGCTCTCAGCTCGTACACAGTGCCGAAGGCCACATGAGCGAGGGCGGGGTCCGTGATGACGGCGGAAAGCGTGCGGTGGGGGATCCTGGCGACCGGCGGGATCGCCGCCGCGTTCACGGCGGACCTGGTGGACCTCCCGGACGCGGAGGTCGTCGCGGTGGCCTCGCGGACCGAGGCGTCGGCGAAGGCGTTCGCGGAACGGTTCGGGATCGAGCGGGCGTACGGCGACTGGGCCGCGCTCGCCGAGGACGCGGACATCGACGTCGTCTACGTCGCCACCCCGCACTCGGCGCACCGGGCGGCGGCGGGCCTGTGCCTTCAGGCCGGGCGCAACGTGCTCTGCGAGAAGGCGTTCACGCTCAACGCGCGCGAGGCCGAGGAGCTGGTCGCGCTGGCGCGGGGGCGCGGGAGCTTCCTGATGGAGGCGATGTGGATGTACTGCAATCCCCTCGTACGGCGCCTGAAGGATCTCGTCGACGACGGCGCTATCGGTGAAGTCCGCAGCGTGCAGGCCGACTTCGGGCTCGCCGGTCCGTTCCCGCCCTCGCACCGGCTGCGCGATCCCGCGCAGGGCGGGGGCTCGCTGCTGGACCTCGGCGTGTACCCGGTGTCGTTCGCGCAGCTGCTGCTCGGTGAGCCGGCCGACGTGGCGGCGCGGGCGACCCTCTCCGAGGAGGGCGTCGACCTCCAGACGGGCGCGCTGCTCTCCTTCGACAGCGGTGCGCTCGCCTCGGTGCACTGCTCGATCGTCGGCGGTACGGCGACCTCGGCGTCGGTCACCGGCTCGCGGGGCCGTATCGACATCCCGTACGGCTTCTTCTTCCCGGACCGTTTCGTGCTGCACCGGGACGGCCGGGACCCCGAGGAGTTCGTGGCCGATCCGGCGGACGGACCGCGCAGCAGTCTGCGGCACGAGGCGCGGGAGGTGATGCGCGCGCTGCGGGCCGGTGAGACCGAGTCGCCGCTGGTCCCGCTCGACGGCACCCTCGCGGTGATGCGGACGCTGGACGCGATCCGGGACCGTATCGGCGTCCGCTACCCGGGAGAGGACCTGGAAGAGGCCGCCACGACCGCTTGAGCCCCTGCTCCCCCGCCTCGGTCACGGCATGGCTGCCCTCGCCTACGCTCCAGGCCATGGATGCCATGCGGACTCAGCAGACGGAACGGACCGAGCAGACCGAGCAGACGGCGAAGCGGTCGAGGATCGCGGTGGTGACCGGCGCCGGCTCCGGCATCGGACGGGCGGTCGCCGTGGAGCTGCTGGGTGCGGGCTGGTCGGTGGCGCTGGCGGGACGGCGCCTCGGGACGCTGGAGGAGACGGCGGCGCTGGTGCCCGACGGGGCCGGTCTCCCCGTACGGACGGATGTCTCGCAGCCGGACGACGTGGCCGCGTTGTTCGCCGCCGCCGTCGACCGCTTCGGCCGGGTCGACCTGCTGTTCAACAACGCGGGGACGTTCGGTCCCGGCGGGGTGCCGGTCGAGGAACTGCCGTACGACGCCTGGCGGCATGTGGTGGACACCAACCTCAACGGGGCGTTCCTGTGCGCGCAGGCGGCCTACCGGCAGATGAAGGAACAGGACCCACAGGGCGGACGGATCATCAACAACGGGTCCATTTCTGCCCATACGCCCCGGCCGCTCTCCGTCGCCTACACGGCGACCAAGCACGCGCTGACCGGCCTGACCAAGTCGCTGTCGCTGGACGGGCGGGCGTACGACATCGCGGTCGGGCAGATCGACATCGGCAACGCGGCGACCGACATGACCGCGCGGATGCAGACCGGGGCACTGCAGGCCAACGGCGAGGTCGCGGTCGAGCCCGTGATGGACGTCGCCGATGTGGCGCGCACGGTGCGGCACATGGCCGAGCTGCCGCTGGAGGCGAACGTGCAGTTCGCGACGGTGTTGGCGACCGCCATGCCGTACGTGGGGCGCGGCTGACCGCACCCGCGGACCCCTCCACTCCTCAACTTGCACAACCGGAATGTGAGATTCCGGAGATTGTTGCCGGTCGCGGGCCTATGCTCAAACCGTCTCCACAAGAGCTTCACACTTGGGGGAGTGAAGTTCCGTAGACCAAACTGAGGGGGGAACGGCAGCCGTTCCAGCGCGTCGGATGGGGGTGGATTCCGCGTGGGACCGCGGGATACGCACCGGTGCGTGGAACGGCTGCCGTGTACGTCGGTCGGCCGCCGTGCACGTCAGTCGGCGGCCCGGCTCCCGCGTTTGACCCGCCGCCGCAGCGCCCACACCCCGCCGGCCAGCACGGCGACCGTGCCGCCCGCGCCCTCCAGCAGCCGCCAGGCCGAGGGACCGCCGGACCCGGCGCCCGCAGCGCCGGCCGCCGCCTGGACCGTCCCGTGGCTCGGCGTCACCTTCGCCCCGCCCTCGCTCAGCGGCTCGACCAGCGTGCCCACCGCCCGCGCCGAACTCCCCTTCGTGAAGCCCCAGTCGAGCAGCGCGGCCGTCTCCTCGTACACGGCGTTGTAGCCGCTCTTCGGATGCATCACGGTGACAAGAAGAGTCCGCCCGCCGCGGGTGGCGGCACCGGTGAAGGTGTTGCCGGCGTTGCTGGTGAAACCATTCTTGACCCCGATCAGTCCGTCGTACGTCTTCACGCCCCACGCGCCCGTGAGCAGGCGGTCGGTGTTCTGGATCTGGAAGGTCTTCTTGCCGCCGGCCGGGAAGTTCGCGGTCCTGGTGTGGCAGTACGCGCGGAAGTCGGCGTTCTTCAGTCCGTGCCGGGCGAACAGGGTGAGGTCGTAGGCCGAGGACAGCTGGCCCTTGTGGTCGAAGCCGTCGGGGCTGACGACATGGGTGTCCAGGGCCTGCAGGTCCTCGGCCTTGGCCTGCATCTCGGCGACCGTCCTCGCCACCCCGCCGTTCATGTGGGCGAGGACGTGCACGGCGTCGTTGCCGGAGCGCAGGAAGACGCCCTGCCACAGCTGCTCGACGGTGTACGTGATCCCGGGCTTGACCCCGACGAGGCTGGAGCCGGCCGGGATGTCGGCCAGGTCGGCCTCGGTCACCGTGTACCGCTCGGTGCGGTCGAACTTCTTCAGCACGGTGTCGGCGAACAGCATCTTCAGCGTGGAGGCGGGGGCCAGGCGCCGGTGCGCGGCATTGGAAGCGAGCACCTCTCCGCTGTCGCAGTCGGCGACGAGCCAGGCGCTCGCGGTGAGTTTCCCGGGCAGACCTGTGACGCCGCTCACTTGAATTCCCGCGCGGGCAAGTCGCGCACCGCCGACGACGGTGGCCGCGGCGGCAGCGGGAGTCGCCGCGGCGAGCGGAACGGCGACGGCGGTCAGGCCGAGAGCGGCACGCCGTGTGAGCGGAGAAGAATCGCGCATTCCGGGACCGTACACCGCACCCAACAGGGGCTTCCTGGCAGTACGCCCGTACGGCGACCAGGGCCGTTGGGCGCTGCCCCCCGCGGGAACCCTTCACCGCCCGAGCAGCCGGTCGATCTCGGCCAACTGCCCGGCGGCGAGCGGGCCCTTGGCGATCGCGCCGGCGTT
This sequence comes from Streptomyces sp. NBC_00461, assembly GCF_036013935.1. Lineage (NCBI taxonomy): Bacteria > Bacillati > Actinomycetota > Actinomycetes > Kitasatosporales > Streptomycetaceae > Streptomyces > Streptomyces sp. NBC_00461. Next base: position 2,824,208 of record NZ_CP107902.1, read on the forward strand.
CTGTTCGGCCTGGGAGACCGAGCGGAACCCGGGGATCGGGATCGTGTGCGGGCTGCGTGCCCACAGCCAGGCGAGGGAGCCCTGCGCGAGGGTCCGGCCGTCACTGGTGAGGATCTCGTTGAGCGCGTCGACGCGGGAGAGCCACCGCGGGTCGACGCCCGCGCCGTCCCCGAAGCCCTGGAGCCAGGCCGGCGGCCTGCTGCGGATGTCCCCGGCATCCGCGCTTCCCTGGCGCTTGCCCGCCAGCAGCCCCATCGCGAGCGGACTGCGGTTGACGCTCGCGAGTCCCGACTCCTCGCACAGCGCGAGCATGTCCGGCGCGTCCTGCAGGACATTGAGCGCGTGCTGTACGGCCGTGCCGTGCTCCCCCTGCGCGAACACGGCGGCACGGGCCGGGTCGTCCGTGCTCCAGCCGTAGGAGCGGATCAGCCCCTCCCGCACGAACTCCTCGCAGGCGTCCCGGAGTTCGGCCGCGCGCGCCGGGTCGAGGTCGCTGAGGTGCAGCTGGTAGAGATCGATGTGACCGGTGCCCAGGCGCTTCAGGGACGCGGTCAGCGCGCGGCGGGCGTACGCCGGGGAGTCGTCGCTGCCGGTGAGGGTGCGGGTCTCCTCGTCGAAGACGTTGCCCCACTTGGTGGCGAGCACGACGTCGTCGCGGCGCCTGCCGAGGGCGCGCCCGAGGATCCGCTCGCTGTGCCCGGCGCCGTAGGTGTCCGCCGTGTCGAAGAAGGTCACGCCGAGGTCGAGGGCGCGGCGGACCGCCCGTACGGACTCGTCGTCGTCGACCTTGCCCCAGCCGAGCGGCTGCCCGTCGGCCGCCTGCCACTCGCCGCCGATGGCCCAGCAGCCGAAGCCGAGCGCGCTTACGTCCATGCCGCTGCGTCCGAGAGTCCTGTTCGTCTCCATGGGTGAGGACGTTAGAAGCTGGAGCGCACACGAAGACAAGAGCCGGGTCGCGCCGCTTACGCCTGCCCGGTCTCGAAGCGGGAGATCCTGCCGTCGTCCTCGACCTGGAAGCTCCACCGGGTCTGCATCTCGCCCCAGGTGTCGTTGCGGTAGTGGGCGAGGAGGGCACGGCCGCCCTGCGACTCGTTGTCGACGTCCAGGTGACCGTTGGAGGAGAAGATCTCCCGGTCGATCCACTCGTTCAGATCGCGGTCGGAGCCGTCGTCCGCCATGGTCGCGTTCTCCGTGAGAAGGGCCAGGAAGCCCGAGCGGTCATGGGCGTTGACGGCGGTGACGAAGGCGCGGACGGCCGGGTCGCTGAGTCTGGCGGGCTGAATCGTCATGCCAGCAGACTCACACCACCCGCCGGGACCCGCCACCCGTACGGCGGCGCGGGCGGGTACGGCGGCGCGAGAGGTGCGACGGTGGAAGGCGGAGGGGACTGTTTCCTGCCGACTCGTTCCAGTTGCTCCAGGAGAAACCATGACCTCTTACGACCGGCGTGATCTGGGGCTGCTGCTGCTCCGGCTGGGTACCGGCGGTGTGCTGGCGGCACACGGCGCGCAGAAGCTGTTCGGCTGGTTCGGCGGACACGGCATCGAGGGGACCGGCCAGTTCATGGAGTCCGTCGGCTATGCGCCCGGCCGGGCGAGCGCGACCGCGGCGGGCTTGGCGGAGACCGGCGGCGGCGCGCTGCTGGCGCTGGGTCTGGCGACCCCGGCGGCGGGCGCCGCGGCGGCCGGCGCGATGGCGGGAGCGTCGGCGGTGCACGCCCCCAACGGCTTCTTCAACATGGAGGGCGGCTACGAGTACGCGGCGACCCTGGCCCTGGCCGCCACCGGCCTCGCGGTCACCGGCCCCGGCCGCCTCTCGCTCGACCACGCGCTCGGCCATGTCCTGGACCGCGGCTGGATGGTCCCGACGGCACTCGGCGCGACGGCCGCGGTCACGGCGCTGGTCGTGGGCGCGCGCAACAAGAGGCTGCGGGATGAGAAGAAGGACGACCAGGAGGCCCTGTTCGAGGAGGAGGAAGCGCTGTTCAGGGAGTGACCGGGGTGGGCAGGCTGCGCCCATGACCGACCTCTGGGAATCTGTCGACGACCTGTGGACCTGGCTGGACGAGAACCGTGCGCACGGCGGCCGGGAGGGCCTGCTGCTGCGCATGCTCAAGCTGTCGGAGGAGGTCGGCGAGGTCGCGCAGGCGGTCATCGGCGCGACCGGGCAGAACCCGCGCAAGGGCGTGACCCACACCTGGGAGGACGTCGAGGGCGAGCTCTGCGATGTCGTGATCACCGCCCTGGTCGCCCTGCGCACTCTCACCCCCGACACCCGTGAGGTGTTCACCCGCCATCTGGAGCGGGTCACCGCACGCTCCCTCGGGCCGTCCGCCGGCCACTGAGGATCCAGGTCGGTCCTCGTGGCCGTCGTCTGCGGGGTCGTACAATTTGGATCCGAACGACATCCGAGATCCGACATGCTGAGATGGACGGCGGCCGCCACCGCGCGCTGCGCAGCGTGATCCAGCGGCAGTTCGGGGCGAGCGTCATCAACAGCTACAGCGACTTCCTGCGGGGCCTGACCGCGAAGACGCTGGACGCGGCGCTGGCGAAGGGAAGCTTCGACTTCGTGGCCGACGTCTCCGCGGACTTCCCCATCAACGTCCTGGCCCGTCTCCTGGACGTCCCGCCGGAGGACAACCAGCAGCTCATCGACTGGGGTCGCTCGCCTGACACAAAGATCTTCAGCAGCTTTCTGGCGCGCCTCGCCGGCCGACCGGAGGGACCACCAGCAAGGGGCGGTAGTGGCCCGCCGGGACCGGCTCACCGACAGGCAGGCCGGCGACCTCGATCCAGGCGTGGGCCGCGAAAGGACTGGTGCGGACTCCGGTGCACCACGTGGGCCACACCCCGCGGAACCTGCACAGGAGGGCCACCGCTATCGACCGCTGCAGACAGGCCTGGCCCGCGCAGCGCAGACTTACGGAGACGATCGCCTGTCGGGCCTGCAGGGCCTGATCCGCCGTGGCGGGCGGCGCGCCCCGGCGGAGGAACTCAAGAACCGACCGCAACCGGGCCGGCCTGCGGGAGGCGAGCACACGGGCCGCGGCGACCGCGAGCAACGGTGCCAGGCGGCGATGAGGCGGAAGGCCGCTTTGCTCGGGCAGAGCCAAGGGGGCGCTCATGTGACGTCCAAGAGGAGTTCGGCCGCCTGCAGTTGGGCCACCACCGCCGAGACGTCACGGTGGGCGTGCGCCAGGACGATCCGGTGCCGCTCGACCAGCGCATGCGCGGCGCGCTCGTCCGACTGGTCGTCGAGCAGGCTGTGGAGTACGAGCACACCGGTGCGGTTGAGCTGCCAGTAGCGGCCGGTGCGTTGGTGGAGAAGGACGGCGCCGTCGTCGGTTTCGGCCATCACCACGTCGGGGTGCAGACGCATGGGCATCATCGTCTCCCAGGGGTCGGTGGAAGCTGCCTGGCGGCGCGGGCCCAGACCTCGAGGCCGATCAGGTCCTCGACCGCTATGTCGGTGGAGATGCCGGCGTGCGGAGTCAGGAGTTGGCTGCGCAGCACTCCGGTGGAGATCAGCCCCATGTCGCTCAGGACCGAGTCGGAGAACAGTTCAAGAAGCGCTGTGAGGTTGCGTTTTCGTCCGGCTCGCAGGTCGGCGCTGAATTCTCCCTTCGTGGTGCGGTCGAGTACGACGTCCGGGACGAGGCCGCGCATGGAGGTGGCCAGCAGCGGCTTGTAGCGCCGTGGGGTGACCCGCTCATGGAGACGCACGGCCAGGGCCGCTTCCACGACCTGGTTGTCGAGGTACGGCTGGTGCAGGCGCACGCCTGATTCCTCGTACAGGCGGGCCACCTGGCGATAGGCCGGCGCGGTCGTCCGCAGTGCGGTGAGGAACTGGTGCTGTCCGCGGTCATGAGCGAAGGGCTGAGCGTGCTGGGCGGTGTCCCGGAGAGCTTCTCGCGCGGCGTCGACCGCCTCGTCGGTGGCCCATGCCGGAGCACGCAGCGATGCGAGTCCCCAGTCCAGGGAGGGAGTGCGGCGCGGCGGTGCCGGACGCGTCAGTTCCGCGGCCTGCCCGAGCCACCAGTCCCGCACGTCGCCCCGGCGCTTGAGCTGGTGGACGACTCCGTCCCACGGCCATCGGTGCAGTGCGCGGTAACCCCGCAGGTGCCGTAGTGCGATCGCCGGGTGGCGGCGGGCCAGGCGGTACAGATAGCCGGGGGCCCGGCCGAACAGCTCGTCCCCTCCGTGCCCCGCGATGTGCCGGCGAACGCCGTGTTCGGCGAGCAGGTGGGCGGAGTAGCGCACGCGTGCCAGGGTGCGCGAGAACGGGTAGGGGCGCTCGCCGTCCGCCGCTGCGTCGGGATGTGCGAACACCGGGGGCAGTTCGTGCTGCCCTGCGACGACATGGCGGGCCTCGGGGAGCCAACGCGCGGACTCTCCGGCGAAATAGGCGTCGTCGTTGCCGGCTTCGGCCTCGCCCCATCGGAAGGTCAGCAGGTCGGGCGTGTGTCGTGCCGCGAGGAAACACAGAGATGTCGAATCCATGCCACCCGAGAGGTCCGCGCCCAGTGATCCGCTGCCGGCTCGGCGGCCGTCCGTCGCGGTCACCAATGCGTCTCTGAGGTGTGCGGCACCTTCGAGCAGCGGGATGTCAGGCTCCGGCGGGTGCCACCAGCGTTCTTCTGCCGTTCCGTGGGGCTCCAGCACAAGGCGGTGGTCGTGCGGCACCGTGCTCACGCCGGCCCAGACGCTCCTGTCGGACAGTGGCGGTGGGAGCAGGCCCCCGCACACCAGCCGGGCAGCCAACGCCTTCTCGTCGACGCCGGCCCCCGTCATAATGGCGAGCACGTCGGCCCGGTCGGAAGCGACCGGCAGGTGGCCCGCCCGTGCGTGAAAGACCTGCCGCAGGCCGGACAGACTGCCGTAGACATGGATCGCGGGGCCGGCTGCGGCCACCAGATGAAAACTGCCCGGCAGCTCCGTCACCAGGGCGGCGGCCTCGGACAGCGTCCGGATCCGTCGGCAGTGGTCGGCGAGGCGGGTGGTGGTGACCGGGCAGAACCCGATCACCACCACCCTCATGGGGGATGCCGTCGCCTCAAGGATCTCGTCCGGATCCCATTCGCCCACCAACCACGGCCGCCCCGAGGGATGTTCGATCACGTTCGGGCTGTTGAACGGCCCTGGGGCGTCGGTGACGTGGATTCCTGGTGCGTCCGGAAGGACGACAAACCCCTTGCTCATGTCATCGGACCTCGACGGGCCCTACCAGCCCTGCTTGCCCAGCACGTCGGTGTGGTCGCTGCCGAACCCGAGCGTGTCCTCGGAGAACTCCCCGACGGCCACCAGCGCCGGCGGCTCGTAGCTCTCGGCAACGTCCTGCTGGTCGCGCACGGTGTTGTTTTCCATGGCTTCATTCCTCCTTGTAGACGAACGGGCTCTCGGCTGGAGGGCCCGCCTGCCGCACGGCTTCAGGCGCTGATCACGGCCTTCTCGATCCGGCGAGGCCACGTCCTGAACCGTGCGGAGTCCCCGCGGCCTCTGCCGCGCCGCGACCGCGCCGGTCTCACGGCCGTTCGGAACGGACCCACTCCAGGACGGCCATCGCGCTGTGCATCTTGTTCTCGGCCTGCTCGAAGGCGATCGACCGCTCTCCGTCGAGCACCTGCGCGCTGACCTCCTCGCCGCGATGGGCCGGCAGATCATGCATGAACAGCGCGTCCGCTCCGCCGTCCCACAGCCGCTCGTCGACCTGGAACGGGGCGAAGACCTCGCCCCAGTGCGGATCCGGCTTGGAGGTGCCGGTGGTCTGCCAGCGCGTCGTGTACACCACGTCGAACTGCCCGGCCGCGCCCGCGGCCGGCGGCTCGCTCCGCTCCAGCACCGTCGCGCCGTGCTTCTCGGCCTGCCGCTCGGCCCTGGCTAGTACGCCGTCGGGGAGGCCGTATCCGGGCGGCGTGCGCAGTTCGAGGCGGACGCCGGAGAACCGGCTGAGCGCGAGGGCCAGCGCGACCGCGCTGTTGTTGCCCTCGCCGACGTAGAGCACGCGCAGATCCTCGACGGTCGAGAACTTGTCGAGCAGCGTCGTCAGATCCGCCAACGCCTGGGTGGGGTGCTCGTCGGTTGTCATCGCGTTGACCACCGACATGCCGCCGGGCGCCGCGAACTCGCGCAGCTCCTGCGGGTCGCCGGCGGTGCGGGCCACCAGCAGGTCGAGCATGCCGGAGAATACGCGCCCGGTGTCGGCGATGGACTCGCCGGTGTTCAGCTGCAGGTCCCCGGGCCCGTAGGCGAGCACCTGGGCGCCCAGCCGCAGTGCCGCCGCCGAGAAGGCGGTGCGGGTCCGTGTCGACGTCTTGCGGAAATAGGTGCCGACGATCTGGCCGTCCAGCGGTTTGCCCGCGGCGGCGAGGTCATGGCGGAACTGGACGCCGCGGGCAGCGATCGCCTCCAGATCGGCGTCGCTGAGGTCGTCGAGCGATATCAGATGTCTCATGCGGGGCCTTCCAAACCTGTCGCAACGGGGACCCTGGGGGCCTGGCCGAGCAGGTCCAGCGCCTGCTCGCAGTCCTGGGCGACCTGCACGAGCGCCCGCTCGGACGCGGTGATGAAGCCCTCCGCGTGCAGGTGGTCGAGCAGCGCGGTCAGCGGATCGAAGAAGCCGTCGACATTGAGCAACACCACGGGTTTCTCATGGAGGTTCAGCCGGTTCCAGGTGACCACCTCCATCAGCTCGTCGAGGGTGCCGAACCCGCCGGGCAGTACCGCGAACGCCGACGCCAGCCGGTACATGAGGGCCTTGCGCTGGTGCATGGAGCGGACGATGAAGAGCTCCGCGCCGACCCGGTCGGGATGCTCCCGGTCGAACAGCTCGTGCGGGATCACTCCGGTCACCCGCGCGCCCGCGTCGACGGCTCCGTTGGCCAGTGCGCCCATCACGCCGACGCCACCGGCTCCGTACACGAGCCCGACGCCCCGGCCGACGAGCGCCGCTCCGAACTCGGCCGCGACGTCCGTGTACTGGGGCCTGGTCCCCGCTCTGGAGCCGCAGAAGACGCCGATGCCCCGGGTGTGACGGGCAGTCTGCGCGGACACCTCGGTCACGAGTCGGTCCCGTCGAGGAAGTCGGTCACGGCCACTCCCGATCCGCGTTCCCGGGCACTGTCGAAGACGAGCCGGGCCACGGCGAGGTCGAGCACCCCGAGTCCGAACGGCGAGTAGACCGCGACGCGGCCGGGATCACGCCGCAGCTGTGTTCGCTTGGTCAGCAGGTCACCGATCTGGGCGTCGACGAAGTCCTGGTTTCCCGCCTCCTGCCGGGCCAGATCCAGCGAGGTCTTCTCGCGCAGTACGTGGTCGGTGTCGTCGACGACGTTGTGCGCACCGCGAATCGCGTCGGGGTGGATGTCGCGCAGCGAGATGTGCAGCACCGTCGCGCCCGGTTGGCATGCCTCAAGTCCGGTGTGCGGGGACGCCGCCGTGGTGGCCAGCGAGACCAGTTCGTGGGCGCCGAGAGCCTCGCTGATCGTCGCGGCAATCGTGTACCGCAGTTCCGGCAGGCGCCCCGCGGCCTTCACGATGAACGACCGCGCCCGCTCGGCGTCCTGGTCGAAGACGGTCACCTCGGCCAGTGCGGGCAGCTTGGCGGCGAGGAAGGCGAGGATCTCCGCGTTGATCACGCCGGCTCCGACCAGGCCGACTCCGCGCACTCGCTCGGGCGCGGGGACCAGCAGCGCGGCGCCCAGCGCGGCACTCGCGGCGGTGCGCTTGGCGGAGATCAGCGACGCTTCGAGCAGGGCCTGCGCCCGGCCGGTGCGCGGCGAGTTGAGCACCATCACCGCGCTGGCCCGTTCCAGCCCCACGTCGAGGTTGCCGGGGAAGGAGGCGATCCACTTGACCCCCGCGCTCTCGTGCGCGCCGCCCAGATAGCCGGGCAGCCCGATGATGCGTTTGCGCACGTCGTCGGGGAACCGCAGAAAGACCGAATGCGGCAGCACCGAAGCGCCCTGTGCGTGTGCCGCGTACGCCTCACCGACGAGGTCGATCAGATCGTGCTCGCGACCGTCGAGGATCTCCCGCACCTCGCGCTGTCGAATGATGAGCATCGTTACCCTTTCTCCCGCTGCGTCGCGGCGACCGAATCAGGGGTCTTCCACAGGTGCGAGACTTCGCCGAAGTGCTCCTGCACCCAGCTGTCCGAGTAGACGGTGTGCAGATAGCGGTCGCCTCCGTCAGGGAAGATCAGCACGCACACCGATCCGGCCGGGAGCCGCGGCCGCAACCGCTCGAACGCGGCAACGGTCGCCCCGGACGAGCCGCCGGCGAGGAGCGCCTCGCGCTGGCTCAGCCGGCGACAGCCCACCACGCAGTCCAGGTCGGTGACATGGACGACCTCGTCGGCGGCGCCCGGCTCGAACAGCGCGGAGCGGACCGAGGCGCCATGGCCCGGGATCAGCCGCCGGGGCGGCGGGCCGGACTCGGAGCCGGGCTGGAACAGCACGCTGCCCATGGCGTCGACCGCGATGACCTTCGTGTCCAGCCCGTGCTCGCGCACGTATCTGCTGCAGCCCAGCAGGGTTCCGGTGGTGCTGGTGGCGGAGAAGAGATAGTCCACGCGACCGTCGAGTGCCTCGACGATCTCCCGCATCGTCCCGGTGTGGGCCCGCGGGTTCATCTCGTTGGCGTACTGGTTCGTCCAGTACGCGTGCGGGATCGACTGCACCAGCTCCTTGACCCGGCGCAGCCGCACCGACAGGTACTCGCCGTCGGTGTCCGGCTCGGTCACCACCTCGACCTCGGCGTGCAACGCCCGCAGGATCGCCAGGTTCTGCTCGGTGGTCTTGGCGTCCACGACGCAGATGAAGCGGATGTCGTGGTAGCGGCAGACCTGGGCCAGGCCGACCGCGAGATTGCCCGAGCTGGATTCGACGACGACCGAGCGGCCCGGCACCAGCCGGCCGGAGCGGATCTCGTCCATCAGCATGCTGACCGCGGGGCGGTCCTTGATGCTGCCGCCCGGATTGAACCGCTCCATCTTGGCGAAGATCCGTCCGTCGAATCCCGGACGTAACCGCTCCAGTTCGATCAGTGGGGTGCTGCCGACGGCGGAAAGGATGCCGGTGAGCTCATGTTCTGCCACAACTCGATCCTTCGCGCCGGCCCTATAGCACCCCTATACGTGCCGCCCCGGCACGGGTCCTAGGGCAGCGTGGCGAGCAGGCCGGCATAGCTGAGACCCGCGCCGAAGCCGAGCAGCAGCGCGAGGTCGCCTCGTTTGACCTGTCCCGACGAGCGCATCCGCTCCATCGCCAGCGGAATGGACGCCGCCGAGGTGTTCGCCTGCTCGACGATGTCGCGGGCGACGACGACGCCGCCGAGGCCCGTGCTCTGTGCCACGGCGTCGATGATCCTGAGGTTGGCCTGATGCGGAATGAAGGCATCGACCTCGCCCGGTGTCAGGCCGGCGCCGTCAAGGATCTGCCCCACCACGCCGGGCAGTTCGGTCAGCGCCCAGCGGAACACGGTCGGACCCTGCATCCGGATGACGGGGCCCCGGTCCGGCAGCTCCGGGCGGCGGCGGACGGTGATCGCCTCGGCCAGGCTCGGCTGCCCGCCCATCACCGCGGGACCGATCTGCGGACGACGGCTCGCGGCGACGAGTACGGCGCCCGCGCCGTCGGAGAAGATGAAGGCCGTGCTCCGGTCGGTGGGATCGAGCAGGTCCGACATCCGCTCGACGCCGATCACCAGGGCCGTTCTGGCGCCGCCGGCGGTCACCGCGTCGGCGGCCAGCCGCAGCGCCACGGCGAATCCCGAGCAGGCGGCGCTCACTTGGACGGCGGGCGCGCGCACGCCCATCCGCGCCGCCACCGCCGACGGCAGGTCCACCGGATCGTCGCCCACGTGCGACATGGTCGCGATGATGACGCGATCCACTTCCGCGGGGCTCGCGCCGGCGTCGGCCAGCGCCTTCTCCCCCGCCGTGGCAGCCATCTCCGCCAGGGTCTCGTCGGCCTGCGCGAAACGGCGCGTACTGATTCCGGTGCGGCGCACGATCCATTCCGGGGAGGAGTCCAGCACCCGGCAGATCTCGTCGTTGCCGACCACGCGCCGCGGACGGAACACCCCGAGGCCCACCATCGCCGCACCACTCATACCGGCACCGCTCATGCCAGTACCGCTCATGCCAGCACCGCTGACCCGTCCGGCCGGTGTCCCCGGGTGCGGCGTGCGTCGAGATGGACGAACGTGCGGTGCAGCCAGCGGTCCCGGCCGTCGTAGCGCGGCGTGAAGGCGGTACGGCCGTGGATCGAGATCCTGTTGTCCACGAACGCGAGCTCGCCCGCGGCCAGCGTCAGCTGCGTGGAAACGCCCACGAACGCGTCGCGCAGAAGCTCCAGTGCCTGCTTCGCCTCGTCGTCCAGGGCGACGGTGGCGTTGAAGTCCACGCGCACATCGGGATCGTCCGGTGCGCCCGCGAGCACGGCGTGCGCCGCACCGGCGTCACCCTGCTGGAACGACGGCGGCGGGTCCGTGACGAAACGCGGACGGTGCAGCACCTGCCGGGCCGCCTGGGGAAGGTGGGCCAGCGCTCGTCGAATCGAGGAGACCACCGTGCCTGCTTTGCCGTCGTGGTCGCTGCGGAGGCACAACAGCCCGACGTAGTCGGGACGATGCGGGTGGAAGGCGTTCTCCACGTGCATCTCCAGCGAAACCGAGCCGGCGTTGCTCTGACTGCCCTCCCGGCCGGGCACCGGCACGACGTTCTGCACCAGCGCGCCGCCCTTCTCCGCCCGGTACGCGGCGAGTTCGCCCAGGCACGACGTGAGCAGCGCGATGATCGCCGCGGGCGCGGTCGGGGTGCGTACGACCGATTCCGCCGCCGTCGGAGTGGGCGGCAGGGTCGACTCGTCGACCGGCAGATTGCGGACGATCAGCAGGCCGTCGACGCCTGGATCGTGCCGGTAGTGGCGCACCGCTTCGCGCAGCCGAACCGGCAGGCGCACGGAGAACTCCCGCGCGCGAGCGACCCAGGCGTCCTCGTCAATTCTCGGCAGTTCCTCTCCGACCAGATCCGCGCCGACCGCGGCCACCGCGGCACGCTCGGACGTGGTCAGGGTGATGTCACCGGCGTCGGCGCTCCCTGTGCGGCCCATGATGATGCTCCGTTCCATCTCGAACAGGGCGCCCAGGATGGAGGAACGGGCAATATTTGATCGATACTTCCTGACTTCCCACGTGGACGAGGTCCTCGACGCTCACGAACCGGGCGTCTCCTCCAGGGCGAGGTCGTCCAGCACACTCTGCTGCCCGAGCAGGAAGCACAGCTCCGACCGGGAACTGGCACCCAGCTCGTTCTTGATCCGCCGCAGGTGGTTCTGGACCGCCCGTGGTTTCAGTCCGACGCGCCGACCGATCTGCTCGTCGGTCTTGCCCTCGATGACGAGGCGCTTGACCGCCTCCTGGACCTCGGCGCCGACCAGGTTCGCCGTCTCGGCGAGCGGAGCGGACTCGAAGATGATCGCCCGGCTCCAGAAACGGTCGAACAGGTCCCCCGCGAACCGCGCGACCGCGGGGTCGGTGAACATGGCCGCCTCGGTGCGCTCGGAGTTGGTGGGCACGATCACCACCTGGTGGTCGACGACGATGAGCCGGTCGAAGAACTCGTCGAGGGTGCGTACTTGGGCACCGTGCTCGGCGGTCTCACGGACGTAGTCCTTCGTGGGCTGGTCGTAGCGCGCGGGATGCTGGTACAGGGTGCGGGTGATCACACCGCGCTTCAGGCAGTCCAGGTGCGTGGGAAGCGCCTTGGCCAGCGTCGACTTGGACCGGGCGCCGCCGGGCTGGGCCAGCAGCACCTCTTCGCGCGAGGATTCGAGGGTGAAGCGGATGGTATCGTTGATCTTCTTCATGCCGGAGATCAAGCACGTGGACCTGCCGTTGGGCCCCGCCCCCGTCTTCGGTTCGTACTCCGACGGTATGACGCCGCGCCCCAGGGCTTCGCCCAACTCCCCCAGCAGATCGCGCAGTTCGTTCTCCACTCTGCGTGCGCGTGCCAGCAGTCGTCCGCTAGCGGGATCCGAGTCGCCTGGCCCAGTGGAGTGAGTGGCTCTTAACTGATCGGAAACCGCCATGAATCCTCCCCGTGTCATCTGGCTGTCTGTGGCGATGCTACTGGAAGCTGTGGATCATGTGTGCGAAGCATGTCCATGGCCCTGACCGAGCTTTTTGTCCCAGCGGGACTGTTGCTCGGGGCTTCGAACGCGGAGTCGTGTGGGACATGTGGGACAGATTCGCTTGAGGGCATCACCGGCGACAGATGGCGCCGTTGATTCCGTTTACGCCCTGAGAGGCACGGCGCCACTGCGCCAAACGGTACTACTGAAACAAGACACGACACCGCCCATATTCCACGGCCCCCACGATGCGGCGCAGGCCGCGCCCGGGCGGGCACGGCCTATGTCCAGGGGGAGACGGTCTTACGGGCACTTCGCCGCCTGGCCGACAGAGGGCAGCTGCGGCCCTGCTCAACGGCCTTCTGTGGTGCCGGTCCGGGACGTGCCGTCGCAGACGCCCGACGCGCCCCCGGCGAGAGCCACCCGCGCCACTCCGGCGCCATATTCCGGATCGCGTCAATCGGCCTCATGGAGCCGACGGCTCACCCGCGCGTCCACCCCGGGCCGGCGCGACACCCGAGCCTCGAACCGGGCAACGTCACCGGGACGCCCTACGAGCCGTTTTTTGACCGACATTTTGGCTCCCGGTTCCGAGCCCGCCGTGAGCAAGGGTCCGCTCGGCCCTCTCCCGTGAACGCGGATGTGTACCAGGGCGAGACGACCGCTCACATCAAGGTTCGCTGCGGGTCACCGTGAGTTCATTCAGCAGGAACCCGAGCACCTCGTCGCGCTGCTCGCCGAGATAGAAGTGGGCGCCGGGGAAACGCCGGACACGAAACGGCCCGGCCGTCGTGTGCGCCCAGGCCGTCAGCTCCTCGGCGCCGACGCGGGGGTCGTCGAGGCCGCCGATGGCGGACACAGGTATCTCCAGCGGGGTGCGCCGCTCGCAGACGTAGCTGTCGCACAGCCGGTAGTCGGCTCGGATCGTCGGGGCCAGCAGTTCCAACAGGGCGGGGTCGGTCAGCACTTCGGCCCGGGTTCCGCCCAACGACGCCAGGTGGTCGCGCAGTTGGCCGTCGGACATCAGATGCACCGCGGGGCTCTCCCTCACGAGATGCGGCGCCGCATATCCGGACACGACGAGCGAGTCCGGCGCGCGGCCCGCCTCGGTCAGCGCACAGGCGAGTTCGAACGCGATCAGGGCACCCATGCTGTGGCCGAACAGCACGAACGGACCGTCCTGTGCGTGCTCGATCAGCGCCTGGGCCGCCTCGGCCGCGACCGCCTGCACCGAGTCGGCCATGGGTTCGCCGAACCGCCCCTCACGTCCGGGCAGTTGCACGGGGACCACACGGGTCGCGGGAGCCAGCTCGGCGATCCACTCCCGGTAGGCCGACGCCGCGCCGCCCGCATGCGGCAGGGCGTACAGTCGCGGTCCCGAACCCGGGCCGTCGCCGTAGGGAAACCACTTCTTCAGCAGGCGCTCCGCCGCGCTCTGCGCCATGTCCTCACCCCGATCACAGCTCTTGGCCGGTGCCCGGCACATGGGCGACGACTGATTCGAGCAACGCCTGTGCGCCGCGGACCAGTTGCGGAGCCGGAGTGTCCTCCTTCGGGTTGTGGCTCACCCCCGCGGCACTGGGTACGAAGATCATCGCGGTCGGCACCCGGCCGGCCAGCACGCTGGCGTCATGTCCCGCGTAGCTGAACATCCGCGACCTCGTGCCGCCCGCTCGGCCGCAGCCTCGTTCGAGGACCTCGCACAGCCGCGCGTCGAAGGTGGTCACCGGCTTCGCCGAGATGCGGACCACGTCGCAGGTGCACCCCTCCGCCGCGGCCGCCTCGTCCGCCGCGGCCCTGAGCGCGAGGGCCACGTCGCCCAGGGCGCGCTCGGAGCCGGACCGCCACTCGACCACCAGCCTGGCCTCACCAGGGATGACGTTGGGAGCGCCGGGGAGGAACTCGATGAATCCGATGGTGACCACCATCGCCGGATCGGTCGCCGAAGCGATCCGGCGAACTCGCGTCGCGAGGGCGGCCGCTGCCATCCCGGCGTCGGCCCGCTGCTCCATCGGCGTGGTGCCCGCGTGGTTGGCCGACCCGGTCATCGTGACGGCGTAGCGGTCGATGCCGACGATGCCCTCGACCACCGCCAGATCCAGCTCGGCGTGCTCCATCCGCGGCCCCTGCTCGATGTGCAGTTCGATGAACGCCTCGACATCGGCGATGGCCGCCGACCGGGCGAACGCCGTCGAGCCGATCAGCCCGCCGGGTGAGTCCGGCCGCGCGCCCTCCTCGTCGAAGAACCCCGCCACCCGGAGGCTGCGCGCCGCCGGATGGTGGTTCTCGTGCAGCGTGCGCAGCACTTCGAGCGCGGCGATCACGCCGTAGGCGCCGTCCAGGCGTCCTCCTGCCGGAACCGTGTCGGTATGGGATCCGGTCAGCAGATACCGGTCCTCGCCGTCGGGTGCGGCGGCGAAGACATTGCCGATCTCGTCCGTCGAACCCGTCAGACCCGCCTCGCGGATGCGTCCCAGGAGCCAGGCCCGCCCTTGCAGGTCGGCTGCGGATCCCGCGATCCGGTCGACGCCCCCGTCCGGGCGTTCGCCGAACTTCGCGAAGCCGGCGATGTCATCGAGGAGACGCTCGGCGGAGACTCTCGGTGTCGTCATGGTGATCGCCCCCTTCACCCGACGCCGATCGCCAGCAGCGCCTGGCGTTCCGGCTCGCTGAGAATCGACACCCGGCCGACCTGCTGGTCCGGATCGTCGGTCGCGACCTCCACGAACCGGATGAACCGGTCGGCGAAGCGCTCCATCCACGCGCGGTCGAACAACGCGACGTCGTACTTGAAGAAGGCCCGGATCGAGGTGCTGCTCTGCACGATCTCCAGCATCACGTCGCACTGGCCCTCCTGTTGGGGGACGTCGAACGCCCGCACCCGGAGCGGCCCCGCCGTGTGCTCCCGTCCGCCCTCCTCCCCCGCGGCCAGCACGTCGGAGAGGGGACGGAGCCGATTGGCCGTCACCATGGTCACCGCGACCTGGGTGAGCGGCGGCCGGGAGGGGTCGTGCGGCAGCCCGAGCGCCTTCGGCAGCAGCGCGAACGGGTAGCCGACATGGGAGAGGCCCTGCTTCACCTGGGTGTCCACCGCGCGGAACAGATCGTCGAAGGTCGTCTCCCGGTCGAGGGTGGCGCGCAGCACCAGGGAGTTGGCGAAGGAGCCCGCCACCTCACGCATGTCGCGCGTCAGCCGCGTGGTGGTCGGCCAGCCCGTCAGGAAGTCGCTCTGACCGCTGTGCCGGTGCACCACCGCCTGGAACACCCCGGTGAGGAAGACGAACGGCGTGAAGCCGCGCCCGAACGCGCTCTCGCGCAGCCGTCCGGTGAGCTCGTCGGGGAGCCTGACCTCCACGGTGGCACCCTGCATGCGCGAACGCGCCGGGCGGGGGCGGTCCGTCGGCAGGTCGACCACGGTCGGGGCGCCGGCGCAGATCTCCCGCCAGTACTGTTCGTGCTCGGCGAAGCCCTGACCGCGTAACAGCGCCTGTTCCGCGGCGACATGGTCGTCCCAGGTGGCGGGCAACGGCTCCCAGTCCGGGTCGCCGCCCTGCGCGCAGGCGTCGATGAGATCGCGCATGACGATTCCCTGGGAACTCGCGTCGGTGGCGACGTGATGCGCGGTCACGGCCAGTACGCCGTCGAGGGGGGTGCGCCGGAAGAACGCCACCCGGTACGCGGACTCGTCGAGCCGCAAAGGCTTCGCCGTACTGCGGTGGACCAGCTCGTGGAGTCGGTCCTCGCCGATGTCCGCGGGCGTCTCGTGCAACTCCAGGAGGACCGAGTCGGCGTCGTGCACCACGCGGCGCACCCCGCCGTCGGTCTCGACGAACGCGGAGCGCATCATGTCGTGTCGTTGCGCGGTGGCCCGGAGCGCGGCCCGCAGGACGTCCGGGTCGAGTTCGCCGACGATGCGCGCGGCCACCACCACGTTGTAGGCCGGGCTGTCCGGCGCCATGCGATGGATCAGCCACAAGGCTTCCTGCCCGACCGAAAGCAGCCGTGTCATCGCGATTCCGCGACGTCCTCGGCCAGCCGCCCGGCCAGCGATCCGACCGTCGGATGGTCCCAGATCATGGCTGCGTCAACCACGACGCCCAGCTCGTCCTCGATGTCGCCGCACATGGTCAGCACGTAGATCGAGTCGAGTCCCAGCTCGGTGAGTTTCCGGTCCGGATCGATCCGCTCGATCGGGAGGTCTATGTAGAAGGCGATCCGCTCGGTCAGCCACCGGCGGATCTCGTCTGTGGTCGGCGCTGTGCCAGTCTCACTGATCATCGCCCCAGCGTCACAGGACCGTCTATACAGGAGCTATCGGCGGGGAGGCCGGGTACCGGAACCCCGGTGTCCCCGGCGTCCCCGCCGTCCCTGCCGTCCCTGCCGTCCGGCTCAGGCCGGCTTCACTACCACGTCGCCCGACGAGGTGGTGACCGAGATGGCCGGCCCGGATCCCGTGGGCACGCTCACCGACCGGCTCCCTGACGAGGTGTGTGCCGTCACCGCGTACGGTCCGCCGGGCACGGACAGCTCCACGGCGCCGGAACTGCTGTGCGTGGTGACCGAGTTGGGCCGCTCGGCGAAGGCGAGATCGATGCGGCCCGAGCTGGAGTTCGCGGTCGCCGCGCCCTTGCCCAGGCCCGCGCCGTGCACCGCCCCGGACGAACTGTCGACGTCCACCGCGCCGGCGATGCGATCGAGGGTGACCTCGCCGGAATCGGTGCTCACCTTGACGGCGGCGACGCCGGTGATGTCGACCGCGCCGCTGCTGTTGCTCGCGCTGACCTTCGCTGTCGCGGGCACGGTCAGGTCGTAGTCGATGTAGCAGTTGTCGCATCCGTTGCTGAAGGTCAGCGACCCGTCGGAAAGCGACTGGTCCGGGTGCGGTTTCGCGCTGTCGTGGTAGTGGACGGTCCGGTGAATCGTCACCGTGCCGTCTTTGCCGGGGTGGACGCGGACGGAGCCGTGGCGTCCGTCCTCGATGGAGACCGAGGTGACGCGGCCGGTGACCGACGTGTCGGCGCTCATCTGCTTGAGGGGGCCCTCGTTCAGGGCCGAGCCCTGGCATCCGCTCGCGCCCAGCACAGCCGCCGAGACGACCGCGGCCGCGGCGAGCAGACGAGGGGACGAGGGAACGAGGGAGACAAGACGGCTACGGGACATGGGGGGTTGTACCTCTCGGTCTGTGGATCTTCAGGTCTGCGACGCCAAGTCGTGGGGTGCCGTCGCGAGTTCACGGATCGCCGGGCTGAGTGCGGTCCACACGGCCAGTCCCGCCATGCACGCCCCCAGCGCCAGCACGGTATGCACACTGCCCCATGAGTTCAGGAGGAATCCTCCCGCCATGGACCCCAGAGGAACGGTACCGTACGCGACCAGAATGGCTACGGAGAGTAGTCGGCCCTGGAGTTCATCCGGCGTCACTCGCTGCTGGTACGAGGCGGCCGCCACGTTCCACAGGGCGCCCGCGTATCCCATTCCGGCGAACAGGGCGCCGAGGCCGGCCGGCGAGCGCACCACCGCGACCAGGGGCATGAGCACGGCCCAGGCGACGTTGCAGCCGATGACGAGCGCGGGCAGCGACGCGACCCGTGTCCACCACGCCGCGTTCAGCGCGCCCAGCAGTCCGCCGACGCCGGAGATCCCGAAGATCACGCCGATCGCCACGCCCGCCTGTGCCGCCGAGGAGTGTTCGTTGCGGACGATGTACTGCAGCGACAGCGTCAGCGCGGCGAACAGCATGTTGCTTCCGGCGATCAACAGGGCGATCACCCGCACGATCGGCTGATGCCACGCCCAGGACAGACCCGCTCCGAGATCCGCCGTCATCGAACGGCGAGGCCCTTTCACCCGCTCCGTCTGGAACTTGGTGCGGATCATCAGCAGCGACACCAGCGACGCCAGCGAGCTGACCAGGGTGGAGACGAACGGCGCCCATCGGGCCACGGCGAACAGAAAGCTGCCGATCGGGGCTCCGATCAGGCCGGCGCCGCGCTGCCGCGCCTCGTTGCGGGACAGCGCGACCGGAAGGTCGTCGTCGCTCACCAGATTGCGCACCGAGGCACGCTCGGCTATCCGGTACAGGATCGCCAGCCCGTTGTCGAAGAAGGCGACGCAGGCCACCTGGGGCAGCCAGAACCGCCCCCACGCCAGGGCGGCGATCAGGGTGGTGACAGCGGTGATCCGCCCCAGGTCGCACGCGATCATCAGCCGTCTGCGGTCCACCCGGTCGGCGAGCACCCCGCCGGCCAGCTGCAGCAGGTACGGCAGATTGGCGAAGAACCCGACGATCCCGGCGTCCGACGCCGACCCGGTGCAGGCCAGGACGAGCATCGGATAGGCCACCGTGCTGATCCGTGATCCGACGAAGGCCAGGCCCGCGCCGGTCCACAGCAGCAGGAAGTCGCGGTTGGCGCGCAGCGGCCGGGGCGAACTCAATCCGTCATCACCTCGTTGACCAGCGCGGCGAGCAGGCTGGTGCCGGGCTTCGCGAACGGCGCCTCATGGCTTCCCGGCAACCGGTCGACCCGCAGGCCCGCGCCGCTCAGCTGCACCCACCGGCTCAGATAGGACCGGTAGGAGTGGCCACGGGACACGGAGTGCGTTCCCTCGGCGCACGCGTCGGTGACGATCAGGCGCACCGGCGAGACCGTGTCCTCGTACCGGTAGTCGATGCACGCGCGCGTCAGCGTCCGCCACGACTCGACATGGCCGGCCACGTCGTCGAGCGCGCCGGCCCCGCCGGTGATGCCGATCTTGGCCAGCAGGTCCGACACGGCCTGCTCGCGCACCGCGTCGTCCAGGCCGCGCGCGTCGAGCAGTTCGGTGAGGATCTCACCGGCATGCCTGGGCGCGGACGCCGTCGGTTCCAGGTCGGCCAGCGGGTCGACGAGGATCAGTTCCGGTGCGCCATGCCCGCGTTCGACCAGCAGCCGGGACATCTCCCAGGCGATCGTCGCGCCGGAGGACCAGCCCAACAGGGTGTGCGGCCCCTCGGGTTGGGCGGCGAGCAGCTCCGGCAGATAGCGCGCGGCCATCTGCCGGACCGAGCCGGGTTCGACGACCTCGAACGCGGCCACGGGACGCACTCCGTCCAGCCGGTCCGCGAGCGGCACGAACCAGTGCGCGCTGCCGCCCTCGGTGTGCGGTACGAACAGGGTGCGCCGCGGCCCGGTTTCAGCCAGCCACACCAACGCCGCGCTGCGTGCCGTGGCCTGCGAGTCGACGTGCGCAGCGAGCCGTGCCACCGTGCGCTCGCGCACCAAGTCCCGTACGGACAGAGCCATTCCCTGTTTACGGGCTTGCGCGACGATGCGCAGCATGAGCAGCGAGTGGCCGCCCAGGGCGAAGAAGTCGTGCTCGACACCGATCTCGTCGACGCCGAGTGCGACACTCCACAGCGCCGCCAGCGCGCGCTCGGTCGGGGTGCGCGGCGGGACGAGGGGTACGGCACTCGGTCCGCTCGCCCCCGGCGCCGGCAGCGCGCCGCGGTCGAGTTTGCCGTTGGCGTTCAACGGCAGACCGCCCAGCGCGACGAAGGCCGCCGGAACCATGTAGGGGGGCAGCTTCTTCGCGCAGTGCGCCGCCAGTTCCTCGGGCGTCGCGGCGGATTCGGACGCCGGCACGTGATACGCGACGAGCGTCTCCTCGCGGACGATCACCACGACGTCCTTGACCGCCGGATGCGTGGCGAGTACCTGCTGGACCTCGTCCGGCTCGATGCGGTATCCGCGCAGTTTGATCTGATGGTCGGCGCGGCCGAGGAACTCGACGTTGCCGTCCGGGCGGATCCGGGCCAGGTCGCCGGTGCGATAGAGCCGCGAACCGGCCTCACCGAACGGGTCGGGCACGAACGCGGCGGCGGTGCGTGCCGGAAGGTTGGCGTAACCACGGGCCAGGCCCGCCCCGCCGATGTAGATCTCACCGACGGACCCCACCGGCAGGGGTCGCATACGCCCGTCGAGCACGTACATGGTGGTGTTGGGTACGGGCAGGCCGATCGAGACGACCTCGCCCTCGACCGGTCCGTCGAGGTGGTGGACGCTGTTGGCCACCGAGATCTCGGTCGGGCCGTACTCGTTGAGCATCCGCGGGCCGGGGCCGACACCGACGAGTTCGAACCACCGTTCGGCGATCCGGGCGGGGAAGGAGTCCGCTCCGACGGCGAGCATTCCGGCGAGGGTCGCGGCCTGCTCGGTGCCGAGCTGGTGGGTGAGCAGGTCCAGGTGGCCCGGCGTCAGCTTGATGAAGCTGTACGGGCCGCCGCGCGCCAACAGCTGGCCCAGATCGTCCAGTTCGAACCGCGGCGGCAGCAAGGTCACCGGTTCGCCCGCCATCAGCGGCGCGTAGATGTTGGGCACCACCATGTCGAAGGCGATCGACGAGAACAGTGGCGCGCCGCCCTTTCCGTAGGCGCCGTAGCCCTCCACCGCCCACCACAGGTAGTTGGCGAGACCGGCGTGCGATATCTGCACGCCCTTGGGCCGTCCCGTCGATCCGGAGGTGTAGATCACGTAGGCGAGGCTCTGCGGGTCGGGGTCGGCCGTCCGCTCGGGTGGCGTTCCCCCCGCACTGAAGTCGGTGACGACCGTGCCGTCGTATCCGTGCAGGATCGCCGCGAACCGGTCCTCGGATGCGGTGAGGACAACCCGCGCACCGGAATCGGCGAGCATGTATCCGATGCGGTCGGCCGGCAGGTCCGGATCGAGCGGCACGTACGCGCCGTGCGCCTTCCACACCGCCAGGAACGCGACGATCAGCTCGGGGCCCCGGTCCAGCAGAACGCCCACGGTGGTCTCGGCGCCGACACCCGCGGCACGCAGCCGGGCCGCAAGCGCTGACGCGCGTGCGTCCAACTCCGCGAAGGTGAGGCGCTGTTCACCGGCGACGACCGCGCAGGCGTCCGGGTCGCTCGACGCCCGGCGCTCGATCGTGGCGAGCACCGATTCCTGCGGGCGCGGCTTCTCGTTGCTGTTCCAGGCCCGCAGTTGCCGGTCCGACTCGCCGTCCGGCAGGAAGGTGGCGGTCGCGTCGCCGTCCGGATCCGTGGCGATCGCCACCAGTACGGCCCGGTACAGCTGGGCGATCCGCCCCGCGTGCTCCTGGGAGAGCACCCGGGTGTCGGTGGCGATGGTGATGAAGCCGCCGCCGGTGGTCACCGAGAACGGGGAGTCGTTGGAGCCGGCACCGATCACCGCCGCCTGCGCGTCGGGGGCGATCGCCTCGTACTCGGCCTCGAACTCGTGGAAGTCCAGGTAGTTGAAGAGCACGTCGATCAGGTCGCTGTCCTTGACCGCGCGTTGCAGGGCGGGCAGGGGCAGCCGCCGGTGCGGCCAGAGCTCTGTCTCCTGGTCGTACACCTGCCTGGCCAGCTCGCTCCAGGTGGCGGCGGTGCGCTCGAAGACGAACGGAACGCTGTTGAGGTACATCCCGTAGACGCGTTCGGCACCGGACGCCTCCGGACGGGCGTCGACGACGAGGCCGGTGTGGAAGCGGGACTCGTGGGTGAGCATGCTCATGACCTTCAGGTGGGCCGCGTGCAGCACCGCCTTCATCGAGGTCCGCGACGCGTACACCGCCGAACGCAGCCCGGTCGCCAGGTCGGCGAACGGAACACGGACCTGGAACCTCTTCGGCCGGCCCGAAGGCACCGCCCACTGCTGCGGCAGGGTGAACTTGGCGACGTCGGCCACGCGTCGCCGCCAGAACTCGACGTCGTCGCCTGCCTGGACCGCCTCGTTCTCCGCCGCGATGAAGTCGGCGTAGCGCACGGCCTGCGGGCGATGCGGCTCAAGCGCGACACCGTCGCGAAGCCGTGTGTACGCGCCGATCAGCTCGGCGAGCAGGCTGTGATGACTCCAGCCCTCCAGTACAGCGTGGCAGTGCGTCAGGCACAGCCACCAGGTGTCGTCCGCGACGAGATACGCGCCGATGCGCATCAGCGGCGCCTGCTCCACATCGAACAGCGCCCTGGTCTCCCGCTCCACCGCCGCCCGGATCGACGCCTCCCGCTCCGTCGCCGGACGGCCGCGCAGATCCTGCACGGTGACCGGGACGGCGACCTGGCCGTGCACCAGTTGCAGCGGGACGGGATGACCGGTCAGGTCGAAGGAGGTCCGCAGCACCTCGTGGCGCTGCAGCACGATCGCCGCGGCGTCCCGCAACGCCCGCTCGGAGAACGGACGGCCGCCGCTGATCGGGAACGCGGTCACCGTGTGGTACGGACGGTCATGCTCCGGATCCGCGGCGAGCATCTCGGTAAGCATGCCCAACTGCACCTGGGAGATGGGATAGGCGTCCACCACGTCGTCCGGGAAGACCGAACCCTCAGGTGCCAGGGCGAACCGTGCCACGCCCGGGGCGGCGGGCGCCGCGATGGTCTCGCGGGACGCCAGTGCCTCGGCCAGCCCGGCCACGGTGCGCTGCTCGAAGACGTCCCGCACGGACACGTCGTATCCGCTCGCGCGCAGGGCCCCCACCAGACTCACGGCCTTGATCGAGTCGCCACCGACGTCGAAGAAGGCGTCGTCGACCGCCAGATGTTCCACACCCAGCACCTCGCGCCACACCGCGGCGACCGCTTCCTGCTGCGCGGTCATCGGCGACGCGTCGCTCCCCTGCTCGCGCTCGACCGACGTGGGCTCGGGCAGCGCGGCGCGGTCGACCTTCCCGTTGGCGGTCACCGGAATGCTCGCGACCGGCACGATGAAGGACGGCACCATGTAGCCGGGCAGCCGGGCGGCGAGTTCGGCGCGCAGGCCGGCGGCGGACAGCACCGCTCCGCGTTCCGGGCTCGCGTAGCCGACCAGCTCCCGGGCACCGTCGCCGCCGCGCACGGTGACGACGGCCCGGCGGACGCCGGCGCAGCCGGACAGCGCCGCCTCGACCTCGCCCAGCTCGATCCGGTAGCCGTGCACCTTCACCTGGTCGTCCACGCGTTCCACGAACTCGAACTCGCCGTCCGGCCGCATCCGGCCGCGGTCGCCGGTGCGGTAGAGCCGCGATCCGGGCGGGCCGTACGGGTTGGGCACGAAGGCCGCCGCGGTGCGGTCCGGCAACTGCCCGTAGCCGCGGGCCAGTCCGTCGCCGCCGACATGGATCTCGCCGACCACGCCGACCGGCACCGGTTCCCTGTGGCGGTCGAGCACGTACATGCTGGTGTTCGGGATCGGCAGCCCGATCGGCAGCTGGTCGCCGCCCTCGGTGCCGTCGGCCACGTGCGCGCTGTTCCCGACGGTGATCTCGGTGGGGCCGTACTCGTTGACGATCCGCACCGTCCGGCCGTCTCGGGCGCCCCTCGCCAACCGTGCCCAGCGTCGCGCCAGTCCGGTGTCGAAGACCTCTCCGCCGGCGACCGCGACGGCGGCGATCTCCGCCGCCTGCCGCGGGCCGAGCTGTCCGGACAGCAGGTCGAGCAGGGTCGGTGCGACCTTGACGAAGCTGAACGGTCCGGACTCCAGCAGCAACAGGCCGAGGTCCTCGATCGGGGTCTCCTCGTCGAAGATCGTCACCGGGTTTCCGGTCATCAACGGCGCGTACAGGATGGTGACCACCATGTCGAACGACGGCGAGGACAGCAGCGGGGCGCCGCCCGGAGCGCCGGCGTACTGCTCGACCGACCAGTGCAGATAGGTGGCCACGCCACGGTGGGTGTTCTGCACGCCCTTCGGCCTGCCGGTCGATCCCGACGTGTAGATCACGTACGCGAGCGAGTCGGGATCGAGGTCGCGGCCGCTCTCGATCGGCGTGCCAGGCTCGACACCGGCGACGTCGATCACCGGTCCGTCGAATCCGCCGAGCAGGTGCCGATGCCTGTCCAGCGTGATGACCGCGCAGGACCGGGAGTCGCCGAGCATGTGGTCGACGCGTTCCTGCGGCAGCGTCGGATCGATGGGCACGTAGGCGCCGCCCGCCTTCCACACGCCCAGGAACGCGACCAGCAGTTCGGCGGTGCGGCCGAGCAGCACTCCGACCGTCGACTCGGCGGCGACGCCGTGTTCTCGCAGCCGGACGGCGAGTGCGCTCGCGCGCGCGTCCAGCTCGGCGAAGCTGATCCGCTCGTCGCCGTGGATCACGGCGTCGGCGTCGGGAGTGGCGCGTGCCTGCAGCTCGATGGTCTCCAGGACGCCGGGTCCACGGTCGAGGACGGGCCCGCGGGCGGACGTCGCCCGCTCCCGTTCGCCGTCCGGCAGGTGGGCGACGCACGCGTCCCCGTCCGGGTCGGCGGCCATGGCCTCCAGCACGGCGCGGTACATCTGGCCGATGCGGTCGGCGTTGCGCAGCGACAACACGCCGGTGTGCGTGGCCAGTGTGACGTGGCCGCCGCCCGTGGTGACCGCGAGATCGAATTCGGTGGCCCCCTCGCCGATCGCCTCCCCGGCGTCGACCAGATCGGAGGAGAACGCGCTGAAGTCAAGGTAGTTGAAGAGCACGCTGAGCAGCTGACCGTCACCGGAGCTGCGGGCGATCTCCGGCAGCGGATGGCGCCGGTGCGGCCACAGCTCGACCTCCCGGGCGAACACCGTGCGGACCAGGTCCACCCAGGTGCTGCCCGCGGCGACCCCGTCGAAGGCGAACGGCACCGAGTTCAGGTACATGCCGTACACGCGGTCCGCGCCGATCGACTCCGGACGTCCGTCGCACACCAGCCCGTCGAAGAACGGCTCGTCGCCCAGGAGCGAACTCATCACCTTCAGATGCGCCGCGTGCAGAACGCTCTTGAGCGAGGTACGGGAGCGGACGGCGAGGGCGTTCAGGCCCGGCCGCAGATCGTGGAAGGGAATCCGCCGACGGTAGTCCGACCTCGGCAGGTCGGGGTCGTGCCATCCCGCGGGCAGCACGGCGCTGCGCCGGCCGGCGACGACGGACGCCCAGTAGGCGCGGTCCTCCTCGGAGTCGAGCGACGCCAGCTCGGCGGCGATGTAGTCCGCGAAGCGCACCGCCGGAGCCTGCCACGGCTCCGGTTCACCGCCGTCGCGCAGGGTCGCGTACGCGCGCAGCAGCTCGGACGTCAGCGCGTGCAGGCTGAAGCCCTCCAGGATCGCGTGGCAGTAGGCGATCGAAAGCCACCAGGTGCCGTCGTCGACGACGGACGCCGTCAGGCGCATCAGCGGCGCGTCGGTGAGCGTCATCGGTGTGGAGCGTTCCACGGCGGCGAAGCCCTGCATGGCCTCGCTCGCCTCGTGTGTGCCGTATCCGCGCAGATCCCTGACGGCGAGCGGCAGTTCGGCCTGCGCGTGCACCGATTGCAGCGGCGTGCCGTACTCGGTCAGCTCGATGGAGGTCCGCAGGATCTCGTGCCGCTCGACGACGACGGCCGTCGCCCGCCGCAGCGCTTGTTCGTCGAACGGGACGCCGTCGTTGACCGGGAAGGCGGTGACCGTGTGATAGCGGGTGCTGCCGGTGCCGGAGAGCATCTGGGCGACCATGCCCAGCTGCACCATCGACAACGGATAGGCGTCCACGACGTCGTCCGGCAGGACGACGTCCCGTGGCGCCAGTGCGAACGGTTCGACCGGCGCCGCGGACTGACGCGGCGCGGGACGGCCGCTGAGGTGCGCGGCAAGCGTGCGCACCGTGGAGTGCTCGAACACGTCCCGGGCCGAGGCGTCGTAGCCGGCCGCCCGGAGTGCGCCGACCAGGCCGACCGCCTTGATCGAATCGCCGCCGAGTTCGAAGAACCCGTCGAGTGCGCCGACCCGCGGCACGTCCAGTGCCTGCCGCCAGATCAACGCGATCCGCTCCTCGTCGACGCCGCTGGGCGCGGTGAACGTCTCGGCCGCCGTGTACGCGGGCTCGGGCAGCGCCAGGCGGTCGACCTTGCCCGCCGGATTGAGCGGGAACGCGTCCAACGCCGTGTAGACCGAGGGCACCATGTACGAGGGCAGCGCTTCGGCGGCGAACGCGGCCAGGCCGTCGAGGGCGCCGATCACATAGGCGACCAGCGTCTTGTCCTGCGCGCCGCGGGCCGTGACGACGACGTCGCGCACGCCCGGTGCGGTGCGCAGCACCGTCTCGATCTCGCCGAGTTCGATGCGGTGCCCGCGTACCTTCACCTGGTCGTCGGCGCGGCCGAGGAACTCGATCTCGCCGTCCTCGCCCACCCGGACGAGATCCCCGGTGCGGTACTCCCGGCCGCCCGTCCGTGCCGGGGTGAAGCGGGCCGCGGTCAGCTGCGGCTGCGCGTGGTATCCGCGGGCCACGCCCGCACCGCCGATGACGAGTTCGCCGACGACGCCGACCGGAACCCGGGCTCCGCGCGCGTCGAGCACCCGCAGCCGGGTGTCGGCGAGCGGGGCGCCGACGACCACCCGGTCCGGCTGAACCGGCACCTCCCAGGCGGTGGACCAGATGGTGGTCTCGGTGGGTCCGTACACGTTGAGCAGGCGGCCGACCCGGCCTCGGAGGTGACGGGCCAGATCGAGCGGCAGCGCCTCGCCGCCGCACAGCGCGGTCACCTCGGGCCGGTCGAACCCGGCCGCCAGCAGCATCTTCCAGCCGGACGGGGTGGCCTGCACATGGTCGACGCCGTGTTCCTCCACCAGCCGCACCAGCTCGGCGCCGTCGCGCAGTTGACTGTCCGCGGCGAGCACGATCCGTCCGCCCGCGGTGAGCGGGCCGAACAGTTCGAGTCCGCAGATGTCGAACGAGAGTGCGGTCGAGGCCAGCCAGCAGCCGTCGCCCGCGAGGTCACGCATCGAGGCGAGCAGATTGGCGAGTGCGCCGTGGCCGATCTCCACGCCCTTGGGCTTGCCGGTGGATCCGGACGTGTAGATCACGTAGGCCAGATCGTCGTCCGCCCACACGGTCGTGGGCGGTGTCGGTGCCGGCGCCGGCGCCGTCGAGTCCTGGGCGAGATCGGAGAGCGCGTCGTCGAGGACGATGCGCGCGCCGGAGTCGGCGAGCATGTGGCGCACCCGCTCCGCCGGCAGCCCCACGTCCAACGGCAGATAGGCCGCTCCGGCCTTCCACACGCCCAGCAGGGCCGCGATCATCGCAGGAGTACGACGCATCGACACCGCGACGACGTCTCCGCGGGAGACACCCCGCCGTCGCAGCAGTTCCGCGACGAGATCGGAGCGACGGTCCAGTTCGCCGTAGGCGACCTGCTCGCCGTCGCAGACCACCGCGATGTCGTCGGGACGCTTCCCGGCCCGCGTCCGGAACGCGGACGGCGCCGCCGGACGCCGCTCGGCGGGAAGCGGTGCGCCGACCAGCCCGTCGAGCACCCGCAGGTCGTCGTCGGCCAGCGGAACCCGGGACGCCTCGCCGTCCGGGTCGGTGAGCATCGCCTCCAGTACCGCCCGGTACATGGCTGCCAGCCGGTCGGCGTTGGCCCTGCTGACGACGTGGGTGTTGACGGTGACCGAGAAGTGCTTGGCCTGGGTGGTGACCCGGAGCGAGAACTCGTTGGGGCTGATGTCCATCGTCTTGAGGTAGTCGACGCGTTCGCCGTCGACCACGTGGAAGTCGATGAAGTTGAAGTAGGCGTCGATCATCCGCTCGCCACCCGCGGCCCGCTGGATCGCCGGGATCGGGTGACGGCGGTGCGGCCACAGGTCGATCTCCGTGGCGAACACCCGCCGCACCAGCTCGGTCCAGGTCCCGTCGGTGCCTTCGAACGGGAACGGCACGGTGTTGAGGTACATGCCGTAGACGCGGTCGGCGCCCACCGCCTCGGGCCGCGCGTCGCACACCAGCCCGGAGAAGAAGCGCTCCTCCGCGGTGATCATCGACATGACCTTGAGATGGACGGCGTGCAGCACCGCCTTCACCGAGACACCCGCGCGCGCGGCGAATCCCTTGATCTGCGGCAGCAGGTCCAGGTAGGACACACCGGTCCGGTAGGTCTCGCGCGGCGTCGCCGGGTCGGCCCCCCAGCCCTGCGGAAGACGGAACGCCGGACGGCCGGCGACGATCCCCGCCCAGTACGCGGCGTCCTCGCCGTCGGCCAGCGACTCCAGCTCGGCAGCGATGAAGTCGGCGTAGCGCACGGCGGCCGCCGGCTCGGGTTCCGGCTGTCGGCCGGAGCGGAACAGCCCGAACAGATCGATGATCTCCATCAGCATCTGGTGGTAGCTCCACCCCTCCAGCACGGCGTGGCACTCGGTGATCGTCAACCACCAGGTGTTCTCGCCGGTGAGATGGGCGGCCAGCCGGATCAGCGACGGCCGGGACAGGTCGAACGGCTGGTCGCGCTCGCGGGCCATCCACGCGCGCATCGCACCGAGCTGCTCCTGCTCGCCCAGCTCCCGCAGATCCTGTACGTCGACGCTGATCCCGGCGCTCTCGTGCACCAGTTGCAGCGGACGCGAATAGCCGTCCAGGTCGAACGAGGTCCGCAGGTTCTCGTGCCGCGCGACCACGGCCTGGGCGGCCCGGTCGAAGGCGTCGGCGTCGAAGGCCGCGTCGTCGTCGATCTTCATCGAGGTGACGTTGTGGTAGTTGCGCTCACCGCTGTCGGCGAGCATCTCGACCACCATGCCCAGCTGCACGCCCGAGATCGGGTAGGCGTCGACGACGCCGGCGGGCAGCCGCTCGCGGTCCTGCTCCGCGAGCAGCGCGAACGGCTCGACCGGCGGCCGCTGCTCGACCAGCGGGTCCCGCCCGGCCAGGTGCGCGCAGAGCTGTGCCACGGTGCGCTGTTCGAAGACGTCCTTGACCGCCACGTCGAAACCGGCCGCGCGCATCGTTCCGGTCAACGCCACCGCGAGCAGCGAGTCCCCGCCGAGTTCGAAGAATCCGTCCTCGACGCCGACCCGGTCGATGCCCAGGACCTCACGCCAGATCTCGGCCGCCCGCTGCTCCTCATGGGTGCGCGGCGCGACGTACCGCGCGGTGACGGCGAGCGCGGCGCCGTCCGGCGCGGGCAGGGCGCGTCGGTCCAGCTTCCCGTTGACCGTCAACGGCAGCGCGGCCAGCGTCACGAACGCCGACGGGACCATGTAGGCCGGAAGCGCCGCCTCGGCGACCGAGCGCAGCTGCGCGGCCCAGGTGCGCTGCTCGGTGGCCACGCCCTCCTCGGGCACGACGTAGGCGACCAGCCGCTTGTCGCCGGGCGTGTCCTCGCGCACGATCACCACGGCGTCCCGCACCGTCGGCGCCGACGCCACCGTCGCCTCGATCTCGCCGAGTTCGACGCGGTATCCGCGGATCTTCACCTGGTGGTCGGCTCGGCCGAGGAACTCCAGCGAGCCGTCGGCGCGCCGGCGTGCCAGGTCGCCGCTGCGGTAGAGCCGGGCGCCGGGCCTGCCGAAGGGATCGGGCACGAAGCGTGCCGCGGTCAGGTCCGGGCGGCCCGCGTATCCGCGGGCGACGCCCGCTCCGCCGACGTAGATCTCCCCCGGCACGCCGACCGGGGCGAGGCCTCCGTCGCCGTCCAGCAGATAGATGCGCAGGTCGTCCAGGGGGCGGCCGATCGCGTTGGGGGCGCTCGGCGCCAGGTCCTGCTCGGTGATCCGGTAGAAGGTGGAGTGCACCGTGGTCTCGGTGATCCCGTACATGTTGTACAGGCACGGCGCGTCCAGACCGAGCCGGTCCGTCCACGGCCTGAGCTCCGCCGGTTCGAGTTTCTCGCCCGCGAACACCACGGCGCGCAACGCCAGATGCCCGATCCGCGGATCATCGTCGGCAGCTGCGGCGACCAGGGCGCGGAACGCCGACGGCGTCTGGTTGAGGAAGGTGACCTCGTGGCGCACCAGAACGTCGAGGAAGTCGCTGGGCGAGCGGGTGACCGAGGCGGGGACGACGACGAGCTTGCCGCCGTACAGCAGCGAGCCCCACAGCTCCCACACCGAGACGTCGAACGCGTAGGAGTGGAACAGCGGCCAGACGTCCTTCGGCGAGAACCCGTAGTGGCGCTCGGCGGAGGTGAGCAGCCGCGCCACGTGGGCGTGCGTGAGGACGACGCCCTTGGGCCTGCCGGTCGATCCGGAGGTGTAGATCGTGTAGATCAGGTTGTCCGGGACAGACCACGGCTTCGGATCGGCCGTCGGCAGGCCGTCCAGGTCCTCGGAGTCGAGGTCGAGGACGGCACCGGTGTGCACGGCGGCGATCTTCTCGGCGTGCTCGCTCTGGGTGAGCACGATCGGGGCGTGGGCGTCGCCGATGACGTAGGCCAGGCGGTCCGCGGGCGCCGCCGGGTCCAGCGGCAGGTAGCCGGCGCCTGATTTGAGGATGCCCAGCAGCGCGGGGACCAGGTGTTCGCCGCGTTCCAGGCAGATTCCGATCATCTGCTCCGGACCGGCACCGAGTTGCCGCAGCCGATGCGCGATCCGGTTGGCCCGCTGGTTCAGTTGGGCGTAGCTGAGTTCCGCGGCGGGCGCGCCGTCGCCGCTGTCCACCACCAGGGCGGTCGCGTCCGGGGTGCGCAGGGCCTGGGCCTCGAACAGCTCGTGCACGGTGGCCCGCACATCGTGGTCGAAGGTGTCGGCGCGCGGTCGTGAACCCGCTTCGGTGAGCAGGTCGATCTCCGGCTGGTCCAGGAAGGACAGCCGTGAGAGCGGCAGTTGGGGCGCCTCGGCGACGGATCGCAGCAGAGCGAGATAGTGCCGCCCGATCCGTTCCACGGTGGCGTCGTCGAACAGTGCCGTCGGGAAGAGGATCTCACCGTTGAGCGAACCGTCGGGGTGTTCACTGGCGAGTACGGTCAGGTCGAATCGCGAGGACTTGGCGGCGATCGGGAACTCGCTGACGGTGAGCCCGGCCAGGTTGGCCTCGTAGGCACCGGTGGTGCGCAGGCCCAGCATGACCTGGAACAGCGGTGAGCGGGCCGGGTCCCGGTCCGGTGCCAGCTCCCGCACCAGGTGCTCGAACGGAACCTCCTGGCTGATCAGCGCCTGCTGCACGGTGCGGCCCGTGTCACGCAGCAGCTGGGCGAAGGCCGGATCACCCTCCCAGCGGTTGCGCAGCACCAGGGTGTTGATGAAGAAGCCGATCAGGTTCGACGCCTCGGGACGGCCGCGGCCCGCGACCGGCGACCCGACGCTGATGTCCCTGCTGCCGGTGTACCGGTGCAGCAGTACGTTGAAGGACGCGAGCAGAACCGCGTAGAGGGTGGTGTCCTGGTCCCGGCCGATCGCCCGAAGCCGGTCGGCCAGCTCGGCCGGGATGTCGAACGGAACCATCCGGCCGGTCCAGTCCCGCCGTGCCGGCCGCGGGCGGTCGGTGGGCAGTTCCAGCGGCTCGATGTCGGCGAGCTGTTCCCGCCAGTACCGCTGCGCCGAGGTGAAGCTCTCCCGGCGGGCGAGCGTCTCGCGCTCCCACACCGCGTAGTCGGCGTACTGGATGGGGAGTTCCGGCAGCGGGGACGGCCGGCCCTCGACCCGGGCCTGGTAGAGCGCGCGCAGCTCGCGCACCAGGATGTCGATCGACCAGCCGTCCAGCGCGATGTGATGGCAGGACAACGCCAGTACGTGGTCCTGCTCGCCGAGCCGGATCAGCAGCGCCCGCACCGGCCAGTCGGCGGCCAGGTCGAACGGTCGCGACGAGAGCTCGGTCGCGAGTTCGTGCGCGAGTGCCTGCGGATCCGGCGCCGACGCGACGTCGACGACCTCCAGTTCGGCGGCCGTGACCGGCGGATCGATCAACTGCTGCGGCTCGCCGCCGCGTTCGACGTAGCGAGTCCGCAACACCTCGTGGCGCGCGACGACGTCCTGCCACGCCTGGCTCCAGGCCGGTGTGTCCAGGCTGCCGCGCAGGCGCAGCGCAAGCGGAACCACGTACTCCGTGGACCCGGGATCGATCCGGTCGATCAACCACAGCCGCTGCTGCCCGAACGACAGCGGCAGCGGACGCGAGCGGTCGGTCGGTGCGATACGGGAGCTCGCACCCGAGCGTGCTCCCGCGCCGCCCGCCAGACGGCTGCGCAGCAGTTGCGCGCGCAGCTCGTCAGGGGCAGAGGTTTCAACGCCGGTCATCGTGGCCAACCCTTCACTGCTGTTCCAGTTGTTCCTGATGGGCCGCCGCGAGCTGTGCGTCGGACATGTTCTCGATCTCGGCCTGGATCGCCTCCTCCACCGCCTGGGCGAGTTCGGCGACGGTCGGCCCGGCGAAGACGGTGCGCACCGGAAGGTCGACGTCGAACTCGTCCTGGATGCGGGCGATCAGCCGCACCGCGGCCAGCGAATTCCCGCCGGCGGCGAAGAAGTTCGTATGCGCTCCGGGGTCGACGCCCAGCAGCGCCGAGAAGATCGTCGCGACGCGGATCTGCGCCGGACCGGTGGGAGTGTCGCCGTGCGCGAGAGCGGCGTCGTCGACCCGGATCCGCGGCAGCGCCGACCGGTCGACCTTTCCGTTGCGGTTGAGCGGGATCAGCTCGATCGCCGCGAACGCCACCGGAACCATGTAGTCGGGCAGCCGCCGTTCGGTGTGGGCGGTGAGTTCGGAGCCCGTGACCTCCGCGCCCGCCGGCACGTAGTAGGCGTGCAGCCGGACGTCGCCCGACTCGGGGCCCTGGGACGTGTCGGATCCGGTGGCCGCGGCGACCACCACGGCGTCGCGGACGCCGGGGTGCTCACGCAGTACGGCCTCGATCTCGCCGGTCTCCACCCGGTAGCCGCGCACTTTGAGCTGGCCGTCCATCCGGCCGAGGAACATCACGTCGCCGGTGGGCCCGAACCTGGCCAGGTCCCCGGTGCGGTAGAGGCGTTCGCCCGGCGCGCCGTAGGGATCGGGCACGAACCGTGCCGCCGTCCTGGCCGGATCGCCCGTGTACCCGTCGGCGACGCCGGCGCCGCCGACGCACAGTTCACCGGGCGACCCGATCGGTACGCGGTTCAACGCGTCGTCGAGCACGTGCACGGTGACGCCCGGAAGCGGTCTGCCCAGCGGCACGATCCGCTGTACCGGCTCGCCGGCCACCGGATGGATCGTCGAGCCGACCGATCCCTCGGTGGGGCCGTACTCGTTGATCAGCCTTCCGTCGCCGAGCAGCCGGCGCCAGTGCTCGGCCTGGCGCGCCGGCAGTGCCTCGCCGGCGACGACGATCACCGAGGCGAGACTGGCCGCGGCGGCGTCGCCGAGCTGGTGGGCGAGGAGTTCGAGGTGGCCCGGGGTGAGCTTGATGAAGCTGAACGGACCCGTCTCGGCCAGCACTCGGCCGAGTTCGGCAACCGGAAGGTCACGCGGAGCCATGTGCACCGGCTGCCCGGCGAGCAGCGGCGCGTACAGGTTGGGCACCACCAGGTCGAACGCGGTCGAGGAGAAGACCGGCGCACCGGTCGTCCCCTGCGAGGCGAGATCGCGGACGGCCCACTGCAGATGGTTCGCCAGCCCCCGGTGCGGCACTCGCACGCCCTTGGGCCTGCCGGTGGAACCGGAGGTGTAGATGACGTAGGCGGTGTCCTGCGGCGTGGCGTGCGGGCCGACCGGATCTCCCGGCCGGTTCTCGACGCGTTCGCGGTGCAGATCCACCATGACCAGTTCACCGTCGAAGGCCTCGGGCAGCATGGTGCGGTAGCACGATTCGCTGATCAGCACCTTTGCTCGCGCGTCGGTGAGCATGTGCCCGATGCGTTCCGCCGGGAAGAGCGGGTCGATCGGCACGTAGGCGGCGCCCGCCTTCCACACCCCGAGCAGTACGGCGTGCAGATCGAGCCCGCGTCCGACCAGGACACCCACCGCGTCGCCGCGGCACACACCGAGGTCCTTCAGCAGTCCGGCGAACTGGTTCGCCTTCACGTCCAGTTCGCGATAGCTCATCGCCGTGCCCGAGTACGTCACCGCCGGCGCGTCCGGGGTCTTCGCCGCCTGCCGCTCGAAGAGCGCGAGCGTCGTCTCGGGGCCGAATGCGGCGTCCCTACGATTCCACGCGTCGAATTGCCCGTGTTCGGTCTCCGACAGCAGATCGACTTCGCGCAACGGCAGTTCGGGGCGGGCCGCGAGGCGGCCGAGCAGCAGACGGAACTGTTCGGCCAGCGCCTCGACCGTGTCGCGGTCGAACAGCGCGGTGGCGTATTCGAAGCCGAAGGCGTACGAACCGTCGGGTCTGCGGCGTGCGAAGACGGTCAGATCCGTCTTCGCCACCCGCCACGCCTCGCGCATCGCCGCCAGGTCGTCCGAACTGGACATGCCGCCGGTGAGTTCCTGGTCGTGCAGGTCGAACGCGACCTGGTACAGCGGAGTTCGGGACATGTCCCGCTCGCCGCCGTAGGCGTCGACGAGGCGGTCGAACGGCACGTCCTGGTGGGCCAGGGCGAAGCGCCTGGCCTCGTCGACCCGCCGCACCGACCGCTCGAAGTCCTCCTCGGGACGCAGCCGGGGACGCACGACCAGGGAATTGAGGAAGAAGCCGACGACGTCCTGGGTCTCCGGGCGCAGCCTGCCCGCGGTCGGCGTGCCGACGGCCACGTCCCACTGTCCGGTCCGCCGTGCCAGCAACGCGGTGAGCCCGGTCAGCAGCACGGCGAACGGCGTGGCACCGCACCGGCGGCCGATCCGCGTCAGTTCTTCGGCGGTCTCGGCGGGCACGTCGAAGGTGACCAGGGCGCCGGCCTCGTCGCGGACCTGCGGGCGCGGGCGGTCCGTGGGCAGTACGAGCGGTTCGAGGTCCGCCAGTGTGTCCCGCCAGGCGGCGACCCCGCGCTCGGTGCGGGCGTCGGTGTGCCATTGCCGCTGCCAGTGCGCGTAGTCGGCGTACTGGACAGGTGGCGGCGTCGGCTCGTCTCTGGCGAGAAGGGCGTGGAAGTCCCGTTCCAGGATGACCGCCGACCAGCCGTCGCAGGCGATGTGGTGCAGGGTCAGCAACAGCAGGTCGTTCCCGCGGCCGTCCGCGGAGCGCACCAGCAGCGCCCGCCAGACCGGACCGGCGGCCAGGTCGAAGCCGCGGGCGATCTCGGCGTTCACCTCTCCGACCGGGTTCGAGCTCTCGCTGGTGCGCAGTTCGACCGGGGTGGACGGATCGATGATCTGCAGCGGCTCGCCGTCCTCCTGCGCGTACCGGGTACGCAGGATCTCGTGGCGCTCGGCGAGCCGGCCGAGCGCCCCTCGGACCTGCCCCGGGTCGGCCCTGCCGTGGAGGCGGACGAACAGCGGAACGGTGTATTCGCCGCTTCCCGGGCGCAGTTGGTCCAGGAACCACATGCGCCGCTGTCCGAAGGACAACGGGAGCCGGCCGTCACGGGGCGCGCGGGCGATCGGCGGCGGCTCCTCGCGACCGGGACCGTCGGCCGGCGGTGCCACCAGCAGCGCCTGGTCCGCGACGGTCGTGTGGGTGTAGAGATCCTGGAGACCCACGTCCGTTCCCGTCGCCCGGGTCAGCCGCCCCGCGAGCCGGGTGAGCAGCAGCGAGTAGCCGCCCAGCTGGAAGAAGTCGTCGTCGGCTCCGACCTTCTCCACACCGAGCAGTTCCTGCCAGACCTCGGCGACCGCGAGTTCGGCGTCGGTGCGGGGTGCGAGGTAGGCCGGGCGCGAGGCGAGCACGGACTCCATGCTCGACAGCGCCGATCTGTCGATCTTCCCGTTGGACAGCAGCGGGAAGCTGTCGACCGGGGTCAGCACCGAGGGGATCATCGGCGCGGGCAGGCGCTCGCGCAGGAAGGAGCGCAAGGCCGCCGGAGCGACGTCGCCGACGACATACGCCGTCAGCCGTGCCGCTCCGTCGGATCCGGCCGCCGTGCCGACGACCGCGGCCGTGACCTGGGGATGCGCGGCGATCGCCGTCTCGACCTCGCCCGGCTCGATGCGGACGCCGCCGACCTTCACCTGCTGGTCGAGGCGACCCAGGTATTCCAGGTTGCCGTCCTCGCGCCACCGGACCCGGTCGCCGGTGCGGTAGAGCCGGCCGCCGGCCGGTCCGTAGGGATCGGGGACGAAGCGCTGCGCGGTCAGGTCCGGGCGGCCCTCATAGCCGCGGGCCTGCGCCGCGCCTCCCACATACAGCTCGCCGGGCACGCCGACCGGGCACGGCTCGCCACCCGGGTCGAGAACCAGCAGGCGTACGCCGGTCACCGGCCGCCCGATGGGAGCCGGCCCGGACGACACGTCCCGGTCGCACGGGTGTGCGGCGACGTCGATGGTGCACTCGGTCGGCCCGTAGGTGTTGTACACCTGCGCCGTGGCGGGCACGGCGGTCAGGTACTCGGCGTGCAGCGCCTCGCCGCCGGAGGTCAGCAGCCTGAGGCTGTGGCAGCGCGACCAGCCGGGTTCGTCGGCCAGCAGCCGCAGAATCGAGGGCACGACCTGCAGCACGCTCACCTCGGCGTCGAGGACCGCCCTGACGATCTCGGCCGGGTCGCGTTCGGCTCCCGGCGGGGCGATCACCAAGGTGGCGCCGCAGGCCTGCGGGGCGAAGATCTCCCAGCCGGCCGCGTCGAACCCCACCGGCGTGCGTTGCAGCACCCGGTCGCCGGGGCCGAGGCCGTGGGTCCTGACCCGCCAGTCGACGTAGCCGGCGATCCCCTCGTGCGTGATGACGACGCCCTTGGGGTGCCCGGTCGACCCGGACGTGTACAGCACGTAGGCGGCGTTCGCGGGATCCGGCACCGGACGGACGACGTCCGACGGCCGTGCCGCGACCGGCGGTTCGTCGGCCGCACCGACCAGCAGGGTGGGCACCGCGTCGGCCGGCAGGACGCCGGCGTGCGCGTCGTCGGTCAGGACGACGCGCACGCCGGCGTCGGCGACGATCCACCTGGTCCGCTCGGCGGGATGGGCCGGGTCGAGCGGAACGTAGGCCGCCGCCGCCCGCCACACGCCGAGGAGCGCCACGACGAGATCCAGACCGCGCGGCATCAGTACGCCGACCCGGTCCTCCGGGCCGAGGCCGCGGGCGCGCAACGTGTCGGCCACCCGGTCCGCCGCGGCGACAAGCTCCCCGTAGGTGAGCGACCGGTCGCCGTCGACCACGGCGACCGCCGCCGGGGTGCGAGCCGCCTGATCGACGATCCGGGCAGGCAGCAGCGGGCTCAACTGAACTGCCCCATGCGTCGGCGAAGGCTGGCCGGGCGCATGTCCGTCCACACTTCGGCGATGTGCGCCAGGCACGCGTCCTCGGTGCCCTGGAAGCCTTCCGCGTGCCATCCGGCCGGAAGCTCACGTCCGAGCCACCAGATGGAGTGCTGGTCCTCGTCGTTGCGCACCACCAGATGGGTCGGCGCCGCCTGTTCCGTCTGCTCTGTCACAGCGTTCCCCTCATTCGACCTGAGTCCACTGTCGAAAGCAGCGCTATATCGGACCTATACCGAATCAGGACGGTGCAGCAGATCGTCGGCAATGATGCCGCGCATAATCTCTGACGTGCCGCCGTAAAGCCGGGTCACCCGGGTGTCGGTGTAGAGGCGGGCGATCGGGAATTCGGTGACGAACCCGTAGCCGCCGTGCAACTGCAGGCATTGGTCGATCACTTGGCCGGCGGTCTCGGAGGCGAACAGTTTGCAGGCGGCCGCGTCGACCGCGGTCAGCTCGCCCGCGTCGAACAGGTCGAGCGCCTTATCGGTCATCGCCTGCATGGCGCGTACTCGTGCCGTGCAGTCGGCGAGCACGAATTTGGTGTTCTGAAAAGTGGAGACGGCCCGGCCGAACGCCTTGCGCTCCTTGACGTAGGCGACGGTGTGGCGGACCGCCGCGGCTGCCTGCGCCGTCGCCCCCAGCGCGATCGTCATCCGTTCCTCGGCGAGGTTGTGCACCAGGTACTTGAAGCCCTGGCCCGCCTCACCGAGCAGGTTGGCCGCGGGTACCCGCACCTCGTCGAAGAACAACTCGACCGTGTCCTGGGCGTGCAGTCCGATCTTCTCCAGCCGCCGGCCCACCGTGAACCCGGGCGAGTGGGCGTCGACGCACAGGATCGACAGGCCGCGCCGTTCGTCCCCGGGTATGCGCACCACCACCAGCACCAGATCCGCCTGGGCGCCGCCTGAGATGAACGTCTTGGATCCGCGCAGCACGTAGTGCTTGCCGTCCTCGGACAGCGTCGCGGTGGTGGTGATCCCGGCGAGGTCGGAACCGGCTCCCGGTTCGGTCATCGCGATGGCGGTCATCATCTCGCCGCTGATGAACGGCGGTAGCCAGCGCTCCTTCTGCTCGTCGTCGGCGAAGGTCATCAGGTACGGGAGCACCAGGTTGAAGTGGATCGGGGCGGCGCCCAGACCGACGCCGGCCCTGGTGGTCTCCTCGATGAGGATCGCGTTGTACTTGTAGCTGTGCTCTCCCGCGCCGCCGTACGCGACGGGGGCGCGGATGCCGAACACACCCAGCTCGCCGAGCCGCCGGTAGAGCCGGCGCGGAACCTGGCCGGTCCGTTCCCATTCCTGGTGGTGCGGCACGACCTCCGCCTGCAGGAAGTCGCGGATCACGCGCCGGAACGCCTCGTGGTCTGCGTCATAGACAGTGCGCCGCATGGGTCAGCCCTTTCGCTCGGCCGCGATCAGTTCCGCGGCGCGCTCACCGATGAGCATCGACGGCGCGGCGGTGTGTCCGCGCACGATCTCCGGCATGACCGA
This sequence comes from Streptomyces sp. NBC_00461, assembly GCF_036013935.1. NCBI lineage: Bacteria > Bacillati > Actinomycetota > Actinomycetes > Kitasatosporales > Streptomycetaceae > Streptomyces > Streptomyces sp. NBC_00461. The sequence continues at coordinate 2,862,773 of NZ_CP107902.1, forward strand.
GGCGTCCGCCACCCGCAGGCCGCGGAGGCCGCGCACCCGGAGCCGTTCGTCCACGACGGACGCCGGGTCGGTTCCCATCCGGCATGTTCCGGTCGGGTGGTAGAGCGACTGCGCCGCCTGGACGGCGGCGTGACGGCGGTCCGGGCCGGGGGGCAGCGCCGGTTGTACGGGGGCGCCGGCCTCCGAGGCGAGGGGCTCGGTGGCGAGCACCTCCTCCGCGATGCGCAGCCCGGCGTCCAGGACTCGCCGGTCCTCCGGATCGCTCAGATATCCCGGATCGATCAGCGGCCGGGACAGCGGATCCGCGTCGCGCAGCGCGATCTCGCCGCGGCTTCGCGGCTGGAGCAGCACCACGGCGAGGGTGAACCCGGCGGACTGCGACCGAGTGCGCCCCTCGTCGACGAACTGCCCGGTCAGCAGCACCAGTTCGATGTCCGGGTGCGGCAGCGCCGGGTCGCTGCGCACGAACGCGTACGCCTCGCCGAGGTTGGAGGTGAGCGGACCGCGGCCGTTCGCGCGGAACTGCGTGAACGCCCCCGGAGCACGGCGCGGATCGGGGCCGGGCTCCGCCGCCTCGACCAGCAGCATCGCGGCCAGGTGGTCGCGCAGGTTGCGCCCGACCTCCGGCGCGTCGGCGACCAACTCGATCCCGTGGTCGCGCAGTCGGTCGGCGGGCCCGATCCCGGACAGCATCAGCAGTCTCGGCGAATCGACGGCCCCCGCGCACAGGATGACCTCGCGGCGGGCCGTCACCGTGACCGGCCGGCCGTCGACGGAGTACCGGACCCCTTCGGCCCGCCCGTCGACGATCTCCACCTTGTGTACGGCCGCTCCGTGGCGCACGACGAGGTTGGGCCGGTGCGCGGCGGGCCGCAGATATCCGTCCGCCGTACTGCGCCGTCGCCCGCCGGCTTGCATCACCATGGTGGGCCGGGCGCCGTCGGACGCCGAGCCGTTCTCGTCGGCGGCGAGGGGAATCCCGGCCTTGCCGCAGGCGTCGAGGAACGCCGAGGTCACCGGGGCCGGATCGGGCAGCGCCGCGACGCGCATCGGGGCGCCGTCGTCGCAGCCGATCCGGGACAGCACGGGGCGGACCGCCGCGTAGGACCAGAGCGGGCCGGCGAGTTCGCCCCAGCGGTCGTAGTCGGCTCGCTGGCCGGGGACCCACATCATCGCGTTGATCGACGACGAGCCGCCGAGGGTCCTGCCGTGCGGCCAGTACACCCGCCGTCCGGCCAGCCGCTGCTGCGGGGCGGTCTCGTCGGCCCAGTCGACGGCGCTGCCGAACAAGCCGGGGAACAGGGCGGGGACAGCGATCGAGGGCAGGTCGTCGGCCGGTCCCGCCTCAAGCACCAGCACGGTCGTGTCCGGGTCCTCGCTGAGCCGGGCGGCCAGCGGTGCGCCCGCCGCCCCGGCGCCGACGACGACGTAGTCGTACGCCTCGTTCACCGCGGCGTACTCGCCTTGCGGCGGTCCTCGTCGGCGAACTCTTCCTCAAGCCGCTCTGCCACGACGTCACGCTCGACCTCGCCCGCGGACTCGTTCAGCGCCGAGGAGATCGCCCGCAGGCGTCGGCGCGGACGGCTGCTCGCGTACAGCAGGATCTCCTTGACCTCGATGTCGAACAGGTCCGCGGGATAGGACTTGGCGGCGAAGTCGATCTGCCGCAGCGCGTGCGGTATCAGCTCCCGCATGGTGCTCTGGGCGACGTTCCAGTTCTCCGGATCGGCGGCGACGTGCCGGCGGCAGGTGTACGTGCCCCACGCCATGTGCCGCCGCTCGTCGTCGCCGATCAGTTCCACGACCCTGCGCATGCCCGGGAAGATCCCGAGTGAGGTGCAGAACCGGTTCCAGGTGTAGTAGCCGGTGAGCGCGAGCGTCCCCTCGACGAGGTGGTTGTACGTGATCGAGGCGCGCACCTGGTTGGCCGGGCTCGGATCGTGGTGCAGTTTCTCCAGCGCCTCCGGCAGGGCGATGCCAAAGATCTCCTGGTAGCCGGGGTTGCCGGTCACCAACTCGTTGAGATCGTCGTGCAGTCCCACGGCGTCCATCCACCGGCGGAAGACCTCGACGTGCTTGGCCTCTTCGAAGCAGAACTGCGCCAGGTACATCTCGTCACCCAGCCGTCCCTCGGACGCGACGGCGGACATGAACGGCTGGATGTCCCGGGTGACCGCCTCCTCGCCCGCCACGAACTGGGCGCACATGACCGCCACGGCCTCCTGGGCCTGCGGGGACAGTGCCGCGAAATCCTCGGCGTCGCGGGTGAAGTCGAGGTCCGCCGGATTCCAGAACCTGCGGTTGCCCTTCGCGAACAGCCGCATGGGCAGCATGTCCCAGTCGATGCCGCCCGCGTTCAACGACGCGTAACCGGTGCGCCGGGCTGGTGAGTCGGGTTGGTTCGTCATGGTTCGTTCCTTTCCGAAGTGCCGGCCTCGCTCAGAGGAGGTCCAGCTGCTTGGCGAGATATCGGCTCCGGCATTCGGCGCGCTTGATCTTGGCGCTGCTGGTGTAGGGCAGTGAACCGGCCGCCAGCAGCACCACCTCGTCCACGCGCACTCCCTGCGCGGACGCGACGGCAGCGGCGACCGCCGTCTCGATCTCGGCGGCGTCCACGGGCCGGCGCACCGAGTCCTGCACGGTCTGCGCCCCCCGCACCACCTGGTGCCGGCGCTGCACCTCCGTCAGCACGACCAGCCGCTCCCGGCTGCCGTCGTCGACCGAGAAGGCACAGCACCGGTCCTCGCGCAACGCCGGATGGGCTCCGTGCAGCGCGGCCTCGATGTCGTGCGGGTAGTAGTTGAGCCCGTTGAGGATGATCGCGTCCTTGCGCCGGCCGGTGACGAACACCTGGCCGTCGTGGACGAATCCGAGGTCGCCGGTGGCCAGGAAGCGGAGCCCGGGTGCTTCGGCCAGTTCGATGCCGAACGTCTCGGCGGTCTGCCGCGGCGCGTTCCAGTAACCCTCGCTGACGCTGGGTCCGGCGATGTAGATCTCGCCGACCTCGTCCGCGGCGCACACGCGGCGGGTCAGCGGAGCGACGATGCGCAGGCACAGGGTGTCCTGGATCTGCCCGCACCCCACCAGCGCCTGGACGCCGGCGACACCGCGGCGGCCGGCGACCGGGACCACCCGGCCCGCGGCCAGTCGCTCGGCGTCGAAAGTGGCGATGACCGGGTCGCGCAGTGCGGGACCGCCGCTGACCATCACCGTCGACTCGGCCAGCCCGTAGCAGGGGAAGAACGCGGAGCTGCGGAACCCGGCGGCGGCGAACTTGGCGCTGAACGCCTCCAGCGTCTCCGGCCGCACCGGCTCGGCGCCCACGCCCGCCAACTCCCAGCCGGAAAGGTCGAGTTCGGCGACCTGCTCCTCGGGCACCCGGCGCACGGCAAGCTCGTAGGCGAAGTTCGGCGCGACACTCACCGCCCTGCCGCGGTCCGAGACGGCGCGCAACCAGCTGACGGGACGCTGCACGAAGGCCATCGGCGACATGTGCACGGCCTCGTAGTCGCGGTACAGCGGCGACAGAACTCCGTTGACCAGACCCATGTCGTGGAAGAAGGGGAGGAACAGCACGTTGGGCGGGGGGCGTTCACCGGCGCGCAGCTCGCCTCGATAGGCGTTGGCCCGGATGAGTTCCAGGTTGTTCAGCACGTTGCGATGGGTGAGGGTCACGCCCTTGGGCACACCCGTCGACCCGGACGAGTACTGCAGATACGCGACCGAGCCCGGCTCGATCTCCGGAGGGCTCCACTTTTCCGCCAGTTCCCGTGCGTCCTCGCCGAGAACCGTGTCCGAGGCGAGGCAGACCACGTCGGCCAGCGACGCGACGGCCCGGCCCCCGTCCAGCCGCGTGAGCGCGGACTGCGTGGTCAGGAGCACCCTGGGCTCGGCGCTGCCGCAGACCGCGTCCACCTTGTCGGTCTTCGGTCCGGTGCGGCCGATCTCAACGGGCGGTATCGGTACGGCGATCAGGCCGGCGTACAGGCAGCCGAAGAATCCGACGATGAACTCGAGGCCGGGCGGATACGCCAGCAGAACCCGGTCGCCGGGATCGGCATGCCGCAACAGCAGCACCGCCAGTGCCCTGGCGCCGCGGTCCACCGCCTCGGCGGTCAGCGACGCGCCGACGGTGCGCCCGTCGGGAAGATAGGTGAAGTACACGCGCTCGGGATCCTCGGCGGCTCTCGACGCGCACATGTCGACCAGGGTCGGCCATCGCCCGGATTCCAATGGCATGCTGCTGCGCTCCTTTGACACCAGATGTGTGCTCAGCCTCCTGGTGTTCGCGGCGCCCTCACAACCGCCTCCCGGCGGCCCCGATCTCCTCCTTTGGTAGGGGGGAATCCCGCCCGATCGCCGGTGCCGACGCGCACCGTCACGTCGTTACCGTCGCGGCGTGACGAGGAGCGAAGAACAGCAGGTCGTGATCACCGGTCTCGGCATGACCACTCCCCTCGGCGGCGATGTGCCCGGCACCTGGCGGGCGCTGCTGGCCGGCGAGAGCGGCGCCGCACGGCTGACCGAGCCGTGGGCCCAGGAGCTGGCCGCGCCGATTGCGGCCAGGGTGAAGGTGGAACCCGCCGAGGTCCTGGAACGGGTCAAGGTCCGCAGGCTGGACCGCAGTCAACAGCTCGCCCTGATCGCCGCGCGCGAGGCGTGGGCCGATGCCGGGTCTCCGGAGGTCGATCCGTACCGTCTCGCCGTCGTCATGGGCACCGGAATCGGCGGACCGCTGACCGTGCTCGGCCATGACGCGGTGATCAGCAGCCGCGGACCGCAGTCGGTCAGCCCGTTCTCCGTGCCGATGCAGATGGCCAGCGGCGCGGCGGCGACGATCGGTATCGAGCTGACCGCACGGGCCGGTGTCCACACCCCGGTGAGCGCCTGCGCCTCGGGTGCCGAGGCGATCGCCACCGGTCTCGCGCTGATCAGATCCGGCCGCGCCGACGCGGTGCTCGCCGGCGGGTCCGACGCCTTCATCCACCGGCTCGGCCTGACCGCCTTCGATCAGATGCGGGCCCTGTCCCGGCGGATCGACGATCCGGAGGGCGCGTTGCGCCCGTTCGACTCCGACCGGGACGGCTTCGTTCTCGCCGAGGGTGCCGGTGCCATGCTGCTGGAGACGGAGGAGCACGCCCGGGCGCGTGGCGCGCGGGTGCACGCCCGGCTTGCCGGTGCCGGACTGACCTCGGACGGGCGGGACATGACCGCGCCGGACCCGGCCGGTCAGATCAGGGCACTGCGCGGCGCCATGGAACAGGCGCGGCTGCGCGCCGCCGACGTGGTGCACGTCAACGCGCACGCCACCGGCACCTCGGCCGGCGACATCGCCGAGGCGAGCGCCCTCGTGGACGGAGTCGGCGGCCACGTCCTGGTCAGCGCGACCAAGGCGGGCACCGGGCACATGATCGGCGGCTCCGGCGCCGTCGAGGCCGTCTTCACCGCGCTGTCGGTCCGCGACGACGTGCTCCCGCCGACCCGCAACCTGCACCGTCAGGACCCGCAGATCAAGCTCGACGTGGTCACCACGGCGCTGCACACCCGGGTCGACGCCGCGCTGTCCAATTCGTTCGGGTTCGGCGGTCACAACGTCGTGCTCGCCTTCGTCAAACCGTGAATCGGCGAACAACGAAAAGGGAAGCACCCGTGACACAACTCGATTTGCTCGCCGAGCTGGAGCCGGTGGTCGAGAAGAACCTCAACCGCCATCTGGCAACGGCCAAGGAGTGGTTCCCCCACGAGTACGTGCCCTGGTCCGAGGGGCGTGACTTCGACACCGAGCCGTGGGAGCCGGGCCAGTCGCGCCTGACGCCCGAGGCGCAGGCGGCGTTGGAGATCAATCTGCTCACCGAGGACAACCTGCCCTCCTACCACCACATCATCGCCGAGCGGTTCGGCCTGGACGGACCGTGGGGCACCTGGGTGCACCGGTGGACCGCGGAGGAAGGCAGGCACGGACAGGCGCTGCGCGACTACCTGCTGGTGACCCGGGGCGTCGATCCGATCGGCCTGGAGCGCACCCGGATGGCCGCGGTCGGGATCGGCTATCCGGGCCGCGGAGACGATCCGCTCAGCTCCGTCGTCTACGTCACCTTCCAGGAGCTGGCCACCCGCGTCGCGCACCGCAACGCCGGCCGCGCCTGCGGCGATCCGATCGCGGACCGGCTGCTGGCGAGGATCGCCGTCGACGAGAACCTGCACATGGTGTTCTACCGCACCCTGGTGGAGACCGCGCTGGACCTCGACCCGTCGGCGACGGTCATCGCCGTGGAACGGATCCTGCGCGAGTTCGCCATGCCAGGACGCGGCATTCCCGGCTTCGCCCGGCGCAGCCTGACCGTGGCCAGATCAGGGATTTTCAATCTGCGGACCCACCACGACGAGGTCGCCGCGCCGTTGCTGCGTTACCTGAAGGTCCTGGACACCGGCGGTCTCGACGCGCAGGCCGGCGCCGCACAGGAGCGGCTCGGTGAGTTCATGGCCGATTTGGACCGGGCGGCCGCCCGGCAGAGCGAACAGATCGAGGCGGCGAACGCGAGAGACCGTGCCGCCCGCCCCACCACAAGGAGGACATCATGACCATACCCGCCGAGCAGGCCAAGCCCCTGACCAGGGAGGAAGCCACGACGAAGGTCACGGAGATCTTCGAGCTGATCGCCGCGATCCCGGCGACCGACCTCACTCCGGACCGAGGACTCGTCGATGACCTGGGAATCGACTCGCTGACGATGATGGAAATCGCCGTCACGATCCAGGACGAGCTGCAGGTCTCCGTCTCCGACGACAAGATCAAGGACCTGCGCACGGTCGGCGACATCATCGATCTGGTCGCCACGGCGACGTGACGCGCCTCCTTTCCCCGCCGCGCCCTCCCGGCCGCTCCCGGCGCCTCGTGCAGCCGGCGGCCGGGAGGGCCGCGTCGCTCGTCGGCCCGGCCGCGGTGGCCGGCATGGCCTATGTGGATCCGGGCAACTTCGCGGCGAGCGCCGCCGCCGGGGCCGGGGTCGGATACGCGCTGATGTGGGCGGCGCTCACCGCGAGCGTCGCCGCGGCGTTCGTGCAGTACCTCGCGGCCAAACTCGGCGCCGTCAGCGGCGCGGGTCTGTCCCAGCTCTGCCGGGAGCGGCTACGGCCGGCCGCGGTGTGGCCGCTGTGGCTGCAGGCCGAGTTGGTGTGCGCCGCCACCGACCTGGCCGAGGTCGCCGGTACGGCCACCGCCCTGAACATGCTCACCGGCATGCCGCTGCTCGCCGGCGGGCTGCTCGCCGGTGCGGTCGGTTTCCTGATCATGGCTGCGACGCCGGGTGGCCGGCGCGGGGTGGAACGGGTGATGGCCACGGCGCTGACGACGGTGTTCGTCTGCTTCGCCGCCGTCGTCACCGTCGTACGTCCGTCGGTCCACGGGGCCGCGGCCGGACTCGCTCCGCAGCTGCCCGCCGGCGACGGCGCCGCCTTGATGGCCGGCCTGGTCGGCGCGACGATCATGCCTCATGTGATCTATCTGCACTCGGCGTTGGCCGCGCGGACGCCCCGCGTCGACGTCGACGCGGGGGTCAGGGCGCACCGGCTGAACGTGACGACCGCGATGACCGTCGCCGGCATCGTCAACCTCTCGATGCTCGCCATCTTCGCCGGCGTCCTGCACGGACGCGCCGACGCCTCGGTGACGATGGAGCAGACGCATCACATCCTGTCGGCGCAGAGCCCCACGGCCGCGCTGATCCTGGCCCTGGCGCTGCTCGTGGCCGGACTCGCCTCGACCGGAGTCGGCGTCTACGCGGGCCAGGAGGTGATGCGCGGCTTCCTGCGCCGTTCGCCTCCCGCGACGGTACGCCGTCTGGTGACACTCGTCCCGGCGCTGATTCTGCTGAGCGCAGGGGTCAGCCCCACCCGGGCGCTGGTGTTGTCTCAGATCGTGCTCTCGTTCGGAGTCCCGTTCGGCCTGGCACCGTTGATCTGGCTCTCACGCCGCGAGGACGTGATGGGCGAACGCCGGGCCGGCGTCTGGACGACGGCGGTGGCGACGGCACTGTCCTGCGCCTTGGTCACGTTGAACGTGTGGACCGTCGTGGAAGCCGTATGACGTTCCGGGCCGCCGTGTCCGCGCACCAGCCCGATGCGATAGGCGAGCAGTGCCGCGTGCACCCGGCTGGGCAGGCTCAGCTTGGACAGGATGTTGGACACGTGCGACTTCACCGTGGCGGTCGTCAGATGCAGATCACGTGCGATCTGCTGGTTGGAGCCGCCGTTGCCGATGGCGGTCAGGACGTCACGCTCCCGCTCCGTGAGCACGCTGACGGTGTAACTGAAGGCGTCCTCGGGCGGCAGGAAGATCTCGAAGCGGTCGATGAGCCGGCGCGTCAGCGCCGGCCCGATCACCGCATGCCCGCGGGCGATCGACCGGACCGCGTGGACCAGCTCGGGCGCCGACATGTCCTTGAGCAGGACTCCGCTGATCCCGGCGCGCAACGCCCTGAACAACTCCGCGTCGTCGGCCGTGTCGGTCAGCAACGCGATCCTGGTCCGCTCCGCGCGGACCGAGGTCTGCAGCCGGTCCAGGAAGGCCTGGCCGCTGCCGGCGTCCATGCGGGTGTCGACGAGTATGACGTCCGGCTCGTGCCGACGGGCCAGCAGATGCGTCTGCGGGGACCGGTCCGCCGCGACCACGACGTCGATGCCGTCCTGCGCCTGCAGCACGTGCTTGAACCCCTCGCGGACGATCGCGTGATCGTCGACGAGCATCACGGCAAGGCTCACCTCAGGCGACCTTCTGGGGCAGTTCGCCGGCGAGTATCCCCTGGAACAGCCTGCTGAGCCCCGGCCCCGGATACACGCCGAGCTCCTCCTGCAGGATGCGGCGCATCTTGTCGTACTCAAGCAGGGCCTCCGACTGGCGGTTCGCCCCGTAGAGGGCGGTCATGAGCGAAGCCCGGAAGCCTTCGTGCAGGGGATGGCAGGACACCAGCGAGCGCAGCTCCGGCAGGAGTTCGACGGCGCGGCCCAGTTCGACCTCGGCCTCGATGCGCCGTTCCAGCACCGCCAGCCGCGTCTCCTCCAGGGCGGCGGCCTCGGCGCTGATCAGCGGGTCGGCGCCCCCTGCGAGCGCGGGTCCTCGCCACAGCGCCAGCGCGTCACGGTAGGCCGCGGCGGCTGCCGCGTGGTGGCCCTCGTCCCGTGCGGCGTCGCCCCGACGGCGCTGCCTGTCGAACTCCACGATGTCGATCCACGCTCCGTCGGTGTGCAGCAGGTACCCCGGAGCCCGGCGCACCACGCGTACATGCCCGTCCAGATAGGAACGCAGTCGCGAGGCGTATGTGTAGAGCTGGGCGTCCAGCGTGGACGGCGGATTCGTTCCCCACAGATGTTCGGCCAGCCGGACATCATGAACGATGCGTCCCTGACCGAGCAGCAATGAAGCCAAGAATGTTCGTTGTTTGGTCCCGTCAAGTCGTATTTCTTCGCCGGAATGCCAGGCTTCTATCGGCCCAAGAATGCGCAATTCCATGAACGTCCCCCTTACCTCTGACCACTCCGTTCGTTCATTAATGCCGCGCACGGGCGCGCCGCGAATTCGAGAATTCCGCGGCGCGCCTTTGGCGGGCTACGTGGTGCAGTCCCAGCCCGGATCGTCCGGCGTTACAGATATGCACAACGAGATGCCCACGGCACCTGAATTTCCGGCTGTAGCGTGCTGAACAGCAGCTGACGCTTGATCAGAGGGTCCCGCGTGATGCGCACCCAGCGACACCGCCAAGCTCAGGCACAATGCGCCGAGCGCGGTCATGGCGATATTCCAGTTCTTCATCGAGCTCCCCGTGTTGACTCAATCCCCTAAACCCGGTCATACAGCTGTTAGGGGCCTGACTCCTCCGCAAGGATCTCAGGATGGCCGCGCCGCAGGCTACAGACGACCCTCTGCGAGGTTGCGCACTGCTCACTTCGGCAGCAGTGAAACGCCCCTTTGGGAGACGCAGGGTGACGAGAGCTCCACAGCAGGTTGCCCTATAACCGTGATCGACGCCAGGTCGAGGCGACATCGAGATCAATCACGGCAGAGGAGGCTACGGATGCCGGTACGAGAAGTCCCCGTCGGCGAGCAAGGCCGACGGGGACTTCAGGAACATCAGGAACCTTGGGGACTTCGGGGACTTCAGGAACCTTGGGGACTTCAGGGGCTTCAGGGACGTCATGGGCTTCGGGAACATCAGATCGGCCGCGTGTGCCGCATGTGCCGCACGTGCCGTCGAGCCGGACCTGGGTCCGACACGGCCGCCTCGCCCGGCAGTTGTCAATTGACGGCAGCCAGCGATGCGGTCTGCGTGACGGCCGCCGGCTTGGCCGTCATGGCCCTGCCGACCAGCGTCGCCGTGCGCGAGAGGGTCATCGTCACCGCCATGAAGATGAGGGCATCGGTCAGCGCGTGGGAGCTGATGTGGTGGTTCACGAGCCAGCGGCCGAGCTGCTGGTCGAAGATGTGGTTCGCCCCGTACACGAAGAAGAGACGGGCGCCGATCGCCGCGACCCACAGAGCTGCGTAGCCCATACCCGCGCGGGAGACCGCACGTCCGGTCGCCGGGTCGCGGTGCACCTTCATCAGGGCGCCCGCCGAAAGCCCGAACAGGATGCCCACCACGGCGCCGGCCACCTCCAGAGCGAGTCCGGAACCGCTGGACGAGGGGTTCTTGATGTACACGGGAATGATCACAGCCGACAGCAGCAGCGGCCTGGCGATCCGGAACCAGGTGATTTTGCGGCGACCCAGATCGGCCTCAAGCACCGCGATCAGCACCGCGAGGTTGACGATCCAAACGCTGGCGCCCATGAGCATCTCCTTGTGTCACTCCGGTGGTTCCGACATCCTCAAGGCTAGGAATCGCGTGCCGTCGACGCCTCAGCCTGCGGATTGAAGCCAGGTGGACGCCGGGTGGAACCGTCGGCCTCCACCCGGTCTCCACCCGTGCGTCGTTCCGCACACCCCTGCGTCGTTCCGCACACACGCACCGCGTGTGCCGCGGGCGCCGATGAACCCAAGAACCCGGAACTTCCGCAGGTTTCCAGCCACTTGGGCACTACCGCCGAAAGTTCCGGCGCAGCGTACCGACTTTCACAGTGGTGGAAAGATCTCTGGAAAGCTCTCTGGAAAGAGCGCAGCGTCTCGAAGGAGCTTGAATGCCCGCTTCAGCCCCACGATCCGCGTGGTTCGCCTGGCCCTTGCGGGCCGCGCGCGCCCTCGGCCTCGTTCTGGTCATAGCGGAGAGCCTCACCGGGCATCCGGCTCCCGCCGCCGAGGGCCGTGGACTCGCCATCGCGCTGGCGTTGTCGGTCGCCGCGCTGTGCTGGGCGTTGTGCGTCTTCGCCGAGTTGCTCGACCGACGCGTCCTGACGCTGGCGCTCGGCGGTCTGGCGGCGGGCGGCGGCCTGCTCGCCTCACTGCAACACCACGGTGTCAGCCTGGTGTTCGGCTGCCTGGCCGGGTTCATGGCCGGCTACCTGCTGGAGCTGACCGCCGCTCTGGGTGTCACGGCGCTCGCCTGCCTGGGCGCGGCGTGCGGACAACTCGCTGTGGGCGGCAACACGGCCAAACTCGCCGTCAGTCTGTTGCTGTACTGCTGGTTCTTCTTCGCCGGGCGGGTCCGCGACGACTACTCCGCACGCGCGCGACAGGCCGAGCAGCTACTTGAGCAGAGCGCGAGGTTGTCCATAGAGGAGGCAAGGGTGGCCGCGTTGGCCGAACGTGCGCGGATCGCCCGGGAGATCCACGATGTACTCGCGCATTCGATGGCTTCGCTGTCAGTGCAGTTGCAGGCCGCCTCGGCGCTGCTCAACAGTGACGGTCTGCCGAAGCATCCGGATCTCGCGACGGCGTCCACCTGCGTCAGACGGGCCGGCAGTCTTGCGCGTGAAGGTCTGATCGAGACCAGGCGCGCCATCCACGCCTTGCGCGAGGACCATGAGGACGACGCCGAGCAACTACCGGCGCTGCTGGCCACGTTGGCCGAGGACTATCAGGACGCCGACGGCTCGGCCGCGACCCTGGCGGTCACGGGCGACGTCAAGGCGTTGCCCGCGCAAGCCGGGCTGGCGCTGTTGCGTACGGCTCAGGAGGCATTGACCAACGTCCGTAAGCACGCGCCGGACGCGCCGGTGTCGATCACCCTGGACTATCAGGAGACGGAGACGAGACTCACGGTGACCAATCCGGCATCCGACGCGGCGGCACCGCTGGCCGACACCGGCGCGGGCTACGGTCTGACCGGGTTGCGCGAGCGCGCCGAGCTGGCCGGAGGGCAGCTCAGCGCGGGCCCGCTGGACGGCGGCTGGCAGCTTACGGCGAGGATTCCGTCATGAGTGTGCAGAACGGTATGCAGAGCGCACAGGCGCCGATCCGGATCGTGATCGCCGACGATCAGACCGCTGTCCGCGAGGGTTTGGGTCTGCTGCTCGGCCTGCTGCCCGACATCGATGTGGTGGCCCAGGTCGGCGACGGCGACGCGGCGATCGAAGCGGTCGCCCGGCACGCACCGCAGGTGGTGTTGATGGACCTGCACATGCCGCGCCGCGACGGAATCGAGGCGACCAAAGCGATCCGCGCCGACCATCCGAATGTACAGGTGGTCATCTTGACCACCTACGACGATGACGCGTCGATCCTGCACGCCCTGCAGGCCGGGGCGTTGGGCTTCTTGACCAAGGACGCCACACAGGCCGAGATCGGCCGCGCCCTGGCGGCCGCTGCCGCGGGCCAGGCCATCCTCGACCCGACCGTACAGACCCGCCTGCTGGCCGCGGCCGCCGGCGGCCCCCTGCTGTCGCAGGACCCGGGCGGCCTGACCGCACGCGAGACCGACGTGCTGCGGCTGATCGCGCAGGGACAGACCAACCGGGAGATCGCACACACCCTGTTCGTCACGGAAGCCACCGTGAAAACGCACATCAACCGCATCTTCGCCAAGACCGGAAGCCGGGACAGAGCCGCCGCGGTCCACTACGCGTACGCCCGAGGCATCGCGGAGCGGCCCTCGTCGGGATAACTGGTCCCCGTCGAAATGACTGGCCCACATCGGGATGACCCCGGTCAGGCCGTAGGCGTAACCGTGCAGCGCCCGTCTTCAGCGGCCTCGGCGACTCCGGTTCAGCCGTCGTACTGAAAGCGTGCCGGCTCGCCGAGGACCGACCGAGCGTTCTCGAAATCGGCCAAGCGGGCCGCCACGGTGGCCACGGCGAGGCTTTCCGGGAGGGCGGCGGAGAACTTCAGGCCGCGTACGGCCCGGCGGTCCACGTCAGGCAGGACGAGGTTCTCGCCGACGTTGTCACGGGCCGCATGCCAGTCGGCCGGGGTGAGGTTCTCGCGCAGGCGCAGCCAGCTGTCAGTGGGCCGCTGCAGCGGATCGGTCACCGACTGCAGGGTGGCTGCCAGGGTGGCATTGGCGCGATAACCAGCCCACGTCCACCAGCGCACGTCGCTGCCGACGCGCGCCACCAGGGTGCCGCCCGGATGCACGGTGTCCGGTGCGTCCACCTCACCCTGCTCCGCCAGGCACGCCTCCGCACGCCGGGTAAGGGAGACGGGCGGATCCGTGCCCAGCAGAACCTCGCGCATGGCACGCGTCAGGGCGTATGACAGTCCGGCGACTCCGCCGTTCATCCACTTGGCGATGCCGCCGCCGTCAGCCGGCTCGACGAAAACGCGCTTACGTAGCCAGTCGATGTACGTGACCTGCCAACTGCGTCCGCCGAGCAGCAACCGTCTGGGGCCGGGGCGTTCCTCGGTGAGCACGCTCGGGTCGGTGCGGCCGATCTCTGTGCGTCCGGACAGGACCGTGAACTGCGGCGGTGCGGTGAAGGAGGCGGTGAGTTCGATGAAGTGCCGCTTGCCGAAGCGGTGTTCCGCCTCGGGACCGACGAACAGCATGCCGCCGTCGCTGTCGAGGAAACCCTCCTCCCTGAGGAAGCGCAGGATGGGAGCAGCCGACTTGTCGAAGGGGGCGAGGCCGTTCCACTGCCGGTCCCACAACTGATCGCCGAGCTTGTGCTGTTGCAGGGTGACGGCGAGCAGTTGCTGGGCCACCAGGTGGCGCGGCTCGGGCGGGGGGACGACCGGTTCCACCCAGCCGCGCGACCACATCAACAGCAAGCCCGCCGCCTGGAGCAGCGTTTCCTTGCGAGTGGTCAGGAAAAGACAGTTGCGCACCGTGCCCGACCGCCGCCCCGTGCGTCCGATGCGTTGCAGGAATGAAGCGACGGAGGCCGGCGAGTCGATCTGGATGACGCGGTCCAGGTCACCGACGTCAATGCCGAGCTCGAGGGTTGACGTGGAGACAATGACGCAGTCGCGTGCCTCGGCGAATGCCTGCTCTGAACGGGTCCGCTCGTCGACCGAGAGGGAGGCGTGAGACAGGAAGACGGTCACCTCGCGCGCACGAAGCGCGGCGCCCAGCTCCTCGACTTGGCGGCGTGAATCGCAGAAGACGAGCCGCTTCTCTCCCCTGTGCAATGCCGCGATGAGTTTGGCTGCGTTGTCCAGGGAGCCGACGTAGTCGAGTTCCACTTCGCCCGCCGGCCTGTGAAAGGGTTCCGCGACCACCTTGTCGCCGTGTCCGCCGCTGCCATCGGCGGCCGGCGGTTGCACCCCAGGAGCGACGACCTGACCGGTGCGGCGGCCGGCGCCTGCGCCTTGCAGCCAGTGCAGCAACTCGGCGGGGTTGCCGACAGTCGCCGAGAGCCCGACGCGCTGGATGGGCCGTCCGGTGACCCGCTCCAACCGTTCGAGCACGGCCAGCAGGTGCCATCCCCGGTCGTCCCCTGCGAACGCGTGCACTTCGTCGACGACGACGGCCCGCACGCTCCCCAACAGACGGGCGTGGTCGGTCTTGACGCCGATCAGCATCGCTTCGAGCGACTCGGGTGTGGTCAGCAGGACGTCCGGCGCCTCGCGCCGGATGCGCTGCCGTTGCGATTCCTTGGTGTCGCCGTGCCAGAGCGCGGCGCGTCGCCCAAGCCACTGGGCGTACGCATCGACACGGCCGGCCAGGTTGTTGAGGAGTGCCTTGAGCGGGCACAGGTACAGCACGGATGTTCCGGTCCACTTCTGCTCGGTCATCGCCGACAGCAGGGGGAAGCAGGCCGCCTCGGTCTTGCCGCCGGCCGTCGGAGCCAGCAGTACGGCGTCCTGTCCCTCCATGAGCGGGGTGATCGCCGCGCGCTGCAGGGGCCGCAGGTCGGGCCAGCCGAGGGT
The DNA here is from genome assembly GCF_036013935.1 of Streptomyces sp. NBC_00461. Lineage (NCBI taxonomy): Bacteria > Bacillati > Actinomycetota > Actinomycetes > Kitasatosporales > Streptomycetaceae > Streptomyces > Streptomyces sp. NBC_00461. Next base: position 2,878,011 of record NZ_CP107902.1, read on the forward strand.
GTTGACGATGTGATGCAGGACCACGGGGTCGAGCCGGTCGAGTACGTCGGCGCGCTCGTCACTCGGGTCTTTCCCCGCCGGGTCCCCGTCTGCCATCACAGCTCCAGGTCGATGTCGTCGGCCGATGCGGAGTTTCCGGAGACGGCGGCGGCCAGGTTCCGTTCGACGTCGGTGAGTTCGCTGCTGGCGACGGTGAGCCGGTAGTGCTGCCGGGGGTCGAAGTCGTCGAACTGGTCCACACGGTCGAGCACATCCCCGACGAGTTTCTTCAGGAACAGCCGGGGAGCCACCCCGACCTTGCCTCCCAGCGCTCCGCCGACGGCCAGCGCCAGGTCCGCGACGTACGCGTCGTCGACGACCTTCCGCACGCGCTCCGGTGCTTCCGCGGCATCGGCGTACAGGTCGCGGATGGTGACGCCGAGTCCGACCAGGGACTCCTGGTTGAAGCCGGGCAGCCTGATCTGCACGGCGCGAGGGTTGTCGAAGCGGGGGTCGGTGGTGAAGTCGGTGGCCAGCCGCTGAGCCAGCGGGGCCAGGCGCTGCACGCCCTGCTGACCGTCATAGAAGGCCGGGGTGCCCGTGATGACCAGGTAGAGCCCGGGGAAGCGGCCTGAGTGCACTTCGTCGATCAGCTGCCGCAGCGCGTTGAGTGCCTTGTCCCGGGCGTCCGACCGGACCCGCTGCAGCGTCTCCACCTCATCGAGGACGACGAACAGCCCGGTGTGCCCGGAGTCGCGCAGCACGGTGAGGAGCCCCTGCAGGAACCCGAGAGCGCCGAAGTGGTCGAGGTCGCCACGCACCCCCGCGGTCCGGCGCGCGGAGGCCGCGACATGCGGCTGGCCGCCGAGCCACGCCAGGACGGCCGCAGCGGTCGCCTCGTCGCCGTCCGCGAGGGCGGCCCGGTAGCCGCGCAGAGCGGTGGCGAAGGACGGGGCGTGCCGGGAGACCTCGGCGAGCCGCGCGGCAAGCAGCTTCTCCACCTCGCCCGGAAGTTCGTCCTCGGTCGCGCCGGCCGCGAGGGCGTCCTCCTCCAGGGCGTAGAACCAGGCGTCGGCCACGGGCCGCAGCGCGCTGGGTGGGAAACTGGAGGTGGTGAGCCGTTCGGTGAGCCGCCTGTAGACCGTTTCCAGCCGGTGCAGCGGGGTCTCGTTCTCCGAGACCTGGATCTCGGCGACGGCGAAGTTACGGCGCTTGGCCCGTTCCCCCAGCCAACGAGTGAAGAACGTCTTTCCGGACCCGTACTCGCCCCGCACGGCCTTGAACACGGAGCCGCCGGACGCCACGGCGTCCAGCTCTGCGTCCAGGGCCGCCTCGAACCGGTCAAGTCCGGTGGCCAGTAGGTCGAGCCCGCTGTCGGGCACAGCACCGCGCCGCAGGGCGTCGATGACGATACGGCGACGGGCGGCGCTCACCTGCGTGGGGCGCTGGGATCCGGTGGTGCTCACAAGCACCAGTCTTCCATTTCTACGGGCACCACCGTATGGGGACCGGAAGCCGGTCGGCCCACGGTCCCTGAGGGCACTGCGACGAGCCGCCTACTTCGTTGAATCGGTTGACGGTCACCTGAAGACGCTGCTGGAATCACTCTCCGTACATATGCCTGGGTGGGGAGTGGAACGAACGTGGCGGCACTGGACAATGTGAAGCTGAAGGACGTACTCGCGGACGTGGCATCGGGCTCCTTACAGTTGCCCGACTTTCAGCGGAACTGGAAGTGGGACGACGACCGGATCCGCGCGATCATCGCGACAGTGACGCTGGATTACCCGCTCGGTGTGGTGATGACGCTCCAGACCGGCGGTGCCACCCGGTTCCGCTCCCGGACGCTCACCGGGGCACGCCCGGACGGGGATCCGGCCGCGGACCTCCTCCTGTTGGACGGGCAGCAGCGTCTCACCTCCCTCTTCCAGGCCCTGTGGCTGGACGCCCCGGTGGAGACCGCGGATGCCCGTAACAAGCCCATCGAGCGGTGGTACTACGTCGACATCGCGAAGGCGGTCGGCCCGCCCGCGGACCGCGACGAGGCCATCCTGTCCGTCCCGGCAGACAAGGTGCTACGTACCGACTTCAACCGCACGGTGGTGCTGGATCTGAGCACCACGGAGAATGAGTGCGCGGCCGGTGTCTTCCCCCTGCATCTCGTCTTCGACGCCCAGCGCGTGAACCAGTGGATGATGTCGTACGTCAAGGCGGACGAGGACCGGAACTGGGACCTGTGGGGGCAGTTCGACGATTTGGTCCTCCAGCAGGTTCGCGCCTTCCAGGTCCCGATGATCCGGCTGGCCGCCTCCACCTCCATGGATGCCGTCTGTGCGGTGTTCGAGCGGGTCAACACGGGGGGTGTGCCGCTGAACGTCTTCGAACTGCTCACCGCCACCTATGCCGGGGACCGCGAGTACGTGGACGGGACCGGGGACTACTACCAACTCCCTGAAGTGTGGCGGGAGATCAAGCAAGGGCTGGCGGCCAAGTACCCGGTCTTCGGCCGTCTGGACAGCAGCATCGAGAACGGACTGAGCAGTATCGACTTCCTGCAGGCCATCGCCCTGGTGCGCACGTGGGAGCGGAAGCAGGCCGGCATCGGGTCGACGGTGTCGTGCAAGCGCCGGGATCTGCTGGACCTCCCGCTGGCCGATTTCGTCCGCTTGGCGCCGAAGCTCGCCGAGGCCTTCGCCTGGGTGGGCGACTTCCTGGAACGGCAGTGCATCGTCCGCCCGAGCGACCTGCCGTACAAGACGCAACTCGTCCCGCTCGCAGCCGTCCGTGCCATCCTCGACACGGCGCTGGACAGCCTGGGAGCGGAGGAAAAGACCGAACAGTGGTACTGGTGCGGCGTCCTCGGCGAGATGTACGGAGGCTCCACCGAGACTCGCTTCACCCGTGACGTCGAACAGCTCGTCCCCTGGATCGCGCAGGAGGACCGGGCGCCCGACACCGTCACGGATGCGTTCTTCTTCGCCGACCGCCTCGACAGCCTCACCACCCGCAACAGTGCCGCCTACAAGGGCATCTACGCCCTGCTGATCAAGCAGGGCGCAGTGGACTGGCACTACACGGACAGCCCTCTCAACCCCGGCAGGCTCGACGAGTACAGCGTGGACGTCCGGCAGGTCTTCCCCAAGACCTGGTTCCGGCGGGGCAACAGCGAGGGCCTGCCCACGAACTCCATCGTGAACAAGACCCCCCTGTCCTACCGCGCGGCGATGGACATGACCGGGGCGCCGGCGTCCTACGTGTCCACCATGGTCGCCGCCTCCGACATGCGCCCCGAGTGGTTCGACGATGTCCTCGCCACCCACCTCATCGATCCGGAAGCACTCCGCGACAACGACTACGAACGGTTCTACAACGACCGTTCCAAGCAGCTGCAGGATCTCGTGCACGCCGCCATGGGCAAGAGGACCATGCTCCGTGACCTCGCGGAGGGCGACGCCCGATGACGACCCCACCGAGCGGGCAGGACCTCGCCGCGCTCAAGGGCAGGACCGTGCCCGTGCAGGACATCCTCGACCTGTTCCAGGTCAGGGTCCGCGACCACCGGACGGTGCACCGTATCTCGCATGCCCTCACGGACGCCGGGCTGACGACACTGCCGGACTTCGCCGTCTGCGGCCTGCGCAGCAACGTCGACGTGGTGCCGCTCGCGTCCATTCCGGCGCAGGCCGCCTCCGCCGACACGGAGGAGGACGAGACGGAGGAGGCACTGCCTTCGGCCGCCCTTCCACAGCGGCTTCTGCTCGGGGACATTCCATCGGCGCGACGCGGACTGGTGTCCGTCGGTCCCGGTACACCCCTCGCGCAAACGACGTTCCTGATGCGCACGAAGGGCGTCGCGCAGGTCCCGGTGACCACCGGCATGGCGCAGATCCACGGAGTGGTCACCTGGGGCTCTGTCGCCAAGATGTACGAGGCGGGCAAGCAGCCGACGCTGGACAACGCGATGGAGAAGGACTCGCTTCCGGTCGCCGACACCCGCCAGGAGTTCTTCTCCGCCCTGCCGGTCATCCGCGAACACGGCTACCTCCTGGTCCGTGGCGACGACGGCTGCCTCTCGGGCATTGTCACCGCCGCGGACGTCACGGACCGCTTCGAGGGCGCGGCACGGCCCTTTTTCATCGTTGGCGAGATCGAGTCCCTGCTGCGCCGCTGCCTGGGCGCGGCGCTGGACGAGGAGACCATCAAGGCCGTCCAGACGAACAAGAAGCCCGAGCACCGCACCGGCCAAGTATCCGACCTCATGTTCGGTGACTATCTGAGGCTCCTGGACGGCGACCAGACGAAGACATCGCTGGCCGAAGCGGCCGACGCCAACTGGGAAGCCCTCAAGTGGCCCAACATGCCCAGGGAACAGTTCATCGGCCGACTGAAGCGAGTGAAGGACATCCGCAACCGGATCGCACACTTCGACGAGAAGCCGCTTCCGCAGGAGCTGATCGACGAGCTGACGACCTTCGCGAAGGTGCTGCGGGCGTTCGTGGCCTGAAGCAGCGCAGCGGCAGACGAAGGCAACGCCGGCTGCTTCCTCTCGGGAACAGTGAGTCGCGTTCGGGGTGCCTCCAGGCGAACGCCGGGGGGCACCCCGAACGCTGTCAGCCGGCTCGAAGGGCGAACTGCTCACGCAGCAACGCCTCATGGAGCCGTAGCGTGCGCCCGTCCGGCAGGGTCTCCAGCACTTGTACCCCGTCGTAGTTGAGGAGCTGCCGCAGGACCGCGGCGAAGCCGTCGCTCCGGGTGGCGGGCATGCCCGCACGCTGGGCGAGCGCGGTCACCGGCAGCGTGCCGCCCGCGTCGAGCAGTGCGGCGAGGGCCTTGTGGACCTGTTCCTGCTGCGGCTTGCGGGCCAGACCGTCGAGCTGCCCCTGGTATGTCTCCGAGTCGAGCAGCGCCGTCACGAGCGCCTCGGTCCGTGATACGGCGGTCGGAGTGAGGAGGGCATCATCCGCCTTGGCGGTCAGCGCCACGTCGAAGAGGGCGTCGGGCAGCGTCCCGGGGTCCGGTTGCTTCTTCCGGGGTTTCGCGGTGCCCTTCCTCGGAGCCGCGTCGGCCATCTGAGCCGCACGCTCGTCCGTGACCGGCCTCCCCGCCTCCTCCGGAGCCCACCAGATCGGCCGCTGATCCCCCAACTCCCTCCAGCTCTTGGGCGGTTCCGCCCCGAACGGCAGGAAGGCGAGCACCGGGATGGTGAACTCGGCGAGGGAGGCCCCGCCGTGGTAGCCCGCCTTGAGGGCGGTGTAGCGCGAGTCTGCGTCCCAGAGCGCGACGATGGACGCACCAGCTTCTGGCCACACCACGCGCGGCCCGGAAAGGGCGATCTCCCGTTCGCCGAGCGGACCGCCGCCGGGCAGGCGGTGGCGCGCGGAGGCGGGTTCGGTGGCGGCGTCGGCTTTGGTGCCATGACGGTCGACGACGTGGCCGTGGTCGCTGGTGACGATGACGGCCATGCCCTGGGCCGCCGCCACCCGGAGCAGGTCGCGCAGGCCGGGTACGTCGTCGACCCGCCAGGCTCCGTCGCCGAGCTTCTGTTCCTTGGCAAGCCGGTCGTCAATGGCGTTGAGGACGACAGCGACATGAGTTCTGCCGTCGGTGAGCGCTTCCGTGAGCGCCGAACCGAAGGTGTCGCCCGCCATGTCGGTCCGCAGGTCATCCTTGTGGAATACGGCGGCCGGGGCCCCGCCCCACAGCTTCAGAGCAGGGAAGAGCCGCTTCTCATCGGCCTGAGTGCCCTTCATCAGAGTGCCCGCGAAGAGCGACGTCCGGGATACGGCCGTCACGGTGGGCAGGGCGGCGGCCATCGCCCTCCGGAGGGGATCGTCCTCGGACAGTGGGTCGAACTCCGCCCAGGAGCGGCGCAGTTCCTCGCCTAGCTCGTTCGCTATGGCCGCGCTCATGCCGTCGAGCACGAGCAGCAGCACCCGCCGCTCCTCTCCGCGCCGGACGACCGGTCCGACCACGCGGTCGAGGAAGGTCTCGACGGTGAGCATGCTGCCCGGCTGGGTGCCGGCCTTGGTCCAGCCGGCCAGGCAGCGCGCGAAGGACGCGTCGATCTGCTGGCGCAGGTCCCGGACGCGGGTGCCCAGGGTGTCGTAGGCGGACTTGAGCACGAGGTTCGCGTCGCCGCCGGCCTCGATGTGCTCAAGGGCGAGGTCGGCCCAGCCGGTCTCGGTGATGTGCCTCTTTATGGCGTCGGCGACGGTGGGGGCATCGGCGGACGGGTCGGTGGCCAGCCAGCGGGCGAGACGCTGCCCCATACGCGCGCGCTCTATGCGGGCGGATTCCTCCGGATCACTGGCGAGCCGGTGGTCAGCCAGGCGCAGCACGGCCTCAGCCACGGCGGCCGTGTCACCCGTCGCGAGGGCCTGGCCGACCGCGGTGAACCGTGCGTCGAGTCCGCCGCGCAGGACGGGGCTCGCCGCTACGACTGCCTCCGCACCGAATTGGCGCGCCAGCACGGCCGCCCGGTCGAGCACCATGCCGGTAGTGCGGCGTGCCTCGCGGGCCCGGTCGGCGTCGGCTCCACCGTTGCGGTATCCGACTGCCAGCAGCGTGGTCACGTACTCCTCGGCGGACCTGCCGAAGGCGGTTACCAAGGCGTCGAGTTGTTCGGCGACCGCCGGGGGCTGATCACCGAAGTAACGTTCGGCACGGCCCCGGGCCTGGTAGGTCTCCGGGGCGGGCTCGGCGTGCTGCCACAGGGCCGCGCACACGAGGCCGAAGGCAGCGGCGTCCGAGCCACGTTCGGCGTCGACGAGGGCGAGCAGGGCGCGTCCGGCGAGGCCCGCCTGGTCCTCCTCGCCGAGGAAGGCGGTCAGTCCGGCGCGCTCAGGGCCGCGCAACCCGAGCAGCCCGTCGGAGGCGCTGGGGCGGGTCGACCAGTTCAACAGTGTCTGCGCACCGAGCCGGTCGTCACCTGGGCGCCGCGTGCCACTCTCAGTGTCGTAACGGCCGAGACGCAGGCGGCGCTGGGCGAGCGCGGTGAGAGCGTACTGCCGGGACAGCCAACCGCCGGGCACGGGCGGCCAACCGCCGGGCGGAGTGGCGTCGAGCAGGGCTTCGGCCGCCCAGTTGATGTCCTTGAGGCGCGGGTCGATCTGTCGCGCGCCGAACGCCTCCCGCACGACGTCCCAGCTGTCGACCGTGTCGATACGCAGCTTGTGGACGCGGGCGAGGATCGCCGGGTCGAGTTCGTTCTGCTCGCGGTCGGTGAGGACGACCAGGACGGCGGGGCCGGGGCGGCGGCCCGTCAGGTGGTCGAGGACGAGTTCGTGGACGGCGAGCGGTGAGGGCGCCACCGCGACGCCGGCCGTCCGGCCCTCGCCCCAGGCGGGTTCGGCGGGCCCGTCCCACTGAGGTGCGGACCGCAGCAGCACGACCCGGCGCCTGCCTCCGCCATCTCCGGTGAGGGAGGCGGCGAGGGAGGACTGCGAGGACAGGTACTGGGTGACGGTCGCGCTGTTCAGCCGGACGGCGCCCGGGACGGCGGCGACGGTGTCCGTCATTCGACGACCTTCCAGGTGATCTCGATGGTCGCGTCGGGGTGGCGGGCAGCCAGTTCGGACAGTTCCGCCTGGAGGTCGGCGGCGGCGCGTGCCGCGGTCGTACGGCGGCCACCGGACGTCCGCGCGGAGCCGCTGCCGGAGGCGGCCGGTGTGGGTGTCTCCTGCGGGGCGTACGGGATGCGCGGGTCGCTCGTCGGCGTGTTCAGGGACAGGTCGTCAGCCGTGGGCTGGGGTGCGACGGGAGGGGGCGGCGGGGTGGCTGCCTGAGTGCGCTTCACCAGGGCGACGACCTCGCGCTGGGTACGGGCCAGGGCGTCGCGCAGGTCCGCGGTGCGCTGGTCGTCGCGGGCCACGTTGCGCAGCGAGTCGAGCAGTGCCGCGCCCTCGGGGCCGAGTCCGGCCGCGAGTTCGAGGGTGCTCCAGGGCGCGGAGGCGACGGCCTCCGCGACTCCGCGGGCCTGCTTGATGGAGGTCCCGTACCGGTCGGCGCTGGTCTCGCCGAGGTCGAAGGAGGCGAGGGCCTCCACGGTCTTCTTCGCCCCGGCCGCGCCCTTGCCGGCCTCCGCCGTGAGCGCGTCCAGCAGTTGCAGGGAGCGGCGGGCGAGGGCGAGTCGTCCGGTGTCGGCGGTCTGGTCGAGACCGAGGAAGGAGGCGTGGGCCTCCAACTGGTGCACCAGGTCCGCCGCGTGGTCCCGGTGGGCGCGGGCGGCCTCGATGATCTGGCGGGCGAACTGGTTGACCATCCGGCCGCGCCGCAGGGCGGGAGCCTTCTGCCCGAAGATCGTCTCGAAGCGCTGCCGTGCCGTGTCCCAGTCGGACTCGGCGGGCAGTGGCTGGCTGCGCAGCGCGTCATGGTCCTTGATCGCGGACAGTTCGGGCGCGGGGTCGAGTACGGTGCCGCCGCGCACCCACACCCGGTCGTCCATCTCGGCGAACGCGGCGACGACGAGCCGGGCGAGGAAGTCGGGCAGGCCGCGCGGGTCGGGCTTGTCCGTCCAATCGGTCAGGGTGATCAGGGACAGGTCCCCGGTGACGCCCTGGGCGCTGGCGAGCTGGCGGAAGTGGTCGGCCCAGTAGCGGGACAGCTCGAAGTACGCCTCCTTCTGCTGCCCGAGGCGCAGGGGCCCGGCGATCCGCTGCATGAGCTTGCGGTCGGTGGCCGGGACCTCCACCCGCCCGTCACGCGCTTCCGCGGCGGACCGGACGTGGGTGAACACCTTCTTGGTGTCGACTGACTTGACGGCGGTGCCGGTGCCGTCGGGGTCGAGGTCGGGGTGCGCCGGGTACTGGTGGGCGAGCAGCTTGCCCGCGACGTGCCGGATGCCGTCGTGCAGGCTCTGCCCGAAGGACAGGGTGAGGCCGTCGACATCGGGCAGCGGGACGAGGTGGTCGTCGAAGTCGGGCACGACGTCGGCGGCCTGCTTCTGGGCTAGACCGTAGGCCTGCTTGAAGGCGCCCTTGACCTGCTTGAGCAGAGCCTCACGCTGGGTTTCGAGGAGGCCCTTGGCGCGGCTGCGGTTGTCGGCGTTGAGGTGGCCGGCGTACTGGGTGTCGAAGCGGTGCTCGTCGGAGAGGGCCTTGTCGATGACGACGAGACGCCGGAAGTCGGCGAAGCGCTGCGCGGACAGATGGGCGGGCAGCCAGGCGACGATGCGGGACCGCTCGCCCTGCTGGCGCTCGCGCAGCCGCCGGATGCGGTTGACGTCCTCGACCGGGCCCCACTCGCCCTCGTCGAAGGGGAGGTCTATGGCGATACGCCAGCGGCCGTCCTCCTGCGGCATCAGGTCGTGGTCGGGCAGCTCGTCCTCATCGGCGACGTTCCCGAACACGATCTCGGCGGTGCGGGAGGTACCGCGCCAGGTGAAGCCGAGCTGGTCGCTCAACTGCCCGTGCTCGACGCCCAGTTCCTCGGACAGCAGACGCCGGGCGAGAGCGACCCGGTTGCCGGGGTTGTCGTTGACTTGAGCGTTGGCGATGACGGAGTCCACGTCGACGCCGGACAGCTCCAGCCGCACGCCGGGGTTGGCGTCGGTGCCGGTCTCCTTGATCTCGGGGAACCGGGCCGCCCACTCGGCGACCTTGTTCTTGATGATGCCGACCTCGGCGCCCGGGATCGGCGCGAGGACGGACCCGTGGTTGAGGGCGCCGAGCCGACGGATGGTCAGCTCCGCCAGGGAGGGCACGCTGGGCGCGAGCGCCGAGAGCAGCAGGGTGCACACGAGCCGGTTGTCGCCGACGAACATGCGGCAGCGGTTGGCGCGCTGCGGGTCGGCGATGGCCTCGGGCCGGTTGACGTACTGCTCGACGTCGTCCTCGGTGATGTCGTACGAGCTGAGGAGGTAGGGCCGAAGCTTGGTCTTGTAGAGCTTGTCGGCGGCCTCAAAGACGACCTTCAGGCTGTCGGTGAACGGCTTGTCGCCGCCCGCTGCGATCACCGGGTAGAGGTCGCCGACCGGGATGAGCTGCCCGAGCCGGATCTCGTTGCGGTGGTCGGCGAGCAGCTGGCCCATCAGCTTCAGACCGGTACGGGAGCGCTGCAGCGCGGACGAGATGTGGACGAGGGTGTCCATGAACGCCGGCGAGAACGGGTACGTCAGCCGGAACGACTCCGCGTCCGCGCCGGTCGTGCCCTTCTCCGAGCCGAGGAGGGTGTCCCAGACCTGGGTGCCGACCCGCTTGGTCTGCTCGAAGGCCGCGTCGACGAGCCGTTCCGCCTCGGCGTCCTTCGGCTTGAGGATGCGCGCGTGAGCGATCTGCGGGAGGTTGCGGTCCTCCAGGGTGATCTTGTCGAACCGGCCGGAGGCCAGGTTCAGGGTGTCCTGGATGGAGGCTTCCGCCGCGCCGGACACCTCTTCACCGACGAGTTCACGCAGGTCGCGCTGGCGGGCGATGAACGACACGACGGGGATGGCACGCCGGGCGTCGCCGCCCTCCACGAAATTCGTGATCTTGCTGGCCTCGCGGGCCACGAACTTCTGCTCGTGGATGAGAGTCGCGAGCCAGAGGATCAACTCGTCCAGGAACAGGATCAGGCCGTCGTAGCCGAGCGACTTGGCGTGCTCGGCGATGACGGACAGACCGGCGTCAAGGGAGACGAAGCCGTGCTCGTTCTCGACGGCGTTCTTGGCGAAGCCGGGAAAAAGGTTGGTGCTGGCGTCGTTGACCAGCTTGGCGCGCAACTCGGCCGGGGTGGAGGGGTTGCGGAGGTTGAGCGGGGTGCCCCCCTCGTGGTTCTCCTCGGCGGCGAGCGCGGTGTCGAGGAGCTGCGGGGTCCAGGCGAAGCCCTCACCCCACTCGTCCGTTTCCCCGTCGCCCGCGTCGCCGCCGCCCAGGCCGCGGATGACCGCCTCGTCACCGTAGGTGGCACGGTTGGCGCGGATGTCGGCGAAGAGGGAGTCGGTCCGGTACACCTGCGGGGTCGGCGCGTCCGGGTGCAGCTTCTTGACGTGCGTGACGTACCCGCCGAGCACCCGCTGTTCGAGGGCCTTCGCGCCGAGCATGTGGTACGGCACGAGCAGGAACCTCTTGCCGTCCGTGGTCAGCCACTCTTGCCTGGTCAGCACCGGGTCGAACTCGGTACGGGCACGGGCGGCCGGGTCGCCGCTGAGCAACGCGTACAGCACGGCCATGAAGTGGGACTTACCGGAACCGAACGAGCCGTGCAGGTAGGCCGCCTTGGAGCGGTGTCCGTCGAGCGAGGACTTGATAAGGGCCAGCGCCTCGTCGAAGTTCTCCAGCAGCCGCTCGGTGACGACGTAGTCCTTGAGCGCGTTCTGTGCGCCTTCGGGTGTCGTCGCCTCGGCGAGGGACAGCACGAAGTCCGAGGTGGAGATGTTCTCTTTGATGTCGATGACATCGCTGAGGAGGGGCGGCTGGGCCATTGCGGGTCTCGCTCTCCCTGACGGTGGTCGGTGCTGCTGCTCGTACTCGGTGTCGTGCGGGGTCCGCCGCCGAGGCCCGAGGCCGGTCCGAGGGGTGGGGCGGGGCACAGGGGTGCGGATGACCGGTGCGGCGGGCCGGCTGTCCTGGCCGGTGGCGAGGACGGAGCCGGTCGTGCGGTGACCTGACGGGAACGACGCTCACGGCATCGGCCGGGTCAACGTAGACGGGTTCTCGGCGTCTGCACTTTCGTCCCCCTCGTACTGAACGTCACCCGTACGGCCTGCGCATAGCACCCTACATCGGTACTCCCGTCGACCCCGTGGCGTATACCCTCGCGCACCGTCCGTGCGGGCCGCTCACGCCCCGTCGTAGGCGCTACGGCCGCCATCGCCCTGTCCGGTAGGCGTCCAGCAGTTGTCGGCTCGCGACCGTGAAGGGGTGTTCGGGGCCCAGGCCGTGTTGCCGCCGCTCCACGACGTCGGTCATCAGCGCGATCCCCTCCTCCACGTGTCCGAGCGCGGCCCGGGTCCGGGAGAGGAGTTGCCGGGCGGCGAGCACGATCGGGTACTCGGGCCCGAAGCGCCGCACATACGTCTCGGCGACCCGCCGGATCTCGCGGTCGGCCTCGTCGAAGCGGCCCAGGAGGTACAGCGCCCACGCGTGGTTGTGCCGGGCTCCCAGTGTCACGGTGTGGTCGGGGCCGAGGGACCGATCGCATTCCGACGGCAGCGTGAGCAGTGTGCCGCCTTCCTCGGTGACCACTTCGGCGGCGGGCAGCATCTCCAGCAGGCTGGCGCGGGCCCGCAGGGTCAGCGGATGCGTGGGGCCCAGCGCCGAGCGCCGCCCGGCGACGGTGTCGCGGAGCAGCGCGACGGATTCCTCGCGTCTGCCGAGGTTCGCCAGCACGAGCTGAAGTCCGTAGCCGCTGTCCGCGGTGTCGGGGTCGTCGGCGCCGAACAGGCGCTCCTGGGCGCCCCGGACCGCGCGGAGCGCCGCTTCGGCTTCGGCGTACCTGCCCAGCCGGAACAGTGCCCGCCCTGCCCTGGAGCGGGCGGCGAGGACCGTACGGTGGTCCGCGCCGAGGAGTCGCTGTGCGAGGTCCGCCGCGCTTCGGGCGGTCTCCCAGGCGGAGAGGTAGTCACCGGTCCGGTGCAGGGCGACCGACAGCCGCGTCGCGACGGCCAGGGCGTCGGCGGCGGACGGCCCACCGATGTGCCGCAGCAGGGCCAGCGCGTGGGGTACCAGCAGGCGCAGTCGCGGATCGTGCGGCCCCGCGTCGGGTACGCCGGGCACGGCCGCGTCGAGCAGCCGGACGGCTGTCGTGTCGAGGGCGGGCACCAGGTCCGCGGGGGTCGCCGCCGAGACGCTGTCGAGCAGGATGCCGTGACTCTGTACGCAGCGCGCGCCGGCGGCATCGACGAGTTCGGACAGCGACTGGTCGAGGAGTGCTCTGAGGGCTGTCTCGGTTCGGGCACGAGGCAGTACGGCGCCGATGCCGGCGTGGTTGAGCAGGGTCAGCGGCAGCGGCTCGGCAGCGAACCGGGCCAGCAGTCTGAGCAGGGCCGCCGCTTCGGGCAGCCCGCGCGCTCCGAACGCGTCGAGGGTCAGCTGCCAGGTCAGGCCGACCAGATGCCGGGGGTCCGCTTCGGACAGCGCGTCGGCTCCCCGGTCGATCAGCTGGACCCGTTCGTCTCCGTCGAGCTGGTCCCCGTAGGCGTCCATCGTCCAGGGGTCGAGCACCTGGTGGGAGAGGAAGCCGCCCGCCAGGGTGAGGGCGAGGGGCAGCCGCCCGAGCCGGTCCGCGACCCGTGCCGCCTGCTCCGTCGTACCGCTGTGCGGTGCGAGATCGCGCAGCACGAGCGCGGCGTCCTCTCGGGGCAGTACGCCGATGTACTGCAGCTCGGCGCCCGGCCACCACCGGGCCGCCGCTCGCCGTGTGGTCACCAGGACGGTGCCGCGCGGGCTGGTGCGCAGCCAGTTGCCGTCCCGCAGGATCTCCGGCTCGTCGGTGTTGTCCAGGACCAGTAACCAGGGTTCGGCGGAACGGTCGAGATACGTCCAGACGAGATCGGCGGCAGGTCTGAGGCCGTTGCGTGCGGCGAGCAGTTCGCCGTCGCCCGCTCCTCGGTCGGCGGCAACGGCGAGCATGCCGGCGCGCAGGCTCGCACGGTCGGAGGCGTTGACCCACAGGCCCACCCGGCCCTGTTCTGCGGTGACCTCCTGGAAGAGGGCGCAGGCGACCGCCGTCTTGCCCGAGCCGCCCATGCCGTACAGCACGTAGACCTGGCCGCCGCGCTCCGCCTCGACGCTCGCCCGCAGGTGTTCCATCACCTCGCTGCGGTCGCGCAGCGCGACGGGGGACCGGCCGACCGCCGGGCGTCGCACCGAGTCCGGTCCGCCGTGCTCCGGCCCGTCACCGCCGGAGTGGTGGTGGTGTTCGCTGATGTGCTGGTCGCCCCGCGACTGGTAGACACGTCCCTGGTCCTCGGCGTGGCCGTCCGTCCCACCCGTCATCGCTCTGCGATGTGCTGGTCACGTCCCGCTTGGTAGACCCGGGCCTGACCGGACGCGGTCGCGTGCTGGGTGAACTGCCGGGCGGCCGAGCCACCGGGATCGAGTCGGTCCAGCAGTGCGCGCAGTTCCTCGACGGCGTCGGGCCGGGCGACGAGCAGCCGCCGCACCAACCCCTGCCACTGAAGGCGGAGTTCGTCCAGGGTCTCCTGGTCGTCCGCCG